>NZ_JBYSYO010000001.1:0-1438979 GCF_058783455.1 Herbiconiux sp. FW305-C-125 | reverse complement strand
GTCGACCTCGGCAGCCGAGAACGACGCGTCCCTGAGTTCCGCCCTCGAACTGCTCACCACCGACCACTCGGCCCGCGTCTACGTCGACGGCCCGGACAAGCTGCGGGTGCAGCTGCTCGACCAACTGGCCGAGCGCGACGCCATCCGCAACGGCAGTGACGTCTGGCTCTACGACTCCAGCGACGACACGGCGGTGCACACCACCCTTCCCGACCCCTCGACCCTCGCGCAGGGCGAGACCCCTGCGCCGCTCCCCACCGATGTCGCGACGCCCGGCCAGGTGGCGCAGCGCTTCCTCGACGCCGTCGACCCGAGCACCGACGTCAGCCTCGGCCCCGACACCTCGGTGGCCGGCCGCTCTGCCTACGATCTCGTGCTCACCCCGCGCGGCGACGACACCCTCGTGGGTTCGGTGTCGATCGCGGTCGACTCCGAGACCGGGTTGCCCCTCGAGGTGGAGGTCCTCGCCCGCGGCGCGTCCTCGCCCGCCTTCAGTGTCGGCTTCACCGATCTCTCCCTCGACGCGCCGTCGGGTGACCTGTTCGACTTCACCGCCCCGGAGGGCACCACGGTCACCGAGAAGCCGTTCCCGTCGCGCGACGAGCTGCCAGCCGGCGGCGACGGGTCGACGCAGGGCGCGTCCGGGCATCCGGAGCCCGTCGTCACCGGCGAGGGCTGGGGTTCGATCGTCTCGCTCGCCGTCGGGGCCGACGCATCCGAACTCAGTGCGTCGCCCCTCGTCGGGCAGTTGCTGACGCCGGTCGACGGCGGCAAGGCGTTGCAGACCGCGTTGCTCTCGGTGCTGGTCACCGACGACGGGCGCGTGCTCGCCGGGGCTGTTCCGGTGTCGGCGCTGCAGGCCGCTGCCGCGTCGGCCACGCCGGCCCGGTGAGCCCCGGCCGAACGGGCTTCGGGTATCGTACGGGCCTCAGGTAGATGAGCGCCCTCGCCATCGAGACCACCGGTCTCACCAAGCGGTTCGGCCGGCAACTCGCGGTCGACGGCGTCGATCTCGCGGTGCCGCAGGGTGCCGTGTTCGGCTTCCTCGGGCCCAACGGGTCGGGCAAGACCACCACGATCCGCATGCTGTTGGGGCTCGCCCAGGCGTCGGCGGGCGAGATCAGGGTGCTCGGCGAGGAGATGCCGCGGCGGCTCGCCGGCGTGCTGCCGGCCGTGGGGGCGCTGATCGAGGGGCCCGGTTTCTACCCCTTCCTCTCCGGCACGGCGAACCTTCGGCGCTTGGATGCGGCCGACGGATTCGCGCCCTCCGCCAGTCGCGCGGCCCGCGTCTCGCACGCCCTCGAGCGGGTGGGGCTCACCCACGCCGCGGGCAAGAAGGTGCGCGCCTACTCGCTCGGCATGAAGCAGCGGCTCGGCATCGCGAACGCCCTGCTCGCTCCACGTGAGCTGATCGTGCTCGACGAGCCGACCAACGGACTCGACCCGCAGGGCACTCGGGAGGTGCGCAACCTCATCCGCTCGCTCGCGTCGACGGGCACGACGGTGTTCGTGTCGAGCCATCTGCTGGCCGAGATCGAGCAGATGTGCACCCACGCCGCCGTCATGAGCGGCGGCCGGCTGGTGGCGCAGGGCACTCTCGACGAGCTGCGGCGCGCCGGCACCACCCGTGCGCAGGTGCTCGTGCCGGCGTCCGACGCGGAGCTCGCAGCGCGCATCCTGGTCTCCCTCGGTCTGCCGCCCGAGGTGCTGCCCGGGCCCGAGACCGAACTGACGGCGCCCATTCCCGACGGGGTCGCCCCCGAAGACGTGGTCGCGGCGCTGGTGCGCGACGGTGTTCGGGTGCGCGGCTTCGCGGTGCAGCGGGCATCGCTCGAGGATCTGTTCGTGGCACTCACGGGGGAGGGGTTCGACGTTGTCCAGTGAGTCGTCCGCGGCGCCCTCCGTTCTCGTCGCGCGCCGGCCGCGTCGGGCCGTCGGCTGGGGCTTCTTCGTCTCCGAGCTCGGTGTGCTGTTCCGGCGGCGCCGCACCTGGGCGATGTTGGCGGCGCTCGCCGCCATCCCCATCCTGATCGCCGTCGCCATCCGCCTCACCGACGGCGGCGACGGGCGCGGCCCGGCCTTCCTCGATCGCATCACGCAGAACGGCCTGTTCGTCGGCATGACGGCGCTCGTCGTCTCGATCCCGCTCTTCCTTCCGCTCACCGTCGGGGTCGTGGCGGGCGACTCGATCGCGGGGGAGGCCAACACGGGAACCTTGCGGTACCTGCTCGTGTCGCCGGTGGGGCGCATCCGTCTGCTCGTGGTGAAGTACGCGGCTGCGGCGGTGTTCTGCCTCGCGGCGACGGTGACGGTGGCGCTGGCGGGCATCCTGATCGGCATCGCGCTCTTCCCCGTCGGGCCGGTGACGTTGCTCTCGGGCGACAGTGTGAGCGTCGGCGAGTCGTTGCTGCGGTCGCTGTTGATCGCGGGGTACGTCACGCTGGGTCTGCTCGGCCTGAGCGCGATCGGACTGTTCATCTCCACGCTGACGGATGCCCCGGTCGGCGCCATGGCCGCCACCGTCGTCATCTCGATCGTGTCGCAGGTGCTGGGGCAGTTGTCGCAGACGGAGTGGTTGCATCCGTGGCTCTTCAGCTACTACTGGCTCGATTTCGCCGATCTGCTGCGGCAGCCGATCGAGTGGTCGTCGTTCGGCGCCAACGCCTTGCTGCAGCTCGGCTACGTGGTGGTGTTCGGGGCGCTCGCCTACGGCCGCTTCGCGTCGAAGGACGTGCTCTCCTAGAGACGGACCCACCTCGCCGCGAGCGACCACTCGCGGGTCGACACATCGGTCACGCTGTAGCTCCCCAGTGCCCGCTCACCCTCGACGAGAGCTGAGGGGTAGTGGAACCACCGGTCGCCGGCGCTCTCGAGCGCGGTCTGCTGCTGCCAGGTGGTGCCGCCATCCACGCTCGTCGAGAGCAGCAGCGGGGAGCGCGGACCCTGCATGAGCTCGCCCGCGCGGTACCCGGTGTTGTGCAGGAGCACCAGCCGGCCGCCGGATGCCGCCCGCAACAGCGCAGGAGCCGACGGCGCCACGACACCGCTGGGTTCGGGAGCGCTCCAGGTGCGGCCGCCGTCGTGCGAGCGGCTGCGGTGCAGCTGGCCGAGCGCGGTGCGGCCCATGAGGAGGAGGGAGTCGTCGTGCAACTCCGCGACGGCGGCCTCCCAGAAGCCGTACAGAGCGCCCGGCACCGGCTGGGGGAGTTCGAGCGGGGCGGAGAGCTGCCAGCTCCGGCCGGCATCGTCCGAGCAGGCGACGAGGGTGGCGATCGACCCGTCCGCCAGACGGTGCAGGGGTTGCACGAGCCGGCCGGAGCGCAGCACGACGAGGCGGTCGTGCGCGGCGGTGACGTAGCCGTCGAGGCCGCTGACATCGACCGGCTCGCTCCACGTCGATCCCTCGTCCTCGCTCCGTTGGATGAGCCGCCGTGAGCGCGCACGCGAGGTGCGGTCGCTGTGGCTGAGGGCGAGGCTGCCGTCGGGCAGCCGGGCGAACGCGGGTTGCATCACGTTGATGCCATCCCTGGCGGCGTGCGACACCAGGGTGCGGCGCTCGCCCCAGGTGGCGCCGCCGTCGACGCTCCGCACGGCGTCGATGCGGCCGGGGTTGTTGTCGCGCGAGTGAGCCCACTCGCGGGCGGTCGGGTCGTCGCTCTCGGTTCCGGGCGGCGGCCCCGCGGTTGCCGAGAACGCCGACCAGGCGAGCAGGATGCTGCCGTCGCGCAGGCGCACCGCGCTGGCTTCGCTGTGCCGCGGCTCGCCGGTGTCCGCGGGCACCACGATCCGGCTCAGCACGCGGTCACGACTGCAGCCAGTCGAGGTCGAAGCGCACGGTGCTGAGGGCGTGACCATTCGTCGTGGTGGGGGAGTTCTCGATGTAGGCGACCGTGATCATCCCGTCGTCGGTGACGTCGAGGTCGGAGTACCGGGTGGTCGTGGTCGCCTTCGGGATGCGCTTGCCTGCCGTCCAGGCAACCGCGACCGGGGATCACCACGCGCCCGTTCGGGAACTGGAACCCCTTGCCGCCGTTGGTCGGCTGGCCGTGGATGTGCGCGCTGGTCACTGTCGGCACCGTCACCGGACCCCAGGTGTCCCCGCCGTCGCTGCTCACACGCATCCGGGTCATCCGTGACGCCATCGTGTAGTTCTGGGCTGCGACCATGTAGAAGGCCACGAGGTCGCTGCCGATCATGGTGAGCACCGGTGCGGCGCCCGCGGCTTCAGAGGTCGGGGCGCCGCCGCCCATGGCGAGCTCGCCATGAGCCCGGCACCTGCGACTCCCGCCACTCCCGCCATGAACCCGCGCCTGCTGATCATCGCAGACCTCCCCGTCTCGGAACCGAGGCTATCGCAAGAGATCAGATAAATGAAGTAAGAGATCAGATTCAGCCACCCGGCTATCTCGCAGGCGCCCTCGATGCGCGATGCACCGCGCCCGTGCCCCACGAACAGGGGCGGCCTGCCTGCGTGAAGCCCAAAGATTTGGGCAGCATTACCTCAAGATCTCGCCAGGGCCACCTTAAGGACGCCTCAAAAACCGTCCGATCAGCTCCTGGGGCGGAGTTCATAGTGCCTGATCAAGGAATGATTAGGCGCACCATGACCCCTACTGGAGGGAGCCCGCCACGCCAATCTGAGAGCAGGTGAAATCACCGCACCTTCCGGAGTAATGTCACTCCCGGATCGGTGGTCACCCGCCACCGGTCCCGAAAAGACTCGGACGGCCCGCGGTCACCCCCCGCCCGCCGTCCGCGGCATCAGAGAGCGACCCCAACGCTCGATGCCGCGGTGGTGCGTGCAGCTCACCCCAAGCGTCCCCAACGCTCGCTGCACGCACCGCCCCTTCTCACACGCACCGCCCCTTCTCAACAGAACATCGTTCGACCCGAGGAACCCATGCCAACGACCCAATTGGCTTCGCCTGCCCGAAAGAGACAGCTCGGCGCGGAGCGCAACACTGAGCCCCTCTCGACCGTTCACGCCGTCCCCAGCGATGCGAAGATCACCTGGGGCCGCCTGGCCATCGTGATCACCGTCGCCGCCTGGGTCACGTACGTGGTGTACACGATCGTCCGCCAGTTCCTCAACAACGGCACCGAGAGCTTCCGCTTCACCACCGAGGCGATCTCCTACCTGGTGGTCGTCACGTTCCTCACCTTCTCCGCGCTGATGTATCTCATCGCGCGCCAGGGCGCACTGCAGCGCTTCCGTGACCACGTGCGCGTGCCCCGCGCCGAGCTCGACGCCCACTTCTCGCTGTCGCACCAGGCGATGACCGTGCTCGTCCCCTCCTACAGCGAAGAGCCGGCTGTCGTGCGCAAGACGCTGTGGTCGGCCGCCCTCCAGGAGTACCCGAGCCTCCGCGTCGTCCTCCTGCTCGACGACCCGCCGTTCCCCACCGACCCCGCCGTCGCCGCACGCCTCGAGACGTCCCGTTCGATCGCGCAAGGCATCGCCGACGCACTCCGCGAACCCCGCGACCGCGCCCTCGACTCGATGCTCAGCTTCGAGGGCGAGCAGCTGATGCGTGGCGGCGTGGTGCGGGCATCCGACGTACGCCGCCTGGCCCACTCCTACGTCGAGGCTGCGGCCTGGCTGCAGGGCATGGCCGACGAGGAGGAGCGCACCGACCACGTCGACACCTTCTTCGTGGAACAAGTCCTCGGCGGTCTCGCCTACGACCTCATCGTCACCGCCGACGCGCTCGAAGTGGCCCTCGAGTCCGGCGAACAGCCCACGGCCGAGCGGATGCTCGAACTGCACCGCCGGCTGCTCTGGATCTTCACCGCCGACCTCGAGACCTTCGAGCGCAAGAAGTACGCCTCGCTCTCACACGAGGCCAACAAGGCGATGAACCTCAACTCGTACATCGGTCTGATGGGCGGCCGTTACCGCGAGGAGCAGAGCCCCGACGGCATCATCCTGCGCCCCGTCGGCATCGCCGACCCGGCCGATTACGAAGTGCCGGATGCCGGCTACCTCCTCACGCTCGACGCCGACTCGCTGCTCCTGCGCGAGTACTGCCTCCGGCTCGTCTACTTCCTCGAGCAGCCCGACAACGAGCGGGTCGCGGTGACGCAGACGCCGTACTCCTCGTTCCGTGGCGCACCGACCCGCATCGAGCGCCTGGCCGGGGCCACCACCGACCTGCAGCACATCCAGCACCAGGGCATGACCTACTACGGCGCCACCTTCTGGGTGGGTGCGAACGCCGTCATCCGTAAGCCCGCCCTCGAGGACATCGTCGAAGTGGAGACGGTGGGCGGATTCGAGGTGCGCCGCTACGTGCAAGACCGCACCGTCATCGAAGACACCGAGTCGAGCGTCGACCTGGGGCTGCACGGCTGGACCCTCGTGAACTACCCGGAGCGCCTCAGCTACAGCGCCACCCCGCCCGACTTCGGCTCGCTGATCGTGCAGCGGCGGCGCTGGGCCAACGGCGGTCTGCTCATCCTGCCCAAGTTCTGGCGGCAGATCCGGGCACGCAAGCGTGCCGGCAACCCGGTGGACATCGGCGAGATGATGCTGCGCATCAACTACATGGCGTCGATCACCTGGGCGAGCTTCGGCCTGGTGTTCCTCCTCGCCTACCCCTACGACAGCCGCCTGCTGAGCCCGGTGGTGCTCGTCGCGGCGTTGCCCTACTTCATCGCCATGGGCAGCGACCTGCGCTACTCGGGGTACCGGTTCACCGACATCTTCCGCATCTACGGCTTCAACCTCATCCTCCTGCCGGTGAACCTGGCCGGTGTGATCAAGTCGCTCGAGCAGGCGATCTCGTCGAAGAAGATCCCGTTCGCCCGCACCCCGAAGGTGCGCAATCGTACCGCCGCCCCGCTGCTCTACGTGGTGGCGCCCTACGCCATCGTCGTGTTCTCGGTGCTCACTTTCTGGCGTGACTTCGGCGCGCACAACTGGGGCAACGCGGCCTTCGCGGCGCTGAACGCGACGCTCGCCGCCTGGGCGATCCTGACCTACATCGGCATCGGTGCGTCGCTCGTCGACATCTGGCTGGGCCTCACGAGGTGGCTGTACGTCGACCCCAAGCCGGCCCCGAGCGTGTCCCGGGGCGAGCGCGGCCCGGGCGCGGCGGGCGGTGCGGTGGATGCGGGGTCCGGTGCGTCCGACGACGGGCCCTCGGGCGCTCACGACGCGATCGACTGGCGTTCGCTGCTCTACCACGGCAATCCCGCCGACCTGTCCGAGCGCGCATCCGGCCGCCGGGCGCGACGGGTGCCGCGGAAGCCGCAGGCCGAGCGGGCCGTGAAGGCCCGCGGACTGGCCGCCGGCGGAGCCGGGTCGCGAACCGACGTCACGGTCGAGCACCCTGCCCCCGCAGGAGCTGGCCGGAGCGCCGCGTGAGCGCCCCGACACCCCACTCGCCCGCAGCCGCCCCTCGAGCATCCGGCCTGCACGGCGGCAAGCGCCTGTCACCCTTGCGCGTCGTGATCGCCCTCGTCGTCGTGGCCGCACTGTCGGTGGGTGCCTTCTTCGCCGTGCAGAGCTTCGACTCGGCGCGCGCCGACACCGCGAATCCGTGGTTCGCCGGCTACGTCGACGTGACAGCCACACCCACCTATGCCTTCGAGACCCCCGCCGAGCCCGCCGACCGCGACGTCGTGCTCTCGTTCGTGGTGGCCTCGCCCGACGACGCCTGCACGCCCACCTGGGGCGCCGCCTACACACTCGACGACGCGTCGCACGCACTCGACCTCGATCGCCGCATCGCGCGCTTGCGGCAGGCGGGCGGCGACGTGATCGTCTCGTTCGGCGGACAGGCGAACGCCGAGCTGGCGACCGGATGCACCGACCCCGCCGCGCTCGAGGCGGCCTACACCTCCGTGGTTGACCGCTACGACCTGTCGACCATCGACCTCGACGTCGAGGGCGACGCGCTCAGCGACTCCGCGGCGGGCGAGCGTCGTGCCGCCGCGATCGCCGCCCTGCAGCAGGCCAAGCGGGCCTCGGGCGGCGAGCTCGCCGTCTGGTTGACGCTCCCGGTCGCACCCTCGGGCCTCACCGAGGAGGGCACCACCGCGGTGGCCCAGATGCTCGCCGCGGGTGTCGACCTCGCCGGTGTGAACGTGATGACCATGAACTACGGTGCGAGCCGTGGCGCCGACTCGATGGCGGATGCCTCGATCGATGCCCTGAACGCCACGCACCGTCAGCTCGGGGCGCTCTACTCGAAGGCCGACCTGCCGCTCTCCGACGCCACGCTCTGGTCGAAGATCGGCGCCACCCCGATGGCCGGTCAGAACGACGAGAAGGCCGACGTGTTCGGCCTGGCCGATGCCTCGGCGCTGAACGCCTTCGCCACCGAGCAAGGGCTCGGCAGGCTCTCGCTCTGGTCGCTGAACCGCGATGCCACCTGTGGCCCGAACTACGTCGACCTCAAACGGGTGTCGGATGCCTGCAGCGGCATCGAACAGGGCGACCAGACCTTCGCCGGTCTGCTGTCGCCCGGATTCACGGGCCGGCCGGATGCCTCGGCGGCATCGACCACGACTCCCGACCCCGACGAGCCCGTCGTCGACAACCCCGACACCAGCCCCTACCCGATCTGGGCCGAGGAGTCGTCGTATCTGAAGGGCACCAAGATCGTCTGGCACGGCAACGTCTACCAGGCGAAATGGTGGACCCGTGGTGACGTTCCCGACGACCCGGTACTGAACGACTGGGAGACCCCCTGGTCGCTCGTCGGCCCCGTGCTTCCGGGCGAGAAGCCCTACCAGCCGGTCACCCTGCCGGCCGGTACCTTCCCCGACTGGGCGGGCACGGCGACCTACGAGAAGGGCGCCCGGGTGCTCTTCGACGGTGTGCCCTATGAGGCGAAATGGTGGAACCAGGCGCAGAGCCCCGAGGCGTCGAGTTCTGACCCCGACAGCTCGCCCTGGGTGCCGCTCACCGACGCGGAGATCGCGGCGCTCCTGCCGACCCCGACCCCCACCGCCCCGGCCCAGTAGCGGCGGCCGGGTGGCGCTCGATGGTCAGCAGAGCCATTCGACGTTGGACACCCCTTTGCCGATCGTGTTCGGCCCGCCGAGGAGGATGAGGTCGACCGGCTCGTAGTGCGTGGTGATCTCGTGCCAGACGGTCGGCGGCCAGCACTCCTTCTGCACGAGGTAAAGCGGCGCATCGACGGTCGCAGCCGACGGGCCTCCGGAAAGGGCATCCGCGAACACCAGCCCCGACGCGATGAATGCGGTCTCGCCGCTCCCGAAGATCTGAGCGTTGATGTTCGCTGAGGCTTCGAACCGGTCGGCGCCGCTCAGCCGCCAGACCGCCCCCGGCACCGTCGTCTGCAGTGCCTGTTCGATGGCGTAGCTGACGGATGCCGTTCCGCCCGCGATGTAGACCGTCTCGGTGTGCAGACGGCTGAGCAACGCGCGAGTGGCCTGGTCGACGTCGTCGTTGCCGCCCGGCACGAGCAGTACCGCGCCATCGACGTGTGCGGCCGCAGGGCCAGCCGACAGCGCATCCGGGAAGTTGGCGCCCGTCGCCATGATCACAGTGTCCGCGCCGCGCTCGCAGGTCGCCGCCTTTTCACCGCAGAAGGCGTAGTCGATGACCTTGCGCGACACCTCGTAGCGGTCGGCGCCGGCGATACGAACGATATTGGGCTGCAGCTCCGCCAGCTGGCTGAACACCGCGGCCGAGATGGACGCCGTGCCACCGACCACCACGAGCTTCTGCGGTTTCAGATGCGCGATCCCGTCGCGGGTGGCTTGCGGCACCTGGTCGTGGGCCACGAGCAGCATCGCGCCGTTCTGGCGCGCAGCCGCAGGGCCGGCACTCAGGGCGTCCGGGTACTTCTCGCCGCTGGCGATGTAGATCACGGGCACGCCGGGGGAGAACGCGGCTTCTGAGATCGTCCGCGCCACGTCGTACCGGGTGTCGCCGCCGTACTGCCAGAGCCACACCAGCCACGGGTCGAGCTGGGCGTTCACTCCGGTGACGGTGCCGCCCGATGTCACGGTCACGAGTCGGGCCTCGTCGACGTACGGGGTGTTGTCGAAGTACTCGTCACGGACGTCGCGGTCGCGCTGGTCGACGAACCGGAGCAGGTACTTTCCGGGGGCGAGGTTGGCGAGTCGGTAAGCCGGACCGTTCGCCGAGGCGATGGGCTGGTAGGCGCCGGTCGACGCATTCAGGCGAGAAGCCTGCACGACGATGCCGTCGCCGGGCTGGGGTGCGTCGCCGTCGTGCTCGACGTAGCTGATCGCTCCGGTGATGTCGCCGCCCAGCGTGATCTCGACGTCGTAGTCGTCGACGACCATCGTCCCGCCGGTGAAGGTCACCGGGTCGGTGATGATGGTCCCCCACTTCGGTCCGCCCGGGGTGGCTCCGAACCGGAACGCATAGGAGCCGTCCTGGAAGCCGTACGCATTGAAGACGCCCTGGGCATCCGTGTGCCAGGACACGCCGGAGTAGCCGGATGCGGTGATCTCGACGTTCGCGGCCGGCACGAGTGTGCCGTGGGCGTCCTTCGTGCGGACGACACCACGAAGGGAGTTCACGTCGTCGAGCACCACGTCGATACCCACCACGTCGGCCTGGTCGTCGACGTGGATCTTCGATGCCTGGTCGATCTCCTGGGTGTCCCGCCAGTACTCGCCGCGCACGGCGGGGATCGACGAGGTGCTGTCGAAGTAGAAGTTGTAGTCGCCGCCGTACAGGCGCGAGATGGTGAACGAACCATCGGGACGATAGTCGAACGCGGTGGGCGACAGCGACGGCAGGCCCCAGGTGAGCTCGCCGTACCAGATGCGCGGATCGGCCACCGGAGTGCCGTCTTCGGTGAGCAACGTTCCGCTGAGGGTCGCGCCGCGACGCAACACCAGGTCGAGGTGGTAGTTCTGCCCCGGCTCGAGGGTCATCGTCACCAGTTCGGGACTGACGAGGTTCGCCGAACCCTCGTAGTACGTGTAGAACCGGTACTCGGCCGGCCACATCGACGCGGAGAAGTCGCCGAGCGAGGTGTGGGTGCCGAACTCCACCCAATAGGCGTCCTGCGGTCGAACCGCGTACACCGTGACCTGTCCGGGATCCGTCCACGGCGTCCCGTCGGTGGAGACGGTGACCGTCACGTTAGCGAGCGCCGGATCCTCGCCCGCCGCGGCGGGTGCCAGTCGGCGCTCCGGGTCGAGCGCAGTGCCGCTGGCGTTCACTGACGCGTCGGGCATCGGGGCGTCGTTGTTCAGCATCGGCAGTGCCGGCAACTCGCTGGGGTCGGGCGGCACGGGGAACGACTCGTCGGGGGCGGCTGGGCCGAGCTGCGAGGGGCTCACGGCGACCGGGTCGGTCGAAGGATGCGGGAGCACAGTGCCCGATGCAGCGGCCGGCGCCCCCGCCAGAGCGGATGCGGCGACGACCGCCGCGACAAGCACTGCCACGCGCGTGGATGGGCGCATCGTTCCCCCGAACCCTGCGGGCCCGAGGGCCGGTTTCTCGACAAATGTCGTCTCTGATGAGCATAAGGCAACGCGAAGCGGGGGCCCTCACCGATCGGTGAGGACCCCCGCTGTGCGCGTCGCGCTCGAACTAGCCCGCGTTGACGATCTCGAGCAGGCTCGGGTTGTTCTTGTACGCCTCGGCCGCGTTGTCCTTCGTGACGATCACGGGGGGCAGCAGGTAGGCCGGAACGATCTTCACACCGTTGTCGTACTGCTCGGTGTCGTTCACCTCGGGCTCGTTGCCCTGCTGCAGCGCCTTGATCATGTCGATGGTCTGAGCGACGAGGAGCGTGGTGTCCTTATTGATGGTGGAGTACTGGTCGCCGGCCATGATCGACTTGACCGACTCGACCTCGGAGTCCTGACCGGTGACGGTGAACGTCTTGACGTCCTTACCGGCCTGCTGCACCGAGGTGAGGATGGCGCGGGCGAGGGTATCGTTCGGCGACAGCACGCCGTCGATGGTCTTCGAACCGTAGGTCGAGGTCAGCAGCGAGTCCATGCGGGACTGCGCGTTCTCGGCCTTCCAGCCCTGGGTCGCGGTCTGGTTGATGTCGGTCTGACCCGAGCCGACGACGAGGGTGCCGTCGTCGATCTTCGGCTGCAGCACGCTCATCGCACCGTTGAAGAACACCGCCGAGTTGGCGTCGTCGGGCGAGCCGGAGAACAGTTCGATGTTCCACGGCGCGTCGTGGCCCGACCGGGCCTTGAGGCCGTCGAGCAGGGCCTGGCCCTGGAGCTCACCCACCTTGAAGTTGTCGAACGCGACGTAGTAGTCGACGTTCGGCGTGTTCTCGATCAGTCGGTCGTAGGCGATGATCTTGACGCCCGCGTCGGCAGCCTGCTGCAGCTGGGTGCCGAGCTGCTTGCCGTCCTTCGCGCCGATCACGATGACCTTCGCCCCGTTCGTGATCATGGCCGAGATCTGGTTCTGCTGCTCGGCCACGGTGTTCGACGCCGGCGCGTACTGCACGTCGGGCTTGAAGCCTGCCTGGCTGAGACCGTCTTCGAACAGCTTTCCGGCGAGCACCCAGTTCTCCGAGGTCTTGTCGGGGAGGGCGACGCCGATGGTGGAGTCGGCCGGGAAGCCGGCGGATGCGGCGTCGGTGCTGTCGGTGCCGGTGCTCGTTCCGCTGCGGTCGGATGAGCAGCCCGCCAGCGAGAGCGCTGCGACTGCCAGGACCGCGGTTGCGGCCAAAGCGATTTTCTTCATTGATCGATCACTTTCTCTTGGTTGGTGAGACGGGTGGTGCTTGTCGCCGGACGCTAGCTGCGCGTCAGATCGGCCGGCCGACTCGTCTCGTTTGTTCCGGCCGAGGGCACCACGGCCGGAGGTTCTTCGGGGATCTCGCGGCGGGCGTTGCGCCGGGCCTGCCAGACGCCGAGGATCGACGCCCGCCCGCTGGCCTTGCTCAGCACGTCGACACCCACCGCCACCAGGAGCACGAGGCCCTTGATGATCGACACGTAGTCGGCGCCCACGCCGAGCAGCTGCAGACCGTTGTTGAGGAACGCCATCACGAGACCACCGATGATGGAGCCGATGACCGTGCCGATACCGCCCGAGACCGCCGCGCCACCGATGAACACGGCGGCGATCGCGTCGAGCTCCCAGCCGTTGCCGTCCTGCGGGCCGGATGCGGTGGAGCGGGCCACGAAGATCATGCCGGCCAGGGCGGCCAGCACCGACATGTTCATCATCACGAAGAAGTCGATGCGGCGGTCTTTCACGCCCGACAGGGTGGCGGCCACCCGGTTGCCGCCGACCGCGTAGATGCGGCGGCCGAAGGTGGTGTTGTTGGTGATGAAGGAGTAGATGATGACGAGCCCGACGAGGATGATGCCCGAGATCGGGAAGCTCGTGCCCGGCCGGCCGGTGGCGAACAGCCAGGCGGCGAACAGGATGATCCCGCCGATCACGACCACCTTCAGCACCGACACCCAGAGCGGGGCGGAGGAGGCACCGGTGCGCTTCTGGCGACGGCGCAAGAGCACCTCGTTCACCACGATCCAGGCGGCGCCGAGCAGGCCGAGAATCATCGTCCAGACGTTGAAGGGCAACGCCACCGCCATCTCCGGCAGGTAGCCGGCGCCGATCTTGCCGAAGTCGGGCGGCACCGGGATGGTGGTCGACTGGCCCACCACCTGGTTGGCGCCACGGAAGATGAGCATGCCGGCGAGCGTCACGATGAAGGCGGGCACGCCGATGTACGCCACCCAGAAGCCCTGCCAGGCGCCGATCAGAGCGCCCACGACGAGGCCGAGCACGATCGCCAGCGGCCAGGGCAGATTCCAGTCGGCCATCGATTTGGCCACCACGATGCCGGTGAACGCCGCCACCGAGCCCACCGACAGGTCGATGTGACCCATGATGATGACCATCACCATGCCGATCGCGAGGATCAAGATGTAGGAGTACTGCTGCACGACGTTGATCAGGTTCGTCGGCGAGAGCGTCAGCCCGCCGGTGAGGATCTGGAACAGCACGATGATGACGATCAGCGAGCCCAGGATGCCGAACTGACGGGCCGTCGACTGGCCGCGCCCGAAGACCTTCCGGAGGTCGCGGATGCCGCCGCTCTTCTCGGGCTCGGAGCCCGGCGCCGACGGAGCGGGGACGGTGGAGGTGGAGGTCGTCATGCTCTTGCCTTTTCTCTCTCGGACGTCATGCTTCGCATCAGGTTCTCGGGCGTCGCGACCGACGCCGGGATCTCATCGGTGATCCGGCCCTCGAAGACGGTGTAGATACGGTCGGCCATGCCCAGCAGCTCCGGCAGCTCGCTGGAGATGAGGATCACGCCCTTCCCCTGTGCGGCGAGCTCCTGGATGATCGTGTAGATCTCGTACTTGGCGCCCACGTCGATGCCGCGGGTGGGCTCGTCGAGGATGAGCAGATCCGGGTCGGTGAACATCCACTTGGCGAGCACCACCTTCTGCTGGTTGCCGCCGGACAGCTTCGAGACGCCGACGCCCACATCCGGCGCTTTGATGCGTAGTCGCTGCCGGTACTCCTCGGCCACCGAGAACTCCCGCAGGGAGTCGATCACTCCGCCGGGCGCGATCTTCGACAGCTTCGCCGAGACGATCGAGCGCTCGATGGTGTCGAGGAGGTTGAGGCCGAGCGACTTGCGGTCCTCGCTGACGTACGCGAGCCCGTGATCGATGGCCGCCTGCACGTCGCGCAGCACGACGGGCTTGCCGTCCTTGATGATCTGGCCGTCGATGTAGGTGCCGTAGGAGCGGCCGAAGAGGCTCATGGCGAGCTCGGTGCGCCCGGCGCCCATGAGGCCGGCGAGGCCCACCACCTCGCCGCGCCGCACGGTGAGGTTCGAGCCCTTCGCCACCAGGCGGTCGGGGACCTGCGGGTGCTGCACCGTCCAGTTCTTCACCTGGAAGAACACCTCGCCGATGGTCGCGGTGCGGGGCGGGAACCGGCTCTCGAGCGAGCGCCCGACCATGCCGCGGATGATGCGGTCCTCATCGACACCGCCGGCGTGCACGTCGAGCGTCTCGACCGTCTTGCCGTCGCGGATGATCGTGATGGAGTCGGCGATGCGCTCGATCTCGTTGAGCTTGTGGCTGATCATGATCGAGGCGATGCCGCGGCCACGGAGGCCGAGGATGAGGTCGAGCAGGTGCTGCGAGTCGTCTTCGTTGAGTGCGGCGGTGGGCTCGTCGAGGATGAGGAGCTTCACGTTCTTCGACAGGGCCTTCGCGATCTCGACCAGCTGCTGCTTGCCGACGCCGAGGCTCTTGATCTGGGTGTCGGGGTCTTCGCTGAGGCCGACGCGGGCGAGCAGGTCGATGGCGCGGCGCTTGGACTCGACCCAGTCGATGCGGCCGAACCGGGTGATCTCGTTGCCGAGGAAGATGTTCTCGGTGATCGAGAGCTCGGGGATGAGCGCGAGCTCCTGGTGGATGATCGCGATTCCCGCGTCTTCGCTGGCCCGGATGTCGCGGAAGGCGACGGGCGCGCCCTGGAACCAGATCTCGCCGCTGTAGCTGCCGGCCGGGTAGACCCCCGAGAGCACCTTCATCAGGGTGGACTTGCCCGCCCCGTTCTCGCCGCAGATCGCGTGGATCTCGCCGGCACGAACGGTCATCGAGACGTTTGAGAGCGCTTTCACACCAGGAAATTCTTTGGTGATGGAACGCATCTCCAAGATGGGGGGCAGTGCTGAACCCATACGTGTCAGCTCCTTCGCATTCACCGTGGTCGTTGCTTGTCGGTACCTCGTGATGTCAACGTTGGCAAACGCGAGGTACTGAGTATCGCAATCCTAAGTCGACCCGTCAAGTCGCGCTCCTTCGGCTCGATAACGAATCGAACACGATCCTTTTGCCACTCCTTCGGGGGCGTTTTTCGCCGACCGTCAGACGTCGCCCCGGCATTGATAGGATGCCATCCAAACCAAGGAGTTCCGACGCTGACATGGACGCCAACCGAGAACAGCCAACACGCGTTCGAGCGCGCCTGGAAGACGTCGCACGGCTCTCCGGTGTCAGTGCGAAGACGGTCTCGCGCGTGTTCTCGGGGTCGTCCAACGTCTCGGCGGCCACTCGGGCGAAGGTGCTCGAGGCCGCGGGTCAGCTGCGCTTCCGCCCGAACACCCTGGCCCGTGACCTCCGGCGAGGCGGGGTCACCAACACGGTCGCGTTCGTCATCGGCGACATCCGAAACCAGTTCTACTTCCACGTGGCCGCCGGCATCGAGCAGGAGCTTTCTGAGCGCGGTTTCACGATGCTCCTCGCCACCACCGACGACTCGGCCGAGAGCGAGGCGCGCGTGGTCGACATCCTGCTGGCGCAGCGGGTGCGGGCGCTGCTGCTCATCCCGATCGCGGGCAACCAGGGCTACCTCGAGGGCGAGCGGCAACTCGGCACCCCGATCGTGGGCGTCGACCGGCCGCCCACCGATCTCGTCGCCGACACCGTCGTGCTCGCCAACCGCACGGGCATGGCCGAGGCGGTCCGGTCGCTCACAGCGCTCGGTCACCGGCGCATCGGCTTCGTGAGCAACCCCTCCACCATCTTCACCGTCGCCGAGCGACTACGCGGCTACCGTCAGGCGCTCCGGGAGGTGGGCATCACCCAGACCCAGCAGTGGGAGCGGCTGCACGACGACCCGGCCATCAGCACGCAGGAAGCGGTGTGCTCGCTGCTGCAATCGGCCGATCCGCCCACCGCGATCGTGACGGGCAACAACCGGGCCACGGCCGGGGCCATGCACGAACTGCGCGACCGCCACCAGGAGATCGCCCTGATCGGGTTCGACGACTTCGAGCTCGCCGACATGCTCGGCATCTCGGTGGTCGCCTACGACACCATGGCGATCGGGCGGGCGGCGGCGCGCCTCGCTCTCGAGCGCATCGATTCGCCGACCGCGCCCACCCGGCACATCGAGATCCCGACCCATCTCGTGCATCGCGGATCGGGCGAGATCCCACCGCCGCGCTGAGCCCCGCGGGATCCGGCCGCGTGATATGACTGGGGGATGGTCGCCGAGCAGTTCGAGATCCCGTTCTGGCTCGACCTCGGTGCCACCGCTCTCGGCAGCGTGCAGGGCGCGATGTTCGCCGCCCAGTTCAAAGACCGCCGGCTCGATCTGCTGGGCGTCGGCATCATCGGCGTGGTCACCGGGTTCGGCGGCGGTGTCGTGCGCGACCTGCTGCTCAACCAGGTGCCGGCGGCGCTCGAGTCGAACTGGTACATCCCGGTCGCCATCGTCGCCGCGCTGCTCGGCATGCTGCTCGAACGATTGTTCTCGCGGCTGAACGTCGCCATCACCATCCTCGACGCGGTGAGCCTCGGGCTGTTCTGCGCCATCGGCGCGAGCAAGGCGCTCTCGGTCGGCCTGCCCGTGGTGCCCGCGGTGTTCGTCGGGATCGCGGCCGCGGTCGGCGGCGGCATGCTCCGCGACATCCTGCTCGGGCTCCCCATCGGTGTGATGCACGTCGGCTCGCTCTACGCCGTCGCCGCCGCGGCCGGGGCGGTCTTCCTCGTCTCGGCCGTCTCGAGCGGTGCCGACATCACGGTCGCCGGCGTCGGCTGCGTCATCGTCACCACCCTCATCCGCGTGCTCGCGGTGCGATTCGGCTGGAGCCTGCCCGAACAACGCACCATCAGCACGTTGCGCCGGCTGCGGCGTCAGAAGTCCGGCTCGGCCGATTGAACGAATCGGCCCGCGCAGCCGTTGTCCAGTACTGAGCGATACCTTCGCCTCAGTCGCCGCCGTCGCCGACGCCATCGCCACACGACAGGGACAACACATGATCACTCGCCAGCAGAAGATCGCACTCACCACCATGACCGGTGTCTCCATCGCCGTCGCCCTCGCGGGGTGTTCGACCGACGCGGGCGGTGCTCCCGCCGATGCGCAGACGGTGCCGAGCGCAGCTGCCACTCCGTCGGCGCAGGCCACCTCACCCGCCGAGAGCACGAGCGCTCCGGATGCGTCAGGCGGCTCCACCTACGCCGACGGCACCTACGACGCCAAGGGCAACTACATCTCGCCCAACGGCAAGGAGGAGATCGACGTCTCCGTCACCCTCGCCGGAGACGTGATCACCGCGGTGACCGTGACGCCGGAGGCCACCAACCCCACGGCTGTGCAGTATCAGACCCAGTTCGCCGACGGGATCGCCGCGGTCGTGGTGGGCAAGAACATCGACGAGATCGACGTCTCGCGGGTGGCCGGATCGAGCCTGACGAGCGGCGGCTTCAACCAGGCGATCGACGCCATCAAGGCCGACGCCTCATAGGGCGGCACCATGACCGGCTCCGCGCCCACCTCGGGGCACGCGCAGTTCGACTTCGAGGCGATCGGCACGCGCTGGCAGATCGAGACGCCCGAACCGCTGGCGCACGACGTGCGCCGTGCCGTCCTCGACCGCGTCGAGGCGTTCGACGCGAGCTACTCGCGCTTCCGGGCCGACTCGCTCGTGACCGCGGTGGCCGAGCATCCGGGCCGCTACGAGTTCCCCGACGACGCACCCGAGTTGTTCTCGCTCTACGACCGCCTGGCCGCGGCGACCGACGGCGCCGTCGACCCGCTCGTAGGGCGGGAGCTCGAGTTGCTCGGCTACGACCGCGACTACTCACTGCGGCCCGCGGCGGTGTCGGCGGATGCGGCACCGGATGCCCGTGCCCGGCCCACGTGGAATGCCGACGTCGCCCGCGACGGCCGCACCCTCACGACGCGCCGGCCCGTCGTCATCGACGTCGGGGCCGCCGGCAAGGGCTATCTGGTCGACCTGGTGGCGGGCGTGCTGCGGGAGCACGGCGTCGACTGCTACGTCGTCGACGCCAGTGGCGACCTGGTGCATGCGGGGCCGGAGCCGATCCGCGTCGGTCTCGAGCATCCGTTCGCCGCCGGCCAGGCGATCGGCGTGGCCGAGGTGCAGAACACTGCGCTCTGCGCCTCTGCGAGCAATCGCCGGCGGTGGGGTGACGGACTGCACCACATCCTGGACGCCCGCACCGGCAGCCCGGCCCGTGAGGTCGTGGCCACGTGGGTGGTGGCGGCCGACACGGCCCTCGCCGACGGCCTCGCGACCGCCCTGTTCTTCACGGGTGCCCACCGTCTCGCCGAGACATTCCATTTCAGCTATGTGCGCTTCTACGCCGACGGTCGCGCCGAGCGTTCGCGCGATTTCCAAGGAGAGCTGTTCGTATGAGATCCCGACTCGACACCGTGCTCGGGCGTGTCACGATGTACCGCCTGATGGTCGTCGTGCTCGGGGCGATCGCGCTGATCGCGGTCGTCGCGAGCGCCCTGGGGCAGTTGTTCTACACGCCGCTGCAGCTGCTGCTCAGCGTCGTCGTCGCACTCGTGGCCACGATGGTGTCGGGCTGGGTGTTCGGGCTGCTGTTCCGCACCCGGGCGCACCTCGAGTCATCCGTCATCACCGGGCTCCTCGTCTTCATGGTGTTCCTGCCCACCGCCGACCCCGCGGGTCTGCTGCTGATCGCGCTGAGCGGGGTGGTGGCGTCGGCGTCGAAGTACCTGCTGGCCATCCGGGGGCGGCACGTGCTCAACCCGGTGGCGGCCGCGGCGGTGATCATGACGCTCTCGACGCTGAACATCGCCGGGTGGTGGGTGGCGAACCCGGTGCTGCTGCCGTTCGTTGCGGTCGGTGCGCTGATCGTGCTCTACCGCACCCGCAAACTCACGATCGGGCTGAGCTTCGTGGTGCTCGCGACCGTCATCATCACCGTGCGCCTGGTCGACCTCGGGCAGTCGGTGCCCGATGCGCTGTGGCTCGCACTCAGCTCGTTCCCCACCGTGTTCCTGGCCGGGTTCATGCTGAGTGAGCCGCTCACCCTGCCACCGCGCCGGTGGCAGCAGCTGTTGGTGGCCGGTGTCGTTGCGGTGCTGTTCGGCATTCCGTACCAGTTCGGGCCGGTGTACTCCTCGCCCGAGATCGCGCTGGTGGTGGGCAACGTGGTGGCCTTCGCGTTCGGTCAGCGACGCGCGGTGCGCCTGCGCTTCGTCGGCAGCCGCGACCTGAGCCCCACGAGCGCCGCGTTCGACTTCGAGCCGGTGCGCCCGGTGGGCTTCCGGCCCGGGCAGTACCTCGAGTTGACCGTCCCGCACCGCGGTGTCGACAGCCGGGGTGCGCGACGGATGTTCAGCATCGCGTCGCCCGCCGACGACCCGTCGCGGCTGAGCATCGGCATCAAGCTCAGCCAGCCGTCGAGCTCGTTCAAGCGCGCGCTGGCGACCCTCGAGCCCGGGGCGGTCGTCCGCTCCACCTGGGTCGGTGGCGACTTCCTGCTGCCGGCCGACCCTGGCGTGCCGCTCCTGTTCGCGGCCGGCGGCATCGGGATCACGCCGTTCGTGAGCCAGCTCGCCGATCGCGCGCGCGGCGTCGGCCGGCCGGTCGACGTGGTGCTGGTCTACTCGGTCACCTCGGCCGACGAACTGGTCTATGCCGACGAGCTCGTGGCAGCGGGCATCCGGGTGCTCGTGAGTGCACCGTCGGAACCGGGCGACCTGCCGCCGGGCTGGGAGTACCTCGGCCCGGGCCGGGTCACGTCGGCGGCGCTCGCGGCGGCCGTGCCCGACCTGCGCGGCCGTCGCGCCTACGTCTCGGGCCCGCCGGGGTTCGTCGACCACGTCGCGCACGAACTGCGCCGCGCGGGAGCCCGCTCGGTGCGCCGCGACGCCTTCTCGGGATACTGACCCCTGGCGACCCGCGTCCCTCCTCGCGAGGAGGTCAGTCGAGGGCCGCGGCCTCCTCGGGGCCCGCGGGCGCGGGCGGAGTGGGGGAGCGGCGGCGCAGCGTCACGAGGTACGAGCCCGCGAGCACGACCGCGAAACCCACGAGCGTCCACACCGTCACCCGTTCGCCGAGCACCAGGGCGCCCGCGGCGATGGCCACCGCCGGGTTCACGTAGGTGATCGTCGTCGCCTTCACCGGGCCGATCTCGCCGACCAGCGCCAGCATGAGGATGAACGCGAGGGCACTGCAGACCACAGCGAGCACCACGATCGACCCGATCACGGATGCGGACGGCCACGCCGACGGCCAGGCGCCGGTGAACAGCACGAACGGCACGTAGACCACCGCCGTGATGGCGAGCGAGAGCGAGACCACGCCCACGCCCGGGAGGTCGGACATCCAGCGCGCGAGGATCGCCGGGCCGACCGCGTACCCGACCACCACGACCGCCATCTCGGCCACCCCGATGAGGTCGGAACCCGCGAGATCGAAGCCCACGAGCACGGCCACGCCCGCCATGCCGGCCACGAGGCCCAGCCAGTTGAGGAGCGACAGCTTCTCGGGCCGGCCCAGCACGAACGCCACCGCGACCCCCGCCAACGGCACGGTCGCGAGCAGCAACCCCGCCGTCGAGCTCGGAATGCGCTGTTCGGCCGAGCTCAGGAAGTACCACGGCAGGATGATCTCGGCCACCGTGTAGGCCAGCAGCGGCTTCCACCGCCGGAGCACCGTGCCGACCTCGCGGCGGAAGAAGGCGAGGGGCAGCAGCAGGATCGCGGCGAGCCCTGCCCGTGCGAGCACCACCATCGCCGGGTCGAGCTCACCGACCGCGACCTTGATGAAGAGGTAGGGGATGCCCCACGCGATTCCGAGCGCGGCGAAGAGGAACAGGCCACGTCTGGTCATCCACCCATTGTGCACCGCGCCGGTGCATCGCCCGGCGGAACCGGGTCAGCGGATCGTGGCATAGGCGTCGAGGGCCGCGCGCCGCGATTCGGCGAGGTCGACCATGGGCTCGGGGTACGCATCCGTTCCCGCTTCCGGTACGTAGCGCTGGATGTACGAACCGTGCCGGTCGAACTTCGACGCCTGCAACTCGGGGTTGAAGACGCGGAAGTAGGGTGCGGCATCCGGGCCCGATCCGGCCACCCACTGCCAGTTGAGGGCGTTCGACGCGGGGTCGGCGTCGACCAGGGTGTCCCAGAACCAGGCCTCGCCCACCCGCCAGTCGACCCGCAGGTTCTTCACCAGGAACGACGCAACCACCATGCGCACCCGGTTGTGCATGACACCGGTCTGCCAGAGCTCGCGCATGCCCGCATCGACGAGCGGGATGCCCGTTCGGCCCTGCTGCCAGCGCTCGAGCTCGTCGCTGCTCGGTTCGGCCCAGGGGAACCGGTCGAACTCGGGCCGCATGTTCTCGCTCGTGATCGTCGGCAGGTGATAGAGCAGGTGGTACGCGAACTCGCGCCAGACCAACTGGCGGAGAAAAGCGGATGCGCCCTTCGCGTCACCCGGAACGCGCGCCCGGTGCTGCTCCACCGCGTGCCACACCTCGAACGGGCTGACGTCGCCGAAGCGGAGGTGCGGCGAGAGCCCCGAGGTGGCGTCTTCGGCGGGGAAGTCCTGCTCATCGACATAGTCGCCGATGGCGCTCCGGAGGAAGGAGCGGAGCCGCTCGTGGGCGCCCGCCGCGCCCGGCTGCCAGCGCTCGCGGAGGCCGCTCGCCCAATCGGGGCGGGTGGGGAGCAACGCCCAGTCGGTGAGGTCGTCGGAGTCGAGGCGGCGGTGGTGCAGCTCGGCACCGGCGGCGGTAGCGGTCGGTGCGGGCAGCGGATGCCGCGGCGGCGGCCCCGAGGTCACCGAGCGCCAGAACGGGGTGAAGACCTTGTAGTACCCGCCCTGCCCGGTGAGAACGGTCCAGGGCTCGAACAGCACGCTCGCCTGGAGGCTCTCGACAGTGAGGCCGGCGTCGCGGAGCGACGACTTCAGCGCCGCATCGAGGGTGCGTTCGGCTTCGCCGTAGCGGCGGTTCCAGAACACGGCGGTGGCGCCGACTTCCTCGACGACCGCACCGACCACGCGCTCGGCCGGGCCGCGCCGCAGCGTCAGCCGCAACCCGAGTTCGTCGAGCTCGGCGGCCAGCGCGGTCAGGCTCCCGTGCAGGAACCAGCGCGAGGCCGCGCCGATGGGCCGGATGCCCGCACTCTCGTCGTCGAGCACGAACAGGCACACGATGGGGTCGCCGCGCCGGACGGCGGCCGTGAGGGCCGGGTTGTCGCGTACCCGCAGGTCGTCGCGGAACCAGACGATGCTCGTGCCCTCGCTCATGCCCCCATTCAACACCGGACCGCCGACACCCGCCCCGGAGTGCGCACTCGGTATCGTGGGGCGGGTGGCGAGCGGGCGGAGCGACGAGTGAGCCGGCGACCCGTGGTGGTGGCCACGCTCTCGCTGCTCGCGGCGGCGCTGTTCTGGGCGGGCAACTACGTCGTGGGCGCTGCCGCGGTGGCCGCGCTCGACCCGCTCAGTCTCGTGCTGCTGCGCTGGGCCTTCGCCGCGGTGCCGCTGCTCGTGCTCGCACAGCTGATCGAGCGGCCGCGCTGGCGCGACGTCGTGCGCGCGTGGCCCTGGCTCGTGGCGTTGAGCGCGACCGGCGTCATCGCCTACACACTGCTCCTCTACACCGCGCTGCAGTACACCGACGCCTTCAACGCCTCGCTCATCAACGCCTTCAACCCCGCACTCATCAGCGTCGCGGCCGTGCTCTTCCTCCGCGAGCGGCTCGGGGCGAGCGGTGTCGTCGGCATCCTGCTGGCCCTCGTCGGCGTGCTGATCGTGCTGACCCGCGGCTCGTTCGCGGGCTTCTTCGACGGCGGCTTCGGTCTCGGCGACGTCTTCATGGTCGGCGCGATCGTGGCCTGGACGGCATACACGATCCTCGGCCGCAGAGCACCCCGCATCCCGCCCATCACCGCGACGGCGGTGCAGGCCGTGATCGCGGTCGTCGTGCTCACGCCCGTCTCGCTCGCCACCGGTGGTCCGGCGCTGCCCGGCTCGCCGAGCGTGTGGGGCGCGCTCGCCTTCATCGTGGTGTTTCCCTCGGTGCTGTCGTACCTGCTCTGGAACCGCGCCCTCGGCGTCATCCCGCCCGCGCGGGCCGGAGTGTTCCTCAACCTCATCACCGTGTTCACCGCCGTGCTGACCCTGCTGCTCGGCCAGCCGTTCACCCTGGCGCAGGTGGTCGGCGGCGTCATCGTGCTGGGCGGCGTCGCCCTGGCGAACCTCCAGGCCTTCCGCACTCCGAAGCCGCCGCCCGCGCCCGCGCCGTAAGGTCTACTTCGCCGCGACGCCCTCGCGCAGCTTGTCGCAGAGGCGGGCGAGCTCGTCGAGCTCCTCGGGCGAGAGGTGCCCGGTCATGTGCGCCGTGATCGACTCGGCGTGGATGACCGCCGCCTGCCGGTAGACCTGCACACCGTGCGGGGTCAACGCCACCAGCGTGCCACGTCCGTCGTTCGGGTCGTCCTTCTTCTCCACGATGCCCCGCGCCACCAGGCGGTCGACCAGACGGCTGATGCTCGGCTGCGTGAGCAGCACCTTCTCGCCGAGATCGCGGATGCGCAGCATCTTGCGCGGCTGGATGAACAGGTTGAACATCACGTCGTACTCGTTCAGCGACACGATGCCGGTGGGGAACTCCGCCGCCAGCTGCCGCATCACCGTCACCTGGGCGCGGAACAGCGACTCCCAAGCGGCGACGGGGGAGACCTCCGGTGGCATGCCTGCTCCAGACATTCGAGACGGTGAATCGTGGAAGTTCATTGTGCCACGCGGCGCCCGCTACGCCACGTACACCCGCTCGCCCGCCAGATAGGTGGCGAGCACGCGCAGCTCGGGCAGGGCATCCGGTGCCACCGTGTACGGGTCGGCCGAGAGCACGACGAGGTCGGCCAGTTTGCCCACCTCGAGGCTGCCGACCTCGTGCTCCGAGAACAGCTGCCAGGCTGCGTCGAGGGTCTCGGCTCGGATGGCCTCGTCGAGGGTGACCCCGTCGGCGCCGGGGAGACGGCGCCCGGAGCGGGTGGTGCGCGTCATCCCCACTGCCAGGTTGCGCAACGGCTCGGCGGGGGTGACCGTGCCGTCGTTGTGGAAGGAGACCCGCAGCCCCGCGTCGAGAGCCGCCCGCGCGTTCGCCCACGGGCCGCCGTGCTCGGGGCCGAACAGCTCGTCGACGAGCACGTCGCCCCAGTAGTACACGTGGTCGATGAGGATGCTCACGGTCGCCCCGAGCGCCGTCGCCCGCGCGAACTGCGCCGGCGACATGGCCCCGACGTGCTCCATGCGCAACCGGTGGTCGGCGCGCGGATGCCGCTCGAGCAACGCCTCCCAGCAGTCGAGCACGCGGTCGACCGCGCGGTCGCCGTGCACATGGCAGGCGAGCTGCCAGCCGTCGGGGAAGTAGCGTTCGACGACCTCGTCGAGCTGCTCGCGCGTGTAGTTGGCCGAGCCGTGCGACCCCGGCTCGACGCCGATCGAACGGGTGCCCGCGGTGTCGAGGTAGGGGAAGGAGATGAGGATGTTCCCCACCCACGGCGACCCGTCGGCCCAGGTCTTCACGCCCACCTGGCGCACCAGCTCGTCGCCGTTCTGCAGGGGGACGGATGCGGTGACCCCCGGCCCCGACATCTCGTAAAGCCGCAGCCGCGCGGTCAGTCCGCCGGCTGCGCGAGCCGCGTCGAGGGCGGGCCGCTTCCGTGCGTCCCAGCTCATGTCGCTCACCGTGGTGATGCCGACGGCGTTCAGCGACGCGAGGTACCCGCCGAGCAGATCGGGCAGCTCGTGCTCCGCGGCCGCCAGCGTGCCGCCGAGTAGGGCCAGCACCGCGCCGACCTCGAAGCCCTTGCCGGTGAGCTCGCCCGCGGCATCCTTCTCCCAGTGCGCACCCACCGGATCGGGGGTGTTGCGGGTGATGCCGGCGCGCCGGGCGGCCGCGGTGTTGAAGTAGGCGACGTGCCCGGAGTTGTGCAGGATGACGACCGGCGTCGACCCCGCGAGCTCGTCGAGCTGCTGGATGGTCGGATCGGCGAGTCCGGTTTGGAGGAGGCCGTCCCAGCCGTTGAAGACGACGCCGTCGGGGCGGGCGGCGATGCCGTCGTGGAGCGCCTGCATCACCTCGGCGGCGGTGGCGAGCACGACCGGGCGGATGTCGACCATGACATGGCTCAGCACGATCGCGGCGTCGCTCGGGTGCCCGTGCGCCTCGACGAAGCCGGGGAGAAGGGCGGCGTCGCCCAGGTCGACGACCTGCGCATCCGCCGCTGCCCGGCCGCGGAGCTCGGTGGCGTCGCCGACGGCCGCGATCCGTCCGTCGCGGACGAGCAGCGCCTCGGCGCGGGGCCGGCTCTCGTCGACCGTGATGATGGTGCCGACGAACAGCGTCTCGGAGCTCATGCCGCCACTGTAGCGGCGGTGGCACCCCGATACGCTGGTGCGCGATGTCGAATCCGGATGTGCTGCCCACCGATCCGTCGATCCTCGTCACCGGCGCATCCGGCCGGTTGGGCGGAGCCGTGCTCGACCTGCTCGCGTCGACGGTGCCGGTGGGCAGGCTGCACGCGCTCGTGCGCGGGGCGGATGCTCGCGCCCGTCTCGGCGCGCGGGGGATCGATGCGCGGATCGGCGACTACGACGACGCCGCGTCGCTCGAGGAGGCGTTCCGCGGGATCGACCGGCTCGTGTTCGTCTCGAGCCCGGCGCTCGACCCTGCCGTGCGACTGCCGCAGCACCGGGCCGTCCTGGCGGCCGCGCGGGCCGCGGGAGTCGGCCTTGTCGTCTACACGAGCGCCTTCGGAGCGGCGCACGACCTCGGTCATGCCGGCACCGAGGCGCTGCTCGAGGCCGAGTTCGGTGCGCCTGCCGGCACGGAGCGGTCGTCGATCGTGCTGCGGAACGGCTTCTACACGGAGCCGTTCGTGCAGCGAGCGGTGGCGGATGCGCGCAGTGGCGCGATTCTGTCGGCGGCGGGTGCGGGGGTGCTGGCCACCGCATCTGTTCGCGATCTGGCGGAGGCGGCGGCTCGCGTCGTCGTCGCGCCGCCTGCGTCCAAACGGGTGTGGGAGCTGCGCGGCCGTGGCTGGACGTACTCCGAGCTCGCGCGCGTGATCGGGGCGGAACTGGGTCGCGCCGTCGAGTTGCGTGAGGTGTCTCCGGAGGAGGTCGGCGCACTCGGTGTGCTGCACGCGCTCGCGGCCCGCGGGGTGCTCGCGGCGGAGAGTGACGACCTGAGCGCATTGCTGGGCCGGGAGCCACGGGATGTGGCGGCGGTGGTGCGCGAGGAGCCGTTCAGGGACTCATCGCGTTAAATGATTGAGGGCCCGTCGTAGAGGCTAACGACGGGCCCTCTCCCTTGCACCAAGAGTGTCCTGCAATCACATTCCGCGGTAGTTGCCACAGCAAACAACTAACGCTCTATGAATATATAACGGTCTGGTAACGGAGCGCTAGTTATCAAAACGTTATTTTTCTGAGAATTTGCTGTGTGCCTCGAACGGGGGTGATCGGCGGGCGCGATGTCGTACGGATCGCGCTGCACGCGCTCTACCATGGGTGCATGGCCGAGCAGGCGCCAGCGCGCGAACCGATCCGCTTCGAGGCGGCCGTGTGCGTGGTCGGTGACCGTCGCATCCTGAGGCTGCCGCCCGAGGCGAGCGCGGCGCTGCCGTCGCGCGGACAGGTCGCGGTGGTGGGGCTCGTGAACGGTCATCCGGTCGAGACCGTGCTGGAGCCCGACGGGATGCGCGGGCACTGGCTCGCACTCGACCCCGCCTCCACCGGGCCGTCGGCCGGATCGTCG
This sequence comes from Herbiconiux sp. FW305-C-125, assembly GCF_058783455.1. Lineage (NCBI taxonomy): Bacteria > Bacillati > Actinomycetota > Actinomycetes > Micrococcales > Microbacteriaceae > Herbiconiux > Herbiconiux sp. FW305-C-125. The sequence continues at coordinate 1,411,442 of NZ_JBYSYO010000001.1, read as the reverse complement.
GGGGGATCGTCGGCCGGGCCGCTCACTGCGATCGGGGCGGAGGAGGTCGTGAGCGTCGAGCTCGTTCGACGGGAGGACTGGCCGGAGCCTCAGGTGCCGTCCGCCTTCAGCTCCGCGCTCGCCGAGGCGCCCGCGGCAGAGGACACCTGGGCCGACATCACGCCGATGGCCCGCTGGGAGTGGGTGCGCTGGGTCGACGCCACGAAGAACCCAGAGACACGAAACCGCCGGATCGAGGTGAGCATGTCGAAGCTCGGCAAGGGCATGCGGCGGCCGTGCTGCTTCGATCTGGCGTCGTGCACCGACCCCGAGCTCTCCAAGAACGGCAAGTTGCTCGGTCTGAGCTGAGCCCGCACCGCACCGCCCGCAATTGGCGTCCATGACCGTGAGACGTTGCTCGGACCACCTTGTGCACCACAGGGATGACTACTAACCTGCAAAAATGAAAATAAATCAGGTCATGGCGTTGCGGCAGTTGCGAGCGCTTGGGCTGTGCCTGACGTTGTCGGTCTCCGCGGCGCTCGGTCTTGGCCACGCTGGGGACGTGTCGCCAGACCCAGTCGACGCCCAACTCTCGCAGGTCCACGTATCGCGTATTGGCGGCGCGGATCGCTTCGACGTAGCGGTCAACGTGGCACGGCGGATGTTCCCGGCACAAGCTCGGCAAATCTACATAGCATCGGGCGCGAACTTTCCCGATGCGTTGAGCGTTGGGTCAGCGGCCATGCACTGGCGCGAGCCGCTCTTGATCGTCATGCCAGATCGGATACCGCCCGCCGTCGCGGACGAGATCAAACGGCTGAAACCGGCGGTCGTCAAGGTCGCGGGAGGCGAGCGCTCGGTTTCTGCTGCTGTGATGAGCGAGTTGCAAGCACTTGTTCCAGGTGTTCGGCTCATTCGACTCGGAGGTATGGATCGATACGAGGTAAGTCGGGCAGTTTCGCGCGATGGGTTCTCTCGCGCAGATTCCCCGATCATCGTCACAGGGTCGACGTTTGCTGATGCGCTGTCCTCCGGGCCGGCTGCGGGCCAGGATCTCAATCCGGTGGTGCTCGTCGATGGGCATGCATCCTCCATCGACTCGGAAACCGTTGAACTGCTCAAGGATCTTGAGTCGTCGTCGGTCCGTATCGTGGGAGGGCGAGACTCGGTGTCCGATTCGATCGCCACCATGCTCTCCGCGACGCGCAAAGTGACCCGCTTTGCGGGTGCCGACCGCTTCGAAGCATCGGTCGCCGTGAACAAAGCGTCGTTCACTACCTCCGACACGGTGTTCTTAGCGACCGGTTCGTCGTTTGCCGATGCACTGACCGGCGGAGTTCTCGCCGGCAGCGTCAACGCACCGCTTTATGTCGTGCCGTCGAATTGCGTTCCACAAGCAGTGCTGGCTGAGATTCAGCGCCTTGGGGCCACGAACGTTGTGCTTCTCGGCGGAGAAGCATCCCTGAGTCCGTCCGTATTCGACCTCATACCGTGCGCGTCCTGATCTGGACCGAATCCGGCAACCCTGGAACGACGGCGATTGCCAGTGCGGTGGCTCCCCGCTGAAGCGGCTCTGAGCTCAGAAGAGGTCGGGGCTGGGGGTGGAGGTGTGGCGCACCGAGACGTCGGCGTGGCGGTCGAAGCGGTAGCCGACACCGCGCACGGTGCGCACGATGTCTTCGTAGTCGCCGAGCTTCGAGCGCAGGCGTCGCACGTGCACGTCGATGGTGCGCTCGTTCGGCACCTCGTCGTCGCCCGCGCTCCAGAGGGCGCTGATGAGCTCGGCGCGCTCGATGGTGCGGCCCTCGCGCAGCACCAGGTACTGCAGCAGCTCGAACTCCTTGTAGGTGAGGTTCGCGGTGGCGTTGTCGAGGAGCACGCGCTTGCGGCTGAGGTCGACGACGACGCCGTCGCGGGCGCGGTCCTGCTCGTCGGGAACGTGACGGTGCTTCGCGAGCGCAGTCGGGTCCTGCAGTGCGAGACGCACCACGTCGACGTCGCGGCCGCCGGCGCCGCGGGGCGCGAGAGCGACGGCCGCATAGGTCTCCGAGGAGGGCGCGAGCTGCGCGGCGAGGGCTTTCAGCGCCTCGACGATGCGGCCGAGGTCGGTGCCGTCGGCGGCAGCCTTGTCTTCGTCGATGCCGACGTAGAGCACGAAGCCGCGGGCTTCGGTGCCCTCGGGCACGGCGCGGATGCGGGGAGCGGCCGGAGCGGCGTCTTCGACGCGGCTGATCGGCGTGACGGTGGCGGGGCGGGAATCGAGGTGAGCGATCGACATGAGTGTTGTCCTAGCGGCGGTGGCCCGGCTACGGGCGATGGCCCTCACGGAACGGGCCGGTGAATGTCAGCTGCGGACTGCGATGAGAGTCCGGGTGGGCATCGGATGCTTCCTGATGCGGAGCGCCATCACCGTGAACTCAGCGAGATGAAGCTGAGACGGGAGGAAGCGCTCGACGAGATCGTCTCGTTAGCGACACATTCGACAACACATGACGACGCCGCCGGCCATCATCATGCCGGCATCCCCGCGGGCCTCAAAGGAGGTCTGGGTGTGCACGTTGTCAGTCATAGACAGAAGCTAACCTGATGCGCGCAGCCCTTGTCAAGCGCAGATTCCTTGCTCGCTGCGCCAGATCGTTGCTCGCGGTCTAGGTTGGGAGCATGGCAACGCCCTCTTCGTCGCCCGCAGTGACGGGTCGCGCGCGATGGCAGGCATTCGCTGTCTGCGTCGGCGTGGCGGCGCTCACCATCCTCGATCTGTCGAAGGTGAACGTCGGACTGCCCTCGATCGAGAAGTCGCTCGGGGCCGGCTCCACCGAACTGCAGATCATCGTCGCCGGCTACGCCCTCGCCTTCGGGCTGGCGCTCGTGCCCTCGGGCCGGCTCGGCGACCTCTACTCCCGCAAGGTCATGTTCGTGGTGGGCCTCAGCGCGTTCACGGTGGCGAGTGCCCTGTGCGCGCTGGCGCCGAACATCCAGGTGCTGCTGATCGCCCGCATCCTGCAGGGGGTGGCCGCCGGTGTGCAGATGCCGCAGGTGCTCGGGCTCGTGCAGCAGCTCTTCCAGGGCGAGGAGCGCGGCCGGGCGTTCGGGCTGTTCGGCGCGACCATCGGCGTGGCGACCGCCTTCGGGCCGACGCTCGGGGGCCTCCTGATCGCCGTGGGCGGCGACGCCGACGGCTGGCGTCTGCTGTTCTGGATGAACGTCCCGCTCGGCGTCATCGCGCTCGCCTTCGCGCTCTGGCTGCTGCCTCGCACGCAACCCCGTCAGGAGGGCGCGCGAAACCTCGACCTCATCGGCATCCTGCTGCTCGGGGTCGCCGTCTTCAGTTTCATGCTGCCGTTCGTGCTCACCACGGGAGGCCCCGACGACAGCCCGTGGCGCTGGCTGTGGCTTGCCGGATGCGCGGCCGCGGTCATCCTCTTCGTCATGTGGGAGCGCCGATACGCGGCGGCGGGGAAGTCGCCCGCCATCCACTTCTCGCTCTTCGCGCTCGGGTCGTACCGCAACGGACTGCTGCTCGCGACGGCGTACTTCGCCGCCATCCCGGCGATCTTCCTCCTGACCACGTTGTTCCTGCAGGAGGGCCTGGGGTTCGCGCCGGTGTTCGCGGGAATGGTGAGCATCTCGTTCGCACTCACGTCCGCCGTCGCATCGCTGATCGGCGGCCGGCTCGTGGGCCGGTACGGGCGGGCGCTCGTGGTGCTGGGGCTCGTGATCGCGTTCTGCGGGTTCGTGCTGGTGCTGCTGGCCGCCGTGCTGCCGCCGGCGGACTGGTCGATCTGGCTGATGGCCGCGGCCATGGCGGTGGCGGGGGCCGGTGGCGGGCTCGTCATCTCGCCGAACCAGACGCTGACCCTCGCTGAGATCCCGGTGACCGAGGGCGGCGTCGCGGGCTCGATGGCGCAGGTCGGGCAGCGCGTGGGCACGGCGGTGGGAGTGGCGGCCGCGTCGTCGATCTTCTTCTCGACGCTCTACCGCGAAGGGCCCGGCAATCCGGACAACCTCGCGGTGTACCACGACGGCTTCCGCAACGCCTTCTTCGTGACGCTGGGCCTCATCCTGGTCGCACTCGCGATCGGCTTGGTCGACCTGGTGCGCCGCCACCGACGAGACGCGGACGCCACCGAGGAAGCGAGCGTCGCCGGGGCCGCCGGCTAGACCGTGCCGGCTAGACCGTGCCGTAGAGGCGGTCTCCCGCGTCGCCGAGGCCGGGCACGATGTACCCCTTCTCGTTGAGGCGCTCGTCGAGGGCGCCGAGCACGAGCGTGACGTCCCGCCCCTCGGTGGCCTTCTCGATGGCCGCGACGCCCTCGGGCGCTCCGAGCAGGCAGATGGCCGTGACGTCCTGCGCCCCGCGCTTGAAGAGGAACTCGATCGCGGCACTCAGCGAGCCACCGGTGGCCAGCATCGGGTCGAGCACGAAGCACTGGCGGTCGGAGAGGTCGTCGGGCAGCCGCTCGGCATAGGTGGTGGGTTCGAGGGTTTCTTCGTTGCGCACCATGCCGAGAAACCCGACCTCGGCGCTCGGCACGAGCTTCACCATGCCTTCGAGCATGCCGAGACCGGCGCGCAGGATCGGCACGACGAGTGGGCGGGGCGACCCAATGGTCACCCCCGTCGTCTCGGCCACCGGGGTCTGGATGGTGACGGGCTCCACCCGCACGTTCCGCGTCGCCTCGTAGGCGAGCAGGGTCACCAGTTCTTCGGCGAGCGAGCGGAACGTGGGCGACGGCGTGTTCACGTCACGCAGAACCGTCAGCTTGTGGGTGATGAGCGGGTGATCGGCAACGTGTACTCGCATACGGCCAATCTACTGGACGCGACCGCCCCTGCCGCAGGACGATATAACCTGTCGCTGTCGACGAGAGGATGCGCTGTGGCTGGTTCGTCACTCACCCCACTTCCGGCAACAGGCGTTCTCGCCGCCTGGATGGGACAGGCGCTCGATGAGGCCCGGGCGGCGCTCGAGACGGACGACGTGCCGGTGGGCGCGGTCGTGGTCGACGGTTCGGGCGCGATCATCGGCGTCGGGCGCAACGAACGCGAACTGCGCCAGGATCCCACGGCGCACGCCGAAGTCGTCGCCATCCGCCAGGCGGCCTGGAAACTCGACGACTGGCACCTCACCGACGCGACTCTCGTCGTGACCCTCGAGCCGTGCATCATGTGCGCCGGGGCGATCCTCGCCGCACGCATCCCCCGCGTGGTCTTCGGCGCCTGGGACGACAAGGCGGGAGCGGCGGGCTCGGTCTACGACGTGCTGCGCGACCGGCGGCTGAACCACAGCGTGGAAGTCGTGGCGGGCATCGAGGCCGACGCCTGCGGCGAGCTGCTCACCACCTTCTTCCGCGACGGCCGCTGGGGCGGGGCGCGCGGCGCGCGCTGACGTTCGCGCCTAGTCCGCGCTCTTGATGACGATCGCCTCGGTGGTCGTCTCGAGCGCGACCGGCGGAACGTAGACGTCGGGCTCGATGTAGATGACGCGGGCGATCGGCACCGCGGTGCGGATGTTCTCCTCCACCACGTTGATGGTGTCGGCAACGTCGCGCAGCTCGCTCTCCGGCGGCAGAGCGATCTTGGCGGCCACCAGCAGCTCGTCGGGCCCGAGGTAGAGCGTCTTCATGTGGATGACTCGGTCGACGCTCGGCGTCCCCTCGATCGCCCGGACGATCGAGGCCGTGTCGGTCTCACTCGCCCCTTCGCCCACGAGCAGGCTCTTCGTCTCCATGCCGAGCACCACGGCGACCGCCACCAGCAGCGCTCCGATGAAGAGCGTGCCGATGCCGTCCCACACCCCGTCGCCCGTGATCACGGTGAGCACCACGCCGAGGAACGCGAACGCGAGGCCGAGCAGCGCCGCGGTGTCTTCGAGCAGCACCACGGGCAGCTCGGGCGCCTTGGCCCTCCGCACGAACTGCACCCAGCTCTGCTTGCCGCGCGAGGGGTTGCTCTCCCGCACCGCGGTGCGCAACGAGAAGCCTTCGAGCCCCATCGCGATCACCAGCACCACGATGGGCAGCCACGCGTTCTCGAGCGGATGCGGTTCGCGCAGCTTCTCGATGCCCTCGTAGATGGAGAACACCCCGCCGACCGAAAACAGGATGATCGAGACCACGAAGGCGTACACGTAGCGCTCGCGGCCGTAGCCGAACGGATGCTCCTTGTCGGCCTTCTTCTTCGCCTGGCGCCCCCCGAGCAGCAGGAGCAGCTGGTTGCCCGAATCGGCCACCGAGTGCACGCCCTCCGCGAGCATCGAGGAGGAGCCCGAGAAGAAGAAGGCGATGAACTTCGTGAGCGCAATCCCGAGGTTGGCGCCCAACGCCGCGAAGATCGCCTTGCTGCCGCCCGATGTGCTCACGTCGTCTCCCGTTTCATCCGATGCCGCCGACTCGGCCTGCCCGCTCGGGCTGCCCACTCTGCTGCTGCGGCCAATCCTAGGATGGACCCGTGACTGCTGCCGAAACCACCCAGCTCCCCTCGATCGCCCTGCTCGGCGCCGGCTCGATGGGCCGTGCCGTGCTCAGCGGGCTGCTCGCGCCGACCGTCGAGGTGGAGGGCGGCATCCGGGTCACCAACCGCTCCGCCGAGCGCGCGGCGGAGTTCGCCGACACCCCGGGCGTCACAGCGTTCGCCACCGCCGACGACCCCGACGCCAACCGCCACGCCGTGGCGGGCGCTGCGATCGTGATCGTGGCCGTGAAGCCCGCCATGGTTCCCGACTTGCTCGACGAGATCGCGTCGTCGCTCGAGCCGGGCGCCATCGTCGTGAGCGTCGCTGCCGGCGTCACGGTGGCCACCTTCGAGGCCCATCTGCCCGAGAACGTCGCGGTGCTGCGTTCCATGCCGAATACACCCGCCGTGGTGGGCCGGGCGGTCACGGGCCTCTCGGCGGGCACCCGCTCGAGCGCGGCCGATCTCGCGCTCGTGCGCTCGCTGTTCGAGACGGCGGGGACGGTGGTCGAGGTTCCGGAATCACAGCTCGATGCTCTCAGCACCATCTCCGGTTCCGGGCCCGCCTACGTGTTTCTGTTGATAGAAGCGCTGACCGAGGCGGCTGTGGAAAAAGGATTCACCGCCGAGCAGGCGGCCGAGCTGGTGAACGGGACCTTCGCCGGCGCAGCCGAACTCCTCGTGGCATCGGGCAAGACGCCGACCGAGCTGCGCATCCAGGTCACGAGCCCCAAGGGCACCACCGAGCGCGCCCTCGCCGTGCTGCAGGACGCCGATCTGCCGGGACTCTTCACCCGCGCGACGGATGCCGCCCTCGCCCGCGCCCGGGAACTCGCCGCCGGCTAGACGAAGCGACCGGCACCTCGACCGGCCCTGCGAACGTCCCGGAATCAGTTCCCGAGCGCCGCGAAGGTCTCGATGTCGGACGACTTCCCCGACACGATGATGAGGTCGTGGTTCGACACCACCGTCGTCTCGGTGGCGTAGGTGAAGGGCTTGCCGGGACTCTTCACGCCCACCACTGTCACGTGGTACTTCGAGCGCACCCCCGACTCGGTGAGGTTGAGCCCGCGGATCGGCTTCGGCGGGTACATCTTCACCAGGGCGAAGTCGTCGTCGAACTCGATGAAGTCGAGCATCCGCCCCGACACCAGGTGCGCGACGCGCTCGCCTGCCTCCGCCTCGGGATAGATCACGTGGTTGGCCCCGATCCGCTCGAGGATCTTGCCGTGCGAGCGCGAGATCGCCTTCGCCCAGATCTGTGGCACCTTGAGGTCGACGAGGTTCGCGGTGATGAGCACGGACGCCTCGATCGACGAGCCGACCGCGACCACGGCGATCTGGAACTCCGACGCCCCGATCTGCCGCAGCGCCTCCACGTTCTTCGCGTCGGCTTGCACGGTGTGCGTCACCCGCTCCGACCACTTCTGCACGAGCCGCTCGTCCTCGTCGATCGCGAGCACCTCGCGGCCCAGCCGGTCGAGTTCGCCGGCCGTCGCGGCACCGAAGCGCCCGAGGCCGATCACGAGCACCGGGGCGTCGTGTTTGATGCGGTCAACCAACGATGGGCCTCTCTTCCGGGCGCTTGTAGAGCTGCTGCCGCTGGCTGGCGGCCAGGGCGGCGGCGAGAGTCACTGTACCAACGCGCCCGAAGAACATGGTGGCCGCCATGATGAACACTCCGGGGTCGGGCAGGGAAGCGGTGAGCCCGGTGGTGAGACCCGAGGTGGCGAAGGCCGAGATGACGTCGAAGAGCACGAAGTCGAGCGGAGCCTTCGAGATCTGCAGGATGAGGATGCTCGCCACCGCCACCGTCGTCGCCCCCCAGAGCACCACCGACACACCCAAGCGCAGGACGTCGCTGGGGATGCGCCGGCTGAACGCCTCCATCTCCTGGTTTCCGCGAGCTTCGGCGAAGGCGGCCAGGAAGAGCACGGCCAGGGTCGTCACCTTGATGCCGCCGGCGGTCGACGCGGAGCCGCCGCCGATGAACATGAGCATGTCGGTCACGAGCAGACTCGAACCGTTGAGATCCGGGATGTTGATGGTCGAGAATCCGCCCGAACGGGTCATCACCGACAGGAAGAAGCTCTGGAAGACGGTGTCTCCGGCGCCGAGCGACCCGAACGTCTTCGGGTTGTCGAACTCGAGGATGATGTAGAGCGCGGCCCCGAACACGATGAGCAGCGCGCTCGTGACGAGCGTCAGCTTCACGTGCACGGACCAGCGGGGTGGCCGATTCGCCTTGTGGTGCTTGCGGCGCAGCTTCCAGCCCTTGAGGCTGCGGGAGAGGGTGTAGATGATCGGGAAGCCGATCGAGCCGAGGAACACCCCGATCATGAGGATCGTGAGAAAGAAGTAGTCGTTCGCGAACGGGGTGAGCCCCTCGGCATTCGGCACGAACCCGGTGTTGGTGAACGCCATCGCCGAGTAGTAGAAGCTGAACCACACGGCTTCGCCGAACGGGATGCCGTCGATGAGCATCCGCGGCAGCAGGAGGATCGCCAGCGCCGCCTCGATCACGAGGGCACTGATGGCGACCGTGGCCAGCAGCGAACCGATCTCGCCGAGCCGCACCGCCTGCCCCTCGGCGACCGGGCCGTGGTGCATCCGGAGCGGGTTGGTGTCGCTGGCCGCGATGAGCCGGGCGCGCAGACCGAGGCGCCGGGAGATCACGAGACCCAGGATGCTCGCCAGGGTCAGCACGCCGAGCGCGCCGATCTGCACACCGATGAAGATGACGACGTGGCCGAACACCGACCAGTGGGTGGCCATGTCGACCGTGGCGAGCCCGGTCACGCAGATGACCGAGACGGCGGTGAAGAGGGAGTCGGCCAGCCCCGTGGCGCGGCCGGTGGCGCTGGAGATCGGCAGCGAGAAGAGCACGGTGAAGATGAGCACCAACGCCGCGAAGATGAGGATCGCGAAGCGCGAGGGCGAGCGTTCGGAGAACTCGCGGAGCGCGGAGCGAGCGCGGCCGAACCAGGTGCGGCTCTGGTGCAGCGGGCTGCGGGCGATCGCGGTGCTGCGGATGCTCATCCCTGATCCTCGCTGCGAGAGGGCTTTCGAGTGCCTTCCGGGTGCCCTCGAGTCGCCCCTGTGAACGCTGCAATGCTACCCGGGGTGGCGCGGATGCGGGGGCGCACCACTAGCCTGGACGCATGGCCGACATCTTCTCAGTGATCGCTGACCCCACCCGGCGTCAGCTGCTGTCGTTGTTGCTCGAACGCTACGTCTCTGCCGACAGCGCGAGCGCATCCGGTGCCGGCGAAGGGGAGTTCAGTGTGTCGGAGCTGGTGGCCCAGCTCGAGCTCTCGCAGCCCACCGTCTCCAAGCACCTCAAAGTGCTGCGGGATGCCGGGCTCGTGGTGGTGCGCGAGGAGGGGCAGCACCGCTTCTACAAGATCGACGTGTCGCCGCTGGAGGATGTGGAGGACTGGATCATCCCGTTCCTCTCCGCCGACTTCGACGACTCGGCCGCCGACGAGCTCTGGGAGAACGCGTCGGATGCGGTGAAGTCGGCCGCCGCGACCTTCGGCCAGAACGTGGGTCGCCGCGCCGCCGCCACCTCGCACGCGGTGAAGTCGGTGGCCGACGACCTGGTCTCGAAGCTCCGCCGCTGACCCTGTCGAGACACCCGCGGGAGCGGATGGCTGGGGCCCGTGGGACTGCTGTTGCCGGTGAGGCCGCCGAACCGCTATGGTTTCGCCATGGCTGCGGACCTGGATGACGTGAAGTTCCTCACGGTCGCCGAGGTGGCCGAGATGATGCGGGTCTCCAAGATGACCGTCTACCGTCTCGTGCACTCGGGCGAGCTTCCGGCGATCCGTTTCGGCCGCTCCTTCCGCGTGCCCGAGTCGGCCGTGGCTCACGCGGTGGCGAACCACGTCGCCGATTCGGCCTGAGAGTAGCTGGTACACTTCTCCGAGGCCCTTTCGGCCGGCCGCCGGTTTTGGCGCGGCCATCCCTGTCTACGTGTGAGGTTCGTGTGGGTTCCGTAATCAAGAAGCGTCGCAAGCGCATGGCGAAGAAGAAGCACCGCAAGCTGCTTCGCAAGACCCGCCACCAGCGTCGCAACAAGAAGTAGCGCCAGGCTTTCGTCTCGCCGCTACGCGAGCAGAGCGCCGGACTTCGGTCTGGCGCTTTTTGCTGTGCCCGCCGGCGTGGCGTTGAATGACTGATGTGGCTTCGGAGCAGCTGTACTGCGCGACCCTCATCGTTCGCGATGCGGTGACGAAGCTCGACGCGCTCGCGATCGTCGCGCTCGCCCTCGATCGCCCGGTGTCCGGCGCCGGAACGGTTCGGCCACAGATCCTGCTCCCGACCGGGGCGAGCGTCGAGATCGAGATCCCGAAGTTCGGCGAGCCCCCGCCCCTCGCGATCGACGTCTACTCGACGGTGAGCGACGATCACGCCAAGCTCAGCGCCCTGATGGTGCTGAGCGCCCTGGAGGAGTCGACGGCCTGGACGGTGAAGCCCGACTTCGTGCTCTGAGCGGTCGCTAGGCTGGGAGCGTGCCCGTCTCCCTCACCCTCATCGGCAAGCCGGGATGTCATCTCTGCGACGATGCCCGCGGTGTCATCCGCGAGGTGCTCGAAGACCTGGCTGCCGACGCCGCCGTGCCCACGCCGGCCGTCGAGGTGACGGAGCTGTCGATCCTCGACAACCCCGCCCTCCTGGACGAGTTCGCCGAGGAGATCCCGGTCGTCATGATCGACGGCCGCGTGCACACCATCTGGCGGGTCGAACCGGCCCGTCTCCGAACCGCCCTTCTGGAGGCAGCCGAATGATCCGTCACGTCGTCGCATGGAAGCTCGCCGCGACCGAACCCGAGCAGAAGGCGGCCGACGCCGCCGAGATCGCCCGTCTGCTCTCGGGTCTCGTCGGGGTCGTGCCCTCGATCTCCGCCCTCGACGTGGGGCCGAACATGGCGTACTTCGACGCGAACTGGGATGCCGTGCTCGTCGCCGACTTCGCCACTCTCGCCGACCTCGACGCCTACCAGACGCATCCGGCCCATCTTGAGGTCGTGCCGCAGATCCGCGCGCTCGTCGCGCAGCGTGCCTCGGTCGACATCGAGGTCTGACCGACGGGCCGCTCCGGCGCGATGGCGCCACCCTTCGAGCTCCGGCGATGCGCGCCTGCTGATTACCGGGCGATCCTCGACTGGATTCCCGATGCGGATGCGCTCTACCTGTTCACGGGAGACCGCCTCACCTGGCCGCTCACCTTGGCGCAACTCGCCTCCTTCGCCGAGACGCCGCGCTGGAGCGACTGGACGCTTGTGGCGGTAGCCGACCCGGACGAGCCGCTCGGCCACGTCGAACTCGCGTTCGTCGACGCCCCGGACGGGCGCCCCACCGTGCGGATCTCGCGGGTGCTCGTCTCGCCGGCGCAGAGGGGTCGTGGCCTGGGCCGGCACCTCGCCGCGCTCGCGGTGGCGAAAGCGCGCGAGCTCGGCGCGGCACGGGCGGAACTCGCGGTGATCGCCGGCAACGAGCCGGCCGAGCGCATCTACGCCGGGCTGGGGTTCACGCCATCCGCTCGGCCGCCGGCCCGCCCCGACGTTCGCGAACTGGCGCTCGACCTGCTCGAGAGCGACCGGTAACTACGCAAATGAAGAGGACCGACCCCGTATACGGCATCGGTCCTCTTCATTTGCGCAGTTACGCGCCTACGGCAGCAGGCGGGTGGGGCCGCGGAAGAGGTACACGACCTCGCGCAGGTTCGACTGGTGCAGCATCAGCATGAGCACGCGCGAGAGCCCCATGCCGAATCCGCCGTGCGGCGGCACACCGTAGCGGAAGAAATCGAGGTAGAACCCGAGTTCTTCGGGGTCGAGCCCCTTCTCGCGTGCCTGCTCGATGAGCACCTCCACGCGGTGTTCGCGCTGCGCACCGGTCGAGATCTCGACGCCGTTGTAGACGAGGTCGTAGCTGTTGGTGATGGTCTCGTCGGCCGCGTTCCGCATGTGGTAGAACGGCCGGATGCTCGACGCGTAGTCGGTGAGGAAGACGAAGTCGTGGCCGTAGGTCTCCTTGACGTAGGCCGCGATCTGGCGTTCGCCCTCCGGGTCCATGTCGTCGTCCTCGCGCGGCACGACATAGCCGCGAGACGCCACGATCTCCTTGGCCTCGGCGAGCGGGATGCGCGGGAACGGCGTCGTCGGCACCTCGATGTCGACGCCGAACAGCTCCTTGATCTCTTCGCCGTGCTTCTCCTTCACCGCGGTGAAGCCGGCGACCATGAGCTCTTCGTGCAGCTGCATGACGTCTTCGTGCGAGGAGATCCAGGAGATCTCGGCGTCGACCGAGGTGAACTCGGTGGCGTGCCGGCTCGTGAACGACGGGTCGGCGCGGAACGCGGGCCCCACCTCGAACACCTTGCCGAACCCGGCCGGCTGCGCCATCTGTTTGAAGAACTGCGGGCTCTGCGAGAGATAGGCCTTGGTGTCGAAGTACTCCACCTCGAACAGCTCGGCGCGTGATTCGCTCGCCGACGCCATGAGCTTCGGGGTGTGGATCTCGATGAAGTCGTGCTCGACCCAGTAGGTGCGCCAGGCGTGCTCGAGGGTGGTCTGCACCCGGAAGATGAGGTTCTGCTCGGGGCGGCGCAGGTCGAGGAAGCGCCAGTCCATGCGCTTGTCGATGCCGGAGTCGGCCGCGATCGGCGTCTCGGGGATGGCGGCCGTCTCGACCACGAGCGTCGCGACCTTCACCTCGATGCCGCCGAGTTTCACGCGCTCGTCGTGCTTGAGCTCGCCGGTGACGGTGATGAAGGAGCCCTGGGCGAGCGCGGAGATGCTGGCGGCGGTCTCCGCCGTCTCGTCGTTCACTGGGTTGACCAGCTGAACGGCGCCCGACTCGTCGCGCAGCACCACGAACTGCACGCGCTTCTGATCCCGCACCGTCTCGACCCAGCCGGAGACGGCGACGGGCCCATCGGACAGGGCGGCGAGGTTCTTGACGAGGGTGCGTTCGGTGCGTTCGGTCACGGGAGACGAGTCTACTCGCGGGGTGCGGTGCCGGTCAGACCGGCCCGGCCTCAGGACTTGCGGGTGGGGACGCGGCGGTAGCCGTCGACGCGCATGGCGGCGATGGTGGCGACGATTCCGGCGGTGGCGACGGCGGCGAATACGGAGAGCGTGATGATGGTCATGAGTGAGCCTTTCTGCATCCATTCCACCGCGCTCGACCGTTTAGCACAATCGAGTAGTTCTACACGATTCGTGAAGCCTGACTACCGCAACGGACGGCTCTCGGCATTCTCGCGGCAACGCCGCTCGTAGACTGGGTATCGTGCCCGCCAGCCAGATCCACCTCGTCCGTCACGGCGAGGTCTTCAACCCCGACGAAGTGCTCTACGGGCGGCTGCCGAACTTCGGGCTGTCCGATCTCGGCAAGCGCATGGCGAAGGCCGCGGCCGACGACCTGGTGGCGCGCAACCGCCCCATCACGGCGCTGTACACGTCTCCGCTCCAGCGCGCCCGGGAGTCGGGGCAGCCGATCGCGCACGCCCTCGGCCTGACGCCGGGCATCGAAGAGCGCGTCATCGAGCCCACCAACGCGTTCGAGGGGCGACGGATGCGCGGCCCCGGCGGCGCCCTTCGCGACCCCCGGATGTGGCGCTTCCTCTGGAACCCGTGGCGCCCGGCCTGGGGCGAGCCGTTCAAGGCGGTCTCCGCCCGCATGCTCGCGGCGATGACGGATGCGCAGTCCTCCGTCGACGACGGCGACGTCGTGCTGGTCAGCCACCAGCTCCCGATCTGGATGGCGCACCGCACCATCGTCGGCGAGCCGTTGCCGCACGACCCGCGCAAGCGGCGTTGCGCGCTGTCGAGCATCACGAGCTTCCAGTGGCGCGACGGCCGGTTCGTGGAGGTCGGCTACTCCGACCCCGCGGCGGCGCTCGCCGCATCCGCCACCGATGTGGGGGCGGTGTGATCGGCACCCGTCCCTTGCGCGTCGCGGTCGCGGCGGTGCTCGCCGCCACTGCCCTGGTGCTCGCGGGCTGCAGCAACGACCCGCTGGCGCAGCAGTACCTCGAGGGCAGCAACAAGAACTACATCTCGGGCGACGGCAGCATCACCGAGGTGCCCGTCGCCGACCGCGGGGACGCGGTGAAGTTCTCCAGCACCGACGAGAACGGCGATCCCGTCGATTCCAGCGACTACGCCGGCCAGGTGCTGGTGCTCAACTTCTGGTACGCCGGATGTGCGCCCTGCCGCGCCGAGGCGCCCGCACTCGCCGAGCTGAGTGAGAAGTACGCCGATCAGGGCGCATCCTTCCTCGGGGTCAACGTGCGCGATCAGGTGCCCACCGCGGTCGCGTTCGCCAAGACCTACGGCGTCGACTACCCCTCCGTCGTCGACACCGACGGCGCCATGCAGCTCGCTTTCACGGGCACGGTGGCGCCGAACGCGGTGCCGACCACACTGGTGATCGATCCGGAGGGGCGGGTGGCGGCGCGCATCCTCGGCCAGCTGACCGACCCCACCATCCTCGACACGTTGATCAAATCGAACCTGCCCGGTGGCGACAGCGGGGAGCCGGTCGCGACGCCGACTGCGACCCCGGCAGCCGCCGTCTCCGGCGGATCGAGCTGACCCCGTGGGCAACCCCTTCGCCGAGGTGGTGCTGAGCGGTCAGCTGCTCCTCGCCATTCCGATCGCGCTGCTGGCGGGTCTGGTCTCGTTCGCCTCGCCGTGCGTGCTGCCGCTCGTGCCCGGCTACCTCGCCTACGTCGGCGGCATCTCCGAGGTGGGTGCGGCCGGCACTGCGGCCCGCAAGTCGGCGCGGCGGCGGATGCTTCTCGGCATCGCTCTGTTCATCCTCGGCTTCTCCGCGGTGTTCCTCGCCTACTCGGCCGTGTTCGGTGCGCTCGGCACCTGGCTCGTGGTGTGGCAGGACTGGATCACCCGCATCATGGGCGTCGTCGTGATCGCGCTCGGGCTCGTGTTCATCGGCCAGTTCAGCTTCCTGCAGCGCACCTTCAAGCCCGCGTGGCGTCCGGCGACGGGACTTGCGGGTGCGCCCATCCTCGGCATCGTGTTCGGTCTCGGCTGGACCCCGTGCATCGGCCCGACCCTCGGCGCGATCCAGGCGCTCAGCCTCACCAGCGGCTCGGCGTGGAGCGGCGTGCTGCTCGGCCTCTTCTACTGCATCGGCCTCGGCCTGCCCTTCCTGCTGGTGGCTCTGGGGCTCAACTGGGTGACCAGTTCGGTGGCGTTCCTCAAGCGTCACATCCGCGCGATCAACATCATCGGCGGTGTGCTGCTGGTGGCCATCGGCATCCTCATGGTCTCGGGCCTCTGGACGATCTGGATCTACGAGATGCAGGCGGTGATCAACGGCTTTGTCGCGCCCATCTGATCACTACGAGTCGCCGGATGCGGGGGGCGGTTCGCCCGACGACGCCGGTTCCGACGGGGTCACCCTCCCGCGCCTCGGGCCCGTCGGCTGGCTGCGCTGGTTCTGGCGCCAGCTCACCAGCATGCGCACCGCGCTCTTCCTGCTGCTCCTGCTCGCGCTCGCCGCGGTGCCCGGATCGCTCGTGCCGCAGCGCGCCGCCGACCCCAACGGCGTCACGCAGTACTTCGTCGACAACCCCGATCTGGCGCCGTTCCTCGACAAGCTGCAGGTCTTCGACGTGTACACCTCGGTGTGGTTCTCGTCGATCTACCTGCTGCTGTTCATCTCGCTGATCGGCTGCGTGATCCCGCGCACCAAGCACCACTTCGAGGCCCTGCGCGCCAAGCCGCCGCGCACGCCGGCGCGGCTCTCGCGGCTGGCGGGCTTCACCACGCGCGACCTGGCGGCGTCGTCGGCTGACGGCGGGTCGGCATCCGTCACGCCGGCCTCGGTGATCGAGTCGGCGCGGGCGCTGCTGAAGCGGCAGCGGTATCGCACGGTCGTGTTCACGAGCGTCGACCGGCGCACCGGAGGCGACGTCGTGTCGGTGTCGGCCGAGCGCGGCTACCTGCGCGAGACCGGCAATCTGGTCTTCCACTCGGCGCTCGTCGGCATCCTCATCACCGTCGGGTTCGGCGGCGGCTTCGGCTACAACGGCAACCGCGTGGTGGTGGAGGGGCAGACCTTCGTGAACACGCTGCTCGCCTACGACACCTTCAATCCGGGCCGGTTCTTCACCGACAGCGCGCTCTCGCCCTACGCCATCACGCTCGACTCGTTCTCGGCGAGCTACGAGACGCAGTCACTCAAGGCGTTCGGCCAGCCGCTCGACTACACGGCGGCCGTGACGACGACGGATGCGTCGGGCACGACCTCGTCGGCCGACATCAAGGTGAACAGTCCGCTGAAGATCGGCGGCACCGACGTCTACCTCCTCGGCAACGGCTATGCGCCGACGATCACGATCCGCAACCCGGCGGGCGACGTGGTGTTCACCGACTCGGTGCCGTTCCTGCCGCAGGACTCCTCGCTCACCTCGCTCGGCGTCGTCAAGGTGCCCGACGGGCTGCCGGAGCAGGTGGGGTTGATCGGGTTCTTCTATCCCACGCAGGCGCAGGCGCAGTCGGGGGTGTACTACTCCTCCTTCCCGGAGCTGCAGTACCCGGTGCTCACGCTCAACGTGTACGAGGGCGACCTGGGGCTCGACGGCGGGGTGCCCGCGTCCGTCTACACCCTCGACACCGACACCATGACGCAGCTCACCGGCGGTGACACCGGGGTGGATTCGATCGAGCTGAAGCCGGGGGAGACGACCGAGTTGCCGAACGGACTCGGCACGGTGTCGCTCGACGACGTGAAGCGGTTCGCCTCGTTCGAGGTGCACCACGACCCGACCCAGGGGTGGGTGTTGCTGTTCGCGGTGCTCGTGCTCGGCGGGTTGTTGACCTCGCTGTTCGTGCCGCGCCGGCGGGTGTGGGTGAAGGCGGCCGCGCGAGCCGACGGAACCGTGCACGTGGAGTACGCGGGGCTCGCTCGCGGCGACGATCCGCGGCTGGCCGAGGCGGTGGCGGCGCTCGCGAACCGGCATGCGGACGGCTTCTCCTCCACATCCTCTTCGCCCGATTCGCCGTCCACAACTGCGCCGGCACCCGAGACCCCGACCGACCCGAAGGCTTAGGCTCTACCTGTGACAACGCAAACCCTCGACGAGATCTCCGTCATCCTCATCTACTCGGCCATGGCCGTGTATGCGCTGGCCTTCGTGGCATTCGCGCTCGACCTGGCCCGGCGGTCGTCGACCGTGCGCAAGGCGACCGAGGCCGCGGAGGGCGATGTCGCTGCGGTGCCGGCGGCGGTGGGAGCGGAGTCGGGGCGCGTGGGGATGCTCGAGGCGGCAGCTGCCGGGTCGGCAGCTTCTTCGGCGCGCTCGGGGTCCGGTTCGGAGTCGGGGGCCGCGGGCGGGTCGAGTCTCGTCTCGCTCGCCGGGGTCGATGCGGCGGGCAAGCGGTCGATGGCGTTGCGCCTCGGCGTCTCGTTCACCATCCTGGCGTGGGTCATCCAGCTCGGCGGGGTCATCCTCCGTGGCATCGCGGCGTCGCGGGTGCCGTGGGCCAACATGTACGAGTTCTCCATCACCGGGACGCTCCTCATCGTGGCGGTGTTCCTGGTGCTGCTCATCCGCGAAGACCTCCGCTTCCTCGGCACCTTCGTCACCGGTCTCGTGCTGGTACTGCTCGGCATCTCGACGGTCAACTACTACGTGAGCGTCTCGCCGCTGCCGCCGGCGCTGCAGTCGGCGTGGCTCGTCATCCACGTGCTGGTCGCCATCCTCGGCACCGCGTTCTTCGCCCTCGGCGGTGCGCTGTCGATCATCCAGCTGCTGCAGACGAAGGGCGACTCGGTGTCGCGCATCGCGACGGCGCTGCGGCTGCGCTTCCTGCAGACCCTGCCCGACTCCGACACCCTCGAGCGCCTGGCCTACCGGGTCAACATCGTGGGCTTCGTGCTCTGGACCTTCACGCTGATCGCGGGCGCCATCTGGGCCGAGCGGGCCTGGGGGCGCTACTGGGGCTGGGACACCAAAGAGGTGTGGACCTTCATCATCTGGGTCATCTACGCCGGCTACATCCACGCCCGGGCCACCCGCGGCTGGCGCGGCTCCCGCTCGGCGTGGCTCGCCATCGTCGGCTTCTCGGCCGTGCTGTTCAACTTCGGTGTGGTGAACATCTTCTTCAAGGGCCTGCACTCCTACTCGGGCCTGTAGGCCGCGCGCCCGGGGGCGGATGCCGCTGGGCGGCGGAGTGGCTACGGGCGCTGCTCGGCTGCGAGGAGGGACCAGCAGCGGGTGACCCGCTCGCGCCACCAGAGCTCACGGTCGGGCGACGCACGGTGCAGGGCGAGCAGAGACGGGTCGACCTCCGGGCGCCTCACGGGGATCAGGCCGCCGTGCGGCACGAGGCTTTCGGTGGCGGGCACGACGTCGCCCGTGAAGAGGTCGACCGTGGCGAGCCCGCAATCGTACTCGAGGGTGGGCAGCGCGGCGGCGAGGTGCGCGCCCATCGCGATGCCGACGGAGCTCTCGAGCGCCGACGACACCACGGCGGGCAGGCCGGCTTCGCGCACGATGCGGAGCGCCCGCGTCACGCCGCCGAGCGGTTGCGCCTTCACCACCAGGAGGTCCGCGGCGCCCGCGCGCGCCACCGCCAGCGGGTCGCTCGCCTTCCGCACGCTCTCGTCGGCGGCGATCGGGATGCCGAGGTAGGCCACCCGCTCGCGGATCTCGGCGAGCTCCGGCACCGTCGCGCACGGCTGCTCCACGTACTCGAGGTCGAACTCGCCGAGGCGGTGGATGGCGTGCTCGGCCTCGTCGACGTTCCAGGCGGCATTCGCATCGATCCGGATGCGTCCCTCCGGCCCGAGCACTTCTCGGGCCGCGCGCACGCGGGCCACGTCGTCGTCGAGGGTCTGGCCGCGTTCGGCGACCTTGACCTTGACGGTGCGGCAGCCGTCGTAGTGGCTCAGCACGCGGCCCACCTCGTCCGCGGGGACCGCGGGCAGGGTCGCATTCACCATGATCTCGGTGCGGTGAGCGGCGGGCAGAGCCGCCCAGCCGAAGTCGATCGCGCCGCGGAGCCAGGTGGCGGCCTCGGCGTCGTCGTACTCGGGGAAGGGGGAGAACTCCGTCCAGCCCTCCAGGCCTTCGATCACCGCCAACTCACGGAGGGTTTGCCCGCGGAAGCGGGTGTGCAGCGGGATCGCCACCACGTGCATCCGTTCGAGCAGATCGTCGAGGTCGGGAAGCGGCACCGCATCATCCATCACTCCACAAGTCTCGACCTCAGCGGAGTTCTCCACAATTTCCGGCCCACCCGAACCGCCCCGGTGGCACCGCGTAACCTTGCAGCATGACCGATCGCACCACCGTCTCCGACATCTTCGACCCCGCCGAATGGGTCGTCGCGCCCGGCTCCGAGGGCTTCACCGACATCACCTATCACCTCGACCGGGAGGGCCGGGTGGCGCGCATCGCCTTCGACCGGCCGGAGGTGCGCAACGCCTTCCGCCCCAAGACGGTCGACGAGCTCTACGCGGCGCTCGACGACGCGCGGCAGAACCCGCGGGTGGGGGTGGTGCTGCTCACCGGCAACGGTCCGAGTCCCCGCGACGGTGGCTGGGCGTTCTGCAGTGGCGGCGACCAGCGCATCCGGGGGCGCGACGGCTACAAGTACTCCACCGACCAGACAGCGAAGGGCATCGACACCGCGCGCGCCGGGCGCCTGCACATCCTCGAGGTGCAGCGGCTCATCCGCTTCATGTCGAAGGTGGTGATCGCGGTGGTGCCCGGCTGGGCGGCGGGTGGCGGGCACTCGTTGCACGTGGTGTGCGACCTCACCATCGCGAGCGAGGAGCACGGCCGGTTCAAGCAGACCGATGCCGATGTGGGATCGTTCGACGGCGGGTACGGCAGTGCCTACCTCGCGCGTCAGGTCGGGCAGAAGGTGGCGCGGGAGATCTTCTTCCTGGCCGAGGAGTACAGTGCACGGCGAGCGTACGAGATGGGCGCGGTGAACGCGGTCGTGCCGCACGAGGAGCTCGAGCGTGAGGCGCTGCGCTGGGCCAGGGTCATTCTGGGCAAGTCGCCGACGGCCATCCGCATGCTGAAGTACGCGTTCAACGCCGTCGACGACGGGCTGGTGGGGCAGCAGGTCTTCGCTGGTGAGGCGACGCGCCTGGCCTACGCGAGCGACGAAGCGGTCGAGGGTCGCGACTCCTTCCTCGAGAAGCGCGCACCCGACTGGTCCGCCTTCCCCTACCACTACTGATGGTCGCCGTCGCAGCCGATGTCGTCCGCGCGGCGCTCGTCGAGGAGTCAGGAGTGGAGTCGTGACGCGGGTGCTCGAGGTGCTCTACGGGGCGGATGCGGCGGAGCTCAGCGCCGCGCTCCGTCGCGCCCTGAGCAACGACGGTGCAGCGATCCTTCCGCGTGAGGCGGGCAGCGACCGTCGGTCGTCCGGCGGGGAAGCCCCGCTCGGCGATCCGCAAGGGGACGGGGGTGCGACCTTGCCCACCGACGTGCCGAAGGCTGTCGCATTGGTGGTCGAGACGTCGGGCTCGTCGGGAGCGCCCAAACGCGTCGCGTTGAGCACGGACGCGTTGCTCGCCTCGGCGGCGGCCGTCGAGTCCGAACTCGGCGGGCCGGGGCAGTGGCTGCTGGCGCTGCCGACGCACTACGTCGCGGGGGCACAGGTGCTGGTGCGCTCGATCGTCGCCGGAACCGAGTCCGTCGTGCATCCGCCCGGTCGCTTCTCGGCGCACACCTTCGCCGCGCTCGCCGACCAGCTCGACGCGCCGCTCCGGTTCACCTCCCTCGTACCGGCCCAGCTCGCGCGGCTCGCGACGGTCGCCGAGCGCGACCGGGGCATCCGCCGCTCCGTCTCCCGGCTCGACAGCATCCTCATCGGCGGCCAGGCGCTGCCGGCGGCGCTGTACGAGCGCGCCATCGACCTCGGGCTACGGGTCGTGCGCACCTACGGCGCCAGCGAGACCGCCGGCGGCTGCGTCTACGACGGCCGCCCGATCGGCCAGACGGTGGCCCGCATCAGCGATGGCGAGATCGAGCTCGCCGGCCCCACCCTCGCCGAGGGCTACCTCGGCGACGAGGAGCTCACCGCACGCACCTTCCGCTTCGACGAGGGCGTGCGCTGGTACCGCACCGCCGACAGTGGCAGCATCGTCGACGGTCTGCTGCGGGTCACGGGCCGGGTCGACAACGTCATCATCTCCGGCGGGGTGAAGGTGTCGCTCGACCGGGTCGAGCGGGTGGTGCAGACGCTGCCCGGCTTCGAGCAGGCGGTGGTCGTCGCCCAGACCGACGAGCGGTGGGGTCAGTCGAGCGTGGTGGTGACCGATGCGGCGGTGCCGGCGAACGCGCTCGACCAGGTGCGCGGCGCCGTCATCGACGCCGCGGGGCGCGCTGCGGCACCCGTCGCGGTGCGCCGCGTCGAGCGGCTACCACGACTGTCGTCCGGCAAACCCGACCGGGTCGCGATCGCCAGGTCGCTCCAAGGCCCCGCTGACTAGAATCGGCCCCGATGTCCAGAACCAAGAAGCGCCCCTCGGGTCATCCCGCGCGCGTCAACGCCGTCCGTAGCAGCACGCCCGCCGCCCGTCCGGCCGGCCCACGATCGGCGGCCGGCGCCTGGATCGCGGGTGCGCGACTTCGCACACTTCCCCTCGCGATCGCACCGGTCGCTCTCGGCACCGGCGCCGCGATGGTCGACACGGTCGACATCTCCAAGCTGCTCGTGCTGCTGTGTCTGCTCGTCGCCGTGTTCCTGCAGATCGGTGTCAACTACGCCAACGACTATTCCGACGGCGTTCGCGGCACCGACGACTTCCGGGTCGGGCCACCGCGACTCACCGGCTCCGGCCTCGTGCCTGCCAAGCGCGTGCTCGCCGTGGCGCTCGTGTTCTTCGGCCTTGCCGCCGTCGCGGGCCTCGCCATCACCGTCATCACCGGGCACTACTGGCTGCTCGCCATCGGCGCGGCCGCCATCGCGGCGGGCTGGTTCTACACCGGCGGCAAGCATCCGTACGGCTACTACGGCCTCGGCGAGGTGTTCGTCTTCGTGTTCTTCGGGCTGGTTGCCACAGCCGGCACCACGTTCATCCTGGCGGGCGACATCAACGACGAGGCGTGGTTGGCGGGGATCGCCGCCGGCTCGATCGCCTGCGCGGTGCTGATGGCCAACAACATCCGCGACATCGAGCAGGACAAGCTCGTGAAGAAGCGCACCTTGGCCGTGCTGATCGGCCGCACCGCCTCCCGCGTCGTCTACGTGGTGTGGCTCGTGATCGCGTATGCGATCCTCTGGTTCTTCTCGCTGCTGTTCCCGCTCGCGCCGCTGGTGTTCTTCACGCTGCTGCTCACGGGGCCCGCCGTCATCATCATGCTCACCGCCAAGAAGCCGCGCGAGTTCGTGACCGTGCTGCAGCTGACGAGCTTCGCCGGTCTGCTCTACGGCATCGGGCTGGGGCTCGCCTTCGGCTACTAGCGGCGCGCCGCAGTGGAGCGGCGCGCCTCAGAAGTTGATCATGTGGCCCGTGAGCCCGTGGAACCCTTCCTGCAGCGCCTCCGAGAGCGTCGGATGCGTGTGCACGTTGCGCGCGAGCTCGGTGGCGGTGAGGTCCCACTTCTGCGCGAGGGTCAGTTCGGGCAGCAGCTCAGAGACATCCGGCCCGATCATGTGCGCACCCAGCAACTCGCCGTACTGCGAGTCGGCCACGAGCTTCACGAAGCCCACCGGCTCGCCCAGACCGTGTGCCTTGCCGTTCGCCTGGAACGGGAACGACACCACCTTGATGTCATGGCCCTCATCGCGCGCCTGCTGCTCGGTCAGTCCGAACGACGCGACCTGCGGCTGGCAGAAGGTGGCGCGCGGCATCATCCGGTAGTCGCCCAGCGCCTGCGTCTCGGCGCCCGCGATGGTCTCGGCCGCGACCACGCCCTGCGCCTCGGCGACGTGCGCGAGCTGAAGCTTCGCGGTGACATCCCCGATGGCGTAGATGTGCGGAACGTTGGTGCGCATGAACTCGTCGATCGCGATGGCGCCGCGCTCGGTGAGGGCGACACCGGTCTTCTCCAGGCCGTAGCCCTCCACCCGCGGCGCGAAGCCGATCGACATGAGCACCTTGTCGGCCTCGATCGAGCCCTGCGAGCCGTCCTTGGCGGTGTAGGTCACCGTCACCGACGACCCGTTGTCGACCACCGTCTCCACCTTGGTGGAGGTGAGGATGTCGATGCCGAGCTTCTTGTACTGCTTCGCGATCTCCTTCGACACATCCGCGTCTTCATTGGGCAACGCGCGATCGAGGAACTCGATGATGGTCACATCGACGCCGTAGTTCTTGAGCACGTAACCGAACTCCATGCCGATGGCACCGGCGCCGACGATCACGATGGAGCGCGGCAGGTCGCGGGTCATGATCTGCGTCTCGTACGTCACGACGTTGTCCGAGAGCTGCACGCCGGGGAGCAGGCGCACGGTCGAACCGGTGGCGATGATGGCGTCGTCGAAGGTGATGGTCTCCCGGTGACCGCCGGCCAGCTCGACATCGAGGGTGTGCGCATCCGTGAACACGCCGTGGCCGTCGAACTCGGTGATCTTGTTCTTCTTCATCAGGAAGTGCACGCCCTTGACGCGGCCGTCGGCGACCTGGCGGCTGCGGTCGAACGCGGCGCCGAAGTCGAAGGCCACATCGCCCGAGATGCCGAACTGCGCGGCCTGGTGCGTGAAGATGTGGGCGAGTTCGGCGTTGCGCAGCAGCGCCTTCGACGGGATGCAGCCCACGTTCAGGCACACACCGCCCCAGTACTGCCGCTCGACGACCGCCACCGACTTGCCGAGCTGCGCTGCGCGGATGGCGGCGACGTAGCCGCCGGGGCCGGCTCCGAGCACGACGACGTCGAAGTGTGCGGGCATGATCTCTCCTTGTGTCACGGGAACGGGTGGATGGAAAGCCTTCAGGGGCGCGGCTCGTCGGCGGCGCCGTCGGCGCCCGTCTGGCGCTGTCCGGCGTGGTCGACGGCATCGTCTTCGACACTCTCGTCCTCGCTGGCGACGCTGGGCCGGCCGGCCGAACGCCCACGATTGGCGCGCGCTTCGTACAGTGTTCGCGACGCCTCGTCGCGGGGCTTCCGGAGGAAGATGATCGAGATGCACAACGAGATCAGCGCCGCGATGACGGCAGCCAGCCACGGCGTGATCTGCAGCAGCAGCAACACCACCAGGACGACCGCGAACAGCCCCAATCGGATGAGGGTGTACACGAGCCAGGTGCGTCCGGGATTCACGTCTTCGAGTCTACGGCGCGCAGCCTGACCGCCTCCCGCCAAGGCGTTCGCCGCGGGCGGATCCGAGCCGCGGAACGGGTCAGGATGCGGTGGGGAAACACGCAGTGCACTCCCGGATCCCGGGGGTACAGTTACTCCATGGCTCGCCTGCTCCTTGCTCTCGTCATCATCGTGGTGGCGTTCACGGTGTATGCGCTCGTCGACTGTCTCATGTTGCCGAAGTCGCGGGTGCGAGCTCTTCCCCGCGTGGCCTGGTTCTTCATCATCCTGCTCTTCACGCCCATCGGCGGAATCCTGTGGCTGCTCATCGGTCGCGGCCGGCGCGTCACCTCGCCGCCGGTGCGGGCGATCGGTCCCGACGACGACCCCGACTTCCTCGGCACGATGCGGCCCATCCGCGACCCGAACGAAGACGAGCGCATCCGCGAACTGGAGAAGCGCCTCGCCGAGACCGACGACGAGCAGGACAACGGCAGATCCGAGCGGTGAGGGCAGCACCGTGACGGCCAGCGCGGCCGCGACGTTCGCCACCCGCCTCGTGCGAACGTTCGCCGACCTCGGGGTGGAGCACGCCGTGCTGTCGCCGGGTTCGAGATCGCAGGCGCTCGCGCTCGCGCTCGCCGAGCTCGAGCAGCAGGGCCGCATGATGCTGCACGTGCGCATCGACGAGCGGGACGCCGCGTTCACCGCCTTGGGCATCGCCCGCGAGAGCGGCCGGCCGGCGCTGGTCGTGACCACCTCGGGCACCGCCGCCGCCAACCTCCTGCCGGCCGTCGTCGAGGCCTCCCACTCGGGCGTGCCGATGATCGTGCTGACGGCCGACCGCCCGGCCGCCCTCCGCGGCACCGGCTCGAATCAGACCACGTGGCAGCCCGGACTGTTCGGGCGCTTCGTACAGGCGGAACGAGACGTTCCCGCTCCGCTGCCGGACGCGATCCCGGATGAGCGGGAGCTGGCCGTGTTCGCCGTCGCCGCCGCGGTCGGCGCACCGCGTGGCAGCATCGGGTCTCCCGGACTCCAGGCCGGCCCGGTGCACATCAACCTGCAGTTCGTCGAGCCGCTCTCGGGAGCGCTGGAGGACGACGCGCCGCAGCCGCAGGGCGAGACCTCGAGCGCGGCCGGTGCCATGGCAGAGCCCCGCGCATCCGCTGCCCTGCAGCTCGAGCGGGGTCCGCGCACCGTCGTGATCGCCGGGGCGGATGCGGGCGAGGCCGCCAACGAGTTCGCCCTGCACGCGGGGTGGCCGCTCATCGCCGAGGTCTCGAGCGGCGCCCGGTTCGGGCCGAACCTCGTCGCTGCGTACCGGGAGTTGCTCGGGCATCCGGAGTTCGGCGGGCGCGTGGAGCGGGCGGTGGTGTTCGGGCATCCGACGCTCAGCCGCCAGGTGCCGGCGCTGCTGGCGCGCGACGACGTGACCGTCGTGGTGGTGCGCGGGCCCGGCGAGCCGGTGCTGCCGCGTGCCGACGCGGTCGTGGCGGATGCGGTGACCGCCGACCCCGAAGATCGATCCGACCGCGCAGCTCGCGCCTGGACGGGCCAGTGGGTGTTCGCGAGCCGCGAGCTGCTCGAGCAGGCGGGCGCCGACGACGACGTGGCCGCGCCTCTGGTGGAGCGGGGCGCCGCGGGCGACTACGAGGGACAACGCGCGTTCGCGCGCGCCGAACTCGCGGCGTTGCGGGCGCCGATCACCCGACGGGCGCTGGCGCTCGCGGTGTGGCGGGCCAGCTGGCCGCACGATCGGCTGGTGCTCGGGGCGTCGCGGCTCATCCGCGAGCTCGACGCGGTCGCACCGGGCAAGCGGATGCGCGTGCACGCCAACCGGGGCCTCGCGGGCATCGACGGCACGGTGTCGACGGCGATCGGCATCGCTCTGGCCAGCCAGAGCGCGGTACGGTCGGCGGTCGGCGGCGCGGCGTCGGGTGCCGGCGTCTCCGGGCGGGAGCGTGCGGGCACGACCCGGGTGCTGCTCGGCGACCTCACGCTGCTGCACGATGTGGGCGGTCTGCTGCTCGGTGCGGGGGAGGTGCGGCCGCGCATCCAGCTCATCGTCGGCAACGACGGTGGTGGCACGATCTTCGATTCGCTCGAAGTGGCGGCGACGGCCCCGCCGGCCGCGTTCGATCGCGTGCTGTTCACGCCGCAGCAGACCGATCTGGCGGCGCTCGCCGCGGCGTACGGCTGGGAGCACCGTCGCGTGACCGGCCGCGGCGACCTCGACTCGGCGCTTGCTTCGCCGCCGGCCGGGCCGAGCGTGCTCGAAGTGCCGTTGGAGCGCTGAGGGCGCATCCGCTCCTGCACATTCGCCGTCCCTGGTCTGGGTGCTCACAATTCCGTCGGGAACGGCGGGATGTCGGCGGCGCGAACTAGGCTCGTCACGTGACCCAGACATCCGCCTCCATCGCACTCGACACCCTCAGCCGGGTCTTCGGGTACGACTCGTTCCGCGGAGACCAGGCGGAGGTCATCGACCACGTCATCGGCGGCGGCGATGCCGTCGTGCTGATGCCGACGGGCGCCGGCAAGTCGCTGTGCTACCAGGTGCCGTCGCTGGTGCGCTCGGGCACGGGCGTTGTCATCTCGCCGCTGATCGCGCTCATGCACGATCAGGTGGAGGCCATGAAAGCCGTGGGCGTGCGCGCGGCCTTCCTCAACTCCACCCAAGACGCGGGCGAGCGGGCACAGGTGGAGCGCGCCTACCTCGACGGCGAGCTCGACCTGCTCTACGTCGCACCCGAGCGGCTCTCCGCCGAGAGCACGAAGCGTTTTCTCGAGAACGGCGAGATCGCGCTGTTCGCGATCGACGAGGCGCACTGTGTGTCGCAGTGGGGGCATGACTTCCGGCCCGACTACCTAGCCCTGGCCGAGCTCGCCGAGCGCTGGCCGACAGTGCCGCGCATCGCGCTCACCGCCACCGCCACCGAGGCCACCCACAAAGAGATCACCGAGCGGCTCTCGCTCCGCGATGCGCGGCATTTCGTGGCGAGCTTCGACCGGCCGAACATCCAGTACCGCATCGACCCGAAGGGGGAGGTGCGCCGGCAGCTGCTGTCGTTCATCCGCTCCGAGCACGAGGGCGAGGCGGGCATCGTCTACGCGCTCTCCCGCAACACGGTGGAGAAGACCGCGCAGTTCCTCGCCGAGAACGGCGTCGACGCCATGCCGTATCACGCGGGGCTGGATGCCCGGGTGCGGGCTCGCACGCAGGCGCGGTTCCTGCGCGACGAGGGGGTGGTGATCGTGGCCACCATCGCGTTCGGCATGGGGATCGACAAGCCCGACGTGCGGTTCGTGGCCCACATCGACCTGCCAAAGTCGGTCGAGGGGTACTACCAGGAGACCGGTCGCGCGGGGCGCGACGGTTTGCCGTCGACGGCGTGGATGGCCTACGGGTTGAACGACGTGGTGCAGCAGCGGCGCATGATCGACGAGTCGCCGGGTGATCTGGCGCATCGGCGGCGTCTGTCGGCGCATCTGGATGCGATGCTCGCCCTCTGCGAGACGGTCAGTTGCCGCCGGGTGAACCTGCTGGGCTACTTCGGGCAGAAGAGCGAGCCGTGCGGCAACTGCGACACCTGCATCACCCCGCCCGAGGCGTGGGACGGCACCATCGCAGCCCAGAAACTGCTCTCGACGGTGGTGCGCCTCGACCGCGAGCGCAACCAGCGCTTCGGGGCGGGGCACCTCGTCGACATCCTGCGCGGCAAGCGCACCGACCGGGTGGCGCAGTGGCGGCACGACGAGCTCACCACCTGGGGCATCGGCACCGAGCTCAGCGAGCAGCAGTGGCGCGGGGTCGTGCGGCAGCTGCTCGCGCAGGGGCTGCTCGCGGTGAACGACGACGGGTACGGCACGCTCGTCATCACTCCTGAGAGCGGTTCGGTGCTGTCGGGGGAGCGGACGGTGCAGCTGCGGCGGGAGCCCGAGCGGGTTGCGTCGAGTCGCAGCGGGGGCGGCAGTGGCGGCAGCGGGTCCCGGGGCAGTCGTGGCTCGACCGCGAAGGCCGAGCTCTCGAGCGACGACGCGGAGCTGTTCGAGCAGCTGCGGGCGTGGCGGGCCGCCACGGCCAAGGAGCAGGGCGTGCCTGCGTACGTGGTGTTCCACGACGCGACGCTCGCGACGGTCGCGGCGCTGCGGCCGACGAGCATCGCCCAGCTCGAGGGCATCTCGGGCATCGGCGAGCGGAAGCGGGAGGCCTACGGCCCGGGACTCATCGCCACGATCGTGGCGGGGCAGTACACGCCGGGTGCTGCGCCCGACGGCGAAGCGGGTGCCGGGTCGTCATCGTCCCGAGCGTCCGGCGGCGCGACGGCCGGTTCGTTCGGCTCGCGCACCGGGGGCACCGCGTCGTCGTCTTCGGGCCGGCGGACCGGCGGCGCGTCCGCTTCGCGTTCCACGGTCCCCTCCTTCGACGGCGTCGACGCCCCCTTCCACGACGACGAGGCGCCGCCCCCCGACGACTACCCGCCGTTCGACGACTTCCCACCCGACGACCCGTACGGCCCCTGACCCGACGCCCCGCCGGGAGCCACGGCGACCCAGCCGCCCGGCCTCCCGCCGGTTACCACCGCCCTGGCGAGCGCGCTCAGGCGTGCGGCCCTCCCGGCGGGCGCCACCGCCCTGGCGGGCGTGACCAGGCGTGCGGCCCTCCCGGCGGGCGCCACCGTCCTGGCGGGCGCCACCGTGCTGGTCGGTGCCACACTCTTGGTCCGCGCCACTCCACTGGACGGCGGCACTGTCCTGCTCCGCGGCACCGCCCCGGTGGGCGCCACTGTTCCGCCGGCACCCCCTCCTGGCCGGCGCCACCCTCTTGGCCGGTGGCGCTGCGTGCCGGTCAGCCCCGTTCGCGCCGGCCGGCCGGGCAACCCGGCTGGCGGGCTCCCCGGCCACATCGTCCGACGGCAGGCTCTCCCGACGTCCGACGGCAGGCTCTCCCGACGGCACGCTCGTCCTGCGGCCTCTCCTCCGGCGGCCCTCTGCCGTAGCTGCTCCCACGGGGGCGCCCTGGCGTAGGGGGGCGCTCAGGCGGGGTCGATGTTCGCGATGAGGATGCGGATGTCGCCGATCGCGAGGCCGGCGGCGGTGAGGTGGGCGGCGACGACGTCGTAGGCGGCGCGTGCGCTGGCCGCCGCCGGAACCGAATCCGTGATGCCGAGGGTCGCCTCGACGTGCACGCGGCCATCCCGCTCCGTCACCACCACGGGCTCATCGCCCGCAGCGACCGCAGCCGCTGCCGCAGGAGTGCCCAGGGCACTCTCCGCAGGCGGTGCCGCAGCGGCGGGCCCGGCTGTCCCCACCGGCGGCCGGGTGGCTCCGAGGCTCGGGAGAGCCGCCTCGCGCAGCCCGCCGACGAGGCCGGCGACCCCACCGACCGCGGCGTCGACGACCGTCCGCAGCGCCGGCCGAGCCGGGTACACCGCGACCACCCCGGGCAGGGCCGACAGCGCCTCGCGGAGTTCCCGCGGCAGATCTTCGGCGATCATCGTTCGTCCTCCGCCCGCTCGGTGTGCACATCCGTGACGGTGATGTCGATCGCCGCGACGTCGAGATCGGTGTGTCGGGCCAGGGAATCGGCGATCGCCGCCCGCAGCCGCGCCGTCGTCTCCGGGATGCTCGCACCCCAGCCGACAGTGGCGTCGACCGTGACGGTGATCGGCGTGCCCGGGGTGGTGACGTCGCCCTCGAGGCGGCAGCGCCCGATGATGAGCCCGTCGATCGTGTCGCCCGCGGCCCGGATGAGGCCGCGAACCGACCCCTCGGTGATCCCGAGGTCGGCCGCCGCGTCCGGGTGCGCGATCGGGATGGTGCGTCCGGCCCGGGCTTCGCGGCTGATGTTGCGAACGATGCCGGCCACCCAGCTCTCCTCCGGCTCGGGCTCGCTCGTGGCCTGCGTCTCCAGCAAGGAGCCGGCGAGCCGGCGCAGCCGCTGCAGCGACGCCAGCGCCAGCTGGCAACCGGGCGACGAATCGATGCTCGGATCGGCCGGGCTACGGCCGCTGTCGAGGTAGGCGGAGAGCTCCTCGATCGTGTGGCCGTCGAGGTCTTCGGGTTCCCAGGACGTGGGTGGGGGGTCGTGGGGGATGCTCATCGCCATGCCTCCATCTCACGGATCAGGTTCTTACGTGCCCGGGCGATCAGCCCACGCACGGTGCTCGAGGGCAGGTCGAGCTCCTGCGCGATCTCGAGGTAGCTGTACTCGCCGATCTCTCGCAGCACCCAGCAGCGCCGTTGATCGTCCGGCAGCGCGGCGAGCGCCGCATTCAGCGCCTGGTCGAGCGACATCGCTTCGGCCTGAGCGAGGGGTGATTGTTCCTCCGGGGCAGGCTGGTCGTGGTCGGTGATGTCAGCGGTCTCCCGACGCCGCCGGATCTGGTCGAGCGCACGATTGGACACGATCCGCATCAGCCAGCTCTTCACCACGTCGAGGTCGGCGAGCTCCGGCAGCTTCCGCCAAGCCGTGATGAACGCCTCTTGCACGACATCGTCGACATCGCTCGACGAACCGAGGATGCGGTAGGCGTACGCGCGCATCAGCCGCCCGTACCGGCGCACCAGCACTTCGAACGCCCGGACGTCGCCGTCGGCGGCGCGCCCGGCGAGGATGCGGTCGGCGGCGTCGCTCAGATCGCGCCCGCTCCGCTCCTCGGTCATGCCCCCATCCAACACCACGCCGAAGAATGCTCCAGAAAAAAACTTCTGGGACGAGTGTGACGAATCACCCCGTGGCGACGTCCTATAGACAACGAAGCACAATCAAGCCCCGAACCCAGGGGCTCCGATCGAGGAGAGAAACCATGGCGAACACCACCACCCCCAGCACCGCGACGGCCACCGCCGCCTCGACCCCCACCAACGTGCAGACCACGCTCGGCAAGACCGTCATCAACGACGGCGTCGTCGCGAAGGTGGCGGGCATCGCCGCCCGTGAGGCGCGCGGCGTCTACGCACTCGGCGGCGGCGCAGCTCGCGCGTTCGGTGCCATCCGTGAGGCCGTGGCCGGCACCGACCAGTCCCAGGGCATCAGTGTGGAGGTCGGCGAGACGCAGGTCGCCGTCGACGTCACGATCGTGGCCGAGTACCCGCTGGCATTGCAGGACGTGGCCGACGGCGTGCGCTCGAACATCATCCGCGCCGTCGAGTCGATCGTGGGCCTGGAAGTCACCGAGGTGAACGTGACCGTCAACGACGTGCACCTGCCCTCCGACGACGCCGAGCCGGCTGAGGCTCGAGTCCAGTGACCGCCTCGGCCACCCGCACGGGCATGCTGATCGGCGCCGTGCTCGCACTGACCTGGATCGTGCTCGGCTTCTGGGCGTTCTTCTTCGTCGCGATCGCCATCGCGATCGGAGCGCTCGTCGGCCGCATCATCGAGGGCAAGCTCAGCCTCGCGGCGCTCACCGACGTGATTCGCGGAAAGCGCGTCTCATCATGACCGCCGCCGCGATGAGTTCTGTCGCGGCAGGCCCCTGCATCCGTTCCGAGCGGGGCCGCACCCGAATCAGCGCGAAGGCGCTGAACCGCGTGGTCGCCGCCGTCACCGCCGACACCTTCGGCGTGCCGGCGTCGGCCATCGGGGTCGACCTGGCCGACGAGAACGGGATGCTCGTGCTCACCGTGAGCACACCCATCCGCGTGCCGTCGCTCGACCGCATCCGCACCGACCCCGGCGCGGTCGAGCGGGCCGGCGGCACCGTGCTCGGGCGCGCAGCCCGCGCCCACGACGTCATCCGCGATCGCGTCTCCGGACTCACCGGCTCGGCGATCTCCCGGGTCGTCGTACGGCTGAAGGCCGCTGACATCCAGAAGGAGGAGAGGGTTCGATGAGTACCACAACCTCTGCGCCGGCGCCGAGCACCGCAGCGGCGGCGGACGGCATCACGCCGACGCCCGGCTCCGCTCGGCTCTACCGCCGGATCGTGCGCCGCGAGACCCATGCGTCCCGCTCCGGCCTCGCGATCACGCTCGCCCTGCTGCTCGTGATCGTGTTCGCCTGGATCGGCACCGAGATCGTGCTCGCGCTCCTGGGCGCCCCGGCGCTGCTGGCGGCACCGGCCGACATGTTCGGCTCCACCCTCCACCTCGTCGACGCACCCACGTGGATCGTGGCGACCGCGGGCATCCTCGTGGCGCTGCTCGGTCTGGTGCTGATCGTGCTCGCGCTCAGCCCGGGCCGGCGAGCCCGTCATGTGCTCGCCTCCGACCGCGCGGCCGTGGTGGTCGACAACGAGGTGGTCGCCTCGGCCTTGGCCAGGCACGCGGCCCTGGCGGCCGACGTCGATCCCGACAACACCTCGGTCGCCGTTTCGCACCGCTCCGCCGTGGTGAGTCTCGTGCCCACCTCGGGCATCCCCGTCGACCGCAGCGCGGTGCAGCAGACCGTCGACGAACGGCTGGCCGACTGGGCGCTCACCCCGGCACTCCGGGGCCGGGTGCGCGTCGCCCCGAACGGAAGGATCGGCGCATGAACAGCTCCAATCGCGCGGCCAACCGCACCCTCGTCTTCGTGCTCGGCCTGCTGCTCCTCGTCATCGGCGTGGCCGCGGCTGCCGCTGTGCTGGTGCAACCGGTGCGCGACGCCTGGCAGAACGCCATCGACCCGACCCGCAACTGGGTGAGCGGATGGCTGCAGCAGACCCCGCTCGGCGACACCGGCGTGAGCTGGCTCATGCCGGCGGTGCTCGTGCTGCTCGTTCTGGCTGTGGTCGTGCTCATCGCCTTCGCGACCCGGCACGGCCGCGGACACATCCGCATCGCGGTGACCGACGACGCCTCCGCCCACGGCACCACCGTCGTCGAGTCGGGGGTCGCCGAGCAGGCGCTCCAGGACGTGCTGAGTGCGCGCCCCGAGTTCGTCGCCTCCCATGTCTCGCTCTACCGGGTGAAGCGCACCCCCGTGCTGAAGATCTCGGTGACCTGCCGGCGCGGCTTCGCCCCGAACGACGCGGCAGCGCTGGTGGAGGGTGCTCTGCACTCCCTCGACGCGCTGCTGGGGCGGGAGCTGCCCGCCTTCATCCAGATCGGCGGCGGCTTCCGGGCCCGCCTCACCTCCACCACCCGCCTGCAGTGAGGCGAACCCACAGACCGGCATCCGCCCTGCGGATGTCTCCCCGAAAAAACACGAACACCCCAACAGAAAGGAGCTCGTCATGAGCGCAGCAGACAAGATCAAGAACGCGGCCGAGGACCTCGCCGGCAAGGCGAAGGAGGCCGTCGGCAACCTCACCGACAACGACAAGCTCGTGGCCGAGGGCAAGGCCGACCAGGCCAAGGCCGACGTGAAGAAGGCCGGCGAGAACGTGAAGGACGCCTTCAAGGAGTAGTCACGCTCTCGTGAGAGCGCGGGCCCGCCACCGATCCCGAGGGTGGCGGGCCCGCTTTCGCGTGCTCGCGCCGATTCTGGTGCGGCGCGGATGCCCGGTGCTAGGCCCCGCCGCGATCGGCGAGCAGCCCGCGCATGTAGTCGATCTCGCCGGTCTGGGCGAAGGTGATCGATTTCGCCAGGGCCACCACGAGCGGATTGCTGGTGCGCGCGATGGCCGCCTCCGCCATCTCCACCCCACCCTGATGGTGCGCGATCATGAGCTGCAGGAACAGC
The DNA here is from genome assembly GCF_058783455.1 of Herbiconiux sp. FW305-C-125. Taxonomy (NCBI): domain Bacteria; kingdom Bacillati; phylum Actinomycetota; class Actinomycetes; order Micrococcales; family Microbacteriaceae; genus Herbiconiux; species Herbiconiux sp. FW305-C-125. The sequence goes on along the minus strand of NZ_JBYSYO010000001.1, from coordinate 1,377,151 downwards.
CGTTCGGCCTCGACCCCGGTCAGCTGCGAGAGCCGCTCGATGTCTTGGGCCGACGCCATGCCGGGCATCGGATCGCCCGGCTTCATGTCGCCGCCGTCGATCGAACCGGCGGATGCGCCACCGTGGTCGTGCTCGCCGGAACCCGCACCCGAGAGGGTGGGTTGCAGCATCCAGGTCATCGCCGGCTCGGACGACGCCTGGGGCAGGTTCCACGCGTTGAGCCAGGCGTACATCTGGCCGGATTGCTGTGCCTGCGAGGTGGCGATGTCGTAGGCCAGCTGCCGGATCTCGGGGTCGTCGGTCTGCTCACGCACGATCATGGCCATCTGCACGGCCTGATCATGGTGCTGCTGCATGTCGCGCGCGAAGCCGGCCTCGACGCTGGTGTCGGACGGGGTGGCGGTGCGCGGGGCGGCCAGCCAACCGGCCGCGAACGCGACCACTCCGAGGAGCACGGCGGCCACCACGGCCGCGACGACGACCCGCCCGCGCGGGCGGTGCGGGGTCGCAGCGGCTACCGGCCCGGAACCGCCGTCCGCGCCGGTGCCACCGACCGCTCCGCCGTCGGTCACGCGACCTTGCCGGGGCCGTCCACGCCGCCGGTGCACGGCGCGCCCGGCTCGGGGGCGTCGGCCGACTTCCAGAACTTCGTCACGAACTGCTCGAGCCGCGGGTCGTCGACCCCGTCGAGGAACACCTGGTTGCCCCACGCCGAGGCGACCACCGGTGCGCTCAACCCGTCGAAGGGCGAGAGCACCGCGTAGGTGTCGGGGAGGTGCGATCGCAGGGTCTCGACCCCGGCGGCATCGACCTGGGCCGGGTCGTAGGTGACCCAGATCGCGCCGTGCTCGAGGTCGTGCACCGCGTTCTCGTTGGGCACCGGCTCGGAATAGACGCCGCAGTTCAGCCAGACGCCGTTGTGGTCGCCGCCGGCCGGCGGGGTCTGCGGGTAGTCGACCGTGCCGGTCACGTGGTTGGCGGTGAGCCCGGGGTAGGTCTCGAGCCCCTCGATGGCGATCGTCGCCGGGTCGGCCTTCGGGGCGGAGCTCGTGACCACGAAGGTGACGAGAAGCGCCACCGCCGCCGCGGCGGCCACTCCACCGGTGATCCAGCCGATCATTCGGTTGCGGCGCTGCCGCTTCTGCTGAGCGACCATCTCGGCGACCTTGGCCGCCCGCCGGGCATCGCGTTCCTGCTTCACGGTCAGCTTCTTGGCCTGTTCTCGCGCCTTCGGCGGAACGGAGGAGGATGCGTTCGAGGGGCGCGGGGGATCGGAACGGGGAGTCACGGCTCTCATTTCGATGGCGGCGAGCAAGGGAGTTGAAGCTACAACTATCTCCACGATGCCTGGTAGATCCATGTGTGCGCAACGACCGGCTCCATAACCGGAACGGAATACATCGCGTGTGAGGATCGGTGGATGTTCAAATCGGTCGCCCGCGCGGTCGCCCGTCCCATCTCGCGGGTGGTCTACCGGCCGACGGTGAGCGGCCGCGAGAACGTGCCGCGCACCGGGTCGGTGTTGTTCGCGAGCAACCACCTGAGCTTCATCGACAGCGTGGTCATCACGATCGTCGCTCCGCGCGACGTACGGTTCCTGGCCAAGGCCGAGTACTTCACGGGCACGGGCACCAAGGGCGCGGTCTCGCGCGCGTTCTTCGAGTCGATCGGCGCGATCCCGGTCGACCGCGAGAGCAACACGGCGGCGCAGGACTCCCTCGAACGTGGCCGGGAGGTGCTCGAGGCGGATGGCGCGTTCGCCATCTACCCGGAGGGTACGCGCTCGCGGGACGGCCGGCTCTACCGCGGCCGCACCGGGGTGGCCTGGCTCAGCCTCACCACGCGGTGCCCGATCGTGCCCGTGGGCCTGGCGGGAACCCAGGACCTGTTGCCGGTGGATGCACGGCTGCCGCGCATCCGGCCCGTCACCGTGCGATTCGGTGCACCCATCGACTCGGCCGCGTACGGCGAGGCGTCATCGGCGCGCGCCCGGCGCCGGCTCACCGACGACGTGATGGCGGCCATCGGCGGCCTCTCGGGCCAGGAGCTCGCCGGTGTCTACAACGAGCCGCCCGCCGCGAACGTGGTCGAGCGGATGCGCCGCGCTCTCCACCGCAACGACCCCGTCTGACCCCCTGCCCCACACCCGGTCACCACGGCACGCGAGCGGCCGGGCCGGGCACGAAGGCGACGTCGGAGGGGGTGAGCGGGTGACCTGCGCCGTCGAGGAACGTGACCGACACCGGTTCCCGCCGGGCCGCGTCGACCACCCGGGCACTCTGCCCGCCCGAGTACGGATGGTAGGTGTCACCCCACTGCGCCAAGGCGCCGATCACGAGCGCCAGCCCCTGCCCGCTCTCGGTGAGGTGGTAGCTCGAGCGCTCGCGCGAGCCGGGCTCGCGGTAGGCGCGCTTCTCGAGCACCCCGGCGTCGACGAGCTTGGTCAGCCGGGCGGCGAGGATGTCGCTGGGCGCGCCGAGCGACTCCTTGAACTCCGAGAACCGCGTGCGCCCGCGCAGGGCGTCGCGCACGATGAGGAGCGACCACTTCTCGCCCACGATGTCGAGCGCGCGCACGATCTGGCAGCGTGCCTCGTTCTCGGCGCCGGCCTGGGCATCCTTCAGCTGTGCCATGCGCACCAGGCTACGTCGAAAGCGTCTAAATTGGAAATTCCAATTCAGTTGGAGTAGGGTCGCCCGCATGACGAAACTGCGGAGGCTCTCCCGGCGCGGCACCTTCTGGTCGGCATCGGCGGTGCTCGCGCTGTGCCTCTGGGCGAGCGGGGCGCCGAGCGTGCTCTACCCGGTGTACGCGGCCGAGTGGCACCTGCCCGCCGTCGTCACCACCTCGGTCTTCGGCACCTACCCGCTCGCGCTGCTGGTGGTGCTGCTCCTGTTCGGCGGGCTCTCCGACACCATCGGCCGGCGGCGCGCCATGCTCCTCGGTGTCGCACTCATCGCGGTGGCGGCCCTTGCCTTCGCGTTCGCGCCGAACGTGGGCTGGCTCTACCTCGGCCGCCTGCTGCAGGGCATCGGCACCGGTTTCGCGCTCGGCGCGGCGAGCGCGGCGCTGGTCGAGAACAACACCTCGGCCAACCCGCGGATCGCGAGCACGCTCACCACCGCGTCGACGGCGACGGGCCTCACGCTCGCCCTCGTCGTCTCGGGCGTGCTCGCCGAGTACGCGCCGCTGCCGCTCGTGCTGAGCTTCGCGGTGCTCTTCGCGCTCGCGGCGGTGGCGTTCGCCGCGGTCTGGTTCACCCCCGCCGACACCGCCGGGCTCGGTCGCCCCAGCTGGCGGCCGAAGCGGCTGCGGTTGCCGAGCGGCATCCTGCTCCCCTTCGTCGCGGCCACGGCGTCGGTGTCGCTCGCCTACAGTGTGGGCGCCGTCTTCCTCTCCCTCGGCGCCCAGATGGCCAGGGACTTCACCGGGACCACCAACCTCCTGGTGGTGGGGGCCCTGCTCGGCATCTCCTCGATCGCGATCGGCGTGACGGCCCTCTTCCTCGGCCGGGTCCCGGCGCACCTCAGCATCGGGCTGGGCGGGGTGATCTCCCTCGCCGGCCTCGGCCTCATGGCCGGCGCAGCGGCCGCCGGCTCGATCGGCCTCTTCCTCGCCTGGTGCGTCGTCGGCGGCGTGGGGTACTCGTTCGCCTTCACCGGTGGCCTGGGCCTCGTGAACCGCGCCGCGCCCGCGCAGCACCGGGGCGGCACGCTGTCGCTGCTCTACCTCTTCTCGTATCTGCTGCAGGCGGCCACCGCGATCGGTGCGGGCGCCCTGGCCACCGCGCTGGGGCTCGGGCCGGCGGTCGACCTGCTCGCACCGCTCCTGGCAGTGCTGGCGGCGGGGACGGTGACGCTCGCGGTGCTCGATCGGGCGGCCGGCCGCCGCCGCGCATCCGCTTTGTCGAGCTCGGCAGTGCAAAGCCGCGCCTGACTGTAGGGTCTCCACAGTCGACCTGCCGGTGCCTCCGCGCGCTGTTGTAGGCGGTTGACGGCGGATTGTCGGCGCTCGTCGCTACGGTTTTAGCGTAGTGATCGGCTCGGCACGCCCGGGGCGTGCCACGACGACGAGGACGACGATGACACACACGGTCGACAGCACGAACACCGATTCCACTCCCCGCTCGGCGCCCCAGGGCGACGAGGTGGAGGCGATCGACAGCGAGCTCGACGCCTCCGCGCGCATCACCAAGAAGCCGGGTGGCGGGGCGGATGCGCGACGCGCCACCACGAACGACGTGGTGGTCGCCCGCACCGACGTGGAGTGGCTCGGCCGCTACCTCCTCGGCACCTGGGCCGACGTGCGCATCGGCGCCCGCGCCCTCACCGCGAAGCCCGAGATGCAGCGCATCGAGGGCCAGTCGCTCGAGGAGCACCGCGAACGCGTGTTCGGGCAGCTGAAGCTGCTGGTCGAGAACGGTCAGGTGCACCGCGCCTTCCCCGAGTCGATCGGCGGGGCCGACGACCACGGCGGCAACATCGCGGGCTTCGAGGAGCTCGTGCTCGCCGATCCGTCGCTGCAGATCAAGTCGGGCGTGCAATGGGGGCTGTTCGGGGCGGCGGTGCTGCACCTCGGCACCGACTACCACCACCAGACCTTCCTCCCCGCCATCATGAGCCTCGACGTACCCGGCGCCTTCGCGATGACCGAGACGGGTCACGGGTCGGATGTCGCGGCCATCGGCACCACGGCGACCTACGACGACCAGGCGCACGAGTTCGTCATCCACACCCCGTTCCGCGGTGCGTGGAAGGACTACCTCGGCAACGCGGCGGTGCACGGCACCGCCGCCGTGCTCTTCGCGCAGCTCATCACGAAGAACGTCAACCACGGCGTGCACGCCTTCTACGTTCCGCTGCGGGACGCCGTGACCGGCGAGTTCCTGCCGGGCGTCGGCGGTGAGGACGACGGGCTCAAGGGTGGGCTGAACGGAATCGACAACGGGCGCCTGCACTTCGATCACGTGCGCATCCCGCGCGAGAACCTGCTGAACCGCTACGGCGACGTGGCCGAAGACGGCACCTACTCCAGCCCGATCGCGAGCCCCGGCCGCCGCTTCTTCACCATGCTCGGCACCCTGGTGCAGGGCCGCGTCTCGCTCGACGGCGCATCGACCGCAGCGGCGAAGGTGGCGCTCACCATCGCCATCACCTACGGCAACGAGCGCCGCCAGTTCACCGCGGGCAGCGACACCGACGAGGAGGTGCTGCTCGACTACCAGCTGCACCAGAAGCGGCTCATGCCGAAGCTCGCCACCACCTATGCGGCGAGCTTCGCGCACGAGCAGTTGCTCACGAAGTTCGATCAGGTGTTCTCGGGCGAAGCCGACAGCGACGACGACCGCCAAGACCTCGAGACCCTCGCGGCCGCGCTCAAACCGCTCAGCACCTGGCACGCCCTCGAGACCCTGCAGGAGGCGCGCGAGGCCTGCGGCGGCGCCGGATTCCTGGCCGAGAACCGGCTGGTGGGGCTGCGTGCCGACCTCGACATCTACGCCACCTTCGAGGGCGACAACCACGTGCTGCTGCAGCTCGTGGCGAAGCGCCTGCTGAGCGACTACTCCCGCCGCTTCGCCAAGGCCGACTTCGGTGTGCTCGCCCGCTACGTGGTGGAGCAGGCGGCCGACAAGACGATGAACGGGTCGGGGCTGCGCTCGCTCGCGCAGACCGTGGCCGACTTCGGCTCGACCGCGCGCTCCGTCGGGCAGCTGCGCGACGCATCCGCTCAGCGTCAGCTGCTCACCGACCGGGTGGAGACCATGGTGGGCGAGGTGGCGGCGAAGCTCCGGCCGGCGGCGAAGCTGTCGAAGAAGGGCGCCGCCGACCTGTTCAACCTGCACCAGTCCGAGATCATCGAGGCCGCTCGGGCGCACGCCGAGCTGCTGCAGTGGGAGGCGTTCACCGAGGCCGTCGACGGCCCGACCGGACAGGCGTCGGGGATGGATGACGGCACCCGCGTCGTGCTCACCTGGCTCCGCGATCTGTTCGGGCTCGGCCTGGTCGAGAAGCACCTCGCCTGGTATCTCATGAACGGGCGGCTCTCGCCGTCGCGCGCGCGAGCTGTCGGCCTCTACACCGAGCGGCTGTCGGCGCGGCTGCGGCCGCACGCCCAAGACCTCGTGAGCGCCTTCGGGTACGGGCCGGAGCACGTGCGCGCCGCCATCGCGACCGGTGCCGAGCGCGAGCGCCAGACCGAGGCCCGCGAGTACTACCGCGCGGCCCGGGCCGCCGGCACCCTCCCCGCCCCGGAGAAGAAGCCCGCCCGCACCCGGTGACCCCTCCGATCGACGGGTCGCGAAGAGGTGGGGTGGGGATGGCGCGGGAAATGAGTAGTGGGTGCTCAGGTGGAGGCGGGCCGGCGGATGGGAGGCTGGCACCACGCCACGACCGGGAGGATGCGATGACTGCGTACGAGGAGCTCGGCGGACACGCCGTGATGAGGACGGCCGTCGCGGTGTTCTACAACCGCGTGGTGGCCGACCCACTGCTCGCGCCCTACTTCGAAGGCGTCTCGCTCGCCCGGCTGCGCGGCCACCAGATCGCGTTCCTCTCCGGGGTGCTCGGGGGGCCCCACATGTTCACGGGACGAGACCTGGCGACCGCCCACGCCGGCTTCTCGATCACCGAGGAGGCGTTCGACGCGATGGCGGAACATCTCGAGTTCGCTCTCGTCGACGTGGGCGCGCCTGACGCCGTGACCGCCGACGTGCTCAGCACCGTCGCCGGACTACGGAACGCCATCGTGCAGCCTGCCGCTACCCCGTCGTCGCGGGCGGGGTGAGCGGTGACGACCCGGGCGCACCGATGAGGTCACGGCGGCCAGAGATCCCGAGCTTGCCGTAGCTGGACTGCAGGTGGTTGTCGACCGTCCGGATCGACAGGAACAGGCGCGTCGCGATCTCCTGACTGCTGAGACCGAGCCGAGCGAGGTCGACCACCTCGCGCTCCCGCCGGGTGAGCACGTCAGGAGCCGAGTCGCGGATGCCGCGGGTGTCGGCACCCGGGCAGAGAGCCGCCAGCTCCAGGGCCCGCTCCTGCAGCGCCGCCGCGTCGTGCGCCCGCCCCGCTTCCCGTGCCGCCCGGCTCGCCGCTGCGAACGCCTCGGCCGCGGACAGCGTGGCACCGAGCAGCAACCAGCGCTCGCCAGCCGCGGCGAGGGCGCTCGCCGACGGCTCGGCCACGGCGCGGGCGTGGGCCGCCCGCGCAGCGAAGAGCGGACTGTCGCTCGCCGCACCGAGTTCGTCGATCCGGTCGGCAATGAGCCGGAGGGTGGCCGTGAGCGTCGTCGCCGGGATGACGGTCGCGCCTGAACCGATGCGTGCCGCCTGGAAGAGCAGTGTGGTCGCGAGGTAGAGCGCGCCCGAATCGACGTGATGCTCGGCCTCGGCGCGCAGGCGCTCGATCGCGACCGCCGGCTGACCCTGGAGCGCGGTGAGTTGCGCCTCGGCGAGCCTCACGTGGAAGTTTCCCTCCGGGGCGTCGGTGTGCAGGGTGCGCAGGATCGCCTCCGCGGCATCCGTCTCGCGGGCTGCGATCTGGGCGAGCGCCAGGGTGCCGAGCGCCACGCGGTGCAGGTTCCTCGGCCCCTTCACGCGGGCGCCGGCGATCGCGTCGCCGAGCCAGCGGCGGGCCGACGAGACCTGCCCGATCTGCAGCAGCACATGGCCGAGGAGAAGCTCGGCGTAGCGGGTGGAGACCTCGTCGTCGAACTGCACCGACTCCGACAGGGCCTCCAGCGCCAGCGCCCGCGCCTCGTCGAACGACCCGCCGACGAGGGCGGCCGAGGCCGCGGTGAACAGCGCGAACGCCCGGTCGCGGGCCACCGGCTCGTCGCCGAGCAGCCGCTCGACCTCCGCGCGGGACTCCGACCATCGACCCACGCCGGCCAACGGCATCGCCGCTGCCATGGCCACCATCTCGCGCAGTTCGGCCGGAAGGCCAGGGGTGTTCACCAGCGGTTCGATCTCGGTCAGCGCCTCGCCGGTGCGCTCGACCGTGAACAACATCATCGAGCGGGTGATCGCGAGCAGAGCGGCGTGACCCGGGAAACGGTCCTCGGCCGCCGAGAGCAGCTCGAGCGCCGCCACGATGCCACCCGGCTGATCGTGCCGGATGAGCGCGAGGGTGCTGGCGATGCGCACCGAGAGCAGGTCGGATGCCGGAGCCGTGTGATCGAAGGCCGACCCGGCCTCCGCGGCCGCACGCGCGCCTGCCGCATCGCCGAGGCGACGGAGCGCGTCGGCGAGGATGAGGTGGGGGAGTCCGCCGGGGGCTCCGGCGTCGATCCCGGCCTGCGCGAGCTTCGCTGCGAGCGCGTGGTCGTGGGTGAGCTGAGCGAGCCGGGCGCCGGCGACGAGCACCTCGGGCGAGGTCGGCTGGCCCGCATCCAGGCGCCACACGGCCACGCGGAACGCGCCGTCGGGCGTCGTGTCCGAGTCCGCCGCGATGTCGGCCTGCTCGATCAGGATGTCCTCGACGCGCAACATCGACATGGTTGCCCGGATGACGCCCACGTAGTGCGGCTGGGCGAGCTCGACGAGCATCCGTCCGCCCGCTTCGCGCACCGACACGAGGCCGGCGCGTTCGAGCTCGGTGACGCCGGTTCGGGCGTCGGGGGCGCGGAGTTCGCGCACCGGGAGCGGCTGGCACACGGCCAGGCGCTCGATCACGTCGAGCTGAGCCGGGGTGAGCGAACGGAACCGCCGGGCGATCACGTCGCCGAGGGCAGGAGTGCCGACCGGCTCCCCGATGAGCTGCCAGACGCCCGACTCGTCGACCAGGGTGCCCGCCTGCAGCGCTCCGGCACACAGTTCGCGCAGGAAGAGCGGGTTGCCCCCGGCGGCCCGGTGCAGTTCCTCGACGGTTCGGCGGGCGACCGAACCGCCGAGCGCGTGGGTGAGCAGCGACTCGCTCGCGGTGCTGTCGAGCGGCGGCACATCGATGCGCACGGCCGCGCTCTCACTCCACAGGGCGAGCAGCGCATCCGGAATGGGTGCGCCGTCACCGATCGTGACGAGGAGTTTGATGACGCCGGAATGCACGAGCTGGGCGAGCAACGCGACCGAGAGGTCGTCGAAGGCCTGCAGGTCGTCGACGACGGCGAGGATGCGTCCGGTGCCGCCGATCGCGCGGATGCGTGCTGTCACCGCGGTCAAGAGGCTCAGCGGGTCGGCGGCCAGGGTCGTGAGGTCGATCGCGGGGGCGGCGGGGCCTGAACCGGCGGAGCCTGGACCGGCGGGACCGGACGACGCGAACAGGGGCGACAGGCCGCCGAGCGGAAGGGCCGTGACACTCGTGCGCCCCGACAGGCGCAGGACCGACCACGCGGAGGCGCTCAGACGCGCCGCGCATTCGGCTGCCAGCCGCGACTTCCCGACCCCGGTCGGGCCGAGCAGCACCGCGGCGAGGGTCGGCGTGGCCTCGATCGTGGCAGTGATCCGCTCGAGCAGTGCATCGCGGCCCTGGAACCGCCACTCGCCCTCGGTGACGGGCCCTGGTCCCGTCGTGCCGGTCGTCATTGCGATACGTCTCCCCGGGCTGGTGCGCGATCGTCATCGGCCCCCACCGGCGGATGATCTCTGAGCATAGCGAACGCGGAAGGCCGGATGAGCACTCTCGCGGAGCGAAGTAGGTAGCGACTACTCAAGACCTCACGCCGAGCGGTGGGCAGAGTATCCACGGCGCACAGGTGCGCCCATCGACTCCCTGTTGTCCTGACGAAAGAGCTGACCATGTTCCAGATTCCCCGCGCGGCGCGCCGCGCCGCACTCCGGCCGGCCGGAAGGGTGCGGCGGATGCCCGTGCTCGCCGCCGTGACCGTGACCGCCCTGGTGGCACTGAGCGCCCAGGGCGCCGCCGTCGCGTCTGCCGACGAGGTGGCAGAAGCGGCGGGTGCCACCGAGGTGACCCAGGCGACCGAGGCCACCGAAGCGACTGACCCCACGCAGGCGACGGAGGCTTCGGGGCCGGCGGATGCGGCCGGGGCGCCGGGTGCCGCTGGGGCGGCCGACCCCACGCAGGCGACGGAGGCATCCGGGCCGGCGGATGCGGCCGGGGCGCCGGGTGCCGCTGGGGCGGCCGATCCCACGCAGGCGACGGAGGCCTCCGGGCCGGCGGATGCGGCGGGGGCGCCGAGTGCCGCTGGGGCGGCCGATCCCACGCAGGCGACCGAGGCCTCCGGGCCGGCTGACGCAGCAGGCGGTCCCGGTGGGGGCCCTGCCGATCCCACTCAGGCGACGGAGGCGTCGGGGCCGGCGGATGCGGCGGGGGCACCGGGAGCCGCCGGGTCCGGCGATCCCACCCAGGCAACAGAGGCACCCGGGCCGTCGGACGCTCCCGGCACAGGTGCCCCGGCATCCGGTGCCCCGGGCGCCTCGGGAGCCCCGGCCGGCGCGACCGACCCCAGCCAGGCGACCGAGGCTCCCGGCCCCGCCGGCGGACCGGTGTCGGGCACGCCTGCTGACGGCCTGCCGGGCGAACCGGCGGCCCTCGTGAACACCCCTCCGCTCGGCGTGGCCGACCACTACATGACGACCGTCGGCACCGTGCTGAAGGTCGCCGCCCCGGGCGTGGTCGGCAACGACATCGACCCCGACGGCGACACCCTCCGCCCCGACAGCTGGGGCACCACGGGTTCGACCGGCGGCGGCCACGTCTCCGTGAGCTGGGACGGCTCGCTCGTCTACACGCCGGCCGCCGGCTTCGTCGGCACCGACACCTGGAGCTACTGGGTCTCCGACGGCACGGCGACGTCGGCGACCTCGGTGCCGGTCACGTTCACGGTCGTCGACACCACCGATGTCGCCCCGGTCGCCCAGGACGACGACTACTCCACCCCGGCCGACACCGCCCTCGTGGTGTCCGGCTCCGGTGTGCTGGCCAACGACACCGACAGCGACGGCGACCCGATCGCGATCACGTCGGCGCTGGCGTCGGCCGGCGCCATCGGCAGCGCGAAGGGGGGCTCCGTCGACTGGCTGACGACCGGTGGCTTCACCTACCTGCCGGCGCCCGGGTTCGTCGGCTACGACACGGTCACGTACCGGGTCACCGACGGCGTGCTCGAGGGCAACCTGGGCACGGTGACGATCAAGGTCGGCGACTGGGCGAACCTTCCGCCGGTCGCGGCCGACGACCACTACGCGACGCCGGTGAACCGAGTGCTCACCGTGGACGCCGCGCACGGACTGCTGGCCAACGACTCCGATGCGACCGACCCGATCGCCGTGCTGGTGCCGCTCATCCTCGACACGGGGCGCGCCTCGGTCTACCTGAACAGCGATGGCAGCTTCAGCTACGCCTCGCACGACACCAGCACCATCGGGCCGGACACCTTCACCTACCGGGTGACCGACGGCACCGTCAACCTGCCGGTGACCGCAACGGTGACGATCGATGTCGGGCCGATCGCCAACGCCGATCCGATCGCCGCGAACGACAACTACACCACGGCGAAGAACACCGGCCTGGGCGTGGGCGGTGCCGACGGGCTGCTCGCCAACGACAGCGACCCCGACGGCGACACCCTCGTCATCCAGCAGGCTCAGCCCGACGCGCCGACCTGGGCCGGCGGCATCGTGAATGTCGGAGAGGACGGCTCGTTCAGTTACACCCCGCCGGCCGGTTTCGTCGGGGCGGACGCCTTCAGCTACACGACCGTCGACGTCTTCGGCGGCACGGCAACCGGCACAGCCACCATCACGGTCACCGACCCCGACGTCGTGGCGAACACCATGCCCGTCGCCACCGACGACCACTACGCCACCACCACCGACACGGTGCTCGTCGTGACCGGGGCGAACGGGATGCTGACGAACGACTTCGACGCCGACGGTGACCCGCTCAGCGCCATCATCCCGGCCATCCCGTACGGCAGCTCGACGGTCGCGGGCGGCACCGTCACCGGCACCCCCGACGGCGGATTCACCTACACGCCCCCGGCGGGCTTCGTGGGCGACGACGAGTTCGTGTACGAGGTGATGGATCAGGGGCTCGAGAGCTACGACGTCGGCACGGTGCGCATCACGGTGACGGCCGACGACGCGTCGGTGCCCGCTCAGCCGGGAACGGGTCAGCCGGGGGCTCCGGATGCCGGTGCGGCCGACGGTTCCGACGGCGCCTCCGGCGGCTACGCTCCCGTGGTGGACCCGGCGAGCGCCGGCGCATCCGGAGGGCTCGCTCTCACCGGCGCCGCCCCTGACGCAGCCCTGGCGTTCTCGCTCCTGCTGCTGCTCGCCGGTGCCGCCGGCACCGTGGTGGCGGCGATGGCCCACCGCCGCAGCCGCCGTTCCTGAGCCCGGGCCGGCTCCCTCACCCCACCACCACCGAAAGGACACCACGATGTTCGGCAAGAAGAAGAACTGGCAGAAGGCCTCGGGCACGGTGCTCGCCCGCACCATCGAGAGCGTCGACAGCGACGGATCGATGATCACCTACGACTACGCGGTCGAGGTGCACCCGGCCGAGGGCGCGGCGTTCCGCGCGATGCTGAAAGATCCGCGGCTGCTCACCGACTTCCTGCAGCCGACCGTCGGCAAGACGGTGGGGGTGGAGTTCGAGCCCGCGTCGGGCGCCGTGCGGTTCGACAAGAGCGATCCGCAGCTGAGCTTCAAGGCGTGGGAACGAGCCCAGCAGGAGGCGGTGCGGCGTTCGCTCGGGGGGTGACGGCGGGCGGAGCACCCACGGGTGGTACTGCGGTACGAGAGAACGGGTGAACACGACGGCACCGGCGGGGGATGGGCTCGCCGGTGCCGATCCGTAGCGTGTGAGATGCGCAGAGAGCGCAGACACACGAGAGCGGGAGAACGATGATCGAGGCCACATCCTTGACCAAACGCTACGGAGCGAAGACGGCGGTCGATTCGCTCGACTTCGCCGTGCGGCCCGGTCAGGTGACCGGATTCCTCGGCCCCAACGGCGCCGGCAAGTCGACCACCATGCGCATGATCGTGGGCCTCGACCGGCCCACCGAGGGCCGCGTGACGGTGAACGGCCGCCGCTACGCCGAGCACAAGGCGCCGCTGCGCGAAGTGGGTGCGCTGCTCGACGCGAAGGCCGTGCACACCGGCCGCAGCGCGCGCAACCACCTGCGCGCGATCGCGGCGACCCACGGCATCCCGCGCCGCCGCGTCGACGAGGTGATCGACCTCACAGGCCTCCACTCGGTGGCCGGCAAGCGGGTGGGCGGGTTCTCGCTCGGCATGGGCCAGCGGCTCGGGCTCGCGGCGGCGCTTCTCGGCGACCCGGCCACGCTCATCCTGGACGAGCCGGTGAACGGTCTCGACCCGGAGGGCGTGCTCTGGGTGCGCGGCTTCGTGCGGCAATTCGCCGCGCAGGGCCGCACCGTGCTGCTCTCCAGCCACCTGATGAGCGAGATGGCGCTCACCGCCGACCACATCATCGTGATCGGCAAGGGCCGCGTGATCGCGAATGCGACCGTGGCCGAGATCGTCGGCTCCACGCAGACCTTCGTGCGGGTGCGGAGCCCCCGCATCGACGAGGTGGCCCGCCGGCTCACCCAGCCCGACGTCACCGTCACGAGCACCGACGCCGACACCATCGAGGTGCGGGGCCTCCCGGCCGACGTGATCGGCGACGCCGCCCTCTCCATCGGGGTCGCACTGCACGAGCTCACCACCGTGCAGGGCTCGCTCGAGGAGGCGTACATGAACCTCACCCGCGACGAAGTGGAGTACCGCACCACGGTCACTCCGGAAGCTGCCGCAGCGCAGGGGGTGGCCCGATGAGCGCCGCCACCGCCACCGCGCCCGCCGTGCGGGCGTCGCACCAGCCGGTTCCGGATGTGCGGCTGCGCTTCACGGGCATCCTGCGGTCGGAGTGGATCAAGCTCACGACCCTCCGCTCCACGATCTGGGTCTACGCCATCCTCGTGGTGGTGCAGATCGGCATGGGCGTGGTGCTCGTGCTCGCCACCGACAGCCTCAACGGCGGCCCCGGCGGCCCGGGTGCCGGTGCCGACCCCAACCAGGCGGCGGTGCTGCCCGCTACCCTCGGCATCATGCTCGGCCAGCTCGTGATCTCGGTGCTCGGTGTGCTCGTGATCAGCGGCGAGTACGGCACCGGTCAGATCCGGTCGAGCCTCACCGCGGTGCCCAAGCGGCTGCCGGTGCTCTGGGCCAAGGCGATCGTGTTCGCCGTCACCAGTTTCGTCGTGGGGCTCGTGGCCGTGTTCGCGGCCTACGCCGTCACCTGGCCGATGCTGGATGCGCGGGGCATCACCTCCGACATCACCGACCCCGAGCTCTGGGGCCGGCTGGTGGGCGGCGCGGGCTATCTCGCGCTGATCGGATTGCTCGCCTACTTCCTCGGCGCGGTGCTGCGGCACACGGCAGGTGGGATCGCGGCGGCGCTCGGCCTCCTCCTCGTGGTGCCGACCGTGCTCTCGTTCATCACGGCGGACTGGGTGACCGTGATCGGTCAGTGGCTGCCCGGCGTGGTGGGCCAGTCGCTCTTCTTCGGCAGCGACATCTTCGAGCCGTGGCAGGCGGTGCTCGTTATGCTCGGGTGGATCGCGGTCGTCGCCATCCCGGCAGCGATCCTCATCAAACGGAGGGACGCCTGACAGTGGCGACACCCGGCCCCGTCGGGGGATTCGGCAGCCTTTCCTCGGCGCCGGCGGCTCAGCCGTCCGGCGCCGAGGACTTGCGGCTGCCCAAACCGCCGGGGTTCATCCGCTCGTACTTCAACCGGCACCCCTGGCTCCTCGACGGCCTGATCGCGGGCGGCTACGCGGTGCCGTCGGGCATCGTGGCCGTGGTGGTGTTCATCGCCTCCCTGTTCGGCGCGACACCGTTCCCCTTCCAGGACGGCGGCTTGCGGAGCACGCCGGCGTTCGGCATCCTGCTGCTCTATGTCGCGGCGGCCGTCGCCGTGGCGCTGCTGTTCCGCCGCTACGTCCCGGTCATCACCGCGACGATCTGCGCCGCCTCGTTGCTCGTGATGGGCACCGCCTCGCAGCAGCTCGACGCCATCCCGATGATGTTCGCGCTCTACGCCCTCGCCGTCTACCGCTCGGCGCGCTCGGCCTGGATCTGGACCGCCATCGCCTCGGGCACCGGCGTGCTCGCCACCACCCTGCACGACCCGACCGACCTGGCCGGCATCATCGGGTACGGCGTGCTCTTCGCCATGACCATGGTGATCGCCACCCTCGTCGGCATCACCTTCGGCAACCGGCGCCGCTACATCCTGGCCCTGCTCGAGCGCGCGCGGCAGCTGGCACGCGAGCGTGACCAGCAGGCCCAGCTCTCGGCCGCCGCCGAGCGGGCGCGCATCGCGCGGGAGATGCACGACATCGTCGCCCACAGTCTCACCGTGATCGTGGCGCTCTCCGACGGCGCCGAGGCGAGCATCGAGCGCTCGCCCGAGACGGCGCGCGAGGCGATCCGGCAGACGGCCAGCACGGCGCGGCGCGCGCTCACCGACATGCGGCTCTCGCTCGGGGTGCTGACCGAGCCGCCCACCGGCTCCGACTCGGTCGCCGGTTCTGGTGGTGACGGCGCGTCGACAGCCCCGGCCCCGCTGTTGCCGCAGCCGGGCCTCGCCGACCTCCCGGAACTGTTCGCTTCGTATCGGGCGGCGGCCCTTCCCGTACGGGTGACCGCCAGTGGCACGGCCCCGGCCGATCCGCTCGTGCAGCTGACCGTGTACCGGGTGGTGCAGGAGGCCTTGACCAACGCCCTGCGCTACGCCGTGCAGCCCACCGCGGTCGACGTGGTGCTCGCCTACGAGGCCGGCGGCATCAGCATCGAGGTGAAGGACGACGGGCTCGACCCCACCCGCGGTGCCGCCTCGCTCGGCTCGGGCCGGGGCCTGATCGGGCTGCGCGAGCGGGTGGCCGTCTACGGCGGCACCGTGACCGCCGGCCCCGCGGGCGCGCGCGGCTGGCGTGTGCGTGCGTCGTTGCCCGTCGCGGCCGTCGCGGCCCGACCTGAAGGAGAGACATCATGACCGACCCCGCCCCGCGCATCCGGCTGCTGCTCGTCGACGACCAGCAGCTCATCCGGATGGGCATGCGCATGGTGCTCGAGGCCCAACCCGACTTCGAGGTGGTGGGCGAGGCGGGTGACGGGCGCGCGGCGATCGAGGCGGTGGAGCGGCTGCGGCCCGAGGTCGTGCTGATGGACGTACGGATGCCCGGCCTCGACGGCATCGAGGCGACCCGCGCGATCGTGGCGGCGCATCCGGCCAGCCGCATCATCATCCTCACCACCTTCGACCTCGACGAGTACGCCTTCGCCGGCCTGAACGCGGGGGCGAGCGGATTCCTGCTGAAGGATGCCCAGCCCGCCGAACTGGCCGCCGCCATCCGTGCGGTGGCGAGCGGTGACGCCGCCGTCTCGCCGCGGGTGACCCGCAAGCTGCTCGAGCTCTTCGGGCCGCAGCTGCCGGCCGCGGCACCCGGCGGCGGGCCCGCGGTGCCTGGTGCATCGGCGGCGGGAGCGGGTGGCGCATCCGCTGTTCCCGACCCGGTCGCCGAACGGCTCGCCGCCCTCACCGAGCGCGAGCACGAGGTGCTCGTGGCGATGGCCGAGGGGCTCACGAACTCCGAGATCGCGGCGCGCTTCTACCTCTCGGAGTCGACCGTGAAGACCCACGTGGGCCGCGTGCTGATGAAGCTCGAGCTGCGCGACCGCGTGCAGGCGGTGATCTTCGCCTACTCGGCCGGCCTCGTCTGAGGCTCCACCGCCACTCCCAGACGCTGTGGTCCCCTTTTGTGGTACCATTTTTCATGGGAGTCATTTGGCCGGCCAGCGCTGGCAAGCACGGGATTCCTCGCGAGGATGCGGTGTACGCCATCGCCCACGCGGTCGGTACGGAGCGGTTGTCTGGTCGGCCCGGAGAGGTACTGACTGTGTACGTCGGTCACCCTCACGGCCAGACGGATCGATACATCGAAGTGATAGTGGCACAGGTGCCGCCGCGGGATCTGATCATCTTCCACGTGATGGAGTTGAGCGATCTCTATCGGCACCTGGTTACGAATGAGGATGAGTGCGATGACTGACTACGACGAATTGGCCGCACGTGCGGAACGCGGAGACTTCACCGCTATCGCAGGGACGGCAGTGACCGGCGACGCGGCGGCAGAAGCCGGTCGTCGTCTGCTGATGGAATCGACGGGCACAGCCTCGATCGAAGAAGCGACACGTGTCGCCCTCGGCAGGCCTCGTCTGTCGTCCGAGGCCGGCCCCACCTCGATCTGGAAGGTGCGCGCCCCGGAGGCGCTCGATGCGCGAGTGTCGCGCATGGCCGACCATCGCGGCGTCACGAAGTCGCTGGTGATCCGCGAGGCGGTGGAGGAGTACCTGCGCGCTCACGGCTGACGCCGAGGCGACCGGACGACGGGGCTGCGGGCGACGGGGGCGCAACCGCCCTAGGCTCGGCTCATGCGCAGTTTCTACCCCGAGATCGAACCCTACGAGACCGGGATGCTCGAGGTCGGTGACGGCCAGAGCCTCTACTGGGAGGAATCGGGCAACCGCGAGGGTAAGCCGGTCGTGTTCCTGCACGGCGGCCCGGGCGGCGGCACCTCGCCGCAGCATCGCCGGCTGTTCGACCCCGCGAAGTATCGCATCGTGCTGTTCGACCAGCGCGGCTGCGGCAAGAGCGTGCCACACGCGAGCGCACCCGACGCCGACCTCAGCAGCAACACCACCTGGAACCTCGTCGCCGACATCGAGCGGCTCCGCGAGGCGCGCGGCATCGAGCGCTGGCAGGTGTTCGGCGGCTCGTGGGGCAGCACGCTCGCCCTCGCCTACGCCGAGACCCACCCGGAGCGGGTGACCGAACTGGTGCTGCGCGGCATCTTCATGCTGCGGCGCAGCGAACTGGACTGGTTCTACGAGGGCGGAGCCGCCGCCATCCTGCCCGACCGCTGGGAGGCCTTCCTGGCCCCCGTGCCCGAGGACGAGCGGCGCCACCTCATCGCGGCCTACCACCGGCTCCTCAACGACCCCGACCCGGCGGTGCACGGCCCGGCCGGCGTGGCGTGGTCGACCTGGGAGGCCTCGGCCATCACGCTGCTGCCGCGGGAGGACGTGATCGCCACCTTCGCCGAGCCGAGCTACGCCCTCGCCTTCGCCCGCATCGAGAATCACTTCTTCGTCAACCAGGGCTGGTTCGAGCCCGATCAGCTCCTCCGCGACGCGTCCCGCCTCCGCGACATCCCGGGCGTGATCGTGCACGGCCGCTACGACCTCTGCACCCCCGCCTACAACGCCTGGGACCTCCACCAGGCCTGGCCGGAGGCCGAACTCCAACTCATCCCGGACGCCGGACACGCCTTCGACGAGCCCGGCATCCTCGACGCGCTCATCACGGCCACCGACGGCTTCGCCGACCGCTGAGGCGGAGTGGTGCGCGCACTGCCGATCGCTGCGACCGCGCTGCTCGTGCCGATCGTGTTGCTCGGGGCGAGCGGATGCGCGGGGCCCGGGCCCGCCGGAGCGCCGACCTCCGCGCCCGCGGCCGCGCCCACTGTGGCGGCGGTGACCGGCCTGCCGGCCGACGCGGTGGTCGACTACCAGTTGGGCGGCGGCTACGAACCCGACCCGCGGGTGACCGTCGTGGCGCGCGACAGCACCGACGAGCCGGCGCCCGGCATCTACTCCATCTGCTACGTCAACGGCTTCCAGACCCAGCCCGGCGCCGAATGGCCTGACGAGCTGCTGCTGCACGACACATCCGGCGGTCTGCTCGTCGACCCGGGCTGGCCCGACGAGCACCTCTTCGATCTCAGCACTGCCGACAACCGGGAAACGGTTGCCCGGCTGCTCGAGCCCACGATCGAGGGCTGCGCGGCCGACGGCTTCCAGGCCGTCGAGTTCGACAACCTCGACTCGTACACCCGCTCGCACGGGGCGTTCACCCTCGACGACGCGGCCGACTTCGCGACCCGGCTCGTCGCATCCGCCCACGCCGCCGGACTCGCGGCCGGACAGAAGAACTCGAGTGAGCTGGGCGCCCGGGGCCGTGACGAGATCGGGTTCGACTTCGCGGTGGCCGAGGAGTGCCACACCTTCGACGAGTGCGGCGCCTACACCGAGGTGTACGGCGACCAGGTCGTCGACATCGAGTACACCGACGATCTGCGGGGCGACTTCGCGTCGGTCTGCGCCGACCCCGACACCCCGCACGCCACGGTGCTCCGTGACCGGGAGCTGACCCCGGCGGGTGAACCCGACCACGTCGCCGAGCACTGCTGACCCCCGCTCTTCACGTCGCGTTCACCTGACCTTCGGCGGCCGTGCCGACGAGCGGCCTCCTCGACGGCGGAGGATGTACAGAAGCCTCGGGCGATGGGGCCATCCGCGCGCGGGCCGAGGCCTGGGCCGCGGAGCCGAATGGGGACAGGACGGGACGGGGCGTTCGGGTGGTCAGGATCGATCGACGGCCGGTGGTGACGCTCGGCGAGACCATGGTGCTGTTCGACTGGAACGGCACGGTCGTGGTCGACGCCGATCGGGCGAGGGCCGCGCTCAACGTCGTGCTGGCCAGGCGCGGCCTGCCGACGCTCGGCGAGGCGGAGTTCTCGCTGCGGTTCCGGCTGCCGCTCGCACAGCTCTTCGGGCGGCTCGGCCTTCCCGAGGCCGATCACGAGGCCGCCGAGGAGGAGTGGAACACCGAGCTCGCCGCCACGCAGACGCGGTTGCGTGAGGGCGCGGCGGAGTGTCTCACCACCCTCGCCCGGGCCGGGGCGTGGCTCGGCGTGGTGTCGGCCGCATCCGCCGCTGCCGTGCGCTTCGACCAGCGTGCGCTGGCCGTGCCGGCGGTCTGGAACTGCGTCGACGCCTCGGTGGGCGACAAGCTCGAGCTGCTGCTGCGGCACCGCCCGCAGCGCCCGATCGCGTTCTACGTGGGTGACAGCGCGGACGACCTGCGGTGCGCGTCGGCGGCCGGGTACACGGCCGTGGGCGTGACGGATGCCGACAGCAGCCTGGGCGCGCTCCGTGCGGCGGGCGCGGCCCACGTCATCGACCGGCTTGACGAACTGCTCGCGATCGTGGCCTGACCAGGCTCGGGCGCGGCCTAGCTGACGGTGCCGTAGCCCGCGCTCGACATGAGGGCGAAGATGAGCGAGAACATCCACACGAAGAGCGCGATGGCGATGATGATCGACACCGCGGTGATGGCGATCGTGACCCACATCGGCGCGATTCCGCGCCCGGAGCGGCGGCGCACCACTACCGAACGGCCGATGGGGTAGACGGCGCTGAGGAACGCCCAGGCCCAGTGGAACGGCCGCGCGTAGCCGGTGCGCACGAGCCACCGGTGATCGAAGTACGCCAGCACCACCATGGCGGCGTAGAGCGCCAGGCTCACGAGGTTGACGACGCCCTGCACGACGAGGCCGGACATCGAATAGCCGCCGTAGAGCTGCCCGCCGTACGGATCGGTCACCGACGACCGCAACTGCTGCTCGAGGCTCGGCAGCAGCAGCGGGATGAGCAGGAGCGAGACGAGGGGGAGGAGCGTGATGATCCAGATGAACGGGCCGTACGCCGGCGTGCCCGGGGGCACGGTGGGGAGTGCGGTCGCCGCCGCCGGGTAGGCGTAGGCGGGAGCGGACGGGGCTGCCGGTGCGTACTCGCCGTAGGCGGGGGCCGTGGGCGGCGCGGCGGGCGCGGCGGCTGCGGGCGGTGCCTGCAGGTGGTCCGTCCACCCCGTGCCGTTCCACCACCGCTGCTGCGGAGACCCGGCCGGATCGGGGTACCAGCCCGCGGGTGTGGTCGGACTTCCGTCGGCGTTGCTCATGGCTCTCCTTCGCACTTCGTGCGGCAAGCCTAGAGCACCCGTACGACGCCCTGGTGCCGACGGGGCAGGGTATTCTCGATGGGGGAAATCGACGGGACACTCATGGCCACTGGCATCCGCAACACCCCCGTGCTCGACGATTCGGTGCGGGTCGTCGACGGGATCGTGCGCATCCTCGACCGGCGGGTCTTCCCCGAGAGCGTCACCTGGGTCGCGGCGGGCGACGCCGAAGAGGTGGCGGCCGCCATCGCGGGCATGGTCACCCAGAGCTCCGGCCCGCTCTACGCGGCGTACGCCGGGCTCGAGGTCACGGCCGGCCAGGTCGCCGGGCTCGACGTCGACGCGGCGCGCGAGCGGATGCGCGTGGCCGGCGCCGCCCTCGAATCAGCCCGCCCCACGAACAACCACCCGCGCGAGGCGGTGGCTCACGTGCTCGAGGCCGTGGCCGCGGCCTCGACGACCGCCGAGCTGGTCGACGCCGCGGTCGCAGCCGCCCGCGAGGGCGCTCAGCGCTACCGCGACCGGAGCCACGCGCTCGGCGCGGCGACGGTGGAGCTGCTGCCCGACGGCGCACGCATCCTGACCCACTGCTGGATGGACACCTACCTCATCGAGCTCGTGCGCGCCGCGCGCGAAGCAGGCAAGAGCTTCGAGTGGGTGGCCACCGAGACCCGGCCCTACCTGCAGGGGGCGCGGCTCACCGCGCACACCCTGGCCGAGTTCGGCGAGCGGGTCACCCTCATCACCGACGGGATGGGCGCGGGCGCGCTGGCGCCGGGCTCCTCGATCGGGCCGATCGATGCCCTGGTGACGGCCGCCGACCGCGTGTCGCTCGACGGCAGCGTGGTGAACAAGGTCGGCACGCTCGGGCTCGCCGTCGCCGCCTCGGCCTTCGACGTGCCGTTCTATGCGCTGGTGCAGGCCCCCGACCCCGAGGCGCCCACTGCCGCCGACATCGTGGTGGAGGAGCGCGACCCCGCCGAGGTGCTGCAGACGCTGGGGCGGCGCACCGCGTCGCAGCTCGTCACGAACGCCTGGTACCCCGCGTTCGACGTCACCCCGCCCCGCTTCGTGACCCGCATCGTGACCGACCGCGGGGCGTTCGCGCCCGAGCGGGTGGGCGAGTACTGGGCATGACCACGGCCCGCGACTACGCCCTGCTCGTCACGGGCGACGACGTCACCGCCTACCTCGCCGAACGCGGTCTGCTCGGCCGGCTCGCCGCATCCGCCGATCAGGTCACGGTCGAGGAGGTGACCGCGGGCAACATGAACCGCGTCTTCGTGGCGCGTGGCCCGCTCGGCAGCCTCGCCGTGAAGCAGGCGCCGCCGTGGGTGCAGGTGGTGGGGCCGGAGTGGCCGGTCGACCCGTCGCGCATCGCGTCGGAGGCCCGCACCTACGAGCGGCTGGCGGCGCGGGTGCCGGAGTCGATCCCGGCGATCGTGGAGTTCGATGCGGCGCGCTTCGTGCTCGTGATGGAAGACCTGTCCGACCTCGACGTGCTGCGTGACGCGCTGGTGACGGAGGTGGAGCAGGCTGCGGCCCGTGGTGGCAGCGACGGTGACGGCGACGCCACCACCGACGCGGTGCCGGGGCTCGACTTCGTGGCACTCGGCCGGGTCGTGGGCCGCTTCGTGGGGTCGCTCGCGGCAGCCACCTCGGTGCAGGCGCTCGGCCGGGCGGAGCACGAGCAGCTGGTCGAGGTGGCGGCGAACCCGGAGCTCTGCCGCATGACCCTCGACGTGGTGCTCGACGAGCCCTACCGCGAGCACGACCACAACCACTGGCACCCCGCACTCGACGAGCGGGTGCGCGCACTCTACGTCGACACGGCCGTGCAGACGGCGGTGGCGGGCATCCGTGATGTCTTCGAGAACCGGCACGAGGCCCTCCTGCACGGCGACCTGCACACCGGCTCGGTCATGGTGGGCCGACGCGATGGCGCGCAGGTGGTGAAGGTGTTCGACCCCGAGTTCAGCTTCGTCGGCCCGATCGGGCTCGATCTCGGGCTGTTCTGGGCGAACCTCGAGCTCGCGGCGATCGCGGCGGCGGAGGCCGGGCAGTCCGGGCTCGCCGCGGCCAGACGGTCGGCCATTCCGGCGAGCTGGGCGGCGTTCGCGGCCGAGTGGCCGGCCGGCGCCGAGGCCTCGCTCGCCGGCATCCAGCAGGATGCGTGGCGGTTCGCCGGCGTCGAGCAGATGCGGCGGGCGGTCGGGTTCTCGCACGCGGCCGACATCGAATCGCTGCCCGAACCTGCCCGCGCCGCCGCCTCGGTGCGCCTGTTCGACGCCGCCCGCCACCACATCCTCACGGGAACGGCGCTGCCGGCGCCCTCCGCCGAGACCGAAACCAGTCCGTCAGCCACCCCGCCCGTCACCTCCAGGAGCGCACCGTGACCGAATCACTCACCCCCGAGCCGCACCCGACGCCCGATCCGCTCACCGTCGCCGCCCGCGCGCTGGTGGTCGACATCGAGGGCACCACGAGCGCGGCCGGGTTCATCCTGGGTGACCTCTACGACTACGCCCGCCCCCGGCTGGCGGCCTGGATCGACGACCACGCCGCCGACCCCGCCATCGCCGAGGCCCGCAGGCAGGTGATCGCCGACGCCGACCTGCCGGGGGATGCGACCACCGACGCGATCGTCGCCGTGCTGCACGAATGGATGGAACGCGACGTCAAGGCCACGCCGCTCAAGACCATCCAGGGCCAGATCTGGGCCGAGGGCTTCGAGAAGGCCGAGATCTCGTCGCACTTCTTCGACGACGTCATCCCGAAGCTGCGCGCCTGGCACGAGCACGGGGTGGCGCTCGCGGTGTTCTCGTCGGGCTCGGTCGCCTCGCAGGTGCCGTGGTTCCAGCACTCGCCCGACGGCGACCTCACCCAGCTCATCTCCGGCTTCTTCGATATGGTCAGCGCCGGCCCGAAGAAGGAAGCCGCCTCCTACGACACCATCGCCGGAGCTCTCGGCTTCGCCCCCGCCGAGCTGGTGTTCTTCACCGACAACCCCGGCGAGGTGGCCGCCGCGCGCGCCGCCGGCTGGCAGGTCGTCGCGTTCTCGCGCGCGGGGGAGCCGTTCTTCGAAGCGGACTTCGACGGCGCGATGGTCGTGGCGTCGTTCGACGACGTCGAGATCGTGCTGCCGTGAGCGCTGCGGCCGCCGGGCCCGCGCACGTGTTCGGCGCGGGCGTGGTCGACGAGGCAGCGCTCGGTGCCGCGGGCGCCGCCCTGGCCGCCGAGTCGGCGCGGTTCGCCGCCCGGGGCTGGATGCCGGGCACGGCGGGCAATCTGTCGGTGACCCTGGCGCGCGATCCGCTGCGGGTCGCGGTCACCGCATCCGGTCTCGACAAGGGCGAACTCACCGCCACCGACATCGTGCTGGTCGACGAGCGCGGCCACGGGGTGACGGATGCGACCGGCACCGACCTCACACGCACGCTCGGCCTGGCCACGCGGCCGTCGGCCGAGGCGGGGCTGCACGCCCGCATCGCCGCGGTCACCGGGGCGGGGGCGGGCATCCACGTGCATGCGCTGGCGGCGGTGCGCGCCGGGCACCGCTGGCCCGCCGGGGTCGAACTGCGCGACCTCGAGATGCTGAAAGGCATCGGGCACAGCGCGCACGGCGAGCGGGTGGTGATCCCGGTGGTGCAGAACCACCAGGACATGCGGGTGCTGGGCGACGACTTCGAGCGGGTCTACCGGCGGCCGGCCGACTCGATTGCCGAGGTTCCGGCCCTCATCGTCGCCGATCACGGCATCTACGCCTGGGGGGCCGACCTGCGTCAGGCGCGCTGGCATCTCGAACTCACCGAGGCACTGCTGCAGATCGCGCTCAGTCGGGCCTGACCGCCCCGAGCGTCGCGAACCCGCTCAGCGTCGCGAACGCGCTCAGCGTCGCGTGCCGAGATCGCGGGCGGTGGCGACCGCGATCGCATCCTCGCGGGTGCGCACGCCGAGCTTGCGGTAGAGGCTCCGCAGCTGGGACTTCACGGTGTTGGGCGACACGCTCAGGGCTTCCGCGATCTCGGCCACCGAGCCGTTGCGCAGCAGTTCGCCGAGCACCACCTGCTCACGTTCGGTGAGGGCGGGGAGCGGCTGCTGGTCGGGGATGACGGCGCGCAGCCCCGCTCGCCGGGCGACCGCCTGCAATTCGGGCCGCTCCGGCCGTCGGGCGAACTCCTGGATGGCCGCGAGGTCACCGGCGGTGACCAGCACGAGCGGGAAGGCGAGGTCGTGCTCGGCCAGCATCATGAGCGTGGCATCGCCGATCTCGCGCGCTTCGGCGTGGCGGCCGGCCCGCAGCAGCGCCGCGAGTCGGATCACCTCCACCTCGGCGCTCAGCCGGATCGAGAGCGGCTCCCGGGCCGCCAGCACCGAGAGGCGGAGCGCTCCGGTGTGGTCGCCGCGGGTGAGGGCGATGCGGGCCTGGCCGACGAGAGCGGCGGCGCTGCGGCGCGGTGCCCCGGCGAGGGTGCGCGCCGCGGCATCCGAGTCGCCGGCGGCCAGCTGCAGCACGGAACGGGTGAGCGCGAGGCGTTGGAGTGTCTGGGAGCTCGCCGCCGACCGCCGGCGGTGCGCGCGGATGCTCGCATCCAGTCGGGCCAGTGCGGGCACCGGGCTGCCGCGCAGCACCGCGATCATGGCGTCGACGTGGTCGATCAGCGGCCAGTGCTCGATGGTCTCCCGGTGCCGGTCGAGGGTGCGGATGTGCCGCTCCGCCGCATCCGCGTCGCCGTGCTCAAGGGCGATCATGGCCTCGGCGATCTGGTAGAGACTGCCGGCGTAGCCGTCGATCCAGCGCGGCGGCCACGCGCGTGAGCGGGCTTCGCGGCACACGGTCTCGGCCGCGGCGACGTCGCCCGTGATCGCGAGCGTGCCGGCGAGCAGGGCGAGGGCGGTCAGCGCCGAGGGCCGCTGCAGCGCGTCACCGGCGGCCACACCGGCGCGGAAGCAGGTGAGCGCCTCGTCGGTGCGCCCGGTGTAGAGGAAGGTGGTGCCGATGTGTGCCCACAGCACGGGTTCGAGGCGGCCGAGTTCGTCGCGCTCGGCCGGCGCCATGTGCTGCAGGATGTCGAAGGCATCCAGCGCCGCCTCGTCGGCGCCCGTGAACCGGCCGATCACCCGCAGCGACGCGCTCTCCATCGTGCGCAGCAGCGCCCGGTCGGGAGCGCTGGCACCTGCGCGCTGGGCCCGTGCGGAGAGGATGGCGAGCCCGAACAGCTGCACCGCCCGAGCCCGGTGGAGACCCGACGCGTTGAAGTTGAGCGCCAGCAGCATGGTGATGAGCGGATGGCGGCGCAGCGTGAGCAACGACGTCGTGGCGAACAGTTCGCGGGTCTGCGCCGCGTGGCTGGCCAGCAGTTGCAGCCAGGACTGCCGTACCACGTCGCTGGCGAAGCCGAGATCGTCGAGCTCGACCGCGATGGCCAGCGCCGTGAACGGCCGGTCGTTGGCCAGCGACCAGCCGGCGACCTTCCGCACCAGCGCGTCGACCTCGCCGGGTTCGGTGCGGCGGAGATCCCGGCGGAAGAGCTCGCGCACGAGCGTGGTGTAGGCGAATCGGCGCTCGGCACCGTGCCCCGTCCACATGCCGAGCCCGTCGGCCTCGGCCTGGTCGAGCACGTCGGCGGCGGCCTCCTCGCCGGACAGGTCGGCGGCGAGCTCGACTGTGAGCACCTCCGCCACCGAGGTGCGCAGCAGGAAACGGCGCAGGCGCGCCAGACCGTCGTCACCAGGGCGGACGCGGAGCGAGTAGTACGACTCGATGGCGGCCAGGGCGGCCTCGGGCGGGGCATCCGGCCGGTCGCCGTCGCTTCCGGCGAGTACCATCGCCCGCACCCCGAGGGCGAGGCCGCCGGTGAGTTCGGCGATCCGTGCGGGATCGGGCCGGGCGCCGCCGCCGGGGCGCGCATCCGCCGTGCGGTCGACGAGCGAGTCGATCTCGGCCACCGTGAAGGCGAGCTCGGCGGCGTCGATCAGCTCGGCGTCGAGGGTGAGGGCGACGCCGGGGGCCGTCAACGGGGACGACCGCCGGGCGGCGGCCACGAGCCGCAGCGTCGGCGTGCGCGCGAGGAACTGGATCAGCGCGGTCAGTGTGTCGTCGTCGAGCCGGTCGCCGTCGTCGACGACGAACTGCACGGGCCGGGCCGGTGGCAGGGCCGAGGCGAGCAGTTCCCACGGCTCACCGCTCGCGTCGAGCGCCGCCTCGAGCGAGGCCTGGCCGGGGCCGGGCGGCGTGCCCACGCCCGCGTCGGCGTCGGTGAGCCGGCCTGCGGCCGAGAGGGCCAGCACGGCCGAGCGGACGAAGGCCGAGGCATCCGTGCCCTCCCGGTCGACCGTGATCCAGATGCCGCTGACGGATGCCCGGGGCGCCCACTGGGCGAGCAGCACCGTCTTGCCCGATCCGGCCGGCCCGCGTACCACGTGCAGCGGCGCGTCGCTCGAGAGGCGCTGCAGCAGGCGCTCGCGGAGCACCGCCTGGCGCGGGAGGCGCGGTGCGCCCACGACCCCGCCGGGCTGCGGTGGCCGCAGTGGCGCGGCGCCAACCTCTTCGGCCCCGGCGGTTCGGGGGTCGGTCGCGCCGCGCTCGGTGGCTCGGGGCTCGGTCACTCCGGGCTCCTCTGCGCGGGCTTCGCCGCCGCCGTGGTGGTGGCCGGCGCCGGGCCGCGCGGCCGCAGCCGCGCCACGCCGGCGCGCGTGAGCGCCCGCTCGGCGAGTACCGCGACCGCAGCCATCGCGAGATACGCGCCGACCCGTCCGGCGAGAGTGAGCGCCACCACCTCGCCGCTCAGCACCCGCGGGTCGATGACCGTCAGCGAGATCGCGAAGATGACCACGCCGCCGACCGCGGCTGCCGCGAACCAGGCGAGTGCGCGGCCCGTGCGCCAGAATCCGCCGAGGGCGAGCACCGCCTCGATGGCCGCGGCGGGGAGGCAGAGCGCCGGGATCGTCAGGAGGCCGAGCGAGGTGAAGGGAACCGCGAGCAGCGCGGCGACGAAGGCGGTGAGCAGCACCGAGCCGGGCCGGCGCACCCAGCGGCCGGCGATGAGGGGGCCGAGGATGTGCACCGATCCGAGCAGCGAATAGACCACCGGTGACGCCAGCGCCGCGGTGAGCAGCACCGGCCCGAGCAGCACGATCACGATCGCCGACGCCGCGCCGATCACCGCGCTGTGCAGCAGCGCACGCGTGGTCGACGGCGCGCGCCCCTGATTCCGCTGCCCCGCCCGCATGCTGCGACGTTATCAAACAAGGCGGCGGGAGACGCATCGTCGCAGCCCGCACCGCCTGCGAACGGGCATCCGCCCCCGTCGTTCAGGCCAGGCGCTTGGCGAGCACCGCGGCCTCGTGCCGATGGCCGACGGTCTCGTAGCCGACGACCACGACGAACGGCGAAAGGGTGATGAGCACGAGGCACACGCCGAGCGACGCCCCCCAGGTCGCGGCCAGCACCGCGAGAGCGAGCAGCGCCACCGTTCCCGCGATCAAGCCGATATGGAACGGGTCGACCTCCTGCACCAGGTAGTCGTAGATCGCGAAGATCGCAAGGCACAGGATGAGCACGGGGATGGCGACCGCGAGCACGGCGACCACCGAGCCGATCTGCGCTTCGCCCTCGATGACGTAGGCGGCCACGTGCAGCCCGGCGCCGGTCGCCGCGATCGCCGCGAACACGATGATGTGGCCGTAGCCGAACACGAACGCCTTCGATCGGTAGCGCTCCAGGATGCGACCCGCCGGCACGATGAAATACGACCACCAGAGGCCGAAGGTGAGGCCGATGCCGGCGGTGACGAGGAGGCCGGCCTCGAGGGTCCAGTCGTGGTGCTCCACCACTGCGGAGACCGCGGTCACCGTGCCGAACACGCCCTCGCCGAGCGCGATGATGGTGAGTAGACCATAGCGCTCGGCGATGTGGTGCGGGTGCCAGGGTGTGCCCGGCGTGCCCGTTCGGCGTTCGGCCACGTACGGCCCCACGATCTCCACGGCGAACAGCAGCAGGGCGATCGGGATGGTGGCAGCCACGGTCATGTGGGCGATCGCGAGCGCGACCCAGCCGAGTTGGGCGGCCGCGATGAAGACCACGTAGGTGAGGGCGGTGCGCCGGCGGCTCGCATCCTGCCGGGCCGCGCGCAGCCATTGCGCCACCATCGCGACCCGCATGACGACGTAGCCGCCGACCAGGATCCCGTTGTCGAAGTACGGGCCCTCGACCAGCGAGTGGAACACGGGCGGGATGCCGAGCGCCACGATGACGACGCCGATCATCTGCACCATCGTGGTGATGCGGTAGAACCAGTCGTCGGTGTCGTAGGCCGAGGCGAACCAGGAGAAGTTGATCCAGGCCCAGCAGACCGCGAACATGCAGAACGCGAAACCGCCGACCGCCGCGCCGAACTCGGCGTCGGCGACGTAGTGCGCGAGTTGCCCGCCGGCCTGGCTGAAGGCCACGACGAAGGCGAGGTCGAAGAGCAGCTCGAGCGGCGTGGCGGCGCGGTGCGCTTCGCGGGGGTCGCGGCCGGTCATGCGCCGGAGGCGGCTGCCGAGCGTGTTGGCGGCGGCTGCGCCCGCTCGCGGTGCGGCCTGGTCGCCGGACATCAGGCCCCCGGGTGCACGCCGAAGGTCTCGGCGAGCAGCCGTCGGGTGAGCTGCCCGTCGACCGGCACGGGCAGGCCGTCGAGCTCGCGCACCGGGGCCAGCAGCCGGCCGCTGGACACGAGCCACGCCGCATCGGCGGATCGGAGGTCGGCGGAGGTGAGTACGGCTTCTGCGGTGTCGAAGCCGAGCGCCGCGAGGGTGCCGAACACCGCCGCCTGAGTGGTGCCGGCGAGGATGCCTAAATCGGTGCGCGGGGTGCGGAAGCGGTCGCCGTGGCGCACGATCACGTTCGACGTCGGGCCCTCGAGCACCACGTCGTCGGAGCTCACGAAGATCACGTCGTCGGCGTCGCGGCGGGCGGCTTCGCGCAGGGCGGCCTTGTTGAGCGCGTAGGAGAGCGTCTTCGCGCCCTGCAGGAGCCAGGGCGCGGTCTGCGCGATGTCGTGCCGGTAGCCGCGGTCGAGCGTGACGACGCGGATGCCCGTGCTGCGCGCCGTGGCGTGGTCGTCGCCCGTCAGCACCTCCACCCAGCCGGTCGGCACCCCGGTGCCCTCGACGCCGCGACTGTAGAAGAGTTTCACGAGCAGCTCGGCTGCGGGTGCGTGGGCGTCGACGCCGCGTCGCGCGGCCGCGGCGAACGCGGCGGTGTCGGGCCGGGGGAGGTCGAGCAGTGCGGCGGAGTGCTCGAGCCGGGCGAGGTGCGGTTCGAGGGCGATGAATCGGCCGTCGATCACGGCGATGGATTCGAAGATGCCGTCGCCCCGGGTGACCGCGAGATCGGCGGCCGCCACTCGCGCCTCCGCGAGCGGCACGGGCGCGCCACCGGGTACGGCCGAGCCGGCCGCGCCGGCCGCGCGCGCCGCTGCGGTTGCGCCCGCCGCTGCGGCTCCGGTGGTCGCTGCGGCTCCGGTGATCGGTGCGCTCGCGGTGTCGGTCGCGTCCGCTGCGCCGGTGCCCGCCGCCGCGGCCGTGCCTTCGTCGAGCACGATGACCAGGTCGCCCATCCGGCCGTCCGTCGCCTCCGTCGTTCGCGTTGTGCCCGGCGCATCCACCGTGCCTGTCGCGCCCTCCGTGCCTGTCGTGTCCGTCACGCGCCGACCTCCCCGCTCTGCCCCACCAGTCTCCCCGACAGGGTGCCTTACCGCATCGCCCGGCACGCGCGCGGCCCTCGCCCGCGCCTTGATCGCGTCGATGACCTCGGACTTCGCATCGGCGTAGTCGTTCATGTCGTCCCACGGCTGCGCGAGCAGGGCCCGCTTGGTGTTCTCGTAGAGCGCTCGGTCGGCGGCGTCCTCGCGCAGACGGTCGCGCAGCAGCCGGTACTCTTCCACGGCCGGGTCGGCACGCTCGTAGAGATGCACGTGCACGTCGCGGGCGGGCGTGCGCACCAGACGGTGGCCGGGTTCGCGCACGCGCAGCTCGTAGCCGGCGGCGAGGAGTGCGTCGAGGTAGTCCTCCTCGGCGGTGATGTCGGCGACCGTCACCGCGATGTCGACGATCGGCTTGGCCGCGAGCCCCGGCACGGCGGTCGAACCGATGTGCTCCACCGTCAGCGCGGCCGCCCCGAGCGCGGCCCGGATGCGTGCATCGTGCTCGCCGAACTCCGCCGCCCAGCCCGGATCGTACTCCCGCAGTCCCACCGTCAGCGCCTCCGCGCCCCCGACGATGTCGACCGTCGCGATGTCGGCCCGCCGTCTTCCGTCGTTCTCACTCACCGCACCATCCTGCCAGCCCACCGGATGCGCGGCAGAAGCCGTGGGCTCGCTTCAGGACGAGCGTGCGGCGGCGCGGAGGTGTACGCCGGCCTCGGCGGTGAGGGCGTCGACCGAGGAGATGCCGTGACGGGTCAGTGCGAGGGCCCGCGCTCCCCGGAGCACGCCGCGCGCCGCCCGCTCGCGGAGCTCCGGCGGAAGCGACTCGATGTCGCTCGCCTTCGCGAAGCCGACGATGCGCCGGATCGCCTTCGCCGCCGCGAAGACCGCCGCATCGTCACGGATGCCCGCCAGAAGCTCCTCGAGCACCGGCTCCGTCCACACGCGCGGGTCGATCCGCCCCGGCCACAGCGCGCGGTACTCCGCCTCGAACGCCGCCCACAGCCGGCCCGGCAGGGTGAGCAGCAGCTCGGCTCGGTCGGGCTCACCGAGCACGAACGCACGCGCCGCGGCCAGCAGGAAGTTGCCCCAGAGCGCACCCAGATCGAACCCCGTGGGCCCCACGAACCCGAACTCGCTGTCGAACGCGCGCACCGAAGCCCCGATGCCCGAGGCCGTCCTCGCCGCATCCGCGGTAGCCGCATCCGCGCCCGCCGCATCCGCCCCACCGGGCGCCGCGGCCCGCACGAACACCGACCCGGTGTGCAGGTCGCCGTGGATGAGCGACTGCGCCGTGGTCATGAACCGCAGCTTCGCGAGCCCCATCTCGCGCACCAGCGCGGCATCCGCCCGCAGCTCCGCCACGTCGGCGACGTTGCCCGGCAGCACCACGTTGTGCGGATGCTCGACATACGGTTCGGTGAACACGAGGTCTTCGGTGATCTGCTGCAGCTCGGGGTTCACCGCCCGCGCCACGAGACGCTTGTGCTCCAGCGGATCGAGCCCGAGCGGCGAGGTCGCGAACGCGGTGCGCGCGATGT
The DNA here is from genome assembly GCF_058783455.1 of Herbiconiux sp. FW305-C-125. Lineage (NCBI taxonomy): Bacteria > Bacillati > Actinomycetota > Actinomycetes > Micrococcales > Microbacteriaceae > Herbiconiux > Herbiconiux sp. FW305-C-125. Next base: position 1,345,144 of record NZ_JBYSYO010000001.1, on the reverse strand, counting down.
ACACGCCGAGTTCCTCGGCCGCGTAGTCGTGCACCCGCCCGGCGTTCAGCTCGGTGCGCCACACCCGGTGGTCGCTCAGGTCTTCGATGGCGAGCACGAAGTTCGCGGCGTCGAAGTCGTAGAACGCCGGCACGTGCTCGGGGTCGGCCAGCACGTGCGCCCCGAGCACCGTCGCCTCGCGTGCCGAGCGCTCCCGTGTCATGGGCCACGACGGGTCGGTGCGCACGTGCGGCAGCGACTGCTTCAGCACGAGCGAGGCACCGGATGCGTCGTGCACGATGAACACCAGGTTGAGGTTGCCGTCGCCCACCTCGCGTACGGACGCGATGCTGGCGGCGTCGATCCGGTCGGCGAGGGCCGGTCGTGACGCCAGGTAGGCCGCGACGGACTCGGCGCGCAGCTGCGAGAAGTCGGCGGCGGTCATCACGAGGCCGACGTCGTCGATCCGGCGGTGACGACGGTGCGCCGCCGCGAGAAGGTGAAGCTGAACAGCAGCGCGACGAGCAGCACGATGCCCTTGCCGAAGTCCTGCGCGTAGTACGGCAGGCCCAGCATGGTGAAGCCCGTCACCATCACCGCGATCAGCACCGCGCCGAGCGCCGTGCCCCACGCGTTCGGCCGCCCGATGCCGAGCACCGAGACGCCTACCAGCGCGACCGCGACCGCATCCAGCAGCAGCGAATTGCCCGCACTCACGTCGCCCTGGCCGATGCGTGCGGCCAGCAGCAGCCCGGCGACCGAGGCGAGCAGCCCGCAGCCCATGTACGCGGCGGTGCGGTACCACTGCACGCGGATGCCCGAGAGCCGCGCCGCCTCGGAGTTCGTACCCACGGCGAACAGCGCCCGACCCCAGCGGGTGCGCTCGAGCAGGAACCAGAGCAGCACGGTGACGACGAGGAAGATGATGACCGGCACCGGGATCGGCCCCACCGATCCGCGGTCGAGCCAGAGGAAGTCGGCGGTGAACTTGCCGGGCGCCGTGGTGCCGTTCGAGAGGGTCATCTGCGACGAGATCGACTTGCCGTCGACGATGATGAGCTTGAGGCCTACGATCACGAACATCGTGGTGAGGGTGGCCAGCAGGTCGGGGATGCGCGCCACCACGATGAGGAAGGCGTTGAGCGCTCCGATCAGGAGGCCGCAGACGAGCACCACCGACACCGCGACGCCGCCCACCTGGTTGGCGATCACCATCGTCCACGCCGCGATCGACACCGCGAAGCCGGCTGACGCGCCCACCGAGAGGTCGATGCCGCCGACGGTCATCGCGAGCATCACGCCGAGCCCGGCGATGGCCGTGGGTGCGATGAACTTCAGCATGCCGAAGATGTTGTCGACCGTGCGGAAGCTCGGCTCGGTGACGACGAAGAACAGGATGAGGGCGACCGTCACCGCCACGAAGCCCCACTTCACGACGAAGGCGGCCGCGCGCTCGCCCCCGGAGGTCTTCGTGGAGGCGACGCTAGGGCTCGACATGGGAGGGCCTTTCGGGGGAGGGCTCGGCGGGTGCGGGCGCGGGTGCGGGTGCGGGTGCGGGTGCGGACCCGGATGCCGGGGGACTGGGGGGAGCCGACGCGGCAGGGCTCACGGATGCCCGGTGCGACTGACCGAGGAATGCCCCGATCACCGTCGACCGGTCGACCTCGTCGGCGTAGCGGTCGAGCTCTACCTCGCCGCCGACGAGCACCACGATGCGGTCGGCCACCTCGAAGATCTCGTCGACGTCACTCGAGAGCACCACCGCGGCCGCGCCGTCGGCCGCCAGCGCGGCCAGCCGCTGGCCGATCTCGCGCCGGGCCGCGATGTCGACCCCGCGGAACGGCTCGTCGAGAATCGCCAGCGCCGGCCCCGCCGACAACCATCGCCCCACGACGACCTTCTGCTGGTTGCCGCCGGAGAGGTCGTCGATCGACGCATCCGGCCCGCTCGCCACCACCGAGAGGGTGTCGATGACCGAGTCGGCGCGCGAGCGCTCGAACCGCCGCCGCACGAGCCCGGCGACGCTCGACTCGCGGAGGAACGGCAGCGTGATGTTGCGCAGCACCGACCAGCCCGGCAGGATACCCTGGCGCTGCCGGTCTTCGGGCACCAGCACCACCTTCGCGGCGATCGCGTCGCCGGGGCGCTTCGGCTGGTACGGCGCGCCGCGCAGCGACAGCGAGCCGGCCAGCGGGGTCGCCAGACCGCCGAGCAGCTCGGCGATCTCGGTCTTGCCGGCCCCGATCAGCCCGAGGATGCCGAGCACCTCGCCCGAGCGGATCTCGAGGTCGACCGGCGCCGACTCGGGAAACAGCCGGATGCCCGCGAGCGTCGCCGCCACCGCCGTGCCGCGATGCGTCGCGCCCCGGTCGTGGTCGAGCGTGGTCGCCCGGCCGAGCATGTCGTGCAGGATGTCGTGCCACTCGAACGGCCGCGCCGACGCGCTCTGCACGATGCCGTCGCGCAGCACCACCACGCGGTCGGCGAGCGCTTCGATCTCACCGAACCGGTGCGAGACGTACACGATGGAGAGACCGGATGCCCGCAGCGCCCGCAACACGTCGAACAGCCGCTCGGCTTCCGCCGCCGTCAGCGCGGAGGTGGGCTCGTCGAGGATGAGCAGCTGCGGGGTGGTGCGCAGGGCGCGTGCCAGCACGAGCAACTGCGCGTCGGAGATGGCCAGGCGCGCGGCATCCTGCGACAGCACGGCGTCGGACCAGTCGAGCCCGAGAGTGGCGAGCGCCGCCCGGGCGTCGGCGAGCGCGGCCCGTTTGTTGCGCAGCGGATGCCGCGAGGCCTGCGCCAGGTCGTCGAGCGTGAGGTTCTCGGCCACCGAGAGGCCCGGCACGATGCCGTCGGCCACCTTCTGGTGCACCGCCGAGATGCCGAGCTGCCGCGCCTGCACGGGCGAGGAGAGGTGCACCACCTCGCCGCGGATGCTGATCTCGCCGCTGTAGCGGGCGTTCGCGCCGGACAGCGCCTTGATGAGAGTGGACTTGCCGGCACCGTTCGCGCCGAGGAGTGCGGTGATCTCGCCCGCCCGGAACTCGAGCGCGACGTCGCTCAGCACCACGTTCGATCCGTACGCCACCGAGACGCCGACGAGGGACACGACGGTGACGTCGTGCCCCTCGGCCGGAGTGCTCGGAACGGAGGTCATTCGGAGACCGCGGGCAGCCAATCCGCGACCACGACGTCGTCGAGCTTCAGCGTGGGCTCCGCGGCGCGCAGCTCGGTCACGTTGGTGACCTTGTTGTCGGCCAGGAACTGCTGCGTGATGGTCTTCGCCGGGAACTGCACGTCGGTCTCGTCGAGCTGGCCGGCGAGGCTCAGCGCGAGGGAGCGCACGACACCCGCGCCGACCGCGGCCGGATCGGTGGCCGAGGTGGCCACCCACGGGCTGCCGTCGGCGGTGATGACCTCGATGTCGGCGTTCGAGATGTCGATTCCGTACACCTTCACCTTGCTCTGCAGATTGTTCTGGATGACGGCCTGCACCGTGCCCTTGGTGATCTCATCGTAGGGCGCGAAGATGGCCTGCACATCGGGGTTCTGCTTGAGAGCGGCGTCGACCAGCGGGATGTTGTCGGTGGCGGTCGACTCGGTGACCTTGCCGGTGGAGAACACCACGTCGAGGTCGTGCTTCTTCACGTAGTCGTTCCAGACCACGGCACGGCGGTCGAGCGCCGCGTAGCCCTCGGCCGAGACGTAGCCGACCTTCGCGCCGTCGCCGACGTCGTCGATCAGCTGGTCGAGCACACCGGAGGCCATCGACTCGTCGGACTGGCTGGTGGTGATGACGCCGGTGGAGTCGGTGAGGGCGAGGTCGTAGACCACCACGGGGATGCCCGCCTGCACGGCCTCGGTCACGAGCGGCTGCAGGGTGTCGGTCTGGCCGTGGTCGATGATGATGGCGTCGGGCTTGGACGCGATGGCCTGCTCGAGGTCGCTGGCCTGCTTCGCGTTGTCGTTGCGCGCATCCGTCACCTGCAGGTCGATGTTCGCGAACTTCGCCTGCGCCTGGGCGCCCGCGCCCCACGCCTCGAAGTAGTCGCCGGCGCCGCTCTGGCGCACCAGCGCGACCTTCACCGGGTCGCCGTCGAAGGGTGCGGGCAGCGGAGCGGATGCGGTGACCGCCGCCGAGGTGCTCTCGCCGCCCTCGGAGGAGGTGCTCGACTGGGCGCAGGCCGAGAGGGCGAGGATGCCCGCGGCAGCGAGGGCCGTGACGGCGGCGGCTCGACGGATGATGGCCATGGAAGGCTCCTTCGGGAGGGTGGAGCGCCGGAGGGACGGCCGGCGGGGCTGTGATTGCAGAGTCGATTCAACGCTGTCGGCGAGGCATTCGACGAATTGTGTTGCGATCTGTTACCTCGCGCGCCCACGGGCGGAATTGTGCAGGAGAGGAGGCTTAGCATGGGGGCATGACCCTGCTCACCGTGTGGAACGACTCCGACCCCCAGGCCCCCGAGCTGCAGACCCGGGATGCCGACACCATCCGCGAGGTGCTCGCCGGCCTCGGCGCACGCTTCAGCCGCTGGGAGCTCAAGGAGTTGTCGGCCGAGCCCACCCAGGAGGAGGTGCTCGAGGCCTACCGCGCCGAGATCGACCAGGTCAACGCCGAGCACGGCTACAGCCTCGTCGACGTCGTGTCGATCACGCCCGACGACAGCGACGAGTACCGGTCGAACGCCGCCGCCGCGCGCCAGAAGTTCCTCAGCGAGCACCAGCACGATGACGACGAGGACCGCTTCTTCGCGCGCGGCTCCGGCGTGTTCTACCTGCACGTGAACGGCAAGGTGCACGCGGTGTTCTGCGAGGCGGGCGACCTGCTCTCGGTGCCGAAAGACACCACCCACTGGTTCGACATGGGCACGAACCCCGACTACGTGTCGGTGCGCTTCTTCCACGACGACGACGGCTGGGTGGGCAACTTCACCGGCAGCGACGTCGCCACCCGCTTCGCCACCTACGACGAGCTGGCCGCCGTCCCGGCCTGACCCGCCCCGCGCATCCGCCCGCCCCGCGCATCCGCGTCACCCCGCGCATCCGCCTCGCCCCGCGCACCCGCCCAGCGCCGCAGGGCAGAGCGCCGGATGCTCGCCGCGCCTACCCGACCGAGGCGCCGAAGAGCAGCCCCAGCAAGTACGTGACGGCGGCGGCGCCGAAGCCGATCGCGAGCTGACGCAGGGCGCGGCGCAGCGGCGGCCCGCCCGAGAGCAGCCCCACCACCGCGCCGGTGCCGAGGAGCGCGAGCCCCACGAGGCCGGCCGAGAGCGCGACCGCGGCGAACCCGGTGAGCCCGAACAGGTACGGCAGCACCGGGATGATCGCCCCCGACGCGAAGAAGCAGAACGACGACAGGGCCGCCTGCCAAGCGGTGCCGATCGCTTCGTGCTCGTCACCCGCATCCGCTCCGCCCGAGATCTCAGGGGCGGTGATGCCGGCGTCGCCGACGCGTTGCACGCGGATGGCCGCCGTCGTCGTGGTCAGCCCGCCGAACACGTCGGCGGCCTTCGCCAGCGCCTCCTGCTCGCTCATGCCCCGCGCGCGATACACGAGGGCCAGTTCGTTGGCGTCGACGTCGAGTCGTGGCACGGCGGTGTGCGCCTGCGGATCGGGGGTGGATGCGGCGAGCAGCTCCCGTTGCGACCGCACCGACACGAACTCGCCGGCTCCCATCGACAGGGCGCCCGCGAGGAGTCCCGCGATGCCCGTCGCCAGCACGACCGAGGGCGCAACACCGGTCGCGCCGATGCCGAGCACGAGGGCGAGGTTCGAGACCAGTCCGTCGTTGGCGCCGAACACGGCGGCGCGGAAGGTGCCCGAGAGGCGGCTGCGGCCGCGGGCGGCGAGTGCGCGCACGACCTCGCCGTGGATGCGTTCGTCGGCGGCCATCGCGGGGGTGGCGTCGGCATCCGTCTCGTAGGGGGAGCGGGCCTCGGCGCGCTGCATCAGGGCGAGCACGAACACCGAGCCGAAGCGCTTCGCGAGCACCGCGAGCAGCCGGGTGCGCACGTCGGCCCGGCGCGGTTTGCCCACCTCGTCGCCGAGCAGTTCGACCCAGTGGCTCTCGTGCCGCCCCTCGGCCTCGGCCAGCGCCTCGAGGATCTCCCGCTCGGTTCCCGTGCGGCGCTGGGCGAGCTCGCGATAGACCTGCGCCTCCGCGCGTTCGTCGGCGAGGTACTGCCGCCAGCGGCGCAACTCGGCGGGCGTGGCGGCGGATGCGGGGGTCGCGGCTGGCGCGGATGATGCGGTCATGAGTCTCCGAATCGGCGGTCGGCGCGGCGCACGGGCGCCTCGCGGTGTCGATCGAAGGTCTCGTTCGCCGCGAGCCGCGCCGGCTGCGGGCGCCGCGGTGGATTGCCGGGCCGATCGTCGTGATGGCCAGTGTGTCGACAGGTCCGCTGCTCGCGCGAGGGCGCGGGCGCTGGAACTACTCCCCTTCGGTGCCTCCATTGTGGCAGGCGCCGGGCCGCATCCGGGGCTCGGAGCCGCGACTCCCAGTATTTCGAGGCGCCGAAACGCGCTCAGGCGGTGGGGCGGCAGGCAGGGCGCCGGCGGTCGAGCCAGGTGGCGCAGAGGCCAGTCCAGGCGGCGGCCGGATGCCCGGGAGCGAGCCCCAGGCCGTGCTCGCCCGACTCGAACACGTGCACCTCGTGCGGCACGCCCGCCGTGGCGAGGGCCTGGGCGAGCGGGTAGGTGTGCTCGTCGACCGGCACCGGCTCGTCGTCTGCGGTCGCCCAGAGGAAGACGGGCGGCGAATCCGGCGTCACGAGCCGCTCGAGCGAGGTCTGCCGGCGGAGCTCGTCGGTGGGTTCGGGCCCGAGCAGATTCAGCTGCGAGCCGGCGTGAGTCGGCGTGAGCATCGACACGACGGGGTAGCAGAGCACCGCGAAATCGGGCCGGCTGCCCTCGGGGGCATCAGGCGTCAGCGCCGTGTGCCCGGCGAGGTGCCCACCGGCCGAGAACCCCAGCACGCCGACGACGGATGCGCCCGCCGCACGCTCGGCGGCGACGGCGGCCTGCACCGTCTCGAGCGGAGCCGGATGCCGCGTCGACACCGGGTAGCGGATGACCCGCGCCCCCCACCCCAGCCCCTCGAGCCACTCGGCCACAGGCTCGGCCTCATGCGGCGCCAACACCCCGTACCCGCCCCCCGGCAGCACCAGAACCACACCCTCAGTCACCCCGCCACCCTACCGCCCCCCGCCTCTCGCCCGTCCCGCTCACGCCCGTCCGCATCCCCAACGACGGAGTCCGCGCCGAACGCCGGACGCACACTCCGTCGTTACCGTCCTCCGCCCCAAAACACCGTCGCTCCGCCCCCGGCCCGGGAGTGCCTGGGATGGCGCGGCGCGAGAGGGGGGTGAGCGAGTTGCGACGTCGGCGCAGGTGGTGGTGGCGGTTGGGGCGCGGGAGTGGGGGTGGGTGGCGATGGCGGCGCAGGTCGGGGCGGGGATTGCGGCGCGCGTGAGTGGCGACGGCGGCGCAGGGTGGCGATTGGGGCGCGGGAGGGGGCGTGTGGCGACGGTGGGGCAGGTGGTGGTGGGGATTGCGGCGCGGGTGGGGGTGGGCGTGTGGCGACGGCGGCGCAGGTGGGGGCGGGGGTTGGGGCGCGGGAGTGGGGGTGGCCGGCGCGGCGCAGAAGAGGTCGGTGCGAAAGGAACAGGGACGCGCTGCGGTGGAGCGCTGCCGCGCGTGCGGCACTGGGAGGGGGGACGAACGCTACAGGGACGCACTGGGGTGGTGGGCTGGGGTGGCGCGGGGGGCTCGGGGGCGAACGCTACGGGCCGTACTCGACGACCCAGGGTGCGGGCGCGGCCGCGGAGCGACCGCACCCGCACATGTCGCGCGGCGCCGGGCAGGGACCGGCGACGCCCGAGGAGCCCGCGCGAAGCACGGGCCCCGAGGCAGCTACAAACTATCCCGCAGGTCGTCCGGCGTCTTGTCGCCGAAGGGCTGGGACTCGTCGGGGCCCTCGCGGTCGGGTGCGTAGTGCTTCCAGTCGGCCTCCGCCTCCTTGGGCGACCCGCCGGTGGGCCCGTCGTTGCCCTCGCCGGCGCCGCCCCAGACGGTCTCGCCCGCAACGGCGTCGTTCGTCACGATGTCGTCGCCCTCGTCGAATCGCGGGGGTCCGTTCCTGTCGTCGCTCATCATGCTCCTCGTCTGCGGCCGCACCCGCGGCGCGCTGGCTCAAGCCCACCACGTTCCCGCCCGCGACGGAAGGCCCGCGTCAGCGGCCCGGGGCGACGGCTAGCTGTACCCCGACGGGGTGGGGAACAGCCCCTGCAGCGCGTGGTCGCCCACCTCCTGCGACTTGTAGGCCACCGGGTCGTGGAGGGTGATGGTGCGGGCGTTCCGCCAGAACCGGTCGAAGCCGTACGACGTGCCGGTGGCGCGGGCGCCGGTGAGCTCGAACAGGCGCGATGTGACATCCAGCACCGTCCGCGTCGACACCACTTTCGCCGCGGCGATCTCCACGGCGACCTCGCCGCGCTCCGCATCCGTCAGCGACCAGCCCCGCGACGCCGCCTCGGTGAGGGCGTCGGTGGCGCGCCAGGTGAGCGCGTCGGCGGCGCGGGTGGCGGCGGTGAGGTCGCCGATGAGCTCCCGGATGTACGGGTCGTCGACCGCACGCTCGACACCGCTGGTCGACCACGGCTTCGTGGTCGTGCGCACGTAGTCGGCGGCGACGGACAGCGCGCCCTCGGCGAGACCGACGTGGATGTGGTCGAGTGCCAGCTGGAACAACAGGATCGACAGCGACGCGAACGGCCGGTAGCGCGGGCCTGACTGCTCGCCGAGACCGAGCACGTGCGCATCCGGAACCCAGGCGCCGTCGAACGACACCGACCCGGATGCGGAGAGCCGCTGCCCGATGTTGTCCCAGTCGTCGTGGTGCACGACGCCCGGCTGGGTGGCGTCGATGATGATGGCGAGCTTCTCGCCCGTGTCGACGCGGGTGCCGCTGGCGGTGATGCGCTCGGCCACCTGGGCGCCGGTGGCGAAGAACTTGCGGCCCGAGACCGTGAACCCGCCTTCGACCGGGGTGAGTTCGAGGCCGGCGTCGCGCGGGTTGCCGGCGCCGCCCCAGAACCAGTGGTGGGCGGCGAGCCCGCGCTGCAGCTCGTCGATGGCGGCCTGGTTCTCGTTCAGCTGCAGCCGCCAGGAGTTCACGAAGTGGTAGGCGAAGACGTGGCCGAGCCCCGCGTCGGCGCGGATGACCGGCCGCAGAGCTGTGAAGACGGTGCGCCAGTCGAGGCCGCCGCCGCCGAACTCCCGCGAGACGAGGGCCGGCAGGATGCCCGTGGCCCGCAGCTCGGCGACCTCGGCGAACGGCGCGGTGCCCTGGCGATCGCGTTCGGCGGCCACGTGCCGGAAGCCCTCAGCCAGTCCGGCGAGAGCGTCGACGGCGGCGTCGGGCGAGGTGATGACGGCGGGGACGTCTTCGGGCACGGTGTTCTCCAGGTGATGTGACGGCGGCCGAGGGCTCCGGGCCGATACCACTATGCCTCCCTCACTGCGGCCGAGTGGAATCGGCGGCTGCAGCCCGCCGGGTCACTCGGCCCAGGGGGTGCGGTTCCACATACGCATCACCTGGTTGCCGTGCTCGAAGCCCAGCACGCTGATGGAGGCGGTGTCGAGCACGACGAGCTCGCCGGCCCGGATCGGCAGGCCCATCCAGGTCGCGGCCAAGGTGCGCAGGTAGTGGCCGTGCGAGAACAGCAGCACGTCCTGGCCCGCGTTGAGAGTCGGGCGGAGCCGTTCGATCACCGCCGTGTTGCGGCGCAGGAGGTCGGCGGCCTGCTCGCCGTTGCCCTCCGCATCCGGTTCGACGCCGTCTTCCCAGAGGTTCCACGGCTCACCGAAGCGCTCGGTGATCTGGGCGCTGGTGAGGCCCTCGTAGGCGCCGTAGTCCCACTCGGCCAGGTCGGGGTCGATGACCGCGCCGGCGCCGAAACCGGCGATGTCGGCCGTGCGCACGGCGCGCTGCCGCGGGCTCGTCAGCACCAGCCCGAAGGTCTGACCGGCCAGCACCCGCCCCACGGCCAGTGCCTGCTCCTCGCCGTTCGGCGTGAGCGGGATGTCGGTGCGCCCGGTGTGCTGCCCGGTGAGGCTCCACTCCGTCTCCCCGTGCCGCACCAGCACGATGCGCGGGGCCGGCACCGCCGCCGGCTGGGCGGCCACGATGGCGCCAGGCACCTCGAACGGAGCGCCGGAACGGGGTTCGTCAGAAACGGTCATGGGGTTCCTCACCGGGTGGAAGTGGGGCCGGGCAGGCCCCGTTCAGGATAGCCGCCGCGAGCCGGAGGCCCGCCGGCTGCCCCGGGCATCCGAAACCCGAACGGCGATCGCACGAAACGTCGCCGCAACCTGCGCCGGGGAGGATGGCGCCATGACCGATCCGCAGCTGCCCCTCACCGTCGTCGACGCGGTGATCATCCCACTCGCCGATGGCAGCGACTGGTTCCGCGGCTGGCTGAGCGTCGATGCCGACGGGCACATCGCGGGCCTCGGCGCGGGCGAACCGCCGGCCCAGCCCACGGGCACCCGGGTGCTCGACGCCCACGGCGCCTTCGTCGCTCCCGGGTTCGTGTCGGCGCACAGCCACCTCTTCACCTCGGGAATGCGCGGCATGACCCCGGGCGAGCCGCTGTACGGCTGGGTGGGCGAGCAGAGCGCCTTCATCTCGGGCGCCGACGCCGACGACATCTATTGGTTCACCTTGCACGGCTGCCTCGACTTCCTCGGCAACGGGGTGACGAGCGCCTACAACTTCACCGACTCCCGCATCGTCGGCCGGTACGACGCGGCCACCGACACCCGCGAGATCTACGACGTACGGCCGGAGGAGTACCTGTTCCGGCAGATCGACGCCGCACGCGACGCCGGGCTGCGCACGATGAACGCCATCCGGCTCGACAGCGAGTTCCAGCCTGCCGAGCAGGCCTTCGAGGTGTTCGCCCGCGCCGTCGAGCACCTCGAGGCGAGCGTTCCGGGGCCGCTGAACCTCGGCGCCTCCGTGTTCGGGGCCGTGCAGTGGTCGGCGACCGCCCAGGCCGCGATCGACGAGGTACGGGCGATGGATGCGCACGGCATCGGCAACCAGGCGCACTTCCTCGAGACCGGCGAGGCGCTCGATCAGCAGCGGGAGAAGTTCCGCTGGTACCAGGAGGCGGGAGCGCTGCGGCCGGGCTTCCTGTTCGGGCACTTCGTGCATCCGGATGTCTTCATGTCACGCGTCGCCGCCGCCGCGGGTGCCGGGATGGTGTGGCAGCCCACCTCGAACGGGCGACTCGGTTCGGGGGTGGCGGACATTCCGCGCTATCGGGAGCTCGGCATGCCGATCGGTGTCGGGCTCGACGACCAGTCGTGCACGGATGTGTCCGACCCGTTCCAGAACGTGCGCATCGGCGTGTACACCCAGCGCGCCGTCAGCGAGGACGCCGGGGTGCTGATGCCCCGCGAGATGCTGCGGATGCACACCCTCGGTTCTGCGGAGGCGCTCGGCGTGGCCGACCGGATCGGGTCGCTCGAGGTCGGCAAGGCCGCCGACTTCCTGGTGGTCGACCCCGCCAGACCCGACACCGGGCCGGTGTGGGACGTGTACGCGCACTACGCCTTCGCGATGAGCCTGCGCAACCTCAAGGAGGTGTACGTGGGCGGCGAGCTGGTGGCGCGCGACGGGGTGAGCACGCATCCGCTCGCCGCCGACGCCTCGCGCGAACTGCACGCCCGCGTGCGCGCCGTCGCGGCCCGCGCCGCCGAGCGCAGCACCTCGCGCCTGGCCTGGTAGGCGCCTGCGCACTACCGTTGGCGCATGGCTGTGACACTCCGACCGATGCCCGAGGATGCGCTCGCGAGCTGGCTGGCCGCATCGAACGCCGAGTACGTGCGGGAGCGGATCGCCGCCGGCGACTCACCCGAGTACGCCGAGGAGCGCGCGGCCGAGTCGAACGCGCAGTACTTCCCCGGCGGCGTGCCGGCCGCCGGCCAGCTCGTCTTCGACGTGCTCGCCGACGATGAGCCGGTCGGCGTGCTCTGGCTCGGGCCGATGTCGCCGCGGCATCCGCACGACTGGTGGGTGTTCGACGTCGAGATCGCGGCCGAGCACCGCGGCCGTGGGCTCGGCCGCGCGGCGATGCTGCTGGCCGAGGAGGCGGCCCGTGACCACGGCGCCCGCCGGCTCGGGCTCAACGTGTTCGGCCACAACACCGTCGCCCAGAACCTCTACACCTCGCTCGGCTACGAGACCACCGCCATCAACATGGCCAAGCCGCTCTGAGCCGGCGAGGGCACCCGGGCGACGGTCGCGAGTAGGGTGAGGGCGATGTTCGAGTTGCGTTCCCTCCGTGTTCCGGTGGTGCAGGCGCCCATGGCGGGCGGCCCGTCCACGCCGGAGCTCGCGGGCGCGGTGAGCAACGCGGGCGGGCTCGGCTTTCTCGCAGGGGGATACCGCAGCGCCGAGGCGCTGGCGGAGCAGATCCACCACACCCGGCTCATCACCGGGCAGCCCTTCGGCGTCAACCTCTTCGTGCCGCAGCCGTCGGTGGCCGACCCCGCCGCGCTCGCCGCCTACGCCGCCGAACTCGCGCCCGACGCCCGGCGGCTCGGCGTCGAACCCGGCACACCGCATCCGGATGACGACGACTGGGCCGCCAAACTCGACGTGCTGTTCGAGCTGCGCCCCGCGGTCGCATCGTTCACCTTCGGCACGCCCGACGCCGAGACCGTGGCACGGCTCGGCGACGCCGACGTGCTCGTGCTGGTCACCGTCACCTCCCTCGCCGAGGCGAAGGCCGCGCTCGCGGCCGGAGCACCGGCGCTCGTGGTGCAGGGCCCGCTGGCCGGCGGGCACCGCGGCACCTTCGATCCGGCGGCCCCTCCGCCGGCCGACGATCTCGAGACGCTGTTCGGCCGCATCCGGCACCACACGGATGCGCCGCTGGTCGCCGCGGGCGGGCTCACCACCCCGGCGGCCGTGGCGCGAGCGCTGGCGCACGGGGCCGTGGCCGTGCAGGCCGGCACGGCGTTCCTGCTGGCCACCGAGGCCGGCACGAGCGCGGTGCAGCGGCAAGCGCTCGTGGCGCCCGGATTCACCGAGACCATCGTCACCCACGCCTTCTCGGGCCGGCCCGCGCGCGCACTCGTCAACGACTTCGTGCGGCGGCACGACGCCACCGCGCCCCTCGGCTACCCCGAGGTCAACCAGCTCACCGGGCCGCTGCGCGCCACCTCCGGCGCGGCCGGCGACCCCGACGGAACGAACGTCTGGGCCGGTGCGGCGTGGCGGGACATCCGCTCGGGCACCGCAGCCGAGATCGTGCGGCACCTCGCGAAGGAGATCGAATGACGAAGCACGGAGCCCGCGCGGCGGACTGGAGCAAGCGCCTCCGCGTCGACGGGCCGATCGACCTGGCAGCCATCGACACCGGGGCCACCCCGGGCGTGCTCGACAAGGATGCGGGGGAGGAGCTCTTCGACGGCACCAGCCGCTCGCTCGCGACGCTGCAGGAGCAGCTCTTCGCCGCCAGCCTGTCCGGCGGCAAGCGTTCGGTGCTGATCGTGCTGCAGGGCATGGACACCGCGGGCAAGGGCGGCACGGTGAAGCGGGTGGCGGGGTCGATGGACCCGCAGGGCATCACTCATCACGCGTTCAAGAAGCCGACGGAGGAGGAGCTGGCGCATCCGTTTCTCTGGCGGGTGGAGAAGGAGCTGCCGCCGCCCGGGCACATCGGCATCTTCGACCGCTCGCACTACGAGGACGTGCTGGTGCCGCGCGTGCACGAGCTCATCACCTCGGAGGAGCTGACGATGCGGTACGCCGAGATCAACGAGTTCGAGCGCCGGCTGGTGGAGGGCGGCACGACGGTGCTCAAAGTGATGCTGCACCTCGGGCGAGACGAGCAGAAGAACCGGTTGCTGCGGCGGCTGGAGCGGTCGGACAAGCACTGGAAGTTCAATCCGGGCGACGTGGACGACCGTGCGCTGTGGCCGCTGTTCCAGGACGCCTACGAGGTGGCGCTCACGGCGACCAGCACGTCGCACGCGCCGTGGCACGTGGTGCCGGCCGACCGCAAGTGGTACTCGGCGCTCGCGGTGCAGCAGCTGCTCGACGAGGCCCTGCGAGCCCTCGACCTCGGCTGGCCGGCCGCCGACTACGACGTCGCCGAGCAGCGCGCCCGGTTGCTCGCGACCTGAGCGGCGCGAGCGAGCGAGCGACCTGTGCTAGCGGCTCTCGAGCGCGTCGATGCGCTCGGCGAGCAGTTGCAGCGCCTCGCCGATGGCGGCGAAGTTGCGGTCGGCGATCTCCCAGCGCGGGTCGACGTTGAGGCGGTGCAGCATGGCGCTGCGCTTGGACTCGTTCATGGCGAGGTCGGCTTGGGCCAGAACCTGCTTGAGGTCGTCGACGGTACTCACGGAATCCCCCTGGAGTGTGCGATGGTTGCGTACCCGTCCAATCTACGGGCGCTCCGCGACCACGTCACCGCGCGCGGGAACCCGAGCGGGAGCGGGGTGGGGTGGCGGTGAGGGTGGCGAGCACGTCGTCGAGGCCGGCGAGGCCGGGGGAGGCCGCGATGTCGGCGCCGATGCGGGCGCTCGCCTCGCGGTAGCGGGGCTCGGTCAGCACCCGCTCTACGGCGGCACGGATGCGCTCGGGCGTCGGCGCGTTCGTCGCGAGGTTCACGCCCACCCCGGCCCAGGCCACGCGCGCGGTCACCTCGACCTTGTCCTCGGTGAGGCCCGCCACGACAAGCGGCACCCCGTGTTCCATCGCGTAGTGCACGCCGCCGTAGCCGCCGTTCGTGACATAGGCATCCGTCAGCGGGAGCAGCCGGTCGTACGGCAGGTAGGAGGCCGCCCGAACGTTGGCGGGCAGCGGATGCGGGAGGGTCTCGACCGGTCGGCCCCCGGTCGAGACGACGACCAGTGCGTCGAGCCCGGCGAGCCCCTGCAGCGCCGGAGCGATGAGTTCGTCGTAGTTCTTGTTCGCCACCGTGCCCTGGGTCACGTGCACCACCGGACGCGGCCCGGCGAGCTCGCCCCACCACTCGGGCAGCGGAGTCGTCGACGGTGCGGTGCGGGAGACCGGACCGACGAAATGCACGGTGCTCGGCAGGTCGCTCCGCGGGTACTCGAACGACGGAACGGTGAACTGCACGATCGCATCGGCCAGCGCCGCCGTACCCATGAAGAAGGTGTGCAGTTCGCCGCCGGTGGTCTCGCGGATCATCCGCTCGGCCTGCAGCTGCAACGGGCGGAAGATGCCCTTCTCGGCGGCCGTCTTGAGCATCCGGTTGCGCACGCGTCCGCGCCAGCCGGGCAGCGGCGGCTTGCCGAGACCGAAGGGAGCCGTGTCGACGCTGTCGACACCGAGCGGCACGATGCCGAGGTTGACGACCGGGGGGCGGGCCGTGCCGGGCCGGGTGAGCAGCAGCAGTGCGCCCATGAAGAGCGACTCCACCAGCACGGCGTCGGTGGGCTCGGCGGCGAGCGCGGCGTCGACCGCGGTCAGCTGTGCCGGCGCCGGGGCGAGGAAGATGGTGCCGAGGTCGTAGCGGATGCCTGCAGGGCCCTTGAGGCCGACGCGACCGGGGAACGCGGCATCCATGTCGGTGTCGTCGTAGTCGGCCTCGGCGGGCAGCGGCAGGAAGGTGGCACCGGTCGCCTCGACGGCGGCCTGGTAGCGCGCTCCGGTGAGGAAGCGCACGCGGTGGCCACTCGCGACGAGGTGGCGGGCGACCGCGAGGAGCGGGGTGACGTGACCGTGCACCGGCGTGCTGCAGATGAGGAGAGAGGACATCGGTGGGCCTTCGCGTAGGGGACGAGGGGTTAAGCTTGGCTATACTCCAGAAGTATTCACTACCCCGTTAGGAAAGTCAATATGCCGGACAGCAGGACATCCGCGGTGCGCAGTTACCACTCGGCGCTCCGTGCCGAGCAGGCGGCCAACACGCGGCAACGCATCCTCGACGCGGCCGCGGCGTGCTTCGCGCGCTCGGGCTACGCCGGCACCTCGCTCGCGGACATCGCGGGGGAGGCCGGGGTCTCGGTCGAGACCGTGAAGCTGAACGGCCCGAAGCGCGCCCTGCTGCTCGGCGCCTTCGAGCAGGCCTTCGCCGGCAGCGAGGGCCGCGAGTCGATCGCCGACCGCGATGTCGGGCGCGAGCTGACCGCGCTCGACGACGACGCCCTGCTGCCGGGCTACGTGCACTTCGTCGCCGAGGCGAACCGCCGCACCAGCGGCTTGTGGGCGGGTTTCCTGAGCGCCGCGTCGTCGGATCCGCTGGTCGAGGCCGAGCTGGCCGATCTGCTCCAGCGGCGCCGCCGCGACTTCCTCGCGTCGGTGGCCGAGTTCGAGCGGCGCGGGATGCTCCCGGCCGGCCTCGGCGACAGCGAGCGACGGGAACTCGCCGACATCCTCTCGTTCCTCGTGTCGCCCGAGAGT
Source organism: Herbiconiux sp. FW305-C-125 (assembly GCF_058783455.1). NCBI lineage: Bacteria > Bacillati > Actinomycetota > Actinomycetes > Micrococcales > Microbacteriaceae > Herbiconiux > Herbiconiux sp. FW305-C-125. Next base: position 1,328,715 of record NZ_JBYSYO010000001.1, on the reverse strand, counting down.
CATGAGCAGCTCGTCACCCAGTCGGGGTGGAGCATGAAGCGCTACGAAGCCTGGCTGCGCGAGGCGGTCGAGCGCCTGGTGCTCGGCAGGCACAGCGCCAGCAGCACTCCGCCCAGCACGGCGCAGCCCACGTAGACCGCCCCGAGTGGCGCCTGGCTGTCGTCGGGCAGCGTGGCGGCGGCGGCCATCGTGACGGCCACGAAGAGGTAGCAGACGGCGCTCGTGAGCCCGCCGATGAGGCCGAGGTTGCGTTCGAACAGACCGAGCGCCAAGCCGTACGCGAGCGGGCAGAGCGCGCCGCAGCCGAGCATCACGAACACGCCGCCGACCGTGATGAGCACGAGGTCGGCGCCGACCGTGAACCCGCTCACCGCGAGCACCACGGCCCCGATGGTGAACGAGCTGAGCGCGGCGAAGCCGAGGGTGCGTGACGACAGGCGGGTGGCGAGTGAGCCGGTCGCGAGTTCGCCGCCGAGGTTCGCGGCACCCACGACGAGGGCGATGACGCCGTACGCGGCGGGCGGCAGCCCGAGCTGCGTCTCGTAGAGCAGCGGCGCCACCACGCCGAAGAGCAGCTGCGCGCTCGCGAACACCGCGAACACGAGGGTGAGGCCCACGAAGAGCTTGCGGCGGAGGGTCGTGCCGAGCACGCGGGCGATGAGCCGTGGGCGGATGGGCTCCGCCTTGTCGGCCGCCAGCGTCTCGGGCAGCAGCCGCCACACCACGAGCAGGGCGACGGCGGCGAGTGCCGCGATGAGCACGAAGATGCCGCGCCAGCTCACGAATTGCACGAGCACCCCGCCGATGGCGGGTGCGATCACCGGCGCCAGCCCCCAGGATGCGCCGAGCCAGCCCGAGAGCGCGGTCAGCTCCCGGCCGCGATGGGTGTCGGCGGCGATCGCGTACACCACCACCATGCAGGCGCAGGCACCGAGCCCCTGCACGAAACGCAGCACGAGCAGGAGCCAGATGTCGGTCGTGACCGCGATGGCGAGGCTCGCGACGACGAGGAGCACCAGACAGGTGAGCAGCGTCGGCTTGCGGCCACGCGCATCCGCGATGATGCCGACGGGCAGCAGGCCGAGGCTCATCCCCAGCACGTAGGCCGAGACCGAGTTCTGCACGAGAGTGGCGGATGCGCCGAACTCGCGGATCATGTCGGGGATCGCGGGCGTGTAGACGTCGATGGGGAACTGACTGAGGGGGATGACGCCGAGGAGTATGGCGATGAGCAGGCGGCGGTTCGGACCGCGGCGGGCGGTGCTCGAGCTGCCGGTGCCCGTGCTCGCCCCAGCGTCTGCTGCCTGACCGGCCATTGCACCCTCCCGCTTCCCCGGCCACAGTGTAGTGCGCAGGCGGGAAGTTCCCGGGCCGCTGCGGAGTTCGACTTCCCGAGAGAAGGGACCATCATGGCTCAGAAGGTTTGGTTCATCACCGGTGCATCGCGCGGGTTCGGTCACGAGTGGGCGACCGCCGCTCTCGAACGCGGCGACAGCGTCGCGGCGACCGCCCGCGACACGGCGACACTCGCGCCGCTCGTCGACCGGTTCGGCGATCGCATCCTGCCGCTCCAGCTCGACGTCACCGACCGCGAGGCGGACTTCGCGGCCGTGACCGAGGCGTTCAACTACTTCGGGCGCCTCGACGTCGTCGTGAACAACGCCGGGTACGGGCAGTTCGGCTTCATCGAGGAGCTCAGCGAGCAGGAGGCGCGCGACCAGTTCGAGACCAACGTGTTCGGTGCGCTGTGGGTGACCCAGGCGGCGCTGCCGTTCCTGCGCGAACAGCAGAGCGGGCACATCATCCAGGTGTCGTCGATCGGCGGCATCTCGGCGTTCTCGAACATCGGCATCTACAACGGATCGAAGTGGGCGCTCGAGGGCATCTCGCAGGCGCTCGCTCAGGAGGTCGCGTCGTTCGGCATCCATGTGACGCTCGTGGAGCCGGGCGGGTTCAGCACCGATTGGGGCGGAGCGTCGGCGAAGACCGCCGCGCCGTTGCCCGACTACGAAGAGGTGCACGCGGCCGCGGCGGCGGCCAGGGCCACGCGGGTGTCGACGCCCGGCGACCCGGCCGCGTCGGCCGCCGCCCTGCTGCGCATCGTCGATGCCGAGAAGCCGCCGCTGCGGGTGTTCTTCGGCACCGCCCCGCTCGGCATCGCGAAGGCGGACTACGCGTCGCGCATCGCGGAGTGGGAGGCCTGGAGCGACGTCTCGGAGCTCGCCCAGGGCTGACCCACCGGCCGCGGCCGACTCATGATCACCCGGCCGCAGCCGTCAGCGCCGCGACGGCCCGGCGGGTGTCGTCGGCGATGAGGTCGGCGTTGATCTGGGTGGCGGCGGCAGCGCCGGAGGCCGCCGCCATCACCACCAGTGCGTGGGCGACGGCCGAGTTGCCCGCGACCCACACGCCCGGCACCGACGTGGCGCCGAACGGGTCGGCGACCACCCACTCGCCCACGGGGCCCTCGGCGTAGTCGGCGCCGAGCTCGCGGAGCAGAGCGTCGTTCGCCACCGGTCGCGGCCCCACGAAGAGCCGGTCGAGCGGGATGGTGCTGCCGTCGTCGAGCGCGACGCCGGTGAGCGCGCCGGGGCCGTCGCCGCCCGCAGGGGCCGAGAGAACGGCCGTCACCTGCGCCGGCACGATGCGGATGCCGCGGGCGTCGAAGCCCGCGCGCGTCTCGGCGTCGAGGTCGGCGGCGGCGGGCCCGACGAAGGTGACGTCGGACGACCACTGACGCAGCAGTCCCGCCTGGTGTGCGCCCATCGGGGTGAACGCGAGCACCCCGATGCGCAGGTCACGTGACTCCCAGCCGTCGCAGTAGGGGCACGCGACGGCGCCGCGCCCCCACTGCTCGGCGAGGCCGGGGACGTCGGGCAGGTCGTCGCGCAACCCGGTGGCGATGACGAGGCGGCGGCTGCTGAGCATCCGGCCGTCGTCGAGGGTGACGGTGAACGCGCCGGCCTTGCCGGCCGCGCTCACCGCCCGCCCGTTCACGATCTCGCCGCCGTAACTGCGCACCTCGGCGCGGCCCGCTTCGAGCAGGTCGAGCGGCGACATGCCGTCGCGGCTGAGGAAGCCGTGCATGTGCGGCGCGAAGCGGTTGCGCGGCTCGCCGGCGTCGATCACCGCGACGCGGCGGCGGGCTCGGGCGAGCACCAGGGCGGCATTGAGGCCGGCGGCACCGCCACCGACCACGAGGACATCGAGGAGTTCATCGGTCATGCCTCCACACTGAGCCGCCCGAGACGGTATGGCAAAGTGGTGTGCCGAAATGGCAAGATGGAGGAATGCCTTCCGCCTCCGCCCCGCACCGTGTCTCCCACAGGTCGCGCCCAGTCGCCCCCGCCGCCGATGCCGCCGCCGCGCCGACGGGCGACGGCACCCGCGCGGCGCGCATCGGGGCGCGCCTCAAGGCGACCCGCCTCGACCGCGACCTCACCCTCGCCGGCCTCGCCGCGGCCACCGGCATCTCGTCGAGCACCATCTCGCGCCTCGAAGCGGGCAAACGGCAGCCCAACCTCGACCTGCTCATTCCGCTCGCCGCCGCGCTCGAGGTGACCCTCGACGAGCTGGTCTCCGACACCGCCGTGCCCGACCCCCGTGTGCGCCCGCGGTTCACCCGCCAGTGGGGTGCCGAGGTCGAGCAGCTCTCGCGCGAGGGCTCGCCGATGCAGACCGTGCGCATGGTGCTGCCGCCCCGCGACGAGGAGCCCGAGCTCCGCACCCACGACGGCTTCGAGTGGCTCTACGTGCTCGACGGCCGGCTGCGGTTGCGCCTGGCCGAACACGATCTGGTGCTGAAGCCCGGCGAGGCGGCCGAGTTCGCCACCCGCGTTCCGCACTGGATGGGCAGTGCCGACGATCACCCGGTCGAGATCATGTGCATCTTCAGCCGCGACGGCGAGCGCATCCACGTGCGTGCGCAGACCGAGCCGGATCGCCGCGCCGGGCGCTGACCCGTCCGCCCGCGGTCCGGCGGGCACCCGGCCCCGGGGTGCGGCGGTGCCCGTAGCGGCCTAGCCTCGAACCATGCCCGCACCCACCGACCTGCGTTTCGCCGGGCGCATCGCGGGCTTCGGCACCGCATCCGGAACCCGGGTCGTGCTCGGCCTCTGGCACATGACCCCGCTCGGGTCGTTCGCCGATGCGATGCTGCAGGATGCGCGGGGTCACCGCATCCTGCTCGCGCCGAACGACGAGGTGGCCGCGCTCCTCACCGGCACCTACCGCTTCGACGAGGTGCGGGTGGCGCCGGTGCGCTGGCGGCGGATCGACGGCGGTCTCCGCTTCGAGGCCCGAGACCTCCGCACGCAGCTGCGTCTCGGCGGCATCTCGCCGCTGGGCCGCGCGCTCCGGCTGGTGCCGGCGGCCGTGGCGACGCATCCGCGGTGGTTGCAGACGGTCGATCCGGTGGCACGGATGCTCGTACCCGGCGCCCGGACGGCCGGCACCGCCGGTGGCGGGCGGCGTGAGTTCTACGGGGTGACGCTCGCGCGCCGCATCGTCTGGGCCGAGGCCGAGCTCGACGGCGCCGATCTCGGGGCGTTCGCGCCGCTGGATCCGCCGGTCACGTTCGGCTTCGGGTCGGCCCCGGCGTCACCCCAGCTGGTCGACGTGGTCACCACGATCCGCGAGCCGGGCGCACGCGGCCGGCCGGCCGGTGGGGCGCCTGATCAGGCCTCCGGCGTGCCCGCGAACACGTAGACCCAAGCGTCCTCGCCCGAGTCGAGCGGAACCCGCACACGCACGTAGTCCGACACCTCGTACTCGTCGGCGGCGAGCAGCTCGTCGAGCGTGAGCTCGAAGACGGTACCGGGCACCGGCTCGGCGCCGGCGTCCGGCACGAGAAGCGGATGCCGGTCGCTGCCGCTGGTCGCGATCACCGCCGCGTCGGTGATGGTGAGCCATTCGAGCCGGTAGCCCACGACCGCGGCGTCGCGGCCCTCGAGCAGCCGCCCGAAGGTGGCGAGCTGCACCGCGGGCTGACGCAGCGTTCCGTACGAGAAGAGCAGCACGCCATCCGTCGCATCCACCCGTCGAGCCTACCGACCCGGCCGCGCGCTGCCGTCAATCGCCCTTCGGCGCCTTGCGCAGAGCCTCGGGCTTGTGCACGGCCTCGCGGCCGGTCTTGTCGCTTTCGACGAGGAACTGCGGGTCGTCGTCGGATGCCCGCACCGTGCGGCCGGCGGCCTCGGTGTCGCTCGTGATCTTCTTCTTCACGGTGCCGGTCGTCGTGGTGCCGTGGGTCGACCACCTCACGTGGTCGCCGCGGTGCGGTTCTTTCGCCATGCCGGCGACCGTACTCCCGAATCGGCTCAGGCGTACACGGCCGAGATGACCACCGGGTAGAGCAGTCCGCCCAGCACCCCCAGCAGCCCGGCCGCGCCGAGCGCGAGACCCGCGGAGGCGAGGGCCTTCGGTGCGCCGGGCCGCACGACCACGACGAGACCGAGGATGACTGCCGCCAGTGAGCTCAGCCCCACCAGCACCGCCTGCACGGTCGACACGGCACCCATCGCGCCGGGGCCGCCCGACACGAGGACGCCCGCCTGCACGAACACGAACACGAAGCCGAGCACCGGGCCGACGGCGCCGAGGATGAGTGACGCCAGCCCCAGCGGGTTGCGCGCTCCCGGGTTGCGCGGCGCGGCCGGGGGAGTATTCGCGCCGTACCCGGGGTGCTGGCCCGCGGGCGGGCTCTGCGGCGGGTAGGGCGCCGCGGGCGGCGTGGTCGGCGGCGTGGGACCGTACCCCGGGTGGCGCTCGGCGGGCTGATCGAACGGTGGCTGACTCACGGTGCTCCCCTCGGCGACGGACATCTGCGTCCATCCTGTCCCGAACCGCCGCCGGCCGGGAGGGCCAGCAGACGATCGGGGCGATCAGGCCCGGTGGTCGAGCGTCACCGCGCCGGGGTCGGGTGCGATCGGCTCCGGCAGCTCGAGCCCGGGCGCCCCGTGCGCCCCGGGCGCATCCGTCGCATCCGTCGCGCCTGACGCCTCCCGCTCGAGCTTGACGAACACGACCCCCGCGACGATCAGCGCCCCGCCGACCCCCTGCAGCAGCGTCGGCACCTCGCCGAGCAGCAGCCACGACAGCAGCACCGCGAAGAGCACCTCGACGAGCCCGACGAACGAGGCGACCCGCGACCCGAGCCGCACCGCACCCAGGATTCCCGCCAGGTACGCGAACGCGGTCGCCACCAGCACCACCACACCCATCGGCACGAGCCACGACACCTGCCCGAACACCGGCAGCACCACGTCGTCGAACGACATCGTGAACGGCAGCAGCCCGGTGGCGCCGACGAGCCCGAGCCCGGCCGCGCCGATGAGGAGCCCGACGCTCACGAGCGTCACCGGGGGGAGCCCGTTCGACGGCAGCGCCGAGATGAGGTAGTACCCGGCCAGGCACACCGCCGCCGCGAGCGCGAACAGCACGCCGAGCACGTCGAGCCCGCCCGCGCCGGAGGGGTTGATGACGAGCACCAGCCCGGCGATGCTGAGCACCGCACCGATGATGGTGAGCAGCGCCGGGGGGATGCGCGTGCGCGCCCAGGCGAGCAGTACCAGCAGGATCGGGGCCGAGTACTCGATGAGCAACGCGACGCCCACCGGCAGGCGGCCGATCGCGGCGAAGTAGAACACCTGGGCGCCGATGACGGCGACGAAACCGTAGGCCAGCAGCAGCTTCCACGAGCGCAGCAGCAGGCCGTAGCGCCCCCGCAGTGCGAGCAGGGCTGGCACGAGCAGCACCAGTCCGCCGGCGCCGGCGCGCACGGCGACCGCGGCCACGGGCGACCAGCCGGCGTCGAGCAGCGGTTTCACGAACGGCCCGCTCGTGCCGAACGCGGCGGCCGCGGCGATGGCGAGCACGAGACCGGATGCGCGGTGTGCCGATGCGGTGCGCGGTGCGGGCGAGTCGGTCATCGGGCATCCGTCGTGTCAGGAGTGAAAAGGATTACGCTAGTGACACTACTCATCCGCCCTGTCAGGAGTCAATGTGGTCTTTGCCTATGACACCGAGGCGACCCTGGTGTTCGCTGCGGCGCTGATCAACACGGGCGCCGGCGCCTCGAACTCGCGCGACGACGAGCTGACCGAGCTCGGAGCGCTCGAACGCCTGCTCGACGAGCACGAGTACTCGGGCCGGCGGGATCGCGACGCGGCCGAGCTCGAGGAGGTGCGCGCCCTGCGCGGCGAGTTCCGCCAGTTCTGGCAGGTCGACCGCGACACGGCGGTCGAGCTCGTCAACCGCATCCTCCGCGACTCCGCCGCGCTGCCGCAGCTCGTGCGGCACGGCGACTGGGACTGGCACCTGCACGCCACCGCGGCCGACGCTCCGCTGGCCACCCGGATGCGCGTGGAGGTGGCCATGGCGTTCATCGACGTCATCCGCACCGACGAGCTCGATCGCCTGCGGGAGTGCGCGGCGGACGACTGCGCCGCCGTGGTCGTCGACCTCTCCCGCAACCGCTCGAAGCGCTACTGCGACGTGGGCAACTGCGGCAACCGGATGAACGTGCTCGCCTACCGCGCCCGCCGGCGTTAGAGGAGCTTGCGCAGGGTACGGAGGTTGCGGGTGGTGGTCGCGGCCTTGAAGCGCGGCTTCGCCAGGAACTTCGCCAGCGCCGTGTCGAGGCTGTGCCCCTTCGGCACCTCCCAATAGACGATGGCGTCGCCCTGCACCTCGGCGCGCTCGGCCGGCTCGGCGTCCGGGTCGAGGCCGGCGATGAACTCGGCGATCTCGGCGGTGGCCGCGGGGTCGGAGGAGAACACGACATACGGCTGCCGCTCGTCGACCTCCTCGTAGGGGAAGCCGTCGACCACCGACGCCAGGTCGCCGCGCTCCACCAGCACGATCCAGGCGTCGTAGCCGAAGCGCTCGCGCAGGCCCGTCTCGATGGCGGCCTTCAGTCTCTTCGTCTCCTGCGCATCCGTCTCGAACAGCACGTTCCCCGAGGCGAGCACCGTCTTCACCCCGTCGAAGCCGAGCGACCGGAAGAGTTCGGCCAGCTCGGCGCTCTTCACGGTGACGCCCCCGACGTTCACTCCGCGGAGCAGGGCGACGAATCGGGTCATGCGCCAACGCTAACGGCGAATCGCCAGTTCTGGTCGGAATCCCGGGTGGGGAAGCGACCAGAACTGGCGATTCGATGAGGTGACGCGGTGCGGCGCGACCGGCGCGTCAGGCGTGCCGGCGGCGGCGCTGCAGCACGAGCACGACGCCCGCGGCGAGCAGCAGCCCGCCGAACACGACGAACCGTGCCACCGTCGCGCCCGTGTTGCCGAGCACCCCGGCGCTCGACGAGGAGCCGGAGCCGCCCGCACCGGCACCGCCGTCACCCGCGGGCCCAGCCGGCGGGTTGGTCGGCTCGCCCGGCGTGCCGGCTGCCGCGACGGTGAAGTCCACCACGACCGCCTTGGTGCTCTGCCGCCCGGTGAGGGTCACCGAGTGGGCTCCCGGCTCGCTCGGCGCCGTGAAGGTGTAGGAGGCGGTGCCGTCGATGACGTCCTGCGACCCGAGATCGGTCGGTGTCGAGGCGACGGTCGCGCCGATCTGGCGGTCGCCCATGAAGCCGGATGCGTCGACCGTCACCTCGGCCCCCGGCTCCACCGTCGTGGCCGACAGCGCCGCCGTGGCGCCCGAGCTGAGCGACGCGGTGTCGCGGTTCAGCTGCAGGGCGTTCGCCATGGTGAAGAAGTTGTCGGTCTGGTCGGTCAGGCCCACCACCTGCGCGCCGCCGGGGCCGTAGGCCGCGATGCGGAGCTGCGAGCCGGTGTGCTGCTGCGAGCCGCCGGCCGCCGCGGTGCCGTAGGCCACCTTCATGACCGTGCCGTCCTTCGTGGTGAGGGCGGTGCTGAGGCTCGTGGGCGGCGTGCTGTCGACGATCTGGCTGGTGTGGGCGTGGTCGGCGGTGACGATGACGAGCGTGTTGCCGTCGGTCTTCGCGAACTCGAGTGCGGCCTGCACGGCCTCGTCGAGGTCGATCGTCTCGCCGATCTGGCCGCATGCGTTGGCGGCGTGGTCCTGCTTGTCGATCGAGGCGCCCTCGACCTGCAGGAAGAAGCCCTGGTCGCCGGTGTCGAGCAGGTCGATCGCCTTCTGGGTGAGCGACTTCAGCGACAGCCCGCTGTCGAGCCGGTCGGGGTTCGGCTGGCAGGTCACCGGCGCGAGGTCGGCGCCTCCCACGGTCGCCTCGCTGGGGGCGAAGCGGGTGGGGAAGTTGCCCTCGGTGAAGAGGCCGAGCACCGGGGCGGTCTGGTCGGCCGAGGTGACGGCGGCGAGGCCCGCCGCGTCGCCGACCACCTGGTAGCCGCGGTCGTCGGCCTGCTCGAACAGGGTCTGGCCGTTCCACTGGCCGGCCTTCGCGGTCTGCGTGAAGCTCTTCGAGCCGCCGCCGAGGGTCACGTCCGGGCGGGTGTCGAGCAGCTGCTCGCTGATCGAGCCGAGGCCGCCGGCCGCGAGCGCGTCGTCGCCGCAGCTCGGGCTGTCGGGGCCGTAGCAGCTGCGGGCATCCACGTGCGCAACCTGCACGGCGGGCGTCGCATCCTGGATCTCGGCGGTCGACACGTCACCGGTCTTCAGGCCGTTCGCCTTCGCGATCTCGATGAGGGTCTGCTGCGGGTTGCCGTCGACATCGACCGAGATGGCGTTGTCGAAGGTCTTCGTGCCGGTCGACCAGGCCGATCCGGTGGCGGCCGAGTCGGGCACGTAGTCGGGCTTGCCCTTGTTGGCGCCGTCTCGGTAGACCGAGTAGGTCGTGTACTGACCGGTCAGCGGCAGCGCGTCGATGCCGGGCAGTTCGCCGCCGGCGCCGTACTCGTAGTTGCGGGCGACGGTGATCTCCGAGTCGCCCATGCCGTCGCCGATCAGCAGGATGACGTTCTTCGCCGGTCCGTCGACGATCGAGGCCCGCAATGCGGCGGCCTTGTCGCCGTCGTTGCGGGTGGCCCCGCCGTTGTCGGTGATGTCGGCGTAGGCCGCAGCCGGGACGCCGATGCTGGCCGCGGTGAGGAGGGCCGCGGATGCGAGGATCAGCGTGCGCCGCTTACCCCCGCCCTGGTGTGCGCTGAGCGCCATCGTGTGCTCCATGTCATGAGGTCGGCACCCACCCCGGGTGCCGTCGCTCCAGCACAGCGGCGACCCGGAACGGTGGCCCGAACATCCGAGGTCCTCCGCATGAACCCGAGGTGTCCACTCGGTGTGCCCTGCCCGGGGGTCAGCGTGCCGGGGTGCCGGCCGGCGCCGGCGACCCCGCGCGGTCGCCGCGCGGGCGCATGAGCACGAGGTCGGCCCCGGCGCTCCGCACCTCGACGAAGCCGAGCCGCCGGGCGAGCGCGAGCGAGGGGGCGTTGCGCGCATCCGTCACCGCCGTCACCCAGCGCGCCCCCACCACGTCGTAGGCGAAGTCGAGCAGCGCCGAGGCCGCCTCGGTGGCGTAGCCGCGACCACCGGCCGACGGATGCAGCACCCAGCCGATCTCCGCCGACCGCTCCGCCGCTCCGACCGACCGCAGGTGCAGCGAGACGTCGCCGATCAGTCGCCCGTCGCGCTCGATCGCCAGCGCCAGGAAGTCGTCCTTCTGCCACAACCGGGTGTGCCGGGTGCGGTCGCGCAGGTGCCGGGCCGAGCTCGCACGGTCGCGTTCGGGCCACGGCAGGAACGCGCGCACCGCCGGCTGGGACTGCAGGGCGAACCAGTCCGCGGCATCCGCCGTGCGGTGCGGGCGCAGCAGCAGCCGCTCGGTGCGGATGCGCGGTGCATCGAAGGGCGTCTCGGTGCGCGGCCCCCGCAGCACCCGGGGGCGGCGGATGCCCGCTGACGCCAGCCGGTCGCGGAAGGGCGCCAGGGGGAACGGAAGCGTGGGGCGCGTGGGGCGTGCGGGGTGGACGGCGCGGGTGGGCGCCCATCGGGTCGGCTGATCGAGTGCTCTCGACGAGGTCATGCCGAGACGGTACGTGCCGCACTCAGGTGGGCCGTGTGGGATTATTTGAGGTCTCTATGAATACGCATCGACTCGTGGATATCGGCGCGCCCGGCGACGACCATGGAAGAGTGGCGAACTCTCCGATCTCCGACGAACTCGTCACGTCGGGCCGCCGGCGTGCCGTGCTGGCGAAACTCCCGCGGATGTACCGGGCCGACGGATCGGCCATCCGCGTGCTGCTCGTCGACGACGAGGTGGTGCTCACCAGTCTCGTGAGCCTCGCGCTCGCCTACGAGGGCTGGGTGGTCGACGTCGCGCACGACGGGGCGACGGCGCTGCAGAAGTACCGCGAGGAGCGACCGGATGTGGTCGTGCTCGACATCATGCTGCCCGACACCGACGGCATCCGGTTGCTGCGCCAGCTGCGCGAGGTGGAGCAGGGCTCACCCACCCTCTTCCTCACCGCCCGCGACTCGGTCGACGACCGCATCATCGGACTGACCGCCGGCGGCGACGACTACATGACGAAGCCGTTCAGCCTCGAGGAGCTCGTGGCGCGGCTGCGCGGGCTGCTGCGTCGTTCGATCACGACCAGTTCCGACGAGGACTCGCGCATCGTGGTGGGTGACCTGCTGCTCGACGAGACGAGCTACGAGGTGAACCGGGGCGGCGACGCCATCTCGCTCACCACCACCGAGTTCGAGCTGCTGCGCTACCTGATGCGGAACCCGCGGCGGGTGCTTTCGCGCGCGCAGATCCTCGACCGGGTGTGGAACTACGACTTCGCGGGCAAGGCCTCGATCGTCGACCTGTACGTGTCCTACCTTCGCAAGAAGGTGGATGCGGGGCGCGCGCCGATGATCCACACCGTGCGCGGGGTGGGCTACGTGCTGAGGCCGGCCGAATGAGCGGGGCGCGACGCCGGTGGACGCTGCGTTCGCGCCTGGTGGTGGGCGTCACCGCGGTGTCGGCCGGTGTGCTCGCGGCGGTCGGCATCGGGAGCATCCTGAGCGTGAACGCCACCGTCACGCGTGTGGTCGACACGCAGCTGAGTGGTTCGATCTCGTCGTTCCGCTTCTCGGTGGAGAAGTACCGCTACGGCAACTTCGAGACCTCCGACGGTGTGCGGCACATCGACCCGCATCCGGAGAAGCCCTTCACCGACTACACGGGCAACGGGCCCGGCTCGGTGATCGCCCTGATCGAGGACGGCACGGTCGTGGACTCGGCCCACTTCAGCGACGGTGACGCGACGGCCTTGCCGCCGGTCGTGCTCGACCAGCTGGCGTCGGCGGACCTCGCACCGGGTACGCGCGAGACGACGGATCTCGGCGGACTCGGCAGCTATCGCATCGCGACCGAGGCCGACAGCACCGGAGCGCTGCTGGTGACGGGCGTCTCGATGGCGGCCGCCGATGCCGCGTCGGCGCAGCAGGCGGTGACGATGATCGGTCTCGCGCTGATCGGGATCGTGATCATCGGGTTCGGCGTGGTGCTCGTGGTGCGGCTCGGGCTGCGGCCGCTCGAACGGGTGGCGTCGACCGCCTCCTCGGTGGCGACCCTGCCGCTCGACCGCGGCGATGCCGCGATCACCGCCCGGGTGCAGGCGGCCGACACCGACCCCGACACCGAGGTCGGGCAGGTGGGCGAGGCGCTGAACCGTCTGCTCGCCCACGTCGACGACGCGCTCGCGGTGCGGGTGGCGACCGACAAACGGATGCGCCGCTTCGTCACCGACGCGAGTCACGAACTCCGCACGCCGCTGGCTGCGATTCAGGGCTACGCCGAGCTCACCAGGCAGCAGAGCGACGAGTTGCCCGAGCTGACCGAGTTCGCGCTCGCCCGGATCGAGTCGGAGGCGCAGCGCATGAACTCGCTGGTGAGCGATCTGCTGCTGCTCGCCCGGCTCGACGAGGGGCAGGACCTGCACCTCGACGAGGTCGATCTGGGCGAGATCGTGGTGAACGCGGTGAGCGATGCCCGCGCGTCGGCGCCCGGCCATCGCTGGGCCGTTGCTGTTCCGGATGCGCCCGCTCTCGTGCACGGCGACCGCGAGCGCCTGCACCAGCTGGTGCTCAACCTGCTCTCGAACGCCGCGGTGCACACCCCGGAGGGCACCGCCGTGACGGCGAGCGTGCGGCTCGTGCCGGCGGCGGAGGCCGCGGGGGCGGGTGCGGCGACTGACGGCGCAGCGGGCTCCGACGACGTGCTGGTCGAACTCGAGGTCGCCGACGACGGGCCGGGCATCGCGCCCGAACTCGTGCCCGAACTCTTCGAGCGCTTCGCGCGCGGCGATTCGTCGCGCTCACGCCGCGCCGGCAGCTCGGGGCTCGGGCTCGCGATCGTGGCATCCATCGTCGAGGCGCACGCCGGCGCCATCGAGGTCGCCTCGACCCCGGCGGGCACCACGTTCACCGTGCGCCTGGCCCGCGCCGCCGCCGCTGCGCCCGCCCCCGCCCTGTCGCCGGGCGCCCCCGCCGCTCCGGCTGCCGCCTCGTCCTCGGTGCCCGCCGCCACGTAGGTGTGACCGGGCATCCGCACGCCCGTATTCAGGTGCCTCGCGCGTATTCAGGGGAGTTCGGCCTGACTACGGTCGTGGCAGGTCGGCGATCCTGAAAAGGGTCAGGCCTCGGCCGGCCGGGGGGCGCCTGCGGCACCCGCCGGGGCGGCGCGCTTGCGCACCTCGCGGAGCACGATCTGTTCGGGGCAGACGGTGGAGAGGAAGTCGCCGACCGACAGGGCGAGCCGCTCGCCGACGAGCGAGTACAGGATGCGGTTGGCGTCACGCCGCTCGGTGATGAGACCGGCCTGGCGCAGCACGCCGAGATGGCGCGAGATGGTGGGCCCGCTGGCCGAGAAGCGCGCTGCGATCTCGCCGGCGGCCAGCTCGCCGTCTTTCAGGTCTTGCAGGATCTGCCGTCGCGTCGGATGCGCGAGAGCCGCGAAGATGTCGGACGCGCTGTCTGTCATATTCGCACTCTAGCACGCTTGCTAAATATCAAAAAGCCTTGTAGCTTCATCGCTAATAAGCGAAGGAGCACACTCATGCGAGTAGCAATCACCGGAGGCACCGGCTTCGTCGGCCGTCACCTGGCCGAACGGCTCGACCCCGCCGAGACCGTCATCGTCTCGCGCCGAACGGGCACGGCGATCGATGACGTCGAGGCGCTCGCCGAGGCGTTCGCCGGCTGTGACGTCGTCGCCCACTGCGCCGGCATCAACCGGGAGATCGGCGACCAGACCTTCGACCGGGTGCACGTCGCCGGCACCCGTGCGGTGGTCGAGGCCGCCCGGCGGGTCGGCGTGCAGCGCGTCGTGCTGCTCAGCTTCCTGCGTGCCCGACCCGACTGCGGCTCGCCGTACCACGAGAGCAAGTGGGCCGCCGAAGAGCTCGTGCGCAACTCGGGCCTGCCGCACACCGTGCTGAAGTCGGGCATGATCTACGGCCCCGGCGACCACATGGTCGATCACGTCACCCGTGCGGTGCGCACCTGGCCGGTGTTCGCGACGGTCGGCTTCCGGGAGCGCACGGTGCGCCCGGTGCCGGTCGACGACGCGGTCGACGTGCTGCTCGCCGCTCTCGAGGGGCGCATCCCCGAACCGACCGTCGCCGTGATGGGCGCCGAGGAGCTCCCGCTCGGCACGGCGGTGCGCCGCATCGCCCGTGTCGCCGGCCGACGCCCGCTCTACCTGCCCGTGCCCGTCGCCGCGATCCGCGCCCTGGCCTGGGTGGCGGAGCGCACGATGGTGGTGCCCCTGGTCGCCCGGGCGCAGGCCCGGATGCTCGCCGAGGGCGTCAGCGCACCGGCCCCCTGGGCGCCGGAGCCGCCCGAGGGCATCCGGCCCGCGCATCCGTTCAGCGCCGAGCGCATCCGGGCGGCGCTGCCGGCCGGCCGCTTCACGCGCGCCGACTTCCGCCTACCGCGGGGGGTTGCGACCAGGACGGTCGGGCGGCGCCGAGTCGAGCGAGAGCGGATCGTCGAGAGGTGAACGGGTTCAGGCGCGGCGGCGCATCCGCAGTTCGTCGGCGATGCGGATGACGACCGTGGCGACCACCACGGCCGCGGCGGTGGCGAGGGCGACGGATGCGACGGTCGGCGACTCGAGGCTGCCGGTGAGACGCGAGACCGCGAGCCAGGTGAGGCCCCAGGCGAGCGACGCCGTCGGCGCCAGCCGGCCGCCGCCGAACACGGCCAGGGCGACCCCCGCGAGACCGGCCACGATCACGACGGCTGAGCCCCACCCTTCCGCCGGCCAGCCGAAGCCGTCGAAGCCCGCGACCATGAACGCCGAGGTGAGGTTCGCGGCGGTGGCGACGCAGACCCAGCCGAGGTAGAGGCCGACCGTGCCGTCGACCACGAGCGATTCGACCCATGACTGACCGCGCCGCCGGGTGCGCACGACCAGAACGAAGGTCACGAGGAGTGCGGCGAGCAGCACGACGATGACGATCGCGCTGAGGGCCAGGAAACCCGCTTGAACGCTGAGGATCCACGCGGCATTCAGCAGCAGGGTGGCCGCGATCGGGTAGCCGAGGCGGCGCTGCCTGGCGCTGCCGGTCTGGCGGGGGAGGAATTGCCAGACGGCGTAGGCGACCAGCCCGGCGTAGATGACGCTCCAGATGGAGAATGCGGGGCCGGCCGGGGCGATGAGGGTGGCGTCGGCGCTCAGCGCGCCGCCCGCGGCATCCTGAATGGGAGTGCCACCCGCCGCGCCCGAGCCGACGAACGACCCCACGATCGCCAGCACGGCGCTCACCGCGACGACGGTCTGCCGCACGCGGTCGGAATTCACGGGATGGGTGACGGCGGTCTCGCTCACGGTGTTCTCCTCGCGGTGCTCAGGGAATCGAACTCGCTAACTAGCTTAGCTACTTGAGCCCCGAACCGCTCGGGTGGGTCGGCGGCGCCGGGCTGCCGGGCCGCGCTACCGTGATGGCATGTCGAGTGAACACCCCGTCGGTTCCGCACCCACCGCCGTCGCACGGGGGCTGACCGCCGCCCGGCGCGCGGTGACCGGGCCGAACAAGCCCGCACTCATCGTCTCGCTCCTGGTGTCGCTGTTCGCGGCGTTGTTCGTGACCTCCTACAGCCTGGCCATGAGCAATCCGCAGCCACACGACGTGCCGATCGGCGTGGTCTCCGAGACGGTCACCGCCGCGCAGCTGCAGGAGGGGCTGGCGAACGTCGAGGGTGCGTCGTTCGTCGTGGCCGACTATCCGTCGCTCGACGCGGCGACCCTCGCGATCGACGAGCAGAAGATCTACGCCGCCCTCGTCACCGGATCGGGGAAGTCGGCCGACCTCTACATCTCCAGCGCATCGGGCGCGTCGATCGCGAAGCTCATCGACGCCGACGCGACCGAGCTCGGCGACAAGGTCGGGGCGAGCATCACCGTCACCGACCTCAATCCGCTGAGCCCGAGCGACCCGAGCGGGCTCGTGCTGTTCTACCTCGCGCTGGCAGCGACCATCATCGGGTTCGTCGGCGCCATCCAGACCCGGGTGAACGCGGCGGGGCTCACACTCGGCGGCGAGCTGCTCTGGGATGCGGGGCGCGCCATCCTCGTCGGTCTCGTCATCACCCTCACCACCGGCCCGATCTTCGGTTTCGAGAGCTTTCCGATCGTGCCGGTCTGGGGGGTGCTGTCGTGCTCGGTGTTCATCGCGGGGGCGGTGTACAGCTTCTGGCGCGTGGTGATCGGCGGGCGGTGGGCGCTCGTGCCGACGTGGGTGCTGTTCATCCTGATCAGCAATCCGTCGTCGGGCGGCGCGGTGGCGCCCGAGTTGCTGCCGCCGTTCTACGAATTCATGGGGCGCTGGATGCCCACCGGTGCGACCGTGCGCGCGTTACGCGACCTCACCTACTTCCCCGACTACCCGCACGCCGAACCGTACCTCGTGCTCGGGGCGTGGCTCGTGGGTGCGACCGGCGCGTTCATCGTCGCCCGATCGGCGAAGTTCGGCCCGGGCCGTCTGCCGGCCCCCGCCCCCGACCCCAAGCCCGAACCCGCGGCACAGCCCGCTTAGGGGGTGCGGGACTGCTTGATGCCCGACTCGTAGGTGGCGTCGAGGTGCTGGAGGGTCTCGTCGTAGCGGCCTGCGGCGAAGGCCGCGTAGAGGATGTCGATGACGAGGATCTGCCCCCACTTGCTCGTCACCGACTCGCCGTAGAGCTCGCCGCCGCTCGGCACGCTGGAGGTGAACAGGGCGATGTCGGCGGCCGCGGCGAGCGGTGCATCCTCGGCGGAGGTGATGGCGATCGTGTGGGCGCCGCGCGACCGCGCCAGGGTGACGGCCTGGATGACCGAGGTCGACTGGCCGGAGTCGCTGATGGCGATGAGGGCATCGCTCGGGCCGATGATCGAGGCGAGCATCACCTGGATGCTCTGGTCGCGGAAGAGCAGGCACTTGCGCCCGGCGCGGGTGAAGCGCATGACGGCCTCCTCGGCGGCGATGCTCGAGGAGCCCATGCAGACGAACACGATCGTCTCGGCCGCGTCGAGATGCGCCACCGCCCGCGTCAGCGCGTCGATGTCCTGCCGCTGCGCCGTGCGGCGCATCGCCTGAACGCTGGAGCGCTCGATCTTGCCCACGATGGCCGCCAGGTCGTCGCCCCGCGCGATGCCCTCGTACACCAGCCGCTCCGGGCCGTCGGCCTCGGCGGCACCGGCCGACCGCGAGACGAACATCGCCTCGGCGACCTCCCGCGAGAGAGCCTTGTAGCTGTCGACGCCGAGTTCCCGCACGAACCGTGAGACGGTCGACTCCGCAACCCCCGAGGAGGTCGCGAGCTCGCTGATCGTCATGGACTGCGCCGCGGCGGGCTCCTTGAGGATGGTCTCCGCGACCTGCCGCAGCGACGGCGGGAGGTACGGCAGTTTCCCCGAGATCTTGTGCAACACGGTGTACTCGGGCGGCGGAACCTCCATCGACGACCTCCGTCTAACGCGGGTCATCGAGCACCCGCAACAGGTTGTCGACGGCGGCCTGAGCGGCGCGGTCGACGCTCTCCTCAGTGTATCCACCGAGATGCGGCGTCACGATGACCCGGTCGTGCCGGTAGAGCGGATGCGGCGCCGGCGGCTCGGTGGGGAAGACGTCGGTCGCGTAGGCGGCCAGCCGCCCGCCCTCGAGCGCCGCGAGCACCGCGTCGAGGTCGACGAGCGAGGCGCGTGCGGTGTTGACGAGCACGGCCCCGGGCCGGATGCGCGGAGCACCGTCGCCCGCAGCGAACGCCGCCGCACCGATCAGCGGCCCCTCGGCCGAACCCGGCGCGTGCAGGGTGACGACGTCGGCGTCGAGGGCGCCCGCGAGGTCGGTGAACGCGAAGTCGCCGTCGGGCGCGAACCCGGCCGCCGGGTAGGCGTCGAAGGCGCGCACGCGCATCCCGAGCCCGAGCGCCATGCGGGTGACCCGCTGCCCGATCTGGCCGCACCCGACGACCCCGAGCGTGCGGCCGGCGAGCTCGACGCCTTGCCGTCGTGCCCAGTCCCCGCTCTTCAGGCGGGCGTCGTGCCACGGGATGTGCCGCGCGCTCGCGAGTATCAGGGCCACGGCCAGCTCGGCGACGCCCTGCGCGTTCGACGCCGGCGCGGTCGCCACCTCGACGCCGAGCCGTGCGGCGGCGTCGATGTCGATCGCGTCGACCCCCACGCCGTTCCGCGACACCACGCGCAGACCCCGGGACGCGGATGCCTGCAGCACCTCCTCGTCGATGCGCTCGGCCCCAGCCAGCCAGCCCACGCATCCGGGCACCGCGTCGAGCAGTTCCGCGGCCGAGGGCGCGCGGCCCGGTGCCGGGAACACGAGCTCGAACCCCGCACCGACGAGGGCGTCGAGCGCCGCATGACGCGTCCCCAGCGCCGAGAGCGACCTCGGGGTGACGGCGATGCGCCGCCGGGCGGCCGTGGCGGGCATTCAGCCCTGCCAGCGCGGGTTGTCGACGAACTCGGGCGTTCCGTCGCGCTCGACGCAGAGCTTGCGGAAGCCCTTCGTCTCGATGGTGCCGTAGTCGTGCCCGGCGTGACCGGGGAAGGCGAAGAAGGTCACCAGCGGCTCGGTCGCCGATACGTTGATCGAGCGGTGCGCGTAGCGCCGCGGCACGTACACGGCGGCGCCCGGCGTGAACCGGGCCACTTGCCAGTCGCCCTCCGGGTTCTCCATCAGCATGTAGCCGTCGCCGCTCAGGCAGTAGTAGATCTCGGCGGTGTCGAGCACGGCGTGGAAGTGCCCCTTCGTCATGAAGTACTCCTCGCCCACCTTGCCGGGGTAGGTGATGCTCGTGCCGTACGCCACGTCGCCCGTCGTCGACGGCACCCCCATGTCGAAGAACTTGTAGGTCAGCACGTCGTCGGCGGCCAGCTGCGCCTCGAACGCCGCCTCGTCGGCGTACATGCCGCGCATGGCGGAGAGCGGGCGGCGCAACGGCTCCTTCGTGGTGGAGAGGCCGGTGTGCACGTCGAAGTCGGTGAGCACGGCGGCCACGGTCGTGCTGTCGGCAGCGGAGGTGGTGGATGCGGTGGGGCTGGTCATGCGGGGATTCCTTTCTTGCCGGCCGTCCGCGCGAGCTCGGAGAGCCGCTCGAAGTCCGGACCGTGGGTGGGGATGTCGAGGTGGAAGACGTCGGCGATCACGCGCGTCCACCCGTGCAGGAAGTAGAACCAGCCGTCGACGACGCGGATGTCGCGGGCGGGCTCCTGGGCGCGGGCCTGGTCGAGGAAGACGAGGTCGCCGCGGTAGTTGAAGTCCCAGGCGACGGAGCGCGCGGGAAAGACCACCGCATCCGTCAGCGGCGACCCCGGCCGGTCCTTGCCGAGGCCGGTGGCGTTGACGACGACGGATGCCTCGCGCGCGCCGGCCACGACGGCGTCGTTCTGCGCCGGCTCGGGCGCCTCCACGTACTCGATCGGCAGGGTCGAGCCGAGTCGCTCGTGCACCGCCCGCATCTCGTCGAGCCGGCCCGGGCGGCGGTTCGTCACGACGATGCGCTGCGGCACCTCGTGGCCCGCGAGCATCCGCTTGTGCAGATAGAGCGTGAGCGCGAGCGAGGAGCCTCCGGCGCCGAGCAGCACGAGCTCGCCGCCGGTGCGCGACCAGTAGGTGTCGTCGACGATGGCCTCGAGGGAGAGGCCGCTGGTGACGGGGTCCATGGCGTTGCCCCAGAGCTCGGTCGAACCCGCCGCGCCCTCGCGCTTCGCGATGCTCGAGATCTCCCCGAGCAGCTGCGCGTCGTCGCCGAACCCGTCGAACAGGTCACGGGCCGCGGTGACGATGTTGAGCTTGTGGGTGGTGACGAGCGCGCCGAGGGAGAGCGGATCGTGCTTGATGAACGACACCACCTCGCGGTAGGCCTCGGCGGGCGCATCCAGCGGCAGGTCGATGCCCGAGATCGTCGCGTCGATGCCGAGCGCGTCGGCCCAGGCGGGGAAGACGTCCATGATGGACGACTTGCCGGTGGAGACCCCGATGAAGTACATGGTGGGCCCCGCGGCGGGGGTGAAGTCGGTCAATGCAGTTCCCAATCGCTCGCGCGCTCGACGGCGCGTTTCCATCCGCTGTACATCGCCTCGCGCTGCTCGGCCGCCATGGCCGGCGCGAACGACCGGTCGAGGTCGAAGGTGTCGCGCAGCGCCTCCACGTCGCTCCAGAACCCGGTGGCGAGCCCGGCGAGGAAGGCGGCGCCCCGCGCGGTCGACTCGATCACCCGGGGCCGGTGCACCGGCACGTCGAGCAGGTCGGCCTGGAACTGCATGAGGAAGTTGTTGCGCACCGCGCCGCCGTCGACGCGGAGCTCGGAGACGGTGATGCCCGAGTCCTGCTCCATGCACTCGAGCACGTCGCGGTACTGGTAGGCGATCGACTCGAGGGTGGCCCGGATGACCTGCCGCCGCCCCGAGCCGCGGGTGAGGCCGAGGATGGCGCCGCGGGCGTACTGGTCCCAGTACGGCGCGCCCAGCCCGGTGAAGGCGGGCACGACGTACACGCCGCCCGAGTCCTCCACCTGCAGGGCCGCGGCCTCGCTGTCGCTCGCGGCGTAGAGCACCTTCAGCTCGTCGCGCAGCCACTGGATCGACGCCGCCGCCACGTAGATCAGCCCCTCGAGGGCATACTCCACCCGGCCGTCGACGCCCCAGGCGATCGTGGTGAGCAGCCCGATGTCCGAGCGCACCCGTTCGGCGCCGGTGTTCATCACGAGGCTGCCGCCGGTGCCGTAGGTGGCCTTCACCATGCCCTTGTCGAAGCAGGCCTGGCCGAACAGGGCCGCCTGCTGGTCGCCGGCCGAGGCGGCCACCGGGATGCGGGCGCCGGGGAACACGCCCTCCGCGGTGGTGCCGTAGACCTCGCTCGAGGGCCGAGCGGCCGGGAGCATCGCCCGGGGCACCCGCACGGCGGCGAGCAACGTCTCGTCCCAGTTGAGCGCCGAGATGTCGAAGAGCATGCTGCGCGACGCGTTCGTGTAGTCGGTGACATGGGCGGCGCCGCCGGTCAGGTTCCAGATCAGCCAGCTGTCGATGGTGCCGAAGGCGAGCTCGCCCCGCTCGGCGCGCTCCCGAGCGCCCTCCACGTGGTCGAGCAGCCACGCGATCTTGGTGCCCGAGAAGTAGGCGTCGACGACGAGCCCGGTGGTGTCGCGCACGTGCTCCTCGAGGCCCTGCGCCTTCAGCTCGTCGCAGACGGCTGCGGTGCGCCTGTCCTGCCACACGATCGCGTTCGCGATGGGTACGCCGGTGGCGCGGTCCCACACCACGGTCGTCTCGCGCTGGTTCGTCACGCCGATGGCGGCGAGCTGGCCGGCGTCGATGCCGGCCAGCGCTATCGCGCGCTTGGCGACCTGCAGCTGGGTGTCCCAGATCTCCACCGGGTCGTGCTCGACCCAGCCGGGCTTCGGGTAGATCTGGGTGAACTCCTGGCTCGCCTCGCCCACGATCGCGGCGTCGTGGTCGAACACGATCGCGGTGATGCTCGTCGTGCCGGCGTCCAGGGCCAGGACGTATCTGCTCGTCATCAGGTTTCCGTTCTTCGTCGAACTCGGGTGAGGCGACGCTACCGCGCGTCGAACTCGATCATGGCTTTCATTCCGGTGCCCGATCCCGCGTACTCGAGGGCCTCCGCGATCTCGTCGAGCACGAAGCTGCGGGTCACCAGCGGCTCGAGGTCGATCCGCCCGTCGCCGGCGAAGCCGAGCGCGGTGAGGTAGTCGGAGTTGCTCGAGCCGGTGGTTCCGGTGAGGGTGAGCGCACGGTAGTGCAGCCGGTTGGTGTCGATGGGCACCTGCTGCGCCCGGCCGAGGCCGGCGAAGAAGTTCACCCGGCCGTGCGTGGCCAGGAGCTCCACCGCCTCCGACTGCACCTCGGGCTTCGAGACGCAGGTGATCGCGACGTCGACGCCGCGGCCGGCCGTCTCCTCGGCCACGACGGCCGCGAGGTCGCGCTCGCCAAGGTTTACCAGCACGTCCGCGCCCACCGTCCCGGCGAAGTCGAGCCGGGGCTGCCGGGTGTTCGACACGATCACCTTCGCCGCGCCGGAGAGCTTGGCGAGCATGACGTGGCAGGCCCCGATGGGGCCCGCGCCCATGACCAGCACGGTGGCCTCCGGCCCGACATCCAGGCGCCGGATGGCCGACCAGCAGCAGGAGAGCGGCTCGACCAGGGCTGCGGCGCGGTAGCTGAGGGAGCCGGGCAGCGGGAAGACGTTGCCGCGGGCGATGGCGAAGGCGGGAATCAGCACGTACTCGGCGAAGCCGCCGTCGAGCGTGATGCCGAAGGCCTCGTAGTCGGGGCACATGTTGTTCTCGCCGAGCCGGCAGAACTCGCAGTGGCCGCAGCCGATGTTCGGCGTGACGCTCACGCGGTCGCCCACCCGGAACTGCGTCACCTCGGCGCCGACCTCGACGATCTCGCCCGCGAACTCGTGGCCGAGCACCCGCGGGGTGCCGGCCGGCAGCTTGAAGTGCCCGTTCGCGGCGATGCGCCGATCGGTGCCGCAGATAGAGGCGGCGCGCACCGCCACGACGAGGTCGCCCGGCCCCGCGGTGGGGGTGGGGATCTCGTCGAGCGTCACGACGCCCTGCTCGTGGAAGCGTGCCGCCCTCACGGTTCGCGCACCTCGTCCCGCGCCTCGTCGGCCACCTGGAAGAGCACCTTGTTGTACCAGATCTCGCGGTTCAGCAGCTGCGCGAAGGTCTCCGGTGCCGCAGCCAGCGGGCGCACGTGGCTGATCAGCTCGTCGACGTGCAGGTCGCGGCCGATGTGCGCGATCACCATGTCCCACTCGCTGCGGCCGACCGGCGTCACCTTCGCGTTCCAGGTGCCGTAGAGGCGCAACTCGCGGCGCAGGATGGAGGAGACCGTCTTCTGCGTGAGGGTCAGGTCGCCGCTGAGGTCGCCGAGCAGCACCACCTGGCCGAGGGTGGCGGCCGCCTCGATGCACTGCACCAGGGCGCCGGGGAACCCGGTGGCCTCCACGGCGATGTCGGGCCCGCGGCCGTCGGTGAGGTCGCGGGCCAGGGCGACGGTGTCGCCGGCGGCGGCGTCGATGGTCTCGAAGCCGAGGCCGGCCATGACGGCGCGCTTCCGCGCATCCGTGTCGGCCACCAGCACCCGCGAGCAGCCCAGGATGCGCAGCCACTGCGCCGCGAGGGCGCCGATCGGCCCCGCGCCGATGACGAGGGCGGTGGTGTGCGCCTCGATGGTGGGCTTCAGCATGGCGTGCAGCGCCACGCCGGCCGGTTCGACCATGGCGGCGTGCGTCAGCGGCAACTCGGCGGGCACCCGGAAGAGGTTGGCCTCCGGCACCCAGAGCAGCTCCTCCATCGCCCCGTCGCGGCGGGAGCCGAAGTAGTCGTAGCCCTGACCGAGTGCGTACTCGCCGACCTTCGACATGGGGTCGTCGTCGCGGTGCAGCAGCGGGAACACCGCGACCCGGTCGCCGGGCGCGAACGGCCCGTCGGCATCCGGAACCCGCTCCACCACTCCCGAGAACTCGTGACCCAGCACGAGCGGGTAGTGGTAGGCCTTGCCGCGGCCGTAGCGCAGCACGTCCGAACCGCACACGCCCACCGCGCCGATGCGCACGAGCACCGGGCGCTCGCCCACCCGCTCGGGCTCGGGCACCTCTTTGTAGACGAGGGTGTCAGGACCCTCGAGCACGACGGCTTTCACCGGCTCAGACCTCCATGCCGTAGCGGTGGGCCTTGTGGGTGGGGTACATGGCGATGGACGGGATGGTGACGTCGGGCGTGCGGGTGGCCACGAACAGGGTGATGTCGGCCACGTTGTCCACGTCGATGCAGCTGGCGTGGATGCCCTCCTCGATCTCCTTCTTGTCGAGCCAGCCGTCGACGTAGGCCGGCACGTCGCCGTCGTAGAGTCCCTTGTCGATGATCTCGGTCATCGGGGTCTTCACGTGCGAGGGGTTGATGACGGTGACGCCGATCTTCTTGTCCTTGCCCTCGAGCAGGATGTTCTTGCTGAAGCCCATCAGGCCGTGCTTCGACGCGCGGTAGGGGCTGTGCCCGGGGCCGGACGCGAGGCGTGCGGAGGAGGAGCCCATGTTGATGATGCGGCCGCCGGTCTCCTGCTGCTCCATGATGCGGAACGCCTCGCGGCAGGTGAGGAACACGGCCGTGAGGTTCGGCTCCATGGTCTTGTTCCACTCCTCCAGCGTGACCTCGGTCACCGGGGGAGCGAGCGAGTCGCGGCCGGCGCTGTTGACGATGAGGTCGACGCTGCCCCAGCGGTCGCGGGTGTCGGCGAAGAGGTCGATCACGGCCTGCTCGCTGGTGACGTCGATCACGACGGGCTCGACCACGGCTGCCGCGTCCCCTGCGCCGTGCGAGCGGATGCTCTCGGTCACCCAGGCGAGCCGGTCGGCGTCGAAGTCGACGAGGGCGACCTTGGCGCGGTTCGCGGCGAAGATGCGGGCCACGGCCTCGCCGATGCCCGAGGCGGCGCCGGTGACGATGGCGACTTTGCCCTCGAGCGCGGTGCCCGCGGTGGGGAGGTACGTTTCGGTGTAGGTCATTGCAATTCCTTAGCGTTGTGAGTGGTCGGAGTTGTGAGTGGTCGCGGGGAGTCGGGTGCCGGCGGCGGCCCGGGCCCGGTCGGCGATCTCGTCGAAGCGGCCCGCGGCGATGTCGTCGCGCGGGGCGATCCAGGTGCCGCCGCAGGCGGCGACGGCGGGCACGGCCAGCCAGTCCGCCAGGGTGTCGGGGCGGATGCCCCCGGTCGGCATGAAGGAGACGTCCCGGTAGGGCCCGCCGAGCGCGGAGACCATCGGGATGCCTCCGCTCGCGGTGGCGGGGAAGAACTTCAGCAGGGTGAAGCCGGCTTCGCGCGCCCGTTCGATCTCGCTCGGCGTGACCGCGCCGGGCACGATGCCGACACCGGCGTCGCGGGCTTCGGCGACGACCGCGGGGTTGTACCCCGGGGAGACGAGGAAGTGGGCGCCGGCCGCGGTGGCGGAGCGGGCGGTGGACGGGTCGAGCACTGTGCCCGCGCCGACGATCAGCTCGGGCACCTCGGCGCGGAGGCGCCGGATCGACTCCTCGGCGGCATCCGTCCGGTACGTGACCTCGACGATCGGCAGGCCCGCGGCCACCAGCGCCCGGCCGAGGCCGATCGCGGTCGCGGCGTCGACGATCTCGACGACGGGCACGACGCCGTGGCGGCGCAGCACGGCTTCGAGCGACTCAGACATGCCGGGCTCCTTCGACGAGGGGCTGGTGGCCGGCCGCGTGCGTCGCGTCGCGTCGGGCGACGCGATAGGTCAGCCCGAGGCTCGGCAGTGTCCAGTCGAGGTCGGTGGCCTCGCGGGCGAACCGCTCCCGGGCATCCGCCGGGTCGACCGTGTTGAAGTCGAAGAGGCCGAAGTGGTGCCCGAGGAGAGCCGGGATGCCGGCCTCGCGGGTGAGCGAGATCGCTTCGCTCACCGAGAAGTTGCCGGGCACCCCGTTCGACGTGCGGTGGGCGTCGCGGCCGTTGACCGGCAGCAGCGCCAGGTCGACCCGGGCGGCGCGCAAGCGGTCGGCGAGACCCGGGTACGGCACGCAGTCGCCCGAGTGGTAGAGGCGCACGCCGCCCATCTGCACGACGTAGCCGAGGCACAGGTGGTCGCCCGCGGCATCCGTCTCGAGGGTCTCGTGCGCGGCCGGCAGGGCCTCGACGGTGACGCCGTCGAGGGGCGACGTCGTCTCGCCGTCGGCCAGGCCGATCAGCGACGCCGCCGGGATGCCCCGCTCGAGCGCCACGTCACGGCGTGCCCGGGGCGCCACGAAGACGGGCCGGTTCTGCTGCAGCAGACCGCGCACGGTCCACGGGTCGAGGTGGTCGGTGTGGGCGTGCGTGTGCAGCACCGCCCCGATGCCGACGAGCCGTTCGGGTTCGACCGGGGCCGGGTGCATCCGCTCGTGCGGAAAGAGGGTGCCGCGGTACTTCGCCGCGAGGCTGTTGCTGAGGTACGGGTCGATCAGGATGCGCTGCCCGCCCGCTTCGAGGGCGAACCCGGCCTGGCCGAGCCACCAGAGCCGCAGGCCCGGGTGCTCGCCGGCCGGCCGCGTCAGCGAGTTGACGGAGGCGCCGTAGTGGTCGGGTGTCACGAGGCTCATCGGGCGGCACTCTCGAGCAGCCGTGCCGGCGGGCGATCGGCGTCGTGACCCTCGTCGGGGGTGAGGGCGCCGGTCATGAGCGACACCGCATCCGTCATCCGCACGTCGCTCGTCTGCACGCAGGCGATGCGACGGCCGAGCCGTTGCACGTGGATGCGGTCGGCCACCTCGAACACGTGCGGCATGTCGTGCGAGATGAGGATGACCGGGATGCCGCGGTCGCGGATCTCCTTGATCAGCTCGAGCACGCGCGCCGACTCCTTGACGCCGAGCGCGGCGGTCGGCTCGTCCATGATGATGACGCGGCTGCCGAAGGCGGCGGCGCGGGCCACGGCGACGCCCTGGCGTTGACCGCCCGAGAGCGTCTCCACCGACTGGCCGAGGTTCTGGATGGTGAGGAGGCCGAGGTCGCCGAGGATCTCGGCGGTGCGGGCGCGCATGGTCTTGCGGTCGAGCATCCGGAGTCCCCAGCCGAGGAAGCCGGGCTTGCGGAGCTCCCGGCCGAGGAAGACGTTCGCGGCGATGTCGCGGCCCGGAGCGATGGCCAGGTGCTGGTAGACGGTCTCGATGCCGGCGTCGCGGGCGTCGAGCGGGCTCTTCAGCCGTCGCACCTCGCCGTCGATCGCGATGTGACCCTCGTCGGGCACGACGGCACCGGAGAGGCACTTGATGAGCGTCGACTTGCCGGCGCCGTTGTCGCCGACCACCGCCAGCACCTCGCCCGGGTAGAGGGTGAGGTCGGCACCGGCCAGGGCGGTGACGTGGCCGTAGCGCTTGATCAGGCCGCGGGCCTCGAGGGCCGGGGCGAGAGCGGGGGAGGCGGGGGTGCTGGTCATCGGGATCTCCTTGTTCGCGGTGGGCGCGGTCATCCGGCCACCCGCCTCGTCCACTGGTCGACGCCGACGGCGACGATCACCAGCACGCCGGTGGTGAAGACCTGCCAGAGCACGTCGACGCCGGCGAGCGTGAGCCCGTTCGAGAACACGCCCACGATGAGGGCGCCGAGCAGGGTGCCGAGCACGTTGCCGCGCCCGCCGAACAGGCTGGTGCCCCCAATGACGACCGCGGTGATGCTGGCGAGGTTGATGTCGGCGCCCGAGAACGGGCTCACCGAGCCGACCCGGCCGATCAGCAGCCAGCCGCCGATCGCGCAGATGACACCGGCCGCGATGTAGACGCCCATCAGCACCCGGTCGGTGTGGATGCCGCTCAGGCGCGCGCCCTCCCGGTTGTCGCCGACCGCGTAGACGTGCTCGCCGAAGGAGGTGCGCTTCAGGATGTAGGCCGCCGCGAGGAACGCGGCGATGACGAGCACCGAGCCGAAGGTGACCGGGGTGCCGAACAGGCTGAAGGTCTCGCCGGGCCAGAGCAGCAGCGCCGGCACGTCGGCGGCGCGGATGGTCTGGCTGCCGGAGATCTGCAGGTTGAGGGCGGTGAAGATGCTGAGCGTGCCGAGCGTGGCGATGAACGGCGGGATGCGGAACCGGGTGACGAGCAGCCCGTTCAGGGCCCCGCAGGCCGCGCCCACCAGGAGCGCGAGGAGGAGCGCCAGGAGCGGCGGCACGCCGAGCGAGAACGCCGCCGTGCCGGCCACCACCGAGGTGAAGACCATGATGGCCGCGACCGAGAGGTCGATGCCACCGGTGAGGATGATCAGCGTCTGCGCGATGCCGATGATGCCGATGATCTGCACCTGCTGCAGCAGCAGCGACAGGTTGCGTGGGCCGAAGAACTTCGGGCCCACCCAGATCGAGAAGCCGATGCAGGCGAGCACGAGCACCACGAATGGGCCGATCAGGGCGTGGGAGTGCATCAGGCGCTGGAGCCGCTGCACCGGCGAGAGGGTGGTCTCGTCGGGCAGCCGCTCACCGACCCGGCGCTCGGCCGAGGGGGCGGGGGCGAGCTTCGTCATCTCAGCCCCAGCAGTTCTCGAGGCCCCACGCGCTGTCCTGCGAGTCGACGCCGTCGACGGGGGTGTCGGTGATGAGCTGCACACCGGTGTCGGTGTAGTCCAGGCCCGGGCTGCTCGACGGCTTCGTGCCGTCGTCGAGGAACGCCTTCAGCGCTTCGAGGGCATCCTGCGCCATCTTCAGCGGGAACTGCATCGAGGTGGCCTGGATGACGCCGTCGGCCACGTTCTGCACGCCGGCGCAGCCGCCGTCGATCGAGACGATCGTCATCTGGTCGGTGAGCCCGGCTGCCTTGATGGACTCGTAGGCGCCGGCCGCGGCGGGCTCGTTGATCGTGTAGACGAGGTTGATCGACGGGTCGACCTGGATCAGCTTCTCCATCGCCGTGCGGCCGCCCTCTTCGTTGGCGTTCGTGACCTCGTTGCCGATGATGCGCGGGTCGGTCTCGTCGCCGATCTTGCCCGGGTCGCCGAGGTCGATGCCGAAGCCGTCGAGGAAGCCCTGGTCGCGCTGCACGTCGACCGCGGGCTGCGAGGGTGCGAGGTCGAGCATCGCGATCTTCGCCTCCTTGTTCGCGGCGGCGAAGTCGGCCTTGGCCCACTCGCCGATCAGCTGGCCGGCGCTGTAGTTGTCGGTGGCGAAGGTCGCATCCGCGGCGCTGGTCGGGTCGGTGGGGGAGTCGAGCACGGCCACCCAGACGCCGGCGTCGCGGGCCTTCTTGATGGCGGGCAGGATGCCCTCGGAGTCGGCCGGGGTGATGAGGATGCCGACGGCGCCGGAGGCCACGAGGTTCTCGATGGCGGCGACCTGCGCGTCGTTGTCGCTCTGGTCTTTGCCCGAGAGCGACTGCAGCTCGAAGCCGAGCTCGTCGGCGGTTTGCTGGGCGCCCTTCTTCATGCTCACGTAGTAGGGGTCTTCGGTCTTCGTGATGAGACCGACGAGCGGCTTGTCGCCGCTTCCGCCGCCGTCGGCGGCGCCGGCGTCGCTGCAGCCGGCGAGGCCCGCGAGCAGCAGACCGGCGGATGCGAGGGCGACGAGGGTGGTGGAACGGCGTCCACGGCGGGTGTTCGGGAAGTTCTTCATTGACTGCCTCTCCGATGAGGGCGGCGACGATGCCGGCTTCGTAAGTGGGGCCCGTATTTCCGGGTAGGTCACCGACGATAGCAGAAAATTCCCGCTTAAGCACGAACTAACGAAGGAATTTCCACATGAGCTGCGCCGACCCCGTCTGCCACTTCAAGGAGGGCGGTAGGAGCGCGGTATAAAGGGAGGCGACGAAGCCGACGACACGGGGGAACGCACACATGGTCAGCGCTGAACAGGTCACCGATCCGATCGTGTTCCACGGCGAGGGCGCGGTGTGGTCGGAGGCGTGGGGCGGCTTGAAGTGGGTCGACATGCTGCGCGGCGACGTGCTCTCGCTCCTGGCCGACGGAACCGTCGATCGGCTCGAGACCGGCTCCTCCGTGGCGGCCATGGTGCGGCCCCGGGTGGCGGGTGGCTTCGTGGTCGTGACCGAGCGGGAATTCACGCTGTGGGATGCGGAGGGGCGCCGTGAGTGGGCGAGCGATCCGCTCTGGGAGGCGGGCGCGGGCATGCGCTTCAACGAAGGCGGCTGCGACCCCGACGGGCGGCTGATGTGCGGGTCGATGTCCTACGCGGTCGTACCCGGGGCCGGCACGATGTGGCGGCTCGGCGCCGACCGGTCGGTCGAGCCGGTGTTCGGCGACCTCACCATCTCGAACGGGCTCGGCTTCAGCGCCGACCGCTCGCGCATGTTCTACGTCGACACGCCCACCCGCCGCATCGACGTGTTCGACTACGCCGACGGGGAGCTGCGCGAGCGCCGGCCGTTCGTGCACATCGCCGAGGGGGTGGGCGACCCGGACGGTCTGTGGGTCGACGCGGAGGACGGCGTCTGGGTGGCGCTCTTCGGCGGTGCCGCCGTGCACCACTACGACTCGAGCGGGGAGCTGGCCGACGTGGTCGAGCTGCCGGTGACGAACATCACCTCGTGCTGTTTCGGCGGCGCCGACCTCTCGACGCTCTACATCACCACCTCACGAGAGGGAATCGCCGACGATGCCGAGCCGCTCGCCGGCGCGCTCTTCGCGGCGCCCGCCGGCGGGCGGGGCAGCGCCGTGCTGCCGTTCGCGGGCTGACGGCACCGGGCATACTGGGCGCATGGCGAAGACGGCGTCCCGCGAGCTGCTGCGGCAGCGGCTCGCCACCCAATGGGTGACGCCCCCGCCGCGCCCCGGCGACGGAGGCGCCCCCACCGCCGAACGCAGCATCTCCGGCGTGGCGCGGCACCTCCTCGCCACCCAGGCGCAGGATTTCGGGCAGGGCGTCTGGGCGCTCGCCCTGCGGTCGCCCGGAGCGACCCGCGCCGACGTGGCGGCCGCCCTCGACCGGGGCGAGGTGGTGCGGTCGTGGCCGATGCGCGGCACCCTGCACTTCAGCACGCCCGACGACCTGCGCTGGATGCTCGCCCTCACCGCCGCCAAGACCGTCAGCGGGGTCGCCGCCCGCCAGCGCCAGCTCGAGCTCGACGACGACGTCTTCGCCCGGGCGACCCGCATCGCCGAGGGGGAGCTGCAAGGCGGCGGTTCGTTCTCGCGCGACGAGTTCTTCGCTCTGCTCGAGGCCGACGGCATCACCACCTCCGGTCAGCGCGGGGTGCACATCATCTGGCGTCTCGCGCACGACGGCCTTATCTGCTGGGGCCCCACCCGCGGCACGCAGCAGGCGCTCGTACTCCTCGACGAGTGGGCGCCGCCGACCCGCGATCCGCAGCCCGACCGCGACGACGCCCTCGCCGAGTTCGTGCTGCGCTACTTCGCCGGGCACGGCCCCGCCACACTGAAGGACTTCTGCTGGTGGTCGAAGACCACGGTGACGGATGCGCGTCGCGGCCTCGACCGTGTGCGCGACCGCCTCATCGAACTCGAGCTCGACGGCGCGAGCTACTGGATGCGCGACCCGGCCGATGAGACCGGGCCGGCCCCCGCGGCCGCGCCCCGCGCATCCGGTGTGCACGCCCTCCCCGGCTTCGACGAGTACCTCCTCGGCTACCAGGACCGCTCGCACGCCCTTCCCGCGGCGTTCGCCGACCGGATCGTGCCGGGGAACAACGGCATGTTCCTGCCGATGATCGTCTCGCGCGGCGAGATCGTGGGCACCTGGCGGCGCGCGGTATCGGCCCGCCGGGTGGTGGTGACCGCCGAACCGTTCACCACGTTGACGGCCGCCGAACAGAGCGGGTTCGCGCGCGAGGCCGAGCGGTACGGTCGCTTCCTCGGCCTGCCGGCGAGCGTAACGGCACCGGCATGACCCTCGCCACGACCATCCTGCGCCCGGGCGGCGCCGTCGCCGAGATCGCCGTCGACCCCGTCGTGCCGGGCTCCTTCGTGCTCAGCATCGGCGGGGTGGCCCAGTCGCACGTGTCGCTCGGTGACCCGGGCACCCTGTTCTACGACTACGTGCGGCGCATCGGGAACGCGATCGACCGCATCCGTCTGCCGGGTGCCCCCGTCACGGCGGTGCACCTCGGCGCCGGCGCGCTCACGCTGCCGAGATACCTGCAGGTGACGCGGCCCGAATCGGAGCAGCACGTGGTCGAGCTCGAGGAGAACCTCGTCGACTTCGTCGTGAGCACCCTGCCGTTGCCCGCCGGCACCGATCTGCGCGTGCATCCGGGAGACGCGGCCGAGCGTCTGGCCGACCTCGTGCCGTTCCTCGGCGGGCAGGCCGATCTCGTCGTCGCCGATCTCTACCAGGGCATCAGAACCCCGCCGCATCTGCGCACGACGGCGTTCTACCGGCGAGCCGCCGAGCTGCTCGTGCCCGGCGGGGTGCTGGCGGTGAACGTCGCCGACGACGAGGGGTTGCCCGCCCTGCGTGGGCACCTGGCCGCGCTCGCGCCCGTGCTGCCCCACCTGCTCGTGCTCGGCCCCGACTCGGTGCTGCGGGATGCCGGCACCGGCAACGCCGTCGTGCTCGCCTCGCGTGCGCCCGCGGTGCTCGGCTGGGCGGATGCGCTGCGTCTGGCCGGACCGCATCCGGGCACCGTCCTCTCCACTGCCGACGGGTCGCTCGGCCGGCTGCTCGAAAGACTGCCCGGTGTCGGTGGGGGCGACTAGCGTGGAGGGCATCCGGGGAAGGAGCGCAGCATGTGCGGCCGATTCAGCATGAGCGCCGAGACCGATGAGTTGATCACCGAGTTCGTGGCGCGGGGCGGCAGGCTCGAAGACTGGCGCCCGTCGTACAACGTGGCGCCCACGGAGGTGGTGCCGATCGTGCGCGAACGCCTGATCGACGGCGAACTCGTTCGTGAGATCGATTCGGCGTCGTGGGGGCTGAAGCCCGCCTGGGCGAAGCAGGGCGGCCCTGCGCCGATCAACGCGCGGCTCGAGGGCGTGGCCACGAACGGTTTGTTCCGCAACGCGTTCGCCCAGCGGCGGTGCATCGTGCCGATGAACGGGTACTACGAGTGGGTGGCGACGGCGCAGGGCAAGCAGCCCTACTACATCCATGCGCCCGAGAGCATCCTCGCCGCCGCCGGGCTCTACGAATTGAAGAAGGAGGCCGACGGCTGGGCGCTGTCGTTCACCATCATCACCCGGGAGGCGGCCGATGCGTCGGGCGAGGTGCACGATCGCATGCCGGTCTTCCTCACCCCCGACACGTGGGACGAGTGGACCGAGCCGCTGAAGGTCGAGGAGCCCACCCAGAAGGAGGCACTGGTGGCGATGCTCGACCGGTCGTCGTTGGCGGTGGCGCGCACGATCACGACGTACCCGGTGTCGAAGCGCGTGAACAACGTGCGCGACACCTCCGTGGCGAAGGACGACCCGACGCTGATCGAGCCCATCGAGCTCTGACGCGCCACGGGCCCGCGCCGCGTGCCGGGCGCGCTCAGGTGCGCACGAGGGCGATCGCCTGGGCGCGGTCGCGCACGGCGAGCTTGGCGAACAGCGCGTTGATGTGCGTCTTCACGGTCGCCACGCTCACGAACATCCGCGCCGCGATCTCGCCGTTCGAGAGGCCGTCGCCCACGAGCGCGAGCACCTCGGCTTCGCGCTGGGTGAGGAGGGGGAAGCGGATGCGCAGCGCCGCCGGTGTGGGAACGCCGGGCCGGCCGTCTGCGGCAGCGGTCCGGGCTGCGGTCGGGGCGCCGATCATGCTGTCGATGAGCAGGGCGCCGACCTCGGGCGCGAACGTCGCCTGCCCGCGGGCGACGGAGCGGATGGCGGTGGCGACCTCCGTACGACCGGCGTCCTTCGTGAGGTAGCCGCGGGCGCCGGCGCGCAGGGCGCCGACGATGGAGGCGTCGTCGGCATAGGTGGTGAGCACGAGCACGGCGGTGGCCGGGTGGGCGGCGACGATGGCGGCGGTGGCGGCGGTGCCGTCGAGCACGGGCATCCGCAAGTCCATCAGCACGACGTCGGGGTGCGCTTCGGCGGCGAGTCGCACGGCTTCGGCGCCGTCGGCGGCCTGGCCCACCACCGTCACGTCGTCGAGCAGGGAGAGCACGGTGACGAGTCCGTCGCGCACGATCGCCTGGTCGTCGCACACCAGCACCCGGATGCGCGAGGCCGCCGCGCCATCGCCCGGCACGGGCGGGTTCGCCGGCTCCGCCACGGAGCGGCCGCCTGCCTCGGTGTGGTCGCCCGCCAAGGAGAAATCGCCCGCCGGGTGATCGCCTGCGTCGACGTGGTCGCCCGCCACGGAGTGATCGGCGTCGACGCGGTCGCGGGGCTCGGCGGGATCGTGCGGCTCGGTGTCAGGCGTCATCGCGGCGCTCCCTGCTCGGCGCCGGGTGCCGGAGCGCCCGCGGTGTCGTCGGCCACGGGCTCGAGCGGGAGGTGGACGCTCACGACGAACTTCCCGTCACGCTCCTGGGCGTCGATGGTCGCCTGTGGGAAGACGGCGAGGCGTTCGCGCATCCCTTCGAGTCCGTGCCCGCCGCCCGGCACCGGGTCCTGCCGGTCGGATGACGCCATGCCCGGGCCTGCCACCGGATTCTCCACTCGCAGCTCGACCGCACCGGCCGGGGACCAGCTCAGTGTCGCCCGCACCGGCTGGCCGGGCGCGTGCTTGCGAGCGTTGGTGAGCGACTCCTGGGCGGCGCGCCGGAGGGCCTCGCCGGCGGTCGCCGGAAGGGCATCCGGTGCTCGGCCGTCCACCGCGAACTCGATGGTGCCGTCGAGTGTCCGATGCGCCTGCGCCAGTGCCGCCACCTCCGCTTCGAGCTCGCGACCCGCGACGGTCGGGGCCGCGCCCGTGGTGGCGGCGCCGGGCGGGGCCGGGACGTCGCGGAGGGCGTCGACGGCGCGGCGCGCCTCGGCGAGGCCCGAGACCGCGAGGGCGCGGGCGTCGTGCACGCGCGTCGCCGCATCCGTCGTGCGGCCCGCCTCGAGCAAGGCCTCGACCGCGTCGAGCTGGATGACGAGCCCGCCAAGGCTGTGTGCGAGCACGTCGTGGATGTCGCGTGCCACCTGCTGCCGCGAGGCCAGCACGGTCGCGCGGGCGAGTTCCTCGCGCGCCGCCACCCGCTCCTCCAGCAGCAGCCGCGACTGCCGCTCGGCAGCCCGGAACTGCCGCCGGCTGAGGCCGGCGAGCACGGCCACGACGATCCCGGCCCCGATCGACACCACGCCGAGCAGTGGCACCGAGGTCGCCAGCGCCGACACCGGAACGATCGCGCCCGCGACCACGGCGAGCGCGAGCCCCAGCCAGATCGGCCGTGCCAGGTCGCCCACCGTCTGCGCCACCCCGATGGCCACCACGACCACCAGCACGCCGTTGCTCGGCAGCATCACCGGCGCCCCCGCCAGCACCATCACGGCCTGCAGAACGCCGATCACTCGAGCATCGCGCCGCGGCACCAGTGCGGTGGCCGCCCAGCAGGCCAGCGCGAGCCAGAGCAGCACGATCTGCCACCACACCAGCTCCGGCATGCCGTCCCGCGTCGCGAAGAACGCCACGACCGCCACGGCCAGCAGGTTGAGCGCGCGACTCAGCCAGGAGCGGCGCGGGTCGGGCGGCGGGATCACGTCTCCATCATCGCGCTCGCCGCGCGTCGGGCGCACGCGCCGGGCGAGCCGGGGCACGCCCGACGCGGCCGGTGTCACGCGACGGCCGTGCGCATCCGTTCGATGCGCGACAGGAACACCACGGTGCGTGCGGCGCGGTTCGCGGCCACGACGATGAGGATGGCACCGACCGTCGTCGCCAGCTGCGACCCGGCGGCGCCGGCCCAGACGTCCATGCCGATGCGCACCGCGATGAAGACGAGCCACAGCGCGATGCCCCACCAGCCCGTGCGGCTCTCGACCACCGGCGCCGCGCCGTCACGACCGCGTCGCTTCACCGACCACGCCGCCAGCGCCGGTTCGGTCACCGGACGGAACAGCGCGATCGCGCCCATCAGCGCACCCACGCCGAGCGCGATCACGATCTCGATCGCGAGCACCGCGAGGTCGAAGGTCGAGATCGCTGCCGTGCCACGCACCGAGGCGACCTGAACGACGCCGATCACCGCGAACAGCCCGGCGGTGCGCCACATGTCCGGCACGACGACGGCGCGCCACTGGGCTTGGCGGTAGCAGATCCAGCCGACCACCGCGATGATCAAGACGGTACGGATGAGGACGTCGTACGACATGCGAGCACTCTCGGAACGGGGGCCGAGCGGATGTGCCGGCCGGGTCACTCCAGACTCGTCGCGTCACGTCGTGAGCGGCACCACCCCAGGGTGGAGAACGCGGTGGCGCCGGGTGGAGATCGGTGCGCGGCGGTCAGTGCGCGGCCACGGTCAGGGCGACGGCGACGCCGAACAGCACGGCGGCGATCACACCGGTCAGGGCGCGCACGTGGTTGCCGCGCGTCCATTCGGTGAGGTAGCCGCGCCACGCGGGGACCGCATCCGCCGACGCGCTGTCGAGGCGGTCGAGCGCGGTGTTGCGCGGGACGTGGAAGCCCATGGTGAGGCCCACCGCTCCCACGAGGTAGACCGCTTCGCCCGCGACGGCCCACCACAGGGCGTTGCCGCCGTGCGTGACGGCGAGCAGGATGCAGGCCGCGAGTCCGGCCAGCAGGGTGCCGAAGAGGCTGATCATGAGCGGCGGGCGCACCGCCGCCCGGTTGATGGCCTGCATCACGGCGATCGCCGCCGCCGGCGCGGAGTCGCCGAGAGCGCGCATCACGAATCCGGAGAAGGCGAAGAACACCCCGCCCACGACCGCCGCGCCGAGCGCACTCGCCCCGGTGACGACGGTGACGAGCGCGACGGCGGCGGTGGGTTCGCTCATCCAGCCATTGTGGCCCCTTCGGCCCGGTCAGCGGCGGAAGGCCGCCGCGATACCGACAGCGACCAGCGCCACTCCGGCGGCGATGACGCCGATGAAGGCCCAGAGGTAGCGGTCGGCGTCGATTCCGGGGCCGAATTGCGCCAGGGCCACGAAACCGCAGAGACCGAGCAGCAGGATGCCCCACACCATGGTGCCGAACTGCGGCGACCGCTTCCGCGCCGCTGCCGCGGGGGCCGTGGCAGCGGCCGGTGGGAACGGGGGCGTCGGGGACGACGGGGTGGTGGCCTCAGGGGAGGGGGTGCTGGGGTCGGACATGGGTTACCTCTCGGAAGCGGGGACGAAGGAGACGGAGCCGGCGAGCAGCCAGACGCGGATGACCGGGGCGCTCGCCGAGGCGGTGTCGCCGCCCCGCGGGGTGCCGGTGGGGGGACCGGTGCGGGTGAACATCCGGTCGTCGTCGATCCACACGCCGCTGCGTTCGGTGCCGAGCGACGAGGTGACCGAGCCTGCGAACACGTGCGATTCGACGCGCACCGAGGCGTTCGCCGGCAGCAGCACCTGCGTCTGCCCGGCCATCAGCCACACGTCGACGCTGCCGTCGGGGGAGGCGGCGGTGAGCGCCTCGGCATCGACCACCGACTTGCCGGCCAGCAGCAGGTAGCTGTCGGGGCCGCGGCTGAGCGACTGACTCGCGTCGATGTTCTGGGTGCCGAACGGCTGCACCACGGTGCCCGCGGGCAGCACACCGGTGAACACGACGACAGCGGCGAGGAGCACGGCGAAGGGCCCGAGTCCGCCACTGCGGCGCCCCCGGATGCCCGCCACCACGATTCCAACCGCGATCACCGCGAGGGCGGCGAGGGAGATGACGAGCACGAGCTTGCCGTCGGGCACGACCGCGCCGTAGCCGATGCCGACGACGGCGGCCGCGACGAGGGCGATGCCGAGCACGACCGAGGAGAACGCCGCGCCGGCGCCCTGTGCCTGCGGGTGCGCCGCCTTCCAGGCGTCCGCCCGTGCGCGCGCCTCCTCCTTGGCACGTTCGTGGCGCTCGCGGTGCCACTCGGAGCGCTGCCACGCCGTCTGCCCCCACGGATCGGCGGTGCCCGCCGCGGCGGTGGGTGCACCGGGCGCGGATGCGGGACCGGCTGCGAACGAGTCGGTGAAGCCGGCCGTGCCGGGCTCGCGTGCGAACCCGGTCGCGACCGGATCAGCCGCGGCGGAGTCGGCGGTCTCGCCCGTGGTGGGGAGCACCCCGACGGCGTCGGCCTGCACGGTGTCGGACTGCGCGGCGGTGGACTCCGAGGTGACGGAAGGGCCCGAGGGCATGGCGAACGCGGCGGCGGAGCCCGCAGATCGGGCGCTCGGCGCCTCCGACGACGGAGCGGGCGCATCCGTCGCTGTCGGAGCCCACGCCCCATCGGCGAAGGGTGCAGCAGCGCCAGGTCCTGTCGCCCCGGTCGCGCCCCAACCCGGCGCGCCGGCGGTCCCGGCGGCACCTGGACCTGGCGCACCGGGCGCGGGCGGGCGCGGCACGCGTCGGGCGATCGCGACCGTGAGCCAGATGCCCGCCCCGATGAGCGCCAGCACCCACAGGGTGCGCAGGGTGATCTCGAGCCAGTCGGGCATGCCCCAGATGTGCGGCGCACCGTCGAACCAGATGCCGCGCGTGAACGGCAGGAAGGTCAGCACCGCGGCGATGCCGATGAAGATCATCGGGTAGGTGAAGTGCCCGTTCACCGCGCTCTCGGCGTGGATGTGCCCCCGGGCATCCGGCAGCAGCGCCCAGCCCACGGCGTAGGCGAGGAACACGGGGCCGCCGAGGATCGCGATGACGATGGCGATCCCGCGCACGAGCATGGGGTCGAGGCCGGTGCGGGCGGCGATGCCGGAGCAGACGCCGGCGATCCAGGCGTCGTCGCGACGGGTCACGCCGAGACCGCGGAGCCAGCCGAAGAAGGTGGCGCCGACCGGTCGCGGCGGGGCGGGAGGAGCAGGAGGCGGTGTGGACATGTGTCGATTCTGGCGAACGGCCCGCACCGCCCGGTATCGGGGATGACCCTGATTCGACCCCCAGATCGCCCCGGGGGAGTAGGGGTGGCGGCGCCGACCTGCTTGGATGCTGGAATGGAGAACTCCGCCACCATCGTGCGCCCCCGCCTGCGCATCGTGGGTGGCGTGTGCGCCGGGGTCGCCGAGCACCTCGGGGCGCCCGTGACCGTGGTGCGCACGGTCGCGGTGCTGCTCGCCCTCTGCGGTGGTGCGGGCATCCTGCTCTACGCCTGGTTGTGGGCCACGACGCCGGTGGCGCCCGAACCCGCAGAACCACGGATGCGCGCCGGCCTCACCGCGCCCGCGTCCGCCACCGTGGGCGGCCCGGGCTCGGCGGGTGCCGGAGGGCCCCGCGCCGAGCAGCTGCGGCGGGCCCCTGTGACCGAGATCCTGCTCGGACTGGCGTTGATCGCGGCGGGCGGAGCGCTCGTGGCCGGCCGGCTCGGCGTCGAGGTGCCGCTGGCGGTGGTGATCCCGGGCATCGTCGTGCTCGCCGGGGTGGCGCTGGCCTGGCGGCAGTTCGCCGACCTGCGAGCGGGGTCGACCGCAGCCGGGCCCACGCTCGTGGTGCGCTCGCTCGGGGCGCTGGTGCTGGTGGCGACCGGTATCCTGCTGTTCTTCATCACCGGCGACGCGCCGAACATCTGGACGGTCGTGATCGCCGCCGTCACCGTGCTGCTCGGCGTGGGGCTCGTGGCGCTGCCCTGGGTGGTGCGGCTCATCCGCGACCTCGGCGCGGAGCGGGTGGCGCACGAACGGGCGGCGGAGCGCGCCGAGATCGCGGCGCACCTGCACGATTCGGTGCTGCAGACGCTGGCGCTCATCCAGCAGAAGGCGGGGGCGCAGAGCGAGGCGGCGCGGCTCGCCCGGGCGCAGGAGCGCGAGTTGCGCGACTGGCTGTTCGACACGGCGCCGGCGGATGATCGTGACCTCGCCGGGGAGCTGCGGCGTCTGGCCGGGGTGATCGAAGAGGACCACGCGGTGCGCTTCGAGCTCGTGACGGTGGGCCCGTCGGTGCCGGCACCCGACGCGCTGCTCGCCGCCGGCCGCGAGGCGATGCTGAACGCCGCGCGGCACGCGGGCGGCGATGTGTCGATCTTCCTCGAGGTGGGCCGGGAGCGCATCGAGCTGATCGTGACCGACCGCGGACCCGGCATCGACCTCGCCGCGATCCCGGCTGACCGGCTGGGCGTGCGCGAATCGATCGTGGGCCGGTTGAAGCGTGCGGGCGGGACGGCGATCCTCGGGCCGGGGCGCGGCGGAGCGGGCACGTCGGTGCACCTCACGCTGCCGATCGCGGCCGAACCCGCCGCTCCGGCTCCTGCTGCCGCATCCGCTGCCGCGTCACCGTCCGAACCACCGATCGCCGAGCAGCACTGACATGGGAGCACTGACCAGATGACCGCCTTGCGCATCGTCATCGTCGACGACCACTCGATCTTCCGCTCCGGGCTGCGCGCCGAACTCGACCCCGCGCTGGACGTGGTGGGTGAAGCCGCGACGGTCGACGAGGCGGTCGCCCTGGTCGCCGCGACCCGGCCGCGGGTGGTGCTGCTCGACGTGCACCTGCCCGGGGGTCGGGGTGGCGGCGGCGCGGAGGTCATCACGCGGGCGGCGCCGACGTCGCCCGAGACGGTGTTCCTGGCCCTCAGCGTGTCGGATGCCGCCGACGACGTCGTGCGCGTCATCCGCGCCGGGGCCCGCGGCTACATCACGAAGAGCTCGTCGGGGGCCGACGTGTCGGATGCGGCCAGGCGCGTCGCCGACGGCGATGCGGTGTTCTCGCCCCGGCTC
Organism: Herbiconiux sp. FW305-C-125; assembly: GCF_058783455.1. Lineage (NCBI taxonomy): Bacteria > Bacillati > Actinomycetota > Actinomycetes > Micrococcales > Microbacteriaceae > Herbiconiux > Herbiconiux sp. FW305-C-125. Next base: position 1,288,109 of record NZ_JBYSYO010000001.1, on the reverse strand, counting down.
GCGGGCTTCGTGCTCGACGCGTTCGGTGCGGCCGCGGGGGAGACGGCGTCGACCCACGACGAGCTCGACCGCCTCTCCCGGCGCGAGCAGGAGGTGATGCGCCTGATCGCCCGCGGCTACTCCTACCGCGAGGTGGCGACCGAGCTCTACATCTCGGTGAAGACGGTCGAGACCCACGTCTCGGCGGTGCTGCGCAAACTCCAGCTCTCGAGCCGCCACGAGCTCACCGCGTGGGCCCTGGAGCGCAAGCTCCTCTAGGCCGGGTCCGCGTCCGGATCGGGGGCGGGGCGCATGCGGAAGCCGAGGAAGGAGAGGAGGAGGATGAGCACGGCGCCGGCGAAGATGGCGATGTCGGCGACGTTGCCGATGAACCAGTTGCCGTAGGCGATGAAGTCGACCACGTGGCCCTGCGCGAAGCCCGGCTCACGGAAGAGGCGGTCGCCGAGGTGGGTGATGGCGCCGCCGAGGAGGAGCCCCCAGGCGATCGACCATGCGATCGAACGGGTGCGGACGGCGATGATCGCCACCGCGATCGCCGCGAGCCCGGCGAGCAGGGCGAAGACCCAGGTGAACTGCTCGCCGATCGAGAACGCGGCCCCCGGGTTGTAGATGAGCTGCAGGCCGAGCAGGTCGCCGATCAGCGGAATGCGCTCGTTCGTCGACAACTCGGCCTCCGCCCAGAGCTTCGAGAGCTGGTCGGCCGCGATGGTGGCGACCGCGATCGCCGCGGCCAGCAGCGGTGCCCAGCGCGAGAAGGTCTGCCGCCGGGTGCGCGGCGCGGGTTCGGCCGGGCCGGGCTCCGGCGTCGTGGCCGGCGCGTCGGGCTCGGATGGTGCGTTCGACATGGCTCAATCTTCGCAGCCGCCGCTGAGTGCCGCCGACACGCTCCCGGTCGCGAGCGCACGTCGGTAGGGTCGGAGCATGGAGCCGATCGATGCGCTGAACGAGACCGCGTTCCTGCTCGAACGCGAGCTCGCCCCCGGCTTCAAGGTGAAGGCGTTCCGCCGGGCGGCGGCGGTGATCGCGGCGTGGTCGCCCGAGGAGCTGGCGGCACGGGCATCCGATGGCCGGCTGAAGGCGACCAAGGGCATCGGCTCCCGCACCTTCGAGATCATCGGCGAAGCGCTCGAGGGCCGCGTGCCGGCGTACCTCGCCGACCTGCGCGAGCGCACCGCCGAGACACTCGCGCCCGCGGTGGCCGAGTTGCGTGCGCAGCTGAAGGGTGACCTGCACGCGCACAGCGAGTGGTCCGACGGCACGACCGACATCCCGAGCATGGTGGCCGCGGCCCGCCTCCTCGGGCACCGTTACCTCGCCCTCACCGACCACTCGCCGAGCCTCACCGTGGCCAACGGCCTCTCGCCGGAGCGGCTCGAAGAGGAACTCGATGTCGTGGCCGAGCTCAACGCATCCGCCGCCACCGGGCCCGATTTCACGCTGCTCGCGGGCATCGAGGTCGACATCCTCGACGACGGCTCGCTCGACCAGGAGAAGGCGCTCCTCGACCGCCTCGACGTGGTGGTGGCGAGCGTGCACTCGAAGCTGCGCTCCGACTCGGCGACGATGACGAAGCGGATGCTCGGCGCCATCGACGACCCGCGCACCGACGTGCTCGGGCACTGCACCGGGCGCCTGGTTCAGGGCTCGCGGGGCACCCGGCCGCCGTCGGAGTTCGACGCGGACGCGGTGTTCGCGGCCTGCGCGGCGGCCGGCGTCGCGGTGGAGATCAACTCGCGGCCGGAGCGGCAGGACCCGCCCGACGAGCTGATCCAGCGGGCCCTGGATGCCGGATGCCTGTTCAGCATCGACTCCGACGCGCACGCCCCCGGGCACCTCGGCTTCCTCGACCTGGGCGCGGCGCGCGCCGTCGCGGCGGGGGTGCCGGCCGAGCGCGTCGTGACCACCTGGGAGCTGCCCCGCCTGCTGGAGTGGACGGGGCGGCGCTAGCCGCGAGCGTCCCGCGCCGGCCCGCTTTCCCGCCCGCCGGCCGGCCTCAGCCGACCAGGTCGCCGGGCGCAGGCGCGGGAACCGTGCGCTCCTCCGCGATCTGCAGCTCCACGAAGGTGTCGTGCGCCGTCGAGTGCATCGCCTCGTCGTACGCGGCCATGGCGGCGGCGATCGCCGGGCCGGCGCTGCCTCGCCGGCGGACGCGGAGCGCGAGCAGCACGAGCACCAGCAGTACGGCCGCCACCACCGCGAAGAACACCGCGCCGAAGAGGAGCCCTGTCACGCGCTCACGGTACACCCGGCGCCTCGGAGTCCGGGGTCCGGGGCCTAGGACTCCGAGGGCTCAGGCGTAGGCGCCCGCGGCGATGTCCTCGAGCAGGGTGGGGCCGGTCGGGGTCCACCCGAAGCGCTCGCGGGTGAGGGCGCTCGAGGTGGGCATGTCGGTGCCGAAGAAGCGGGCGATCCAGCCGAAGCGCTCTGCCGCGGCATCCGGTGCGACGGACTCGACCGGGAGCGCGAGGTGCTCGCCGATGGCCGTTGCGATCTCGCGGGTCGGGATGCCCTCCTCCGCCACCGCGTGGACGACCCCGCCGGCCGGCGCCTGCTCCAGGGCCAGGCGCACGAGGCGTGCCGCGTCGGAGCGGTGCACGGCCGGCCAGCGGTTCGACCCGTCGCCGATGTACCCCGAGACACCCGCCGTGCGCGCGGCGGCGACGATCACCGAGGTGAAGCCGTGGTCGCCCTGGCCGTGCACGGTGGGCGCGAAGCGGAGGCTGACCGGGCGCACCCCGCGCTCGGCGAAGGAGAGCGCGAGGTTCTCGCCGCCGCCGCGGGGCGCATCCGGCCCGCTCGACGGGTTGGCGTCGCGCTCGGTGAGCACCCGGCCCGGGGTGAGACCGGCGACGCCGGACGCGAACAGGAGCGGCCGGTCGGAGCCGGCGAGCACGTCGCCGAACAGCTCGATCGCGGCCCGCTCGGTGCGCGCGGCCCCCGCCATGTCCGAGAAGTCGTGCTTGAAGCCGAGGTGCACGACCCCGTCGGCGTGCTCGGCTCCCGCGCGCAGACTGTCGAGGTCGTCGAGGCTGCCTCGCTGCACGGCGGCGCCTGCACTGCGGACTGCCGCGGCCGACTCCTCGGAGCGAGCCAGGCCGACGACCTCGTGGCCGGCGCCCAGGAGTTCGGAGACGACGGCCGAACCGATCCAGCCGGATGCCCCGGTGACGAAAACGCGCATGAGTGATCTCCTATCATGATGTCAGTATCTGTCATCAGATTAGCACGGCGATGACAGTGACTGACATCGCTACACTGGTCCGGTGGGACGCTGGGAGCCGGATGCGCCGGGCCGCCTGACACAGGCCGCCCTCGAGCTGTTCGTCGAGCGCGGGTACGAGCAGACGACCGTGCTCGACATCGCGGAGCGTGCGGGTGTGACCGAGCGCACCTTCTTCCGCCACTTCACCGACAAGCGCGAGGTGCTCTTCGATCGCACGAACGCGATGCAGGAGGCCGTGGTCGCGGCGATCGCGGCGGCGCCGGAAACCCTCCCGCCCCTCGAACTCGCCGGCCTCGGGATGGCGGCGGCCGGCGACTTCCTCGAGGGTCGCCGCGAGCACGCCGGCCGTCGGGCCGGGGTGATCGCCGCGAACCCGAGCCTGCAGGAGCGCGAACTGCTGAAGCTGGCGGCGCTGTCGGACGCGGTCGCCACCGAACTCCGGCAGCGCGGTGTGCCCGCGCCGGAGGCCGGGGTCGCCGCCGAGGCGGGCGTCGGCGTGTTCCGTCGCGCGTTCGAGCGCTGGGTGGCCGACCCCACCGCTCCCGACCTCGCAACCTGCGTCCGCGACTCCCTCGCCACCCTCCGCGCGCTCGCGGCCGGTCAGCGAGTCTCCAGTTCTTGACGGAATGGCGGCGGCCATTCCGGCGTCTTCTGGAGACTCGCTGAGCGCGGCCGCGAGGCCGCGCGGCCGAGGCGCCGTTACGCGCTGAGCTGCACCTCGGCGGCGAAGCCGGCTGCGCGCATCCGCAGGTTCTCGATGCGTTCCGCTCGCGCCGCCTCGACGTCGAACCCGACGTAGGCCACCGGCGGGGTCTTGCGCACGTTCGCCGAGCACTCGAACTCGGCGCAGACGAGCGTGCCGACCGTGTTGCCGTTGCGCCCGCCGGCGCCCGCCCGCCGCGCGCTGTAGAACACCACGTCGTTCGGCAGATGCACGTCACGGCACCACGAGCACTGCGCGCGGGTGCGCGGCGTCGCCTCGGCCTGGCGCAGCATGATGCCGACGGGGTCGCCCCAGCCGTCGCCGGGGTCTGTGCCCGGCACGGCCGGGATCACCACGTACGCCCGCCGCGGGTTCTTGCGGTCGCGCCAGCCGAGGTAGTCCAGCCGGGACCAGTCGAGCTCGTCGAACGCCGGAGGCAGCACGAGGTCGTTCAGTTCTTTGCGCGTCGCATTCACGAACGACGCGCGGATGGTGCTTTCGCTCAGAGGGAGCATTGATGTCGCCAATCGATTCGGCCCGCACCGCCGCGCCGATGACGCGCAGCGCGGGCGGAGAACAAGAAAAGATCGAGAAACGGCGACTACCTGATGCCGGCGGATGACGCGCCGACGACCTCCCAACGCCCCGAGGGCGTAGCGGACGGCTGGTGGATGCTCACCCCAGCAGTCTACGCGCCCGCTACGCCGCGAAGGCGCGCGTGAGCCACTCCTCGAACCGGGTCGCGCCGTACCGCTGCCGCGTCACGCGCGGGTCGTTGTCCGGGGTGAGGGAGCGGTCATCCACCGTGCCGCCGAAGTAGCCGAGCTCGTCGGCCACCACCACCCGACGCGGGTCGCCCTTGGCGGCGAGCACGCGGGCGCCGAGGTCGGCGAGCCGCAGCGGCTCGGGGCCCGCCAGTTCCACCACCCCGCCGAGCGGTTCGCCCACGGCGACCTCGGCCAGCGCGGCCGAGACGTCGGCGGCCGCGATCGGCTGCATCAGCACGGAGGAGAGCCGCACGACGTCGCCGTCGGCGCCACCCTCGGCGAGCGCGCCGATGAACTCGAAGAACTGCGTCGCCCGCACGATGCTGACGGGCACCGGGCTCGCCGCCGCGATCTGCTCCTGGGCGACCTTGGCGCGCATGTAGCCGATGTCGGGCATCCGGTCGGCGCCCACGATCGAGAGCACCACGTGATGCCGCACCCCCGCGGCTGCCGCAGCCTCGACGATGGTGCGCGTCGACGTCTGGAAGAAGTGCAGCACCGGCCCGTCATCGAACGAGGGGGAATTCGGGATGTCGACCACGACCTCCGCGCCGGCCAGAGCCGCTGCCAGGCCCTCCCCGGTGATGGTGTCGACGCCGGTCGACGGTGAGGCCGCCACCACGTCGTGCCCCGACTGCCGGAGCTGCTCCACCAGGGGCCTGCCGATGAGCCCGGTTCCGCCGATGACCACGATCTTCATGAGAGATGCCTTTCTTCCGGTTCGGGCGGGACACCGGATGTGCCGGCCGCCTTCACGAACCACGACGATTCGGCGGGCGGGAATGTGACCTCGTGGCGCCGAGGTCTCGGCGGGCCGGCGAACGCTAACTAAGCTGGCCCCTGAGGGAGACGCAGATGCCAGACGCTCAGAAACTCAGCCGCTTCGAGACCGGTCGCGGGTTCATCGCCGCGCTCGACCAGAGCGGCGGCAGCACCCCGCGGGCGCTCGAGCAGTACGGCATCGATTCCTCGCAGTACTCCACCGACGCCGAGATGTTCGATCTCATCCACGCCGAGCGGGTGCGCATCGTCACCGATCCGGCGTTCACGTCGGAGCGCATCCTGGCCGCCATCCTGTTCGAGAACACGCTCGACCGCGAGATCGCGGGGCGTCCCGCGGCCGAGTACCTCTGGGCCGGCAAGGGCATCGTGCCGTTCCTCAAGATCGACAAGGGGTTGCTCCACGAGAGCGACGGCGTGCAGCTGATGCGCGACATCCCGGGCCTCGACGAACTGCTGCCGCGCGCCCGCAGCGCCGGGGTGCTCGGCACGAAGGAGCGCTCGGTCATCCACGCCGCGAACCCCGAGGGCGTGCGCGCGGTCGTGGCCCAGCAGTTCGAGGTCGCCCGCGTCGTGCTCGGGCACGATCTGCTGCCGATCCTCGAGCCCGAGGTCGACATCCACGCGCCCGACAAGGGCGACGCCGAGGTGCTGTTGAAGGATGCGCTGCTCGAGCACCTCGAGAGCCTCGGCGCCGGTCAGAAGGTGGCGGTGAAGATCACCCTCCCCTCGGTCGACGACTTCTACCGCGACCTGATCGAGCATCCGCGGGTCGCCCGCGTCGTGGCGCTCTCCGGCGGCTACTCGCGCGACGAGGCCGACGCTCTGCTGCGCCGCAACCACGGCCTCATCGCGAGCTTCAGCCGAGCGCTGCTCGCCGGGCTCAGCGCCGAGCAGAGCGACGAGGAGTTCTCCCGCACCCTGGATGCCTCGATCGAGGAGATCTACCGCGCTTCGGTGGGCGAGTGAGCGACGCGGCTGTGCGCACGGCACCGGCCGGGCGCCGGATCGCGGGAGCGGTGCGGCTGATCGCCGGGCTCGGGCTCGCCGTGACCATCGGCATCCAGATCGGCGACCGGGTGGCGAACAACGCGTTCGACCCGTGGGAGTACTTCAGCTACTTCACCATCGAGACGAGCCTGTTCAACATCGTCGTGCTCGTGGTGGGCGGGGTGCTCGCGCTCCGGCTGCCGCGCGACCCGGGTCTGTTCACCACGGTGCGGATGGCCACGCTCACCTACGCGATCGTGACCGCGGGCGTCTACAACCTGCTGCTGCGGGGGCTGCCGCCCGAGGGGTACCCGGGATTGTCGTGGCCGAACGAGGTGGTGCACGTGTGGGTGCCGCTGCTCCTGCTGCTCGACTGGCTGTTCACGCCCGGGCGGCCGGCGCTGCCGTGGCGGTCGCTCTGGGTGGTGCCGATCTACCCGGTCGCCTGGGCGATCTACACCTTCATCCGCGCGGCGGCGAGCGGCGGCGCCATCTACCCGTACCCCTTCCTCGACCCGGCCACCGACGGGTGGGGGAGCGTGTTCGCCTACATCGTGGCGCTCACGCTGGTGCTCGTGGGGTTGGGCGCGCTCGCGGTGGCCTACGCGCGCATCCGCGCTCGTGCCGGCCGCCGCCCCGGGCGCCGGCCTCGCCGCCTCACGCCGTGACCGGCTGGCCCACCTTGAAGCGCGAGCCGTGGTGCTCGTCGGGCAGGCGGTCGCCGCGCCCGTGCAGCTTGTTGCGGAGCGTGCCCTCCGCGTAGCCCTCGGGGTAGACGCCGCGACGCCGGAGCTCGGGGATGACGAAGGTCACGATGTCCTCGAAGGTGCCCGGCGTGATGGCGTAGGCGAGGTTGAAGCCGTCGACGTCGGTCTCCTCCACCCACTCCTGCAGCTGGTCGGCGATCTCCACGGCCGAGCCGACCACGAGCGGGCCGAGGCCGCCGATGGCGCCGAGCTTCGCGATGTCGCGCACCGTCCACTCCGTGCCGTCGTCGTTGGCCGACTGGAAGTTCGACACCGCCGACTGGATCGCGTTCGACTTCACGTTGCCGATCGGCTCGTCGAGGTCGTACTGCGAGAGGTCGATGCCCATCCAGCCCGACATGAACACGAGTGCACCCTCCTCGCTGGCGTAGCGGAGGTAGTCGGCGTGCTTCGCCCGCGCCTTCTCGGGGGTCTCGTCGGTGATGATCGTGAGGAGCGTGTAGATCTTCGCCGAGTCGCGCGGGCGGCCCGCCGCTTCGAGGGCGTCCCGGATCTTCGCGACAGTGCCCTTCAGCACCGCCTTCGTGGGGGCGGCCACGAAGATCGCCTCGGCGTTGCCCGCGGCGAAGGCAATGCCCCGCGGGCTCGCCCCGGCCTGGTAGATCACCGGGGTGCGCTGCGGCGAGGGCTCGGCGATGTGGATGCCCGGCACCGTGAAGTGCTCGCCGCGATGCCCGATCTCGTGCACCTTCGCCGGGTCGGTGAACACGCCCGACTCGCGGTCGCGGAGAACGGCGTCGTCCTCCCACGACCCCTCCCAGAGCTTGTAGAGCACCTCGAGGTATTCGTCGGCGACGTCGTAGCGCTGGTCGTGCTCGAGCTGGTCGTCGTGGCCCATGTTGCGGGCGGCGCTCGGCAGGTAGCCCGTCACGACGTTCCAGCCGACGCGGCCGCCCGTGAGGTGGTCGAGCGTCGACATCCGTCGCGCGAAGGGGTACGGATGCTCGTACGCCGTCCCCGCGGTCACACCGAACCCGAGGTGCCGGGTCGCGGCCGCCATGGCCGAGATCAGCAGCACCGGGTCGTTCACGGGCACCTGCGCGCCGTGCCGGATGGCGGCCTCGTTCGACCCGCCGTACACGTCGTAGGTGCCGAGCACGTCGGCGATGAAGATGCCGTCGAAGGTGCCGCGCTCGAGCAGCTGGGCGAGCTCGGTCCAGTAGGAGAGCTCTTTGTAGCGCCACGACTGGTCGTCGGGGTGCCGCCACATCCCGGAGGACTGGTGGGCGACGCAGTTCATGTCGAAGGCGTTGAAGCGGATCTGCTTGCTCATCCCGCCACTCTCTCCGCGCATCCGCCCCCTGTCCACCGCGCCCGCCACATACCGTCACATTCCCCGCGGCCAGAACCACTTCCCACCGAGCTGTCTGCGCGCGCCTTCACGGTGCGAGAAGCGCGCGCCGCGGGGCTGTCCGCGAGCCGGGTGCGGCGGTCGGATCTCGCGCGGCCGTTCCGCGGGGTTCGCGTCGACGCCCGCCTGCCGACGCCGCTGATTCGTCTCGCCGAGGCCTACCAACTGCGGGCGCCCACGTCGCACGTGTTCAGTCACGTGACCGCGGCGCTGCTCTGGCGGGTTCCGCTGCCACGAGGCCTGAGCGAGTCCCGCATTCTCGACGTGGCCGTCGGTAAGCCGCACGCGATGCCGCGCTCGAACGCGGTTCGAGGGCATCGACTCGGCGGCGCGGGAGTGTGCGTGTGCGAACGGTACGGCCTCCGAGTCATCGACGCCGCCGCATCCGCGTGGTGCCAGCTCGCGCCTACGTCGACCTGCTCTATCGCGCCGAGCGCACGAGGTAGCGCCAGGTGCGACCTGGCGAGCCCGGAGGTCGCACTTGGCGCTACCTCGCGGGTCGCGTCAGCGGCCCTGGCGCTTGGGGTAGGGCTTGGGCTGGCCCTTCACGATGGGGGCGCGGCCCTTGCCCTTCGAGGCCTTCGCCTTGCCGCCGGCCTTCGGCGGCGGGGGCGGTGCTGCCGCGACCCGGGCGCGGGCTTCGGCGCGGAAGTCTCGTCCCGCATCCGTCAGCGCCACGCCGTCGGGGCCTGCCTCGACCAGTGCCTCGCCGCGTTCGGCTTCGAGCGCGGCGACGGATGCCTGCACGGTCGCCCGCGACACGTGCTCGGCGTTGGCGGCACGCGACCAGTCCCCGTCGTCGGCGACGGCCAGGAAGTGCCGCAGCTGACTGATCTCCATCGCCCCAGGCTACGCGACCCCCGCCCGGTGCCGCAGAATGGGGCGAACGGATGAGGAGTGAGAGTGACCGACGACGCCCGCGTGACCCGCCGCCAGCCCGAGGAGCTCGACGAGATCCTGCTCGCCGAGCACCACCCCGAGTTCCGCATCGACCTCGAGCGGGTGCGGTTCTCGCCCTACTTCTCGCGGCTGTCCGCCGTCACCCAGGTCATCTCGCAGGCAGGCGCCAGCCCGCTCATCCACAACCGGCTGACCCACTCCATCAAGGTCACCGCCGTGGCCCGCGCCATCGCGGTGACGGTCGACGACACGCTCGTGGGCACCACGCCGGCGCTCTCCGAGCCCGTGTCGCCGGGCGGATGCGACGCCGTCGTCGTGCAGGCCGCCGCCAGCGCGCACGACCTCGGGCATCCGCCGTTCGGTCACCTCGGCGAGAACGTGCTGAACCGCCTCGCTCGCGACACCCTGGGTCTCGCCGACGGGTTCGAGGGCAACGCCCAGACCTACCGCATCCTCACCGTGCTCGACGTGTGCGACGGCGCGCCCGCGGGCCTCAACCTCACCGCCGCCGTTCGCACCGCCATGTCGAAGTACCCGTGGACCCCGCGAATGGAGGGTCTCGGCCTCGGCGACTCGCCCCGCGCATCCGCCGGTCTGCGCACCGCCGACCTCCCGCCGGGCATCACGCGCGAGGGTGATGCCGTGGTGGCGCGTAAGTACTCGGCCTACTTCCTCGACCAGGACGACCTGCTCGACGCCCGCGCCTCGGTGCCCGAACTGCAGCCGTGGGAACAGTCGCTCGAGTGCTCGGTGATGGACATCGCCGACGACATCGCCTACTCGATCCACGACGTCGACGACTTCTACCGGGCGGGCATCCTCAGCCAGGTCGCGGTGTCGCGCGAGTTCCGGGGCTGGCTCGAGAACGCCCCGGCGTTGCGGATGCTCGACGCCCCCGAACTCGAGGTGGCGGGTGTGCGCAATCACGCCGGCGAGGGGCTCGAGGCGCTGCGCCGCAAGATCCATCGTGACGATCCGTGGATCGCCGACGACGATGCCTTCGCCGACGCCGTGTCGGTGGTGTCGGAGGACCTCGTGGAGGGCCTGCTCTCGACGGTGTTCGACGGGTCGATCGCGGCCGAGCGGCAGCTGTCGAGCTTCACCAGCCGCTGGATCGCGCACTTCGAGCGCTCGATCGTGGCGGCCCCGCCGGGCACGCCGCGCACGGGCATCATCACCCTCGACCGGCGCGCCTGGCACGAGGTGAAGGTGCTGAAGTTCGTGCACAAGCACTTCATCCTGAACCGGCCCGACGTGGCGATGTACCAGCGCGGGCTCAGCCAGGTGCTGGTCGGGCTGGTGGGTGCGTTCTCCGACTGGCTCGAGGACGACCACGACCGCAAGCGCGTGCCGCGCCGGCTGGTGGAGATGGCCGAACTGGCCACCCACGGCTACCAGCGCCTCGCCGTCGAGCGGCCGGATCTGCTGCCGGACACCGCGGCGTCGACGCTCCGCCGGCTCGGGCATGGGCGAGGCGTGATCGATTACGTCGCCTCGCTCTCCGACGGCCAGGCCATCGCGGTCGCCGAGGCGCTGAACGGGCGCACCGATCGGCTGTGGGACATCGGCCAGAGCCTCTGAATCTCTGAGTCTCTGAGGTGCCGCGGCGCCGCGGCCGGGTCAGGCCGCGAGCTGCCGGCGCAGGAACGCCACCACCTTGGCGCGAGCCTCGAGCGCCGGATGCCCCGGAACGTCGCGCACCTCGGCGGTGAGCACCGAATGGGCGCGCGGCGAGAAGCCGCCGGCGTTGCCCGGCGAGGAGTCCAGCTCGATCACCTCGAACGCGTCGCCGAGCCGGGCGGCGAGGGCGTCGAAGCGGGGCCGGGGTGAGTTGCCGTCGTCCGAGAACCGTAGACCGAGGGCGCAGAACCTGGTCGTGCGGGCGCGCTCGGCCACCCGTTCGAGCTCCACTCCGGACAGCCCGGGGTCGGCACGCCGGGCGGCGCCGAGCGGGAACGGGGCGGCCGGTTGCGAGACGACGGATGCGGCGACCGCGTCGTCCACGGCCGTCGCCAGCGCGAATCCGCCCGTGAAGCACATCCCGATCACGCCCACGCCCCGGCCAGGGGTGCGCGCGTTGAGCGACGCGGCGGCCGCGCGGAGGAACCGGGTGACGGGCCGCTCGGCGTCGAGGGCGAAGGCACGGAACTCCGCGCTCACGCAGACCCGGGCCACTTCGCGCAGGATGTACCCCGCGCTCTTCTCCTTCTCGGGCACACCGAACGGCGAGGGCACCACGACCGTGAACCCCTCGTCGACGAGATGCTCGGCGAGCCCCAGCACCTCCGGCGTGATGCCGGGCAGCTCGGGAATGAGCACCACTCCGGGGCCCGCGCCCTTCTCGTAGCAGTCGTAGGTGAATCCGCCGCCGGTGAACGGTGTGCGCACCCACCCCTCGAGCGTCCCGCGCGGTGCCGTCTCAGCCATGCCCCCAGTCTGCCGTGCCCCACCCCGATCGGGGGACTGTTCGATCGACAGATGTCCAATACGATTCGATCAGCCCGATCAGACAGGACCCGATGAAGCGCTTTCTCGCCGCACTCGCCATCCCCGCCATGGTCGTCGGAGCCATGGCCTTCGCCGCGCCGGCCGCAGCCGACGACACCGACACGCAGCCGTTGGCCGCAGGGGGGAATCTGCGCTATGGCGGCGATACCCGTTACGACGTCGCGATCGGCATCTCGGGGCAATGGTCACCCGGTGTGGACACCGTCTTCCTCGCCAAAGGAACGGACTACCCCGACGCGCTCTCAGCCGCCGCGGTAGCCGCGCACGTCGGCGCACCCTTGTTGCTCACGCCTCCCGACCAGCTGCTGCCGGCCGTGGCTACGCGCATCCAGCAGCTTGCGCCGTCGCACATCGTCATCGTCGGCGGTCCCGCCTCGGTGCAGCCGGTGGTGGCCGAAGCGCTGACCGGTCTCGCGCCCGACGTCCAGCGGGTGACCGGGGCGAACAGGTACGAGGTGGCTCAGAATCTCATCGGGTCGGTGTTCGAGTCCGCTCCGGTGCTCTACGTCGCGACCGGCAACACGTTCCCCGACGCGCTGTCGGCGAGCCCTGCAGCGGCGAAGGCCGGCGGCCCGGTGCTCCTCGTGAACGGTGGTGCGTCGAGCGTCGACGCGGGCACGAGCACGCTGATCTCCCGGCTGGCACCCGCGCAGATCGTCATCGTCGGCGGACCGAACTCGGTATCGACCGCGGTGGAGAACAGCCTCGGCCAGTTTGCACCGGTGCTGCGCATCAACGGCGCCGATCGATACGAGGCGTCGAGCGCTGTGAACCAGTACGCCTTCGGTTCAGCCGACCAGGTCTACTTCGCGACCGGCCAGACCTTCGCCGACGCCTTGGCCGGCGGTGCTCTGGCCGGCCAGAAGCAGCAGCCGCTGCTGGTGGTGCCCGGTTCGTGCGTGACACAGGGGGCGGCCGACCTCGTGAACGGATCGTATCCGCGGGCGCAGCGGGTCGTGTTCGGCGGCCCGAACTCGGTCAGCGACAGCGTCTTCTCGTTGAGCGTCTGCGCACCCCCGCCGCCCCCGGTCGACCCGAACCCGCCCACCAACCCGAACCCGCCCACCAATCCCAACCCTCCGACGCAACCAGGGAACCCCGGCGACACGAAGAACTGCAGCGACTTCGCCACGTGGCAGGACGCCAAAGCCTGGTTCGACACGTACTACCCCTATTACGGCGACATCGCGAAACTCGACGGAGACAACGACGGCGACCCGTGCGAGAGTCTCCCCGGGCATCCGAAGGGGTAGAACCCCGATCGGTGCGCGGGTGGGGGCATCCGTGTCAGGATTCGGGCATGACCGATCGACTGATGCTGCTCGACACCGCCTCGCTGTACTTCCGTGCGTTCTACGGGGTGCCCGATTCGATCAAGCGGCCCGACGGAACTCCCGTGAACGCGGTGCGGGGGCTGCTCGACATGATCGCCCGGCTCACGGTCGACTACGGCGCGACGCACCTCGTGGCCTGCTGGGACGACGACTGGCGGCCGCAGTGGCGGGTCGACCTCATTCCGAGCTACAAGGCGCACCGGGTGGCCGAGGTGGTGCCGGATGCGCCCGACGTCGAAGAGGTGCCCGACCCCCTCGAGGCGCAGATCCCGATGATCCGCGAGACGCTCCGGCTCGCCGGGATCGCCGTGGTGGGCAAGGCCGAGCACGAAGCCGACGACGTGATCGGCAGCTACGCCAGCCACGCCGAACTCCCCGTCGACGTGGTTACGGGCGACCGCGACCTGTTCCAGCTGGTCGACGACGCCCGCGACGTGCGGGTGCTCTACACCGCGCGGGGCATGAAGAACCTCGAGGTGCTGACCGAGCAGACCGTGGTCGAGAAGTACCGCGTGTTGCCCGAGCAGTACGCCGACTTCGCGACCCTGCGCGGTGACACCAGCGACGGTCTCCCGGGCGTCGCGGGCATCGGCGAGAAGACGGCCGCGGGGCTGCTGGCCGAGTACGGCACGCTCGATGGCCTGCTCGCGGCGGCAGCGGGTGCGCAGGGCGGCGTCTCCGCGTCCGTTCGGCTCAAGCTGGAAGCGGCCGCCGATTACCTCGTGGTCGCACCGACGGTGGTGAAGGTCGTGCGCGACCTCGAGCTGCCGAGCCTCGAGGAGGCGGGGGCGCGGTTGCACCCGGTGACCGGCGATGACCGCGCCGAGCTCGAGCGCCTCGCGACGGACTGGAACCTCGGCGGCGCGGTGACCCGCCTGCTCGCCGCGCTCGACACCCGCGACTGAAGCGCCTGACGCGACTGACCCTGACCCTGACGCTGCGACGGCGTCAGGCGCCGACCACCACCGCCTCCCACGGCCGCAGCGGAGCGAACGGCGCCGCTCCGCCCGGGCGGTCGAGGTTGGCGAGCAGTGGCCGGGCATCCGCCCACCGCTCGGCGACCGCCGGCGCGACGACCGGCGTCCGCTCGTCGGAGGAGAGGTTCGCCACCACGAGCAGCCGGTCGGCTCCATCCACCCGCTCGAACGCGAAGATCGCGTCGTCGCCCGCATCGACCCGCGAGAACGAGCCGTGCGCCACCACGGGCAGCTCGTGCCGCAGCCGGATGAGCGCCCGGTAGTGCGCGAGCACCGACCCGTCGTCCTCGTCCTGCGCCGCGACGTTGATGCGCGATGCGTTCGGGTTCACCCCGATCCAGGGCCGCCCCGACGTGAAGCCGGCCGACGGCGATGCATCCCACTGCATCGGCGTGCGCGCGTTGTCGCGGCTCATCGAGGCGAGCCCGAGCAGCGCTTCGGCGGGGCTCGACCCCGCGGCGACGGCCTCGGCGAACCAGTTGAGCGACTCGACGTCGCGATGCTCGTCGATGGTGGCGAACGGCATGTTCGTCATGCCGATCTCCTCGCCCTGGTAGACGTACGGCGTGCCGCGTTGCAGGTGCAGCATCGTGGCGAGCGCGGTGGCGGATGCGTACCAGTGCGACGAGTCGTCGCCGAACCGTGAGACCGAGCGGGCCTGGTCGTGGTTGCCGAGGTAGAGGCTGTTCCAGCCGACCCGCGCCAAGGCGTCCTGCCAGCGGGTGAGGTTCGCGGCGAGCTCGCCGGGCTCGAGCCGCCGGGGCCGGAACTTCGTGACCGGCCCGTGGTCGAGCCCCACGTGCTCGAACTGGAACACCATGTCCACCTCGTGCCGGGCCGGATCGGTGAACAACGCCGCCTCGGCCGTGGTGACCCCCGGCGTCTCGCCGACGGTGATGAGCCCCGGCCGCCCGGCGAAGACCTCCCGGTTCATCTCCTGCAGGTACTCGTGCAGCCGCGGTCCGCCGGCGTAGTGCGGGAATCCGTCGCCGTAGAGCTTGCCCGGCGGCACGACCCCGTCGGGCAGGGCCACGTTCTTCGAGATGAGGTTGATGACGTCCATCCGGAACCCGTCGACCCCACGATCGAGCCACCACCGCATCATCGTGTAGACCGCCTCGCGCACCTCCGGGTTCTCCCAGTTGAGGTCGGGCTGCTTGCGGTCGAACAGGTGCAGGTAGTACTCGCCGGTCGTCTCGTCGAGCTGCCAGGCCGAGCCCGAGAAGAACGACTCCCAGTTGGTGGGCGGCTCGCCGTTCGGGCCGGGGCGCCGCCACCAGTACCAGTCGCGCTTGGGGTTGTCGGTGCTCGAGCGCGATTCGACGAACCACGGATGCTCGTCGGAGGTGTGGTTCACCACGAGGTCCATCACGAGCTTCATGCCCCGGTCGTGCACCGCGGCCAGCAGCTCGTCGAAGTCGTCGAGGGTGCCCATGGCCGGGTCGATGTCCTGGTAGTCGCTGATGTCGTACCCGTTGTCGGCGTGCGGCGAGCGGTACACCGGTGACAGCCAGATGACGTCCACGCCGAGCCGTTCGAGGTGGTCGAGCCGCTGCAGGATGCCTCGCAGGTCGCCGATGCCGTCGCCGTTCGAGTCCTGGAAGCTGCGCGGGTAGATCTGGTACACCACCGCGCCCTTCCACCAGTCGGGAGCGGTGTCGGTGAGCCGCGGCGAACGAAGATCAGAGAGCGACATGGATGACCTGCCAGACGTGGAGAGCGGGAAGGGCGGCGACGGCATGGTCGCCGTCGAGCCGCACGGGAACATCGATGAGGCGCGGCTGCCGGTCGGGGTCGGCCACTCGCACCTGCGGGAGACGCCCGCGCACGAAGCGGAACCGCAATTCACCGCCGTCGAGGTCGACCGGATGCTCGCGCGGTGCGTCCCACCGGGTGTCATGCTGCCCGACCAGGTTGATGGCGTGCACGACGAGTCCCTCGGGCCCGGTCGTCACCCGCCGCCAGACCGCGCCGGGCACCGGGGTCTCCGTGACGGCGACGATCGGGGCGCCGCCATCGCCGGCACCGCTCACCGCCGGGTAGCGGAGCTCGAGGTCGTCGTTGTAGTCGCCGACGTACGACCGCGTCACCTCGGCGATGGCCGGGTGCAGCAGCAGCGCGTCGTGCTCCACGGCGAAGTCGTACCAGCGGGCCAGCAACTCGATGGTCGACCGCTCGGCTTCGTGATTGCGCACGTAGTACGGGTCGACGAGCACGTGCCCGCACTCGCCGGCCAGGAGCTGGGTGGCCCCGTGCGAGAACAGCGTCGCCATGGTGAACGCGGTCGCCAGATCGGCGGATGCGGCCGGCGCGCTGTCGTAGACGTGCTGATAGGCGGCGAGCACCACAGGCTGCCCGCGTGAGACGAGTCGTGCCCGGGTGACGATGGCGGCGAGGGAGCCGAGATCGTCGTTCGGTTTCCACGGCTCGATGTAGACCGCATCCTGGGCCGTGCCGGCGGTCGCCCAGGTGGGGAAGTCGTTGACGTTGTTGAAGACGAGGCTCGCGTCGGGGAGGGCTGACCGCAGGTCGCCGATGAGCTGCACGAACGAGTCGGCCACGTCGACCGGCGTGCCGTCGGGAGTGGCGGCGTGCTTCGGGTAGCCGTACTGGTCGAGGTGGAAGCCGCCGAAGCCGAGTGAGCGCACCGCGGCCAGCAGGTCGTCACGGAAGTGCTCCGCCCAGCGCGGTGCCGCCGGATCGACGAGGAAGAGGAAGTCGCCGAGCGCGTATGGTTCACCCGACGGCCGGAGCAGGGCCAGATCCGCCCACTCACTCCATTCCGATGGGCCGACCGCGTAGACGGCGGCGTAGCCGTGGGCGGTGCTCCCCGCATCCGCCAGCCCGGCGACCAGCTCGCGCACCACGGCGAGGTCGATCGGCTGGTCGAGGGCGTCGTCGTAGCGCTCGCCGCCCCCGAGGAGGTCGGCGTGCCGGTAGGCCCAGTCGTAGAACTGCACGCCGTTCAGATGCAGGCGCCGGGCGAGGCGCACCACCGCCGCGACGTCCTTGCCGGGCCGGTAGCTCGCGACGAAGCCGTAGCGCAGCCTCGCACGGGCATCCGCCGTCACCTCAACGGCGGTGCGCCGCACCTCGTCGCCGATGCGCGCCTCGATGCCGTACCCGCCGGCCGGCAGAGCGGGCAGCTGCTGCACGGCGGCGGGGGTGAGCGGCTGCTCGTGCACCAGGCGGCCCAGGCGCCACACGGAGAGGGTGCCGGTTGCGTCTCCGTCGCCGAGCGCGGGCTCGACCTCGATCTCGATCGGCGCATCCGGCGCGAAGCTCGCACGGGTGGGGAGCAGGGTGAAATGGTGCACGGTCATCCTTTGACTGCCCCGGAGGTGAGGCCTTGAACGAAGTGGCGCTGGAAGATGAGGTAGACCACGATGACCGGGATCACCGCGATGACGGATGCGGCGAACACGAGCCCCCATTGAGTGGCGTTCTGGCCCTGGAACAGCTGGATCGCGATGGGGAGGGTGCGGTTGCCGGGGCTGTTGATGATGGTGAGCGCCCACGCGAACTCGTCCCAGCAGGCCAGGAAGGTGAAGATGGTGGCGGTGGCCAGCGCCGGCCGGGCGAGCGGGATGGCCAGGCGCCAGTACCGCGTCCAGGCGTTCGCGCCGTCGACCTGCATGGCCTGGTCGAGCTCCGCGGGCAGCGCGGCGAAGAAGCCGCGCAGCAGGAAGGTGTTGAGGGCGAGCGATCCGGCCACGTAGAACACGATGAGGCCCGGCAGCGAGTCGAGCAGGCCGAAGTACTTGGCGAGCACGAACTGCGGGATGATCAGCATCATCGCCGGCACCATGAGTCCGATCAGCAGCACCCGGAAGACGACCTCCTTGCCACGGAACTCGAACCGGGCGAATCCGTAGGCCATCATCGAGCTGACCAGGATGGAGATCGCGGTCGACACCACGGCCACGAGCACCGAGTTCATGGTGTACCGGGCGAAGTCCTGCGTGGTCCACGCCTGCACGTAGTTGTTGAGGGTGAACGGGTCGGGGATGAACTGCGGGGGGTTCTGCAGCACGTACGCCTGCGGCTTGAACGAGGTCGACAGCATGTAGACGAACGGGGTCACCATGACCACGGCGCCCACGATCAGGGTGATCACGCGGAGCGTGGTGAGTGCGCGGCGTCGGGATGTTCTCACGATTCGTTCCCCCGATCCCGGAACACCCGCAGCTGCACCACGGAGATGACGAAGACGATGACGGTGAGGATGACGGCGAGGGCCGATCCGTAGCCGAAGTCGAGATTCGAGAAGGCCTGCTGGTACATGTAGGTCAGCAGCACCTCGGTCTGGCCGCCGGGGCCGCCCGCCGTCATGAGCAGCACCGAGGTGAACACGTTGAAGCCGCCGATCACGAGCATCACGATCACGAACAGCATCGCGGGCCAGATGGCGGGCACGGTGACCACCTTGAAGCGCTGCCACCAGTTGGCGCCGTCCATCTCGGCGGCCTCCTCGAGCGATTGCGGGACGCCCTGAAGGGCGGCGAGGAAGATCATCATCGACCAGCCGATGCCCTTCCAGACGCCGAGGGCGCAGATGGCGACGAGCCCCGTCCAGCGCCCGGAGAGCCACGAGGTGTCGCCGGCGGTGAGGTGCAGGATGTCGCCGAGCGTGAAGTTCACGAGCCCCTGATCGGCGAACAGGTACTTGAACAGCAGCGAGACGACCACCCAGCTGGTCACCACCGGGAGGTAGAACAGCACCCGGAAGAACGGCTGGGCCGGCGCCTTCGACCGCAGCAGCATGGCGACGGCCAGGCCGATGACGATCTGCGGCGGGACGGTCAGCACCATGTAGATGCCGCTGTTGCTGAGACTCAGCCAGAAGCGGTCGTCGGTGAACGCTCGCACGTAGTTGTCGAGCCCCACGAAGTCGCTAGCCGCGCCGCGCAGGATGTTCCAGTCGTACAGGCTCATCTGCACGGCCTGCACGATGGGGAAGAGGATGAAGACGCCGAACAGGGCGGCGCCCGGCAGGATGAAGAGGTACGGCGTCAGGCGACCGCGCCGGCGTCGCCGTGACGGCGCCGCTCCGGCGGCCGGGCGGCGTGCAGCGGCTTGCGCCGCTCCACGCCGCTCGTCGAGAAGAACCATTGCGCGATTCTCCTACTTGTCGGCTGCCAGCAGGGGGTCGATCTGCTTCGCGGCCTTCGTGAGAGCATCTTTCACCGAGACGTCGCCGTTGAAAGCGGGGACCAGTTCGGTGGCGAGGATGGTGTCGACCTCACCCGATTGCGGGATCGGCAACCGTGCCCGCGCGGTGTCGAGCTGGTCGGAGAAGGTCTGGAAGTACGGATCGGTCGCCGCCTGGGCGTCGGCGAACTCGGGCTTCACCGTCATCTGGCCGGTCTTCGCCATGCCCAGCTGGAAGTCCTTCGACTGCGTGAACTCCACGAACTTGTAGGCCGCATCCGCGTGCTCGGTGGATTCGGAGACCACGATGCTCTCCCCGCCCACCACGCTGATCGAGCCGCCGTCGCCGGCCGGAACCGGCGCGTAGATCGGCTGGAAGTCGGGGTACTGCCCCGTCCAGATGTCTTTCATCCACGGCCCGTCGAGCACGGTGGCGTAGCTGCCCGAGGGCAGGCCGTCGGAGGTCGAGGTGGCCCCGGTGTTGCCGGTGATGAGGTTCGGGATCGCGCCCTCCTGGTAGAGGTCGACCAGCAGCTGCACACCGGCGACGCTCTCGGCGCTGTCGAGGTAGCCGGATGCCGTGGTGTGGTCGGGGTCGGTGATGTCGCCGCCGGCCGACCAGATCCACGGCATCACGTTCCAGGCGTTCAGGCCGCTGTCGGCGAAGGTGGAGATCCCCGTGCCGGCCAGCTTCGTGGCCATCGTGCGCAACTCGTCGAACGTGGCGGGCGGTGCGGACATGCCGGCCGCGTCGAGGGCCTTCTGATCGGTGATGAGCACGCGGGTGTTGGTGTCGAGGGGGAGCCCGTAGTAGTGGCCGTTCCAGGACGCCGTGTCGAGGGTGCCCGGGTATACGGCGCCCGCGAGGTCGTCGAAGCCCGGCATGCTGCCGTCGAGCTGCTTGAACACCCCGAGCTGGGCGAACTGGGCCACCCAGCCGATGTCGGAGCGCACGAGGTCGGGCAGCTCACCGCCGGCCGCGCTCGTGGTGAGCTTCTGCTTGAGGCCATCGTAGGGCATGTCGACGTAGTCGACGGTGATGCCGGGGTTGGCCTTCTCGAAGGCGGGGATGAGTTCTTTCTCGAGCTCGTCGGTCTGGGCGCTGTTGCCGCCGTTGCCGTAGGTGCCCCAGAGGGTGAGCGTGATCGGGTCGTCGCTGCTGCCCCCGGAGGACGTCGAACAGCCCGACAGGACGAGTGCCCCGGCGGCGACGAGCGCCCCGGCGACGGCGAAACGGGTATGCCTCATTGCAGTGTCTCCTGATTCGGATGATGGGCGGATACGCCATGCGGGGTTATTTCATCACACGAATAAACTTGACGTCAAGTAGTCACTTTCCGACACTTTTATGAGAGAGTTGGTTCGTGATGAAAAGGAAGGCGCACGATGCCGTGGCGTCCCGCTGACGAGCTCGCGCAGGTCGTCGCGCTCGAGGTGCTGCTGCACGGCCCCTTGGCGCGTGCCGAGCTCGCCCGGCGGCTCGACCTCGCCCCGGCCACCCTCACGCGCATCAGTGCCGACCTCATCGATGCCGGGCTGCTCACCGAGACCGCTCTGCCGGCCGAGCGCCGCAACGGCCGGCCGTCCATTCCGCTCGACGTCGTCACGAGCGCGCATCACTTCCTCGGCGTGAAGCTCGCGGGCGACGCCGTCTCGGCAGCGGTGACCGACCTCCGCGCCGACGTCGTGGACTACTTCGAACTCCCGCTCGACTCGACCGAACCCGCCGCCGTGGTCGAGCGCATCTGCGAGCTGGTCGCCCGCGCAGCCGGGGAGCACGTCATCGATGCCGTGGGCATCGGCCTGGGCGGCGTCGTCGACGACGAGGGCCGGGTGAGCAGCGCGCCCTTCCTCGGCTGGGAGGATGTGCCGCTGTCGTCGATGGTGCAGGAGCGCTGCGGGCTGCCGACCTTCGCGGCGAACGACCTGACCGCCTTCACCGAGGCCCTGCACTGGTTCGGCCTCGGAGCCGGCCACGCCAACTTCGCCGCACTCACCTTGGGCGTCGGCGTCGGCTACGGCTGCATCGCCAACGGGAGGTTGCTGGCCGGCGGCGATTCCGGGGTGGGGCTGGTCGGGCACTGGCCGCTCGATCCGCTCGGCCCGCTGTGCAGTCGGGGCCATCGTGGCTGTGCCGAGTCGATGCTCACCATGCCCTACCTCGTGCGCGACATCTCGCTCGCCCTGGGGCGCGAGGTGCAGTGGCCGGAGTTCCTGACGCTCGCTGCCGACGGGCATCCGGCAGCGCGCGGAATCGCGGATGCGTCGGGTCGCGCGCTCGGCCGTCTGATCGCGGCCATCGCGAACCTCGCTGCGCCGGAGCTCGTCGTGATCGGCGGGGAGGGGGTCGACCTCGCACGGGTGTCGATGCCGGCCGTGGAGGAGGGCATCCGGGAGCATCGCGATCCGCGCGCGGCCGACGTACGGGTCGAGCTGACCTCGGGCAGCAACGAGAGCTGGTGCCGAGGTGCCGCCGTCATCGCACTGCAGGGCTACGTGCTCGACCGGCGCCGCGTCCGCTCCTCGGCTGCCCGCACCGGCTCCCGCTGACCCTCGCGCGCCCGCCCCGCCCGGTTCAGCCGTTCGGCGAGGAGTATTCCACCGTCACTGACGCGAACGGGAACGGCAGCCAGAAACGGGTCGCGTCGCCCGCACTGTCACCGATAGGGAGCAGGAAGAACCAGAGCAGGGCGATGACGATGCTCGCCGCTGCAGTGAGCGTGAGAATCAGGGCGGCACGACGCAGGATGCGCACCGCCGCGAGGTCGTCCCGCGCCCGGCGGCTGCGCGCGATCGCCACCACCAGAATGGCGCCGAGCGCGACGAAGACGAGCACGCTGGGTTTCATGTTCACCGTCGTGCACATCGGCACCAGGCCGGACACCGGAACGTCGCCACCGCCTGACCAGGCATCGCGGCTGCCCTCACCGAGACACGCTCCCCTTCCCGCAGTGGAACCGAAGGAATAGGCGACCGCCCAGCACACCGCCCAGACGATGAGACTGCGGGTGTACCGGGCGACGGGAGAGCGCGCGGCATCGACCGCCGGTGGCGTGAACTCGACGCGCGTGCCGCTCATGGGCGGCTCCCGGTGCCGGCGGGGAAGGTCCAGGTGGTGGTTCGGACGACCTCGTCGAAGAGGGTCACGAGCTGGTCGGCGAGCAGCGGCATGCCGCAGGCGAACGAGAGCAGCAGCACCCGATCGCCGGGGGTGGCCAGCCAGTAGTCGACCTCGACGGTCGTGACCTCGGGCGCCGAACCGTCCGGTGCCGCCGAACCCGTCACCAGGCGGGAACGACGGATGCCCGCCCCCGTCGGCAGGTCGGTCAGCGCTACCTGGGTGGTCTCGGCATCGGGGGCGCCGAGCACCCGCGTGAGCGCCGCCGCCGGGTCGGCCTCGCCGCTCGCCCGCAGTGCGAGCCGTGGCCAGTAGACCGTGAGGGTGGCCGGCAGTGGCACGCCCGGCATGATCTCGCGGCAGAGATGCACCTGCGCGGCGCCCGCCGTGCGCGCGCGGTCGGCGACATCGGTGAACCGGGCGCGCAGCTCGGCGCGCAGCCGGGCATCCCCGTCGCGCCGGCCGATCGCCTGCTCGACGGCCCGCCCGATCGCCTTCGCCGACACCTCGGGGTCGGCGACCGGCACGAGCCACCAGGTGCCCGGCAGTGCGAAGTCGAAACCGGTCTCGCGGGGGGAACGGGTGCCGCTCACGCCACCACCTCCGGCGTCGCGGTCTCGAATCGCAACGTCTCGGCCATCGCGATCGCGACCGCCCGAGGGTCGTCGAACGCGGTGAGGTCGGGCGTGGAGAGCTGCAGCTGCACGACGAGCTCGTCGCCCAGCGCGAGCGCGTCGGCCGACCTGTCATCGGCCGGGAAGAGGGTGATCAGGATGCGGCGGTGCAAGCGGCTGCCGTCGGCCGACGGCACCTCGAGCAGGTCGACGACCACGGCGGCCGGCCGCTCGGCGATCACGCCCGCGGCGGCCTCGCGCCGCCACGGCCGCACACCGTCGCCCGCGCCCGCGCCCCCGCCCGCGCCCGCGCCCGCGGGGCCGCCCGCCGGCTCGGCCGCCCGTGCGAGCACCGACTCGACGGTCGCGCCCTCCCGCGCCACGAGCTCGAGGTGCGCCCATGCCCGCACCGACGGTGTCTCGCCCACACCGAGGTAGACGTAGTGCCTCCGGCCCGGCCGGTTCTGTCGCCGAGCCAACTCGGCGACCCGAGCGAGCTTCTCCGCCACCTCGGTGGCCGCGAGTCCCCCCGCGGCGCCAGCGGCAGCCGCGAGTCCACCCGCGGCCATGGGCAGCTCCACCCAGCCGGCCGGCAGACCGAGCGAGAACCGCACCGGCTCAGCCATGCCGGCTCCCACCACTCGTGCCGGCGCCGACGTGCGGCGCCTGCGAGGCGTTGTACGCACTCTGCGCGAGATCGCCGAACCCCGCCGCGATCGGCTTCACCACCGCATCCGCACCCGGAACCGAGCCGAGCACGCCGCCGAGTTGCGACGAGACGAAGTCGCTCACCTGCTTGCCCGCCTCCGGCCCGCCGAGCGCCCCGCCGAGGTCGTGCGCGAACTGCGACGACACGTGGTCGAGCCCGTCGCCGAGCAGCGGCCCGAGCGCGTTTCGGGACGCCTCGTCGATCGAGCTCTGGATGGACGAGACGGCTCCGTCGACAGCGGTGGTCACCTGCGTGGCGACCGAGTAGGCCGCGTCGTAGCCCTGGCCGAGGAGCCCGGCGCCCGCGCGCCCGAGCTGGCCGGCACCCGTGATGAGATCGCCGAGCCCGCTGGCCTGCACGCCCTCCGCGAAATCGGCGCCCACCTTCTCGCCGATGCCGGTCATGGTGTCGGTGAACGCCGAGACGTCGTCGGCGAAGCTCGTGTCGAGGAAGTCGGTGCCGACCCCCGAGATGGAGTCGTAGAGCGAGTGCGCCCCGTCGCCACCGAGGTCGAGGATGCCGTCGACCACCTGGTCGGTGGCCGCCTCGAGGGCGTGGCTCACCGCCTGCTGGGCGAGCTCGCCGATGCCCTTGCTCACCGCCTCGCCGAGCGCCGTCGTCGCTCCGGCGGCCGCCGACTTCGCCGCCGCCCCGAGCGCGTTGCCGAGCGCGCCGCCGCCGAACGCGGCCAGCACCGCCATGCCCGCCACGACGAGGTCGAGGATGTGGAAGCCGTTCAGCGTGAACTGCAGCAGCGCCAGGATCGCGATGGCCAGGTTGGCCACCTGAGCGTAGGTGAACAGCAGCCCGGCGACCACGGCGAGGATGGGCAGCACCACGGCCAGTGCGGCGAAGACCACGGCGAGCACCGTGAGCACCAGCGACACGATCTTGAGGATCACCTGCGCGATGCTCGCGATCAGTCCCACGATGTCGAAGAAGTCGCCGAGCGAGTCCCAGAAGCTGTCGTTGAGGTCGCCGAACTCGTTGCCGCGGTGCACGCGCCCGGCCGCCGCGGCGGCGGCCCGGCGCATCATCTCCAGCGCAGCGTGCCACTCCGCCTCGGCCTGACTCATCTGCGACTGCAGACTCGTCAGCTCCGCCCGCAGCTGATCCGCCGCCGCCATCGCCGATTGCTGCTGCGGCCCGGGAAGCTGCGCCTGCCGCTCGTACTCCTCGAGCTGCGGCCGGATGAGGGCGGCCCGGTCGACGAGGTCGCGATTGGCCGCGGTCAGGGCGTTCGCCCGGTCGTGCGCCTCACGCATCGGACCGACGTAGTCGAGCAGGGCCTGGGCGGCCTCGGCGTAGCGGGTGTGTGCTTGCGTGATGGTTCCGGCCGCCTCGCCCGCCGTGTCGATGATCGCGTCGACGGCGTCGCTCCGGTACCGGTCGGTCGACAGCCCGCGCAGCTGCTCGGCCGCCGAGGCGATGGCCTCGGCGGTGCGCTGGTACTGCGTGGCGTCGCGGAGCACCGTGTCGGGATCGCCCGGCAGCGGCCCGAGCTCGGCCATCAGCCCTCGCCCCGCAGCTTCGCCACCAGCTTCAGCAGCTCCCCGTCGGCCTGGTCGAAGGCATCCGAGATCATGTGCACCGCGTCGCTGATCGAGCGCACCGCGTCGAGCATGTCCTCCCGGGTGTCCTCCCAATCGTCGGCGAAGTCGATCAGCACGCCGGCGAGGTCGCCGTCGCCGCAGGCGTCGGCGCTCGAACGGCTGATGCCGCCGGCGGTGTCGAGGGTGGTGACGATCAACCGCAGCGAGGAGTCGAGCTCCCGCAGGGTGTCGGTGTCGACGACGAGGTCGGCCATGTCAGTTCTGCTGGATCGAGCGGGCGAGCTGCTCGTCGGTGTTCTGCATGGCGGTGGCGGCGCCGCGCAGGAACTTCGCCATGCCGTCGAGGCCGCCGACCGCCTGGGTGGTGCCGGTGGTGAACTGCTCGTAGGTGTCCTTGAATGCGCCCGAGGCCAGCTGGGTCTGGAAGCCGTTCGCCACGAGCTGGTCGATCAGGTTCCGCAGCTCCGTCAGTGTGTTCGTCATCGAGTCCCGGCCGGCGTCCAACCGCGCGGCGGCGTCGTTCATCTCTTCGTAGGTGACGTTGAGGTTGGCCATGGTGTTCTCCTTAGGGGCGGGCCGCGATGTCGGCGGCCGGATCGGTGGTGCTGGTGCTGGGAGCGGCCGCCAGCGGCAGCTGCACCCGGGTGGCCTTGCCTGCGGCCACCAGGTAGCCGCGGCCCGGAGGGAACTCCGAGCGTGCGGCGCGCGGGAGGGCGGTGCGCAGCACCGTCTCCCCTTCAGCGGGTTCGGGTTGGAGGAGGATGCCGCGGCGCGCGTTCTTGACCTCGGCCAAGAGTGGCCACGACGAACTCCAGGCACTGGTCTCCGCCTCGGCCACGAGCAGGTGCTCGCTGCGCTTGACGGCACGGGTCAATTCGACGATCGCGGCGTCGGCGGGGGTGGAGAGGAAGTCGGCGATGCTCTCGACGATCACGGCGACGGGTGCTGCAGGCTCGGTGGCGTCGGCTGCGGCGTCGGCGGCCGTGATCTCGGCGGCGAGCCGGCGCGCGAGCTGGGCGACCGCATCCGGATCGGTGGCCGTCTCGGTCCACGGCACCGCGCCGAGGAGCGCGGAGCGGCGCTGGCCGAGGTAGTAGAGCGCGATGCCGGGCCGCCACCGCCGCAGCGACTGCGTGAGCGCGAGCACCGCGTTCGAGCGCCCGCTCGCCGGGCCGCCCGCGACGAGGAGCAACCCGACCGGGTCGAAGCCGATCGGCGCGAGGTCGTCGTCGGAGACACCGGCGACAGGCCGGCCCTTCACCTCGACCGGTAGCTCGGTCAGAGCGACCTCGGTGGGCAGCGAGCCGACGCCCGCGACATCCGTCAGCCCCTGTGCGCGGAGCTGTGCGCGGAGCTCGGCGCCGAGCCGCTCCAAGGCCCCGGCCTGCTCGAGCACGTTGCGCGAGCCGCCGAGCACGGCGATCTGCGTCTCGTGACCGTCGACGATCGCGCGGCCCGCGGGCGACGCCGCGCTCAGCACGTCGTCGGGGGCGTCGAGCATGAGGTAGGCCGAGTCGTCGGCCATGCGGAGCACCACGCGCCGCGGCACCGCCGAACTCACCGAGGAGGGCACGCTGCCCGGCCGGTCGGCGCTGAAAACGACGTGCACGCCGAGGCGCCGGCCCTCGGTGAGCACCCGCAGGAACTCGCCGTAGCGCGCCAGGCGACCGGATGCGGTCTCCCACTCCGCGCGGAACGCCGGGAACCCGTCGATGAGCAGCAGCACGCGCGGCACCAGGGCGCCGGGCGCGGTGCCGGCCCGGCCGGCCGCCGCGCCCGAGAGCTCGCGGTAGTCGTCGAGCGAGCCGGCGTTCACCGCCGAGAAGGCGCGCCCCCGTTCGTCGATGAGCGCGTTGAGGGTGCGCAGCAGCCGGGCCACGCGTTCGGGGTCGTCGCCCGCGATCACCGAACCGACGGTGGGCAGTTGCTCGAGCATCCGGAGGCCGCCGCCGGCGAAGTCGAGGGCGTAGATGGACGCCGGATCGCCGGCCGCCAGCGACGCCGCCACCGCGACGGTGCGGAGCGTCACCGTCTTGCCCGAGCCGCTGGTGCCGTAGACGGCGAGGTGGCCGTCGGCATCGGGGAAGAACGCGACGGGCTCCTGGGTCTGCCGCTCGGGCAGGTCGGCCAGCCCGAAGGTGAGCGCTCCGCCGGGCGCTGCGGCGCCATCGGCCTCCGGCAGCGCGGCGAGATCGTACGTCGCCGCGAGCTCATCCAGCCATGGCCGCCGCGGAGCCGGTACGCCGGCGATCGCTGCGGCGGTGCCGATGGTCGACACCACGCGTGACTCGTCGTTCGGCCCGGTCTCGTCGCGCCGGAGCGCGGCGACGTCGGCCACCCGAGGCTCCCACACGATCTCGGCGCCGAACCGCAGCTCGGCCACCTTCACGCTCGCGCGCTCGGGTTCGCTGCGGGTCCAGCCGCCCACGTACGCGGTCTGGAACGGCGTGAGCTTGCCCGGCCCGGTCTTGGCCACCGCGCGCCCGGGGAGTGCCGGGTCGAACCAGGCCGCCGTCTTCTCGCCGATGACATCCGTCGAGTCGTGCTCGTCGGCCATCCGCAGGGCGACGCGGAGGTTGGTGTTGGCGCGCAGGTTGTCCTTGATCACGCCGGCCGGCCGCTGGGTGGCCATGATGAGGTGGATGCCGAGCGAGCGGCCGCGCTGCGCGATGTCGACCACGCCGTCGACGAACTCGGGCACATCGGTGGCGAGCGCCGCGAACTCGTCGATGACGATCACGAGCGCGGGCGGGCACTCCGGGTCGCCGCGTTTCTCCAGCTCGAGCAGGTCTTTCGCCTTCTTGCGCCCGAGCAGGCGCTCGCGGTGCTGCAACTCGGCGCGCAGGCTCGTGAGCGCGCGACGCACGAGGTGCGGGCTCAGGTCGGTGACGAGGCCCACCGCGTGCGGCAGGGTCACGCACTCGGCGAACGCCGAGCCGCCCTTGTAGTCGACGAAGAGGAAGGTGACCCGGTCGGGGCTGTACTCGGCGGCCATCCCGAGCACCCAGGCCTGCAAGAACTCCGATTTGCCCGATCCGGTCGTGCCGCCCACCAGCGCGTGCGGGCCTTGCAGGCGCAGGTCGAGGTGCATGGCGTCGATGCCCGAGTTGCCGACCAGGGCCCGCAGGCTGCCGGCGCGCCGTGGCGCACGGGGCGCCGGTGCGCCCCCGGCGCCGTCGGCGGTGCCGAGCTCGTCCCGATCGAGCAACGAGTCGTTCTGGCGCCAGCGGTCGACCACGGCGGCGGGCGACTCGGCGAAATCCGAGCCCACCAGGGTCAGGAACGACACCGACGGCGGCAGATCGCTCGAGTCGTCGATGCGCGCCCCCGAGTCGACGAGGGGCGCGAGCCGACGCGCGAGGGCAGTGGCCTGCTCACGGTCGACGCGCTCGCAGCGCACCCCGTGCACGGCACGGCCGAGCCGCACCAGCGAGACGGATGCGCTTCCCGCCTGTTGCCCGGCCAGGTCGACCCAGCTCCGGCACACTGCGGGCAGCTCGCGCGCCGAGGGCGCCGCCCAGAGCAGATAGACGTTCGCCTCCGCGGCGCGCTCGGCGAGTTGCACGAGCCGCGCTCGATCGACCGGCGCGTCGTCGGTGACCAGCACGACGACGGCGGGCATGGCGGCACCGCGGGCCGGGGCGGCGGCGCCGCCGTCCGACGCTCCGGGCTCGCCGACCCTGGCCCCGGCGGCGGTGACGTCGTCGTCGGCGGGCAGGGCGCCGCGCTCGGCCGGCGTGCCGGTCCTCCCGGCGCGTGCCGCGACCAGGTCCTCCAGCGACGCGAGCAGGGTCAGGCCGGTCGCCGCGCTGTCGGCGAGGTGCACCTGGTCGCCGAGCGGCGATTGCGGCGAGGAGGTGTGCGGCAGCCAGCCGAGCCACGCGTACTCGGGCGACCAGCGCGCGCTCGTGATGGCGGCGAGCACGACCTCGGCGGGGGAGTGCAGGCCCGCCACCTGCACGAGGAGGCCCCGCATCACGTCGGCGACCTCCGCATCCGGCCCCACCACACCGATGCCGCCGCTCGCCCGCGGATTCTCGACGAGCGGTACGTCCGCGATCTCGGCGAACGGGGCGAGCACCCCGTCGACGCGGTGTTCGAGCGCCGCGACCACCGGTCCCGTCGCCTCCGAGCGTGACACGGTGTTGCGCGAGGGGAGCGTGCCGGTGCCGAGGCGCAGGTTGAGGAACGACCAGTGCTCGGGCCGCCTGGTCCAGAGCAGGGGGCCGAGTTGGAGGGCGTCGGTGTAGACGTCGGCCGTGGTCGGCGCTTCGGTGTTGCGCACCGATCGCTCGCGCGGCACCTCGGCGGCGAGTTCGGCCGAGAGGTCGTGCAGCTCCTCGTCGAAGCGGGCGGTGTCGGTGCCGATGCGGCGTCGCCGGTTGAGGCCGCCATCGAGGTAGCTGCCGAAGACCAGCACGGGTGCGAGCGCCACGAACAGCAGGGCGAAGGCGCTCTGGAACAGCGCGAACATCGCGGCCCCGGTGATGAGTGGCGCGAGGAGCGAGATCCACGGGAAGCGGGTCTTCTCGGGCTCGGCCGGGGTGGTCGGAGCGGTGAACTCGCGACCGGGGTAGCGCGGCTCGACCCGCGGGGCGCGGTTGAACGGGAGGCTGCCGCCGCGTTCGGCGGGGGCGCGGCTCGAGGCCGGGGCGCCCGGTCCGCCCGGTGCGCTCGGCGTGGCCGGCTCGGGCCGGGCGACCCGCCGGAAGCCGATCTCGGAGTCGCCGATGGTCACCGACTGGTGCTCGTCGACCGTGACCCGCGTCACCACACCGCCGTCGATGAGCAGTCCGTTGGCGGAGTTGAGGTCGGCGACCTCGATGGTGTCGCCCACCAGCACCTTGGCGTGCAGCTTCGAGGCGAGGGGGTCGGTGAGCACGATGGTGCAGCCCGGGTCGCGACCGATGGTGCTCTCACCGAAACCCAGGGCGAACTCGCGGCCGGCATCCGGGCCGGTGAGGATGCGCGCGATCACCGCGGTGGCGTCTGCGGCGCGGAGGGCGGTTGCGCCTCCTGCGGCGGAACCCGGTGCGGCGCGGTCGTGCGGGTCGTTCGGGGCAGCCAGCCGCACGGTGAAGCCGGAGCCGATCTCGGCCTCGCCGATCGGCGTGCCGGGCGCGAGCACGGCTTCGCGCGCGAACGCCGGCGGCGACACGGCCAGGGTGAGTGACCCGGCGGCCCCGACAGGCGCCGCGTGCGACGCCAGTGGATCGGCGGCGGCGATGGCGGTGGCGATGTCGCCGACGGAGGCGGTCGCATCCGTCGTCACCACGATGTCGGCGGGCGGTGCGGATGCCCGGGCCAGGGTGAACTTCAGCCGCACCTCAGCCGCCCGTCAGGTACACGACCGCCGCTGCGGCCACCGCCACGACGAGCACGGCGTCGAGCACGATGCCCGGCCACACCGACTTCTTGGCCACCGGCGCGGTATAGACGGGCGCGGCCGTGGCCGGGCGCCGCACGGTCGACTCGAGCGGCACCGTCGGGGCTGCGGCCGGCTGGGCGTACGCCGGTTGGGAGGGCGGGGGCGTGGTGCCCACCGCATCCGCCGGCGGTGCAGTGGGGAATGCGGGCACGGCGCGCTGTGTCTCAGCGAGCGGAGCGGGCACGGCCTCGGTCGGGGCGGTGAGCGGCTGGGTCGTCGCGCCGGTCGGGAAGGGCGGCGGTGCGGGCTGAGTGGAGGCGGCCGCGAGCGGCACGGTGGCCGGCGGGATGGGCGCGGTCGCGGGTGCCGTGCTCACCGGCGCGGTGCCGGCCGGTCGTGCGCGGCTGTCGTCGAAGGAGGGCCCGCGCGCGAAGGCGTCGTCGGTCACGTCGATCGGGGTCACTGCGAGGCCGAGCTGCTCCTGCACCCGCTGCAGCGCTCGGCCGAAAGAGAGGGCCGAGGTGTACCGCGCTGCGGGCGAGGCCGACAGGGCGACCGCCAGCGCCTCTTCGACGGCGGGCGGGACATCCGCTCGGCCGATCGGCGGCAGCGGATCGGTGCGGATGCGCGCACTCATCGCCTCGACCGTGTCGGCGCCACCGCCGGGGTCGCCGCTCGTCAGCTCGAACGGCGCACGGCCGGCGAGCAGGCTGTAGAGGGTGGCGCCGAGGGCGTACACGTCGGACGAGACCCGCAATGTGGCGCCGTCGCCGAGCACCTCGGGTGCGGCCCACGGCACCGAGTAGGCGTCGACCACCTGGGCCGAACCGAGCGTGCCCGCGATGCCGAAATCGGCCAAGGCCGGCCGGTGGTAGTCGGTGACGAGCACGTTCGCGGGCTTGATGTCGCGGTGCAGGATGCCGGCCCGGTGCGCCGTCTCGACCGCGCCCGCGAGCTGCACGCCCACGGCGAGCACCTCGGCGACCGGGATCTGCTCGCTGCGGAACCGTGCGCCGTAGCCCGGCAGGGCGCAGTACTCCATCACGAGGTACGGCTGCCCGGTCTCGGCGATGCCGGCCTGGTGGATGGTGACGATCGACGGATGCGTCGACAACTGCGCCATGAGGTTCGCCTCGTCGCGGAACCGCTCGACCGCCCGGTCGTCGAGCTCGTTCGTGGCCAGCACCTTCACGGCGACGCGGCGGCGGGGCAGGTGCTGTTCGTAGAGGTGCACGTCGGCGAACCCGCCGGACCCGATGGTCTGCAGGAAGTCGAAGCCCGGGAGGCGGGGCGGGGCGGCGGTCATCCGGTGTACCCCGTGTTCACGACCTCGATGGTCTGGCTGGTCTTGCCACCAGGGCCCACCAGGGTGATCGTGTAGATCTGGCTGGACTGCGGGCACTGGAAGTCGAGGGCGATGGAGTCGTTCACGGCGACGCTGGAGAACGGCTCGGCCTGGGCATCCCGGGTCTGTATGCCGAAGTAGGCGGTATCGGCGCCGGTGCCGGTCCAGGAGAAGCTGAGCACGGGCTGCTCCACCTGGCCTTGGCCGGGAACCGGGGCTTCGCTCGGCGTGGGGCACGTGACGGTGCTGGGGCCGGTGAACGAGGTGATGGTGGGGCCGGGGTTCGCGGGTGCTTCGGGTGCGCCACCGCCACCGCCACCGCCTGTGCCGCCGCCCGTGCCCGGGTCGGTGGTGGCCGTCGGCGTGGGGGTGGGCGTCGGTGTCGGCGTCTTGGTCGGCGTCGGTCTGGGGGTGCTGCTCGGCGTCGCGCTGCTCGCAGCCGGGGTCTCGGGGGCGGCCACCTGCGAGGTGCCCGCGTTCCGCAGCACGATGAGGGTGACGAAGACGACGAGCGCGGCGGCCAGCAGACCGCGCAACACCCAGCGGATGACGACCGGCGCGCGCCGACGGGCAGGCGGAGAGTCCCCCGGCTCTGTCGTCATGTGGTGGCCTCACGGCTGGTCTGCGGAGATGGCACGATCGTCGAGGTTCAAGATATCCGTTCGCCCCACCGAGCGCCAGAGCCAGGCATCCCAAATGTCCCCCGATTGCGGGCCACCGTCGGCGCGCACCCCGAGGCCGCTTCTCGCGATGAGCTACCGGTGCTCCGGCAGCAGCGGGGCGGTCAGGCCAGGGTCACGACCGAGTTGGGTGGCACGGGCGACGGATGCGGCGCCGAAACGATCGCGCACCGCATCGAGCACGGAGTCGAGGGCGGCGCCGTCGGTCCAGTCGATCGGCAGTTCGGGCTGGATGCTGCCGGTGCGCGCCAGCTGCCCGAACGAGATGCCGATGAGGGTGATCCCGCGTTCGCTGAGCTCGGGCCGGGCCGCGGCAAGCAGGCCCCGGGCGGTGGCGAGCAGCAGCGCCGTGCTGTCGGTCGGTGCGTGCAGGGTGCGCGACCGGGTCGCCTTCGCGAAGTCGCCGAAGCGCAGTCGCAGCACGATGGTGCGGCACATCCGGTCGCCGTCGCGGAGGCGGCGGGCGAGGCGATCGATGATCTGGCTGAGGATGACGTCGAGCTCCTCGGATGAGCGGGGTCTGCTGCCGAGGGCGCGCTGAGACCCGATGGAGGAGCGCCGCCGCGTCGTGTCCACCGGCCGCGGGTCGCGGAGCCGGGCGAGGGCGTGCAGATGGGCGCCGGCGGCTCGGCCGAGAAGCCGTTCGGCGGTCGCGGCCTCGAGCTCGGCGAGCTGACCCACGGTGCGGATGCCGAGCCCGTGCAGCTTCTCGGCCGTCTTGGCGCCGACTCCCCACAGCCGTTCGACCGGGAGGGGCAGCAGGAACTCCTGCTCGCCGTCGGGCTCGACGACGAGCAGGCCGTCGGGTTTGCTGACCGCGCTGGCCACCTTGGCGAGGAACTTGGTGCGGGCGACGCCCACCGAGATCGCGAGCCCCACCTCGGCGCGCACCCGCCGGCGGAGGGTCGCGGCGATCTGTTCCGGCGAGCCCGCGAGCCGTCGCAGGCCTCCCACTTCCAGGAACGCCTCGTCGATCGACAGCCCCTCGACGAGCGGCGTGGTGTCTCGGAAGATGGCGAACACGTCTTTGCTGGCCGCGGAGTACGCCTCCATGCGCGGCGGCACCACCACCGCATCCGGGCACAACTCGCGCGCCTGCCGGCCGCCCATCGCGGTGCGCACCCCGCGAGCCTTCGCCTCGTAGCTCGCGGCGAGCACCACGCCGCCGCCCACGATGACGGGCCGGCCGCGCAGCGCCGGAGCGTCGCGCTGCTCCACCGACGCGAAGAACGCGTCGAGGTCGGCGTGCAGCACGGTCGCTTCGCCTCGCATCCGCCCTCCCGTGCTCGTCTCCCGCCGATCGTCCCACTCACCCCCGACATCGACGCTGGCCGAGACTCGCTCAGGCGGTGCGTGCTCCGTTCAGCGCGTCGAGCCGATGGTCGAGTCGCCTCCCGACTCCTCGAGCGCCGCCAATCGAGCCGCGAGCTCGGAAGCGGCCGGTGGGAGCAGCGTGCTGAGCGGCGTCATCCAGACGATCTCTGCCGCGGCGGCGCCGCAGTCCAGCACGGCACGGATTGTCGCGATCGCCTCGTCGCGCGACGCCACCCCGCTCAGGGCGGCGACCAGTGGGGTGAGACCGGTCGCGGCGGCGAGTTGAGCACGAAGCCGGTCGATCTCGAATTCGGTCTGGCGGCGGCGCTCGAGCGGGGAGTGCCGGCGGGGTGCGACGCGATGTGCGGCGATCATGTCGTCGGTCAATTCAACGCTCAGCGGCTCCGCAGCCGAGAGACCGAGATCGATGAGCAAGGCACGGAGGTCGTACCTGCCCGGCGAGAGGCCATTCCAGGATGCCGGGTCGATGATGACGGGCACTCGGGCGTATTCGCCGGGGTCGAGAGGCACGCCGGTCTCGCGGCCGACGCTCGCCCATCCGAACGAGAAGTCCGGGTTCCCGGGCGTGGTGAACACTCCGATCACCCGCTGCCCGTCGCCGTCCGGAACCCATCGTCGGTCGCCGGTGTTCACCACGTCGATGGAGAACAACGTGCCTACGGCAGGGTCGCGTGCAACGGCCGGCCAGCGCAGTTCGAGCCCCCTGCGCCGCTCCGCGCGACCCGGTCGCAGCCGCATCGGATCGGGGTGAACCCGCAGCACGGTCCGGCCATCGCCATTCCGGTCAAGATGAGCGACCCGCCAGATCGTCGGATCGGCGGGGTTCGGCGCACCGAACAGCACCCCCGCGTCGTGCCGCACGAGAAGGCGCCAGCCGGAGTCCGGCGCATCGGCCGCCGACCCCGTGTCGATCTCGCACTCCCGCTCGCGCGCCAGGTCGATGAGCGGCCGACCGGGTTCGCGCACGACTTCTCCATCGACCTCGGCGAGACCGATCTGGTACATCTGCAGCTGCTCCATCGTGCTGTCCTCCGGCATGTTCTCGGTGAGTCTGTTCTCGGCGGTTGCGTTCTGGGTGGGTCTGTTCTGGATAGGTCTGTTCTGGATAGGTCTGTTCTGGATAGGTCTGTTCTGGATAGGTCTGTTCTGCATGGGTCGGTTCTACATGCTTGTGTTGTCGGCGGGTCTGTTCCCGACCGTTGTGCCTCCGACCGTTGTGCCTCCGACCGCTGTGCTTTCGCCCGGCATGCCCGTCCGGCGTGTCCCCGCCCAGCCTGCACCCGTCCGGCTCGTCGCGCTGGCGCATAGTCGACCTTCCCATATCGCTTCTGCTCTGCCGCCCCCAGCGGCTCAACTCGGCACCCCGGGAGCTCAGAACGGTGGGTCGTCGGGAAGGCTGGGGCGGGCGCGAGCGCGAGCGCCAGGGCGCGCTGGCACGTTGTCGAGAGCGCGGCCGGGGCGTGGTGCGGCAGTGTGATCGGGCGGTGCGGTGGCATGACGGGCGCCCGCGGGGGAGGTCCACACCAGTGAACGCGCTGGACCGGGCCGAACCCGCCACTCCGTCTGGTGCTTCAGGGTGTGGTGGCGGCGGCAGAGCGCCGAGAGGTTCTCGAGGCTCGTTTCGCCGGCGTGAGCCCAGTCGCGGGTGTGGTCGAGGTCGCAGCGGTCGGCCCGGCGGATGCAACCGGGGAAGCGACAGGTCACGTCGTCGAGAACGACAGCGGTGCGCAGATCGGCGGGCACTTTGTAGCGCTCACGGCCGACCGAGAGGCGCTGGCGGGTGACCGGATGGGTGAGGATGCGCAGCCACGAATCCGCGCCCGCCGCCAGACGACGGCTCGTCTCGTGATCGATCGGCCCGTAGCCCTGCAGCTCGGCGGCTTCGTCGGAGCGACCGAGGAGCGTCAGCGCCGGCACCGTGACCACGATGTTCGCCCGGATGCCGCGTGCACGCGCCGCGGTGTCGCCGTCTCGGTGCAGGAGCAGCTCGGCGAGGCCGTCGGCCCGGAGCTGCGCATGGGTGCGCGTCTCATCGGGGGCACGGAGCGACCGGGCGAGTTGATCGAGGGTGTCGTCGATCGCGAACGCCGACACCGCGGGAAGGTGACACACCAGGGTGGCCATGCCGTCGCGCTCGTTCTCGACCCACACCGCGCGCTCGTCCCGCGCCTCGCGGTGGCGCCGGTCGATGGAGTCGGGGTGCATCCGCTCCCGCACCGCACGGGCGTGGGCCGAGAGCTGCGCGCTGGTCTGGGAGGCCGCCCGGGCGAGTGCCACGACCTCGAACTCGCCCCGGACGGCTTCGGGCAACGACCGCGCCTGGCGAACCACCGCCCGTGCGTGCTGGTAGCTGATGTCGCCACGGCTCAGTGCCTCGAGGGTGAGCGGCAACGAACCGCACAGAACCTCGGCCTCATCGATACGCAATGCGGCTGCGCCCTCCGAGATGAGCAAGGTCGTGGCGACCTCGGCCACCAGGGAACGCCGGGCGAATTCGAGCGAGCCGCCGGGCAGTCGCGCCAGGCTGTCGGACTTGCGAGCAGCTGCCGCGAGCCGCCGTACCGACCCCGCCTCGAGGATGGCCTGCCGCCGTTGCAGCACCGCCACCGAATCGGCATCCGAACCGATGCCCCACAGCAGCGTCTCGCGAGCGTTGAAATACACCTGAGGCACCACGTCTGCGGGCTCGACGACGTCGGTCGAAGAGGCGAAGGCGGGTGTGATGAGCATGACTCGATTATATCGAACATAGATTCGAATGTCGAGTCCCGAGCGGCTGGCAGATGGGGATTCGCTGGAAGCGACAGCAGTGCCGGATGCGCGGCGTATCGTTGCGTAGGTGATGCCACCCACCATCGAAACGGTCGGCGAACTCCGGGCTTCCGGGCACGTCGAGAAGTCCCTGCGCGCCGAGATCCGCGACAACCTGCTCAGTGCCCTCCGCGAGGGCCGCGACCCGTGGCCGGGCCTGCACGGCTTCGAATCCACGGTCATCCCCCAGCTCGAACGCGCCCTCATCGCCGGGCACGACGTGGTGCTGCTCGGCGAGCGCGGCCAGGGCAAGACGCGGCTGCTGCGCACCCTGAGCGGGCTGCTCGACGAATGGTCACCGGTCATCGCCGGGTCGGAGCTCGGCGAGCATCCGTATTCCCCCATCACCAGCGTCAGCCGGCGCCGCGCGGCCGAACTCGGCGACGACCTCCCCATCGCGTGGCGCCACCGCGACGAACGGTACGTCGAGAAGCTCGCCACCCCCGACACCAGCGTCGCCGACCTCATCGGCGACGTCGACCCCATGAAGGTGGCGGAGGGCCGGAGCCTCGGCGACCCGGAGACCATCCACTTCGGCCTCATCCCGCGCTCCCACCGCGGCATCGTGGCCATCAACGAGTTGCCCGACCTGGCCGAACGCATCCAGGTCGCCATGCTCAACGTGATGGAGGAGCGCGACATCCAGATCCGCGGCTACGTGCTGCGGCTACCGCTCGACGTGCTCGTGGTCGCGAGCGCCAACCCCGAGGACTACACGAACCGCGGCCGCATCATCACCCCGCTGAAAGACCGGTTCGGCGCCGAGATCCGCACCCACTACCCCACGGAGCTCGACGACGAGGTGGCGGTCATCCGGCAGGAGGCCGAGCTCGTGGCCGAGGTGCCTGACTACCTGGTCGAGATCCTGGCCCGCTTCACCCGCGCGCTCCGCGAATCCAGCGCCGTCGACCAGCGGAGCGGCGTCAGCGCACGCTTCGCCATCGCGGGCGCCGAGACCATCGCGGCCGCGGCCATCCACCGCGCCACCCGGCAGGGTGAAGCCGAGGCCGTGGCCCGCCCGGTCGACCTCGAGACGGCCGTCGACGTGCTCGGCGGCAAGATCGAGTTCGAGTCGGGGGAGGAGGGGCGCGAAGACGAGATCCTCGACCACCTGCTCCGCACCGCCACCGCCGAGACCGTGCGCTCCCACTTCCGCGGCATCGACTTCTCACTGCTGGTGGATGCGCTGGAGAGCGGCGTGATGGTCACGACCGGTGAACAGGTGGCCGCGCGCGACTTCCTCGCGGGGTTGCCGTCGCTCGGGGAGTCGGAGCTCTACGACGAGATCTGCGAGCGGCTCGGCGCGCGCAACGACGGCGAACGCGCCGGCGCGATCGAGCTCGCTCTCGAGGGCCTCTACCTCTCCCGCAAGATCAGCAAAGACAGCGCGGGCGGCGAGACGATCTATGGCTGAGTACACGTACCCGCGCGGCGGCGACGGTGATGCCGGTGCCAGATGCGCGCCGGAACGACGGATGCGCGGGGCAAACTCGGAGGCTGGCTCCGTCGTTCCCGACATCCGGCCCGTTTCTCCGTCGTTCCGATCTCGCGCGGCCGGCACGCACGGCACGCACGGCACGCACGGCGAGGGGGGCGGCAGGGTCGGCACGCACGGCGACGGGGGCGATCGTGGCTAGGGCGAACCGGCGGCTCACGCGCGGCTCCCGGTACGGCAAGTACGTCGACGGGCCCGATCCGCTCGCCCCGCCGATCGACCTGAAAGAGGCACTCGACGCCATCGGCGAAGACGTGATGGCGGGCTACTCGCCCGAGCAGGCGCTCCGCGAGTTCCTGCGCCGGGGCGGCCGCGACCAGGAGGGGCTCGACGACCTCGCCGGCCGGGTGGCCGAGCGCCGCCGCGAACTCACGCAGAAGCACAACCTCGACGGCACCCTGCGCGAGGTGAAGCAGCTGCTCGACCGCGCGGTGCTCGCCGAGCGCAAGCAGCTCGCCCGCGATGCCCTCATGGACGAGGGCGACCGCGCCCTCGCCCAGATGCAGCTCGACAACCTCCCCGCGTCGCCGGCGGCCGCCGTGAGCGAGCTGAACGGCTACGACTGGCAGAGCAGCGAGGCGCGCGCCGACTTCGAGAAGATCAAAGACCTCCTCGGGCGCGAGATGCTCGACCAGCGGTTCGCGGGCCTCAAGAACGCGCTCGAGAACGCCACCGACGCCGATCGGGCCGCCGTCACCGAGATGATGCGCGACCTCAACACCCTGCTCGAGGCGCACAAGCGCGGCGACGACACGCAGGAGCAGTTCGACGAGTTCATGGCGAAGCACGGCGACTACTTCCCCGAGAACCCGTCGACCATCGACGAACTGCTCGACACCCTCGCCCAGCGAGCAGCGGCGGCGCAGCGGATGCGCAACTCCATGACCCAGGAACAGCGCGACGAACTCGACGCGCTCGCCCAGCAAGCGTTCGGGTCGCCCGAGCTCATGCAGACGCTCGCCGAACTCGATGGCAACCTGCGCGAGCTCCGGCCGGGCGAGAACTGGGGCGGGTCGGAGCGCCTCGACGGCGAGGAAGGTCTCGGGCTCGGTGACGGCACGGGCGTCTTCCAAGACCTGGCCGACCTCGATCAACTCGCCGAGCAGCTCTCCCAGTCCTACGACGGGTCGCGCATGGACGACCTCGACCTCGATGCGCTGGCCCGGCAACTCGGGCCCGAGGCCGCGGTGGATGCCCGAACACTGCAGCAACTCGAGAAGGCCCTGCGCGACTCGGGAACGATGAAGCGCGGCTCCGACGGGCAGCTCAAGATGACCCCGAAGGCCATGCGCCAGCTCGGCAAGGCACTGCTCCGCGACGTCGCCGAGCGGATGTCGGGCCGCCAGGGCGCCCGTGAGCTGCGGCAGGCGGGTGCCGCCGGCGATCTGTCGGGGGCCACCCGTGAGTGGGCCTTCGGCGACACGGAGCCGTGGGACGTGACGCGCACGATCACGAACGCCGTGACGCGGAGCGCGGGGGAGCGGGGCGCGTTCGGGCCGGTGCAGATCCGCATCGGCGACGTCGAGGTGCAGGAGACTGAGGCGCGCACCCAGGCGGCGGTCGCCCTGCTGGTCGACACCTCCTTCTCGATGGCGATGGACGGCCGGTGGGTGCCGATGAAGCGCACGGCGCTGGCCCTGCACACGCTCATCACCAGCCGGTTCCGCGGCGACGACCTGCAGCTCATCGGCTTCGGCCGGCACGCCGAGGTGATGGACATCGAGCAGCTCACGGCGCTCGAGGCCAAGTGGGACAAGGGCACCAACCTGCACCACGCCCTGCTGCTGGCGAACCGGCACTTCCGCAAGCATCCGAATGCCCAGCCGGTGCTGCTCATCGTCACCGACGGCGAACCCACCTCGCATCTCGAACCGAACGGGGAGATCGCGTTCAGCTACCCGCCGCATCCGGTCACCGTGGCCTACGCGGTGCGTGAACTCGACAACTCGATGCGACTCGGGGCGAAGACGACGTTCTTCCGGCTCGGCGACGACCCGGGGCTGGCGCGGTTCATCGCGTCGATGGCCAAGCGCGTGGGGGGCACGATGGTGTCGCCCGAGCTCGACGACCTGGGCGCGGCGGTGGTGGGTTCCTACCTCGGTTCGCGGCGCGGCGACGACCCGTTCGGCGCGCCGGGATCGTTCGACGACATGTTCGGGCGCGGCTGGGGGCGCTGGGCCGGCTGAGCCCGGCCACGAAACCGCGGCGGCCGACGAGCCCGCGACGACCGAGCAGGCCGAGCAGGCCGAGCCGATCGAGCCGGCCGAGCAGGCCTCAGACGATCGTCGCGATCGAGAACCCGGTCGCAGCCATCACGATGACGAGCACGAGGGTGAGCGCCGCCGCGAGCACGCAGAAGAGCGCGGTGGCGGCGATCAGCCGGCCGCCGGCGAGCGCGCTGCGATCGCCCTCCTCCGTCAGCATGCGGTGGTGGCCCAGGTAGCGGCGGTGCACCGCCCAGAGCAGCGCTCCGGCTGCCACGACGCCGGCCGCCCCGAGCACGACCGCCCAGCCGCCGAGCACCTCGGGCAGGATGCGCATGGCCACGAGCGACCCCACGAAGAGCGCGAGCGCCGTTCGACGCCAGGCCAGAGCCGTGCGCTCGGGCTGGAGCCCGGGGTCGAAGAGGCTCACACCAGCACTCCGATGAGCACGAGCAACCCGACCACGGCGACCACGATCGCGAGCGGCAACGCGAGCGGCGCACTCGGCAGCGGGTTGCCGAGGCGCAGCGCGCGTTCGGTGCGCGCCCAGCCGAACCAGCCCTGCAACGGTGTGAGGAGCCCGGCGACGATGAGGATGACGGATGCCGTGAGCCGGAGCCCGGGGTGGATGCCGAGCCCGAGGGCCTCCAGCGCCACGCCGCCCGCGAGCAGCGCCAGTCCGGTGCGGATCCAGGCCAGGAACGTCCGCTCGTTCGCGAGACTGAAACGCGCGTCGGGTTCCGAGCCCCGCGTGAAGACCGAGGCGGGGAAGCGGCGCCCCGAGCCCGGCTCCGAGCCGGTCATGCGGCCACCCCCGCCAGCGCCACCGTGCGGAACCCCGCGTTGCCCATCGACGAGTCGGGCGTGTTCTGCGAGCGCGCCGAGTTGCGGTACCGGTTGCAGTAGGAGATGTGGCAGAGGTAACTCCCGCCGCGCATCACGCGCACCTCGCCCTGATCCGGCCCCGTGGGGTTCTCGGCGGGCGACTCGCGGTAGTAGTGCGGTGAGTACCGGTCGGCGCACCATTCCCACACGTTGCCCACCGTCTGCCACAGTCCGTACCCGTTGGGTGCGAAGCTGCGCACCGGTGCCGTGGTGAGGTATCCGTCCTCCACCGTGTTCTCGCCCGGGAACACGCCCTGGAAGATGTTGGCCCGCCACCCGCCGGCGTCGACCTCGTCGTCGCCCCACGGGTACTTCGCGCCCACGAGTCCGCCGCGGGAGGCGTACTCCCACTCCGCTTCGGTGGGCAGGCGCCGCCCCGCCCAGGCGCAGTAGGCCTGGGCGTCGTTCCAGCTGACGTGCACGACCGGATGCTCGCCCAGCGCGTCGATCGTGGAACCGCGACCGCCCGGGTGCCGCCAGTCGGCTCCGCGCACCCCGTACCACCACGGCGTGCCGGGCGGCTGGCCCACGATGTCCTCGCGCGGGGCGTCGAGCGCGAGATGGAAGACGGCCGAGAATCCGAAGGTCTCCGCCTCGGTGGCGTAGCCAGTGGCGTCGACGAAGCGGGCGAAGTCGTCGTTCGTGACGGTGGTGGCGTCGATGGTGAAGCCGTCGAGCCGCACCTCGTGCAGCGGCACCTCGCCGTCGGCGGGGTTGCGGTCACCGGAGGAGTCGCCCATGGTGAACGACCCGGCCGGAACATGGATCTGCTCGATCGAGTGTGCCGGTGGGGCCGCCGGCGCCGACGGCACCGCGTCGGGGGCCGTCCCGATCGTGAGGAAGGCCGATCGTCCCGGTGCGCCACACGTGCAGCCCGGTCCGCATCCCTCGGCGTCGCTCATACTCCTGCTCCTTCTGTCGCAACTTCCAGTATCGCGTTGTCGGAGCCGCCACGGCGCACGGCCACGATCGGGCTCGGGCCGATGCCGAGCCGCCACGCCCGCAGCCAGAGCGTCGCCCCCTCGGGCAGGTCGATCGGCCCGGTTGCGATGCGCCAGCCGATCGGCTCCGCGGGCTCACCGTTGATGCGCTGCTGCAGCGAGAGCTCCCGCTCGGTCTCGGGTGGCTCGGTGCTCCACCCGATCAACGCGCCCGGTGTCTCGCAGGTCAGGACGATCGCGGCGGACTCGTCGAGC
Organism: Herbiconiux sp. FW305-C-125; assembly: GCF_058783455.1. Classification (NCBI taxonomy): domain Bacteria; kingdom Bacillati; phylum Actinomycetota; class Actinomycetes; order Micrococcales; family Microbacteriaceae; genus Herbiconiux; species Herbiconiux sp. FW305-C-125. The sequence goes on along the minus strand of NZ_JBYSYO010000001.1, from coordinate 1,245,345 downwards.
GCGGCCGTCGGCGCCGCGGTGCGCGGCTCCACACCGTCCGGGCGCCACTGCTCGGCCAGGTCGTCCTCGGCGACGGCGCCCAGGTCGCCGGTGCGCTCGAGCCACTCGTCGAGTGCGCTGAGCAGCCTCGCCACGACCTCGGCATACCCCGGGTCGCCGGCCAGGTCGGTCGTCTCGTGCGGGTCGGCGGCGACGTCGTACAGCTCGATCTCGGGTTTGCACTCGCCGGTGACGCGGCGCTGCAGAGGGGTGAGCCGGTCGGGCCGCAGTCCCGCTGCGCGCTGCCGCGCCTCATCGTTCACCGCCGTGCGGAGGTCGCGCCAGGTGGGGAACCGTTCGGCGAAGTGCTGGTGCTGCAGGGGCGAGCGGTCCGGATGGCGATGACGGATGAGCCGGAAGCGTTCGTCGCGCACGGTGCGGGAGCTGTCGCGCTGCTCATCCATCCGGTCCCGGCCGCCGAACGCGTAGCGGCCCTGGCTCAGCGCGCGGCCGTCCGCGTCGAACAAGGGGGAGAACTGCAGATGCTCGGGCACCGGCAGTCCGGCCATCGCGAGCATGGTCGGCCCGAGGTCGGCGAGGTGCACGACGTCGGTGCGCACCTGTCCGCCCGTGAGGCGCCCGGGCCAGCGCACGATCACCGGCACCCGGAGCCCGGCCTCGGTGGGGGCGCGCTTCATCCGCGGGAAGCCCGCGCCGTGGTCCGACCAGAACACGACGATCGTGTTCTCGGCCAGACCGTCGTCGTCGAGCTGCCGGAGCAGGTCGCCGACCCAGGCGTCCATCACCGAGATGAGGTCGTGGTACCGCGCCCAGGCGGTGCGGAACGCCGCCGTGTCGAGGTGGTAGGGCGGGATGGGGACGGTGGCGGGGTCGTGCCGCTGCGCATCCGGGAGCCCGGCGGTGACCCGGTCGAACTCCTCGTCGGAGAGGTAGAGCTGGCCCTCGTGCGTCGTCATGCCGTGGAAGGTCGCGAAGAACGGCGTCTCCGGATCGGGCCGGCCCCGCCAGTGGGCCGTGGGCGAGCACTCGTCGAAGGCAGTGCCCGGCAGATGCACCTGGAAGTCGGTGAACCAGTTGTTCGTGGCGTAGTACCCGGCCATCCGGAAGTACTCCGACAGCAGCCGCACCTCGGGTGGCGGCACCGCTTTCGCGCGCATCTGGTGCGTGCCGATGGAGGTCGGGAAGCAGCCCGTCAGCAGGGCCGATCGCGAGGGGGCGCACACCGGTGTCGTGGCGAACGCCTGATCGAACCGCACCCCCGCCGCGGCGAGGGCGTCGAGGTGGGGGGTGTGTGCCACCTCGGCGCCCGGCCACACTCCGGCGTAGGCGCCGAGGTCGGGGTTGATGTCGTGGGTGGAGATCCAGAGGATGTTGGGCCGCCCGCCCGCCGACGGCCCGGTCATCGCGGTGTCGTCGGCACGACCGGGTTCATGCCGGGTGAGCGGGTGAACCGGGCGAGCACGGTGAACCGCTCGTCGGTGGCGGGCTGCTGGCCCGCCCAGGGCTCGTCGCCCACCGCGGCCTGCGCCTCGAGCATCCGCCGGGTGAGGTCGTCACGGATGCCGGCGTACTCGGGGTCGTCGTAGACGTTGCGCAGTTCGTGCGGGTCGGTCTCGAGGTCGAAGAGCTCCCATTCGGCCGGGTACTCGAAGAATCCGCTGCCGGGCAGGCCGTAGCCGGTGTTGTAGTAGTAGATGAGCTTGTACCGGCGGTCGCGGTAGCCGTAGTGCGCCGGCGCCTTGTGGAACCAGTCGTCGTTCTCCCAGTAGCGGTAGTACATGCCCTCCGCCGGGGGAGTGGACGGTTCGCCCGCGAGGTCGCCCCAGAAGCTGCGACCCTGCATCCGCTCGTGCGGCTCGACCCCGGCCGCGTCGAGGATCGTGCGCGCGAAGTCGACATTGGTGACGATTCCGTCGTGCACCGAGCCGGCGGGGATGGCGCGCGGATAGCTCATCACCAACGGCATGCGCAGCGACTCCTCGTACATGAAGCGCTTGTCGAACCAGCCGTGGTCGCCGAGGAAGAAGCCCTGGTCGGAGGAGTACATCAGCACGGTGTCGTCGAGGTCGCCGCGATCGCGGAGCCACTCGGTGAGCCGGCCCACGTTGTCGTCGACCGACGCGACGCAGCGCAGGTAGTCCTCCATGTAGCGCTGGTACTTCCAGAGCGCGAGCTCGTCGTAGCTCAGCCCCTCGGGCGGGTCGACCTTGAGGTCTTCGCTGTTGATGTAGTCGGCGATCGACATCAAGGCCCGGCGGGCGGAGGCGGAGCGCGTGCTCAGGTCGTCCCAGAACGTCCCCGGCACCGGGATCGGGTCGGAGTACATGTCCTTGTGCTTCTCATCCGGCTCCCACGGCCGGTGCGGAGCCTTGTGCCAGACCAGCAGGCACCACGGCTCGTCGCCGTCGAGACTCTCGACCCACTGCATGGCGAGGTCGGTGATGACATCCGTCGCGTAGCCGGGTTCGTTGCGGATGCCCGCGGCCGAGAGGAACCGCGGATCGACGTACTCGCCCTGATTGATGAGCACGTCCCAGTAGTCGAAGTTCTTGGGGTTCGAGGGCTCCTCCTCGCCCATGTGCCACTTGCCGACGATGCCGGTGCGGTAGCCCGCCGCCTTCAGCTGCGAGATGAAGGTGGGTTGGGAGGCGTCGATCGGCGTCCAGAGGGTGGTGACACCGTTCACGTGGCTGTAGGTGCCGGTGAGGATGGAGGCCCGGCTGGGTGAGCAGAGCGAGTTGGTGACGAAGCAGTTGTCGAGCCGCACCCCGGCGTCGGCGATGGCGTCGATGTGGGGCGTCTCGTTGACGACCGACCCGTAGGCGCCGATCGAGTGCGCGGCATGGTCGTCGGTGAGCACGAAGACGATGTTGGGGCGTCTCGGTGTGTCGGTCACGGGTTCTCCTTCAGGGTCGGGCGGATGCGGTGCGGATGCAGGGCGGATGCGGGGCGGACGCGCGGGGCGGCTGGCGTGCTCAGACGGCGCCGGTACGGCCCCGGGTGCGGGCGAAGTCGGCCGCGTCGACGACGGCGACCGGGATGCCGGCGGCGGCGGTCTCGACCTGCTCGGAGAGCGTGCGCACGACGTCGGCGTAGTCCGGGTCGTCGACCCGGTTCACGCGCTCGGCAGGGTCCCGCAGGGTGTCGGCGAAGAAGGGTGCGGCGTCGTCGGCCGCGACCTGCTCGCCGCCTCGGCGGGTGGTCGCGTCGAAGCGGTAGCGCACGGTGCGCGCGCAGACGCGCTGGGGCCAGCCGCGGCCGTCGCCCCAGGCGCCCTCGTCGCGATTCGGGAACGCCCGGCTGGACGGCTCCCCGTAGCCGATGGCCGAGAGCACCACCTCGGGTGCGGGGTCGGCGAAGAGATCCCGCCCGGTCATCCCGGCGGGCCGCGGGAGGCCGGCGAGGCCCAGTAGCGTCGCCGCGAGGTCTTCGCTCACGGCGAGGTCGCCGCGGCGCTCGCCGGCGCGCAGCACGCCCGGCCAGGAGACGATGAGGGGCACGCGGTGGCTCTCCGGCGCGAAGGTGTGCTTGGCCAGGATGCCGTGCTCGCCGAGCGACGCGCCGTGATCGGTGCCGAGCACCACGATGGTCGACTGCCGGAGGCCGGCCCGGTCGAGCGCCTCGAGGATGCGCCCGACCTGGTCGTCGAGCCAGGCGACGCAGCCGTGATACCGCCGGAACGAGAGCTGCAGCTCCTCGTCGCTGAGCTCGGCCCCCCGGGTGAGCCGGCCCCATTCGCGTTCGAACTCGTTCTGCGCGTCGCCGGGCTCCCGCGGCACGTCGAAGTGCACGTCGTCGTAGCGGCTCGCCCACGGCTCGGGCACCACCATGGGCTTGTGCGGCTGCACGAAGCTGGCACGGAGGAGGAAGGGGCCGTCGGCCGCCGTCAGGGCGGCGACCGTCGCATCCGTGATCGCCTCCGAGCCGGTCGCGATGCCCGCGGGGAGGACGGCGTCGTAGACGTGTCCGATGCCGGGCGATCGCCGGATCGGAACGCCGTGCTCGCCAGCGACGGCCAGGAGTTCCGGCATGCCCGACCCGGTGTGGTCGTCGATCTGCCAGGGCGAACGGCCGCCGGGGAGGTGCTCCTTGCCGTAGTTCGCCGTCGTCCAGCCGGCAGCGGCGAAGGTCTCGGGAAACATCTCGGGTGGCTCGAATCCCGCGGGCAGGTAGCCCTCGTTGTTGACCACCCCGCTCGCGAGCGGGCTCATTCCGGAGAGCATCGCGTGCCGGGCGGGAACGCAGACGGGTGACGACGCGTACGCGCGCTCGAAGAGCACGCCGCTCGCCGCCAGGGCATCGATGTTCGGCGTGCGCACCTCGGGGTGCACGTTGCCGTAGCACGAAAGGGCGTCGGCGCGCAGCTCGTCCGCCATGATCCAGAGCACATTCGGCCTGCCCTCGAGCATCTGTCATCGCCTCCTCGCGAAATTCGTACTTGCAAACCTACTATCTACTCACTAGGTTTTTGCAACAGCACCAGTCTCTCACCGATGAGGAGTGAACAACAACGATGTTGAAGTCCCGCAGATCCAGGTTGCTCGTCGGCGTCGCCGCCGGCGCCGCCGCCCTCGCCATGACGCTGACCGGATGCCAGTCAGCCGTCAACACCGCCGCCCAGGCGTCCGCCACGCCCGTCGACGGCGGGCGGCTGACCATCGCCCAGAGTGCGGATGCCCAGCCGAACAACGTGCTCTCGGGCCGTCTCGGCAACTTCTCCTGGGCCGCGAACGTCTTCGAGACGCTGACGGTGCTCGACGCCGACGGGAAGCCGCAGCCGCTGCTCGCGAAGGAATGGAAGCTGGCCGACGACGGGCTGTCGATCGACATCACCCTCCGCGATGACGTGACGTTCCACACCGGACGGACGATGACGGCCGATGACGTGAAGTACTCGTTCGAGACGGCCGCGACCTCCAGCTCGCAGACCTCGTACATCGCGAAGATGTTCTCGGGCATCGAGGTCACGAGCCCGACCGAGCTCACCATCACCTTCTCCCAGGCCATCCCGAACCTGTTCGATTTCTTCGAGCAGACCTTCATCCTCGACCAGGAGACCGCAGCCGGCCTGGCCGACGGTTCCCAGGTGGTCGGCACCGGTCCCTTCGTCTTCACGAACTGGACGCCGGGTTCCGAACTGACGCTCGACCGCTACGACGACTACTGGGGCGAGAAGCCGCACCTCGACGGCATCGACGTGGCGGTGATCACGGACAGCACCGCGATGCTGAACGCCGTGCGCAGCGGGCGCTCCGACGTCGCCATCGGCATGAACCCGCAAGACGTGAACTCCATCGGCGCGAGCAGCGGCTACACGATCGTGAACACCTCGGGCAGCGTCTACCCCCTCGGCATCGACACCACTCAGGCCCCGTTCGACACGGTCGAGGCCCGGCAGGCGCTGAACTACGCGATCGACCGCGACCGGATCGCGACCCAGGTCTTCGGTGAGGGCGCGACGCCCACCGACGTGTTCTGGGACGAGAGCTCGGTCGACTACCCCTCCGACCTCGACGACTACTACAGCTACGACCCCGACAAGGCGAAGCAGCTGCTCGAACAGTCCGGCGCGGCAGGAGCCGCGGTGACGATCAACGTGATCAGCATCCCGGCGAACGCCAGCGTCGCCGAGATCGTGCGCAACAACCTCGAAGAGGTGGGCCTGAAGCCCACCATCAACGCGGTCGACACGCAGACCTTCGGTCAGAACCAGATCGCCGGCGAGCTCGGGCAGGTCTTCATGCCACTGCACGGCCTCAACGGCCTGGCGCCGATCACGCTGATGAACACCCTGCCGTCGCTGCGCAAGGGCAACCCCTCGAAGTTCTGGACCGACGAGTACGAGCAGCTGCGCAACGACCTGCTCACCGCCGACGAGGCCGACTACGGCGACGCGCTGCACGCCCTGACGGAGTACATGCTCGAGCAGGCCTTCTCGACCAACATCGTGCGGGTCGACGGGCAGTTCGTGCAGGCCGACGCCGCGCAGGACCTGTCCTGGAGCACGAGGGCCTACCTCGATGCCTCGAAGGCGTTCGTCACCCAGTGATCCACCGGAGGGCGCCCGCCGGGGCGCCCTCCTCCCCAACCTCAGCGTGCGCGCGTGATCGCGCCCGCGCATCCGGAAGGACCGACATGACCACCCCCAACGTGCTGTTGGTGATCGCCGATCAGCACCGCTACGACTGGCTGGAAGGCGAGCCGGGCCTGCCCGTGCGCACGCCGAACATCCGGCGCCTGCAGGAGTCCGGCGTCACCTTCCGGCGGGCGACGACTCCCTCGCCGCTGTGTGCACCGGCGCGGGCCTGCCTCGCCACCGGCCTCGACTACACCTCGACGCCGGTGCCCAACAACTTCCACGACCTGCCCGTCGAGAGCACGACCTACTACCGCACCCTGCGCGACGAGGGCGGATACTTCGTGGCGGGGGTGGGCAAGTTCGACCTGCACAAGGCGACCTTCGACTGGAACCTCGACGGCTCGCGCCTGCTCGGCGAGTGGGGCATGTCCGACGGGATCGACAACGAGGGCAAGTTCGACTCCCTCTGGTCGACCCGCGACGGCCGCCCGCACGGGCCGTACATGAACCATCTCTACGAAGCCGGCCTGGCCGACGTGCACCGCGCCGACTTCGGTCGCCGAAAGGATGCTCCCTACCGCGACGTGGCGCCGAGCCCGCTGCCCGAGGAGTCCTACCTCGACAACTGGATCGCGGCGAACGCCCACACGATGCTCGACCGTCGCCCGACGGATGCCCCGTGGCACCTCGTGGTCAATTTCGCCGGCCCCCACGACCCGATGGACGTCACCGACCGCATGCGCGACGACTGGGCGGATGTCTCCTTCCCGCCGCCGCACGCCCCGGGCGAGTTCGACGGCGACCACGACGAGGTGCGCCGCCGGTACGCCGCGATGATCGAGAACATCGATCGCCACCTCGGTTCGTTCCTCGACCGGTTGGCGGCCGAGGGTGAGCTAGCGAACACCGTCGTCATCTACACCAGCGACCACGGCGAGATGCTCGGCGACCACGGCACCTGGGGCAAGCAGATCGCCCTCGACCCGAGCATCCGCATCCCGCTCGTCGTGAGCGGACCCGTCGTGCGAACGGGCGGCGTGGTGAGCGACGCCCTGGTGTCGCTCGAAGACCTCGCCGCCACCATCCTCGACGCCGCGGGCGTCGCGGTGCCGGAGGCGATGACCGCCAGATCCGTGCTCGGCGTGCTCGAGGGCCGCACCGACTCGCATCGCGAGTGGACGGTCTCGGGTCTTGACCGCTCGGAGCGCGAGATCGAGATGGCGGCCCGCCACTACGGCGCGAACGCGTGGGTGCTGCTTCGGCAGTGGCGCGCCCTCACCACCCCGACGCACAAGCTCGTCACGAGCCCCGACCTGCCTCGCCCCTACCTCGTCGACCTCGCCGAGGATCCGTTCGAGGAGCGGGACGCGTCGGAGGACCAGCCCGAGGTGGCCGCCCGGCTGCGCGCCCTCGTCGACGCGGCGGGCGGTGCCTGATGCTGCGGTTCCTGCTGCGCAAGCTCCCGTCCATCATCCTGGTGCTGTTCGCGACCTCCATCATCGCCTTCCTGCTGCCGCGGTTCGCGCCGGGCGACCCGGCCCAGACGATCGCCGGCTCCGACGCGTCGCCGGAGCAGGTCGAAGCCATCCGGGCGTCGCTCGGTCTCGACCAGCCCCTCGTCGTGCAGTACTTCACCTGGCTCGGCGGGGTGTTCCGGGGCAACCTCGGGGAGTCGTTCATCTTCAACCGCTCGGTCACCGACCTGATCGGGGCTCGCCTGGAGAGCACGATCGAACTCGCACTCCTCGCCGCGATCTTCCTCGTGATCATCGGGTTCACGCTGGGCATCCTCGGTGGCTCCGCGCAGTCGAAGGTCGCCCGCTTCGCCGTGGACACCACCAACACCCTGCTGCTGGCCACGCCAGCATTCCTGGCGGGCCTCCTGCTCATCGTGCTCTTCGGCGTCACCTGGCGCATCCTGCCGGTGAGCGGCGAGGTGCCGCTGACGCAGAACCCCGAGATCGGCATCCAGTACCTGCTGCTGCCGGCCCTCGCGCTCGGCCTGTCCCAGGCCCCGTCGGTCGCCCGGCTCCTGCAGACGACGATGCGCACCACCCGGGGCGAGGAGTTCGTCGACCTCGCGCGTGCGAAGGGTGCGTCCGCCCGCCGGATCACCTTCCGCCACGTGCTCCGCACGAGCCTCGGCGCGGCCGTGGTGGCCATCGGCATCCGCGTCGGCGAGCTGTTCGGCGGTGCCATCATCATCGAGGCGATCTTCGCCCGCAACGGTCTCGGTCAGCTGGCCGTGCAGGCCGTCAACTCGCGCGACTACCAGCTCGTGCAGATCCTCATCATGGGCGCTGTGCTCATCGCCGTGTTCGCTCAGCTGATCACCGAGATGATCCTCGCCGCCCTCGATCCCCGAGTCAGATTGGACGCCTGAGATGAGCGTCGACCGCAAAGCCTCCCGAGTCCCGAGTCCGCCCCGCACCGAGGCGGTGAACCTGCAGCGCACCCGGCAGCGCCGGCTGACGCCCGGAGCGACGCTCCAGCGCTACCTGTCGGCCTTCCGCACCCCGCGCGGCATCATCGGTGCGGCGATCCTGATCGTGCTCGTCGTGCTCGCCGTTTCCGCCCCGCTGCTGTTCCCCGGCGGCTACGACCAGCAGACCCGGGACGCCTTCCTCGGCCCGAGCCTCGCGCACCCCTTCGGCACCGACGAACTCGGTCGCGACCTCCTCGTCAGGACCGTCTACGGCCTCCGCACCGACTTCTCGATCATCCTGGTGGCGGTGCCGCTCAGCATGATCATCGGCACCGCGCTGGGCCTCCTCGGAGCCCTGTCGCGGGTGGCCGGCACCGTCGTGCAACGCGTGCTCGACATCATCCTGGGCTTCCCCGGCGTGGTGCTGGGTGTCTGCATCGTGCTCATCATGGGCCCGGGCTGGGCGGCGCTCGTGGTGGCCATCACCATCAGCGGCCTGCCCTCGTTCGGCCGGCAGGCCCGCGCGGCCCTGATGGAGCAGATGCAACGCGAGTACGTCGTCGCCGCGCGCACCCTCGGTGTCGGGAAGGGCACCATCCTGTGGCGCCACATCCTGCCCAACGCGGTCGACCCGATCCTCGTCGGGGGCGCGATCTTCGTGGTCGTCGCGGTCTTCATCGAAGCCGGCCTCAGCATCATCGGCCTCGGCATCCAGCCGCCGGAGCCCTCGCTCGGGTCGCTCCTGAACGTCGGCATCCGCTTCATCGAGCAGTCGCCGATGTACATCCTCGGCCCGACGCTGGTGCTCATCCTGCTGTCGATGTCGTTCAGCCTCCTCTCCGACGCGCTCAACGAAACGGTGATCCGCAAATGACCAGCACAGACCCCACGGCGGAGCCGTTGCTCCGCGTCACCGACCTGGAGGTCACGTTCGACCTGCCGAGCGGTCCGCTCACCGCGGTCGACGGCGTCTCGTTCGAGCTGCGGCCCGGTCAGATCCTCGGCATCGTCGGCGAGTCCGGGTCGGGCAAGTCCGTCACCTCCCGTGCCGTGATGCGGATGCTCCGCCACCCCGGCCGGGTGACCGGCGGAACGATCGAGCTCCGCGGGCGTGACCTGACCGAGCTCACCGAGAAGCAGATGCTCGACGTGCGCGGAGCCCAGATCGCGATGATCTTCCAGGACCCGCAGGCGGCGCTGAACCCCGTGATGCGGATCAAGGACCAGATCGTCGAAGCGCTGCGCATCCACGGCGTCGACTCGCGCGCCGCCGGCGAGCGGGCGGTGGAGCTGCTCGGCAAGGTCGGCATCCCGAACCCGGAGGAGGCCGCGACGAAGTACCCGCACCAGTTCTCCGGCGGCATGCGGCAGCGCGTCGTGATCGCCATCGCGCTGGCCAACAATCCCTCCGTGCTCATCGCCGACGAGCCCACCACGGCCCTCGACGTCACGATCCAGGCCCAGATCCTCGATCTGCTGCGCGATCTGCGCGACGAGCTCGGCATCGCGATCCTGTTCATCACGCACGACATGGGCGTGGTCGCCGAGCTCTGCGACGACGTCGTGGTGATGTACCACGGCAAGATCGTCGAACGCGGCGACGTGCGATCGGTGCTCACGCAGCCGAAGGACCCGTACACGGTGCGCCTGATGGACGCCATCCCGAAGATGGATGCGCCGCTGCGCGAAGACGCGCCGGTGGAGCGGCCGAGAGTGCTCGACGTTCGCGATCTCAAGACGAACGTCAACACCCACCGCACCAGCCTCTTCCGCAAGCCCACGCCCTTCTTCGCGGTGAACGGGGTGTCGTTGCACGTGGATGCGGGCGAGACCCTCGCCCTCGTCGGGGAGTCGGGGTGCGGAAAATCGACGCTCTCGCGAACCATCGTCGGCATCTACGAGCCGGCCGAGGGTGAGATCGACGTCGACGGCAAGTCGATCCACGGCATCTCCGCGCAGGAGCGCCGCGGAGTGGCGCGGGCCGTGCAGTACGTGTTCCAGGACCCGTACTCGTCCTTGAACCCGCGCCGCACCGCCGGGCAGTCGCTCGCCGAGGCCCTGAGCGTCGCGGGCGTGCCCGGCCATGAGCTGCACGCCAGGAGCGTCGAGCTGCTCGAGCGGGTCAGCCTCGGGCCGGAGTACCTCGACCGGTACCCGTGGGCGTTCTCCGGCGGTCAGCGCCAGCGCATCGGAATCGCTCGGGCGCTCGCCAGCGACCCGCGCCTGCTCATCCTCGACGAGCCCGTGTCGGCGCTGGACGTGTCGATCCAGGAGCAGATCCTCCGGCTCCTGCGCGAGCTGCAGGAGGCCGACGACCTGGCGTACCTGTTCATCTCGCACGACCTGGCCGTGGTGAGGGAGATCAGTCACCGCGTGGCGGTGATGTACAAGGGCCAGATCGTGGAGCATGGCACTACGGAGCAGATCTTCGGCGACCCGCAGCATCCCTACACGCGGACGCTGCTCGCAGCGACGCCCGATCTGGAGAAGGCCATCGCATGACTGACGTCAGCACAACGGTAGGAGAGACATGAGCGCCGAAACGATGACACCCCGCAGCCGTGCCCAGACGAGCACGCAGAAGCGCGGCGAAGCGCGTCGCCGCGAGATCCTCGACACCGCGACGTCGTTGTTCTCGGCCGGCGGCTTCAACACGGTGAGCCTCGCCGACATCGCCCGCGAGGTCGGCATCACGCAGGCCGGCATCCTGCACTACTTCCCGACCAAGGCGGCCCTGCTCCTGGCGGTGCTGCAGGAACGCGAAGCCCGGAACATCGCGTCGCGGGAACGGCACATCGAGGAGGGCATGTCCCCGCTCGCGGCCTACATCGCGACCCTCAAGGAGAACGACCAGAACCCCGAACTCGTGCAGTTGTTCGTGGTGCTCGCCGCCGAGGCCACCGCGGTCGACCACCCGGGTCACACCTGGTTCGCCGTGCGCAACGAAAACCTGGTCACCTCCATGACCGACATGGTCTCCCGCACGGTGGACGAGTCGCGGCTGCCGGACGGCGTGACAGCCACCACCATCGCCCGCTGGGTGCTCGGTCTCGCCCACGGTCTCGGCGCCCAGTGGGTGCTCGACACCGCGGCATTCGACCGCGCCGGCCAGCTCGACCTGTTCATGAAGGTGCTCGAACCGTACCTGCTGAGTTCGGCCGACCCCTCCCCGGATCACTGATCCGCCTCATCGAAAGAGACCTCTCCGTGGCCCACCAGCCCAACATCGTCATCATCCTCGCCGACGACCTCGGCTTCTCCGACATCGCGCCCTTCGGTGGTGAGATCGACACCCCGGCGCTGCAGCGGCTGGCCGACCGCGGCATCCGGATGAGCTCGTACTACGTCACGCCGCGCTGCAGCCCGTCGCGCGCGGCCCTGCTCACGGGCCACCACCCGCACTCGGTCGGCATCGGCGTGCTCACCACCGACAACCGGCCGAACGGCTACCCGGGTTCGTTGACCACCGAGGTGCCGACGCTCGCGGAGCTGCTGCACGCGCGCGGCTACGCCACGGGACTGTTCGGCAAATGGCATCTCGCCAGCGAGTTCACCACGCCGTGCGACACCTGGCCGACGCGTCGAGGCTTCGACGAGTTCCGCGGCATCCTGCCCGGGGCGTCGAGCTACTACCAGCCCCCGCTGACCGAGGGCGAGACGAGGGTGCCCGACGACGAGCTGCCCGACGACTTCTACTTCACCGACGACATCACGGCGAGCGGCGTCGATTTCGTGCGGCGGCACGCGAAGGCGGAGGATCCGTTCTTCCTCTTCCTCACCTACACGGCGCCGCACTGGCCTCTGCAGGCGCGCGAGGAGGAGATCGCGAAGTACCGGGCACGGTTCGAAGCCGGCTGGTCGGATGCGCGGGAGCGGCGCCTCGCACGGCTGCGCCAGGAGGGCATCCTGCCCGCCGTCGACCACTTGCCCGAGCAGCAGACGCTGCCCGAGTGGCCCGAGGAGAACCGCGACTGGCAGATCGAACGGATGGCGGTCTACGCCGCCCAGGTCGAGTCGCTGGATCGCGGAGTCGGCAGCATCCTCGACGCCCTGGATGCGGCGGGAGTGGCCGACGACACGATCGTGCTGTTCTTCTCCGACAACGGCGGCTGCGCCGAGGAGCTCCCGCCCGGGCCCTCCTTCTTCCCGCCCTTCACGGCTCCGCCCGCCACGCGCGACGGCCGGCCGATCCCGTTCGGCAACGATCCCTCGATCATGCCCGGGCCCGACACGACCTACCAGAGCTACGGCAAGGACTGGGCGACCGTGTCGAACACGCCGTTCCGCATGTGGAAGCGCTGGGTGCACGAGGGCGGCATCTCCACACCGTTCATCGCCGCCTGGCCGGGCGGCGGAGTGCCGGCGGGCGGCGCGATCAGCCACTCGCTCGGGCACGTCACCGACATCGTCCCGACCATCCTCGACGTGCTGGGCGCCCCCAACTCCGCCGAGGGCCAGAGCCTCCTGGAGGCGTGGCGCACACCCGAATCCGACGACCAGGACCGCACGGTCTGCTGGGAGCACGTGGGCAACGCGGCGGTGCGGCGGGGCCGGCACAAGCTCGTGCGCGAGTGGGGCGGCCCGTGGGAGCTCTACGACATCGCCGTCGACCGGATCGAGTCGAACGATCTCGCCGCGGAGCGACCCGAGCTGGTCGAGGAGCTCGTGGCGATCTACGAGGAGTGGGCGAGGGCGCACTCGGTCATCCCGTGGCAGGATGTGCTCGACGACCACGTGGCCCGGGGCATCCCGCCGCAGCGCGCGGTCGGCTGAGGAGGGTCGACGATGCCTGCCAACATCCTCTTCATCACCGCCGACGACATGGAGGGCACGACCCCCGGCGCGTTCGGCGGCCCCGGCGACGTGACGCCGGCGCTCGACGCGCTGGCGGCCGAGGGCATGATCTTCGGCCGTGCGCACGTCGCGGTCGCCGTCTGCCAGCCGAGCCGATCCGCCATCATGACCGGTCTGTGGCCGCACCGGAACGGCGCCGAGGGCTTCGAGCCCATCGACGACGGGGTGCCCCTGCTCACCGGACTGCTCGCTGCGGCGGGCTATCGCACGGGCATCCTCGGCAAGGTCAACCACCTCCAGCCGGTCGACCGCTTCGGCTGGGACCGCATCGTGGAGATGCGGCAACTCGGGCTCGGCCGCGACCCCGCCCGCTACGCCGAGGAGACGGCGGCCTTCCTCGCCGAAGCGGCGGACCGGCCCTGGTTCCTCATGGTGAACGCCCACGACCCCCACCGCCCGTTCCACGGCGCCGACGACGTGCGCCGAGCCTTCGGTGACGCCGCCGACGCCATCCCCGAGCCCTCCAAGGTGTACGACGCCGACGACGAGGCCGCGACCCCACCGGCGTATCTCCCCGACATCCCCGCGGTGCGAACGGAGTACGCGCAGTACCTGAGTTCGGCGCGGCGCTGCGACGACGTCGTCGGTGCCGTGCTGGGTGAACTCGAGGCGTCCGGGCAGGCGGGGGAGACCCTCGTCGTGTTCCTCTCCGACAACGGCATGGCGTTCCCGTTCTCGAAGGCGAATTGCTACCTGCAGTCGACCCGCACACCGCTCATCGTGCGCTGGCCGGGGGTCGTCGCACCGGGAGGCGCGGAGACCACACGCTTCGTCAGCATGCTCGACCTGTTCCCCACGTTCTGCGAGGCGGCAGGCGTTGCGGCGGGCGAGATCGACGGGGAGAGTCTCGTCCCGGTGCTACGGGGCTCTCCCTCCACCCCCGAGCGCGACCACGTCGTCACGGTCTTCCACGAGACGGCCGCTCAGCGCCGCTACGAGATGCGGTGCGTGCAGGATGCCCGGTACGGCTACATCTGGAACGGCTGGGCTGACGGGCACACCGAGTACCAGGCCGAGAACATGATGGGCCTGAGCTGGCCCGGGATGGTGGCGGCGGCGGCCGATGACCCGGCGATCGCCGCTCGGGTCGAGTTCTACACCCACCGCCGGCGCGAGGAGCTCTACGACCTCGAGAACGACCCGGCGGGGCTGCGCGACCTCTCCGAGCAGCCGGCGCACGCAGCGACGCTCGCGACCGCTCGCGAGCACCTCCGGGCCTGGATGACCGACACCGCCGACCCGCTCCTGGCCCGGTTCGACGAGCAGCTCGGCGAGCGCGGTTTCGCCGCGGAAGGATGACGATGACCAGCACCACGACGAACTCCACCGCAACGAACTCCCCCGCGACGACGGCCGAGCGCATCGACGCCCTGGTGACCGAACTGACGCTGGAGGAGAAGGTCCGGCTGCTGACCGGCCGCGATTTCTGGACGACCTGGCCGATCGAGCGGATCGGCTTGCGGCGCATCCTCGTCTCCGATGGTCCGAGCGGTGTTCGCGGCGAGGTGTGGGACGAACGCAGTCCGTCGGTCAACCTGCCCTCGGCCACCGCGCTGTCCTCCTCGTGGGACCCGGGAATCGCCGCGCGGTACGGCGCGGTCTGTGCGGTCGAGGCGCGGCGCAAGGGCGTCGACGTGGTGCTCGGGCCCACCATCAACCTGCACCGCTCACCCCTCGGCGGGCGGCACTTCGAGGCGTTCAGCGAAGACCCCGTGCTCACCGCCGAACTCGCCGCCGCCTACGTGGCCGGCCTCCAGCGCAACGGGGTCGCCGGCACCCCGAAGCACTACGTCGCCAACGATTCCGAGACCGACCGGCAGAGTGTCGACGTGCGGATGACCGAGCGCACCCTCCGCGAGCTGTACCTGCTGGCGTTCGAGAAGGCGGTGACCGAGGCGCACGCCTGGCTCGTGATGAGCGCCTACAACGCCGTCGACGGGGTGACCATGACCGAGAACGCGCTGCTGGAGACGCCGCTCAACTCCGAATGGGGGTTCGACGGCGTCGTGATCAGCGACTGGACGGCCGTGCGGAGTGTCGACGCCGCGTGCGCCTCCCAGGATCTCGCCATGCCCGGGCCACGCGGTGCCTGGGGTGATGCCCTGCTGGAGGCCGTCCGCGCGGGGCGGGTGGCGGAGTCCGCGATCGACCGCAAGGTGCGGCGCATCCTGCTGCTGGCCGCCCGCGTCGGCGCGCTCGACGGCTTCGCCGACCTCGCCACAGCCCCGGTCGACCGCGAGGACGCGGTCGCGTTCGCCCGCGAGGCCGCCGTCGAGGGCTCGGTGCTCGTGCGGAACGACGGCCTCCTGCCGCTCGATCCGTCGGTGCCGACGATCGCCGTCATCGGCCACAACGCCCGGGAGGCGCGGTCGCAGGGCGGGGGGAGCGCCACCGTGGTTCCCGAGTCGGTGGTCTCGCCGCTCGAGGGCATCCGCGCCGCGTTCCCGGATGCACGCATCGAGTACGAGCGGGGAGCGGTCGTGGCGCAGGGCGTCGCGGAGCTTCCGCTCGCGGCCATGACGAACCCCGTCACGGGCGAACCGGGCGCGCACGTGCGCTTTCTCGACGCCACCGGCACCGAGCTCCACGCCGAGGAACGCCGGGCGAGCGCGCTGGTCTTCGTCGGAGGCGACGCGCCGATCGGGGCCACGCACACGATCGAGTTCACGACGCGGTTCACGCCGGAGGAGACGGGGGACGCTCTGCTCGGCTTCGCCGGACTGGGTTCGGGCGCCGTCTTCGTCGACGGGCGTGAGATCGCGGTGCTGCAGACGCGGTCCGAGAGCAACGACGTCGCCGCGCGACTGTTCTCGCCGCCGTCGGCGTCGGCCCCCGCGGCGCTGACCGCCGGCACGACGGTCGAACTGCGGGTCGTCTTCGAGCCCGCGCGGGACGACACCCTCACCGACGCGCTCGCCCTCATGGTCGGGATCGAGGCGGACACCGCGCATCCGGAGATCGCCCGGCAGCGCGCGGTCGAGGCCGCGGCGCGCGCCGACGTCGCCGTCGTGGTGGTCGGCACGAACGCGCAGGTCGAGTCGGAGGGGTACGACCGGCAGGATCTCGACCTGCCCGGCGAGCAGGACGAACTGGTGCGGGCGGTCGCCGCGGCGAACCCGCGCACGGTCGTGGTGGTCAACTCCGGTTCGCCCGTGCTGCTGCCCTGGCGGGAGCAGGTCGGTGCCATTCTCGTGACGTACTTCGGCGGGCAGGAGTACGGCACGGCAATCGGCGAGATGCTGCGCGGAATCGCCGAGCCGGGCGGCCGGCTGCCCACCACCTGGCCGGCGACGCTCGCCGACGTGCCGGTGCTCGACGTCACCCCCCGCGACGGCGTGCTGCGCTACGACGAGGGCATCCACATCGGCTACCGCGCCTGGTTGCGCGAGTCACGGGCACCCGCCTTCCCGTTCGGCGCCGGCGTCGGCTACACCACCTGGGAGCTCGGCACGCCGACGGTGGCCGAGGATGCAGACGGCTGGGTCGTCGAGGTGCCGGTGGCGAACGTCGGTTCACGGCCGGGCAAGCACGTGGTGCAGGTCTACGCCGAGCGGCCCGATTCGTCGATCGAGCGCCCGGTGCGCTGGCTGGTCGGGTGGGCCGTCGTGCGGAGCGAGGGCGGAGGCGAGGAGGTCGCCCGCATCCCCGTCTCCCGGCGGGCACTCGCGCACTGGGATGGCGGCTGGCAGGTGGAGCCCGGGCAGTTCACGCTCCGGATCGGGTCCGCCGTCGACACGCTGCCGCATCAGGTCGTCGTCTCGGTGGGCGCCGTGTGAACACCGTGTAAAACCGATCGGCGAATTGTTACATCCTGCGATAGTTCGATTGTATCGTGAGAGGAATTCCGAGCCCGACCGAGAGGATTCCGTGTGAAAGCCCCCGACTTCACCCTGACGGCGGGCCCGACGCCCGCATCCGCCCGCACCCTGAACGCACTGGGTTCGCAGCTCGTCTACCACCTCGACCCCACCTTCATCGAGACCTTCCGGCGCACCACCGAGAAGGCGCAGGCCTTCTTCCGCACCACGAACGACATGCTGCTCCTGCAGGGCGAGGGAATCCTCGGCCTCGAGGGCGCCGCGCGGTCGCTCACCCGCCCCGGCATGCACGTGCTCAACCTGGTGCAGGGCATCTACGGCAAGGGCATGGGCCAGTGGCTGGAGAGCTACGGATGCGTGCTGCACGAGATCGAGGTCGCGTACGACAGCGCGGTCGACCCCGACGACGTCGACGCCTACCTGGCGGCGCACCCCGAGATCGAGCTCGTCACGATCGTGCACTCGGAGACGCCGTCGGGCACGCTCTCCGACTGCTCCCGGCTCGGGCCGATCGCCCGGCGTCACGGCGCGCTCACCCTGGTCGACGCGCTGTCCTCCATCGGCGGCAGCCACTTCGAGGCCGATGCGTGGGAGCTCGACGTCTGCATCTCGGGCGGGCAGAAGTGCCTCGGCGGGCCGGTGGGCATCACGATGGCCTCGGTGAGCCCGGCGGCGTGGGAGCGCATCCTCTCGAACGAGAACGCACCTCGGTACTCGTACCTGTCGCTGATCGACTGGAAGGTCGCCTGGCTCGAGAACGGCACCTTCCCGTTCACGCCGTCGGTCACGGATGTGATGGGGCTCGAGGCCGCGCTCGACGCGATGCTCGAGGAGGGGATCGAGAACTCGATCGCCCGCCACGCCCACGCCGCTGCCGTCACGCGCGCCGGTGTGAGGGCGATGGGGCTGGAGCTCTGGCCGGTCTCGGCCGAGATCTCGGGCAACCCGATCACCGCGGTGCGGGTGCCGGACGGGATCGTGCACACGGAGCTGAGCGCGCACATCCGTGAGCGGTACGGCGTGATGCTGTCGACGGGATCGTCGGCGGGCAACATCATCCACATCGCGCACATGGGGCCGACGGCCACCGGTCTCTACCCGATCGTGGGCCTCACCGCTCTCGGCAGCGGACTGCGCGACCTCGGCATCGACATCGACCTCGGCGCGGGTGTTGAGGCTGCCATGGCGGTGCTCTCGGCCGGCCCGGCGGGCGCATGATGACGGATGCGGCCGACGAGCTCACCTGGCTGAGCGCCGGCGAGATCGCGCGCGAGGTCAGCGCCCGGCGGCTCGCGGCGAGCGATGTCGCCGAGCACTTCCTCGAGCGGATCGAACGGCTGAACCCGGCGCTCAACGCCTTCGTCTACGTCGATCCGGCGGCCGTGCGGCAGCGTGCGCACGACCTCGACCGGCGGATCGCTGCGGGGGAGGACGTCGGCCCGCTCGCCGGCGTGCCCTACTCGCTCAAGGAGAGCACCGCTGCCGCCGGGTTGCCGCACACCGGGGCCATGGCTGCGATGGCCGGCCACCGTGCCGGCCACGACGCCGTCGTCACCCGGCGGCTGGCCGCGGCCGGCGGCATCCTGATGGGCAAGACCAACCTGCCCGAGAACGGCTACCGCGGCACCACCGACAACCACCTCTACGGCGCGACCCGCAACCCCTGGGATCTCGACAGCTCCCCGGGCGGTTCCACCGGCGGGGGCGCGGCCGCGGTCGCAGCCGGGCTCACCCCGCTGGCCGACGGCAGCGACGGCGCCGGGTCGATCCGCATCCCGGCCGCGCTCTGCGGGCTCGTCGGCTTCAAGCCCTCGACCGGCCGCATCCCGCAGGAACTGCTGCCGACGCGGTTCGCGACCTTCCTCAGCCATGGCATCCTGGCCCGCACGGTGGCGGATGTCGCGCTCATGCTGCAGGTCGAGGCCGGCCCCGACCGGGTCGACCCGATGAGCCTGCCGGCCGACGGGACCGATTACCGTGCCGAGCTGGCGGGCGATCTGAGCGGCTGGCGGATCGCGTGGTCGCCGGATCTCGGCTTCGGCCCGGCGACCGATCCCGAGGTGCTCGCTCTCTGCGAGGCCGCGGTGGCGGCCTTCGCCGAACTCGGGGCCACAGTCGTGCCGGCGGCGCCGGCCTGGTCCGACCCCCAGGCGGCGATGTGGAACGGCGTCTGGCTGCCGGCCTACGCGCCCGACCTCGACGCCTACGACTGGGCGGAGCTGCTGCGCACGGACCGGGTCGACCCGGAGCTGGTCGAGATCGTGCGCGCGGGCGCCGCGCAGACCGGCACCGAGATCGCGGCGGCCGAGATGGAGCGGAGTGCCGTCTACCGGGCCTTCGCCGGGTTCATGGACGAACATGACCTCCTGGTCAGCCCGACCCTCCGCGTCGCCGGGTTCCCGGCAGTCGGGTTCGGGCCGCCGGAGTTCGACGGTGCGCCGCTCAGCGACCGCATCCTGGGCTGGCTCAACACCTATCCCTTCAACATGACCGGCACGCCGGCCATCTCCGTGCCGGTCGGCTTCACCGCGGCCGGGCAGCCGGTGGGGCTGCAGATCGCGGGCGGTCACCTCGCCGACGCGCGGCTGCTGCGCGCGGCCGCGGCCTTCGAGCGGGTGCGCCCGTGGGCGGAGCGGCACCCCGCGCACAGCTGACGGTCAGAACAGGGGGTACGGCACGGCGGGCATGGCGCCGCTCGGTGCCGGGAACGTTCCACGGGAGCGCAGACGGTCGATGCGGCTGCCGAAGGCGTCGAGTTCGGTGTCGGTGATGAGTGCGCCGAGCGCCGCGCCGAGACCCGCGCCCAGATCGGCGCGCAGGCGGTCGAGCGCGGCCAGCTCGTCGGGCGTGAGGGGATCGTCGAGCCAGCCCCAGAGCACGGTGCGCAGCTTGTGCTCGGAGTGGAACGTCAGCCCGTGGTCGACCCCGAAGCGGTGCCGGTCGGGCATCGCCAGCACGTGGCCGCCCTTGCGGTCGGCGTTGTTGACCACCACGTCGAACACGGCCATCCTGCGCAGGGCGGCCGAGTCCTCGTGCACGAGCGTGACCAGCCGGTCGTGTTCGTCGTGCCCGTCGAAGACGCGGCGCCAGCCCGTGTCCGGCACGGCGTCGGCCGGCACGAGGTCGACGGTCTCCTGTTCGGGATCGATGTCCTGCCAGAGCTGCACCATGCCCACCCCGAACGGCCCCTCGCGGAGCCAGGTGCGCGGCACCACGTTCCACCCGAACGCCTCCGACACGAGGTAGGCGGCCACCTCTCGGTGGGCCAGGTCGCCGTCGGGGAAGTCCCAGAGCGGCTGCTCGCCCGCGACCGGCTTGTAGACGACCTGGGTGTCGCCGATCCGGCCGAGGAAGGTGGCGTTCGAGGCCGTGGTGATGCGCCCGGTGAGTTCGAGCTCGCCGTCGATCAGCTCGGCCTCCGCCATCAGAGGTCGCCGGGCTCGGGGCAGACGTGACCTTCCGGGTCGATCGGGTTTCCGCACCGGGGGCAGATCGGGCGCCCGGCCCCCACGATCTCGCGGGTGCGCTTCGCGAACGCCCGGGCGGTGCCCACGGGCATCCGCACCTCGAGCATCTCTTCGGGTTCTAGGTCGTCGGCGTCGATGTCGGCGAGGTCGTCGGCCTCGACCACCACGATCGGGAACGCCTGCAGCACCACCTGCGCCGTCGTCGGGTCCCAGCCGAGGCCGAGGGCGCCGGTGCGGAACTGCTCCTCCACCGGCTCGAGCGGCTCGTTGTCGACCAGCTCCACCGGCGTCACGGCCGGCACGCTGAACGGGTTGCCCTCGTTCACCATCAGCTCGTCGAGGATCTCGTCGATCTTCTCGGCCAGCAACGCCGACTGCTCCTTCTCGAGCGTCGCACTGAGGATGCGGCGTCCTGCCCGCACCTGCAGGTAGAACGTGCGCTCACCGGGGCGGCCCAGGGTGCCGATGACGACGCGGTCGGGCCAGTCGAACTCGTGAGCGATCGTGGGCATGCTCCTATTTTACGAGCGTGCCGGGCGAGTCGGGCTCGGGGTGCGCAGCCGGATGCCCTGCACCGCCGCCGACCGGTGCATCCGTGGTGGGTGCCGCTGCGCTCCGCAGCCAGGAGAGGTCGCCCGCGTCGGTGTTGGTCGACACGACATCGGGCCGGTCGGCGCCGTATCGCACGATCGAGACGGATGCGGGGCCCACGCTGATCCGCTGGAACAGGTCGAGGTGCATCCCCAGCGCATCGGCCAGGATCGACTTGATCACGTCGCCGTGGCTGACCGCCGCCCACACCGCGCGGGGGCCGTACTCGGCCTCGACGGCGGCGTCGTGCCGGCGCACCGCCGCCACCGCGCGCGCCTGCATCCCCGCCAGCGACTCCCCACCGGGGAAGACCGCGGCCGAGGGCTGGGTCTGCACGGTTCTCCAGAGCTTCTCGCTCGCCAGCTCGCGCAGCGCTCGGCCCTGCCAGTCGCCGTAGTCGCACTCGGTGAGGTCGTCGTCGATCTCGAGTCGCGCATCCGCATCGACACCCTGCTGGGCGAGGATCGCGGCACTGGTCTCGCGACAGCGCTCGAGCGGGCTGGAGATCACGCGCACGAGCGGCGCCACCGCGAGCCGTTCCGCCATGCGGGTGGCTTGCCCGCGCCCCACGTCGTCGAGCGATACGCCACCGGCGCGTCCCGCCAGCACGCCCGCCACGTTCGCCGCCGTGCGCCCGTGCCGCACCAGAATCATCGTCGCCATGCCTGCCAGCCTAGACAGCTGCCGTGTCAGCCAGCTCCGACGGCAGAGCAGACCGAGCGCTGAGCTATCGTTGGCGTCGGGGGTATCCATGAGAAAGTTCTTCGCTGCGTCCGCCGCCGTCCTTACCGTGTTCGGTTTGTTCCTGGGGGCGGTGCCGCCGGCGCAGGCAGACGCGACGGCGCGGTACACGGTCTCGGGCACGGTGGTGTCCCCGATGCCGCCCAACCCGTACTCGCCGACTCCACTGGGAGGATCGGCAACTCTCACCACCCTCGCCGGCCAGCTGGTCGGCGAGTTTCCGGCGAGCATCGGCTATGACGGGAACTTCGCCATCGGCGACGTGAAACCGGGCAGCTACCTCCTCAGTGTCTCGCTGTACATCCAGCTGACGTACCAGGACTATGAGGGGTTCTCGACCGACTGGTACTACGGCGACACTCCCTACCGTTCGCAGGCCACAGTGATCGAGGTGATCGATCACGACGTCACCGGCCTCGAGGTGGCTCCGCCGAAGGGCGGAGCCGTGTCGGGCCGACTCACGGACTCGTCAGGTGCCGCTGTGGCCGACACGATGGCCCAGGCCTTCCTGTACGACCCCTCGACCGGTTACCAGAATCGTGCGACTGTCTGGGCCGAGGTCGGCGCGGATGGCAACTACACCCTGCACGGGCTCGCCCCAGGCCGCTGGGTGGTGCAGTTCTATCACGATCCCGACCGCACGCCCTCGCCGTACGGGGTGTCCTACGCGGGCGGAAGCGATCTCTCCGGAGCACGGCAGATCGATATCGCCGATGGCGACACCGTCACCGGGGCAGATGGCACACTGCAGCCCTACCACGTCACGGTGGCGGCTGACCGAATCGCAGGAGACGACCGGTTCGCCGTCGCCGTGCACGCCTCGCAAGTCGGATTCGCCCCCGGCGTGCAGCAGGTCTATGTGGCAAACGGTTTGAACTGGCCGGATGCACTGAGTGCCGGGCCGGCGGCCGCCTACCACGACGCGCCCTTGCTGCTCGTGACCCCGACGTCGCTTCCCGATGCGGTCCGCGCAGAGATCGAGAGGCTCGACCCCGCCCAGATCGTGGTGGTCGGCGGCCCGAACTCGGTCGGGGCGGATGTCGAGCGGCAGTTGTCCGCGATCGCGCCGGTGGAACGGATCGGCGGGGCCGACCGCTATGAGGTGTCGCGCGCACTCAACCTCGAGGCGTTCGGGCCGACTATCGACAGCCGCTCTGTGCTCGCTGCGAGCGGTCGCAACTTCCCGGATGCGCTCTCCTCCGGTGCCGTGGCGGCAGCCGAGTTCTCCCCGGTGCTTCTGATCGACGGTCTCGCGCCTCAGCTCGACGCCGAGACGCGCATCTACCTCTTCAACTCCCAGATCTGGGGCGTCACCGTCGTGGGCGGGCCGGCGTCCATCACCGACTATTTGATGAACGAACTGAACGACTTCAGCCGGTACGACGGCCCCGCGTCGCGCGTCGGCGGCGCCGATCGCTTCGCCGTCAACCGAAACCTCAACTCGTACGACGGCTACTTCACGCCGCCGACAGTGAACAATACGGCGTACCTGGTAAGTGGCCTGACCTTCCCTGATGCGCTTTCGGCCACGACGCTGGCTGCGAAGGCGGACTCCCGTCTCTTCCTCGCGGCCCCGAACTGTGTTCCCCAGGCAACTCTCGACACCATGCGCGGGCTGCATGTGGAGCGGATCGTGCTCGTCGGGGGCCCCAACACCCTGGGTAGCGGGGTGCAGAATCTCACGCCCTGCTGAGCCGCGGACCGTCAGCGGCGGGCTGACGAATCACGCCTGAGTAGAACATCAGAGTCGGTCGCCGGGTTCGGCGCGGTCGCGCGCATCCGGTATCCTGGGTGCAGCAGGGGGAGTACTCCCACCCGCGGTCGGCTCGTCAGTACGGATGCTCAGTGGCATCTCGGGCCACCGGTCCCGCCTCGGCGGGGTGGAGGAGACCTTGGTTCGACAACCGAGCCCTCTGGAGTCACCGTGCAGGTCACGCCTCTCATCTGGATCATCACCATCGCGGTCACGATCGCGTTCTTCGTCTACGAGTTCTTCGCCCACGTGCGGAAGCCGCACGAGCCCACCATCGGCGAGTCGGCGCGGTGGTCGGCGTTCTACATCGGCCTCGCGCTGCTGTTCGGCGTGGGCATCGGCGTCGTCTCGGGCTGGACCTACGGCGGCGAGTACTTCGCCGGGTACCTCACCGAGAAGGCGCTGTCGATCGACAACCTCTTCGTCTTCCTGCTCGTGATGAGCGCGTTCGCGGTGCCGAAGGCCTACCAGCAGAAGGTGCTCATGATCGGCATCGTGATCGCTCTCATCCTCCGTGGCGGGTTCATCGCGGTGGGAGCGACGCTGATCGAGAACCTGTCCTGGATCTTCTACCTCTTCGGCGCCCTCCTGCTCTTCCTCGCCTGGCGGCAGGCGTTCGGCAACCACGAGAGCAACCCCGCCGACGGGCGGTTCATGCGATTCGTGCGGCGGGTGCTGCCCGTGTCCGACGAGTACGAGCGCGACCGGTTCACCGTGGTGAAGAACGGCTCCCGCTTCGCCACGCCGATGCTCCTGACCGTGATCGCGATCGGGTTCATCGACCTCATCTTCGCCGTCGACTCCATCCCGGCGATCTACGGACTCACGAGCGAGGCCTACATCGTGTTCACCGCGAACGCCTTCGCGTTGATGGGGCTGCGGCAGCTCTTCTTCCTCATCGGCGGGCTGCTCGAGCGGCTCGTGTACCTGGCACAGGGGCTCGCGGTCATCCTCGCGTTCATCGGAGTGAAGCTCGTCTTCCACGCGCTGCACGTCAACGAACTGCCGTTCATCAACGGCGGCGAGCCCGTGCTGTGGGTGCCGGAGATCCCGATCTGGTTCTCGCTGCTGTTCATCGCGGCCACGATCGCCGTGGCGACGGTGGCGAGCCTCGTGAAGTCCTCCCGCACCGCTGCGGCGGTCACCCCCTCCGAGGAGGCATCGCAGCACCCCAGGGGCTGAGGTGTGGCGTGGGCGTGGCTCAGCGGGCGCGACGGATGCGGATGGGGCCGCGCGCCGAGGCCAGGTCGACAACCTCGCCCTTCTGCGTGATCACCACCTCGCCCCGGTCGACGAGACGCTGCGCCGCCTGCCGTGCGGGTTCCATCAGCTCGCGCCACGAGTCCCCACCCACAGCGCGCGCCGCGTCGGACGGGCAGATCGTCGACGTGGGCGCGCGCCGGGCGACCAGCTCGCGGATGCTCTCCTCGAGCTGGCCCGCCGCCTCGTGCTGCGCCGAAGTGCTGTCGCCGGTGTCAGCCCGAGGGGTTCTCGACCGGGGTGCCATCGGGCGCGGTGCCTTCGTCGGGGTCGACCTCGTCGGGAGGTGTGGGCTCTGGTCGCGGATCGCTCGTCATGCGTCGGACCCTACGCCCGTCCGAGCCATTCGGCTCCGCGCTCGGTGAACGCCGTCAGGATCGCCGACACGTCGTCGAACACCGCGACCGCTCCCGCCGCCCGCAACTCCTCCGCGCCGATGCCGCCGGAGAGCACTCCGACCGACCGCACGCCGGCGCGCCCGGCCGCCTCCGCATCCCAGCGCGTGTCGCCGACCATCACGGCCTCCTCGGCCGGAACTCCTGCCCGTTCGAGCGCCGTGGCGATGATGTCGGGCTCGGGCTTCGCCGTCTCGACGTCGTCGGCGGTGGTGGCGGCGTGCAAGAACTCGTCGACGTCGAGGCGCTCCCTCAGCACCTCGTACTCCTCCGGCGGGGCGGATGTGGCCAGCACGACGCGGACGCCCGCTTCGCTCAGCCGCTGCACCAGCTCGCGTGCCCCGTCGAAGCGCCGCAGCTGCGGGTACAGCTCCTCGTAGTGCGCGGAGTGCCGCTCCGACGCCCGCTCGCCCAGCTCGTCGGCACGGTCGCCGAGCAAGGTCTCGAGGAGCTTCGACGAATCGAGCCCGATGGCCCGGTGCACCCGCCACGAGTCGACGGCTGCGCCGACGTCGGCGAACGCCCGCATCCAGGCGTTGACGTGCAGGTAGTTGGAGTCGATGAGGGTGCCGTCGATGTCGAACAGTACCGCGCGGACGGGGGTGGGGGAGGCCATACCCCACTGAACCACCGATGCCCGTTCGCCGCAGGGCCGGCGACCCGTATCGTGATGGCATGACCGTCGTCATCGCGTTCATCGCCAACATCCTCGTCGCCCTCGCGAAGTCGATCGTGGCCGCACTCACCGGCTCGGCGTCGATGCTCGCCGAGGCCGCGCATTCCTGGGCCGACGCGGGGAACGAGATCTTCCTGCTCATCGCCGACCGGCGGGCCGAGAAGAAACGCGATGCGGCGCATCCGCTCGGCTACGGCCGCGACGCGTACATCTTCTCGCTGTTCGCGGCGTTCGGCATCTTCACGGTGGGCGCCGTGGTGTCGGTGTACCACGGCATTCAGAGCCTGGCCGCGCCGGAGGCGGTGGAGAACTACACGCTCAACTACATCGTGCTCGCGGTGGCGTTCGTGCTCGAGGGCATCTCGCTGTCGCAGTCGGTGATGCAGGGTCGGCGCACCGCCCGCCGCTACCGTCGCGGTTTCTTCGACTACGTGGTGAACGGCTCGAACACGACACTGCGCTCGGTGTTCTTCGAAGACACGGCGGCGCTCATCGGTCTCGTGCTGGCCGCGACCGGCATCGGTCTGCACCAGCTGACCGGCGATCCGATGTGGGACGCCCTCGGGTCGATCGCGATCGGCCTGCTGCTCGGCGGGGTGGCGCTGCTCCTCATCAGTCGTAACCGACGGTATCTGCTCGGCGCTGGACCGACGGATGCGTACCGCTCCCAGGTCGGCCGGATGCTGCTCGCGCACCCCGAGATCAACCGGGTCACCGCGCTGTATCTCGAGTTCAGCGGGCCGGGCGTGCTGTTCCTCGTGGCGGCGGTCGACCTTGTGGGCGACGAGCCCGAGAACGGTGTCGCGGCGCAGCTCCGGCGGCTCGAGGGCGACCTCGAACGGGAGGAGCTCATCGGCACGGCGGTGCTGACGCTGTCGGTGAACGACGAGCCGTCGATCGTGTTCGACGACGCCGAGCCGGCCTGAGCGCCGGCGCGTGGCGGGTGTCGGAGGCCGGGCGTACGCTCCTCGGCATGAGCGACAGCACTGAGACCAGCCCCGACAATCCGAACGGTCCGGATGCCCGGGAGAGCTTCGAGCAGAACGAGCAGATCGTGCCCGAACCCGCCGCCGACGACGTCGAGATGCTCGGCGGATCGGGGCCGGATACGTCGTCGGCCAGCAAAGACCCGGAGGACTGGGTCACCGGCGACGAGCCGATGACCGGGCCGCAGAAGAGCTACCTCGACACCCTGCTGCGCGAGGCCGGCGAAGAGCTGCCCGCGAACCTGACGAAGGCAGAGGCGTCGGAGCACATCGACCGGCTGCAGAAGCTCACCGGCCGCGGGCAGTAGGTCAGTCGGAGGCGCCGCAGGCGTCGAGCTCGGCCAAGGCTTCGCGAGCGCGGGCCAGGCGGGCCGGCTCGGGCTCGGTCCACCAACGGAGGCCGCGCTCGCCGAGGCCGTGCTTGGCCAGGTCGACGCGGCGGCGGGCATCCGACACGCGCTCGTCGTCGCCGGCGCGCTTCGCGGCGCCGACGGCGGAGCGCGCCCGGCCCAAATGCGAGGTCAGTGCGGCGACGAGGTCGGGCGGCAGAGACGGGTCGGTGCGGCGCCAGCGCCGACCGTCGATGACGAGCCAGCGTTCGTCGTCGGTGCCCGCTTCGTCCGCCTCCTGCTCCACGGTTGCAGCCTACGTCGCGGCGCGGTCCCGATGTCGGCGGGCCGCGATACAGTCGCAGCACGCGAACCGGCTCGACCGCCGTGTTCGCCGACCTGATCCGCCGGCCCGCCGCCCTCGAGGAGAATCCATGCCCACCACCGCCGAGCTGCTCACCGCCAACCTGCACGAGGTCTTCGGCAACCGCGACCCCGAGTCGCGCAGCGCCGCGATCGATGCCACCTACGCCGACGACGTCGCGTTCACCGACCCCGAGGGCACCGTCACCGGCCGGGTCGCCCTCGCCGAGAAGGCGGCGGCACTTCTCGACGGCGCCCCCGCCGATTTCGTGTTCGCCGAGGAGGGGCTGGCGTACGTCGACGCCGACACCGGTGCCCTGGCGTGGACCTTCGGTCCTGCCGGCTCTCCCGTGGCCCGCGGAATCGACATCATCACGGTCGTCGACGGCCGCATCGCGACCCTCCGCACCATCCTCCACGAGTGACCCACCGCCCCGGGGGCGGCCGGCGCTGTGCGCTATGAGCGAAGTGGGGGCGTCGGTCGGCGGGGTGGAGGTGGAATGGAGGGGTGAACGAACGGGAACCGTTGGATGCCTACTCCGAGGTGGTCATGAGCGTCGCCGAGCGGGTGCTGCCCTCGGTGGCCAGCGTGAGCGTGCAGACCTCGCGGGGCGCCGGCGCGGGGAGCGCATCCGTCATCGGTGACGACGGGCTGTTGCTCACGAGCGCCCACGTCGTGGCCGGGGCGCGCGAAATGGAGGTCGCGTTCGCCGACGGACGTTCGTCGGATGCCCGGGTGATCGGCGCCGACCCCCTCTCCGATCTCGCGGTGCTGCGGGCGAGCGGCCCCACGCCGCCGCCGCTCGTGCTCGGTGACGCGGCTCGGCTGCGGGTCGGCCAACTCGTCGTCGCGCTCGGCAACCCCCTCGGGCTCGCCGGCAGCGTCACGGCCGGCATCGTCTCGGCCCTCGGCCGGTCCTTGCCGACCACGGCCGGCCGCGTGATCGACGAGGTCGTGCAGACGGATGCCGCCCTCAACCCCGGCAACAGCGGCGGCGTGCTGGCCGACGGAACCGGTGCGGTGGTCGGCGTCAACACCGCCGTCGCGGGCGTCGGCCTGGGTCTTGCGGTGCCGATCAATTCGACCACGCGCGAGATCATCGACGCGCTCACGACGTTCGGCCGTGTGCGGCGGGCCTGGCTCGGCATCGCCGGCGTGCAGATCCAGCTGCCGCCCGAGGTGCAGGCGAAAGTCGGCTCGGCGCGCGGGATGCAGGTCGCGACCGTCGTGGCCGACAGTCCGGCCGCGCTCGCCGGCATCCGTCGGGGCGACATCGTGCTCTCGCTCGACGGCACGACCATCGTCAGCGCGACGGCGGTGCAGCGGCTCATGGTCGAGAACGCGATCGACCGGATGATCGAGATGACGGTGTGGCGGAACGGCGCGCTCGTCGACGTCATCCTCCAGCCGACGGAGCTGCTGCTGCGCTGACCGCGACCGATGTCCTAAGTGCAACTTATGGGTTGCACTACTCGGCGCCCTGTGCAACTGTTGAGTTGCATAACCGACCGAAAGGAACAAGGATCATGAGCATGACCAGCAACCCGGCATCCGTCGTCGACGACGAGGCGTTCACCGTGACGCGGAGCATCCGGATCGCGGCCCCCGTCGAGAAGGTGTGGGCGGCCGTGACCGAGCCCGAGCACATCTCCCGCTGGTTCGGGCGCGCGGAGTTCGCGGGCGCGGGCGTCGGCGCGGGCGCCACCGCGACGCCCGGCGTCACCGGCACCATCACGTGGCCCGGCCGCGATGCCGTGCCGCTGCGCATCGAAGCCGTCGCCGCGCCGCGCCTCATCTCGTACCGCTGGTGCAACCCCTGCCTCGGCGAGCCTGTGCCGAGCGAGATCGACGAGGCTCATTCCACGGTCTTCACGTTCACGCTCGAGCCCGTCGACGGCGGCACCCGCCTCACCGTCGTGGAGACCGGATTCGAGACCACCCCCGACCCCAAGGCCGATCTCGAGAGTCACCGCGGCGGCTGGGACGGCGAGCTCGACAAGCTCGTCGCTCTCCTCGAGACCGGCGCTACCGAGGCCGGCGCGACCGAGACCGGCGCGACTGAGACCCCCGAGACCGGCGTCGGCCCGGTCGGGGCGCGGGTGCACGCGTGACCCGCTCGTGACCGACACACTCGTGCCCGTGTTCGCCGCGCTCGGTGATGAGACGCGCTGGAGCATCCTCGCAGCGCTCGGCGAGGGCGACGCATCGGCGTCGGCCCTCGCCGGGCGGCTGCCCGTGACTCGTCAGGCCATCGCCAAGCACCTCGCCGTGCTCCAGGAGGTCGGGCTGGTCGAACCCGTGCGGGTGGGCCGCGAGGTGCGCTTCCGGGTGGTGGGCGCCACGCTCGACGCCACAGCGCGCCGCCTCGAGGCACTCGGCGCCGAGTGGGACGCCCGCCTCGCCGCCATCAGGCAGATCGCCGAGTCCCTCTGAGGGTCTGCGCCGCTGCCGGGCGGATGCGCACGGCCGCCCCGTGCATCCGTCACGCCGCCGGCTTCGCCGCCTGCAGTGTGTACGAGAGCGGAGCCACGCCGGCCAGAGCGCCGAGCGCGTGCTCGCCGTCGGGGCGCTGCACCATCTGGCCGGGCAGCGCCTCCCACGGCACGCTGTCGTGCTCGACGAGCATCGTGAGCGTGAGCCCCTCGGCCAGCAGCGCGGTCACGATCTCGCCGAGACCGTGGTTCCACTCGTACGTCGTGGTGGCCGTCAGCGGGCGGTCGGTCGCGACGTAGCTGCTCTCGCCGTTCCACTCGAGCGGTTCGGCCTGCTCGAAGTAGGAGTAGCGCAGGTGCAGATCGTCGGTCAGCGTCTCGTCCATCGACCACAGGATGGGGTGGATCTCGCGGAGGAACAGACGCCCGCCCGGCTTCAGCAGCGCGGCGACGACCCGCGCCCAGTCGGCGATCCGGGGCAGCCAGCAGAGTGCACCGATGCCGGTGTAGACGAGGTCGAAGGATGCGGGCTCGAGCACGCCGAGCGCACCGTCGACGTCGGATTCGACGAAGTCGACGGCCGCCTCGTCGCCGCTGTCGCGCACGAGGGTGCGCGCCTCGGCGATCGCGACGGAGGAGAAGTCGAGGCCGGTGACGCGAGCCCCGAGGCGCGCGAGCGACAGCGTGTCGGTGCCGATGTGGCACTGCAGGTGCACGGCGCGGAGCCCCACGATGTCGCCGAGCCGCTCGCGGTCGAACCGCACGACGTCGGAGAGCAGCGACCGGTCGTCGATGTAACGCTGCACCTCGTATCCGCGGCCGGATGCGCGGGCGGCGTGCAGCGAGGCGCGGTCATCCCAGTTGGCTCGGTTGGTGTCGAGGTACTCGTTCACGGTGGCTCCCGTTCGTGCGACGCGCCCGCGGGGGCGGCCGGCCGGTGGCCAGCCGACCAGGCTACCAGCGGCGACGGATGAGGAGGATCGCGTCGTCGAGCGTCGCCTGCTGGCCGTCGGGCCCGGTCGCCTCGCGGGCGCGGTTCTCGGCGATGAGCGTCTCCCACTCGCCCGAGGGCAGGTGCAGGGCTGCGAGCACTTCGTGGGGCGTCGGCAGGTGGTCGTGCCCGTGGGAGTGCGCGGTGGCGGTGGCCTGAGGCTCGGCGTCGCGCGCGTGGTGGGTCGCGGCTGGGTTTCCGTGCCCTCCTGCGGCGTGCATGTGGTCCTCGGCAGGCGCGGCGCCGTGCGCGACTGCGTCCGCACCCGCATCCGGCTCCGCGTGGCGCGACCAGGGTGGGAAGCCCGCGTGGCCGACCACGAGCAGGTACCCGCCCGGCGCGACCGCTGCAGCGGCCCGGCGCAGCACCTCTTCGCGGGGGAAGGCGACCGGGGAGTGCAGGAAGCAGGCGGAGACGAGGTCGAACCCCGCCGGCGGTTCCCACTCGGCGAGGTCGGCCTGCACCCACGTCGGGTCGACTCCGCGATCGGCAGCGTGCGCCGCGGCCCGGGCCAACGCGGTGGCCGAGATGTCGACGCCCGTGACCTGCCAGCCGCGCTCGGCCAGCCAGATGGAGTCGCCGCCCTCGCCGCTGCCGAGGTCGAGCGCGCTCCCGGGCTGCACCTCGAGCCCGGAGATGACATCGACCAACGCACGGTTGGCGTTGCCGCTCCAGATCTGATCGCTCTCGCTGTAGCGGCCCTCCCAGAAGGTCGTCGCATCCAACTCGGTCTCGTCACTCATTCCACCAGCATGCGCACAGCGAGCCGTGGGGCGAAATCGCGTGCCGATTCGGCAAGCGAGACCGCGACCGCGACCGCTCAGGCGCGCAGTGGCGCGATGCGCTCGATGATCGCCGACAGCCGTACCTGCAGTTCCATGAGCTCGTCGATGTCGACCCCGAGTGCCGCCACCACCTGCGGCGGCACCTGCTCCGCCTGTGCCCGCAGGTCGCGACCCGCCGCGGTGAGCCGCACGGCGAGCTGCCGCTCATCCTCCGCCGACCGCTCCCGCGTCACGAACCCGCCCGCCTCGAGCCGCTTCACGAGTGGCGAGAGTGTCGCGGGCTCCAGCCGCAGCAGTTCGGCGAGCGCCGACAGGGAGCGCGGCTCGCTCTCCCAGAGGGCCAGCATCACGAGGTACTGCGGATGCGTGAGCCCCATCGGTTCGAGAATCGGCTTGTACGCCCCGATCACCGATCGCGACGCGACCGCCAGCGCGAAGCACAGCTGCCGGTCGAGTGCGAGCAGGTCGGTCTCGGTCGACTCGATCGTCCCAGAAGTCATAAATAGATAGTACACTAATGGTTATGGCACGAAGGAAAGCGGCGCGCAAAGCCAACCCCATGAATCCGTGGGACGGCAAGCCCGGGCTGTTCAACACCATCAACCGCCTCGTCTACAGCTACGCCGGCCCCGCCCAGGTGGGCATCGGCCGCGACGAGGCACCATACGTCCCGCCGGCCGATCCGCGCTGCCCGCTCTGCGGCGAGCTCATGGCGCGCCACGACATCGACCGCTCGGGCGAACGCACCCAGTTGCACTGCCCGACCGCGGCGTGAGCTGCGCCGCGCCTCGCATGGCCGGTAACTCTGCATTTGAGAGGGAGTGGTGCCCTATACGGCGTCGCTTGCTCTCACATGCAGAGTTACCGGCCATCCTTCGCCAGGAAGTGCACCACGCCACCTCGCGGGGGATCACAATGGGTGCATGAGCGCCGACCTCGACGAACTCCGCCGCCTGCGCCGCGCCCGCGACCTCATGGATCGCGAGTACGCCCGCCCCCTCGATGTGCCCGCGCTGGCGCGCTTCGCGCTCATGTCCACAGCCCACTTCAGCCGCCGCTTCCGTGAGGCCTACGGCGAGACGCCCTACTCCCACCTCATGACGCGGCGCATCGAGCGAGCGCAGGCGCTCCTGCGCCGCGGCGACATCAGCGTCAGCGACGCCTGCTTCGCCGTGGGCTGCACCAGCCTCGGCTCGTTCAGCTCCCGGTTCACCGAACTCGTCGGCGAGACGCCGAGCGCCTACCGCGCGCGCGATCACAGCGACACCATCGCCATTCCGAGTTGCAGCGCGATGGTGCTCGGCCGAGCGCGCCGCATCCCGCCGTCGCACAGCACGGGCGAATCGAGCAGGAACGAAGAAGCGTCCGTGACGCCCAGTCGCTAGCGTCGAGCCATGACCATTTCACTCAGCCACGTGCACATCCTCGTCGACGACCCGGATGCGGCCATCGCCTTCTACCGCGACACCCTCGGCCTCGAGGTGCGCAACGAGGTCGCGAACGACGGCTTCCGCTGGATCACCCTCTCCACCCCGTCGCAGCCCGAGATCGAGATCGTGCTCTCCCAGCCGCACGCCGGCGTCTCGAAGGAAGACGGGGATGCCCGCGCCGAGCTCCTGGCGAAGGGCGAGCTGCCCGGAGTGCTCTTCCGCACCGACGACCTCGACGCCACCTTCGAGCGGGTGCGGGCCCAGGGCAACGCCGACATCCTGCAGGAGCCGACGGATCAGTTCTGGGGCGTGCGCGACGCGGCGTTCCGTGACCCGGCCGGAAACATGGTGCGCATCAGCCAGGCCTGACTCCGCCGGCGCCTCGTAGGCGCCCGCCCACGTCGGACGCCTCGTCCCTTCGGCTGAAAGCTGCGCCTCCGGCTGTCACCCGGCACGCCCGAGCGCTTAGCGTGAGGGCATGAGACGTCTTCCGAAGCACCTGCGCCTCGCGCTCGAACCCGCCGTCGCGGTGGCGTTCCTCGCGCTGTGGATCGTCGCCGAGGCCGGGCGCGAACATCCGGCGGGCTTCTGGGTGTGGTTGGCGCTCGCCGCCGCCGCGATCGCCCTGGCCCGCCTGCTGCCCGCCGTGGCGCTCGCGCTGGTGGTGGTCGTGCCCGTCGCGCAGCTGCTCGGTGTGCTGAGCCCGCCCGAGGCCACCACCTGGCCGCTCTACGGGTCGGCCGCGATCGTCGCCTTCTTCGTCGGGCTGGGCGCCGGCGGCCGGATGCGCTGGGTCGCGCCGGTCGCGGTCGTCACGCAGTCCCTGCTGGTCGGCGCGACCATGGTGTACCGCGGCGACTGGCAGAGCTGGCTCGGCGTCGCCCCCGTCGTGTCGGGTTCGACGGTGTACCTGCCGAACTCCGCCGACACCGCGCTGCCGCTGGTGCTGATCGGCGCCGTGGCCGGGCTCTCGGGGTGGACCGCCGGGTTCGCGCTGCAGGTCAGTGCGCGCCGGCGGGCCGACCAGGCGCTGATCGCTCAGGCCGAGGTCGACCTCGCGGTGGCTGACGCCGAGCTGGCGGGAGTCAAGGAGCGCAGTGCGATCGCGCAGGAGGTGCACGACGTGCTCGCGCACTCCCTCGCCGTGGTGATCGCGATGGCCGACGGATCGCGCTTTCTCCGCGCTGCCGGGTCGACGACGGCGGAGGCACGCACCGATGTGGCGCTGAGCGAGATCGCCGACACCGCCCGCACGGCCCTCACCGACCTGCGCGGGCTGCTCGAGGCGCTGCACGACGACGCCGGGGAGCGCCCGCAGCCTTCGCTCGCCGAACTGCCGGCGCTGGTGGAGCGGATGTCGTCGGCCGGGATGCGCGTGGCGCTCGAGCAGGTGGGTGAAGCCCGGGCGCTCACGCCGTCGCAGGAGCTCAGCGTGTATCGCATCGTGCAGGAGAGCCTGACGAACGCGCTGAAGCACGGTGGGAAGCATCCGGTGGCCGCGGTGTCGTTCGCGTGGGAGGGTGAGGGCCTCGCGCTGACGGTGGTGAGCGACGGGGGCGCGTCGCCGGCTGCCGGTGGGGGCGCGGGCACGACGGCCGGGCCTGGCGGCACGGGTGCGAGGCGGGCGTTCGGCATCGAGGGGATGAAGCAGCGCGCGCGCCTCGCGGGCGGTTGGCTCACCGCAGAGCCCGACGCCGACGGCTTCATCGTGACCGCATTCGTTCCCGTGCGGGCGGAGGTGCTCGCGTGAGCGCGGCGGCGGGCGCGGCACCGGGCGCGGCGGCCATCCGCGTGGCGGTCGTCGACGACCAGGAGCTGTTCGGCTACGGCATGCGCATGCTGATCGAGTCGCAGCCCGACCTCGCCTTCGCCGGAGCGTCGACCGACGGGGCGCAGGCCGTGGCGCTCGTGGCCGAGACCCGGCCCGATGTGGTGCTGATGGACATCCGGATGCCCGTGCTCAACGGTCTCGACGCCACCCGTCGCATCGTCGGCGCCGGCGACTCCGCGGCGCCGAGGGTGATCGTGCTGACGACGTTCCAGCAGGAGGAGGCGGTGTTCCAGGCGATGAAGCACGGCGCGAGCGCGTTCGTGACGAAGGATGCGACGCCCGAACTGCTGCTCGACACGATCCGCTCGGTGCACGCCGGGGATGCGCTGCCGGCGGGACTCGCGGCCTTGGTGAAGCGACAGGCCGGAGCTCCAGACGGCGCAGCCTCGGCCTCCCCGACCGACGCGATCGCCTCGCTCACCCCGCGCGAGCGCGAGATCTTCCTGCTCGCGGCGAAGGGCCTCCGCAACAGCGAGATCGCGGCCGCGGCGTTCGTGAGCGAGTCGACCGTGAAGACGCACATCGGGAGCATCCTCACCAAGCTCGGCCTCGAGACGAGGGCGCAGATCGTGGTGCACGCCTACGAGAACCGGCTCCTCACCGCCTGAGCCTGTCGAGCCTCCTCGCCGCCTGACCGGAGTGATTGGATGGTGGCATGAGCGACCTCATCCCCGCCGACTACGCCGATCTGCTCGAACAGCCGAACTACGGTCACCTGGGCACGGTGCGCCCCGATGACACCGTGCAGGTGAACCCGATGTGGTTCCTGCGCGACGGTGACACCCTCCGATTCACCCACACCACGAAGCGGGCCAAGTACCGCAACCTGCAGCACAACCCCTCGATGAGCCTGTCGGTGATCGACCCCGACAACCCGTTCCGCTACCTCGAGGTGCGGGGGCGCCTGATTGCGGTCGAGCCCGATCCCGCGGGCGCCTTCTACGTCGTCCTCGGCAAGCGCTACGGCAACCCGGGCCAGACCCCGCCGCCCGACTCCGCCGACCGCGTCGTCCTCGTCATGAGCATCGAGTCCACCACTTCGCAGTAGCGCCCCGCGCCCGGGCGCGTGCGGGGAGGTCAGTAGCCTTCGGGCTTCGTGGCGACGCCGTCGAGCCAGAGGTGGTCCTTGGCGTCGGAGTGGGTGGTGCCGGTGCCCACGTGCTTGTCGCCGATGCGGTCGCCCTTCGTGATGACGTGCACCATCGCCATGCCGTGGCCGCGCCCGAGACCGTAGTCGTCGGCCAGCCACTGCAGGATGGGTGCCGCCTTGGTGTCCGCACCGAAGCCGCGCTCGTGCGCGAGTTCGACCAGTTGCCGCGGCGTGAGGCCGGTCTTCTTCTCGACGGCGTCGAGGTAGGCCTGGAATGACATCGTTGCTCCTTCTGATGCGGCACACTCACCGACGCAACCCACTGTATTGCGCGCTGTTCCTTCGGACTATTCACAAATTTGTGAATCAAGCGTAAAGTCCCGCGCATGAACACCGTGATCGAGGTCGACGCCCTCGAAAAGCAGTACGGCCGAGTGCGCGCCCTGAGAGGCCTCGACCTCACCGTCACCGAGGGGGAGGTGCACGGCTTCCTCGGCCCGAACGGGGCGGGCAAGTCGACCACCATCCGCATCCTGCTCGGTCTGGCACGGGCCACCGGCGGCCGAGCGACGGTCTTCGGCCGCGACCCGTGGGCGGATGCCGCGACCCTCCACCGCCGAATCGGCTACGTGCCGGGCGACGTGAACCTCTGGCCGAACATCTCCGGCGGCGAGGCGATCGATCTCATCAGCCGGCTCCGCGGCGGCACGCTCGACCGAGCGGCCTACGCCGCCCGCAGACAGCGTCTCGTCGAGGCGTTCCAGTTCGACCCCACGAAGAAGGGGCGCGCCTACTCGAAGGGCAACCGGCAGAAGGTCGCCCTCATCGCGGCCTTCGCCACGCGCGCCGACCTCCTCATCCTCGACGAGCCCACCAGCGGGCTCGACCCGCTGATGGAGTCGGTCTTCGCCGAAGAGATCCACCGCGCGGCCGGCGACGGCACCACCGTGCTGCTGTCGAGCCACATCCTCTCCGAGGTGGAGCAGCTCTGCGACCGCGTCACGATCATCCGCTCGGGCGTCACCGCCGAGACCGGCACCCTCGCCGAACTGCGCCATCTCACCCGCACCGAGGTCTCCTTCGCGGCCGAGGGAGTGACGGATGCCCAACTCGCGTCCATCCCGGATGCGCACGACCTCCAGGCCCGCGACGCCCGCGTGCACTTCACGGTCGACAGTGACCGCCTCGCCCCCGTGCTGACCGCACTCGGTGGCCTGGACGTGCACGGTGTGACGATCGCGCCACCCTCGCTCGAAGAACTGTTCCTGCGTCACTACGGCGTCGCCGCCGACGCAGCCCGTTCATGAGCGCGCTCGTCGCGCTGCTCGGGCAGCGCATCCGTCGTGACCGCCTCCAGCTGATCTTCTGGATCGGCGGTACCGCCCTGCTGGCGCTCTTCACGGCCACGGCGGTCGCCACCACGTACGGCGACGCCGCGGAGCGGAACCAGATCCTCGCGCTCGCCATTCAGAGTCCCGCCATCCTCATCCTCCGCGGGCTTCCGCAGGGTGGTGGTCTCGACGCGTTCGTGTTCTTCGAGATCTTCACCTACCTCGCCCTGCTCGCGGGCCTCATGAGCACCTTCCTCGCCGTGCGGCACAGTCGCGCCGAGGAGGAATCGGGGCGTGCCGACCTCATCGGCTCCACCCCGGTCGGCCGCGTGCTGCCGACGGTGGCGACGCTCGCGCACGGCGTCGGCGCGAACCTCCTGCTCGGGCTCGGGGTGGTCGCCGGATTCGTGGCCGGCGGCATGGCCGTCGACGGGTCGTTCGTCGCGGGAGTGGCCACGACGGCGACCGGTGTCGCCTTCCTCGCGGTCGGGCTGCTCGTGGCCCAGTTCCTCCGCACCTCGCGCGGCGCCAACGGGGTCTCGGTCGCACTGGTCGGAATCGCCTTCCTGCTACGCGGTATCGGCGACGCGCTCGGCACGCAGACCGGCCCGCTCGCGATGGCGAGTGCGTGGCCGAGCTGGCTCTCGCCGATCGGCTGGGCCCAGCACACGGCGGCGTACAGCGGCAACTCGCTCGCGCCGTTGCTGCTGAGTGCCGCGCTCGCGGTGGCCTGCCTGATCGGGGTCTTCGGGCTGCAGAGCGTGCGCGACAGCGGGGCGAGCCTGCTGCCGGAGCGGCGGGGGCGGGCATCCGCTCGGCCCCTGTTCGCCGGCGCGTTCGGGCTGGCCTGGCGGCTGCAGTGGGGCACGGTCGTGGCGTGGGCCGTGGGCGGCGCCGCGTTCGGCCTGCTCGCCGGTTCGCTCTCGTCGCTCGTGCAGCAGGCGGCGGCGAGCGATCCGTCGATCGAGCACTCCCTCGAAGCCGTCGTGGGTGGCGCCGGGTCGGTGACGCAGACGCTGGTGGCCGCCATGTTCGACTTCGTCGGGGTGCTGGCGGCCGCCTGCGCGACCCAGGCGGTGATCCGGATGCGCCAGGAGGAGTCGCTCGGCACGGCCGAACTGTTGCTCGCCACGCCGGTGTCGCGGGTGCGCTGGCTGGTCGACTACCTCGTGGTCGGCGCTCTCGCCATCGTGATCGTGCTGGCCGTGGCGGCCGGCGCCGGAGTACTCGGCCTCGCGGCCTCCGGCGATTCGTCGGTCGGCGCGGGCGACGTGATCGCGACCGCGCTGGCCCAGGTGCCGGCGGCGCTGGTCTATCTCGGCGTGGTGGCTCTGCTGTTCGTGCTGGTGCCGAAGGCGACCATCGGGGCCGGCTGGGCGTTCGTGGCAGCGGGCGTCGTGGTGGGAGAGTTCGGCGGCCTGATCGGCCTGCCGGAGTGGTTGCGCGACGTCTCGCCGTTCACGCACACGCCGGTCGTCACGGGTGCGGCCACCGATTGGAGCGGGGGTCTGTGGCTGGCGGCCGTGGCGGTGGTGGCGATCGCCGCATCCGTCGCGCTCATGCGGCGCCGCGAAGTGGGCACGGCCTGAGCGGGAGTGCGAGGCTGAAGGGATGGCGAGAGACGAAGCGGCAGTGCGGGCGGCGGTCGAGAAGACGGCCGCGGTGCTCTCGGCGGCAGGGTTCCCCAAGATGGCGGCGCGGGTGCTGATGACCCTGCTCGTGGCCGACCGGGGCGGGCTCACCGCCGCCGAACTCGGCGAGACGATGGGGGTGAGTGCCGCTGCCGTCTCGGGCGCGGTGCGCTACCTGCAGAACCTCGGCGTCGCGCACCGGGTCGCGCAGCCCGGCAGCCGTCGTGACCGGTACGAACTGGTCGACGATGCGTGGTACACGACGTCGCTGAAGAACAGTCCGCTCTACGCGACGCTCGCGGGTCTCGCCGAGTCGCTGCTGGACGCCTTGGGCGCGACCGAGTCGGCGGCAGCGGCGCGGGCGCGCGACATGGCCGACTTCTACCGCTTTCTCGAGGTGCGCATGCCGGCGCTGCTCGAAGAGTGGGAGTCAGAACGCCGCCCCTGACCTGTCCGCCGCGCCCGGGGGCGCGATCGTGGGGCGGATGCGCGCCCGCGTTAAGCAGAGGATGCGACGTCACCCACGTGACGTCGCATCCATCCCCCCGCCCCAGTCAGACGAGAAGCCGCAACCGGTCCCGAATCCGGTTGCAACTTGAGACTCCAATATTGCACACCCAACCGCACTTCGACAAGTGCCGAATTCGGGTCATAGCCCGGCCAACGCGCCCAGGCGCTTCTTGAGCTTCGGTTCCGGCTCGGCCCGATGAGCCGCGAGCACGGCCATGTGAGCCTCGCTCGGCCAGGCCTCGCGCGGCCACGACTCCAGGGTGCGTACGGTCAGCGACCGAACACGCACCACCTGATTCACCAGCCCGAGCCGAAGAGCATCCCAGCCGAGGCCCGGGAAGCGCCCGAGATCGGCAACGAGCCCCTCGAAACAGTGGTTGGCGTCGAAGCCTTCACCGAAGCCGAGGTGCAGCGTCGGTCCGGTCGGCAGTGTGGTGGGGTCGAGGAGCCGGTCGGCCAGTACGAGGAGCTCGCTCATGAAGTCGCGGTCGGCGCCGTCGCGGAGCACCTGCCAGAGGTAGGCGTCGTGCGGGTCCTCCGGCAGGCGCCGAAGTGCGGCCTGCCGCGGGTCGAGGCCGACCGCGGAGGCGTTCGCCAGCGCCTCCTGGAAGGTCCAGCGGTCAGCCGACTCCAGGCCCGCCTCGACGGTCGGGCGCCACTCGGGCCGCGCCAGCACGCGCTCGGCGAGGTGGGTGAGGTGATGGCGGTCGTCGGGCGTGAGGTGCGGGTTGCGCTCGGCCGGGCCGCGCAGGTAGGAGTCGATCGCACGCACCGCGCTCAGGCGGCCCAGGGTGGCGGCCGCGGTCAGGAGCTCGGTCAGGTAGAGCTCGAGCGCCACGCCGCCGGCCGGCCAGTTGCGCAGGCTCTGGCCCTGGATGCCGTCGGTCAGCGCGGCGAGCAGCACGCCGGCGTGGTCGAGCAGCTCGTCGTCGACGTCGCCCTGCAGCGCTTCGACGAGGCCGCCCGTGGTGACGGCGATGAGCGCCAGCTCCGCCACGGCGACGCCGCTGTCGTAGCCGCCGCGCAGCAGCCAGCGCGCGACATCCGGTCGTCGGCTGTGCTTCAGGCGGTACACGCAGTGGATGCGCCCCCAGCCGTGCACCTGCTTCGCCAGCTCGAACATGGCGGCCTCGGCCTCGGCGGCGGGCAGGAGGTTCTGCAGGGCGACGACGGCGTAGAGCGTGAGTGCGTCGAGGAGGCCGAGGTGC
Organism: Herbiconiux sp. FW305-C-125; assembly: GCF_058783455.1. Taxonomy (NCBI): domain Bacteria; kingdom Bacillati; phylum Actinomycetota; class Actinomycetes; order Micrococcales; family Microbacteriaceae; genus Herbiconiux; species Herbiconiux sp. FW305-C-125. The sequence goes on along the minus strand of NZ_JBYSYO010000001.1, from coordinate 1,204,368 downwards.
GCCACGAACTCCGCGTCGCCCGGTGTCCCGGCGACACCGAGGAGCGCCAGCCCGCCCTTCACCTGCCACTCCCGTACGCCGAAGCGGCAGAGCCAGCGACCCAGCTCGGCGAGGCGCAGGCGGTTGACCGGTACGTCGAGGCGGATGGCCTCGAGCATCCGATCGACGTCCTGCGGACTCTGCAGCCCGAGCAGTCGTTCAGCCACGGTGTGCACCGCGATGGTGCCGAGCGGGGTTCGGCAGGCCTCGAGCACCGCGGCGGCGGCGAGGAGCGGCGCGTCGCCGGAACTCGGCGCCCCGCGGAGACTCAGCACGCCATCGAGCGCGGACTGCCACCACGACGCGGAACCGGGGTCGGTGTCGACCGCGTCGGGCAGCGGGAAGCCGCCCTGCGGAAGCGGGCCGCGCCCGTCAGGGGGCAGAAGTCGCTCGAGATGCGAGAGGTAGGTCGTGCCCTCGAGCGGATCGACGCCGTCGGGTGACCAGAGCGCGGGGCGGGGCGTCGCCCGCCGGTCGCGTCTCATCGGATGGGCGAGAAGCCGCCCTTGCTGTCGTGATTCGTCATGATCGTCGTCCTTCGCGGCGGACGTGGGCCATCGTCAGGCGCGGGCCGATCGCCCAGCGCGGAGGATGACACTAGCGTCTGCGCCGCCCGCCGGCAAGACGTGCCCCGCCCGCCCCCCGCACGAAGACGCATGCCGCTCGGGGAATGGCGGCGGGGTTAGGGTCGGCACGGAGTGGGCGACCCAGACGCCCCGCCGGAGGAGAGGCGACCGATGACCGTGCCGACACCGACCCTGCGAGGCAGCCGACTGCTCGGGCTCGGGCACTACCAGCCCGAACGCGTCATGACCAACGAGGAGCTGAGCCGACTCGTCGAGACGAACGACGAGTGGATCGTGAGCCGCACCGGCATCCGCACCCGCCACATCGCCGGCGAGAACGACACCGTCGCCTCGATGGCGATGGAGGCCGGCCGGATGGCACTGACCGACGCGGGGGTGGCGGCGACCGACGTCGATCTCGTGGTCGTCGCATCCGTCACCGGCACCGACCGCAGCCCGAGCGCCGCGGGCCGCGTCGCCGTCGGTCTCGGGATGGCGGGGCCCGGCATCTTCGATCTCAGCGCTGCCTGCTCGGGGTTCGAGTACGCGCTCGGGGTGGCCGACATGGCGATCCGCGCCGGGTCGGCGAGCACCGCGCTCGTCATCGGCTCCGAGAAGCTCAGTGCGTTCACCGACTACACCGATCGCTCCACCTGCGTGCTCACCGCCGACGGTGCGGGCGCGTTCGTGCTCGGCGCGACCGATCAGCCGACGGTCGGCCCCACCGTCTGGGGCTCGGTGCCGCACCTGCTCGACGGTGTGCGCATCGAGGGCGCCCCGGGCGAACCGCGGTACTTCGCGCAGGAAGGCCGATCGGTCTTCCGCTGGGCGATCACCGAGGCGGCCGGTCACGCCGAACGCGCGGTGGCTGCAGCGGGCCTGCGGCTCGACGAGATCGACGTGCTCGTCACCCACCAGGCCAACCTGCGCATCATCGAGCCGCTGGCCGAGGCGCTGAAGCTCACCGGCAAGATCGTGGTGACCGACATCGTCGAGTCGGGCAACACCTCGGCCGCGAGCGTGCCGTTGGGGCTCTCGAAGGCGTGGCACCGCGGTGAGATACCGGCGGATGCGCAGACGCTGCTGTTCGGGTTCGGCGGCGGCTTCGCGTACGCCGGCCTGGTGCTGCGCACCCCGTCCCGCGCCTGAGCGCGGGCGACGTCGTCGGCCGGCACCTCGCACGCACTGCAAAACGTTTTGTAACCCGCTAGAGTGCTGCCATGACCTCGGATCGACAGCGTTCGCCGACGATCAAAGACGTCGCCCGGGTGGCGGGGGTGAGCATGACCACGGTCTCGCACGCCCTCTCCGCGAAGCGCCCGGTGAACGCCGAGACGGCCGAGCGCATCCAGGCCGCCATCGACGCCCTCGGCTACGTGCCGCACTCCGCCGCCCGAACGTTGCAGGCCGGCAAGACCTTCATGCTCGGACTCGTGCTGCCGGATGTCTCCGACCCCTTCTTCGGGCGCCTCGCGGTGGCCGTGGAACGGGCGGCCGACGAGAACGACTACGGCGTCGTGCTGAGCAGCTCGAACGGCGCGCCGGAGCGGGATGCCCGCTACTTCAACCTCCTCCGCTCCCGCTCGATCGACGGCCTGATCTACGTCGCCGGCGCCCTGCGCCGCGACAACCAGCTGGCCGAACTCGCCCGGGCGTTCCCGATCGTGCTGGCCGACGAGTGGGTCGAGGGGCTCGACGGCATCCCGCTCGTCGCATCCGACAACCGGGCCGGCGGCCGGCTCGCGGCGCAGCACCTGCAGCAGCTCGGGCACACCGACGTCGCGGTGCTGGCCGGCCCGCGCGGGTTGCGGTCGGCCGAGGAGCGGATGGCCGGATTCCAGGAGGTCTTTCCCGCGGCCGAGGTGATCGAAGGCGACTTCAGCGAAGCCACCGCGTTCGCCCGCGCCCAGGAACGGGTGGCGCGCTCCGAAGCAGAACGTCACACGCTGCCCACCGCCGTCTTCGCCTCGAACGACCTCGCGGCGTTCGGTGTCATCGAGGCGTTCGCCGCCGCCGGCCTCGTGGTGCCCTGTGACGTGTCGGTCGTGGGCTTCGACGACGTCGACCTCGCCCGCCGCTTCACCCCCGGCCTCACCACCGTTCGGCAAGCCGTCGACCAGATCGGCCGGCAGGCCACGCTGACCCTGCTCGAACTCGTGGCCGGCGATGCGCCGTCGCTCGTGCCGCCGTGCCCCGTCGAACTCGTCGTGCGCGCGAGCACGGCACCGCCCCGACCCCGCCCCCGAAAGGAACGCCTGTGACTCGAGTTCTGCTGCTCGGCGAATCCTGGTTCGTGCATTCCATCCACCAGAAGGGCTTCGACTCGTTCACCACGTCGGAGTTCACGCTCGGCGGAGTGGAGTTCGTCGCCGCGCTCCGAGCGGCCGGCCATGAGGTCACCCACGTGCCGTGCCACGAGATCACGACCCGGGTGCCCGGCACCGCCGACGAGCTGCGGGCGCTCGCCGACGTGGTCGTGGTCTCGGATGTCGGCGCCAACACCTTCCAGCTCCCGCCGGCCACCTTCACCCGCTCCGAGTCACAACCCGACCGCACGGATGCCCTCCGCGGCTTCGTCGAGCAGGGCGGGGGTCTCCTCATGGTGGGCGGGTACCTGACCTTCTCCGGCATCGACGCCAAGGCCCGCTGGGGCCACAGTCCGCTCGCCGAGGCGTTGCCGGTGCGGATGCTCGACCGCGACGATCGGGTGGAACTCCCGGCGGGGGCTCGGCCGGTGACCGCGGCCGAGCATCCGATCACCGACGGGCTCGAGGCGGAATGGCCGGCGCTGCTCGGGTTGAACGAGGTGTCGGTGCGCGGGTCGGGCACGGAGCTCGCGAGCTGCGCGGGGCATCCGCTGCTCGTGGTCGGCGAGTACGGCGCCGGACGATCGGGCGCGTTCACCTCTGACATCGCGCCGCACTGGGCGCCGCCCGGCTTCGTGGCGTGGGACGGCTACGGCCCCCTGTTCGACCGGACGGTGCGCTGGCTGGCCGGGGAGGTGCTCGCATGAACGAGGTCACGGGCGCGCCCGGCTCGGTCACCGTCGCCGGGGCCGTCGATCGTGTCGACACGGTCGTCACGCATGCCACGGTGCTCACCCACACCACCCGGCCGGAACCCGGTTACCCCGGGCTGCCGCGGGCGGACACGGCGGCACGCGGAACGGCGACCTTCCTCGCCGATCACGCCATCGGCATCCGTGACGGGGTGATCGTCTGGGTCGTGCCGGCCGGCCAGGTCGAGCCCGCTGTGCTCGCCCAGGCGGCCGTGATCGATGCGCGTGGGCAGGTCGCGATCCCGGGCCTGATGAACTCGCACACGCACTCGCCGATGACGATGTTCCGGGGCTCGGCTGAAGACGTGCCGACCGACGAGTGGTTCAACAAGCACATCTGGCCGATGGAGGTGAATCTCACCGACCGTGACGTGATGCTCGGCGCCCAGCTCGCGGTGGGCGAGATGCTGCTCGCGGGCGTGACCAACTTCGCCGACCACTACTTCGCCACCGACACGATCGCCGAAGTGGTCGCTGCCGGCGGCGGCCGCGGGCTGCTCGCCTCGACCTTCTTCTCGTCAGAGGGACAGGCCGGCGTCGAGCGCTCGGCAGCCTTCGCCGAGCGCTGGAACGGCGCGGCCGACGGACGCATCACCACCGCGATGGGGCCGCACGCGACCTACACGGTGAACGACGACGACCTCGCCAGCACCGCCGAGCACGCCGGCCGCCTCGGGGTGCGCACCCACATCCACGCCGCCGAGAGCCTCGGGCAGACCGAGTCGAGCCTCGCCAAGCGCGGCGTGACGCCCGTACAGGTGCTGCACGACACCGGCATCCTCGAGACGGGGGCGATCATCGCGCACGGCGCCGCGATCGTGGAGAGCGACCTCGAATGGCTCGTGCCGTACGCCGACCGGGTGGCGGTGGCGTCGTGCCCCAAGGTCTACCTGAAGCACGCGCACACCACCACGCCGGTGCGGATGCTGCACGACGCGGGCATCACGGTGGGCGTCGGCACCGACGGGCCGGCCTCCCACAACACCCTCGACGTGCTCGAGAGCATGCGGATGCTCTCGCTCACCCAGAAGGGCGCCCTGCTCGACGCGACCTGGCTCACCTCGGCGCACGCCCTCGACCTCGCCACCCGGCAGAGCGCGGCCACGTTCGGGCTGCAGGACTCGCTCGGCTCGCTGCTGCCGGGTTACCGCGCCGACATCGTGCTGATCGACATGCAGAAGCCCCATCTGCAGCCCATGCACGACCTCGCCGCGGCGCTCGTGCTGAGCGTTCGGGCGAGCGACGTGACGACGGTGCTGGTCGACGGACGCGTGCTCGTCGAGGACGGCCGGCTGCTCACGATCGACACGGCTGCGGCGGCCGAGGAGCTGGCCTGGCGCATCCCGGAGTTGACGGATCGGTCGCGCGGCTCGATCCAGGAGTACGCGCCTTAGCCGGTCGGGGGATGCCGTGGCGGGACGGGCTACGTTTGCCGACGCTACGCGCGGCGCATGGCCAGGTGGGGGGAGAGCCAGAAGGGGGGTAACCAACCGGCGATGTTCGACATGGGAAGGACGGACTCGTCGAGGGTGATGCCGAGGGTGGTCATGAAGTCGCGGCGGTGCTGGATGCGGGTCCAGGCATCCGGATAGCGTTCGGCCAGGGCGGAGCGCAGGGCGGCGTCGGCCAGGACGACGCCGTCTTCGATGTTGGAGGAGCCGTAGACGGTGCCGGTGGCGGGGATGATGTCGAGTTGGAGAGCCATACCGGAGCGGAACTCGACGGGTGAGCCGGGGGCGACGGGGGAGGAGGGCCACTCGTCCAGGTGGATGTGGTGGCCGGGGTTGAGATAGACACCGTAGAAGGGGTCGTCGAGGACGCCGTGGACGACGTCATGGATCTCGCCCGCTGTGACGCCGATGCGCATGGTCTCGTACCAGGCGACGGCCGCTGCGAAGTAGGGGGCGACGAGCGCGGTCACGTAGTCCTCGGCACCCGCCGGCAACTCGTCGGCCGAGGCGACGAGGAAGCCGCCGCGGGCCGAGTTGCTGCCCCAGTGCCCGAAGCCGGCGCTCATCGCATCGCCGGTCGCGAGCATCCGGCCGCTCGGGCTGGCCACACCGTACGCCGCCCGCTCCCCGCTCAGCAGGGTGGGGTGATAGGAGAACGGCAGCAGCGTCGCGCCGTAGAGAACGGATGCCTGCAGCTCGGTCATGCCCGGCGTCACACCGGTGATCATGCGTCGCAGCGACTCGGAGCTGTGGCAGGCCGCGAACTCGAACGCGGCGATCTGGTCGACGTCGTTGACGAGCCGCAGCCCGGTGCCGTGACCGGTGAACAGGCCGTTCGCGTTGCGGAGCTCGAACCCGGCGGCGCGCAGCTCGTCGACGATGAAGCTCGGCAGCTCGATCCAGGTCTCGGTGCCCGGGGCGTCCCAGAACTTCCAGCCGACCGTGCCGACGCGCGGAGTCGTGGCGGCCGAGAACCCGGCGAGCCCGAACGCGTCGGCGAGACTCAGCTGCTCGGGATCGGGTTGACCCACCAGACTGAACTTCGCGAACCGCAGCACGTCCACCTCGATCCCGGCGGCCGCTGCGTAGGCCACGCTTTCGTTGCCCACGAGCAGCACCGGGGTGCGGCCAGGGACGAGCAGGAGCAGCATCTCCTCCCAGCGCGGATCGAACCCGGTGAGGTACGCGATGTTCGCGAAGTGCTCGCGGTCGCCGTAGACGACCAGGGCGTCGAGCCCCGCGGTCGTCGCGGCATCGAGCGCCGCGACGACGCGCGCCTCGTAGGTGGCCGCGGGCACGACCGGTTGCTCGACGGGCAGCTCGTACACCGGTAGCTCGACGGCCGCGAGCTCGAACGCGGCGGCGTGGCTGTTGGCAGGGGCGATCGACATGGGTGTCCTGTGTTTCGGTGCGGTGCGGTGCGGTGCGGTGCGGGCGGTGGGGGGCGCGGCGTCAGCGCACGAAGGCGTCGACGCCGGCCTCCACCCGGGCGAGCAGGGTCTCGCGCTCGGCGCGGGGGAGGAACGTGGCCTCGGCAGCGGCGTACTCGGCCTCGGCGAACTCCGCCGGGCCCCAGCCGAACGCCGCCTCGATCGTGCGCATCTCGGCGCTGATCGAGGTGGTCGACATGCCGCGGTTGTCGGGGTTGACCGTCACGGTGAAGCCGAGTTCGCGCAGCAGGTCGATCGGATGGTTCGCCACACCGTCGACCACTCCGCCGGCGTTCGAGGTGACGCAGACCTCGAGCGGGATGCGCCGGTCGACCACCCATTGCGCGGTGCGGCCCAGCTCGAGCCTGGCCGTGCCGGCGGCGCGCGCCGCCGCGACCTCGCGCACCGCCGTGCGCACGCCGAGGGGGCGGCCGTTCAGCGTCACGTCCTCGATCACGCGCACGCCGTGGCCGAGCCGAAGCGCGTGGGCCAGGTGCACCGTCTCCCAAACACTGTGCTCGCCCTCGGCCTCGCCCGTGTGCAGGGTGAACGGGATGCCCTCGCGCTCGAGCAGCGTCGTGGCGTCGAGATGGTGGCGCACCGGGAATCCGTCTTCGGCTCCGGCCAGGTCGAACCCGGCCACGCTGCCGCCCCACTCGCCGTAGGTGTCGACCACGAGCCGGGCGATCTCGTAGCTGAGGGTCGAGGTGCGCATTCCGCAGATCAGCTGGCGGGCGCGGATCGACCCGCCCGCGGCGGCGACCAGCGCCTCGCCCTCGGCGAGGCCCGCAGCCACGGCCTCGACCGCGACGCGAAGCGGCAGGCCGCCCTGGATGTGCTTCTCCGGCGCCCACCGCGTCTCGCCGTAGATCACGCCGTCGGCCGCCGCTTCGAGCACCCACTCCCGCGCGACCCGCACGATCGACTCCTCGGTCTGCATGGCGCGGGTGGTGAGGCCGAACTTCTCGTCCCAGTTCTCGATCGTGGGCACGGTGATCTCGCCGGTGAACCACTTCGTGAGGGTGTCCGGGTCGTCGTAGGGCAGCGTGACACCCTGCGCGGCGGCGAGCTCGATCAGCGTCTCGGGCCGCAGCGACCCGTCGAGGTGGTCGTGCAGCGTGACCTTGGGGAACGCCGCGTAGGGTTCGGCGCTCTGCGACCAGCGCGGGTAGCCGGGGAACGTGGGCACGACGGGTGCGGGCACGTGCGCCTCCGCCCCGCTCACCGGAACGCCGCCAGGCCGAACGAGACCATGTTCTCGAAGGTCGCCTCGCGCTCGGACGCGGTCATCTCCGCGCCGGGGAGGTCGCTGACCGTGCCCACCATGAGCGCGTCGAAGCCCTCCTTGCGAGCGACGGCGTAGAGCCCGGCCGCCTCCATGTCGATGCCGATCGTGCCGTACTTCAGCAGGTTCGGAACGAGCGCGGTGTCGGGGTTGTAGAAGCTGTCGGTGGTGAACAGCGGGCCGACGTGCAGGCGCTTGCCGGTGGCCTCGCCGTGCTCGACGACCTTGCGCAGCAGGGCGAAATCCGGTGCGTGGCTGAGTGTCACCCCGGGCACCCACTCGCTGGTCATGGCCGAGTTGGTGTGGGCGGCGGAGGCCGCGATCACGTCGCCGAGCTCGAGGTAGGGCGCGATGCCGCCGATCGTGCCGACCCGCACGATGCGCTTGACGTCGAAGAAGCGTGCGAGCTCGGTGGAGTAGATCGCCATCGAGGGCATGCCCATGCCCGAGGCCAGCACCGAGACGGGCTTGCCGTTGAAGGTGCCGGTGTAGCCGAGGATGCCGCGCACCTCGGTGACGAGACGAGGTGCGTCGAAGAAGGTCTCGGCGATGAGCTTGGCGCGGCGCGGGTCGCCGGGCATGAGCACGTCGGGGGCGAAGTCGCCCGGTTCGGCGCCGATGTGGGGTGTTGCCATGGTGGTCCTCTCGAACGATGGATGGGACGGTCAGCGCACGTGGGACGGCGCGTAGCGCGCGAGCACGACGCGTTCGGCCCAGCTGACCAGGCTGTAGAAGATGAGCGAGACCGCGGTGAGGATGGCGGCTGCCGCCCAGAGCCCGGTGTAGTCGGAGTGCGCGCGCGAGCTCACGATGACGTGCCCGAGCCCGTCGCCGGTGGCGAGCCACTCGGCCAAGGTCGCGGCGAGCACGGCGGTGGGCGCGGCGATGCGCGCCGAGGCGAAGATCGCGGGCAGCGTGTAGGGCAGCTGCAGGCGCCAGAGCGTCGACCAGGTCGACGAGTCGTAACTGCGCATGAGCGTGAACGCATCCGCCGGCACCCGCTTCAGGCCGCCCTGGGTGTTGGCGAGGGTGGGGAAGAAGGTGACGATGGCGGTGATGGCCACCACGCCGCCGAGGCCCCGCCCGAGCGCGAGGATCAGCACCGGGATGAGCACGATGATCGGCACCGAGCGCAGCGCCACCGCGAGCGGCGTGAGCACCCGCTCGGCGACGGGGAAGGTGACGAAGGCCACGGCCATGCCGATGCCGATCACCAGGCCGGCGATGTAGCCCACACCCGCGTGCAGCAGCGTCACGTCGAGGGCGTCGAGCATCACCGCGCGGTTGGCCGCTGCATCCTCGGAGGCGAACAGGTAGGTGAACACGTCGACGGGGCTCTTGCCCACGAACGGGGACATGTCGAACACGATGAGGTAGGCCCACCAGGCGAGCAGGATGACCGCGATCGACCCGATCGTCCAGGCCACGGCGCTCGCGAGCCGCCCCGCCACCGAGCCCTGGCGAGGGGTCGAGACCTGCGGCGCGGTCGAGATGGAGGCCGACCACGGGGTGAGCCAGCGCCGCAGCAGGCCGAAGATGCCGTAAGGCACCGCGGCCATCACGGTGGCCAGCAGCGCCACCGACCAGACGCGGGCGAGGTCGAGCGACATCAGGCCGTTGATCAGCAGCACGCCGAGACCGGCCTTGGCGCCGATGAACTCGCCGAAGATCGCGCCGAGCACCGCCGCTGCCGCGCCGATCTGGAGGCCGGTGAGCATCGCGGGAACCCCCGAGGGCAGCCGCACGAACCGCAGTGCGCTGAGCCCGCGGCCACCCCAAGCCGTCACCATGGTGAGCGGGCCGCCGTCGGCGGAGCGGAGGCCGAGCATCGTGCCGACCAGTGTGGTGAAGAACACCGAGAGGGCGGCGAGCACCACCTTCGCGGTGTCGGGGTCGAAGGTGAGCTGCAGCAGCGGGTTCACCGCCACCAGCGGCAGGCAGAAGAGCGCCAGCGCGAGGCGGAGGAAGAGCGATTCGAACACCGGCACCTGCACGAACAGGATGGCCGCTGCGATGGCGGCGAGGTTGCCCCAGAACCAGCCGCGCACCGCGATCCAGGCCGTGGTGCTGAGCGCGCCCCAGTAGAGCTGGGGGTTCTCGATCAGGCTCCGGATGATGGCGGTCGGCGACGCGAGCACGCCGAGTTTCGTGAGCCACAGTTCGGCGGCCACCTCCCAGAGCACGAGCAGGACGAGGCTGACGACGACCGTCGTGACCCAGCCGCTGATCGCCGAGCGGCGCGACTCCCGGCCGGCCCGGGCGCGTTCGGTGGCGATCGCGGAGGCGCGGAGGGCGTCGCGGTCGCCGTCCGGCCCGGTGGCTCGGGAGCGACCGGCGGCGGCGGTCGTGGTCGTGGTCGTGGTCGTCGACATCGTCATGCCCCCGGCGTCGCCACGGCGGCGAGTTCGCCGTCGCTGCGCAGGTCGTTCTCGTCGTCGCGGTGGTCGCCGTCTTCGCCGCCGTCGGTGCCGGCGTGCAGCATCGCGCTCAGCTCGTCGCAGATCGCGTGGAACTCGGGGGTGGAGAGCAGCTCGCGGCGGCGCGGGCGCGGGAAGTCGAGGGTGAGGTCGCCGACGATGCGGCCCGGCCGGGGCGACATCACGATCACCCGGTCGGCGAGGAACGCGGCCTCGGAGATGGAGTGGGTGACGAGCAGGGCGGTTGCGGAGGTCGCGCTCCAGAGCTTCTGCAGCTCTTCGTTCATGCGTTGCCGGGTGATCTCGTCGAGCGCGCCGAACGGCTCGTCGAGCAGCAGGATCTCGGGCTCCGCGACGATCGCCCGCGCGATCGCGACCCGCTGGCGCATGCCGCCGGAGAGCTGGGCCGGCCGCGCATCCGCGAAGCCGTCGAGCCCCACCAGGCGGATGAGGTCGTCCACGCGCTGCTTCGGGATGGCGGTGCGCATGACCTGGCCGGGGAGACGGATGTTGTCGCGGACGCTCCGCCACGGCAACAGCGACGGGTCCTGCAACGCCAGGCCGAGCCGGTGCGCCTTGCGGATGGCGGTGGGGCTCTCGCCGTGGATGGTGACCTCACCGGCCGAGTAGGGCTCGAGGTCGGCCAGGATGCGCAGGATGGTCGACTTGCCGCATCCTGATGGCCCGAGCAGCGCCGTGAAGGAACCTTCCGGCACGGCGAGCGAGATGTCGTCGAGGGCGAGCACGTCGCTCTTCTTGGACGAGTACACCTTCGTGAGGTTGGTGAGGGTGAAACCTGAGCCGTTCACAGGGCCTCCGGGTGTCGTGGATGGAGTCCCTCCTCGCGACCCGTCGAAATCGGCCCTAAAACTGCTGAGGAAGGGCCAAAATCGACGGGTCGCGAGGAGTGGGAGGGTTACTCGATGGTGTTCTTGCCGCCGTAGACGTCTTCGAGCAACGAGGTGTCGAAGAGCGACTCGTCGACGCCGGTGATGCCGAGCGACTCGAGGGTGGCGATGTTCTTCTGGATGCCGTCGTCCGAGATCCAGAGGAGGCCGTGCTCCTTCGTCTCGTCGGTGACGAGGAGGTCCATCTGGAGCTCGGCCTGCTTGGTCTGCTCCTCGACGGTGAGGCCGCCGTCCTTCGCGTAGTCGTTGACGGTGAGGTCGACGGCTTCGGTGGGGTCGGCCACGTAGGCCTGCCAGCCCTCGATCTCGCCCTTGAGGAAGCCCTCGATGGCGGCCTTCTTGTCGGGGTCTTCGAGGGTCTCCTTCTTGACGGCGTAGACCTGGGCGTAGACGTCGAGGCCGTAGTCGGCGGTGAGGAAGACGGTGCCCTTCTTGCCGGTGGCCTCCTCGTAGGCGATGGGCTGCTCGGAGTAGAACACCCAGAGGCCGTCGACCTCGCCCGAGACGAGCGGGGCCACGTCGAAGCCGACCGGCACGCTCGTGACCTTCGAGGCGTCGACGTCGTTCGCGGCGACGATGGCGTCCTGCGCCGCTTCGTCGCCCGAGGGCACGCCGATCTTCATGCCCTCCATGGCCTTCGGGTCGGCGATGGGCTTGTCGGGGCTGGAGAGGATGGCCAGCGGGTTCTTCTGGAAGCCGGCCGCGACGATCACGAGGTCGGCGCCCTGCTCGTTGGCGCGGGCGACCGTGTCGGCGTTGCCCATGCCGATGTCGGCCTGGCCGGAGACCACGGCGGCCATCGAGTCGACGTCGGGACCGCCGGGGAGGATGTCGACGTCGACGCCGTTCTTCTCGTAGTACCCCTCCTTGTCGGCGACGTAGCTGCCGCCGAACTGCACGAGGGGGATCCACGAGGTCTGGAGGGTGAGCGGCGTGAGGGCGTCGCTGCCGCCGTCGGCGGTGCTGCCGCTCGACGACGACGCGCAGCCGGCGAGCAGGGCGACCGAGGCGGCGAGGGCCGTGGCGGTGGCGGCGGCGCGGATGCCGCGGCGGCCGGTGATGCGGAAGGTCATCTGTTCTCCTTGGGGCGATCGGGATGGTGCCGGAAGAGGGATGCGCAAAGCAAACCGTTTTGCATCTTGGTGTGCGCACGACAATACGGGTCGTCTGTTTCCAATCGATTTCGCCCTGTTACCTCCGTGTAAAGCCCCGGCAATCCGGATGATCACTGATTGCAAGACGTTTTGCGTTGTCCGCTACTCTGAACCGGTGGATGACGCCGCCCCCAAACCCTGGACCATGCAGCAGATCGCTGCTGCCGCCGGCGTGAGCGTCACCACCGTGTCGCACACCCTCTCGGGCAAGCGGCCGGTCAGCACCCAGACGGCGTTGCGCATCCGGAGCCTCATCGACCAGTTCGGCTATGTTCCGGATGCGGGGGCGCGCCGCCTCAAATCGGGTCGCAGCGGCATGATCGGGCTCGCGGTCCCCGACATCTCGCACTGGTACTTCGGGCGCATCGCCCGTGGGGTCGAGGAGATGGCCAACGAGTACGACTACGGGCTGATCATCTGCAGCACCTCGAACTCCGATCCGCGTCGCGAGAAGCGGTACTTCAATCTGCTGCGCACCCGGTCGATCGAAGGGCTCATCTACACGGCCAGTCGCGAGATCGGGCCCACGGACGAGCTGATGAGCATCTCGGCGTCGGCCTCACCCATCGTGTTGGCCGACGAAGTGGTGTCCGGTCTCGAGCGTGTTCCGTCGGTGACGTCGCTGAACTCGGCCGGGGCGCGGGAGCTGGGCCGGCACGTGCGCGAGCTCGGCCACCGGCGGGCAGTGATCGTGGCCGGGTTCGAGGGGCTTCGGTCGACGATCGAGCGCGTCGCGGGCATCCGGGAGTCGTTTCCCGATGCGGTGGTGGTGTACGGCGACTTCGAGGTGCAGTCGGGCTATGACCGGGTCGACGAGCTGCTCGCCCGGGGAGTGGAGTTCACCGCGGTCTTCGCGTGCAACGACTACATGGCCGTCGGCGCCATGCGGCGGTTGCACGAGGCGGGTCTGCGCGTGCCCGACGACGTGTCGGTGGTCGGCTTCGACGACATCGACATCGCGGGCGTGATCACGCCGGGCTTGACCACGGTGCGGCAGGACATGCTCGAGATCGGCCGCCGTTCGGCGCGCCTCCTGCTCGAGTCGCTCGCCGCGGGCACCATGCGGGGCATCGAGTCGGTGACCCTGCCGGTGGAGCTCGTGGTGCGCGGTTCCACGGCTCCGCCGCCCGCATCCTGACGTCGCCTCGTTCCCGCCCATCGGCGCGTTCGGCGCTCGATCGCCGCGAGAGGCGCAGCTCGCGTTGCGCCATAACCGATTATCGATTATCGTAAGTGCCGTGCCACGGAGGTCGTGCGCAAGAGAGGATCAACGATGATCGACAAGCGAAAATTGGTCGCCGTCGGCGCGCTCGCGGCAGTCGGCCTTGGGCTGGCCGGCTGCGCCACCGGTGGTGGCGACGAAGGCGATGGCAAGCAGACCGTCAGCCTGCTGGTGAACGTCACCCCCAACCTCACCGAGGAGTGGTGGAATGACCTGGTGAAGCCGTTCGAGGACGCGAATCCCGACATCGACGTCACCATCCAGAACCCGGGTGCGGAGGGTGTCGCCGCCGCGGTGCCGCGTCTGCTCGCGGCCGGCGAGGCGCCCGACGTGGTCGAGTCGCTCCCGCCGTCGACCGAACTCGCGCCGGAGCTCGTCGACCTCTCGCAATACGACTGGGCGACCGAAGCGCCCCTCGCCGAGCAGTACACGATCGACGGCAAGTACTACATGGCCGGCATCGGCCTGCAGGTGCAGAGCCTGTGGTTCTACAACAAGGACGCGTTCGCCGCGGCCGGCATCACCGAGACGCCGACCACGGTGGAGGAGCTGGGCGCCGACCTGGCGAAGCTGAAGGAGGCGGGCTGGACGGGCATCCAGACCGGCGGCGACTGGATGTCGAGCTACGCGCTCCAGACCGTCGGGCTCCCCACGGTCATCGCCGACAACCCCGACTGGTACCAGAAGATGAGCGCGGGGGAGCTCACCTTCAGCAAGACCTACGGCGACTCGGTGAAGGAGTACGCCGACTGGATCGCGAAGGGCTACGTCAACGACGACGCGCTCGGCATCAAGTACACCGACGCCGAGCAGAACTTCCTCGACGGCAAGGCGGCGCTCTACCCGATGGGCAGCTGGTTCGTGGCGAGCGAAGCTGCGGCGACCGACCCGGCGAACATCGGCGTGTTCCGTGCGCCGGCGTTCGAGGGCACCGACCAGCCGGCCATGGGGGCGAACATCGCGAGCCCCTACGTGATCATGAAGGAATCGAAGCACCAGGATGCCGCAGCGAAGCTGGTGGAGTACCTCGTCACCGACAAGGACGCCATCCTCAACCAGTTGAAGGTCGACGGCAACTACCGGGCCGGCTACGACTACGAGATGGGCGACCTCGGCACCGAGCTGCTCGACATCGTGACGAACACGCCGGATGACGCATACACCCCGACCGGGCAGGGCTACGGTGAGCGCACGCTGCCGACCGGCTACTCGACCGAGATCAACGCACAGACCCAGGCGCTGCTCGGCGGCACCTCGGCCGACGACGTCGACAAGGCGATGGACGACTGGTTCACCGCGAACGTCGGTTGAGACCGGCCCCGTGCTGACCGACAACGCTCCGTCCGCCACCGTGCGGGCCGCCGTCATCGACACCGGCAGCCGCCGTCGCCCCAGCGTGCGCTGGGGCGACCGGCTGGCCGGCCTCGCGATGGCGGCGCCCGCGGTGGTCGTGTTCGTGGCCATGTTCATCGTGCCGATGATCCTGGCGTTCGTGCTGAGCCTCACCGACTGGAACGGGTACAGCCTCCGCTTCGACTTCATCGGGCTCGAGAACTACCGGTTCGCGTTCCGCAACCCGCGCACCATCGACGCGGCCGTCTTCACCGCCGTGATCGCCGTGGTCGGCACGATCCTCTGCAACGCCCTGGGCCTGGCGCTCGCCGCGCTGGTCTCGGCGCCGGGCCGGGCGAACACCGTGCTGCGCACGATCTTCTTCTACCCCTACATCATCAGCGCCCTGATCATCGGGTTCCTCTGGTCGGCGCTGCTCGCGCCGCACGGCGCCGTGAACGGAGTGCTCGCCGGCCTCGGTGCGGGGCCCGTGCCGTTCCTCACCGACCCGGCGTTCGCGAAGGCCACCGTCATCCTCACGATCGTGTGGGCGCACTTCGGCTTCAACATGATCCTCTACATCGCGGGCATCAAGTCGGTGCCCACCGAGTTCTACGAGGCCGCGACCGTCGACGGTGCGAGCCGGTGGCAGCAGTTCCGCAGCATCACCGTGCCGATGATCGCTCCGGTGGTGACGGTGAACCTGGTGCTCACCCTGGTGGGCCTGCTGAAGGTCTACGACGTGGTGCTCGCGCTCACCGACGGCGGCCCCGCCGCCTCCACCCAGACCATCGTCTACCAGATCCTCAAGGACTCCTTCGCCCAGTCGCGGCTCGGCCTCGGTGCCGCGCAGTCCGTGGTGCTGCTGGTCATCACCGCGGCCATCGGGCTCGCCGTGACCTTCGCCCGCCGGGGCGCCGAGCGGAAAGTGACCGACTGATGAGCACGTCGTTGCAGGACACCCCCAATCTCGGCGCCGAGGCGCTGCTGGCCCAACCCGGCGACGCTCCGCGAGCGACTCGGCGGCGCGGCGGCAGGCCCGCCAGCGAGCGCCGGTCCCCGGTCGCGGCCATCGTGCGGTGGATCGCGCTCGGTGCGACCGCCCTCGTCATGCTGATCCCGTTGTACGTGCTCGTGATCAGCGCTTTCAAGCCGCAGGAGGAGATCGTGCGGCATCCGCTCGAGATCTCCCCGACGACCTTCACCCTGGAGTTCCTCGGCAACGCGGTGACGAGCAGCAAGTTCAACGTCATCGCCGCCTACGGCATCACCGTGCTCTTCGTGGTGCTGGTGAACCTGTTCTGCATCCTGCTCTCCGCCCCGGTCGCCTATGTGATCGCGCGCGGGCGCCGCAAGTGGCACCTGGCGCTGCTGCTCCTGTTCGTGTCGGGCCTGTTCATCCCGGGCCAGGTGACCCTCATCCCCGTGGTCTTCGTGCTGCGTGTGCTCGGTCTCATCAACACCATCCCGGGCTTCATCCTGTTCGAGACCGCGGCCACCCTGCCGGTGACGATCTTCTTGTTCACCGCCTACCTGCGCACCGTGCCACGGGACATCGACGAAGCGGCCGCCCTCGACGGCGCCGGGCGCATCCGCACCTTCTGGGCGTGCATCTTCCCCATCATGCGGCCGGTGGTGGCGACCGTGATCGTGCTCAACTCGATCGGCGTCTGGAACGACTTCGTGAGCCCGCAGATCATCCTCGGGCCCGGTTCCGGCATCTACACCGTCACCACCGGGGTGTACGCGGCGGTGGGCGAGTTCTCGACCGACTACACCGTGGTCTTCCCGACCCTGCTGCTGGCCATCGCGCCGATCGTCATCTTCTTCATCATCATGCAACGACACATCATCGGCGGCCTGGTCGCCGGGGCGACGAAGGGCTGAGCGCGTGGACACGATCACCGGAGTGCCGCTGGATGCGGTGCCGGCCTGGGCCGTGCTGCAGCGCCATCTGTTCGCCACCATCGAGGACGCCTGGCGCCTGTTCTCCGCGCGGTACACCGGCCCTGACGGCGGGATCGTCTTCCCGGCCGTGTTCACCGACCGCGACGGGGTCGACGACCTCTACGAGCCGTTCTTCAACTGGCCGGCGTTCTACCTGCTCGGCGGCAGCGACGAGGTGCTCGCCGCGGCCAAGCGGCACTGGGCGGGTGTCACAGCACAGCTCGAGGCGGCCGGGATGCTCACGGGGGAGTACGAGAACGGCTACGACTGGTTCCACCAGGGCGAGTCGCTGCTGTTCTTCTACGGTCTGTGCACCGCCGACCCGGCCGACCCGGCGTTCGGGAGCCGGGCGCGGCGGTTCGCCGAGCTCTACACCGACCCGGCGAACGGCAACTACGACCCGGAGCACAACATCATCCGCTCGCCGCACAACGGCGCCCTGGGCGCCCGGCCCGGCCTCAACGACGCCGTGCAGCCGTACTCGGCGGCGCTGGCCGAGATGGAGCGGTACGGCTTGCCCCTGGAGTTCGTGCCCGGCATCGAGCGCTGGGCCGACCTGGCCGAGCCGACCGCGGCGCAGGCGATGGGGGAGGCGATGCAGCGGGCGGCCGCCGGCGACGTGGTGGTGAACCTCGCCGCGACCGGTGTGGTGACCAACCGCTGGCTGTACGACGGCGATCCCGCCTCGGCGGCCTGGGTCGAGCGCTACGTCGGCGGCTGGGCGGAACGCGCCCGGGCCAACGGCGGTCTGGTGCCCGACAGCGTGGCACCCGACGGCACGGCCGGCGGCCTGCACGACGGCCGCTGGTTCGGGGGCCACTACGGCTGGACCTGGCCGCACGGCCTCCCGTCGGTCGGCATGGCGACGGTCGTCTCGGGGCTGAACGCCGCCCTGGTGTCGGGTGACGACGGCTATCTCGACATGGCCCGGCAGGTGCTCGACACCGTGCTCGAGCACGCGGTCGTCGCATCCGTGGCGGAGACCCCCTACAGCTTGAAGGGCGGCTGGGCGGCCCGCCTGGGCGCGGAGATCGACCAGCCCGCCCTGCTGGTGCCGCACCGCTACGGGCGGGACGGCTGGTTCGACTTCGCGCCGATGCCGCTCGAGCTGCCGACCTGGCTGTGGTGGTGGTCGCGCAGCGACGAGGATCGTGCGCGTCTCGACCGGGTGCGGGCGGGGCGGCCGCGCCTGGAGCCCGCCGTCAAGGCGTTCCGCGACAAGGCGGAGGCCGGCCACGAGTCGCCCTGGCTCGACTACCTCGACGGGCAGCTGCCCGACTACCCCGAACGCGCGCTCGAGATGGCGCTCGGCCAGGTGGCGCGCCGGGTGGCCCTGATCGAGTCGGACGACAGCGACCCGGCCACGGTGCACCTCCACTTCTGGCAGCGGGTGAACCCGGTCGTCACCGAGGTACTCACCCAGCTCGTCTCGGGCGCCCCTCAGATGCTCTACAACGGCGGTCTGCCGTTCACGGCCGTCGACTACGACGACGTGGAGCGCTCGCGGCCGGGCCTGCCGCCGGATGTCGCGGCGCTCGTGACGGGGCTCGGCGCCGGCAGGATCGCGCTGAAGCTCGTCAACACCTCCGCGACGCACACCCGCCGGGTGGCCGTGCGGCCCTCCCGACTCGGCCGCGCGCGACTCGTCGGCGTGCGCTACGGCGCCGAGACCGGGCTCGACTACCCCGGTGCGAGCACCGCCTACGCCGCCGCCCGCGGCCTCGTGACCGACGAGCACCTCAGCACCGCCGGGGACGCGATCGAAGTCGTGCTGCCGCCGGCCCACGAACTCCGGCTGGAGCTGCTCACCGCCCCGTCGACGGCCAGGGCGCGGCATCGAGCCGCGACCGCCGCCGCCGACCCCGCCGACCAGAACGACCACACGAAGGAATCAGCATGACGACCATCCCCGGTGCCCTCCCGCACCCCGACTTCGCTCTCCCCGTGCGCGGTGCGGCCTACCGTCGCACCGACGCCGAGACGATCGCCGGCTTCGACACCATCACCTCGGCGACGGCGTGTGCGAAGCTGCACGGCATGGGCATCTCCCGCTCGTACGTCGACGGGCCGGTTCCGCTCACCCCCGGGCAGCGGATCGTCGGCTCGGCCATCACCCTGCAGTTCATGCCCCAGCGGGAGGATCTCGCCTCCGGGCTCGGCCAGGAGTACGTCGAGCGCCACACCGCGCTCTGGGCGGTGCTCGAGCAGGTGCAGCCGGGCGACGTACTCGTCATCCAGGCCTACGGCAGCCGGTTCTCGGGCTGCATCGGCGACATCCTCGCGCGGTACTTCCTGCGCAAGGGCGGTGCCGGAATCGTGGTCGACGGGCGCATCCGCGACGCGGCGCGCATCCGTCAGCTCGGCCTGCCGGTCTGGTCGACCGGCACCACCCCGCACTACGCCTCTCAGACCGAGCTGTTCCCGTGGGCCTACGACGTGCCCGTCGCGGTCGGCGGTGCCCTGTGCATGCCGGGCGACGTGGTGATCGCCGACGACGACGGGCCCGTGATCGTGCCGCAGGCGATGTCGGGCGACGTGATCGAGGCCGCCCGCGACCACGAGGAGTGGGAGACCTTCAGCCGCCTGCGCCTCGACGAGGGTGCGCGGCTCAGCGACTACTACCCCCTCACCCCCGACACGCGAGAGGAGTTCGAGGCGTGGCGTTCCGAGCAGGCGTTCGCCCTCTGACGGCGACCATCGGCGCCTCCGAGACGTTCGGCCTCGGCTGCGCGCCGATCGGCAACCTCTACCACGACGTGGCGGAGGATGCCGCCGACGCCACCGTGGCCGCGGCGCTCGGCCGGGGCATCCGCTTCTTCGACACCGCTCCGCACTACGGCGCCGGGGTCAGCGAACGCCGGCTGGGCCGAGCGCTCGCCCGCGCCGGCGTCGACCGGGACACCGTCTCGATCGCCACGAAGGTGGGCCGGATGATCGTGGACGCCGACCGCGAGCCGATCGCCGTCGGCGGCACCGGGGTCGACACCGTCGGCGATCTCAGCGCCGACGGGGTGCTGCGGAGTGTCGAGGGCAGTCTGCTGCGCCTCGGCACCGACCGCATCGATCTGCTCCACCTGCACGATCCCGCCGACGTCGACGAGGCCCTCCGGGGTGCCATCCCGGCGCTCGTGCGCCTCCGCGACGAGGGCGTCGTGCGGGCGATCGGCGCCGGGATGGTGTGGCCCGAGCCGCTCACGCGCCTGGTTCGCGAGGCCGATCTCGATGTCGTGATGATCGCCGGCCGCGTCACCCTGCTCGACCACACGGGGGAGGCATCCCTGCTGCCCACGGCTGCGGAACGGGGGGTCGGCGTGATCGCCGCCGGGGTGTTCAACTCGGGTATCCTCGCCGACCCGGTCGGCAGCCCCTACTTCGACTACCGCGAGGCGTCGGCGGAGCTGCGCAGCCGCGCACTGCGGTTGCAGGATGCCTGCGAGCGGCACGGCGTGCGGCTCGCCGACGCGGCGGCTCGCTACCCGCTGCGGGCGCCCGCGGTCGAGGCCGTGGTGGTCGGCGCGCGCACTCCCGCCGAGGTGGACGCGTTCGCCGCGGCCGAGACCGCGGCGATCCCCGAGGAGCTGTGGGCGGAACTGGCCGCGCTGTGACCGAGCCGGCCGGCGCGATCGACGCGCACGTGCACCTCTGGGATCTCGACCGGGTCGCCCTGTCGTGGTTCCGGCCCGATCTGGGACTGCCGGCCGTCGCCGACGCCGAGGCGCTCGCCGCTCAGGCCGGTGCGGTCGTGACGCCGATCGGGCCGATTCAGGGTGCGATCGCCGTACAAGCCGCCGACACGCCGGAGGAGGCGGCCTGGCTGCTGGGCCGGCGGCATCCGCTGCTCGACGCCGTCGTGCTGCAGTACGACCCCGGCGATGCGTCGGGGTCGACACCGGCCCTGGCGGGCGGGGTACGGGGCATCCGGGTCGCGGTTCCCGATCGCCGCGCCGACCTGGGCGACGTGGCCGGGCTCGACCCGCTGAGCGAGCGGATGGCGTCGCACGGCGCGGTCGTGGAGCTGCTGGTGCGCGTCGAGCAGCTTCCGGCGGCGGCTCTGCTGGCCGCACGGCATCCGCGTACGACCTTCGTGCTCTGCCACCTCGGGCTCGGCGCCGGCGAGCCCGACTCCGCCTGGGAGTCGGGCGTTCGCGATGTCGCGCGGCGCCCGAACGTCGCCGCCAAGGTGTCCGGCGTCGTCACAGCGCAACCGGACGGCGGGCGACTGCGCCGGTCGCTCGCGGTGGCCGTCGATGCGTTCGGCTCGGGCCGGCTCCTGTTCGGCAGCGACTGGCCGATGTCGGCTCGTGTCGCACCCTACGAGGCCGTCGTCGACGGCATCGCGGATGCTCTGCCGCCGCTCGGGGAGCGCGGGGCGGCCGCGTTCTGGGGCGGCACCGCGCGGGAGCTCTACCGGCTCTGATCCGTCCCCGGTTCCTCGAGCAGGGTGCCCGAGGCGTGGGCGCGGAACAGTGCCGACGCGGCCTCCGGATCGTCCCCGTCGAGCCGGTCGAGCAGTGCCCGGTGCCACTCGGCCACCTCGTGCCAGTCGCCCTCGAAGCTCGGGTCGCCGAGCACGTGCATGGAGCGGAGCCCGGGCTCGACGATGTCCCACATCCGTGGCAGGTAGCTGTTGCCGCTGGCTTCCACCACGCTGCGGTGGAAGGTGAAGTCGAGTTCGCGGAAGGCGTCGAGGTCGCCCGAGTCGGCAGCGGCGTGCATCTGTTCGATCAACTCGGTGAGCCGGGCCCGGCTGGCGGGCGTCAGCGTTCCGCAGGCGAGCCGTCCGGCGATCGCCTCGAGTTCGGCGCGGGCGGCCCTGGCCTGCACGAACTCCTCCTCGGAGTAGCTCGCCACGAAGTTGCCGAGGTGCCGCACGTGCGACACCAGGCCCTCGTGCGCGAGCTGCTTGAGGGCGTCGCGCACCGGCGCCTGGCTGACCTGCATGCGCTTGGCGAGCTGGGACTCGACGAGCTGCTCGCCCGGCGGAAGGGTGCCCTCTTTGATCATCGACTTCATCAGCTCGTAGATCTGATCGGACAGCAGTCCGCGCTTCAGCCCGGCGAGCGAGGTGAACGGGTCGCTCATGATTGCCCTTCGATCGACCGGATGCGATTCGCCCAGCATAATCGATAATCGCTGGATCGGGGACGCAAGCGGGGCGGAAACCGCGACGCTGCGCGATCCCCGCCCCGCTTCAGGCGCGTCAGGGCCGCGCACCCGCCGTCCACGCCGGCGCGCCGTACTGGAACGCGCCGAGACTCGGCGTCGGATCGGTCGATCCGTCGTTCACCCCGGGCAACGGCACCGCGGCGTTGCGAGCGGGAGATCCCGCCTGCAACCGGTAGTCGTGCGCCGCCGCATCCACGAACAGCGGATCTTCGGTGATGAGGTTGTTCGACAGCACGAGCCCGCCGTCGGTCGCCCCGGCGAGACCGGTGATCGGGCCGATGTTGTTCGAGATGATCGTGCCCGTCGACTGGCCGGCCTCCTTCACGTAGAACAGGGTCATGCCGCCCGTGTTGTTGTAGACCAGGTTGTCGTGCGACCCGGTGCCGAGGCCGTTGAGCTCGACCGTGCCCTCATGGTTCCCCCAGCCGACGTTGTTGTCGATCTGGATGTCGCTCATCCCGTTGTCCGCGTAGATCCCCGAGATGCCGAACGGGTACACGCCGCCGGCCCGCGGAGTCGGGTCGTGCAGCACGTTGTGGTCGATGCGCGTGCCCTCCATGTAGGCCGAGCAGCAGGTGTAGATCGCGGCGGTGTCGACGCTCAAGGTGGCGTGCCCGGAGATGTCGTTGTAGGCGATCCGGTCCGGCCCGGCGGTCGTTCCCGCGACCCCGTTCCACTGCAGGTTGATGCCGCTGCGGCCCGACCGCGCCATCGTGTTGTGGGTCACGGTCTGGCTGTGGCCCTGCACGGCGACCGCCGCGGCATAGGTGCCGGCGTAGTCCACGTCGGTGATGACGTTGTCGATCGCCGTGTTGCCGTACCCGCCGAGGGAGATGCCGTTGCCCGCGCTGTACTGCAGGTGGCTGTTCTTCACGGTGTTGCCCGTGCCCTTGATGATGATGCCGCTCGTGGTGACGCCGCGGGTGACGTTCGCGCCGCAGTCGGTGGCGCCCTGCGTGACGTCCCAGTAGTGGCTGAGGTAGCGGCCGTCGATGCCGTCGAGCACCACGCCCGTGCTGGTGTCCCCGGTGCGGATGGTGGCGCCGAAGACCCCGATGCCGGTCACGTGCACGTTGCTGACCCCGGAGAGGTCGAAGGCGAGATCGCGCACCTTGGCTTCGATCACGTGATCGGCAGGATCGTCGTCGCTGTAGACGTAGAGCCGCCCGGCCGCTGCGTCGTAGAAGTAGGAGCCCGGATGCCCGAGCTCCCCGATCTTGCCGGAGAGCCGGAACCAGGTATCGGTCGGCACGACCTTGTGCACGCAGGGCGGCGCGGTGGTGAGCGTGACCGAGCCGACCGCCGAACTCGCGACGGTGCCGGTCGCCGTGACGTACCAGTACGAGGTGAGGGCGCGGGCACCGTCCCAGTACCCGGCCGGGCGGGTGAGCGTCGAGTCGACGATCGTCGCATCCGCGGTTCCGCTGTCGGCGCGCTCGATCACCGGGTCGAGCAGGTCGGTGCCGGGGAACGGGAACGACGCCTCGATGTCCATGGTGCCGTCGGTGAAGATCTGTGCCTCGCCGCCGGCGTCGCCCAGATCGGCGGCGACGCTGTAGATCTTGCCGTCGGCGACCGCCGCGCTGAAGAGGGAGTCGTCGGCGAACGGGTCGGCGGCGATGACGGCAGCCAGCTGGGTCTCGTCCACGGGCGTGAAGCCGGTGAGCTCCTCGGTGCCGCTGACCACGACGTCGGCCCCCGGCGCGGCCGTGAAGGTGATGGGCGCCGTGCTGGTGCCCGAATTCGCCGGGGTCACCGTCTCCTCATAGGTTCCCGATCCGATCTCGCAGGTGTCGCCCGGCTGGGCCAGGTCGGCGCAGTCCTGGATGCTCGTGAGCGCCGTCTGGGGAGACCTGCCCTGGCCGACCCCGGACGCGTTCGCATCGACGTAGTACGTCTTGCCCGGACCAGTCGGATGGTGGCCAGGTGGCGGAGTCGCCAAGGCGGGTGACGCCGCCGTTCCGACCAGGAGGAGGGCGGCGGCGCCGGCCAGCCCGGCCCCGGCCAGGCCATGGCGAAGGCGGTTTCGTCTCGTGTACCCGAGCATCGTTGCTCCAATCGATAGTGAGTAATCGATAATGTACGAGTGTTGACGCGGCCGGTCAAGAGCCCCAGCCGGATCTGCGCCGGGCTCTACCAGCGCGTGGTGCTCAGAGTGCTGTCAGGCCAGCCGATGCGGCAGCTGCTCTCGCCCGGCGCGTTCTCGATCTCGAGCTCCGGGGTGTCCTGCGGAGCGGCTGCCCCGAGGAACACCGCCACCGCGACCTGATCGCCGACACCCACACCGTCGAATTCGGCCCAGGGCACGGCCGTCGTCTCGGCGAGGGGAGAGGTGCCGGACTCCTCGTGCAGGTGCAGATCCGCCACCCCCGCGAGCGGAATCAGCGCCGAGACCCGTCCGCCGCGCTCGGCGACGCAGCGGGCGCCGGGAGCGGCGGACACGGTGTCGTCGCGAGCGGGGCCGGCGACCGGCCATCCGCTCAGCCGCAGCCGCACCGGATGCGAGTCCTCGGGCCCGCCGCCCGGCACGCGCCGCACCACACGCACCTCCCAGGGCCCGCGCACGACGGAGGTCGTGCGCAGCACCGGCCCGGCCGTGACCGACCCGGCCCGGCCGGCGCCGAGATCGGGCGCGTCGGCGTCCGCACGCACCCAGTGGGTGCGGCTCGTGGAGGCCGCGACCGCCGCGATCCCGTCGTCGCGCACGAACTCGTACTCGAAACCCGAACGACTCGTCGAGCGGCCGGCCGCGTCGAGCGCTCCGACCGAGTTGTCGACGGGAGAGTCCAGGGTGCCACCGATGAGGGGCGGAATGGTCGCGGTGGAGTAGCCCAGGCGGGCGTACAGCGGGGCGTCGCTGGTGAACACCCCGGCGTCGCCGTGGTCGGTGCCGTGATTGACGACCCGCACGATCCCGTCTGCGCGGGTGCCGCTGACGACCCAGCCGGCAGGCCGGATCAGCCGCCGCACATCCCCGCGTTCCACGGGCAGCGGCTCCTCGACGGCGGTCCAGACCGGATGCCCGGCCGGGAGCGCGAGGCCGAGGAAGCCCTTCGCCGCCCAGTAGGGCGAACCCGAGCCCGAGTAGCTCTGCGCCATGGCGGGCCATTCCCCGAACAGGCCGACTGACAACAGCCCGCGGTCATCGATCGCTCCGCGCTCGACGAAGCCCTTGAGCATGCCGGATGCCGCGCGGCGGAGGAGCCCCATCGGCGCCCGGCTCGCGCCGGTGACGGCGCCGACCCAGAGCGGCGCCGCGGCGGCGAACCGATAGATCAGGCTGCGCCCCTGGAAGACGGGCATCCCGTCGCCGCCGATGAGCGCCAGGTGGTCGTCGAGGAACTCCGTGAGTCGCTCGCGGAACACCGGTGCGAGCTCGGTCGCGCCGAATCGGTCGGCGCCGTCCGACGCGGCCCACAGCAGCGGGTAGAACTGCATCGCCCATCCGCTGTACTGGTCGAACGCGCGCAGCGGACCGTCGCCGTACCAGCCGTCGCCGCGGTAGTAGGACTCGATCGTGGCGAGGTCGGCACGGATGCGCGCCGGGTCGTGCGGCCCGCCCACCGACGCGAGCAACGTCTCGATCGTCACGCGGAACCACAGCCAGTTGTTGTCGGGGTAGTGTCCGCCGGCCGCACCCGAGAACCAGTCGACGACGGAGCGCTGCGCGTCGGCCGGGAGGCGGTCCCACAGCCACGGGCGGGTCAGCTGCAGGCCGAGGGCGAGGGATGCGGCCTCCACCTTCGCCTGGGCCACCTCATCGGGCCGCGGCCAGCGCTCCGGATTCGCGGGGTCGCAGCCGGCCACGATGCCGTCCCGGTACCACTCGCCGAAGCCGAGTGGATCGGCGCCGCCCTCGCCGCTCAGCCGGAAGGCGTGGAGGAGGAAGGAGCGCGCGAAGCCCTCCAGGCCGTCGCTGTCCGCACCGCTGGAACTGGTGATGCCGGGCAGCCGCACGCGGGCGCGGGACGCGGAGAAGTGCGGGCGCAGGGAGAGCAGGAGGTGGTCGGCGACGGCGGCCCAATGACCGCGGCTCCAGCCGGTGAGAGGGGAGAGAGCCCGATCGTCCGGAGGCAGTTCGAGCCGAGTGCGGCCGGCCCCGGTCATCCGTTCGCCTCCTCGAGCAGGGCGCGGTCGATCGATGCCGGTGCCGACGACGGGCGCACGTGCAGTTCCGGCCCGAGCAGCACCCGGTACGGCGGGCGGCCCGGCGCGTCTTCGAGCCGCGCGATCAGGGTCGAGACGGCCTCCCGGCCCACGTACTCCTTCGGCGGCCGGACGGCGGTCACGGCCGGGTCGCCGAAGCGGGCGACGTCGTCGTCGTAGGCGACGAGCGCGAGATCGTGCGGCACGCGCAGCCCCCGGTCGATGGCGTGCTGCTGCAGCGCGATGGCCTGCGGATCGGGGAGCACGATCACCGCGGTGGTGCCCGTGCTCCGGAGGAGGTCGAGCGCCTCGTCCTTCGCGGCATCCTGCCCGGGCTCGTCGAACCGGATGCCGTCGAGAACGGCGACGTCGACCGGGAGGCCGAGTGACTCGAGCGCCGAGCGCCAGCCGAGGCGCAGCGCCGGGCCCGTCGGGTTACCTGCCTGCGTGAACAACCCGATGCGGGTGTGGCCCAGCTCGTGCAGGTGCTGCACGGCGAGGGCGGCGCCGACCGCGTGGTCGGTTCCGACGGAGTCGAGCCGCGCGGTCGCAGCCCCCGGCGGCACCTGCCGTTCGGCGAGCACCACGGGAACCGGGAGGGAGTCGAGCCAGCGCAGGGTGTCGAGTGCCGCTTCGCCCTCGGTGGCCGGTGCCACGATCAGGCCCTGCAGTCCCGGCGTCTTCAGCAGCGCCTCGACGTGACGCCGGTTGTCCCTCGGGTCGTAGGTCGACGCCCGCAGGAGCACGGATGCCCGCAGCCGGGCGGCCTGTGATCGCGCGCCGTTCACGATCGCCGGCCAGTAGTACTCGAGCGACGGCACCACCATGCCGATGGTGTGGCGCGGCGGCAGCCCGGCGGTGGACGGCCGGGCGCCGACGTCGAGCGTGCTGCGCAGCGTGGCGCCGCCGTGCACGCGGGTGAGCAGCCCCTGCTCGGCGAGGGCGTTGATGTCGCGTCGCACGGTGAGCGTGCTGACGTCGAGCCGCCGCGCGAGCGTCGTCACACTGACGGCGCCGTGCTCCCGCAGCTCGGCCAGGATGCGCTCGCGCCGCTGCACCGCGTAGACCGGTTCGGTGCCGCTCATCGGAGGAGCTCCACGACCGTCGTGAGGGTGCCCACCGCGGCGGGCACGGGGTACCTCAGCCGGGTCAGCCGGGCACCCCACACCGCGGCGAGCTCGGCGTCCTCGAGCGACCACTCCTCCGATTCCGGCACCAGCCCCTCGACGCGGACCGCGATGCTCCGGCCCTCGGTCGACACGATGACCCGGCCGGCCGAGAGCCGGACCTCGCCCGCCGCCACCAGCGTGATCCAGCCCGCCGGTGCGCTCGCCGCCGGGCGCAGACGCCAGCTGTCGGTGATCTCGACCCGCTCGGCCGAGGCGAGGCGGAACGACCGCCGCCATTCCTCGCCGGCGGCGAGCGGATAGGCGCCCGTCAGATCGAGTTCGAGCGGGGCGGCGGGCTCGGCGGTCTCGCCCGCGGTCGGGGCCGGGGCGGACGTGACTCGAGCGTCGTACGAGGAACCCTCGGCCTGTTCGAGCCCGTGCGGCGCCGGGGCGTTGTGCCAGGCGCTCTGCATGGCCCGGATGCCGTACCGTTCCGGGCCGAAGGTCTGGCGCGAGTAGGTGGGCTTCCCCACGTCGACGAGCAGTGGCCGCCCGTCGGCGGCCACGATGAACGAACCGAGGTCTTTGTGGTTGTGGCTCTCGCCGTTCGTGCCGCCTTTCGCGGCCAGGGTGAGGCCGCTCGGGTCGCCGGCCCGCGCGCGGCTCACGAACACCTGCGTGGAGGGCAGCCACACGGTGCGGGGGAGCGGTGGGGCCGCGGGCGTCGTGTCCCGCCACTCCGGGTCGAGGAGGGCCCGCGCCAGCCGCGGCAGGCCGCCCGCCACCGGGGCCACCACCTGCTGCGGGCGCCGCCCGCCGCGCGCCCAGTCGACGACGTCGCGGTCGCCCGTCCGCCGGCCCCAGCGGAACGCCAGCTGCCACGGTTCGCCGCCCCGGCTGCGCGCCCAGCCGTCGGCCATGTTCACCGACCACTCGTCGCCGAGCTGCATCCGCAGCGGGAACCGCAGCAGTTCCGGCACGAGCGGCAGGCCGGCCGGGTCGAGTTCGCCCGCGGTGAGTTCGCCGACGAGATCGAGCAGTTCGAGCATCCGGGCGGCGCCGTTCCACCAGTAGGCCACGCCCTCGTCGATGGCGCCGTCGGGCGGAAGGGTCGCCGCGTAGCGGTCGAGGCTCTCGAGTGCCCGCGCTGCCAGTCGCGCCAGCCGCACCGGGTCGTCGAGGAGCAGCACAGCGGCGAGCAGCAGGTTGCTGAGAATCCACGGGTTCCAGTTGTTGACCGTGCGCTCGTAGCCGAGCCACCAGAAGTCGTCGCGCGTCTCGAACGGGGTGAAGACGCGCAGTTCGGCCTCGTGCCGGATGCGCTCGCGGAGGCCCGGCCAGCGGCCGTCCCAGTGGGGGCCGAGGATGCGGTCGGCCACGGCGAGCTGGGCGGCGACCTCGCCGGCGCCGAGATCGAGGGCGGGACGGTCGGCGTCGGGCAGCACGAATCCGCGCCGGTCCAGGGCGTCGTCGTGGGCCGGCAGCGCCCACGAGCTCTGTTCGCAGAGCAGCAGGGCGCCGTCGGCGGCCTCGTCGAGCCAGTCGGCCGAAGCGGTGCCGGCTGCCAGTACGACTGCTCGGGTGAGCCGCTGCTGCCGCGCGGCCAGGGCGGCTTCGTACGACTGCCGGTCGCCGTCGCGGGCGAACCGGGCGCTGAGCGAGGCGGTGACGGCGGGCCATGGTCGGTCGCGCTCGGCCTCGGCCTCCTCGCGCAGTAACGCGAGCGTCGTCGCGTCGACGGCGGCCCAGGCCGAATCGGATGCTTCGGGGATGCCGCTGCGACGCCGCAACTCGGTCGAGCCCGCCCGGCTGAAGGAGTCGCGGAGGCGGGGTTCGCGCATCCGCTCGCCCCAGTGCTCGTGCAGCACGCCGGCGTAGCCGCCGGGTGCTGCCACGGTCGGTGATGCGGGGAGTGGCATGGCAACCTCCGTTGCTTCATGTGTGTTCATGTTCGAATCTGTTCGATTCGAGCGATTGGAGCGCGTCTGAGTATGTACTGTCGTGCAGCACCCCGCAACGACCCGCTCTCGACCGAGGGCGAAGACAGGATTCGCACCATGACCCACCCGGCGGCCCCGGAAGCCCTGGTGGTGATGGCGCGCGACGTGTTCGACCGGCAGTTCGACGAGCGGCACCTGGTGCGGCTGCGGCGGTCGGCCCGGGTGCCGGAGCCTGTCCTGTGCGAGAACCTCGACGATCCCGCGTTCGCGTCCCGGCTGGCCGGGGTCGAGGTGCTGCTGACGGGGTGGGGGGCGCCGCGGCTCGACGCGGCCCGGCTCGACCGGATGCCGCGCCTGCGGGCGATGCTGCACTGCGCCGGCTCGGTGCGTCCGCAGGTGAGCGACGAGTTCTGGGCACGCGGCATCCGTGCCACGTCCGCCGCCGAGGCGAACGCGGTGCCCGTGGCCGAGTTCACCCTGGCCGCGATCATCTTCGCCGGGAAGAAGGCGCCCTTCCTCGCCGCCGACCCGTCGAGCCGGGGTGCGGACGAGTTCCCCACGAGCCGATTCGGCGAGCTCACGAACCTCGGCCGCACGATCGGCGTCGTCGGCTTCAGCCGGGTGGGCCGGCGGGTGGTGCAGCTCGTGCAGCAGCTGGAGGGGGTGACCTGTCTCGTGGCCGACCCTTTCGCCGACCCGGGCGCGATCGTCGCCGCCGGCGGAGTCCCGTCGTCCCTGGCCGACCTGCTGCCGCGGGTCGACGTGCTCTCGCTGCACGCGCCGGCCCTGCCGAGCACGCGGCACCTCATCGGAGCGCCGGAACTCGCCGAGTTGCGCACCCACGCGACCGTGATCAACACCGCGCGCGGGAGCCTCATCGAGGCAGCGGCGCTCGAGCGCGAGTGCGCATCCGGCCGTCTGAACGCGATCCTCGATGTGACCGACCCCGAGCCCTTGCCGGCCGACAGTCGGCTCCGCCGGCTGCCGAACGTCATGGTGACGCCTCACCTCGCCGGCTCGCTCGGCTCGGAGTTGCACCGCATGACGGATGCCGCGCTCGACGAACTGGAGCGGTACGTGGCCGGCGAGCCGTTTCTCGACGAGGTCACGGCCGACGCCCTTCGCCTCAGCGCCTGAGGGCGCTGCGTTTCACGACCCGGTCGCTGACCGGAAAGGAGATCCGACGTGGCCATGTTCGCCGACGACCCGGTGCGGCCCGAGAACTACCGCCGGTTCGCGCGGGAGGTGCCCCAGTGGTTCACCGACGCGAAGCTCGGCGTGTTCATCCATTGGGGGCCGTACTCGGTGCCCGCGTGGGCGGAGCCGGTGGGCGAGCTGGGCACGATCACGAGCGGGTGGTATGCCCACAACCCCTACGCCGAGTGGTATTTCAACACCATCCGCATCCCCGGCAGCCCGGCGGCCTCGCATCATCGGCGGGTCTACGGCGACGCGCCCTACGACGACTTCCTCGACCGGTGGCAGCCGCACGACTTCGTGCCGGACGAGCTGCTCGCGCTGATCGCGAGCACGGGCGCGCGCTATCTCGTCCCCACTGCCAAGCACCACGACGGTGTCACGCTGTGGGAGGCGCCGGGCACCGCCGGCCGCAACACCGTCGCGCGCGGCCCCCGCCGGGATCTCATCGGAGAGCTCGAGCACGCGGCACGCGCCGCCGGATTGCGCTTCGGCGTCTACTACTCCGGTGGCCTCGACTGGCACGTCGCCCCGCTCGAACCGATCACCGAGGACAGCAACGGATTCCGCCGGCCCGTCGACGCCGGGTATGCCGAGTACGCCTATCGCCAGGTCGCCGACCTCGTCGACCGGTACCGGCCTGACCTCCTCTGGGGCGACATCGAATGGCCCGACGCCGGCAAGCCGCCCGGCCCGTTCAGCCTCGAGCGACTGTTCGAGCGGTTCTACGCCGCCGCGCCGGAGGGCGTCGTGAACGACCGCTGGGGCGAGACGCACTGGGACTTCCGCACCAGCGAGTATCAACAGGGCCTCAACGTCGAGGGCGGCGCGGCCTGGGAGAACTGCCGGGGCATCGGCTACTCCTTCGGCCACAACACGCTCGAGAACGAGTCGCACACGCTGAGCGGTCCGGATGCCCTGAAGACCTTCGTCGACATCGTCTCCCGCGGCGGCAATCTGCTTCTGAACATCGGCCTCACCGCTGCCGGGGCGGTACCCGAGCTGCAGCGGCGCACCCTCGAGCACCTGGCCCGGTGGAACGCCGTCAACGGGGACGCCGTGTTCGGGGCGCGGCCGCTGGGCGGTGAGGTCGCGCATCCGTCGGACGAGCCGTGGGTGCGCTGGACGCGCAGTGTCGAGGGCGGGCGGGAGGTCGCGAACGCCTTCGTCGACGCGGTCGGGGCCGTTCGCCTCGCCGGGGTCTCGGCTGCGGTCGATCACGCGAGCGCGCGATACGCCGACGGAACGCCGGTCTCGGTGGCCCGCGACGGGGACGTGCTGACGCTCGAGGTCGCCTCGCCGCCCGTCGTGGGGCCCACACTCGTTCGTTTCGACCTGCGCTGAGAGCGGTCGGCCCAGCCGCGGCCGGGCGGCAGAACGAAAGAAACCCCCGCCATGTAGAAGCTAGGCGAGGGTTTCCGTGGCTCCGACCGGCATCGATCCGGTGACCTTTCGATTTTCAGTCGAACGCTCTACCAACTGAGCTACAGAGCCGAAGCGGCCGTGCTGCAAGGACTGCAGTGTGCCGCCTCTAGCGAAAAGCCCTTCCGATGTGGAAGGGCTTCACGCCTGGCGACCCTGACGGGACTTGAACCCGCGACCTCCGCCGTGACAGGGCGGCACGCTAACCAACTGCGCTACAGGGCCTTATGTGTTGTTCCTATTGTAGTGTTGCCGACCCCCGCTTCGTGACCACGTGGAGCGTGACCCCAACGGGATTCGAACCCGTGCTACCGCCGTGAAAGGGCGGCGTCCTAGGCCGCTAAACGATGGGGCCGCGGCGACAACTCATCGAGTATGCCACATCCCATGCACAGCCGCCAATCGGTGACGAGTTATCCACATCAGAAGGAATGTCCGTGCATTCTCGCCGCTCGCGCGTTAGATTCGCCGGAAGCACTGTGACAGATGTGACAGATGCGACGACAGGCCAGGGGAGCATGAGCAACACCGACAACACCGGCGGGCGCTGGGGCGGCATCCGCTTCCGGCGCATTCGCGCTGTGGCGACGACGATGGTCGTGACGGCGCTCCTCGTGGTGTCCGGCGGTGCCTTGGCCGGCCCGGCCTTCGCCGACGAGTACCCCACCTGGGACGACGTGAAGAACGCCCAGGCCGACGAGGCGGCGAAGAACGAGGAGGTCACCCGCATCCAGGGCCTCATCGAGTCGATGAACGCCCAGGTCGCCGAGGCGCAGGCGGTCGCCACCCAGCGCGGTACCGAATACCAGGCGGCACAGGAGAAGTACGACACGGCCGAGTTCGTGGCCGCCCAGCTCGAGGCGCAGGCCGCTGACGCCTCCAGCCGGGCGGATGCGTCGAACAAGCAGGCCGGTCAGCTCGCCGCCCAACTCGCCCGCACCGGCGGCAACGATCTCAGCTTCAACCTCTTCGTCGGCGGCGACCAGGCGTCGAGCGATCTGCTCTACCAGCTGAGCGCCATGTCGAAGCTCACCGAGCAGACGGCGCAGATCTACGCGCAGGCCGAGCAAGACCGCAACACCGCCACCGCGCTCACCGCGCAGGCCACCGTCGCGCGCGACGAACTGCGTGGGCTCGCCGACGAGGCGCAGCGCCTGCGCGACGAGGCGGTGGCCGCGCAGCAGGCCGCCGAAGCCGCGCTGCAGGAGCAAGAAGACCACCAGGTCGAGCTCCAGGCCCAGTTGCAGGTGCTGCAGGAGAACCGGGCCGCCACCGAGGCCGACTTCCAGAAGGGCGTCGAGGCGCGCGCCGCTGCCGCCCGCGCCGCCGCAGCGGCCGGCCTGCCGACGCTCCCTTTCGTGGCCGCGAGCGGCTGGGCCAGCCCCTTCCCCGGCTCGTACTCCTCCGACGAGTACGGCATGCGCGTCAACCCGGTCGACGGCGGGTACCGCCTGCACTCGGGCATCGACCTCGTCTACAGTGGCGGCACCTGCGGGGCCTACGTCTACGCGGCCGCCGAGGGAATCGTGAACTTCGCCGGCTGGAACGGCGGCTACGGCAACTTCATCCAGATCGACCATGGTGGGGGCATCGCCACCGCCTACGGTCACAACACCCAGCTGCTCGTCGGCGTCGGCGACTACGTGTCGGTGGGTCAGCCCATCTCGCTGGCCGGCACCACGGGCAACTCCACCGGGTGCCACCTGCACTTCGAGGTGCGGCAGAACGGCACCGCCATCAACCCGCGCCCCTTCATGGCGGCGCAGGGCATCGAGTTCGGATAGGCGAGAGATGAGCATCGACACCCCACCCGCCCGCGCACCGCGACGGTCGGTGTCGAGGCTGCTCGCGGCCCTGACGCTCGCCGCGGGGCTGCTGGCCGTCGACGTGCTGCGCGGCAGCGAGTCCGCCGCGGCGGCCGACTACCCGTCGTGGGACGACGTGCTCGCGGCGCGCGGCAGCGAGGAGGCGAAGAACGCCGAGGTGGCGAACATCCGCTCACTCATCGACACCGCGCAGCGCGAGGTCGAGGCGGCGCAGTTGCTCGCACGCCAGAAGGCCGACGAATACTCCGCCGCCCAAGACGCCTACGACACGGCGGTGTACCGTGCCGACGAGCTGGCGGCGCAAGCCGCCGAGGCCACCGTGCGGGCCGACGAGTCGAACACCCGGGCGGGCCGGCTCATCTCGCAGTTCACGCGAGCGGGCGGGGCGGATGTCGCGGTGACGCTGTTCCTCTCGGGCGACGACTCCGACGACTTGCTCTACCAGCTCGGCGCCATGAGCAAGCTCTCCGAAAAGACCGGGCAGCTCTACGAGCAGGCGGCGCAGGACCGCAACACCGCCACCTCGCTCACCCGGCAGGCCGAGGTGGCCGAGGGCGAGCTCGAGGCGCTGAAGGTGGCGGCGGAGCAGGCGTTCGAGGCCGCCGTCGA
The DNA here is from genome assembly GCF_058783455.1 of Herbiconiux sp. FW305-C-125. Lineage (NCBI taxonomy): Bacteria > Bacillati > Actinomycetota > Actinomycetes > Micrococcales > Microbacteriaceae > Herbiconiux > Herbiconiux sp. FW305-C-125. The sequence continues at coordinate 1,170,144 of NZ_JBYSYO010000001.1, read as the reverse complement.
GGCGCAGGCCGCAGCCGAAGCACTGCTGGCCGAGCACGAAGCACAGAAGGTGGTGCTCGACGCACAGCTCGAGGCCCTGCAGGCGGCGACCGCGAAGACGGTGGCCGAGTACGAGAAGGGCGTCGAGGAGCGGCGCAAGGCCGAGGAGGCCGCGCGGGCTGCCGCCGCGGCCGCAGCGGCCGCCGCAGCGGCGGCAGCCGGAGACGGCGGTGGGCCCCCGCCGTCGGCGAGCGGGTGGGGCGCGCCGCTGTCGGCCTGGCGGGTCACCGACGAATGGGGCATGCGCTACCACCCCATCGGCGGCGACTACCGCCTGCACGCCGGCATCGACCTCGTTCAGGCCGGCGGCGGCACCTGCGGAGCCCCTGTGTTCGCTGCGGCGGCCGGGACGGTCATCCAGTCGGGCTACAACGGCGGGCTCGGCTACTCGGTCACCATCAGCCACGGCGGCGGGGTCACCACGGTGTACGGCCACAACAGCTCGCTGAACGTCGGCCGCGGCCAAGACGTCGGCGGCGGCGAGCTCATCGCCCGCGCCGGCACCACGGGCTCGTCGACGGGCTGCCACGTGCACTTCGAGACCCGCGTGGGCGGCACCTCCCAGAACCCCCGCAACTTCGTGAATTTCTAACCCGCGCCATCCCCCGAACAACGCGGGTGCGAGGGCGCACGCAACAGGCCCCACTCGACGACCCAGGGTGAGGGTGTGGAACCGCGCTGGGGGTCGGGGGATTTCCACCTCCGCCTAAGGGTTGAGCGGAGCTCAAAGGCGGCGGAGGCGAAAATCCCCCGACCCCCAGCGCTCCTTGGCGGGGTGGGCGACGGCGGGCCGCGCCATTCCCCGAGCAACGTAGGTCGCGAGGGCGCACGCAACAGGCCCCACTCGACGACCCAAGGTGAGGGTGTGGCCGAGGGGTGCGACCGCAGGCCGCGCCCCTCGACCGCGCCCTCACATGTCGCGTCGCGCCGGGCAGGGACCGGCGCGACCCGGGCAGCCCGAGCGAAGCCCGGGCCGCCCGGCAGCTAGCACAGCCGCCCGGCAGCCAGCACAGCTAGTGCTTGCCCTCGTCCTGGAGCTTCTTGAAGCCGGCCTGCACGATCGCCTCGGCCTCGGCGGCGTCGCCCCAGCCCTCGATGTTCACGAACTTGCCCGGCTCGAGGTCTTTGTAGCGGGCGAAGAAGTGCTCGATCTCCTTGCGGGTCTGCTCCGGAACATCCGTGATGTCCTGGATGTGCGCCCAGCGCGGGTCTTTGAAGGGCACGACGACGACCTTGGCGTCGGAGCCGGCCTCGTCGCTCATGTTGAGCACGCCGACCGGGCGCACCTTGACGCCGACGCCCGGGAAAGTCGGGTACTCGAGCAGCACGAGCGCGTCGACGGGGTCGCCGTCCAGGCCCAGCGTGTTCTCGAAGAAGCCGTAGTCGGTGGGGTACACGAAGCTCGTGAACAGCACACGGTCGAGGTAGACCCGACCGGTCTCGTGGTCGACTTCGTACTTGTTGCGGCTTCCCTTGGGGATCTCGACGACGACATCGTACGCGGCCATGTGTGGTGCTCCTTCGTGTCCGGCGGTGGCGGTACGCCGCACGAGACGGCGCCGCGAAACTGCAATAACGTTACTGGATGCACATGGACGGCCGCCGCCCGCGCCTGACGCCCGCCATCGCCGACATCCGCCGCGCCGTGCGCGACGCCCTCCAGCCACTCCTGCCGCCGCCCGAACGACGGAGTTCCGGCGCCGATGACGGGAACGACGGTGCCACGGTCCGACGTTCGGGCGAGACTCCGTCGTTGCGCGACGAGCGGCCGGCGCCCGAGGTGCTCGTGGCGCTGAGCGGGGGGCCCGACTCGCTCGCGCTCGCGGCGGCGACGGCGTTCGAGGCGCCGCGGGCGGGCATCCGGGCCGGCGCGATCGTCGTCGACCACGCCCTGCAGGAGGGGTCGGCTGCGGTGGCCGATCGGGCAGCCGGCCAGGCGCGCGCGCTCGGCCTCGACCCCGTGCTCGTGACCCGGGTGCAGGTGCCCGCAGGCCCGGCATCGCGCACCGGTGGCATCGAGGCCGCGGCTCGATCAGCACGCTACGCCGCGATCGACGACGCCCTGCGCTCGACGGGCGCCCGCGCCGTGCTGCTCGGCCACACCCTCGACGACCAGGCCGAGACCGTGCTGCTCGGGCTCGCCCGCGGTGCCGGCGCCGCGAGCCTGGCGGGCATGGCCGTGATCACCGAACCGGATGCGCCCGACCCGCACCACGGCGGGTCTCGGCCTGGCGGCGGGGTGACGCCCGGCACACGCATCCGCCCGCTGCTCGGCATCCGTCGCGCCCAGACGGTGGCGTTCTGTGCCGACTCCGGGCTCGAGCCCTGGCTCGACCCGCACAACGACAGCCCCGACTTCACGCGCGTGCGGGTGCGGCGGAGCGTGCTCCCGGTGCTCGAGCGCGAGCTCGGCCCGGGCGTCGCCGAGGCGCTCGCCCGCACGGCCGAGCAGCTGCGCGAAGACGACGAGACCCTGCACGACATGGCGATCGAGACCATCGAAGACCTCGTCGAGCCCGCCGAAGCCGGCATCGCGATCTCGGCCGGCGCCCTCGCCGCGAACCCGCCGGCCCTCCGCAACCGCATCGTCCGCTACGTGGTCGACAGCGAGTTCGGCGTGTCGCTGAGCCGTGCGCAGACCCTTGCGGTGGCCGCCCTGGTGACCGATTGGCACGGTCAGAGAGGCGTCGACCTGCCAGGGATTAGAGTGGTGCGGCAAGGCTCACTCGTGGTGTTCACGCGGGTCTGACGGGAAGGGTCGAATGGACATCCAGGACATCGAGTCCGACATCACCGAGGTGCTGCTCACCGAGGAGCAGATCGCGGAGACGATCGCAGAACTCGCCCGCCGCATCGAGGCCGACTACACCGACGAGGACGACCTGCTCATCGTGGGCGTGCTCCGCGGTGCCGTGATGGTGATGGCCGATCTGGCGCGCGCCCTGCGCATCCACCTCACCATGGACTGGATGGCCGTGTCGTCGTACGGCGCGAGCACGCAGTCCAGCGGCGTGGTGCGCATCCTGAAAGACCTCGACACCGACATCGCGGGCCGCAAGGTGCTGATCGTCGAGGACATCATCGACTCCGGGCTCACGCTCTCCTGGCTGCTGTCGAACCTCCGCACGCGAGGTGCGGAGTCGGTCGAGATCTGCGCGCTGCTGCGCAAGCCCGAGGCGGTCAAGGTCGAGCTCGACGTGAAGTACGTGGGCGTCGACATCCCGAACGCATTCGTGGTGGGATACGGGCTCGACTACGCCGAGAAGTACCGCAACCTGCGCTCCATCGGCGTGCTCTCCCCGCACGTCTATTCCTAGGGCGCGTTCTCGTTACGCCCACGGGGAACATGGAGGCGCCGTCCAGCGCCCGGCAGGTACTGTTGCAGCACGACTAAAGCACCCGTGTCGACCACTCGGCACCGAAGCGATGAAGAGACATGAACGCGAAACGCATCTTCCGATCTCCCATTCCGTACATCCTCCTGGGTGCCATCGCGCTGTGGATCGGTTTCAGCCTGCTGACGGGCGGCGGGTTCCAGCAGGTCACGACGCAGCAGGGGCTCGGTTTCCTCTCGAGCGGCAAGGTCTCCGAGGCCACCATCATCGACGGTGAGCAGCGGGTCGACCTCACGCTCACGAACCCCGACGACAAGTACGGCTCGAAGGTGCAGTTCTACTACGTCACGCCGCGTGGCCCCGAGGTCGTGCAGGCGGTGACGGATGCGAATCCGGCCGACGGCTACAACGACCAGGTTCCGCAGCCCAACTGGCTGCTGTCGGCGCTCGGCCTGTTGCTGCCGATCATCCTGATCGGCGCCTTCTTCTGGTTCATGCTCTCGGGCATGCAGGGCGGCGGCAACCGGGTGATGCAGTTCGGCAAGTCGAAGGCGAAGCTCGTCACGAAGGAGACCCCGAAGGTCACCTTCGACGACGTCGCGGGTGCCGAAGAGGCACTCGAGGAGCTCGAGGAGATCAAGGACTTCCTGAAGGAGCCGGCCAAGTTCCTCGCCGTCGGCGCTCGCATCCCGAAGGGTGTGCTGCTGTACGGCCCTCCCGGCACCGGCAAGACGCTGCTGGCCCGCGCCGTCGCGGGTGAGGCGGGCGTTCCGTTCTACTCCATCTCGGGCTCCGACTTCGTCGAGATGTTCGTGGGTGTGGGCGCGAGCCGCGTGCGCGACCTGTTCCAGCAGGCGAAGGAGAACTCGCCGGCCATCATCTTCATCGACGAGATCGACGCCGTCGGCCGTCACCGCGGCGCCGGCATGGGCGGCGGGCACGACGAGCGCGAGCAGACCCTCAACCAGCTGCTGGTCGAGATGGACGGCTTCGACGTGAAGACGAACGTCATCCTCATCGCCGCCACCAACCGCCCCGACATCCTCGACCCCGCGCTCCTGCGCCCGGGCCGCTTCGACCGCCAGATCGGCGTCGACCAGCCCGACCTCAACGGGCGCCGCAAGATCCTCGAGGTGCACGGCAAGGGCAAGCCGCTCGCCGCCGGCGTCGACCTCGACGTCGTGGCGCGCAAGACCCCCGGGTTCACGGGGGCCGACCTGGCGAACGTGCTGAACGAGGCGGCGCTGCTCACCGCGCGCAGCAACGCGCAGCTCATCGACAACCGGGCGCTCGACGAGGCGATCGACCGTGTCATCGCCGGCCCGCAGCGGCGCACCCGCGTGATGCGCGACCAGGAGAAGCTCGTCACCGCCTACCACGAGGGCGGTCACGCCCTGGTCGCCGCGTCGATGAACTACACCGACCCGGTCACGAAGGTCACGATCCTCCCGCGCGGTCGCGCGCTCGGCTACACGATGGTGCTGCCGCTCGAAGACCGCTACTCGGTGAGCCGCAACGAGCTGCTCGACCAGCTGGCCTACGCCATGGGCGGCCGCGTCGCGGAGGAGGTCGTATTCCACGACCCGACCACCGGCGCGTCGAACGACATCGAGAAGGCGACCGGCACGGCCAAGAAGATGGTGACCGAGTACGGCATGACCGCCTCGCTCGGCGCCGTCAAGCTCGGCTCCGCCTCGGGCGAGATGTTCCTCGGCCGCAACATGGGCCACGAGCGCGACTACTCCGAGTCGCTCGCCCAGCAGGTCGACGCCGAGGTGCGCGGTCTCATCGAGGCGGCGCACGACGAGGCCTGGCAGGTGCTGAACGACAACCGCGACATCCTCGACAAGCTGGCCGCCGCGCTGCTCGAGAAGGAGACGCTCGACCACGACGAGCTCGCGGTGATCTTCGAGGGCGTGAAGAAGCTGCCGCTGCGGCCGCAGTGGCTCTCGAGCGAGCACCGGCCGGTGTCGGAGCTGCCGCCCGTGGCGTTCCCGACGCACAAGGCGCCGATCGACGGCGCGTCGGTCGACGGCGGCGTCGGTTCCGACCCAGAACCCGAGGTCAAGCCGAAGCGCACGCCGCGCATCAACCCCCGCCCCGCCACCGCGTAGGCCCGGAGACCGGCCTAGTGGCTTCCGTCGACCGAGAGCGAATCGCGGCCGCGGTCAGCGAGATCCTCGCGTCCATCGGTGAAGACCCGGGGCGCGAGGGCCTCCGCGACAGCCCGCGGCGCGTCGCCGAGCTCTACGCCGAGCTGTTCGGAGCCGTCGGGGACGACCCGGCGGCTGCCCTCGGCTCGGCGTTCAGTGCGCCCGACGGGCCGGATGCGGGAGACCAGCCGGTGCTGATCCGCGACATCACCTTCCGCTCGGTGTGCGAGCACCACCTGCTGCCCTTCGAGGGCGTGGTGCACGTGGCGTACCTGCCGAACGAGCGGATCGCGGGTCTCGGCTCCGTGGTGGCCGTCGTCGAGTCGGCGGCCTCCCGGCCGCAGCTGCAGGAGCGGCTCACCGACGACATCGCCGAGGCGGTCGAGCGGGGCCTCGACGCTCGCGGGGTGCTGGTCGTCGTGGATGCGAAGCACGGCTGCGTGAGCGCCCGCGGCCCGCGGCAGACCCGCAGCACCACTCTCACGCTGGCCGCGCGCGGCAGCCTGGCCGAGCCGGCGGCACGCGCGGAGATCGTGGCGCTGATCGGCGGCTCGCAAGCCGCGACGACGGCCGAGGGGAGCGCCGCCCGGTGACGCAGATTCTCGGCGTGCTGAACGTCACGCCCGACTCCTTCAGCGACGGCGGGCGGTGGCTCGACCGCGCCGCCGCGGTGCGGCACGCGGAGGGGATGGTGGCGCGCGGTGCCGATCTCATCGACGTGGGTGGCGAATCCACCCGGCCGGGCGCGCCGCGCGTCGCGATCTCCGAGGAGCAGCGCCGGGTGCTGCCCGTGGTGCGGGAACTCGTCGATCGGGGCATCCGGGTCAGTATCGACACCATGAACGCCGACACGGCGGCCGCTGCGGTGGCCGCCGGCGCCGAGATCGTGAACGACGTGTCGGGCGGCCGGGCCGATCCCGAGATGGACGACGTGGTGCGCGAGACCGGCACGCGCTTCGTGGTGATGCACTGGCGCGGGCACAGCGAGTCGATGAACGAGCTCGCCCGCTACCGCGACGTGGTGGGCGAGGTGGTGCGCGAGATCGAGTACCGCGTGGCCGAGCTCATCGTCAAAGGCGTTTCGCCCGAGCGGCTGATCGTCGACCCGGGCCTCGGGTTCGCCAAGAACGGCGACCACAACTGGCGCCTGCTCGCCCACCTCGACCGCCTGCAGCGGCTCGGTCTGCCGGTGCTGATCGGCGCCTCCCGCAAGCGGTTCATCGGCGAGCTGCTGCCCGCGGGCGCGCAGGTGGGGGAGCGCGACTTCGCCTCCGCCGTGATCGCCGCCCTCGCGGCGCACGAAGGGGTGTGGGGCGTGCGGGTGCACGACGTGTCGGGCACGCGCGCGGCGCTCGACGTGGCAGCGGCGTGGGCGGGAGGGCGGACGCGATGACCGACGAACTCGACTCCCTGACCATCACCGGCCTCGAGGTGTTCGCCCACCACGGCGTGTTCGACTTCGAACGCGCCGAGGGGCAGCGCTTCGTGCTCGACGTCACGCTCTGGCTCGACGCCGCGCCCGCGGCCGCGGCCGACGACCTGGCGCAGACGGTGCACTACGGCGAGCTCGCGGTCGCCATCCACGCCGCAGCCGCGGCCGATCCGGTCGACCTGATCGAGACGCTCGCCGAGCGCGTCGCCGGCGTGGTGCTCGCCCACGAGCCGGTGCGTCGCGTGCGGGTCACCGTGCACAAGCCGGACGCCCCCATCCCTCTGCCCTTCGCCGACGTCAGCGTCAGCATCACGAGATCGAGAACGGTGCCCACCGCATGAACGCCCGCCCCATCGACAGCGTCGAGCGACGGATCATCCGGCTGCCGGCCGTGCTCGCTCTCGGCAGCAACCTCGGCGATCGGGAGGCAACCATCCTCGGCGCCCTCGACGACCTCCGGGCGACCGACGGCATCGAGGTCGTGGCGGTCTCCCGCCTCTATGAGACAACCGCCGTGCGGCCGACGGGGGTGGATGCCGATGCCCCCGCCTACCTCAACGCCGTCGCCCTCATCCGCACGAGCCTCCACCCCGAGGAGCTGCTCGGCGTGGTGAACCAGATCGAGCACGAGCACGGCCGGGTGCGCACCGAGCGCTGGGGCGACCGCACGCTCGACGTCGACATCGTCAGCTTCGCCTCCGTGGTGCGCAACACCGAGCGCCTGACCCTGCCCCACCCGCGGGCCGCGGAGCGCGACTTCGTGCTCGTGCCGTGGCTCGAGGTCGACCCGGATGCGGTGCTGCCCGGTCGTGGCCGGGTCGACGAGCTGGTGCGCGGCGTGCAGCAGACCACGTTGCGACCGTACGTGGGGGAGTCGCGGTGAGGCACACGCATCCGTTGACCGCGGTGATCTTCGGGTCCGTCGGCATCGCCGCCGGGTTCGTGCTGGAGGTCGCTCTCGCGGCGATGGGTCAGCCGGTGCTCATCCCGCCGTACACGCTCGCGATCACGCTGGTGGCCGCGGCGGTGATCGTCGTGGTGCTCGCCATCCCCATCCGCCGCGCCATCCGCGGCACCTCGACGACGAAGATCAACCCCTTCCGGGCCATGCGCGTCGTGGTGCTGGCGAAGGCGTCGGCGCTCGTCGGCAGCCTCATCGCGGGTTTCGGCATCGGGGTGGTCGCCTTTCTCCTCACCCGCCCGGTGGTGGCCGATGTAGGCTCGTTGTGGCCCGGGATCATCGCCGCGCTGGCCGGAGCCGTGCTCCTCACGGCCGGGCTCGTGGCCGAGCGGCTGTGCACCCTGCCGCCCGACGAACCCGACGCGAAGTGAGTCCCTTTGTCCAGCCCTGACGAGCAGATCGCGCCGGTGAGCACGCCCGGCCGCCGTCTCGTGGTCGAGGGGGAGTGGCGCGGCGTCAGTCCGAAGTACCTCGGCGTCGAGATCGTGTCGAGCATCATCGGAGCGCTCGTGCTGTGCGCGATCGCCGTCGTGTTCGTCGTGGTCGGCGCCTGGTTCGGCTGGTGGGCGCTCGGGGTGGCGGTGGTGATCGGCGTCGTGATGCTGGTGCTGGCGCCGCGGCGGGTGCGCGCGATCGGCTACCAGCTGCGCGCCGACGACCTCGTGTTCAAACGCGGCATCATGTTCCACCGCGTCGTCTCGGTGCCCTACGGGCGCATGCAGCTCATCGACATCAACCGCGGTCCGGTGGCCCGCGCGCTGGGCTTGGCCGAACTGAAGTTCGTGACCGCGGCGGCCTCGACCGGGGTCTCCATCCCGGGACTCGTCGACGAGGAGGCCGACGCGCTCCGCGACCAATTGGTGGGCCTCGCCGAATCCCGCCGCGTCGGGCTGTGAGCGCCGCCGACGGCCCGGGCGAGCCCGCGGCCGAGCCCGCCGCCACCGGTCCCGAACTCACCGCCGGCCCCGAACTCCCCGCCGGGCCGGTTGTCCTCACCGACGGCGAATGGCACCGTCTGCACCCGGCCACGCCGTTGCTGCGAGGCGGGATCGTGCTCGTCGCCATCCTGGGCTTCGTGCTCGCGAACTTCCGCGAACGCCTGATCGACTGGGTCTTCGGCGCTCCGGATCTTCCCGGAGACCCCCTGCAGACGGCCTACGAGCGGGGCCAGCTGGGCTGGGCGATCGTGATCGTCGTCGTGGGTCTCGTGGTGGGCATCGTCGTCTTCTACGCGTCGTGGCGCATGCACACCTTCCGGGTGGGCGACGACGTGGTGGAGGTGCGCAGCGGCATCCTGTTCCGCACCCACCGGCGCGCGCGGCTCGACCGCATCCAGGGTATCGCCATCAGCCGCCCGATCTTCGCCCGGCTGTTCGGCGCCGCGAAGCTCGACATCAGCGTGGCGGGTCAGGATGCGAAGGTGCAGCTGGCGTACCTGCGCGGCTCCGAGGCCGACCGGCTCCGCAACGACGTGCTCGTGCTCGCGTCGGGTGCGCGGGCGGCGGCGGCTCCCGCATCCGCTTACCCCGCGGCAGCAGCGGCCGCTGCGACTGCTGCGACTGCTGCGACCGCAGCGGTCGCCGGTGCGGATGCCCCCGCCGCCGTCGCGGGTGCCGCACCGCAAGGGGCTGCCGCTCGCGTGGTGAACCAGCGGGTACGCGAGCTGCTGGCCCCCGAGCTCGACCCGTCGGTGGCGCCCCCGGAATCGGTGGTGAAGATCCCGCCGCTGCGGCTCATCCTCTCGCTCCTCCTCAGCGGCTTCACGGTGCTGCTCGTGCTGGTCGCCGCCCTCGTCGTGGTGATGTCGCTCTTCGGCCGGCGCGAGTTCTTCATCTTCCTCGTCATCCCCGGCGTGCTGGCCGCGGCCGGGTACTACGTCAACCGCTTCACGAAGTCGTTGCGCTACAGCATCGCGGGCACCCCCGACGGCGTGCGCATCGGTTTCGGTCTGCTCTCCACCAGCAACGACACCCTCCCGCCCGGCCGCATCCACGCCATCGAGGTCAGTCAGCCGCTGTTGTGGCGGCCGGCGAAGTGGTGGATGATCCGCATCAACCGCGCAGGCGCCGCCGGGCAGAGCGCCGCGCAGACCAGCACGCTCATGCTCCCGGTCGGAACCGTCGACGACGTGAGCCGCGTGCTCGGGCTGCTCCTCCCCGGCCTGGCCGGAGAGGAGACCCGTCAGCTCGTGCTCGCGGGGCTCACCGCCCGCTCGGGCGCGGGCTTCACCGATGCACCCCGGCGCGCTTGGGTGCTGCGGCCGCTCTCGTGGAAGCGCACGGGGTACGCCGAGAGCGGCGACGCGATCCTGCTGCGGTCGGGTTTCGTGTGGCGGCACCTCACGGTGGTGCCGCTCGCGCGGGTGCAGAGCCTGCGCGTCTCCCAGGGGCCGGTGCAGCGGATGCTCGACCTCGTCGAACTCACCGTGCACACCGTCGCGGGTCCGGTGCGGGCCACGCTCGGCGCCGCCGACCGCGCGGGCGGAACGGCGACCTTCGGGCGCTGGTCCGCCGACGTCGTGCGGGCCGGCGCCGAGGACCACTCGCACCGCTGGGCGGAAGGGCGGGCCTCGTGAGGCCCGACGAGCGCACCGGGCGGCTCGGCGTCGGGATCATCGGCGCAGGCCGCGTGGGGCCGGTGCTCGGCGCGGCTCTGGCGGGAGCCGGCCACGCCATCGTGGGCGTGGCAGCGATCTCCGAGGAGAGCCGGGAACGCGCCGACGCGTTGCTGCCCGGAGCGCCGATCCTGCCCATCCCCGAACTCGTCGAACGCAGCGAGCTCGTGGTGCTCGCGGTTCCCTCGGGCGAGCTCGAGTCGCTCATCGCGGGCCTCGCCGAAACCGGCACCTGGCAGATGGGTCAGCTCGTGCTGCACACCGCCCCGGAATTCGGTGTCGACGTGTTCGCGCCCGCTCGCGCGGCCGGGGTCATCCCGCTCGCCGTGCATCCGGCGATGGCGTTCACCGGCACGAGCGTCGACATCGCCCGGCTGGCCGGAACCTACTTCGCGGTCACCGCGCCCACGCCCGTGCTGCCGATCGGTCAGGCGCTCGTGGTCGAGATGGGCGGGGAGCCGGTCGTGGTGGCGGAGACCGACCGGCCCGCCTATGCCGAGGCGATCGAGACCGCCACCACGTTCTCCACGGCCATCGTCGACCAGGCCGCCGGCATCCTCGCCGGCATCGGCGTGGAGCTCCCTGGTCGCGTGCTCGCGCCGCTCGTGCGGTCGGCCGTCGAGAACGCGCTGGCGCGCTCGGGTGGCACGGGCGGCGTGGTTCCCGAGTAGCATCGATCTGCGGTCGCGCCCTTTGGCGACTCGCGCACGTGCAACTGAAGGAGTACCGGTGGCTGACGCCGAGACGCAAGCCCTCGCCACCGAGACCCCCGTGGTCGTGACGACGATCGCCGGGGTGCGCGAGCAGATCGAGCGGGCGCGGGCTGCTGCATCCTCCCGGTCGCACGGAACGGATGCGCGCGTGCCGGTCGCGCTCGTGCCCACGATGGGTGCACTGCACGACGGCCACCTGGCACTGGTCGACCGGGCCGCCGAGATCGCCGACGTCGTCGTGGTGTCGATCTTCGTGAACCCGCTGCAGTTCAACGACCCGGCCGACCTCGAGCGCTACCCCCGCGACCTCGAGGGCGACCTCGCCACTCTCGCCGGGCACGGCGTCGACATCGTGTTCGCCCCGCTCGTCGACGAGCTCTACCCGCACGGCGATTCGCAGACCCGCGTCACGGCGGGCCGAGTCGGCACGATGTTCGAGGGCCGCAGCCGCCCCGGGCACTTCGACGGCGTGCTGACCGTGGTCGCGAAGCTGATCAATTCGGTCGGGCCGCAGCGCATCCTGTTCGGGCAGAAGGACGCCCAGCAGGTGTTCCTGGTGTCGCAGATGATCGCCGACCTCGACATGCCGCTCGCGGTCGAGGTGGTCGAGACGGTGCGCGACGCCGACGAGCTGGCGCTCTCCAGCCGCAATCGTTTCCTCGACGCGCGGGAGCGCCGGGCAGCGCTGACGCTGCCGCACATGCTCGAGGCGGCGCAATCGGCGGCGGATCGGGGCATCGACGCGGTGATCGCGGCGGCGCAGTCGGCCGCGATGGGCGAACCGCTGGTCGAGGTCGACTACCTCGCGATCGTGCATCCGGAGACCTTCCTCCCGGTCGACGACGACTACCGCGGCCCGGCACGCGCCATCGTGGCGGCCCGCGTCGGCGCCACCCGCCTCATCGACAACGCGCCGCTCTACCTCCCCTGACGGCGCCGCCGCCCGGCGGCAGGCCGGGGCATCGGGGCGACGCAGTAAACTACAGGTCGATCGCAAGGAGACCGCCCCCGCATGACCGACGCATCCGCGCCCACGCCCGCTCCGGCAGAACCCACCGAGGAGGAGGTCTTCGAGCAGAAGGCCGTGCGCCTGGGCAAGCGCGACAAGCTCAACGAGTCGGGCGCCGAGGCGTACCCGGTGTCGGTGCCGGTCACCACCACCATTCCCGCCGTGCGCGCGAAGTGGGGGCACCTCGAGGCCGACGAGGTCTCGGGCGAGGTCGTCGGCGTCGCGGGCCGCGTCGTGTTCCTCCGCAACACCGGCAAGCTCTGCTTCGTGACGCTGCAGTCGGGTGACGGCACGCGCATCCAAGGCATGATCTCGCTCGCCGCCGTGGGCCTCGACTCGCTCGCCGAGTTCAAGGAGCTCGTCGACCTGGGCGACCACCTCTACCTCCGCGGCGAGGTCATCTCCTCGCGCCGCGGGGAGCTGAGCGTGATGGCCACCGAGTGGAAGATCGCCTCGAAGGCGGTGCTCCCCCTCCCCAACGTCTACTCCGAGCTGTCGGAGGAGACCCGGATGCGCAGCCGCTACCTCGATCTCATCGTGCGCCCCGCGGCGCGGGAGATGGTGCGCACCCGTGCGGCCACCATGGCGTCGCTCCGCCGCACCTTCACCGAGCGCGACTTCCTCGAGGTCGAGACGCCGATGCTGCAGACGATGCACGGCGGTGCGGCCGCCCGGCCCTTCGTCACCCACTCCAACGCCTTCGACACCGAGTTGTACCTCCGCATCGCGCCCGAGCTCTTCCTCAAGCGGGCGGTCGTCGGCGGCATCGACCGGGTGTTCGAGATCAATCGCAACTTCCGCAACGAGGGCGCCGACTCCACGCACAGCCCCGAATTCGCGATGCTCGAGGCCTACGAGGCCTACGGCGACTACACCTCCATCGCCGAACTGACGCAGTCGCTCATCCAGAACGCCGCGCTCGCCGTAGCGGGCTCGCACGTCGTGACCTGGGCCGACGGCACCGAGTACGACCTCGGCGGCGAGTGGGATCGCATCAGCATGTACGAGTCGCTGGCCGCCGCATCCGGCCTGCCGATCACGCCGGCCACGCCCGTCGAGGAGCTGCAGGCGCTCGCCGACCGGGAGGGCGTGCAAGTGCACCTGCCCAATCACGGCAAGCTCGTCGAGGAGCTCTGGGAGCACTTCGTGAAGGGCTCGCTCGTGCGCCCCACCTTCGTGCTCGACTTCCCGGTCGAGACGAGCCCACTCGTGCGCGCGCACCGCAGCATCCCGGGCGTGGTGGAGAAGTGGGACCTCTACGTGCGCGGCTTCGAACTCGCCACCGGCTACTCGGAGCTCGTCGACCCCGTCATCCAGCGCGAGCGCTTCGTGGAGCAGGCCGCGCTGGCCGCGCGCGGCGACGACGAGGCGATGCGGCTCGACGAAGACTTCCTGCGGGCCCTCGAGTTCGGCATGCCCCCCTCGGGCGGCATGGGCATGGGCATCGACCGGTTGCTGATGGCGCTCACCGGGCTCGGCATCCGCGAGACCATCCTGTTCCCGTTGGTCAAGTGAGCGGATGATGGTGGCATGAGCTTCTTCGGCAAGAAGGACGACGATCCCTACCAGCCCGGCAAGACCGAGCGGGAGAACGCGGAGCGCGCCCGGCGTGCGGCCGCGGGAGGCGGCGAAGGCGACGGCGGTGACGGCGAGAAGAAGCCGGAGCGACCCTCGAACACGCGCATCGCGATCTGGGTGATCGTCGGTGCGATCGGCCTCTACCTCGTCGGTTCAGGCCTGTGGGGCGCCCTCACGCACTGATGACGTATCGTTGAAGCGATGGATGACTTCTGGCCCGCCGTGTACGCACTGGCCCCGACCGTTCTGATCGGGCTCGTGTTCTGGTTCATCATGCGTGCGCTCATCCGTTCCGACAAGTCCGAGCGCAAGGCGCTGGCGAAGATCGAGGCCGAAGAGCGGGCGAAGCTCGGCCTGCCGGTCGAGAAGGTCAGCGCCGAGTAGTCCCAGCCGATACGGTATCCCTGAGACCTACACGACGGGGAGGCTGCGGTGACGGGTGCGGATGTCGCGGGATTCATCGCGCTGGCATTGCTCCTCATCGACCTCACCATCCGTGTGGTGTCGGTGATCGTGGTGCCGCGCAACCGCCGGCCCTCGACGGGCATCGCGTGGCTCATGGCCATCTTCGTGCTGCCGTACGTGGGCTTTCTGCTCTTCCTCCTGATCGGCTCGTACAAGCTGCCGAAGTCGCGGCGTGACAAGCAGTACGCCATCAACGAGTTCATCATCGAGACCACCGAGGGTATCGAGCAGGTCAGCGACGACGACCCGTGGCCGCCGTGGTTCAAGAACGTGGTCGAACTGAACCGCACGCTCGGCGCGATGCCGCTCGTCGGCGGCAACGACGCCACCCTCCTCGGCGACTACGACGAGTCGATCCGGCGCATGACCGCCGACATCGAGCAGGCCCAGCGCTACGTGCACGCCGAGTTCTACATCCTGTCCTACGACCGCACCACGAAGCCGTTCTTCGAGGCGCTCGCCGGGGCGGTGAAGCGCGGGGTGACGGTTCGGGTGCTGCTCGACCACATCGCATCCGTGCGCGCCCCCGGGCACCGCACGACCGTGAAGATGCTCAATCAGATGGGCGTCAAATGGCACTTCATGCTGCCGGTGCAGCCCCTCAAGGGCAAGTGGCAGCGGCCCGACCTGCGCAATCACCGCAAGATCCTCGTGGTCGACGGCGACGTGGCGTACATGGGCTCGCAGAACGTGGTCGACCGCAGCTACAACAAGAAGGGCAACCTCAAGCGCGGCCTGAAGTGGCAGGACCTGATGACCCGGCTCGAGGGGCCGATCGTCGCGGGCATCAACGCCATCTTCATCACCGACTGGTACAGCGAGTCGAACGAACTGCTGCTGCGCGAGACCCGGCCGATCACCGAGGACATGATCGACGAGCAGGTGGATGCGCTCGACATGCAGGTGGTGCCCTCCGGCCCCGGGTTCGAGGGTGAGAACAACCTGCGCCTGTTCCTGGCGCTGCTCTACAACGCGCAGGAGCGCATCATCATCACGAGCCCCTACTTCGTGCCGGACGACGCGATGATGTACGCCATCACCACCGCCACCCAGCGCGGGGTCGAGGTGCAGCTGTTCGTGTCGGAGATCGGCGACCAGGCGCTGGTCTACCACGCCCAGCGCTCCTACTACGAGCTGCTGCTGCGGGCCGGTGTGCGCATCTACATGTACCAGGCCCCGTACATCCTGCACTCGAAGCACTTCACGATCGACGACGAGGTGGCCGTGATCGGGTCGTCGAACATGGACATGCGCTCGTTCAGCCTCAACATGGAGGTCTCGCTGATGGTGCGCGGGCGCTCCTTCGTGGAATCGATGCGGGCGGTCGAAGACGGCTACCGGGCGGTGAGCCGGGAGCTGACCCTCGACGAATGGCACAAGCAGCCGCTGCGCTCGACCATCCTCGACAACCTGGCCCGCCTCACCTCCGCCATCCAGTAGGTCAGCGGCGGCGCGGCTGCAGGCGCACGTTGGGCAGCACGGGAGCAGGCAGGGGTGCGCCCTCGTAGTGATGGTCGCTCGCGCCGAAGCGGGGCGCGGTGGCCGCTGCCGGCGCAGCATCCGTCTCGCCGACCGCTGCTCCGGCGCCCGACTCGCGCTGCCACTCGGCGCGGTACTCGACGATCTCCTCGTGGCTGCGGCCCACGAAGTTCCACCACATCAGGATCTGCTCGTCGAGGGGGCGGCCGCCGATCAGGAGGAGGCGGGTCGGAGCATCCGCTGCCCGCAGCGTGAGGGTCTCGCGGCCGAGGCCGGTGTAGACGAGCTCGGTGCGCGCCGCCGCGACGCCGTCGACCGTCACCGCACCGGTGTCGACCAGCACGCCGTACTCGTGGTCGCGGCGCACCGGCAGTTCGGCGCTCCCGCCGGCGGGGAGGCGGATCTCGGCGGCGATGAGCTCGGTGAACGTGGTCGCACCGACGGACACCCCCGCGAACTCGCCCACGAACACGCTGAGCTCGGCGTCGTCGATGCGGGTGGGCACGGCGGTGTGGCTCTCGAAGAACGGGTCGATCTGGCGGCTCGCCTCGGGCAGGGCCACCCAGAGCTGGACGCCGTGCAGGATGCTCGTGGCCGAGGTGGACACCTCGGAATGCGAGATGCCGTGTCCGGCCGTCATCAGGTTGAGCACACCGGGGCGCACGAAGGCGTGACTGCCCACGCTGTCGCGGTGCTCGATCTCGCCCTCGAACAGCCAGCTCACGGTCTGGAGGCCCGTGTGCGGATGCGGGGGGACGACCATCCCGCCGGACACCGTCACATCGGTCGGGCCGTAGTGATCGACGAAGCACCAGGCGCCGATCATGGTGCGCTGCTTGCTGGGCAGGGTGCGGTGCACGGTCATGGCCCGGGGACCGCCGAGCGGCACCTCGCGGGCCTCGATGATCTCGGGTGCGCCCGGGGTTCCGAAAGCCTCGGCGTCGCATTCCACCCAGGTCTCGGCCGGGTGCTTCTCGAGGTTGCTCATGGCGGCGTGCTCATCTCCAATAAACTTCAGCAGCGGCGAGAACTGCTCGCCCACCGACTCACCCTGGGGGACCCATGATCGCATCCACCGTCGCCGAGAACACGTTCTCGTACAGCTATCAGTTCGACCCATTGTCGTCGGTCTTCAGCCTCATCGTGTGGGCGTTGATCGTGATCGGCATGTGGTCCACGTTCCTCAAGGCCGGCCGGCGCGGCTGGGCGGCCATCGTCCCGTTCTACAACATCTACACGCTGTGCAAGGTGGCCGGGAAGCCGGGGTGGTGGTGGATCTTGTACATCGTGCCGATCGTCAACATCGTGATCAGCATCATCGTGGCGGTGAACGTGGCGCGGAACTTCGGCAAGGGTGGCGCGTACGGCTTCTTCCTGCTGTGGTGGCTGCAGTTCATCGGCTACCCCGTGCTCGGCTTCGGCAGCGCCGTCTACCAGGGCCCCCGCCCCGACGGCCAGCTTCCGAACGGCCAGCGCCCCGTCACCATCTGACGCGCGACACACCGCGCGCGCCACTTCTCGAGGGCCTGCCCCGTCTCCGCGGGTCAGGCGCTCTTGCGTTTCGCTTTGCCGTACCTCTGACGCGCCGCTTCTCCGGTCGTACCGAGGAAGATGCCGATCGACGACCAGGGCATGCCGGTGGCGCGAGCGGCAGCCACGGCGCTCATGAGGTCGCGTTCGGCCTGGTAGCGATTTCTCGCTGCCGCCCGTAGCTGTGCGGCTGCGGCTTGATCGATATCCACTCCGCGGTCCGTCGGTTCGAAGCTCTCAGCCCGATCGGCGTCTTCCTCATCCATGCGTGCCAGCAGCTCGTCCAGTGATCGGGGCACGGTGATCACCGAATGAACTTCAGGCGGGCACGCATGGCGTGGATGATCCGGGGCGACCCGGATCGGATGCTCACCGCGATCTCCAGCGGCAGGCCTGTTCGACTCGGGCCGATGATCATCGTCACTCCCTCTCCCATGTCGAAAGCTCTCATCTGGTGGTCGAGCGCGTGATACATGTCAGCCTCCTCGATCTCATGACGGTGGGCACTTCCGGCTACGCGCGGGCGCATGTCAAGTATTGCAAGTTAACTTGTAATGAGCAATGGTCATGTACGAGTGTCGCCTGCGTCCGGGTGGCTGCGGGGGCGCATCCGGAAACTGTGGACGGCGGGGCGGCGGGCGGGTTACGTGGTGGAGGGGAGCAACGAAGTCACGCCCACGGCGAACAGGGGCTGTCCGGCCCCGGTTCGCTGGCTAGTCTCTTCGTATCGGCCGTCATCCTGCCCTGGCGGCCAAGGAGACAGACATGTTTGAGAGATTCACCGACCGAGCCCGTCGCGTCGTCGTTTTGGCCCAAGAAGAGGCCAAGATGCTCAACCACAACTACATCGGCACCGAGCACATCCTGCTCGGTCTCATCCACGAGGGTGAGGGCGTGGCCGCGAAGGCCCTCGAGTCGCTGAACATCTCGCTCGACGCCGTGCGCGAGCAGGTGCAAGACATCATCGGCCAGGGCCAGCAGCAGCCCACCGGCCACATCCCGTTCACCCCGCGCGCCAAGAAGGTGCTCGAGCTGAGCCTCCGCGAGGCCCTGCAGCTCGGCCACAACTACATCGGCACCGAGCACATCCTGCTCGGCCTCATCCGCGAGGGCGAGGGCGTCGCCGCCCAGGTGCTGGTGAAGCTGGGCGCCGATCTCAACCGCGTGCGGCAGCAGGTCATCCAGCTCCTCTCTGGCTACCAGGGCAAGGAGCAGGTGGCTGTGGGCGGCAACGACCAGGCTCCCGACAAGGGGTCGCAGATCCTCGACCAGTTCGGCCGCAACCTCACGCAGGCCGCGCGCGACAACAAGCTCGACCCGGTGATCGGGCGCGAGAAGGAGATCGAGCGGGTCATGCAGATCCTCTCGCGTCGCTCGAAGAACAACCCCGTGCTCATCGGTGAGCCCGGCGTCGGCAAGACGGCCGTCGTCGAGGGTCTCGCCCAGGCGATCGTGCGCGGTGACGTGCCCGAGACGCTGAAGGACAAGCAGCTCTACACGCTCGACCTCGGTTCGCTCATCGCCGGTTCCCGCTACCGCGGCGACTTCGAGGAGCGCCTGAAGAAGGTCACCAAGGAGATCCGCACCCGCGGCGACATCATCACCTTCATCGACGAGATCCACACCCTCGTCGGCGCCGGCGCGGCCGAGGGCGCGATCGATGCCGCGAGCATCCTGAAGCCGCTCCTCGCCCGTGGCGAGCTGCAGACCATCGGTGCCACGACCCTCGACGAGTACCGCAAGCACTTCGAGAAGGATGCCGCGCTCGAGCGCCGGTTCCAGCCCATCCAGGTCGCCGAGCCGTCGCTGCCGCACGCCATCAACATCCTCAAGGGCCTGCGCGACAAGTACGAGGCGTTCCACAAGGTGTCGATCACGGATGGCGCGATCGTCGCCGCCGCGAACCTCGCCGACCGCTACGTGCAAGACCGCTTCCTGCCCGACAAGGCGATCGACCTGATCGACGAGGCCGGCGCACGCCTGCGGCTGAGCATCCTGTCGGCCCCGCCGGAGCTCCGCG
The DNA here is from genome assembly GCF_058783455.1 of Herbiconiux sp. FW305-C-125. Classification (NCBI taxonomy): domain Bacteria; kingdom Bacillati; phylum Actinomycetota; class Actinomycetes; order Micrococcales; family Microbacteriaceae; genus Herbiconiux; species Herbiconiux sp. FW305-C-125. The sequence goes on along the minus strand of NZ_JBYSYO010000001.1, from coordinate 1,150,816 downwards.
AGTTCGACGAGCGCATCGCCGCCGTGCGCGGGCAGAAGGAAGCCGCGATCGAAGACCAGGACTTCGAGAAGGCCGCGTCTCTCCGCGACGAGGAGAAGAACCTCCTCGGCGAGCGACTGCGCCTCGAGAAGCAGTGGAAGTCGGGCGACGTGCAGACCTCCGGCATCGTCGACGAGGGGCTCATCGCCGAGGTGCTGGCCCAGGCCACGGGCATCCCGGTGTTCAAGCTCACCGAGGAGGAGTCGGCTCGCCTGGTGTTCATGGAGAAGGCCCTGCACCAGCGGGTCATCGGCCAGAACGAGGCGATCGCGGCGCTCTCGCGCACGATCCGCCGCACCCGCGCGGGCCTGAAAGACCCGAAGCGCCCCTCCGGCTCGTTCATCTTCGCCGGCCCCACGGGTGTCGGTAAGACCGAGCTCGCCAAGGCGCTCGCCGAGTTCCTGTTCGACGACGAGAACGCTCTGATCTCGCTCGACATGTCGGAGTACGGCGAGAAGCACACCGTCTCGCGGCTGTTCGGTGCCCCTCCCGGGTTCGTCGGTTTCGAAGAGGGCGGCCAGCTCACCGAGAAGGTGCGCCGCAAGCCGTTCTCGGTCGTGCTCTTCGACGAGATCGAGAAGGCGCACCCCGACATCTTCAACTCGCTCCTCCAGGTGCTGGAGGAGGGCCGGTTGACGGATGGTCAGGGTCGCGTCGTCGACTTCAAGAACACCGTGATCATCATGACCACGAACCTCGGCACGAAGGACATCACGGGTTCGCCGATCGGGTTCCAGGTCTCGGGCAACGAGTCGACCTCGTACGACCGCATGAAGGCGAAGGTCTCGGAGGAGCTGAAGAAGAACTTCAAGCCGGAGTTCCTCAACCGCGTCGACGACACCATCGTGTTCCCGCAGCTGAACAAGCAGGAGCTGCTGCAGATCGTCGATCTGTTCATCAAGCGCCTCCGCGACCGCCTGCTCGACCGCGACATGACGATCGAGCTCACGCTCGCCGCCAAGGAGCGCCTGATCGAGGTCGGGTTCGACCCGTCGCTCGGTGCGCGCCCGCTGCGTCGCGCGATGCAGCACGAGGTCGAGGACCAGCTGTCGGAGCGCATCCTGCAGGGTGAACTGAACGCGGGCGACCACGTGCACGTCGATTTCGTCGACGGCAAGTTCACCTTCGAGCAGTCCTCGCGCGAGCCGGTCGCCATCGGCGCCGGCGTCGGCGACCAGCAGCAGGCCTCGGCCGCTGCGGCCGCCGCCGCGCTGGGCGACCTCGACTAGGCACCCCCTCTCGAAGGGCCGGGCACCACGGTGCCCGGCCCTTCGTCGTCCCCCTCGCGACCCGTCGTTTTTGGCCCTTCCCGGCAGCTTTCAGGGCCGAAATCGACGGGTCGCGAGGAGGACTACGCTGGTTCGATGAGCAATCCGAAGGCGCCCGTCACCGTGCGGCGGGCGCGCACCAGTGACGTCCCCCGCATCCAGGAGCTGGTGGAGCCCCTGGTGCAGCGACGTATCCTGCTGGGCAAGGATGCGGTGGTGTTCTACGAGGCCGTGCAGGAGTTCCGGGTGGCGGAGGATGCCGACGGCCGGCTGATCGGCTGCGGTGCGCTGCACGTGTTCTGGGAAGACCTCGGAGAGGTGCGCACCCTCGCGGTGCACGACGACTGGCTCGGCCGTGGTGTCGGCCGGGCCCTGCTCGAGCAGATCGAACGCGATGCCGCCGATCTCGGCCTCTCCCGGCTGTTCTGCCTGACCTTCGAGGTGCCGTTCTTCGAGCGCAACGGGTACACCGCCTCGCCGCTTTCCCTCGTCGACCCCGAGGTGTACGCCGAACTCGTGCGCTCGCCCGACGAAGGTGTCGCCGAATTCCTCGATCTGGCGCGCGTCAAGCCCAACACCCTCGGCAACACGCGCATGCTGAAGCACCTGCGATGAGCGCGCCTGACGAGTCGACAGAACCACCGGTGCGGATGCCCGCCGAGCGGCCCAGCTTCAACGAGCGGTTGCGCGCGCGATACTTCGGTCGCCGGCGGCCCGGGGAGACCGCCGATGAGGCCTCGGTTGCCGAGTCATCGTTGCCGAAGTCGAATCAGATGGGCTTCTTCGGTCGGGTGCAGCGCCCGGGCGGGTTCGACACGCCGCCCGAGGAGCCGATCGAGTTCGAGGGGGAGTTGCCCTGGGAACTCGGCGGCGAAAGCTCGGAGCAGCGGGACTAAGTAGGCACCAGGCGCTGGGAGTTGCGGCGTTGCGGCAGGTTCAGCGCTGAGGTTGCGGCGCCTTCAGGTCTGGCGTGCGGCGCGTTCAGGACTCGCGGTGCGACGCACAATCGATGCACAGGGCTGCGGCCGGTCGCGCCTCCAGGCGCGCCGGGGCGATCGGGCGGCCGCAGGCCAGGCACGCGCCGTAGCTGCCGTCCGCGACGCGGGCGAGTGCCGCATCCGTCTCGGTCAGCAGGGCCTCGGCCGCGAGCAGCAGACCCCGGATGCGCGACCACTCGCTCGACAAGGTCGGGCCCTCGGGGTCGTGCTCGTCGTCGTCTGAGGAGGACTCGCGGGCATGGCGCACAGCTGCCATGGTCGTTTGCAGGTCGGTGATCTCGGCGAGGATCGCCCCGCGCAGCCGCGTCAGCGCGACCGGTGGTTGCTCGGCGGACGTCGTCAGCCCGCGGGCGCGGGGCCGTCGGTGGGCTCCGCGTCGCCGATGAACTCTTTGAACTCGTCTTCGACCTGCTTGTCGAAGGAGTCCTGCTCCTCGCCTTCGTCGACCTCCGGGTGCTGGTCGTTGTGTTCGAACGAACCGGGCTCGAGCGGATCAATGAAATCGGTCATGCTGCGAGCCTATTCCTGAAACATGGCGAACACATCCGCGGGATATCATCCACAGGTGTCTCCCGTCTCGCCCTACCAGGTCTGCGTCGCCTTCCTCACGCGCGTGCGCCAGGACGGCCGCACCGAGGTGCTGCTCGGGCGCAAGAAGACCGGTCTCGGCTCGGGCAACATCGTGGGGCTCGGCGGCAAGATCGAGCCGGGCGAGACCGCGCTCGAGGCGGCCGTGCGGGAGATCGAGGAGGAGTCGGGGCTGGTGGTCGACCCGGGTGACCTGCGGGACGCCGGTCTGGTGAAGTTCGCTTTCCCGTTCCGGGAGAACTGGAGCCAGGACTCGACGGTGTTCGTCGGGTCGCGCTGGACGGGTGAACCCGCGGAGTCGGACGAGGTGGCGCCGGATTGGTTCCTGCTCGACGAGTTGCCCCTGGACGGGATGTGGGACGACGCGAAGTACTGGCTGCCCACGGTGCTCGCGGGGGGCCGCGTGCTGGGCGACTTCACCTTCGCCGAGGACTGCCGCACGGTGGCTGCCCACACCCTGCACGACCCCGCCGTCGCGATCGTCCCCGGCTCGGCCGCCGCGCTCCGCGACTGAGCTTCGCGCCGGTCAGCCCACGGTGCGCGCGGGCTCGAGGCGCACGACCACCGCCTTCGACACCGGGGTGTTGCTGCCCTCCGCTGTGCTCGCGAGGGGGATGAGCACGTTCGCCTCCGGAAAATAGGCGGCCGCGCAGCCGCGCGCAGTGGGGTACGCCACGATCCGCATCCCCCGGAGCTCGCGATCGGGCTGCCCCGGCCACTCGCTGAACACGTCGACGTGCTGACCGTCGTCGAGGCCGAGTTCGTCGAGGTCGTCGGGATTGACGAACACCACGTCTCGACCCTTTTTGATTCCTCGATAGCGATCGTTGCGGCTGTAGATCGTGGTGTTGAACTGGTCGTGCGACCGCAGGGTCTGCAGCAGCAGCCGGCCCGGCGGGCATTCGACCCGCTCGAGCTGGTTCACCGTGAGGATGGCCTTGCCCACCGCGGTGGGGAAGGTGCGCGAGTCGCGGGGCCCGTTGGGGAGCACGAACCCGTCGGGCCGGCGCACCTTCTCGTTGTAGCCTGCGCAGCCGGGCACCACGGCGGCGATGTGGTCGCGGATAACGTCGTAGTCGCTCTCGAAGCCCTCCCAGTCGATGCCCGACGTCTCGCCGAGCGTCGCCCGGGCGAGCCGGGACACGATCGCGACCTCGGACAGCAGGTTCGGTGCCACCGGTTCGACCCGGCCGCGCGAGGCGTGTACGGCACAGACCGAGTCTTCGACGGTCACGAACTGCACCCCCGACGCTTGGCGGTCGATCTCGGTGCGACCCAGTGTCGGCAGGATCAGCGCCGCCTTTCCGGTCACCGCGTGGGAGCGATTGAGCTTCGTGGAGATCTGCACCGTCAAGTCGGTGCCGCGCATGGCTGATTCCGCCGCTGCGGTGTCGGAGATGGCTCCCACGAAGTTGCCGCCGAGCGAGACCCAGACCTTGATATCGCCGCGTTGCATGGCCTGGATGCCCTGCACCGCATCGACCCCGTGCTCGCGGGGTGGCTCGAACGGGAACTCCCGGGCCAGCGCGTCGAGGAAGCTGTCGGGCATACGCTCCCAGATGCCCATGGTGCGGTCGCCCTGCACGTTGCTGTGACCACGGATCGGTGAGGCTCCCGCACCGGGCTTGCCGATGTTGCCGCGCAGGAGCAGCAGATTCACGATCTCCTTGATTCCCGCCACAGCCTTCTTGTGCTGGGTCACGCCCATCGCCCAGGTGATGATCACTCGCTCGGCGTGGATGTAGCGGTCGGCGAGCTCATCGATCTCGGCGCTAGTCAGACCGGTGGCCGCCAGCACCTCCGTCTCGTCGAGCTGTGCCAGGTGGGCTGCGAGCTCGTCGAGCCCGACGCAGTGCTCGGCGAGGAACGCCTGGTCGAGCACTGTGCCCGGCCGTGCGGCCTCGGCCTCGAGCACACGCTTCGAGACGGCCTGGAGCAGCGCCATGTCGCCGCCCAGCCGGATCTGCAGGAACTGGTCGGCCAGTGTCGTGCCCTTGCCGATCATGCCGCGCACCGTCTGCGGATTCTTGTAGCGCTGGAGCCCGGCCTCGGGCAGGGGGTTGACCGAGACGATGGTGGCCCCGGCGCGCTTGGCGTCTTCGAGCGCCGTGAGCATGCGCGGATGATTCGTTCCCGGGTTCTGACCCATCACGATGATGAGGTCGGCCCGCTCGAAGTCGTCGTAGCTCACGGTGGACTTGCCGATGCCGATGACCTCGGAGAGGGCGGTGCCGGTGGACTCGTGGCACATGTTCGAGCAGTCGGGCAGGTTGTTGGTGCCGAAGGCGCGCACGAACAACTGGTAGGCGAACGCCGCCTCGTTCGACGCGCGCCCGCTGGTGTAGAACGCGGCCTGATGCGGAGAATCGAGACCCCGGAGCGCTGCGCCGGCGAGGGCGAACGCCTCGTCCCAGCTCACCGGGCGGTAGTGGTCGTCGCCGGCGGGCTTGTAGACCGGTTCGATCAGCCGCCCCTGCTGGCCGAGCCAGTACTCCGACTTCGTGGCGAGCTCGTCGACCGGGTGCTCGGCCCAGAACGAACTCGGCACCGTGATGGGTGTCGCCTCCCAGATGACCGCCTTCGCGCCGTTCTCGCAGAACTCCAGCGTCTTGCGCGACTCAGGGTCGGGCCAGGCGCAGCTCATGCAGTCGAAGCCCTCCTTCTGGTTCATCGAGGTGAACAGGGCGAGCGTGCGTCGTGGCCCCAGCTGGGCGAGCGCCGGACCCATCGAGTGCACGACACCGGGGATGCCCGCCGCGGCGTGGCCCGGCAGCGTCACCCTGATGAGAGCGTCGGTGGCGTCGTCGATCGGCTGCTTCGGATTCACGCGCTCACCTCCGCGTCGACGGTGGCGACCGCGTCGGTCTTCGCGATGCGGTGCGCTCCGCTGTAGACCACCATCGAGTCTCCGCGCAGGAATCCGACGAGGGTCATCCCGAGCTCGACGGCCAGCTCGGCCGCGAGCGACGAGGGGGCCGAGACCGCGGCGAGCGCCGAGATGCCGGCCATCGAGGCCTTCTGGGTGAGTTCGAAGCTCGCCCGACCGGAGACCATCAGCACGACGCCCCGCAGCGGCAGGCGGTCTTCTTTCACGGCCCAGCCGATGACCTTGTCGACGGCGTTGTGCCGCCCGACGTCTTCGCGCAGCACCAGCAGCTCCCCGGTGCGGCCGTCGAACAGTGCGGCCGCGTGCAGCCCGCCGGTCTTCTCGAACACATCCTGGTGCGCCCGCAGTCGGTCGGGCAGGGTGCTGAGGAGCCCTGGGTCGATGATCACCGCATCCGATGCCACCTCGTGGTGGGACAGCGTGCGCACGGCGTCGATGCTGGCCTTCCCGCAGAGCCCGCAGGAGCTCGTGGTGAAGAAGTTGCGTTCGAGGCTCGGATCGGGCGCCGGCACCCCGGGTGCCAGCGTCACGTCGAGCACGTTGTAGGTGTTCAGACCCTCATCGGTGGCTCCCGCACAGTAGCGCGCCGCCGCGAACTCGGCACCGTGACGGATGACGCCCTCGGAGACGAGGAAGCCTGCCGCGAGATCGACATCGTGGCCCGGCGTGCGCATCGTGATGGCGAGCGACCGACCACCCACCCGGATCTCGAGTGGCTCCTCGACGGCGAGCAGGTCTTCGCGGATGACCCGTGAGTGGCCGACGGTGATGCGGGTGACGCGGCGTCGGGCGGTGATTCGTCCCATGGCTTCAGGGTAGGCATCCCGGCGGACGGCGGGCAATCAGCGACGCCAGATTGTGGAGAGCTCTGCAGCGGGAAGGGGATGTGGTGGAGTGGATGCGCCGGGGCGGTTCTGCGGCACACGGCCTAGTCTGGAACGGTGTTGTTCGATGCACTGGTGCTGGCCGGAGGGCGCTCGTCGCGCCTCGGGGGGACGCCGAAGGCGGGTCTTGAGGTGGCCGGGCGAAGCCTTCTGGCGACCACGGTCGCGAGCGTGGTCGCGCGCGGTGCGCGACGCGTGGTCGTCGTGGGCGAGGAGCGCGCGATCGCCGAGTTGCTCGGAAAGGTCGAAGGGCTGGGGGAGGCCGAACTATTCGGCGAGGCCGACGGGTTCGGCGAAGTCGGTGCACCCGGAGAAGTGGACCGCCTCCAGGGGAGGTCTGGCGAGCCCCCACCCGTCGAGGTGCTCGTCGCCCGCGAGGTGCCGGAGTTCGGCGGCCCCGCCGCGGGCATCGCAGCCGGATTCGCGGCTCTGGAGGCGGCATCCGAACACCACGACTCCGACTTCGTGCTCGTGCTGGCGTGCGATGTCCCGGTCGTCGACGCGGTGGTGGCGGCGCTCGTGAGCGCGGGCGGGGACACCGTCGGGGCCGAGACGGCCGTCGCAGTCCCGAACGAGCTGATGACGGCGGGCGACGAGGTGAGTGCTGCGGTGGCGGGGGCGGACGGGATGGTGGCCGGGAGCGCGGATGGGCACCCGCAGCACCTGCTGGGGCTCTACCGCACGCCGGCGCTCCGGGCGAGTGTGGCGCGGCACCGGGAGGCCGGTGACCTCGACGGACTGGCCGTGCGCACGCTCGTCGCGGGCCTGGATCTCGCGGTGGTGCCGGTACCGGCCGGCGTCACCGACGACGTCGACACGTGGGCGGATGCGGAACGACTCGGGATCGCGCGGCCCTCAGGACCGGAATCGGGAGCGACGCCCGCCGGCGGAGCGCGACCGGGCGGTTCAGGGGGTGCGGATGCGACAGGCGCACCGGGCGTGGAGACCGCGACCGGGGCGCGGGAAGCGGGCGGGGCCACGTCGGGTCAGGGTACCCGGCCCGACGTGCGGCGGCCCAGCGATGACGCCGAGCAGGCGGCGGAGCTCCGCGCCTGGGTCGACAGGTTGGCGGAAGAACTCGGGCACCCGGGGCTCGAGGTCGACCTCGACGACCTTCTGGGGCTGGCCGGAGTGGCGGCGCACGCGGTGCGGCGTCCGGCGGCACCCCTCACGACCTTTGTGGTCGGGTACGCTGCCGGGCGCGCGGTGGCGGACGGCGGCGACGCGCGTTCGGCTGCCGAGCATGCATCCGCCGTCGCGCGCGCACTGGCTGCCCGGTGGCGCGGTGCCGACGGCGACGGCGGGGACGGCCCGACGGCAGCGGTCGACCGAAAGCGCGGCGCAGGCGGTGACAGCGGGTCTGCGGGGTGGTCCGGAGCGGGGGACGACGCCGGAACGGACACGGTCGACCGGCGCCGCGGCGCGGGCGACGCGTGAGCGACGGGCGCGTGCTGTGGCACGACGCGCGCCGCATCGCGTTCGACGCGGGGGCCACGCCTGGCGCTGAGCACGTTCCGTTGGCTGCGGCCGCCGGGCGAGTGCTGGCCCAGGATCTCCGGGCGCTCTGTGCGCTGCCGCACTACGCCTCGTCGGCGATGGACGGGTGGGCAGTCGCCGGGCCCGGGCCATGGCGCCTGAGGGCAGCGGGCTCCGAAGCGCCGGGCGCAGCCCGGCCGGCGCCCGCGCCCTCGGGTTCGCCGAGCACACCGTCCGCGCATTCGCCGGCCGACGTCACGCCCCTCCGATCGGGCGAGGCCGTGCCGATCGTGACCGGCGGCGTCATCCCCGCCGGTGCCCGCGCGGTGCTGCGCGCCGAGCACGGTCGCGAGGACGAGGGCCTGCTCCTCGCGACCGGTCCCGACGCGAACGAACCCCGTGACGGCCAGCACGTGCGGCCGCCCGGCGGTGAAGCCGATGCGGGGGAGCTGCTCTTCCGCGCGGGCACCGTGCTCAGCGCCCCGCACATCGCGGTGGCGGCCGGCTGCGGGCAAGACGCCCTCGAGGTGGTGCGGCGCGCCCGCGTCGAACTCCTGCTGACCGGAAGCGAGGTCGTGACGAGCGGAATCCCCGCCGCCGGTCAGGTGCGCGACAGTTTCGGGCCGACGCTGCCGGCCGTCCTCGCCGCTCTCGGCGCCGAAGTGGTCGCCAGTCACCGTGTGGGGGATGATCGCGCCGCGCTCACGGCACACCTCGCGGCCGAGCCCGAACCCGCCCCACCACCCGCCGGCCCGCACGCACCAGCCGCGCCCCGCGCATCCGCCGAACTCGTCGTCACCACCGGCGGCACCGGCTCCTCGGGCGCCGACCACGTGCGGCCGGCCCTCCGCGCAGCGGGCGCCGAACTGCTGGTCGACGGGATCGCCGTGCGGCCGGGCGGCCCCGCACTGCTCGCCCGGATGCCCGACGGCCGGCTGGTGGTGGCGCTGCCCGGTAACCCGCTCGCGGCCTTCCTGGCGCTGCTCACCCTCGCGCAACCGCTGCTCGCCGCGATGCAGGGCCGGCCGATGCCCGCGTTGCGCGACATCCGCACCGCCGTCGACCTGCCGGCCGCACCGGCGCCCGCGACGCTCCGGCCGTACCGCACGCACAACGGGGCGGCCGAACCGACCGCCTGGCACGGCGCCGGCATGCTGCGCGGACTCGCCGAGGCCGACGGCGTACTCGTCGTACCCGGCCGAGGTGCTCCTGCCGGCACCGTGCTCGAGGTGCTGCCCCTGCCCTGGTGAGCGGATGCCCGGGCCACCGCCGCCCGGGCCGCGCCGCCCGGTCTACCGCCGCCCGGGCTGGCGTCGGGCGGGCCGGCGGGGCGATACTGGGTGCGCGACGCGCGCGCATCCGCACCCCACCCCATCGACGACGATCGGCAGAGGACATGATCGGCCCCAGTCCAAGCCCCTGGCTCGCGAGCTCTGACGGGCTCGAACGCCGGGTCGTGCACGAGTCCTGGGAGCGCGCCCGCCGCCGGGCCCTCGACCCCGAACACCTCCTGCCCACGCTCGAGGTGGCGGAGGATGTGCTGGCCGACTTCCGGCTCGCGCATCCGCTCGCGCCGGTGCTGCCGGTCATCCGCAAGCTGCTGGTGCGCGACGCCGAGGGCTCCGGGCTGCTCGTCGCGGTGGGCGATGAGATGGGCCGGTTGCTGTGGGTCGAGGGTGACTCCGCCGCGAAGCGGCGCGCCGAGGACATGCGCTTCGTCGAGGGCGCCGGCTGGTCGGAGCAGCGCGTGGGCACCTCCGCGCCGGGCACCGCGCTGGAGCTCGATCACGGCATCCAGATCCACGACTCGGAGCACTTCAACCGGCTGGTGCACGGCTGGAGTTGCACCGCCGTTCCCGTGCACGACCCGGAGACGCGGCGCATCCTCGGCGTCATCGACATCACCGGCGACGCCCGCGCCGTCGACCCGCACACGCTTCCGCTGATCGAGGCGACGGCCGCGGCGGCCGAAGCCGAACTCATGGTGCTGCGGTTGCGTGCTCTGCGCGACGGCGCGGGTGCCGGCGGCGACGGCTCACGGATGCACGTCACGAGCTTCGCCGACCTGCCCCGCTCGCGGGAGCGGACGGCGGCGGGCAGCCGATCGCGCGCGGCCACCATGCACGTGCTCGGCCGGGACACCGGAGAGCTCGCCTCCGCCCACGGGAGGGTGGAGCTGAGCCTGCGGCACTCCGAGATCCTGACGCTGCTCGCCTGGCACCGGGAGGGGCTCTCGGCGGCGCGACTGACCGAGCTCGTCTACGGCGACACCGGCACGCCGCTCACCCTGCGGGCCGAGATCGTGCGCCTGCGGCGCGCGCTGGAGGCGGGAGCGACCGGCATCGACCTTGAGTCGCGGCCGTACCGGCTGAGTGTTCCGCTCGAGCTCGACGCGCATCAGGTGACCTCGTTGCTCGATCGCGGGGCGCACCGGGTGGCGCTCGCCGCCTCGGTCGGGCCGTTGTTGCCGGGGTCGGAGTCGCCCGGGATCGAGGAGATCCGCACGGCGCTCCGCGCGCGCCTACGCGAGGCGATGCTGGGCGACGCGGCGCTCGACGTGCTGCTCGACTACGCGGCCACCGAAGACGGGATGCACGATGCCGAGGTCTGGACGGCCGCGTTGCGCCTGCTCCCACCGCGCTCGCCGAAGCGGGCGGGCATCGTGCTGCAGCTCGAACGCATCCAGGCCGGCGCAGGCGCCTGACCACTCGTCCGTCCTGACGGCGCCCCGCGGGCGGGCCTCCTACGGCCGCCGCGGAAGCGACCGCTGCGGCAGGCAAGCGCAGACGATCTACATGGTGCGGGCGACGATCGGCGTGCTGGGCGGGACGGTTCGCGCGTTGCATCCTGCATGACCAGTATGGATACCGCCTCGACCGCCGTGATCCGGCCCGCTTCGCCCGCTGCCCCCGCCGCATCCGACGCGTCGGCGCAACCCGGGCCGCCCGGCGAACGCGGAGCATCCTGGGTCGCGGTGTTCTCGCTCAGCCTCGGCGTGTTCGCGCTCGTCATGGCCGAATTCCTGCCGGCGAGCCTCCTCACCCGCATCGCGGGCGACCTCGGGGTGAGCGAGGGTGTGGCCGGGCAATCGGTGAGCGTGACGGCGATCGTCGCCGCCCTGGCGGGCCTCACCGTTCCGGTGCTGCTGCCCCGCCTCGACCGGCGCCGGCTGCTGCTCGGGCTCGGTGTGCTGGCGGTCGCCTCCGACCTGCTCGTCGCGTTCGCGGCGAACTACCCGATGCTGCTCGCCGCGCGGGTGCTCCTGGGTATCGCGCTCGGCGGATTCTGGGCGCTCGCGATCTCGGTCACCGCCCACCTCGTGCCGCCGGCGCGACTCGGGCGGGCGATGATGGTGGTGCAGATCGGCGTCTCGCTCGCCACCGTCGCCGCGATCCCGCTCGGCACCTGGCTCGGCGAACTCAGCGGCTGGCGATCGGTCTTCGTGCTGGCGGCCGGGGTGGGGCTCGCGGGGCTGGTGTTCCAGTGGTTCGTGCTGCCGGGCATCCGGCCGAGCGGGGCGCCCGGGCTGCGCGCGCTGCTCGGGGCGGTGCGTTCGCGCTTCATCCTGGTGGCGCTGATCGCCACCGCGCTGGTGGCCGGCGGGCACTTCGCGGCCTTCACCTACATCCGCCCCGCCGCCACCGAGGTCGGCGGCTTCGATGCCGCGCACCTCGCGCTCCTGCTGCTCGTCTACGGCGTGGCCGCGTTCGCCGGCAACCTGCTCGCCGGCCCGCTGGTCGACAAGCGTCCCCGCTCGGCGGTGCTCGTGTTCCCGCTGCTGCTCGGGGCGGCGCTTCTGGTGTTCGCGCTCTCGGGCGGGTCGACGGTGCTGGTTCTCGCCGCCACCGCCCTCTGGGGCATCGGGTTCGGTGGCGTGCCGACCTCGCTCATGACGTGGATGGCGCGCGCCGAACCCACCCGGCTGGAGAGCGTCGGCGGGCTGCAGGCGGCGGCGTTCCAGGTCGCGATCGCGACCGGTGCTGTGGTGGGCGGCCTGCTGGTCGACGGGGTGAGCGTGCAGGCCGCGCTCCTCGTGGGCGGTGTGGCGGCGGCCGCCGGCGGCGTGCTGCTGGCGTCGCTGCGCCTGCGCTGACGTCAGCGGCCGCGGCGCCAGGCGCTCGGCGACTCGCCCGCGACGCGGCGGAACGCGCGGCTGAACGCCACGTCGGAGCAGTAGCCGAGCGCAGCCGCCGTCTGCCCCACGCTCCAGCCCTGCTGCCCGAGGAGCTGCTTGGCGCGCTGCATCCGCACCCGAGCGAGGTAGCGCAGCGGCGGCTCGCCCACCGCGGCGTGGAACTGCTCCGCGAACACTGAGCGCGACGCGTTCGCCAGCCGGGCGAGGTCGGCGACTGACCACTTCGCCCCCGGGTCGTCGTGCATCGCCTCGACCGCCCGCGCGATGTGCGGGTCGCGCACCGCCAGTTCCCACGCCCGGCCAGAGGGGTTCGCCGCGCATCCGTCTTCGGCCCACTCGCGGATCACCGCGGCCACCACGAGCGCGGCCAGCCCGGCGGCCAGGGAGACCGCGTCGGAGCGGTCGCTCGCCCGTTCGTCGCGCAGGCCCTCGAGCAGCGCGGTCAGAACCGGGCGTCGCCGGCCCTCGGCACAGTCGGCGATGAGGTCGGGCAGCCCGCCGACGATCGCGGCCGCGGGGTCGGCGGCGCGACCGGATGCCACGGCGAACGCGGCATCGACCGGCTGCGGTTCGGCCCGGAGCGGCACGACGAGCAGCTGCGAGTCGGCCACCGCGGTGACCACCTGGTCGCGGGCGGCGGGCACGAGTACCACGTCGCCCGGGCGCAGCAGCATGCAGGCGCCCGAATCGGCGCCGATGGGCTCGGTGACCACACAGACCGATCCGGCCACGAGGTGGTAGAGGGTCGGCTCGGCCGCGCGCCGCTGGCGTTCACCGAGGCCCAGTTCGTGCAACTCGACGCCGAGCACGCGGTAGCGCAGGCGCGCGAGCAGCTCGCCGAGCTGGTCGTCGGATGCCGCGGCGCCCTCGCCGGTCACCGCCACCTCGCTCAGCGCAACAGAACTCACATCTCGTTCAAGCCCGAAACACCCGCTCCGCATTCCCGAGCCTGCCGCCGGCCGCCGGCGCCCGCCCGCCCCGTGCCCGCGCAACGGGATGCAACCTCCCCGCGCGTAGCGTGCTGCGCATCCGACACCGTCGTCAGAAGGAGACCGAACATGACCATCACCGACCGGCCCGAGACCGCCGCACCGGCGGCACCCGCACCCACCGTCTACGCCAATCCGGGCACCGCCGGCTCCGTCGTCACCTTCAAACCGCGCTACGACAACTACATCGGCGGGGAGTACGTGCCGCCGGCGAGCGGGCAGTACTTCCAGAACCCGAGCCCCGTCACCGGCCAGGTCTTCACCGAGGTCGCGCGCGGCACCGCGCCCGACGTCGACCGCGCGGTGGACGCGGGCTGGCGTGCGTTCGAGAGCTGGGGCAAGACGAGCGTCGCCGAGCGCGCCGTCATCCTCAACAAGATCGCCGACCGGATGGAAGCCAATCTCGAACTGCTGGCCGTCGCCGAGACCTGGGAGAACGGCAAGCCGGTGCGCGAGACGCTCGCCGCCGACATCCCGCTCGCCATCGACCACTTCCGGTACTTCGCCGGCTGCATCCGGGCGCAGGAGGGCGGCATCTCCGAGCTCGACAACGACACCGTGGCCTACCACTTCCACGAGCCGCTGGGGGTCGTTGGGCAGATCATCCCCTGGAACTTCCCCATCCTCATGGCCGTCTGGAAGCTCGCACCCGCGCTCGCCGCCGGCAACTGCGTGGTGCTGAAGCCCGCCGAGCAGACGCCGGCGTCGATCCACGTGCTGCTCGATCTCATCGCCGACCTGCTGCCGGCGGGGGTGCTCAACATCGTGAACGGCTTCGGTATCGAGGCCGGCGCTCCGCTGGCGTCGCATCCGCGCATCCGCAAGATCGCGTTCACCGGCGAGACCACGACCGGCCGGCTCATCATGCAGTACGCGAGCGAGAACCTCATCCCCGTCACCCTCGAGCTCGGCGGCAAGAGCCCCAACGTGTTCTTCGCCGACGTCGCCGACGAGAAGGACTCGTTCTACGACAAGGCGCTAGAGGGCTTCACCTTCTTCGCGCTCAACCAGGGCGAGGTGTGCACCTGTCCGTCGCGGGCGCTCGTGCAGCGGTCGATCTACGACGGGTTCGTGGCCGACGGCCTGGACCGCGTCGCCAAGGTCAAGCAGGGCAACCCGCTCGACCTGTCGACCATGATCGGTGCGCAGGCGTCGAACGACCAGCTCGAGAAGATCCTCAGCTACATGGACATCGGCAAGCAGGAGGGCGCGAAGCTGCTCGCGGGCGGCGAGCGGGCCGACCTCGGCGGCGAACTGTCCGGCGGCTACTACGTGCAGCCGACGGTGTTCGAGGGGCGCAACGACATGCGCATCTTCCAGGAGGAGATCTTCGGGCCGGTGCTGGCGCTGACCAGCTTCGACGACTACGACGACGCGATCTCGATCGCGAACGACACCCTCTACGGTCTGGGCGCCGGCGTCTGGTCGCGGAGCGGAACGCAGCTCTACCGTGCGGGCCGCGCCATCCAGGCGGGTCGCGTCTGGTCGAACACCTACCACCAGTACCCGGCGCACGCGGCCTTCGGCGGCTACAAGCAGTCGGGCATCGGCCGGGAGAACCACCGCATGATGCTCGACCACTACCAGCAGACGAAGAACCTCCTCGTCTCCTACGCCGACGGGCCGATGGGCTTCTTCTGATGCCCGACTCTCCGGTGGAGGAGCCCGCCTCGCGGGTCGACGTGACGGGTGCCGCAGCGGACATGCTGCGGCACCTGGCCGCGTCGCACGGGCCGCTGATGTTCCACCAGTCGGGCGGATGCTGCGACGGTTCGTCGCCGATGTGCTACCCGGTCGGGATGTTCCGGGTGGGCGCATCCGACGTCCTCCTCGGCACGTTGGCGGTGGCCGGCATCGACCCGGTCGAGGTGTACATGTCGCGCTCGCAGTTCGAGTACTGGAAGTACACCCACCTCACCATCGACCTCGTCGACGGGCGGGGGAGCGGATTCTCGATCGAGGCGCCCGAAGGCAAGCGCTTCCTCATCCGCTCCCGGCTGCTCGATGACAGCGAACTCGAAGCTTTCGGCCTCGCGACTCACGGGCCGGTCGCGCCGTAGTTCGCGCATCCGCTGGTTACCCTGGGGACATGTCGACGATCAGGCATCCGGTGGGCCCCCAGCCCAAGAAGGTGTACTGGCGCCGCCGGCTGGTGGTGCTGTTCGTGGCGCTCGCCGTCATCGCCGTGGTGGTGCTCATCGTGGTGCGACCCGGGTCGGGCCCGGCGGATGCGTCGAACGGCGTCATCCACACCGGTCCGCCGCCCGGGACGGATGCGGCGGCGAGCGACACACCCGCGACGGATGCGGCGTCGACCCCGGGCGCGGTCGATGCGGCCTCGACGACCCCGCCCGGCGAGGTGGCGGCGTGTGCGGCCGGGAACATCTCGATCACCCCGGTGACCGACGCCGCGAATTACGACGCCGCCACGAAGCCGCAGCTCTCGTTCACCATCACGAACACCGGCTCGGAGGCCTGCAAGATCAACGCGGGCACCTCGCAGCAGGTGTACACGATCACGAGCGGCGACGAGACGTACTGGGTGTCGACCGACTGCCAGACCGATCCGTCCGACACCGAGGCCGTGCTCGAGCCGGGCGTGGCGGTGGCGTCGACGCCGTTCACCTGGGACCGCACGCGCTCCTCGAAGGACACCTGCGCGGCAACCGACCGCCCCCAGGTGCCGGCCGCGGGCGCCTCGTACCACCTGAACGTGCAGGTCGCGGGCATCGACTCGGCCGACTCGAAGCAGTTCATCCTCAACTGACGTCGCCGCACGTCGCGGTCGGTTACTTGTAGAAGAGGGCCGCCCAGACGAGGATGGCGGCGAGCGCCACGAGGGTCACGACCAGCGCGATGATGCCCGCCAGATGGAGGCGCGGGCGCGCCGTGGGGTAGTAGCGGTTGTGGAGGCGTCGCTCTCGGCGACGTCGCTTCGTCGAGGGCACGGATGTGACGGTACGCCCGCCCCGCGCCCGGTGGGTGACGGGGATGTGAACGCGCGCTGGGAGTTCACCTGGTGCGCATCCGTTCACTCGACGCCTGTAGCATGCAGCCGTGAGCGCCACGACGTCACGAGCGGATGCCGAAGGCGCCGCCGCGCGCCCCGGCGACCCGCTCGTGGTCGGCGTCACCGGTGGCCTCGTGCGCGGCGTCGAACGGAGGCGGCGTGGGCTGCGGCACTGGCGCGGCATCCCGTACGCCGCGCCGCCCGTGGGCTCCTTGCGATTCAGGGCGCCCCGCCCCGTGGTGCCGTGGGCGGGCATCCGCGACGCCGCCGCCTTCGGGCCGATCGCGATGCAGTCGCGCAACGGCAACTTCATCGGCGCCTCCCGCACCGCCGCCATGTCGGAGGACTGCCTCAGCATCAACGTGCTGCGCCCCGCGACGGATGCGCGCGACCTCCCGGTGATGGTGTTCATCCACGGCGGTGCCTACAGCGTCGGCTCCTCGGCTGAACACCCGCACAACGGGGAGACGCTCGTGCGCGAGGGCGGGGTGATCTACGTGAGCTTCAACTACCGGCTGGGGGCGCTGGGCTATCTCGATCTCACGCGCTTCGCCACGGCCGAACGCCCGATCGAGTCGAACCTGGGTCTGCGCGATCAGGTGGCGGCGCTGGAATGGGTGCGTGAGAACATCCGCTCCTTCGGGGGCGACCCGGGCAACGTGACGCTGTTCGGCGAGTCCGCGGGTGCCAATGCCGTCACGACGCTCATGGCCACGCCTGCCGCTCACGGATTGTTCGCTCGCGCGATCGCGCAGAGCTCGCCGACCAACGCCGTCTATCTTCCCGAGTTGACCGCCGTGTGGGCGTCGGAGTTCGTCGAACTCCTGACCGAGTCGATCGACACCGACGGGGTCGAATCCACGTCCGACGACATCGCGGGGCAGGTGCTCGCCGACGCCGCCGCGGTCGAGCTGGTCGAGGCGGCCGTCGCCCTCACCCTCAGAACGCCGGATGCGCATCCGGGCACCATCGTGCTCTCGCCGGTGATCGACGGCGACTTCCTGCCGGAACGCCCCCTCGACGCGTTCAAGGAGGGGCGCGCCGCGCCCGTGCCGCTCGTGATCGGCACCAACGACCGCGAGGGCTCGCTGTTCACGGGGCGGCTGGACATCCTCGCCACCACGCCCAAGCGCATCCGCGCCATCTTCGCGCGCACGAAGAAGAGTGCGCGCAAGGCGATTAAGGCCGAGTACCCCGGGCTGCCCGCGAAGCGCCCAGCGGCCGATTTCGGCGGCGACTACGCGTTCTGGTACCCGACCGTGAAGGTGGCCGAGCGACACGCCCGCTTCCAGCCGGTGCACTTCTACCGTTTCGACATCGCGCCCCGGCTCGTGCGCTGGGCGGGCTTCGACGCCACCCACGGCCTCGAGCTCTTCGCCGTCTTCGACCGGATGAACGGCTGGTTCGGTCGCACCATGACCTCGCTCGGCGGGCGACGTGCGTTCCTTGCGGCGGGCCGGCGGATGCGCGGCCACTGGCTCGCCTTCTCCCGCGACGGGGGCATCGACGAGACGGTGTGGCCGCGGTATGACGAGAACGAGCGGCGCACCCTCATCATCGACGTCGCCGACCGCGTCGAGTCCGACCCGCGCGCGTCGCGTCGCCTCGCGTGGCAGGCCTTCGTGCCGCACGTGTGACGCCGCCCGAGCGGCGGGCGCGTCGGCCGCGCTGCGTGGGGCGCCGCCGCAACGACGGAGTTTCGGCAGCATTCGCGGGAACGACGGAGGCACGCTCCGACGTTGGCGTCGGCCTCCGTCCTTCGGGTGCCCCGCCGCCCGTGCGCGGCCGGCGGGGGCCGGGCTACGAGAAGGCGCGGCGCAGCGCGACGGTGAGCTGCCCCACCTCGTCGTCGATGAGGGTGGAGAAGCCGAGGCGTCGGGCCTCGGCTGCGCGGGTGCGACTCGACGAGACCGGGCGCACCTCGCCGGCGAGGCTGATCTCGCCGAAGGCCGCGAGCCGATGCGGCAGCGCCCGGTCGTTGGCCGCGGACGCGAGCGCCAGCGCGATCGCAAGATCGGCCGCCGGTTCGGTGAGCTTCACTCCGCCCACCGTCGACACGTACACGTCTTGGTCACTCAGCTTCATTCGCGCCCGCCGCTCGAGCACTGCCAGGATCATCGCCACCCGCGACGAGTCGACCCCGTTCGTGACGCGTCGAGGGTTGGGCGCCGACGTCGCGACCACGAGCGCCTGCACCTCCACCGGCAGGGCCCGGCGCCCTTCGAGCGCGACCGTGACGCAGGTGCCCGACACCGCATCCGACCCCCGGGAGAGGAACAGCCCGCTCGGGTCGGGCACCTCGGCGATGCCGTCGGCCGTCATCTCGAAGCAGCCCACCTCATCCGTCGGCCCGAAGCGGTTCTTCAGCGCCCGCACGAAGCGCAGCGCGGTCTGCCGGTCGCCCTCGAACTGGCACACCACGTCGACCAGGTGCTCGAGCACGCGGGGGCCCGCGATCGAGCCGTCTTTCGTGACGTGCCCGACGAGCAGCACCGGGAGCGAGCGCTCCTTCGCCACCCGGATGAGCGAGGATGCGACCTCCCGCACCTGCGTGGGCGACCCCGCCGCCGAGTCGAGCGCCGACGACGCCACGGTCTGCACGGAGTCGACGATGACGAGGTGGGGCTGCACCGCGTCGATCTGGCCGAGCACCGTGGCCAGGTCGGTCTCGGCGGCGAGCATGAGCGTGGGGGAGAGGGAGTGCGTGCGCTCGGCGCGCAGCTTCACCTGCGACACAGACTCTTCGGCCGAGACGTAGAGCACCCGCAGGTGCTCTTCGGCGGCCTTCGCCGCCACCTCGAGCAGCAGCGTCGACTTGCCGACGCCGGGTTCGCCGGAGAGCAGGATGGCGGCGCCGGGCACGAGCCCGCCGCCGAGCACGCGGTCGAACTCGCCGATGCCGGTGGCCCAGTGCGCGGCGACATCGGAGGAGATCTCGGTGATCGGCCGCGCGATGCGCGCCGCATCGAGCACGGTGGCCCGCACGGCGCGCGCGATGCCCTCGTTCGACGCGGATGACACCACGGTGCCCCACGCCTGGCACTCACCGCAGCGACCGACCCACTTCGCGGTCTGCCAGCCGCACTCGGTGCAGCGGTAGGCGCTGGGGGTTCGGGTTGCCATGCGACCACCCTAGGGGCGGCCACCGACATCCGCCGGGAGGGGCGCGTCAGTCGTCGCTGTTGTCGTCCTCGTCGTCGACGAAGCCGGCCTTGCCCCGCGCCGCGACGATGGCGGCGCGCTCGGCGAGGCGGCGGCGCACCTCGGTCTGGGCATCCTCGACCACTCGCGGGTCGAGCGGCACGCTCGGGAAGTGGGGGTTGCCGTGGTACTTCTCGATGTAGGCGTCGAGTTCGGGGCCGGACTCCCACGACGTGATGAGGCAGTAGCGGGGCTCCGGGCCCTTCTGGAAGACGGCGTGCCAGAACCGCTGGGTGTCGACGATGACCTGGCGGCCGGCCGGGAGCGAGATGCGCACCTCGGTCTCGGGGTCGAAGCGGTCTTCGCGCAGGATGAGGAAGGACTCCGGGTCGTCGGAGAGGTTGAAGAAGCCGCGCACGATCCACCCGGTGCCGTCGGGGTTCAGGCGGTTGTTGTCATCCTGATGCAGGTTGTAGATGGCGGTCGGGTAGGTGTCGGGCTTCAGCTCGATGACCCGGCAGCGGCCGATGTTCGCGCCGGGCTCCTGAGCCCGGGCGGTGAGCCTCGGAGCCTTGGCCACGTTGGCCTCGACCCAGACGCCGTCCTTGTCGGTGCGGGGCGGGGTGTTGTTCCAGAACGCGTTGACCTCCATGTCGCCGAACGCGCTGGCCAGCGGCGCGAACCGCGTGTCGCCGGAGGACTTCCAGTCGACGTACTCGAGACCCAGCCACTCCTGCGGATCGACGGCCTGGTCGTAGGAGTCGAGAACGACGTAGCCGGTCTCGTCGAGTGCGGTCGAGCGAACGTAGCTCATCAGAGGAAGGGGCCCTTCTCGTGACAGAGCACGCGCCTGGTGTGCCTGCTCTACTTAGGCAAGGCTAACACGCTGCACCGACGCGTTTCGGGGGATGGTTCCGTGTCTGCACCTTCCCGTCGCGTGACTCGTGGAGGACAATGCGGGCATGGCATCCGGAACCGCAGAAGACCCCTGGCAGCTCACCACCGCGCCGGGTACGTCGGCTTACTCGATGTACCGCGACGAGGCCGCCGATCCGCCGACGCTGGTGTGCCAGGTGGGGTCGACCACGCTGAAGTACCAGCTGCGGGCCATCGACGACCTGCACGCCTGGCTGACGGAGCAGGGTGGCTGGGTGCCGCTCGGCGCCGCGGACGAGCAGAAGGCCGCGGCCGACGGCACCGTGGAGGCGTGGGGACGCTCGGAGAGCAACCCCGTCGGCGGCTGGTACGGACTGCGCAAGGGCTACCGTGGCCGATTCGGAATGTACCTGCCCCCTCTGCTGGAAGAACTGGGCCTGGCCGAGCTCACCCATGAGGCTCGCAACAACTCGGTGCGGGCGCTCTGACGACGTGAACGACGGATGCGACCCGTGCTGAGAGCGGAATCGCGAGCCGTCCTTCGCTGATGGACGTACAGTAGAAGGGACTGGCAGCGACGGCAGGAGACCCCACCACCAGCGCACATCACCACCCCACTCGACCCAAGGAGGCGACTTTGACCGATGTTGTATCAGGAGCCCCTCACCTCGAATCGGTACTGCGCACCTCCGTCCCGCATCCCGTCGCTCTCGAGCGCGACGACATCGTCCTGCGCAAGGGTCAGCTGACCCGTCTCAACGGGCATGCGACGCCCCGTCAGTCCATGATCGAAGACCTGCTCTTCATCGCGGATGCGCTGGGTGACGCCCACGTTCCCTTCCTGCTGGTGCGCGGCAACGACGAGCGCCCCGTGCTCGCGGTGCGCTGGACCGACCGCAAGAAGGCCAAGCGAGCCCTCCTGGCCGCGATGGCGACCGAGCCCTTCTACTCGAAGGCACCAGGGGCCCCCGCCCTCCTAGTGGCCGACGGCAAGCTCGCCCGCGACCCGAAGGCGCGCGTGATGCGCCTGTTCCGCCCCCGCATCGAGCCGATCGGCCGGCTGCGCTACGGCGCCGGGTCGGCCGTGCAGCTGGAGTTCTGGCGCGAGAACGGCGACGTGGTCGAGGCGCCGGTCGAGAACTCGCTCACCCGCCGCATCATCCCCCGCGACGAGATCGTCGAGACCACGGTCGAGCTCTTCGGGCGCACCTGGACCACCATCGAGGGCATGTTCGACGCGCTCGCGAGCGACGTCGGTTTCGACATCGACATCGTGTTCTCCTGGGTCGACGGCACGGCCATCGAGTTCCAGCGGGCCCGCGCCAAGCGCATGGCGAGCTACGTGGTCGGCGACGGCGACGACTCCGAGGCGCGGTACCGCCAGATCGACGAGTTGAAGTATGCGCTCCGCAGCGTCTACACCTTCGCGCCGTGGATCCGTCGCATCTTCATCGCCACCGACTCCCCGAGACCGGCCTGGCTGGCCGACGACCCCCGGGTCACGATCGTGCCGAGCGAGCAGTTCTTCGCCGACCTCTCGAACCTTCCCACGCACAACTCGCACGCCGTCGAGGCGCAGCTGCACCGCATCCCGGGCCTGTCCGAGCACTTCCTCTACTCCAACGACGACATGTTCTTCGGCCGGCCGGTGCAGCCCGACCTGTTCTTCTCGCCGGGCGGTATCTCGAAGTTCGTCGAGGCCTCCACCCGCATCGGGCTCGGCTCGAACGACGTGCGCCGCAGCGGGTTCGAGAACGCCGCCCGGGTGAACCGGGAGCTGCTGCAGCAGCGCTTCGGCCGCATCACCACCCGCCATCTCGAGCACTGTGCGGCACCGCTGCGCAAGAGCGTGCTGTTCGAGATGGAGCAGGAGTTCCCCGAGGCCTTCGCGCGCACGGCGGCGAGCCCGTTCCGGTCGGCCACCGACATCTCGGTGACCAACTCGTTCTACCACTACTACGCGCTCATGACGGGCCGAGCGGTGGTGCAGACGGATGCGAAGGTCAAGTACATCGAGACCACCCTGCGCTCGGCGCTCAAGCAGATGGACACCCTGCTGAAGAAGCGGTCGATGGACATGTTCTGCTTGAACGACGGCTCGAAGCCCGAGATCGAGGTGGAGCAGCGCACGGCTGCCGTCATCTCGTTCCTCGAGCGCTACTTCCCGTTCCCCGCGCCGTGGGAGAACGTGCCTCAGGCCGACGCCGCGACGCCGCCCGTCACACTCCCGACGGGAGCAGGATCGGCATCGTCATCGGGGGTTCTGGCGATACCCGCGGGCTGACCGCGTCGGCGATGACGATTCCGGATGCGGCGAGCCGGCGCCGGGTCTCCTCCGCCGTGATGTGGTCGAGGGCCGGGTAGCTCCCCACGGGCACCACGGAGTGCAGCACCGTGTGCTCGTAGACGTGCACCAGGTTGAACGCCTGCGCGCCGGCGCGCCCCTTGGTGCCGCCGACCTCGACGTTGAGGTCTTGGGTGTAGCAGGTGGCGCTGGCGACCGAGACGGGGATGCCGGCGAAGGTGGCGGTGGTGGAGTAGTGCAGGTGCCCGGCGATGATGGCCCGCACGTCGGAGCCTTCGAGCACCTCGGCGAGCCCCTGCTGATCGCGCAGCTCGACGGCGACGGCGAGGTCGAGCACGCTCGGCACGGGCGGGTGGTGCATGGCCAGGATGGTGCCGTGCGGCGCCGCGAGAGCGAGTTCCTCGGCCAGCCAGTCGAGCTGGGCGCTGGTGATCTCGCCGTGGTGGTGCCCCGGAACGGTGGAGTCGAGCGTGATGACCCGCAGCCCGTTGACGTCGTAGACCCGGTCGACCGACCGGTCGCTCGGCAATTCGCCGAACAGGCCCGCGCGGAAGGCGGCGCGGTCGTCGTGGTTGCCCATCACCCAGATCACCTCGGCGCCGAGCCGCGCCGCGGCCGGCTCGACGATCGCGCGGAGCCGCTCGTAGGCATCCGGCTCGCCCTTGTCGGCCAGGTCGCCCGTGAAGACGATGGCTTCGGGGCGACCGCCCGAGGCCTCGAGTTCGGCGAACACCTCGCGCAGGTGGGCTTCGCTGTCCACGGTGCCGTAGAGCTTGCCGCCGCCGGCGAGCAGGTGGGTGTCGCTGAGGTGCAGCAGAAAGTGGTTCGGCCTCGGGTACTCGGCCGTTCTGGTAGTCACAAGACGTCCATTCGGGTGAGGTGCGGGCTCCGGGATGTCGCCCGTCCGTGGTGCTGTACCGACTCAAGCACGCGAAAGTGAACGAAAGGGTGACTTTTGCTGGCGAGTCGCTATCAGCACCTAGGCTTCCTAGCGAGGCCCGGGGGGAGACGGCGATGACGGAACAGGTGTTCGCGGTCGGTTCCTACACCGACGCACGCTGGGGTGACCCGGGTGCCGGTGTCAGCCTGGTCGCCCTCAGCCGGCTCCCCGGCGGTGCCGCACGATTGCGTGTGCTGCCCAGCGCGGCCGCCGTCGCCGATGCGAGCTACCTGGTCGCGCACCGCGGCGAGCTCATTGCGACTTCGGAGCAGGAGTTCGGTGAGCTCGCCAGACTCCGCGTGGATTCGGAGGGCATCCATCTGATCGAGCGACGATCCAGTGGGGGTGCCGCACCCTGCCATCTCGCCGCGATCGACGACGAGGTCGTGGTGTCGCACTACTCGACCGGAGATCTCGCTGCGTTCGAAGCCGGCCCCACCGGGTTGGAGCCGCTCTGGCGTGTCCGTGAGATCGGGACCGGCCCCCGGCCCGACCGTCAAGAGGCGTCGCACGTGCACAGCACCGCGTACTGGCAGGGGCACCTGGTCTCTGCGAACCTCGGTACCGACGAGCTCACGCTTTATCGTCGCATCCCTGGCGGGCCTCCGGTGCCGGACGCCGTGGTGCGCATGCCGGCCGGCTCCGGCCCACGGCACCTGCAGCCGGTCGGCGACCGGCTGTACATCACGGGCGAACTCGACTCATCGCTGCACTGGGTGCGGGCGACCGGTCGCGAGCGGCGCCACGTCGGCTCGTTCCCCAGCACGAGTTCCGGCGTGCTCAACCATCCATCTCACCTCGCGATCGTGCCCGGCAGGCCGCTGCTCGTCCTCGCGAATCGGGGTGCGGACACCCTGGCGGTGTTCGACATCACCCAGGGTGACCCGCTTCCCGTTGCCGAGATCGCCCTCGGGGGGCGGCAGCCCCGGCACTTCGCCGTCACCCACGACTATCTCCTCGTCGCGGAGGAGGCATCGTCGCGCATCGAACTGGTCGACATCCGATCTGCGGATGCACGTGACTGGGCAGTGGTGCAGTCGCTCCCAATCGCATCTCCGGCCTGCATCATCGAAGCGACCAGGCGATAGCCAGATTCTGCGGTTACTGAAACAATGGTTCCATTGAGTGAATCGGAGGCGCGCGTGTCTGCAGACGAGCTGGTCGAGGCCGACCACGGCAGGTACACGATCCGGGCTGTCGATCGCACCTGCGACATCCTCGAGATCCTGGCCGGCGCGCGGGATGCGGTTGCGCTGCCTGAAATCGCCGATGCCTGCGGGTTGCCGAAGAGCTCGGCCTTCCGCTATCTCACCACGCTGGAGAACAGGCGGTTCGTCGAGCGCACCCCGGACGGCGGGAGTTATCGCCTCGGCTCTGCGATACGCCGCATGGCGGTGGGTGACGTGACCGACCTGATCGAGCAGGCCCACCCGGTGTTGCAGACGCTGCGGGACGAGTTCGGCGAGACGGCCAATCTCGGGCGCCTGGAAGGTCGTCAGGTCGCATACCTCGACATCGTCGAGAGTCCCAAGTCCGTTCGTCTGGTTGCGCACCCCGGCACTCTCGACGAACTTCACTGCACGGCTCTGGGCAAAGCCATCATCGCATCGTGGCCAGAAGAGCGCGCTCACGCGGTGCTCGGCGACGAATTTCCCGCGCGAACCCCGCGGACCGTGACGAATTGGCCCGATCTGAAGCGGGAGCTCGGCAAAGTGGCGCGAGCAGGGTACGCGATCGATGACGAAGAGAACGAGCTCGGGGGACGTTGCGTAGCGGTAGCCATCCCCGGTGCCGATGCCGCCATCAGCGTCTCAGCCCCGACCGGACGGATGCCGTACGACAAAGTCGAGAGCGTCGGCGATCGCATCCATTCCCTCATCACCGAATTCATTAGATGAAACGGATTGACCCGAAAAAGCAAATTTGAGGCCGATCTGCGTCAAAACTCTTGCCAATTGTTTCAGTAGACAATACGCTCCACTTACCAGGCGAAACGGAGCATATGTGTCCACCTCACGAACCCTCGACGAGATCCGCGAGCACCTCTTCACGGGGGTGCTGAGCGACGTCCTCGACGCCCTCGACCGCCCCGGACAGGTCGCTGACCTGCCGTTCGTGCAGGCGACGAGCGGACAGAAGGTGGTGGGTCGCGTGCACACTGCCCGCGCTGTGCAGGTCAGCGCTGAGCCGGTCGAACCGTATCGCCACCTCCTCACCGCCATCGACGGCCTCGATGAGGGCTCGGTGCTGGTCATCTCGTCAGCGGCGTCCTCGACCAGTGCCCTGTTCGGCGGCCTGCTCGCCACCGCGGTGCGCCAGGCTGGCGGGGCGGGCGTGATCGTCGACGGGTTCGCTCGCGACGCCCGGGAGATCCGCACTCTCGGTGTGCCGACGGTCGTCCGGGGCTACCGTCCCCTCGACAGCTTCGGCCGTGACGAGGTGGTCGAGATCGGGCAGCCCGTGTCGATCGGCAGCGTGTTGGTGCGGCAGGGCGATCTGGCCTTCGCTGACGAGGACGGCATCGTGTTCGTGCCGGCCGACGTTCTGGACGAGGCGATCGAGCGGGCTTTTCAGAAGGTCGGTGCGGAGCGGACCATGCGGGCGGCCCTCACCGAGGGCATGCCGGTTGCGACCGCATTCGAGCAGTTCGGAGTGCTCTAGGCCGCGTGGCCGGAGCGGATGAGGAGGAACCAGGACGTGGCCATTCGAATCGCAGTCTGCCAGGTGCAGGAAGTCGACGACTCCATCGCCGACTTCGCTCGGCAGCTCGGAGTGACGAGCATCAACATCACCACCGCCGACATCCCCGCCGTCGACGGGTACTGGAAGACCGACGACCTCGTCGATCTGAAGCGGCGGTGCGAGGAGCGCGGTCTCACCCTCGAGGTGATCGAGAATCTGCCCTACGGCACGTACGAGAAGATCATCCTCGGCCGTGAGGGGCGCGACGAACAGCTGGAGAACTACGGCCGCACCATCCGCAACATGGCTGCGGCCGAGATTCCCATCCTCGGCTACCACTTCATGCCGAACGGTGTCTGGCGCACCTCGATGAGTGCACCAGCACGTGGGGGCGCCACAGCAACGGCCTACGACCACTCGCTGGCGCACCTCGGCAACAAGGTGATGTATCCGGCCGACGTCATCCAGCCCTCGATCGAGGCGGGCGACCCCGGCCTGACCACCGATGAGCTGTGGGAGAACTATCAGTACTTCCTCGACGCCGTGCTCCCGGTCGCCGACGAGGTCGGGATGAAGTTGGCGCAGCACCCGGACGACCCGCCGGTCGAGTCGATCAACGGCTTCGCCCGCAACTTCACCAGTCCGGATGCCTACAAGCGGGCGTTCGAGATGGCCAAGGGCAGCCCCGCCTGGGGTATCAACCTCTGCGCAGGGACGTTCTCCGAGATGAGCGGCGCCGAGAGCGTGGCCGAGATGATCCGCTTCTTCGGTCCGCTCGGACGCATCCGCTACGTGCACTTCCGGGACGTCAAAGGCACCGTGCCCGACTTCGTCGAGTGCTTCCTCGGCGAGGGCAATTTCGACCCCGCGCACGTCATCCAGCAACTCCTCGACGTCGGCTTCCAGGGTTGGCTGCAGGACGACCATGTTCCCTTCATGACCGAGGACACGTCTTACGGCCACCGGGCCCGGGCGCACGAGATCGGGTACATGCAGGGCATACTCTCGATCCTCGACCGATGAAAGCGCTCGTCACCGGCGCGGCCGGGCTAGTCGGCCGCGCGGCCGTGAGTGCATTCGAGCAGCGCGGCTGGGAGGTCGTTGGGGTGTCGCGGAACGCCGCGGAGGCGCTTCCCGGGGTGCCGTGGATCACCGCGGAGCTCGCCGACGACGAGTTGCCGCGTGAGGCGTTCGAGGGTGTCACCGCGGTGGTGCACCTGGCCGCCATCCCCGGGCCGGGTGTGGTCTCCGACGCGCGCCTGTTCCGCAACAACGTCTGCGCCACGTTCAACGTGCTGCACGCGGCGGCGGAGGCGGGAGTCCGGCGGGCGGTGGTCGCCTCGAGCATCTCCATCTACGGCCTGGTCTATGCGGCGGCCGAGACCGACCCCCCGGAGATTCCGCTGCGCGAGACCTCCGAGCTCCGTGTCTCCGACGCGTACGCGCTCGGCAAGGAGACCGATGACGCCACGGCCAGGATGATCGCTCGTCGCTACGGCATGAGCATCGCGTCGCTGCGCCTGCCGAACATCTCGAGCGAGACGGTCGTGCGAGAGCGGATGACGGAGGCTCACGCCTCCGCCGACCATGCGCACCGCGAACTCTGGGCTTACCTCACCACCGAGGACGCCGGGGAGGCCGTCGCCCTCGCCGCGACCGCCGAGTTCGAGGGTCTGGTGATCGCGAACTGCGTGAGCCCCTCGTCCCTCGTGCCGAACGGGTTCGCCGACGCCGCCCGACAGTTCTACCCCGCCCGAGACGCCACCGGCATCGAGTGCGGGTACACAACAGACGTCGCCCGAGACGTCTTCGGCTTCGAAGGACGGATCGTCGTCGACTGAAGCCGAGTCACCCGCACCATCCACCCAAGAGAGGCAGAGATGAACCATCGCAGAACCAGTACCCTGCTCGCCGGAGCGGCGATCGCAGCGCTCACCATCGTGCCGCTGTCGGCATGCGCGTCCTCCACGCCGAGCGCGGCGGGCGACTCGCTCACGATGTGGACGTACAGCTCCACCGGAGCCGCCGGTCTTGAGGCGGTAGCCGCTCAGTATGAGAAAGACACCGGCGTCAAAGTCGACATCGAGGTCACTTCTCCCCGTGAGGCCTACACCACGAAGCTGCAGGCGGCTGCCCGCTCCAAGAGCCTGCCCGACATCATCACCCTCGGAGCTGATGTCGAGAACTTCCAGTTCGCGGCATCCGGCATCACCCTCGACCTCACCGACTACGTCGACGACGACTGGAA
The DNA here is from genome assembly GCF_058783455.1 of Herbiconiux sp. FW305-C-125. Lineage (NCBI taxonomy): Bacteria > Bacillati > Actinomycetota > Actinomycetes > Micrococcales > Microbacteriaceae > Herbiconiux > Herbiconiux sp. FW305-C-125. The sequence continues at coordinate 1,122,350 of NZ_JBYSYO010000001.1, read as the reverse complement.
GGCGGAGTTCTTGCCGGGCATGATGGACGCCGCCACGCTGACCCAGACCGCCATCGACAACTCGGCATCGGACTCCCAGAATTCGTTGGAGTCGCTCGAAGCCGGTCACATCTACGGCATCCCGTATCTGGCGGGTTCGTCCGGCGTCATCGTCGCCAACAAGAAGGTGCTCGAGGAGGCAGGGGTGCCGACGGATGCGCCTCCCGCGACCTGGGAGGACTTCGTCGCGGCGGTCAAGAAGACGTCGGAATACTCCCCTGAATCGGGCGGGATCATCAATGGGCTCCAGACGCCGGAGGGTGCCTACCAGTGGTTGTTCCGGCCCATGGCTGCTCACCTTCTCGGCGCCGACGGCCTCGAGGCCCTGCAGACGAAGGACGGGTACACCGGCTGGACGGGCCCGGACGGCACTTCGGCACTGAAGCTCTATGACCAGCTTCAGCCGTATTGGGCGCCCGGCGTGCTCTCGCTCGGTCTGCCCGAAGCAGACACCGCCTTCGCGCAGGGCCAGGCCGCGTGGGACGTGGGAGGCACCTACACCGTGCCTTCCGTCGTCGATCAGGGACTCGCTCTCGATGACCTGATGACCTTCCCCGTTCCGGCGCCCGCGGGCTCGGAGCAGCCGGAGGCGTCGGTCTCGGCCATCGCACTTCTCTCGGCGGCCGTCAGCAGCCAATCGGCGAATCCGGAGCAGGCCGTCGACTTCATCAAGTACCTGACGAGCCCGGACGGTGCCTTGATCTGGGCCAAGGGTGCGCAGGACGTGCCGGCCACCGCGATCGACTCGGCGAAACTCACCGACAGCCCCCTCCTCGCCTCGGTGATCGGCTCACTCAGCACCGACCCCGCCTCGCTGTTCAACCCCGACGACACCTCGGCCGATCCGCAGGCCACCCCGCCGATCAAGCACGACGTGGCGGTCGAGCTGGCGCGCCTCGTCAGCGGCGAGGGCACACCCGACGAGGTGGCGGCAAACATCCAGTCCATCTACCAGTCGGCCTGGAATGCTCAGTAGCGAGACCAGGTCGATCCGGGGAGGCGCTGCGAGCGCAGCGTCTCCCCGGGCGGTGCGCCGGCGGCGGGCTCGGCCGCTCAGTTCCCGCGTGACCCCGTTCCTCTTCTTGGCGCCGGCGCTCATCATGCTGGCGGTGTTGGGGCTCTACCCGATCCTCTCCGGTCTGCAACTGAGCTTCGTGGAGTGGAACGGCATCAATCCGGTTCAGGACTTCGTCGGTCTGCAGAACTACTTCGACCTCCTGGGGGCGGATTCGCGTGCAGCGCCGCTCGTGCTGCGCGCCCTCGGCAACACTCTCGCCTTCCTCATCGTGGTGCCAGTGCTCGTGATCGCGATCAGTCTCCCGCTCGCCTACGGCATCCACCGACTGAGCAAGCGTGTTTCCGGCCTACTCCGCACCATCTTCTTCTTCCCCTACGTCACGGCTGGTATCGCAGTGCTCTACGCCTGGCGGTTCCTCTACCTTCCGAACGGCGGCCTCAATGGCCTCTTGAACGGTCTCGGGCTCGGCTTCCTCGCTCAGCCGGACGGATTCCTCTCCAACCCCCAGACCGCGTTGCCGAGTGTCATCGCCGTCATGGTCTGGCTGCTCGTGCCGTTCGGCATGCTGGTGTACCTCGCCTCGCTGCAGTCGCTCGACCCCGAGCTGATCGAAGCCGCAGCCCTCGACGGCGCGAACAGCGGCCGCGTGCTGCGGCACATCGTCTGGCCGCTGATGCGGCCGACGACGGTGCTCATCCTCATCGTCTGCGCGCGCGAAGCATTGCAGGACTTCCAGATCATCCTGCTGATGACGGCCGGCGGCCCGTTGGACAGCACGACCACATTGAGTTACCTGGCCTACCAGTTCGCGTTCAGTTCCAGTGCGAAGTACGGCTACGCGAGCGCCCTCGGCTGGCTGCTCTTCATCGCGGGAGTGCTCATCTCGCTCATCACCTTCCGGCTCATCACGCGCCGCGACCGGGAGCCCCGAATCAGGAGGTCACGCCGATGAACCGTCCCGTCGCCGCCCGCGTCGCCAGCCGGGTCGTCATCGCCGCCGTACTGGTCGTCTACGGATTGATCAGCGTCTACCCGTTCCTCTCGATGCTCTCGGGCGCTTTCAAGACCTCGCGCGATGCCACCTCCTCGGGCACGCTGTGGCCGAGCGAATTCACCCTCGACGGCATCACCCAAGCCTGGGGCAATCTGCATTTCGAGACCTACCTGCTCAACAGCATCTCGGTCACCGCGACGACCCTGGTGATCGTGCTGGTCGTCTACCCGGCGGCGGGCTACGCGTTCTCGGTGCTGCGCTTCCCGTTCCGGAACGCGCTGTTCTGGGTCTTCGTCGCGTTGCTCTTCGTCCCCAGCATCGTGACGCTGTTGCCGATCATCCTCCTGCAACAGCAGCTCGGACTGCTCGGCACCCACATCGGGTTGGCCCTGGTGTTCGCCTCGAGCACGGCTCCGCTGGCCATCCTGCTGTTCCGCACCATCTTCGACACCGTGCCGAAGGAGTTGCGCGAGGCCGCACGCATCGACGGCGCGAACGAGTTCTGGATCTTCGTGCGCGTCTACGCGCCGCTGGCGAAGCCGGCCTTCGCGACCGTCGGCATCCTGTCGTTCGTCGCTGTCTGGAACGAATACGTCGTCAGCGGCATCTCGCTGAGCGACGAAGGGCTCTACACGCTGCCGATCGGGCTCGAGCGGATTTCGAGCGCGAACGTCGTGCACTGGAACGAGGTGATGGCCGGCTCCCTGTTCCTCGTGATCCCGGTGATCATCCTCTATCTGATCGGTCAGCGGTACTTCAATGCCGGCGTCGTCGGCGCGATCAAAGGATGAGCAGAGTGAAACGAGTGATATCGATCATCGCCGCCGTGCTGGTGGCCTGTGGTCTGGCGGTCGTGCCGGCGATGTCGGCGATGTCGGCCCAAGCCGTGCCGTACTCGGCGGTTCCGGGGCAGTTCATGGCGAAGATCTACACCGAGGGGCTCGGGCGGGCACCGGATGCCGCGGCCTGGGACGCGATGCAGAACGACTTCATCGCCAACGGATGCTCGGTCAGCACGCTGGCGCCATACGGCAAGGCTGTACTCAAGTCGGCCGAGTTCGCGGCGGCCTACCCCATCCCGGACACGAGCGCGTCGCACCAGACGCTCGGCGCACGAGCCATAGCGCTCTACCGCGCGGGACTGAACCGCGATCCTTCCAGCACAGATCTGGCGAACACCGTGGCCGCCCAGGTCGCGAGCCAGACGGCGGCAACCTGGAGTGGTCTGGTCGACGCCGTCTTCGCTTCGGCCGAGTTCTCGTCGCTGGCGACGAACTCGATCTGCTCCGGCGCGAGCTGGGAGCGCGACCCCTCGGCCTACTACTGGAACACGCAGGTCGATCCCGCTCAGACAGCAGCGCCGGCCGACGCCCGATGCGGTCTCTCGGGCATCACCCAGGCCCAGCTTCAGACCACGTTGAACGCCACGCCCGCCGGCGGAGCGGTCAAACTCGCCCAGGGCGCCGTGATCGTGATCGACGGTGCGCCCACCGGCACCGGGACGTTCGCCGGCGGGTTACGCGTGCCACCGGGAGTGACGCTGACCACCTGCGCGGCCGGCGACGCCGCGGGCCTCGCGACGCCCACACCGAACAGCTACGCCACGATGGCCCGGTTCGTGCGGGCGTGGACAGTCTCCGGTACCACGCGGAGCACCTTCATCACGTACAAGCCCGGCTCGACCACGAACATCGACTTCTCGAAGACCGCCATGATTCGCGTCGCCGACGGCGGCAAGGTCAGTCGGGTCTGGATCGATGGCAACGCCAACGTGCCGGACTCCTACTGCGAGAGCTGCGGCAACATCATGACGCTCGGCGGATCGGGCACGTCGGTGCTCGAGTCGAAGATCGGCAACGGGGCCGGATCGGCTCAGCTGCAGACCGTCGGTCTGTGGAACAAAGTGCTCAGCACCCCGGCTGACCCGGACGTAATGGCCTGCAGCGGCACCAACTACGTGCAGAACAATCTGGTCACCGCGTACAACAGTGCCCACCATGCGCCGGCCCCGAACTCGAGTTCACCGGGGGCGGGCCAGGCGACCTGGACAGACGGCTTCAACATCGGCTGCGAGAAAACCGAGGTCTCCGGCAACTCGATCATCGACGCCACGGACGTCTCGCTGATCGTGTTCCGTTCGTGCGTGCAGAACGAGACCGCCAGCTCGGGGCCGGTGTGCACCACCGGTCCGGGCCGGCAGCAGTCGCAGGTGCACGACAACATCATCCTGAACGCCGGGCAATCCGCTTACGGGGCGCTCATGGTCAGCCCGTTCGATTCGAACGGTCCCGACCCGATCGCCGACTTCAACGGCTTCTCGATGACCGACAACCAGATGTGGACGAGCGTTGCGGCGCACTACAACACGGGCATCATCGCCGGTGTGCGCCCCTACACCTACGCCGACACCGCCCGACGGGGCTCCGGTGTGACGGCCACCGGCGGGAACGGACTCACCATCACCGGCAACACCACCAACGGGCAGATCGCCTACGTCGGCAACGCGGCGCTGGTCAGCGGTCTGCTGAACGTCAACGTCTCGGGCAACTCCCTCAGCCTGATGGAGACCGCGGGTGCCGGTTACGGCGGCGTGCCGTCCACCGGTTACTACTCCACGTCGGCGCTCACTTCCTGGGTCTGCCCGACGACGGCGGTGAACACGCCGGCCTCGATGATCGCGGAAACCTACACCGGTGCCACGACCCCGGCGAACTACTGGGCGTCGGGCAGCATCTCGACGACCGGCACCACTCCGCTTTCCGATCAGGCCTTATACTACACGGTCAGTGGCCAGAAGATCGGATGCATGCTGGGTGGAATCGGGAACGGCCTGTGAGCGGCACGGTGATGACCGTCTCGGGTGCGGTGGATGCGGCTGAGCTCGGGGTGACGCTTTCCCACGAGCACGTGTTCATCAACCTCTATCGCGAGTATCAACCGCATCGCGACATGTACCTCCACGATGCGGAACTGGCCGAGCTCGAGCTGCGCCGCTTCGCCGACCTGGGGGGCGGGACGATCGTCGACCTCACCACTCCGGACATCGGCCGCGACCCGGCCGCTCTGCGGGCGATGGCCGAGTCGACCGGGCTCCACATCGTCATGGGGACGGGCCGCTACCGCACGCCGTTCTATGAAGAAGCGATCATCACCACGTCGACGCAGGAGCTCGCCGACCACTTCATCGCCGAGATCCGCGATGGAGTGGAGGGGGTTCGTCCCGGTGTCATCGGTGAGATCGGCACGAATCTGCCGTTCATCGATCCCGCGGAGGAGCGGGTGCACCGGGCTGCGGCGCGCGCGTCGCTCGCGACGGGCCTCCCGATCGTGACGCATTCCCTCGGCAGTGACGTCGGCCTGCAGCAGCTGCGGCTGTTCGCCGAAGAGGGAGTGGCCGCGGATCGCGTGGCCATCGGTCACGCCGACACGTGGCCCGACCCTCGCTACCACCGGCAGCTCCTCGACCTCGGTGCCACCCTGGTCTTCGACACCCTCCGGGGCCGCGTGCAGTACGAGACGGACCGTGCCATCCGTCTGATCGTCGCGGCCGTCGAGTCCGGGCATGCCGACCGCATCCTGCTTTCGCACGACGTGTGCGGAACGAGCCACTACGCGAGCTACGGCGGAGAAGGGTACGGATATGTGACCGGCCGCTTCCTCGCAGAACTCGAGGCCGCCGGGCTCGGTGCCGAGGTTGCACAGGCGCTCGTCACGACGAATCCGCAGCGCTTCTTCGCCACCCGTCCGAGCGGATGAGCGCGGAGCCGACCGCTCGGTGGTTGCTCGAGTCAGGCGCGGTCGCGTCGGCGGAAGCGCTCGTCACGGTCGATGACGTGTCGGTCGAGCGTGTGGGCGGGCTGGTCACCACCTGCGGACTCGAGAACGTGGGTGTGGCGCGCGAGGGTCTGCCCTTCCACGGTTCGCACCACTCCACACCCGCCATCGACGTGTCCTGGCACACCGAGCTGGTCGAAGCCGACCTCGTGCTGACGATCACGGGCTCAGTGCCGGCGGTGAGTACGTTCGGGCATCGACTCGAGCTCCGGCGCACGATCACAGCGGCAACCAGCCGCTCGAGACTCGCGATCCAGGACCGTGTGGTCAACCTGGGTTACGCCTCCGCCCCGGTCGCCCTGGCCGAGGATGGCGTCGATGCGCAGCTGGTGGAGCATCGGTGGGCCGGGTTCGGAGAGGGTGTCGTGCGCATCCGGCCCCCGGGCGGCACCTCGGCGAGCGTCCGCTGGAGCCGGGACACGCTTCCGCGTCTGTTCCAGTGGTGGTGGCCGGCGCCGGGCGGATACGTTCTCGCTGTCGAACCGAGCACGAGCCCTTTGTTCGCGGCCGAACGGACGGGCGCGGAATCGGAAGGGCGCATCCTCGCGGCGGGGGATTCGGTCGAGTTCAGTCTCCAGGTCGACCTGCAGACGAGTCGTCGCCCTGATGCGGGCGCCGACCGATCCGCTCGTTGAGGAACGACACGATCGTCGCGGTCGCCACACCGAGGATCGCGACCCCGCCGAACATCAGCACCACCGCGAGTACTCGCCCCGGCACGGTGACGGGGTAGTAGTCGCCGTACCCGACCGTGGTCATGGTCACGCACGCCCACCAGACGGCGTCGCCGAAGGTGGTGATGGTGGCGCCCGGGGCGTCCCGCTCGGCCGAGAGCTCGGCGAGCGAGATGGAGTAGACGAAGAGGATGACGAACAGTGTCGCGTAGATGACGACCGTGGCCCGAACGGCATTGCCCGAGCGGCGGCGGAAGAACGGGATGTCGCGAAGTCGGGTGAGCAGCAGGAACGGGCGGAACACCGGCACCAGCACCGACAGCAGGTCGAGGGGAGTCGACCGCACGAACTGGGCCTTGTTGCGCGCGAGTGCCAGGCGCACCACGTAGTCCACCGCGAAGCTCAGCCAGATCACCGAGAGGGCGATGGTGAGCGCGAGGGTGCCGCCCGGGTTCATCGTGGGCGTCAGCACCTGCACCGTGTAGAGCACGATGAACAGGAGCGAGAGGATGACCAGCGGAACGGAGGTCGTGGTCTCCCACGTCCTGCGCCGCGACTCCTCGTCGACCATGCCCGCCTCCCGCTCGGCATCAGGATGGCACGGATCGACGAGCGGAAACGGTAAGTTGGGGGCGTGTTGGACCCGGCCCTGGAGGCGAAGCAGCGTGCGGTCACCCGCGACGAGAACCTCCCAGACATCGACTGGGTGACGCCGCCCGCGGGTGCCGTCACCTGCACCTTCGCCGCGCCGAGCGGGGAGCTGGCGGTGGTCTCGATGGGCGACCCCGCGCATCCGCGGGTCGTGCTGGTAGCTGGGGCGACCGGGTCGAAAGAGGACTTCCACTTCATCATGCCCGAGCTCGTGGCCGCCGGGTTCTTCGTGCAGAGCTACGACCTCGCGGGGCAGTTCGAGTCGCACGCGGCCGGCCCGTGGAACCTCACGCCGCCGCAGCCGCACTACACGCTCGAGCTCTTCGTCGACGACATGGTGGCCTTTCTCGAGGCGGGCTCCAGGCCGGTGCACCTCCTTGGCTACTCCTTCGCGGGTGTGGTGGCCGAGGTCGTGGTGACCTCGCGGCCCGAGCTGGTGGCGAGCCTGACACTCCTCGGCACCCCGCCCGACCCCGGGCAGAGCTTCGCCGGCGTGAGCCGCATCGGCTGGTTCTCCGGCATCGCCACCCCGGGTGCTGCCGCGAACCTGATGCGCTGGGGCGTGCAGGCGAACGTGCTGCACGTGAAGCCCGGGCGGCTGAGGTTCGTGCGCGACCGCTTCCACCTCACGCGCCGCGATTCGCACCGCGACATCATGCGCATCATGATGCACGCCCCCGACCTGGAGGCGCAGCTCGCGGCCGTCGACATCCCCAAGGCGGTGGCGGTGGGGGAGCACGATCTGTGGCCGCTCGCCCGGCACGCCCGCTTCGCGGAGGCGATCGGCGCATCCATCTCGGTGTATCGCACCGGGCACAGCCCCTGCGAAGACGCGCCCTACGAGCTCACGAACGACCTGCTGGAGCTCTACGCGAAAGCCGACGGCGCCTAGCCCAGCGCTGCCACGGCCACTGCCCCGGGAGGTTCACCGCGATGGTGCGGAAGGCCCAGCCGAGGCGGCGCATGAAGCCCTTGTAGGAGTGGAACGGGCGCCCCGAGATCGGCATCACGAGGGTCGGGTCGTACTCGACTGTCATGTCGGGCAGCAGGTGGTAGGTGATGTCGAGGTCGTCGTGCACCCGGCGGTCGGTGCGATGGACGGTGTCGCGGATGCGCAGCCACGCGTCACGGCGCAGCGCCATGTTGCTTCCGAAGAGCGGGGCGTGGCCGAGGAAGAGCGTCATCCAGGTGACGTAACCACCGAGGTAGAAGGTCTTGCCCGCCCAGGCGCCGGCGGCGTTGATGTCGTAGAAAGCGCCGGGGCCGGTGTAGGCGGTGGGCGCATCCGGTCGGGTGAAGACCTGTGCGACTCGTTCGAGCCAGTCGGGCCGGGGCACGGAGTCGGCGTCGATGCGGGCGAGGATGCTGCCCGTCGCCGCGTCGAAGCCGGCGGCGGTGGCGCGCAGGATGCCCTGCACGGGTTCGTCGATGACGCGCGCGCCGTGGCTGCGGGCGACCTCGGCGGTGTCGTCGGAGCTGCCGTTGTCGACGACGACGATCTCGTCGGCCGGGCGGGTCTGCGCAGCAAGGGCTTCGAGCGCCCGCCGCAGGAAGGCGGCGTCGTCTCGGGCGGGGATGACGACGGAAATCGTGATCTCCATGCCGTCAGACTATCGGCTGCGCTCCGCCCTGATTGGCGCGCCGAGCGCCGCTCGCGTACACTCGTCTGCGGTACCGTGTCCGAGCGGCCGAAGGTGCAACTCTCGAAAAGTTGTGTGGGGGAGACTCCACCGTGGGTTCAAATCCCACCGGTACCGCCACAGATGAACCCCCTGCTTCCGCCGTCCGAGCGGAGGGCAGGGGGTTTCTTCGTTCCGACGCACGGCGACGAGGTCAGGCTCCGGCGGCGAAGGTGACGGCTCCGTTTCGGACGGTCTGCACGACGCGGTGGTTGATGCGCCGGCCTTCGAAGGGGGAGTTCCGGGAGAGACTGAGGTGCTCGGCGCTTCGCACCACCGCGCTGGTTCCGCCCTCCACGACCACGAACGTGGCCGGCTCTCCGACGCGGACCGGGCGCCCCGCTGTCTCAGCGATTCCGCCGATGCGAGCGGGTGCCGACGACAGGACCTCGGTGAGCCGATCCCAGTCGACCACGCCAGTCGTCGCGTCGGTGAGGACGTCGGCCACGATCGGGAAGGCTGTCTCCAGCGAAGTGAAGCCGAAGGCGGCGGTCGCCCACGGCAGACTCTTGGCGGATCGCGGGTGGGGGGCGTGGTCGGTTGCGACCGCATCGATCGTCCCGTCGCGGAGAGCCTCGCGGAGCGCCGCCACGTCGGCGCGGTCGCGCAGCGGCGGATTGACCTTGAGCTCGGGCCCGCGCAGCGCGGCGTCCGCGGCGGTCAGCTCCAGATGGTGCGGAGCGACCTCCGCGGTGACGTGAACACCACGATCCTTGCCGCTGCGGATCAGGTCGACGCTGCGGGCGCTCGAGACGTGACAGATGTGGAGGTGGCCGCCGGTGTCCTGGGCGAGCGCGATGTCGCGGGCGATGACGGCTTCCTCGCCGATGGTCGGCCAGCCGGGCACCCCGGAGGTCGCCACGCGGGAATCGATGACGCCGAGACGCACGAGTGCCGCGCTCTGGGCGTGCTGCGCGAACGCCCCGCCGCAGCGGGCGAGTCGGGTGAGCAACTCATGAACGAGAGCCTCGTCGTCAACGCACCGGCCGTCGTCGGAGAACATCGTGACGCCCGCGGCCACCAGGGCCTCCACGTCGACCAGCGCTGTGCCGTCGAGGCCGACCGTCGCCGCGGCGACCGGGTGGATGCCTGCCGGGAGTCCGGCTGCGCGGGATCGAAGCTCCGCAAGGCGCGCCACCGTGTCGGTCGGCGGATCGGTGTTCGCCATGGCGAAGAGCTCGGCGAACCCGCCCGCAGCCCCGGCCTGCGCACCGGTGAGCAGCGTCTCGCTGGCCTCGCCGCCGGGCTCGCGGAGGTGCGTGTGAAGATCGACGAACGCGGGAAGCAGCACCCGCCTGCTACCGGTACCGGCACCGAGACGGGTCGGGCGGATGGCGGCGATGCGTCCGGCGGCGACCTCCACATCGACCGGATCGGGGTTGCCGCCCAGGCGCACCCCGCTAACGAGCATCCGTGCCGGCCTGGCCCAGGGCGAAGACCGGGCCGTCGACGCACACCAGCGGGCCCTCGCTCTCCTTGTCCGAGGGGTTCGGTGCCGCGCAGCCGTGGCAGTATCCCAAGCCGCACGCCATGTGCGCTTCGAGGGACACCTGGACGCCGACCCGCCAGCGGTCTGCCAACTCCTGAGCCAGCCGCGTGAGACGGGAGGAGCCGCACACCGCGATCGTCGACGGTGGGAACCGGTCGAAGCGAGCGATCAGACTCTCGCGAAGCGCGCCGACCGCGCTCGACCCATCGCTGTCGACCACGGGAAGCGCATCCGCTCGGAGCGAGAGGCAATCGTCGATGCCGATGAGTCGCTCCGATGTGCTCGCACTCAGCACGGCCGTGCACGCCACCCCGCGTGCGGACGCATCTTCGACCAGCCCCATGATGGAGCACACGCCGATACCGCGCCCGAGGGCCAGCACGGGTCCGGCGGCGACGGGAAGGTCGAATCCGCGGCCGAGCGGACCGGTGACCAGGAGCGAGTCGGAGGTGCGCACACGTGCCAGAGCAGCGGTTCCGCGACCGATCACGTTGTAGATGAGTTCGATGTTCCCGTTCGCGCGATGACGACGATGGATAGCCATCGGCCGGGGCAGCAGGATGCGTTGGTCCGCGGATGCGGGCACGGTCACCATCACGAACTGGCCCGCTTGCGCCGTGGACGCGACCGACGGGGAGTGCAGGACGAGGCGACGGATGCCGGGAGCCACGTCGTGATGGGCGACCACGGCGGCCTTGCCCACACACGGTTTCGGCCGAGCTCGAGGCGGGAGCAGGCTGATGCTGTCGTAGCTCTCAGTTGTCACGGACGGCATCCAATCGATACAGCGACTCGAGCAGCACTTCGGTGCCGGTTCGGATCTGGTGAGTGGGCGTGAATTCCTCGGGGGTGTGACTCAATCCGCGCCTGCTCGGCACGAAGATCATCCCGGTCGGCACGATGTGGTTGATTTGTTGGCTGTCGTGGCTCGCTCCGCTCACGAGAACGCGGTACGGATGGCCGGAATCGCGGGCCGCCGCGCTCACCACGTCGCGCACTCGAGCGGGCAGGAAGACCGGTGCCGTGTCAGCGAGCAGCTCGGCCCGGAGCCCGAGGCCGCGCCGGCGGGTGATCGCCTCGAACCGGTCGATCAGCGCGTCGGCGGTGCTGCGCTGTCGCGTCGCATCCACATCACGCACATCCACCGCGAACTGCACCTCACCGGGGATGGTGGTGATGGCGTTGGGGTGCACCGTCAGGCGTCCGACCGTGATCCGGGTGCGGTGGTGCTCGAAGTCCGTGGCGACTCGCTCGCAGGCGAGGATGCACTCAGCCGCTCCGGCGAGGGCGTCGCGGCGATCGTGCATCGGCGAGCCGCCCGTGTGCGAGGCGACGCCGGTGACTCCGATCTGAAGTCGGGTGCTCCCCGATATCGCCTCGACGATGCCGATCGGCACGCCGGCGCTCTCGAGCACGGAGCCCTGCTCGATGTGCAACTCGATGAAGGCCGACCATTCCGCCGCAGCCCAGACGGCTCGGTCGGCGAGGTCGGGCGACAGCCCGCATGCCGTCATGGCCGAGGCGAGCGACACCCCGTCGGCGTCGCTCAGCTGGTGGAGGTCGGCCGAGGTGGTCAACCCCGCGACGAGTCGGCTGCCGTTGCAGGCCTGTCCGAAGCGAGCTCCTTCTTCGGCGGCGAAGGCGACGAACCGCCATGGGCGAGTGCGGATGCGCTCGGACTCCGACGCCCAACGCGCGACCTCCATCCCCGCGACCACTCCTGCGACGCCGTCGAAACGCCCGCCTTCCGGCACGCTGTCCAGGTGCGAGCCGGTTCCGACGGCGGCCTCCCCGGCTCCGCCCGGACGGTTGGGAGCGAGTTCGGCGATCGTGTTCCCCACGCAATCGGTGACGACCCGCAAGCCGAGTGAGCTCATGTGATCGGCGAAGAGATCGTGAGCGGCTCGTTCCAGCGGCGTGTAGGAGAGGCGCGTGACGCCCGGCCCCTCGGTTGCGGTGATGCTCGCGAAACGGTCGAGAAGCGACTCGATGGAGTTCAGCTGATCCGTCACGTCACCCGACCTCGGTGAGCGTGATGATCGGGGTGGTGGGTGTCGCCGAACCCGCGGTGTACCTGTCGGGCAGGGACGGCAGAAGTTCGACCGCGACGGCGAGCTCGACTCCCTGGCTCTCGAGCAACCCCCGCACGGCCGCGACCGGCCGCGTCCGGGAGAGGCGGGTGGAGACGAGCGCGGCTCGGCCGGCGTGGCCCGACCGGGATGTCGTGAGCAGCCCCGATTCCTCGTAGGCCACGACTCGCGGAACGCCGAGGTGCCGGGCGGTGACGTGCGCGAGGACGACGTCGTCCTCGCCGTCCCAGCTGATCACCAGATCGACGCCCACGGTTCTCAGGAGGGCCGCGATCTCTGCACCGATGCGTTCGGTTGCGGCGGGATCGATGCCGAGATCGATCCACGTGTCGTCGTGCGATCCTCGCCGCACGCGCGAGATCGCTTCGGTGACGGTCAGGTCAGTCATGGTCCTCCTTGAGGTCGAGGGCGCCATCCGGCCCGACCGGGATGAGTTGATCGCGCACGGATCGCAGGATGCAGCGCGGCAGACCGCTCGTGCCGATCAGCACCAGATCGATTGCGCGGCCTGCCGGCCCGGATTCGCCCCCTGGTTCGGTGAGGGCGATGGAGAAGACGGCCTCGCCTGGATGCTGGTCGCCCAGTTCGTCGTGGTCGGTGACGATCAGGACGGGTAACCCGGTGGTGAGCGACACCGCTGTTCCGAGGAGTTCTGCCGCCTCCCCGCTCGAGACGAGCCGATCGGTGCCGCTCGGCACCCGCTCAGCCATGGCCATCGCCACTCGGCGGGCGATGGCCGGCTGGGTCATCCACCGGGCCGCCGCAGACGCGCCGGTGGCGATGTCGGGAGCGAGCGCCTGGATGTCCAGTGCCAATTCGGCGAGATCGCGTGACTTCATGCCGGCACCGTCCGCAGGAGCTCCCGGATGCCGGTCACCTGTGCACGCGCGCAGCGATCGGTGAGTTCTCGGGCGATCGAGACCAGGGCGAGGGGGTTGCCGAAAGTGGCGGTCCCGACCTGCACGGCGGAGGCGCCGAGCGAGAAGTACTCGAGCGCGTCGTCCGCGGTCTCGATTCCGCCGCAGGCGATGACGGGGATGTCGACGGCCCGAACGGCCTGCCAGACCAGACGGAGCACGATGGGACGGATCGCCGGGCCGGTGAGGCCGCCCACCCGGTTGCCGAGAGCAGGGGTGGTCGTGCCCGGCATCAACGGGAAGGCCGGGACGGAGTTGGCGACGCACACCGCATCCGCTCCGGCGGCGGCGGCCGCCGCGGCGCACTCGGCGATGGAAGCCGTCATGACCGGGAGCTTCACGATGAGGGGCTTGTCGGTCTCGTCGCGGGCCATCGTCACCGCCGCTCGGATGGCGCCCGGGTCAGAGCCGATGTCCCGGCCGTCGCTGTCCAGATTGGGGCAGGACACGTTGAGCTCGTAGGCGGCGCCGTGCCCGCGGAGACGCCGGACCACCTCCGCGTACTCGGCCGGTGAGTGCCCACCGACGCTGATGATCGTCGGGGCGTCGAGCGCAGCGTATCCGCCGTGCTGGTGGGCGAGGTAACCAGCCGGGCCGAGGCTGGGAATGCCGACGCTGTTGACGACGCCGGACGAGATCTCGCTGAGGCGGTGAGCGGGGTTCCCGCCGCGCTCCTGGAGGAAGACCGTCTTCGTGACGGTGGCACCGAGCGCCTCGACGTCGATCAGCTCGCCGAGTTGGGGGCCGAAGCATCCGGACGCTGGCATGACGGGGTTGCGGAGTTCGAGCGCTCCGATCTGCACGCGCAGGTCGACCTCGGTCCGAGCGGGGAGGGTGATCGTCACGTCGCATCCAATTTCCGTGAGGTGGAAATATGCTTTCCACAATGACTGGAAGTAGAAGTATCGGCACGTGTCGGCCGGAAGTCAAGTCGAGGTCGTCGATGACGTCGGCGGAGAGGGGAATTCGATGAGGGTCGGCATCTATGCCGGGGCGAGGGCTGCTTCGCCGGAGATCGAGCAGGACGTCCGTCGTTTCGTGGCCGAGTTGGTGGAGTCGGGACTCGACGTGGTGTACGGTGGCGGACGCACGGGCCTCATGGGAATCGTCGCCGACACGGCGCTGGCCGCGGGTGCGGCGGTGACCGGCGTCGTGGCCGACGGGGGAGAAGGTGGGGAAGCCGCGCATCGTGGCCTCACCGATCTCGAGGTCACCGCCGATCGCCATCGGCGCAAGGAGCGAATCCTCGAGTTGTCGGACGTCGTCGTCGCGCTGCCGGGGGCCTCGGGAACGCTCGAAGAGATCGTCGAGGCGTGGTCGCTCTTCCGGCTCGGCCGCCACGGTACCCCGTGCGCGCTCTTCGATACCGGCGGCTTCTTCGACCCCCTGGTCGAGTTGGTCGCCGGAATGCAGCGCAGCGGATTCATGCCGGCCGATGAGAACTCGCTCGTCATGGTGAGGAGCGGACGCGAGGTCGTCGAGTTCGCACGCCGCGGCCGTGCGGGCAATTCTGGAAATCCACTTTCCAGTCGTAGTTGACGCGCGTAGACAATGCGCGTAGATTCCTCTTCACCGTCAGAGAGGATACCGATGAGGCAGCATGGCTCCACCGTGGCAACAACCGTTGTCGTGCTCGGATCGGTCCACCACGACCGCACCCGCTACGTCGCGGAACTGCCCGGCGCCGGTGAGACGGTGATCGCCATCGACAGCAGTGAAGGCCTCGGCGGGAAAGGTGCGAACCAGGCCGCTGCCGTTGCACTGCAGGGTGGCCGGGGCATCCTCGTGGGAGCGGTCGGGGTCGATGCGTCGGCGGAGTTCGTCCGCACCGAGTTGCGACGACTCGGCGTCGACGACGACCACGTGAGTTCGATCGAGGCGGCGAGGACTGGGTCGGCGTCGATCACCGTCGACCAGGCCGGCGAGAACGTCATCGTCGTCGAATCCGGTGCCAATCGATCGGTCACGGGAGCGGATCTGCCCGATCCGGTCGCGCTGCCCGGCCATCCCGACGTGGTGCTCGCTCAGGGCGAGCTCGGCAGTCGAGCGGTGCAGGGCGCCGCCGACTACGCGGAGCGGTTGCGCGCTCGGTTCGTGCTGAACCTCGCGCCGGTGGTGTCCGTCGGATCGACGGTCATCGGTCGTGCCGACCCGGTGGTCGTGAACCAGTCCGAGGCCATCGCTCTCGCCGAGCAGATCGGGCTTCCCCGTGCGACCCCGGACGTGTCCGCCGACCCGGTGGCGTGGGCCATGACCCTCGCCATCGCGCTCGTCGAGACGGTCGCGACGTCGGCTGTGATCACCCTCGGGGCGCTCGGCGCGGTCGGTGCGACGGCATCCGGATGCTGGCATGAGCCCGCTTTCGCGACGACAGTCATCGAGACGACGGGTGCGGGCGACTGTTTCACCGGCACGCTCGCACTCGCGCTCGCCGAAGGGAGCTCGTTGAGGGCTGCGACGATTCGCGGTCTGGCGGCAGCATCCGTCGCGGTGAGTCGCGCGGGCACCGCGGCGGGCTACCCGATCCGTTCGGAGATCGACGACGTGCTCCAGCGACAGGCGGGGGCGCGGTCATGACGGATGGCACCCGGGTGACCCGAGAGGATGTCGCGCGGCTCGCCGGCACCTCCCCGGCGGTCGTGAGCTATGTCATCAACAACGGCCCCCGTCCCGTTGCGGCGGCGACCCGGGCGCGCGTGCTCGCGGCGATCGCTGAGACCCGGTATCGCCCGAACGGCATCGCGAAGGCGCTCGCGAGCGGGTCGTCCGGCGCCCTCGGCCTCGTGGTCCCGGACATCGCGAACCCCTTCTTCGCCGAACTCGCCCGCGCGATCGAAGACGAGGTCTTCGCGTCAGGGCGGGTTCTGCTCGTCGGCAACTCCGCCGAGAGCGACGTCCGGGAGCGCCGCCTCGTGCACAGTTTCATCGAGCGCCAGGTCGATGGCCTCCTGTACGTCGGCGTCGGCCACCACACCCACGTCGAAGACGCCCGGGTGGCGGGCATCCCGGTAGTGGTCCTCGATCGGCGGGATCCCGGATCCGGGGTCGCATCGGTCGTCGTGGACAACTTCGAGGGCGCCGTGGTGGCGACGAACCACCTGGTCGAACACGGTCACAGCCGAATCGCGATCGTGGCCGGGCCGTCGAGTCTGTTCACCTCGGTCGAGCGGATCGGCGGCTGGCGGAAGGCGCTGAAGGCGCGTGGCCTCGCGAACGGAGACGATCTCTTCTTCGAGGCGCCCTTCTCGCGCCAGGGTGGCTACGACGTGGCCGCCCGGCTCTTCGAGGGCGTGCTGCCCGACGCCGTCCTGGTCGCGAACGAACTGCAGGCCCTGGGCCTCATGGCGGCTGCGGCGGACAGGGGAATCCGCATCCCGGACGACATCGCGCTCATCACGTTCGACGGCACCGAAGAGTCGGTGTTCAGCTCGCCGCCGCTGACGACGGTGGCCCAACCGCTGGCCGAGATCGCCCGCCACGCCGTGGCGCTGGCGCGGCCCACAGACGCGAACGACGCTCGAAACATCACCTGCGAGATCGAGCTCGTTCGCCGCCGCTCCTGCGGCTGTTCCTATCCACTGAATGAGAACCGCCAGGTGCCATCACAGATGGCGATCTTCGGTAGCACCCGGCAGCCCCCACCGAAAGAGGAATCTAGCATGAACAAGAATGTCGGCAGAATCGCCGGCGCGTCGATTGCCATCGCGGCAATGTCCCTCGCGGGATGTTCCGCCACATCGAGCGCCGACCCGGACGAGAAGCAGACGATCACCTTCGTGACGCCGCACCAGGGGGTCTTCGATGACGCCATCACGGCGTTCGAGGCCGAGCACCCGAACATCACGGTCGAGCTGCAGGTCATCCCGTTCACCGAGATGGCGGCGCAGTCCCAGGCCCGGCTCGGCGCGAAGGACACGTCGATCGACGTGATCGCGGTCGACCCGCCGCGCCTGCCGTCCATGGCGGAGAAGGGCTTCCTGCTCGACGTCTCGGGTGACAAGTCCGCGATGGACGAGTCGCTGACCGCGGGTGGAATCGACTCGGTCACCTGGAACGACCAGCAGTACGCGTATCCGCTCTGGACGAGCGACACGTTCCTCTTCTACAACAAGGATCTGCTCGCCCAGGCGGGTGTCGAGGCCCCCGGCGCCGACAACGCCAGCCGGTGGACCTGGGAGCAGACCCTCGACGCCGCGCAGAAGGCGCAGGGCGCGGGCGCGCAGTACGGTTTCGCGTTCGAACAGGTCGACGCCTACTACGCCCTCCAGCCCGTGATCATGTCGATGGGCGGCGGGTCCGGTCTCAGCGGCGACGGCAACCTCACCCCCGAAGTCGACACCGCCGAGTGGCAGGGCTTCGGTTCGTGGTACGGCGACCTCTACTCGTCCGGCCTGTCCCCGCGGGGTGTCGCCTCCGCGCAGATGCCGGACCTCTTCAAGAACGGTTCCGTTGCCTTCTACGTGGCCGGCCCGGCCCGGATCACCGACCTGCAGAACAGTGTTCTGAAGGACAAGTGGGGCATGGCCCCGCTGCCCTACCAGGCAGGAGGCGACGTCGTCACGCCGACCGACTCCTGGGCGGTCGGAGTGAGTGCCTTCAGTGAACACCAGGGCGCCGCTCAGGAGTTCGCGCGGTACCTCTCACTGACCACCGACGGTGCGGTCGCGTCGTCGACCAAGTTCAACCTGCCGCCGGTGAACCAGAAGGCCTACCCGAAGTACATCCACTACATCGACGGAATCGCGCCCGACGAGACGTCGCAGTACGGCGCTCTGCTCACGGTCGACTCCGACGAGCACGCGCAACGTCGACCGTCATCGATCGGCTATGTCGACTTCGAGACCGTGGTCAACAAGGCCTTCGCCGACATCCGCAACGGGGGCGACCCGGATGCGATCCTCGCCGCCGCCCAGGCCGACCTCGTTCGGCAACTCGGCCAGTACCGCTAGGCATCCGGCTGCTCGGGGCCCACGCCCCGAGCAGCCGGCTCCCGCTTCTTCTGAAAGTTCGTGGTCTCCGTGACTCAGACATCTTCGCGCCGAGGGGCGCCGGCACGCCGCCTCAGCGGCCGTGCCCGGCTCGCCCTCACTGCCGCGCTGTTCCTCCTGCCCGCGAGTGTCGGGCTCATCTTCCTTCGCCTCGTGCCGTCGGTTCAGGCGATCGGCTCGTCGTTCACCAACCGTGCGGGCGACTTCTCCTTCGCCAACTTCACCTACATCTTCAGCGACCCATCATTTCTCAACTCACTGGCGGTGACCCTGCTCTTCGCCGTGATCATCAACCCGCTGCAGATCGCTCTCGCGCTCTGGCTCGCCGTGGTGCTCACCAAACGTGTTCCCCTGGTCGGGCTCTGGCGCACGCTCATCCTGCTGCCGATCGCCGTACCCCAGATCGTCTCGGCGATCGTGTGGGGCGTGCTGTTCCGGCCCGATGGTCCGATCAACGGTGCCCTGGGTGTGCTCGACATCCCGCCGGTCCCGTGGCTCGTGAGCCCGCAGACGGCTCTGATGTCGATCATCATCATCTGCAGCTGGGTGGGCGTCGGTTACTGGATGACCTTCCTCGTCGCAGGTATCAAGGACATCCCGACCAGTCTCTACGAGGCCTCGGAGCTCGACGGCGCGGGTGGCTGGAAGCAGTTCTGGTACATCACCCTGCCCGGCCTGCGCCGGCCTCTGCTCTTCGTGCTGGTGGCCGACACCGTCGCCAACTTCCTGGTGTTCGCGCCCGTGCGCATCCTCACCCAGGGTGGCCCGCAGGGGTCCACCAACCTCATCATGAACTTCATCTTCGAGCGGGCCTACACCTTGGCGGACACGGGCGGCGCGGCGACCGCGACCGTCGTGCTGGTCGCCATCGTCGTGCTCGTGGTCGCCATCCAGTTCCGGCTGCTGCCGGGGAAGGACTGAATCGTGTCCGACGTCATCCCCAACACCCGCCAACGGCGCACCGGGCGGTTGATGCTGCTGATCGCCGTCCCGGTCGCGATCTTCGCCATCGCTCCGCTGGCCTGGTCGCTGCTGTCGTCGCTGCGGCCCGGGGACGAGATCTTCAAGTTCCTCTCGCCCTTCTCCATCAACACGCTCCTGCCCACCTCGGTCTCGCTCGACAACTACGCCGCCGTGCTGAGCAGCGACTTCACCGTCGCCCTGATCAACTCCGTGATCGTGGCCTTCTTCAGTGTCGTGCTGGGCCTCGCCGTGTCGTCGCTGGCCGCGTTCGCGCTGGCCGTCCTCGATTTCCCGGGCCGTAGCGCGGTCTTCGCCGTGATGGTCGTGAGCTTCCTGGTACCCTTCGAGGCGATCGCGATTCCGCTGGCCAACTCCTTCCGCGACGCCGACCTGCAGAACACGCTGATCGGCCTGATTCTGCCGGCCATCGGCAACGGGTTGTCGATCTTCCTGCTCCGGCAGTTCTTCCTCAACATCCCGTACTCGCTGAGCGAGGCGGCGCGGATGGACGGGCTGTCCTGGTTCGGGATCTACTGGCGCATCTACCTCCCACTGTCCCGGGCCTCGATGGTGGGTGCCGGACTCATCCTGTTCGTCTTCCAGTGGCAGTCGTTCCTCTGGCCGCTCCTCATCGCCCCGGCGCCCAGCGCGCGGGTGGCGCCGGTCGCCATCGCCGACTTCGCTCAGGAGTCCGGGGTCGACTACGGCCAGATGTTCGCGGCGGCGACACTGACCGCGGCGATCCCGCTTCTGCTGCTGCTGGTCTTCCAGCGCCAGTTCACGAACTCGCTCGCGTCATCCGGGAGCAAGGAATGAGCGCCGCGGCCGGGCCGACCCGTCGTGAGCCGCGACGCATCGTCATCGACTGCGATCCCGGCAACGGGATACCCGGGGCCGACATCGACGACGGACTGGCGATCGCGCTCGCGCTGGCCGCCCCGACACGACTGCGCCTGGAGATGATCACGGTCGTCTCCGGAAACACCCACCGTGACCAGGGCTACGCGGTCGTTCGGACCATGCTCGATCGGTTGGGGATCGACCTGCCCGTCTACGCCGGGGCGAGCGCGGCACTGGTCGAACCCTCCGGCCCGTGGCGCACGCGGCAGGACGCGAACTCGGCGAAGCCCGAGATCCTCGCAGCCTGGGCAGACGTCGAAGCGCCCGGCGACTACGACGCGGGTGACGCATTGGGTGCGGCCACCAAGCTGGTCGAGATCGTGCGGGAGAATCCCGGGGAGATCACGGTCGTCGCCATCGGCCCGCTCACGAACCTGGCGCACGCGATCCAGATAGATCCACAGTTCCCTCAGCTCGTCGACGAGATCGTCATCATGGGCGGCGGATTCGCCGTGCCCGGCTTCTTGCAGGAACTGAACTTCGGCATCGACCCGGAGGCCGCTCAGCAGGTGGTCACCAGCGGAGCCCGGATCACGCTGGTGCCCTTGGACGCCACGTCGCAGACGCTTCTCCGGCACAGCGACCTCGATCGGCTCGACCCGGCACGGTCCGCGCTCGCGTCGTACGTCGTGCAGACCACCCGGCCCTGGATCGACCTGGCGGCAGCCTGGCGCAACATCGACGGCTGCCTGCTGCACGACCCGCTCACCGTCGCACTCCTCATCGACCCCGACATCGTCGAGACCGAGCAGATGATCGTCGACGTCGAAACCCAGGGCACGCTCACCCGCGGTCGGCCCGTCGCCTGGACGGCCGAGAACCTGCGGTTGCACGTCGGGCTGACTCTCCGGAATCCGCCCCCCAGTCCGATCAGCGTCGTCACGAAGGTCGACAACGAGCGGCTGCTGGCGACCCTGTTCGACAACTACGCCGCATGGTGAGCACGACGCGCGCTGCACCGCCCTCCTCACCTCGATCCGTCGATGGCCGGTGACGTCCTCGCCCTAGTCTGTCTGGCCGTTCTTCTCGGGGCGTTCGCGCAACGATCCACCGGGATGGGATTCGCGCTGGTCGCGGCCCCCTTCCTGGTGCTCTTGCTCGGCCCGCTCGAAGGAGTAGTGCTGGTCAATCTCGCCAGCGTGCTGTCCGCCGGCCTGGTGCTCCTGCGGGTGCGCCGGGACATCGAATGGCGCACCTACCTCTGGCTGATCGTCCCCGCGCTGGTCGGAATCGTTCCCGGTTCGTTGCTGGCCGTGCTGCTCGACCCCGACTGGTTGGAGTTCTCGATCGGGCTGGTGCTGATCGTCGCGCTCAGCGGGTCGATCCTCCTGCGTCGGGTCGCGGTCACGCTGCAGGGAAGAGTGCCGCCCGTGGTCGCCGGCTTCACCTCGGGACTCACGAATGCGGCGGCCGGGATCGGCGGGCCACCGGTGGGCGTGTACGCGGTCGTCAGCGGCTGGTCCCAGCGCGCCTTCGCTGCCACCGTGCAGCCCTACTTCCTGTCGATCGGACTCGTGTCGGTCGTGACGAAGCTCGCCCTGGAACCGTCCCGCTGGCCGCAACTCGACTGGTGGATGTGGGTCGTTCTCGCGCTGGCGCTCGTATTCGGCATCGTGGGTGGCGAGCTCGTCGCCGGGCGCCTGCATCCGAAGCTCGCCCGTCGCGCGGTTTTCGCCGTCGCGCTGGTCGGGTCGGCCGTCGTGGCGGCGAGCGGCTTGTCGGCCCTCATCGCGGCCGGCGGGGCGTGAGTGCGACCGAACCGGCGCGCGGTCGAACTCTAAGGTGGATGCATGCAGCCCGTCGTTCGCGCCCTCCATGTTCTTCAAGCACTGTCGGCGCGGCCGGACGGCATGAGCCTGCAGGAGCTGCACGAACAACTCGACATCCCGCTCGGCAGCATGCACCGTGTTCTGGCGACCCTGCACGACGAGCGGTTCGTCAGCAGGTCGCCGATCAGTCTGCGCTACTTCCTCGGTGCCGCCACCCGGAGCCTCGCCGAGCGCAACATCAGCACGACGGGGGGCATGCAAGCTCTTTCCACGGGCATCCGCAAACTCTCCGAGGAGACCGGCGAGACCGTGTTCCTCACCGAGTTGCAGGGGAGCGAGGCCCTCTGTGTCGCACTCGTGGAGGGCACGTACCCGTTGCGGTTGTTCGTGCGGCTGGGGCAGAGCATGCCGTTCAACGCCGCGGCGGCCGCACGTGTGCTGTTGGCCGACCTCGACGACGACACGGTCACGTCGCTCCTCGAGTCGCAGGCGCTGCCGGAGTTCCGTTCGGCGACGCCCCACACCGTCGAGCAGGTCATGGCGCGCCTCGGCGATGTGCGAGCGAACGGCTACGACATCGCCGACGACGAACTCGACGCCGGTGTATGGGCCGTCGCTGCGCCGATCTTCACCTCGACGGGGCGGGTCGCCGCCAGTGTCACCCTCGCCGGCTCCGCCGGGCGCCTCGGCGCCGACGCCGTCAAGACGGCGACCGTTCGCCGGGTCGTGTCCGCTGCGAACGCGATGTCCGAAGAGTTGGGGGCATCCGTTCGTTAACTCTCTGTAAAACGGATGCTTCCTGACTCGAAATCTGGAAGCATAGTTTCCATGAGACGGAAGCGTGAACAGTCGCCGGCGAGCCCGACGGTGGTCGGCGTGCAGGTCAGCACGAGACATGCCTTCAGCAAGCTCCCCGTCGACAGCATCCGGCTCATCGAGAACCACGGCGTCGAAGGCGATGCGCACGCGGGGGTCACCGACCAGCATCAGTATCACGTCAGGCGCTTCGGCAATCGCCCGAATCTGCGGCAGGTGCATGTGATCCAGGCCGAGCTGTTCGACGAACTCGACGAGAAGGATCACGTCGTGAGGCCCGGCGATCTGGGCGAGAACATCGCCACGCGCGGGGTCGACCTGCTCGGCCTGCCCACCGGCACCAGGCTGCATTTCGGCTCCGATGCCGTCATCGAGCTGACCGGCCTTCGCAATCCCTGCGTGCAGGTCGAGGAGTTCCAGCCCGGGCTCCTCAAGCAGGTGGCCGAGTCCACGCCCGCGGGGCTGGTGCGCAAGGCCGGCGTGATGAGCATCGTCACCCGGGGCGGCGTCGTCCGGCCGGGCGATGCGATCGAGGTCGAGCTGCCGGCGGAGCCACATGTCCCGCTCAGCTACCGCGCGCCCGTTCTGGAACTCCGAATCGAGTCGATCCGTCGAGAGGCGGACGACATCAATTCGATCGAGTTGATGGCCGTCGATCGAAGCGACCTGCCGCCGTTCACCGCCGGCGCGCACCTCGATCTGCTCCTGGCTCCCGGTCTGACGAGGAGCTACTCGCTCAGCAACGACCCCGCCGAACGGCACCGTTACGTCGTTACGGTGAACCGCGATCCCGCGAGCCGTGGCGGTTCGGCGCACGTCCACGAGGCCCTACGGGTGGGCGAACGTGTTCAGGTGAACCCGCCACGCAACAACTTCGCGCTGGACGAGACCGCGGTTCACACCGTGCTCGTCGCCGGCGGCATCGGCATCACCCCGCTGAAATCCATGATCGCGCGGCTGGAGCGGCTCGGCCGGAGCTGGGAACTCCACTACTCGGCGCGAACGCAGAGCGGTGCGGCATTCCTGGATCCCCTCAGGCGACTGAACGGCGCGGGAGGCGAGCGGGTCCGTGTCCACCTGACGGGGTCGGCGGGTGGCCGGATCGATCTGGCCGACATCGTGGCCACGGCTCCGCCGGGCGCCCACTTCTACTGCTGCGGGCCGTCGTCGATGGTGGAGGCTTTCGCGGAGGCGACGGCCGCACTGCCGCCGTCGAGTGTTCATCTGGAGCGATTCCGTAGTGAAGCGGCCGCGACCGACGGTGGATTCACGGTGACCCTCAACCGCTCGGGCCGGTCGTTGGCGGTGAAGCGAGGCAGCAGCGTGCTCGACACCCTGCTCGGTGCCGACGTCGAGGTCCCGTACTCGTGCAAAGAGGGTGTGTGTGGATCGTGCAAGGTCAGAGTGCTGGCCGGCATTCCCGAGCATCGGGACGTGGTCATGACCGAGCGCGAGCGAAGCCGGAACGATCACATGCTCGTGTGCTGTTCGGGCTCGAGATCGCCCGAGCTCGTGCTCGATCTGTGAGCCGCGTCGCGTGGAGTGCCTGGTCGCAGCGCTACGGCGGATCGAGACCGAATTATGCTGAATGGCATACCTCCGGCCAGGCGGTAGCGGCGAAGCGGAGGCGGCTCGTGACGAGTGACACCCGGCAACAGATGATCGACGGCACCGTGCAGCTGCTCGCCCGCGGCGGGTTGCCGCAGACCTCCTTCGCGACCGTGCTGGAGCACACCGGTGCCCCGCGGGGGTCGATCTACCATCACTTCCCCGAGGGCAAGGATCAGCTCGTCTCCGCCGCGGTCGCCGCGTCCGGAGCCCGCTCGATCGCGATGATCCAGGCCTGGCGCGGGGAGCCGGCCACTGTCGTCGCCGAGCGATTCCTCGCCGCCTGGCGGATGCTCCTCACGGCGACGCAGTTCCGGGCGGGCTGCGCGGTGCTCGCCGTCACGACGGCGACCGAGTCGGTGGAGGTCCTCGACGGCACCGGAGCCGTGTTTCGTGAATGGCGGGAGGTGCTGGCCTCGGTGCTGAGCGAGGGCGGGCTGCCCGCCGATCGTGCCGGCTCCGCCGCGACGATGCTCATCGCGTCGGCCGAGGGCGCGGTCGTGATGAGCAGGGCCGAGCGGAGCATCGAGCCGTTCGACGACGTCGCCGCGGGAGTGCTCGCGCAAGTGGCCGCGCTGACCGAGCGGGCGTGACGATGGAATTCGACACCCAGCTCGACAATCCGGTGTGGGCCGCCCTGACCGGGCCGCAGGCCGCGCTCGGTGTGGTGCGCGGTGGCGCCGCCCGGTTCCACGCCGAGTTCTGTCCGTTCGCGAGCGTCGTCGACGCGGCTGACGACGACGCGTGGCGCGACCTTCGCCGTCTCGTTCCATCCGACGAGACGATCGCCCTGCCCGGGATGCAGCCGCAGGATGTGCCGCGGGGCTGGGCCGTCGTGGAGACGATCCCGTGTCATCAGCTGGTCGCCGGCGGCGGAGGCGGAGGCGATCGAGCGCGCCCCTCCGCGGCGGCGAAGGTCGAGGCACTGACCCCGGAGGACGTGCCGTCGATGCTCGCCCTCGTCGACGAGACCGAACGCGGTCCGTTCCGTGAGCGCACGGTGGAGATGGGGCCGTACCTCGGCATCCGGAGCCCTGACCCGTCGCGACGGCTGGCGGCGATGAGCGGCGTGCGCCTGCGCACCGGGAGCTGGCACGAGATCAGTGCCGTCTGCACCCATCCCGACTTCCGGGGCCGCGGTTACGCCGGCACCCTCGTCGAGGGCGTCAGCCGACTGGTCGACAGCGCGCACGGGCGACCGTTTCTGCACGTCCGAATCGGGAACCCCGCCGAGCGACTCTACGAGGCCCTCGGCTTCACCGTCCGCCGCGACATCGATTTCGTGATCGTGAGGCCGTCCTGATGCCGCGAACCTGACCGGGGCAGGTAGTTGAGGTCAGGGTGTTTTCGAACGAGGAGTACCTCCTGCGCCGCGGTGGAGGCTTCGCCGAGTTGGTGGCACCCGACGGCGGACGACGCGCGGCGTCACGGTTGCGCCCTGCAGCACGCTGCTCACCACTCAGGAGGCGGCGGATTTCTTGGCAGTGTCGCGTCCGACTCTGGTCAAGCTGCTCGACAGTGGTCAGATGGAACGCGAGATGCGCAATCGGCATCGCAAAGTGACGCTGCGCGCCCTCGTGGACGATCAGGAGCGTTCGCGGCGGGATCGTCGTACAGCTCTCTCCGAGTGTTCGAAGAGCGGGCAGCTGATCAGAGCACTCGCTTCGGTCGCATCCGCGCCACTCAGCCGGTGGCGGCCTTCACAGCGCTCACCGCGAGCAGCGCGATGAGACCGCCCGACCAGGCCAGCAGCACGACCCCCGCATAGATCATCTGGGTCGCGAGCCCCAGTGCGCCGAGGCGTCCGGCAACCCGCACGCCGGCGATCGCGTGGCCGAGCGTCAACGCCCCGCCGACGAAGGCCAGCACGCTGGCGAGCGACAGCGCGACACCGACGGCGACACCCGGCCGGGCGCCGCTGAGCGCCACCACGATGAGGGCGATTGTGGCCGCGAACACCAGTCCCAGCGCGATCAGGTCGAAGAATCGCGCGCGTCGAGCGTGGGTGTTCGCTCCAGGCCAGAACGACCGCGTGTATGCGGGGCCGAAGAGCCAGGAACTGGCCGCGGCGTGCTCGTGCTTCGACCACTCGGTGCCGGACCACCACCGCTCGCGGCCGGGCGCGTGCGGGTCGGGATACCAGCCGGGTGGCGGGAGGATCGGGGTGTGGCTCATGGTCGACGGTGTCAGACGGCGCCGAGGGTGAGCGCCTCGGTGAAGGCGGCCTCCGTCTCGCGCACCAGCTCCTTGGCGGTGCGGCCGCTGCGCCGGGCGGTCTCGTAACAGGCCAGCGCGATCTGGGCCGCGAAGACCGCGATCCGCTCCTCGGTGCCCCGCCTCTGCAGCACCTCGGCGAGCTTGGCGGCCACCTGCTGGGTCTTCAGGGCGTCGCGGGCGCGGAGTTCGATGTGCTGCTCGAGCAGGCGCGAGCGGCGGTCGTAGGCGTCGAGCTCGACGGCGGCCCTCTCGCAGAGCTCGAGGACGATGGGGCGCAGCTGTTCGATGGCCGTGCGCGAGTCGTGCGCGGCGCCGATGCTGTCGTCCTGCCCGGCCAGCGCGATGGCGTCGAGCATGGCCTGCTCCTTCGCGAAGAGCACCTCCGTCTTGTCGCCGAAGTAACGGAAGAACGTGGTGCGCCCGACGTCGGCCCGGGCGGCGATGTCGCTCACCGACACGTCGTCGAAGCCGCGCAGCGCGAACAGGTCGTCGGCGGCCTCGACGATGCGCTGGCGCGCCTGCCGCTGCTTGCGCTCGACGAGGGACTCGGAGACGAGGGGTCCGGCAGGGGCGCCGGTCGCCGGAGATGGGGTGCTCACACCGTCATCCTACTCTCAGTCGGATTCCGGAACCAAAAGGTACTCAGAGTGTTATGGTACGGAGTACCGAACTGAAAGGATCGCACATGTCCGAGAAATCCGCGGGTCTCCCGCTCGGCCGGGTGATGATGTCCACTGCGGCTGCCGGCCTCGCAGTGGGAGTCTTCGCCGCCGACTTCAACAAGACCAACATCTACAACCCCGAGTGGACGCCGCACGCGAAGTTCCACACCGGTCAGACCATGAGCATGGGGGTCGGGCTAGCGCTCGCCACTCTGTACGGGTTGTGGGCGCGCCCCCGCGAGTCGCGCATCGCCCTCGACGGCGCCGCCGTCGCGGGGAGCATCTACCACCTCGGCCAACTCACCGCCGGACTGTACCCGGGCACGGCGACCGCCGATCCTCCGCGCAAGGACAACTGGTCACAGCTGCTCACCACCGTGCCGGTGCTGGTGCTCACGGGCGTCGGCTACCTGCTCGAACGGCGCCGGATGACGAACGCGGACGGGGGTGGCCGCCGTGCGTGAGTCGCTGTCGGCCGACGACCGGCTGGAGATCCAGGAGACCATCGCGCTCCACGCCCACATCTTCGACGCGCATCGACTCGACCGGCTCCAGGAGCTGTTCACCCCCGACGCCGTGTACGACATGTCGCGGTCGGGAATCGGAACCTTCACGGGGATCGACGTCATCCGCGGCGCGGCCGCGCAGATGATCGACAGCGGACACTTCCCGCTCCAGCACTCGGTGACGAACATCGTCATCTCGAGCGCTGCCGATGACGTGGTGACCGCCCTGTCCAAGGGCCTCATGGTCATGGCCGACGGCGCGATCCAAGGCGTGAACCACGAGGACACCCTGCGGCGGCACGACCGTCGGTGGCGCATCAGCCGCCGGATCATCACGCCGGTGCAAGCGGCGCCGGCCGCGAAACCGGGGCGCCGCGATGACGGCCGCACAGCGCATCCAGTACCACCGATACGGCGGACCTGAGGTCCTCCGGCTCGAGGAGTTCGAGCCTGCCGAACCCAAGGCTCGCGAGATCCTCGTCCGCGTCCGGGCCGCGGCGGCCAACCCGATGGACTGGATGTTCCGCAACGGCGACGCGAAGTTCATGACCGTCGGCCGCTTTCCGCGGGGCCTCGGTCACGACTTCTCGGGGGTGGTCGAAACCGTCGGCGAGGGGGTGATGAGGTTTGCCGTCGGCGACGAGGTGCTCGGTGCCACGATGAGACCCGGCACCTTCGCCGAACTCGTCACGGTCAAGGCGAGCTGGGTCGTGAAGAAGCCCGCCGGGCTGCCCTTCGACCAGGCGGCCGCGATCCCGATCGTCGGAGCGACCGCCTTCCACGCTCTCATCGACACGGGAAGACTGCAAGCCGGCCAATCCGTCTTCGTCACCGGATGCCTGGGCGGCGTGGGCCGAGCGGCGACGCAGATAGCGCTGCAGCACGGAGCCACCGTCGGAGGCAGCTGTCGAAGCACGGCGAGACAGGATGCGCTGGAACTCGGCATCGACCCGGTCGTCGACTTCGTCTTCGATCCGGAGCCGCTGCGAGGCCGATTCGACATCGTCTTCGACACGGCCGGAACCCTCCCGTACCGCACGGCGCGGGCCCTGCTGAAGCCGGGCGGGCGCATCGTCGACATCAAACCCACGCTCGGCAAATTTCTGAGGAGTGTGATGCCCGGCCCGTACACTTTGGGCTCTCTGCCCGGAGGGGAGGTACTTGAGGAGGTCGCGCGCGCCGCGGAAGCGGGGGTGCTGTCGCAGCCGATCGCGCGCACTGTGCCTCTCGCCGAAGCGATCCGGGCCCTGACCCAGTACGAGCGCACTGCCGCCCCCCGGGGAGGTAAGCTCATCGTCACGAATTCCGAACGGCCGTAATCGGCGCACAAATCGCCGAAGCCGACGCCCGCCGAGACGCCCCTCTCCGACCGTCGAGCGCGGTGACAATCGCTGGACTCACCGGCCGGTGCCGCACCCCAGCTCGTTCGGGCTTGTTGCGGCGGCCGGCGGAACGCTGAGCCTGCTCGTCATCGCCACGGCGACCGATCTGGTGCAGGTGATCATCGGCGGGCGCCGGCCGTCACCTCCTTGCTAGCCGGAACGGCCGACGCGCCAGTAGCCGATGAACGCGATCTGCTCCTTGGGGATGCCCGTCTGAACGGCATGGCGGCGCACGTCCCGAGGCAGCGACTGCTCCCCGGCCACCCACACCGCCTGCTCCGGGCGGGACGGGAGGCCGGTGGCCATGCTGAGCGCGGCGGAGCCGGGTGCATGCCCGTGCTCGCGCACGACCCAGTGCACGGTCACGCCCGCGGGGGCGTCGATCGCCCGAACGTCGGCGTCGTCGGGAATCTCGAGTACGGCGGCGCCCTCGACGGTCCGGGGGAGCGACCCGAGGATGCCCGCGGCGGCCGGGAGTGCGCTCTCGTCGGCCACCACGAGCAACGGATGCCCGAGCATCCGGGTGTCGAAACCGATGCCCTCGTCGATGATCCCGACGACATCACCCGGGTTCGCCGAACGGGCCCACGACGCGGCGGTCGGTGCGTCGTGGCCGCCGTGCCCGTCGCCGTGCATCACGAAGTCGATGTCGAGCTCGTCGCCGCCGGGCAGGCGGCGGAACGCCCGGACGGTGTAGTTGCGCAGGATCGGCCGTGTCGCCTTCGAGGTGGTGAGGAACTTCACATAACTGAGGGTGTCGAGCTTGTGAGGTGCGTGCGCGAGGTCACCACCGTCGACCGGCAGGAACAGCCGGAACCACTGGTCGAACCCCAGCGGCGTGAAGCGCGCGAGGTCGTCGCCGCCCAGCACGACGCGGGTGAAGGAGGGCGAGACCCGCTCCGTGCGGAGCACGCGGCATACGAGCAACTCCGCCTGCGTCGGCTTGGTGCGGGTCGCCCGCATGTTCGTTCGAGCCATGTAGGTTAGCCTAACCTAACCACTGGCCGCATGCGAGAACTTCTCCGGCCGGCGACTACCCGCGCCGGTTGTGCTCCGCGAGCGACTCCATCGAGACGACCGGACCGGTGCGCAGGATGAGCGCCTTCTTGCGGAGGAAGCGCAGCAGGCCGGCCGGGCCCATCCGCGAGCCACCGAGGCCTGAGCTCTTGAAGGCCACCTTCTCGACATCGCGCATGATGCCGATCGTCAACGAGGTGTCCTGCAGGCTGATGGCGCCGGCGTCGAGGCGGCGGGCGATGGCGTCGGACTCGTCGGCACTACCCGAGATGACCGCCCCGGAGAGGCCGAACTCGGAGTCGTTCGCCAGGTCGACGGCTTCGTCGATGCTGTCGTACGGCATGACCGGCATCACCGGTCCGAAGGTCTCTTCGGTCATCAACCGCATCGAGTGGTCGACGTCGACGACAACGGTCGGGCGCATGTACCGGCCGCCGCCCTGCTCGATGCTGGGGCCGCCCGTGAGAACAGATGCACCGTGTTCCACGGCGTCCTGCAGGTGGTCGTCGACGATCTCGGCCTGGCGCTCGAGGATGAACGGTCCGATGTGCCCGCGCGTCGGGTCGGGATAGCTGAGTTCGAGCGCCTCCGACTGTCGCACGAGCTCGGCCACGAACGGCTCGTAGATGGTGCGATCGACGTAGATGCGCTCGGTCGAGAAGCACAGCTGCCCGGTGTTGTGCACCGACCCCTTGAGGATGGCCGCTGCGGCCGAGCCGACGTCGGCCGAGCCCGTCACGATCGCGGCGTCCTTCCCGCCGAGTTCCAGGAAGGCGGGGATGAACCGGGCGGCGCACGCCGCCGCGATCAGCCGGCCGGTCGCGACGCTGCCGGTGAAGCAGAGGGCGTCCACGTTCTCGATGACCGCTTGGCCGACATCCGCCGCGCCCGGGACGTACGCGAACACGGATGCGAGCTCCGGCACGCTCTGGATGGTCGTCATCACGGGTTCGATGAAACGCGGCGTGATCTCGCTGGGCTTCACCAGCACGGCGCAGCCGGCCAGGAGCGCGGGGATGGCGTCGGTGGACGAGAGGAGGAGCGGGTGGTTCCAGGGGCTGATGATTCCGAGCAACGCGTAGGGCTCGAGCTGCGTGGTGTATGTGACGTCGCTCATCACGCTCGAGCGGCCCTCCAGCGTCGCCGCCTCGATGATCGCGGGCGCCTTCGCACACCAGTCCCGCACCGCGGCCGCCACCATGAACGGCACCTCGGACGATACCCGGACACGGGCCGTGTCGATTCCCTCGGCCTCCGCGATGAGGGAGGCGTCGCGCTCGATCGCATCGGCCCAGCGCAGCATCGCAGTGACCCGGCCGGAGAGCCCGAGATCGCGCCAGGCACGCTGACCGGCACGCAGCGACGCCGCCAGCTCGCCGACCTCCGCGGTCGTCGGCGGAACGACGACGTAGTCGACCTCGCCGGTGCGGGGGTTGCGGGCCCAGAGTCCGCGGGCCTGGTCGGTCTCGTCGAGGGGCGACGGGTGCGTCGTTGCGGAGTTCGTCATGAGTGTCAGCCTAAGAATGAGGGTCGGGAAGGACCAGCAGAAAGATCGGTGCGCATCGATAGCCCGCGAGCTATCGATGGGCGGGGGCTCGGAGTTCAGTGCGGAGCGAGCTGCCGCTCGAGGGGTGCCATCGCCGACAGCGCCATGCGCTCGTAGTCTCCGGCCGTCGCCTGGCCGGGGGCCGTCTGGTTGAACGCGCTTCCGGCGGCCAGAACGCTGAACTCGGGCAGGCGCTGCGGGTCGACCCCGAGCGCGCCGAGCCCGGAGGGCAGGCCGAGCTCCTCGGTGAACGAGGCGAGATCGTCGGCCAGGGTCGCCGGAGTGGATCCGACGGCCTCGGCGACGGCGGCGATCCGATCGCTCGGCACGACCTCGGTGAGGAAACCGACGGTGTGCGGGAGCAGCACCCCCACCACCGTGCCGTGATGAAGTCCCAGGTCGTCGAAGGGCATCGAGAGCGCGTGGGTGAGGCCGAGGCCCTTCCACGTGGTCATCGCCGCCTCGAGCGCGGCCATCATCACGTTCCAGCGCGCCTCGCGGTCGCGGCCGTCGGCCACCGCCCGTGGGAGCCACTGGCGCATCCGTCGCAGCGCCTCGAGCGCGACGGCGTCCGCAGGCGGGTTGACGGCAGGGGAGAGGTAGGCCTCGAAGGCGTGGGTGAAGGCGTCGATGCCCGTCGCGGCCGTGAGGTGAGGCGGCAGGCCGTGCGTGAGTTCCGGGTCGCAGATCGCCACGCGCGGCACGAGGTTCGGGCTGAGGAAGACCTCTTTCTCGCCGTTCGCGAGGGTGAGGCCGGCGCCGCGCCCGATCTCGCTGCCGGTACCGGCGGTGGTCGGGATGGCGATGACGGGCGCCACGGCTCGCGTGATGCGCGCCTCCCCGCCCGACTTCGCGAGGTAGACCTCGAGCGGCTGATCGTGGGTGGCGAGCAGGGCCACCGCCTTGCCGCAGTCCATGGGCGAGCCGCCGCCGATGGCGATGACGCCGTCGCATCCGCTCGACCGGTAGAGCTCGAGAGCCGCGCGGGCGGCCGCCTCCGTGGGGTTGCTCGGCACGTCGAGAAAGGCCGGCAGAGCTTCCCACCCCTCGAGGAACGCCAGCGCCTGGGCCAGCACGCCAGTGGCTTCGAGTCCCCGGTCGGAGACGATCAGTGGCCGCTGCAGACCCAGCCGAGCGAGCTCATCGGGCAGCGTGCGCCGTGCGCCGTCATCGAACTGGATGCGGCCGATGTACTGGATGAATGCCATCCGGACTCCTTCGTCGATGTGCGGTTCAGGCTAGTCGAGCACGGCGGTCGTGACGGAGAACCCGGCGATGAACTCCTTGATGGGCCGGTAGAAGCGGGTGTCGAGGCGGTAGTGCCCGCTGGCGGCGAGGGCCGAGTAGGCGGCGATCCAGGTGCGCACCTCGTGGGAGGAGTTGCCGGCGGTCTCGGTCATCCAGTTCGGGGTCCAGGCGTCGAGCGCCGGGAGGTCTCCGCGCTCGACGATGTCGAGGAACGCCTCGTCCCACTCCGGCGCGAGGTCCATGATGTCGGCCTCGCCCGCCGCGAAGGCGTGCGCCGCGGAGATGACACGCTGCTGCCGCTCGTTGCGGGCCTCAGGGGTGAGGTGTCGCCCGCCGCCCAGGAGGAACTCACGCTGCTCGCGCGTGGCCGTGGCGATGCGCGGCACGGGCGGGTCGTGCGAGAGGCCGCCGGAGGCGAGGAACAGCACCCGCTTGTCGGTGCCCGCGAAGTACTCGCCGATGGCGGTTCCGAGCGCCCGCACCCGCGACAGCGGGGTGAACGGGGGCGCGACCGAGTTGATGAACACCGGGATGACCGGTTTCGCGGTGATGGAGCCGTAGAGGATCTCGAGCGGCTGCACGGCACCGTGGTCGACCTCCATGCGGAGCGACACCGCCAGATCGACTCCCCGGTCGAGCACGGCCTCGGCGAGCTCCCGGGCGATGGCGGTCGGCACGTCGAGCTCGCCGGCCTGGCTGCCGTAGTCGCCGATGCTCACCGCTTCGTAGCCGAGGCAGAACGGCGGCATCAGTTCGTAGAAGAAGCCGTTGTAGTGGTCGGGCCCGAAGCTCACGATGAGCTCGGGGTCGAAATCGTTCACGAAGGCGCGTGCGGCGGCGAAGGCGCCCTCGACGGCTTCGGTGGTCTCCTGACCCGGATCGACGAGTTCGAGCAGGGGACTGTGCGACATCGCCGCGACTGCGACCGGCATGGTGATTCCTTACGTCTAGTTCTTCGGTTCGATGTTCTCGAGCAGGAAGTCGAGGTGGAGGCGGTTGAAGGTCTCGGTGTCCTCGTACTGCGGCCAGTGCCCGCAGTTGTCCATCACGGCCAGCCGGCCGTTGGGGATGAGCGATGCGATCCGTCGTCCCTCATCGACCGGCCCCGAGGGGTCCTTCGTCGTCCAGAGCACCATCGCGGGTGCCTGGATGGCACGGAGATCGTCGTCGGAGATCATGTTGCGAGCGCGCGTCTCAGGGTCTTGCAGCGCCATGTTCATCTCGCACGCCATCAGCCAGTCCGGCTGCTCGAAGATCATCTGGCGGGTGCGGATGAGGTCGTCGGTCACCATGGACGGGTCGGCCATCAGCCACTCCAGCCGGGTGCGCACGCGTTCCCAGCTGGGGTCGCGCGCCGCATCCATCGACAGGGTGTACAACCGCTCCATGACCTTGGGGTTGGCCATCGTGCCGCCCATCGTGTTGAGCACGATGCGGTCCACCCGCTCCGGATGCAGCTGGGCCAGCCGGGCGGTCACCCAACCACCGAGCGACTCGCCCGAGAACGAGGCCTTCTCGGCGCCGATGGCGTCGAGGAAGCCGGTGACCTGGCTGATGTAGTGCGGGATCTCGAGCGGATGCTCGGGCTTCGCGCTGTAGCCGTGGCCGATGAAGTCGATCGCCCAGACGTCGAAATGCTCGGCGTGCGACTGCAGGTTGCGCACGTAGGCCTCGGCGTGACCGGTGATGCCGTGCAGCAGCACCAGCGGCGGCTTCGAGGAGTCGCCCGCGTGCAGGTAGCGGGTGCGGTAGCCGCCCGCGTCGAGGAAGCCCTGGCTGAACTCGACCTGGTTGAGGTCGCTCCAGACGCTGGTGTACGGGCGTTCGGTCATCGCGTTCCTGCTTCCTGTGCGTCGCGGGCGTCGCGGGCGGCGACGAGATCGAGCGCGACGTCGACGATCATGTCCTCCTGGCCACCGATCAGGCGTCGTGCGCCCACTTCGACGAGCACGTCGCGGGCGTCGAGGTCGTACGTCTGCGCAGCCCGCTCGGCATGCCGGAGGAAGCTCGAGTACACCCCGGCGTAACCGAGGCTCAGGGTCTCCCGGTCGACCTGCACGGCACGATCCATGAGCGGGCGCACGAGGTCGTCGGCGAGATCCTGCAGGGCGAACAGATCGGCCCAGGTCTCCCAGCCCTGAAGGTCGGCGACCGCCACGAAGGGTTCGATCGGCGTGTTGCCGGCCCCCGCGCCGAGCCCCGCGAGCGACGCGTCCACCCGGTAGGCGCCTCCCTCGACCGCTACGACGGAGTTCGCCACGGCGAGCGAGAGGTTCTGGTGGGCGTGGATGCCGATCTGGGTGCCCTCCGCGAGCACGTCGCGATAGGCGCGCACGCGTTCCCGCACGCCGGCCATCGTCAGGCGGCCGCCCGAGTCGGTCACGTAGACGCAGTGCGCGCCGTACGACTCCATCAGCTTCGCCTGCTGGGCGAGCGAGGCCGGGTCGTTCAGGTGCGACATCATGAGGAACCCCGAGACGTCCATGCCCCACTCCCGGGCGGCGGCGATGTGCTGGGCGGCGACATCCGCTTCGGTGCAGTGGGTGGCCACCCGCACCGAGCGCACGCCGAGGTCGCGGGCGCGGGCGAGGTCGTGCAGCGTGCCGATGCCGGGAAGGATGAGCGTCGTGAGCACGGCGTTCTGCACGGCGCCGGCGGCCGCCTCGATCCACTCCCAGTCGGTGTTGCTGCCGGGGCCGTAGGTGAGGCTGCTGCCGCCGAGTCCGTCGCCGTGCGACACCTCGATGGCCGCCACGCCGGCCCGGTCGAGTCCGGCGGCGATCTCGGCGATCGTCGTCGGGGTGATGCGGTGCCGCAGGGCGTGCATGCCGTCACGGAGCGTGACGTCCTGGAGGTAGATCGGGGTGCTCATGCGCTCACCTCGAGACGTGCGGCGACCATCCGCTCGGCCACGCGCAGCGCCGCCGAGGTCATGATGTCGAGGTTGCCGGCGTAGGCGGGCAGGTAGTGCGCCGCCCCCTCGACCTCGAGGAAGACGGTCACCCGGGTGTACGACCCGCCTGCCGGGGCCGGAAGCAGGCCGTCGAGTTCGGCACCCTCGTCGCTGAACTGCACCCGCTGCTTGAGCCGATATCCCGGCACGTAGTCGGCCACCGCGGTGATCGTCGATTCGATCGAGTCGAGGATGCCCTGCTTCGCGGTCTCGTCGAGGCGGTCGACGACCACCTGCACGGTGTCGCGCATGATCATCGGCGGCTCGGCCGGGTTGAGCACGATGATCGCCTTGCCCCGTGCGGCACCCCCCACTTCCTCGATGGCGCGCGCCGTGGTCTCGGTGAACTCGTCGATGTTCGCGCGGGTGCCCGGCCCTGCCGACCGCGACGAGATGGAGGCCACGATCTCGGCGTAGTGCACCGGCACCACCGCGCTCACGGCGGCGACGACGGGGATCGTGGCCTGTCCGCCGCACGTGACCATGTTGATGTCGGGAGCGTCGAGGTGGGCGTCGAGGTTCACGCACGGCACGACATAGGGTCCGATGGCGGCCGGCGTGAGGTCGACCAGGCGCTTGCCGAGAGGCAGCAGCCGTTCGGCGTTGTGGCGATGGGCGCCCGCGCTCGTGGCGTCGAAGACCACCTCGATCTGATCGAACTCGGGGTGGGCGATGAGCCCCTCGACTCCGTCGGCGGTGGTGGGGATGCCGAGCCGCCCGGCCCGCGCGAGCCCGTCGGAGGCCGGATCGATGCCGACCAGCACGCCCATGTCGAGGGTTTCGCTCAGTCGCATGATCTTGAACATGAGGTCGGTGCCGATGTTGCCCGACCCGATGATCGCCGCTTTGGCCATCAGGAGTCCTTTCTGGAGGAGGAGGCACCGGTGGATGCCCCGGAGACGTGGGAGGCCGCTCGAACCGAGACGGAGCCGAGGGTGCTGATCTGCGCCTCGAAGAGGTCGCCCGGCTGCACCGGCACCATGGGCCCGAGCGCACCCGAGAGCACGACCTCGCCCGCCCGCAGCGGGCGGCCGAGCCGGATCGCGGTCTCCGCCACCCAGGCGAGTGCGTTCAGCGGATCGCCGAGGCAGTCGGCGCCGGTGCCCGACGAGACGACGTCGCCGTTGCGGCGGAGTGTCATGGAGACCGTTGCCGGTTCGAACTCGTCGAGCCCGAGACGCTCGGCGCCGAGCACGAATAAGCCGCTCGAGGCGTTGTCGGCGATCGTGTCGACGATCGTGATGTCCCAGCCGGCCACGCGGCTGTCCACGATCTCGAGGGCGGCCACCGCGTAGGCGACCGCCCGCCTGATCGACGCGGGATGCGCATCCGGCACGTCCGCGCCCAGCACGAACGCGATCTCGGCCTCGATGCGCGGCTGGAGTAGCGCGGATGACGGGAGCTCGCCGCCGTCGGCGATCGCCATGTCGGCGAGGAGAACGCCGAAGTCGGGTTGGTCGACGCCGAGCTGCTGCTGCACGGCCGGGGAGGTGAGCCCGACCTTGCGGCCGATGCGCGGGTTCGCCGGAGTGATCCTCGGCGCGAGCGCGAGTTCTTGGATGGCGTAGGCGTCGGGGATGGAGAAGGCGTCGAGTGCGCGGATCGGCGGGCAGGGCCGGCCGGTGCCGGCGGCGATGCGCAAGCGCGCGGCTGCTTCTTCGATGTGCACCACGCTGGACTCCTCTCGGCGCCGCGGTGTTCCGGTTGCGGCTCCGTCCACGCTACGGTCGAAGCACTGATTGATCTATGACGTAGATCTGCGACGTCGTATAGTCGATCGACTATTGATGCCAGCCAAGGGCGAGGAGGCCCCATGTCACCCGACAACCGCATCTCACTCCAGAAACTGGAAGTCTTCAGCAAGGTCGCCGAACTCGGCGGCGTGCGGCGGGCGGCCGAGGAGCTCTACATCTCCCAGCCTGTCGTGAGCGCGCACCTGCGCTCGCTGCAGCAGCGGGTCGGCGCCAAGCTGTTCCACCCCGAGGGCCGGGGCATCGCGTTGACGGAGGCCGGCGAGCGCACCCTGCTCTGGGCCAACGAGGTGCTGCGCGGCCGGGTCGAGTTGGAGAAGGATCTGGCCGATCTCTCCGACGGGCTCTCCGGGTTCGTCTCGGTGGGGGCGAGCATCACCGTCGGCAACAGCATCCTCACCCCGGCGGTCATCGACTTCAAGATCGCCAACCCCAGTGTCTCGGTGCGGCTCGAAATCTCCGCCGTCGAGACCGCGCTGGAGCAGGCCCGGCTCGGCCGCCACGACTTCGCGATCGTCGCCACCGGCGCCGTGCTCGACTCGCGGGCATTCGACTCCGAGCTCGTCGCCGAACCGCCGTGGGCCGTCATCGCGGCCGCGACGAACACCACCATTCCCGACACCGTCTCGCCGAAACAATTGGCGAGGCTGCCCTTCGTCTGCCCGCCGGGCGGGATGGCCATCCGGCGTAGTCAGGACAACGCGCTCGCCTCGATCGGCGTCACCGACCGCCGGGTGGAGATCGAGCTCGGCAGCGCGGAGTCGATCAAGCAGGCGGTGGCCGCCGACATCGGGGTGGCGATGCTCTGGCGCGCGTCGGTGCAGGCCGACATCGAGGCCGGCGCGGTGCGCGAAGTGCACGTCACCGGGCGGCCGATCCGGGACAAGCTGTTCATCGTGCGACGCACCGGCAACCGGCTCACGCCCCTGCAGCAACGCCTCCTGGACGAGTTGCGCTCCGTGATCGAGGACCGGCTCGGGGATGCGACCCCTATCCATTCGCCTATCGATGGTGGCGCAATTACGTCATAGTGCTATCGGCCGACCGCGTCTTACCGTGATGCGGTGTTGACAAGCCAGAACCCCACCTCATCCACCAGCGCACTCGGTGCCGAGTCCGCCGCAGCGGTCTGGGACGTCGTCGTCGTCGGAGCCGGACCGGTCGGAATGACCCTCGCCACCGAACTCGGCCTCCGCGGAGTGAAGACGCTCGTCGTCGAGAAGGCCACCGAGACCACCACCAATCCCCGGTGCAATACGACGAACGCCCGCTCGATGGAGTACTTCCGTCGGCAGGGCAGCGCCGACCGCATCCGTCGCGCCGGACTGCCGCTCGAACACGCCACCGACGTCGTGTACGTCACGACGCTCGACTCGTACGAACTGACCCGGTTCCAGTTCTCGTCGAGTCAGGCGGTGCTCGACGGAACGGCCGTCGAGTTCGCCGAGTGGCCGACCCCAGAACCGCAGCACCGCATCTCGCAGATCTTCCTCGAGCCGCTGCTCGCCGAGCGCCTCGCCGAGCTTCCGAGCGTCACCGTGCTGCGCGGCTGGGAGGCGGCCGGCGCCGAACAGGACGGCGAGGGAGTGTCGATCGTGCTCACCGAGACCGCCACCGGGGGCACGCGCACGGTGCGCGGCCGCTATGCGGCCGGCTGCGACGGCGGCACGAGCGTGCTGCGCCGCGCCATCGGTGCTCGCCTTCAGGGCGACTCCGAGGCGGCCGAGCGTCGCCTGTCGATCTACTTCCGCTCCGAGGAGCTGGTGCCGCTGCTGAAGGATCCGGGTTGGATGTACTGGTGGTACGGCCCCGAACTCCGCGGCTCGTTCCTGCAGCTCGACGGTGAATCCCTGTTCCTCTGCCACGCCCGGGTGCCGGAGGGGATGGAACCCGACGACCTCGACCCCGATCGGGTGCTCGAGGCGGCGATCGGCCGCCCGATCGCCCACGAGAAGCTCCAGGTCATCCGGTGGACACCGCGCCGCCTGGTTGCGGACTCCTTCCGGCAGGGCCGCATCGCGCTCGCCGGAGACGCGGCGCACCTGTGGCTTCCCCTCGGCGGCTTCGGCATGAACACCGGCATCGCGGATGCGGTCGGCCTCGGCTGGCGTCTGGCCGCGCTCCTCTCGGGAGCGGGCACCGATGCCCTGCTCGATGACTACGAGGCCGAGCGGCAGTCGGTCGGCGAGGCGACCTCGCGGGCGGCTCTGAAGATCGACCGCGACATGTCGGCGATCGGCCGCGATCCCGAGCTGCACGCCGCCACCGAGCGCGGGGAAGCACTGCGCGCCGAGGCCGGCCGGCTCATCCAGCTGATCGATCGCCAGCAGTGGCACAGCCAGGGGGTGCAGTTCGGCTCGCGGTACGAGCGCTCCGCCGGGATCGTGCCGCCCGAGTCCGTCGACGGCACCGCGATCGCCGCCATCGACAGCTACACGCCGTCGGTGCGCGCCGGCTCGCGGTTGCCGCACCTCTGGCGAACGGATGGCTCGTCGCTGTTCGATGCGCTCGGCCGCGACTGGACGCTGATCACCGTTGGCGACACCGATTCTGCAACGTACCTCGCCGCCGCCGAACGCGCCGCCGTCACGCTGACTGTGCTCGCCCTCGACGCCGAGGAGGCGCAGGGCGTGATCGACGCGCCGGCCGTCCTCGTGCGTCCCGACCTGTACATCGCCTACAGCGGCGAGCGTCCCGACGATCTGGAGGCAGTGTTCGCCCAACTCCTCGGGTCGGGACGCACCGAGGCGCGCGAGCCCAGCGAGGTCGGCGCGGCGTGACCGTCAGCCCCTGCACCATCCGCTCATGGAGATCAAAGGAGACATCACAATGAGCACGACGAAAGCCAAGGTTCCGATGTACATCGGCGAGGACGGCCGCGAGCTTCGGCGCGTGCTCGCCTCGAGCTACGTCGGCAGCATGATCGAGTACTACGACTTCGTGCTCTACGCCGCCGCATCCGGGCTCATCTTCAACCGGCTGTTCTTCAACGACCTGCCGCCCGCCATCGCCACGATCGCCGCCTTCGCCACGCTGGCGGTGGGCTTCGTGGTGCGCCCGCTTGGCGCGATCATCTTCGGATATTTCGGCGACCGGGTCGGCCGCAAGTCGGTTCTGGTGCTGACCATGAGCATGATGGGCATCGCCACCGCGCTGATGGCCGTGCTGCCCACCCGCGACCAGGCGGGGGTGCTCGCACCGATCCTTCTGATCGTGCTCCGCATCGTGCAGGGACTGTCGGTCGGCGGCGAATGGGGCGGGGCCGCCCTCATGGCCTTCGAGCACGCCAACCCCCGGCGGCGCGGCTTCGCGGCGGTCTTCGCCACCGCGGGTCAGCCGACCGGGTCGCTGCTCGCCGGGGTCGTTCTCGCCCTGTTCGCCCTGATGCCCGAGGACCAGTTCCTCGGTTGGGGCTGGCGGGTGCCCTTCGCGCTCAGCGCCGTGCTGGTGATCTTCGGCCTCTGGATCCGCGTGCGCGTCTCCGAGTCGCCGCTGTTCGTCGAGGAGAAGCGCCGCCGCGAGGAGACCACCGAGAAGGTGCGTGCGCCCCTCGTCGAGGTGCTGCGCCGGCCGGGCACCCTCATCCTCGCCTTCGTGGCGCTCCTGGCGCCGTTCCTCTCGTTCACCCTCTCGGGCGCGTTCGGAATCACCTACGGCGCGACCCACGGGCTGACGACCTCGAGCGTGCTCTTCATCTCCTCGGCCGGGTCGCTCGTCTGCATCGTGGGGGAGCTCTTCTTCGCCGCGCTCTCCGACCGCGTGGGGCGTCGCCCGGTGATGATCGGCGGCGTGATCGCGGGTGCCGTGCTGGTCTGGCCGTTCTTCGCGCTGCTCCAGACCGGCACCGCCTGGGGCGCGCTGCTCGCCTTCGCGCTCATCAACGGTGTCGCCATCGGCGCCACCTTCGGCCCGCTGGCGGCCTTCATGGGCGAGCGGTTCCACACCGGCTCGCGCTTCACCGGGCTCTCGCTCGGCTACCAGATCGCGGCGACCATCGGCGGCGGCTTCGGTCCGCTCATCCTCACCGCCCTCATCGCCGGCAACCCGGGCGACGTGTCGCCCATCGTGTGGTTCATCGCCGGCGTCGCCGTGCTCAGCATCATCGCATTGCTGCTCTCGAAGGAGCGCGCGGTCGAGGCGCCGGCCGGCTCGAGCGCCGGAGCTGTTGCCGGTGATGCGCCGACGGGCGTGGCCACTCCGCGGCACGGCCGCGTCGCCCAACCCGTTCCCGACAAGGCCGCGCGGTGAGTTCGGGCTCGATGGGCAGGATGCCGCCCTTCAGCGAACCCGAGATCGACATCGATCGATTGCCCGGCGGCGTGATTGAGCTCCGTTCCCGCCGGCGGCTCTCGGATGCGCCGGTGACCACCCTGCACTGGTTGCGTCGGTGGGCACGCGAGACGCCGCAGACGGCGTTGCTCACCGAGGTCGAGGCCGGGGAGCGTCGCGTGCTCGACTACGCCAGCGCCTGGTCGGCCATCGCCCGCACCGCGGCCGCCCTGACGGAACGGGGGATCCGCCCCGGCGACCGGGTGGCGGTGATCGCGACCAACAGCATCGAGTCGTTCGTCTGCGGTCATGCCGCCATGCTGGTGGGCGCGCTGTGGGCACCGATTGCGCCGCAGTATCTGCGCCCCGGTGCCGATCGTGGTCGCATCGCCGGAGTGCTCGATCTGGTCGACCCCGCGCTCATCGTGGTGCCCGATCCCGCGCTCCACGCGGGACTTCCGGATGCGCGGGTCGCCGTGACGGGCATCCG
The DNA here is from genome assembly GCF_058783455.1 of Herbiconiux sp. FW305-C-125. NCBI lineage: Bacteria > Bacillati > Actinomycetota > Actinomycetes > Micrococcales > Microbacteriaceae > Herbiconiux > Herbiconiux sp. FW305-C-125. The sequence goes on along the minus strand of NZ_JBYSYO010000001.1, from coordinate 1,079,880 downwards.
GCCCGCCGGCGCGCAGGATGCCGCGAGCACCGACGACCCCGACGCACTCGCCGAGCATCTGCTCGACGCGGCGCGCGACGACGACCCCGTCAAGCTGCTGCTGACCTCCGGGTCGACCGGCACGCCGAAGGCGGTCGTCTACACGCACCGGATGCTCGTGAGCAACATGCGCGCCACCGTCGACGTGTGGCCGTTCGTGACCGACCACCCGCCCGTGCTGGTGGACTGGTTGCCCTGGAACCACGCCTTCGGCGGCAACGCGAACATCGACATGGTGCTCCTCGGCGGCGGCACGCTCCACATCGACGACGCCCACGGCCGCCCCGCGCACCTGGGCCGCACGATCGCCTCCATCAAAGAGTTCTCGCCCACGTTCCACGCCGCGGTGCCCGCCACATTCCAGGCGCTCCTGCCCGCGCTGGAGGCCGACCCGGAGTTCCGCCGAGCACTCCTCGGGCATTCGGACGCGCTCTTCTCCGCCGGAGCCGCGATGCCGATGGGCACCTTCCACCGGCTGCGCGAGTTGTCGCTGACCGTGCGCGAAGACCCGGTGCCCGTGCTCACGGGCTGGGGATCGACCGAGGTCGGCCCGGCGGCGACGACGGTGCACACCGCCGACAGCGAGCCCGGTCAGGTCGGGCCGCCGCTGCCCGGCGTGACCGTGCGACTCGTGCCCGTGGCCGGCAACCTCGAGCTGCGGGTGAAGGGTCCGAGCGTGATGCCCACCTACTGGCGGGAGCCCGAGCGCACCGCCGCGGTGTTCGATGCGGACGGCTTCTACTGTTCCGGCGACGCCGGCGTGCTGGTGGACGAGGACGATCCCGGCCGGGGCATCCGCTTCGACGGACGCATCGCCGACGACTTCAAGCTCGCGAACGGCTCCTGGGTGAATGTCGATCGGCTCCGCTCGAGCCTGCTCGCCGCGGGCGGCACGGGGGTGCGCGACGTCGTCGTGGCGGGCCCCGACCGGTCGCATCTCGTCGCGGTGTTCTGGCTGGCCGACGGCGCTGCGGTCGATGTCGACGCCGTCGTCCGTGCTCACAACGCGACCACGTCGGGGCAGACGAACCTCATTCGTGCGGCCGCCGTTCTGACGGCCGAACCCGCCGCCGAACTGCTCTCGCCGAAGGGGCTGCTCAAGCCGGCACTGTTCCGGAGCGCCTCGGCCGACCTGATCGACGCCCTGTACCACCCTGATTCCGTTCTCGCGAAGGAGCCCTCATGATCACCGTCGAGTCGGCCGGCGACCTCGCCGAGCACGTGGGAACCGTGCTCGGTCACAGCGCGTGGACGACGGTGCCCGCCGAGCGCATCGCCGCCTTCGGTGTGCTGACCGGCGACGAGCACTGGGTGCACCTGGACCGCGAGCGGGCGAAGGCCGACAGCCCGTTCGGCGACGTGCTGGCGCACGGCTTCCTGATGCTCAGCCTCGTGACCGGTCTGGCCAACGAGTGCTACGCCGTGCGCCTGGCCGAGCGCTGGACGAACTACGGCCTCGACCGGGTGCGCTTCACCGCCCCGGTCACCCCCGCCGACCCCCTCCGGCTCGCGCTCACGCTGAACTCGCTCGAGGAGACGAAAACGGGATACCGGCTCGTTCTCGGGTGTGTGCTGGAGCGGGAGGGCTCGGAGCGCCCGGCCATGGTGGCCGACTGGATCGTGTTGATCACCGAAGGAGAAGCCCGATGAGCGAGCAGAACCCGTTGAGCGAGCAGAACCCGTTGAGCGAGCAGAGCCCGATGAGTGAGTATGGCCCGATCGGCCAGGAGGGCACGTTCCTCGACCACGTCGGCGGCATCGAGTGGCGGGTCGGACCGGATGCGGTGAGCATCCGTCTGACGGTCCGCCCGGCCCACGTCAATCCCAACGGCACCGTGCACGGCGGGCTCATCCTGACCCTCCTCGACTTCACGCTCGGCGCCGAGGTCGAACGGTCGCTCGGGGCCGGCCAGCAGGGACATCCGATCACGATCCAGCTCTCCAGCAGCATGATCGGCGCCGCGTCGCTCGGCGAGACCGTGCTGGGTTCGGCGCGGGTGACCGCGCGCACGAAGACGATGAGCTTCGTGTCGGGCGAGATCACTTGCGACGATCGACTGATCGCCTCGGCCACCGCCGTGTTCCGCAACCCCCGCATAGCCTGATCCGCCTCGCCCGAAAGGAGCGGCCATGAGCCCCGCCCGAACCACAGCCCACATCATCGACACCCACCACCACGTCGGCGAACTCGCCCTGGGCATGGGGGAGGCGGGCGCCACGGCTGAGGGCACGAGCATCCGACCGGTCGAGGTGCACACCGCGATGCTCGACCACTTCGGCCTGGCGGCGGCCTGCGTCATCCCCGGCTTCCAGTACGACCGCAGCGACGGCATCGCCAACACCCGCGCACTCAACGACGGCATCGCCGCCTACCGCGACAGCCTGCCGAGCCGGTTCCCCATCGCGCTCGGCACGGTCGAGCCGCTGCATCGCGAGGCGTTGTGCCGCGCCGAGGTGACCCGGCTGGTCGACGAGCTGCAGATCGACGGCCTGGCCTGGCACACCCGCTACCAAGGGGTGGCGCTGTCCGACCGGCGGATGCACGTGCTGATCGACCTCGCCACCGAACGCGGGCTGCCCTGCTACCTCCATCTGTTCAGCGAGTCGGGCCTCGAGGCCCCGTGGTCGCTCCTGGATCTGGCGACCGCGCATCCGGACGCCACCCTCGTCGCCCTCGACGGCTTCTCGGGGGCCACGCAGATCCGCTACCTCTTCGACATCGCCGAGCGCTGCCCGAACGTGCTGTTCGACACCGCCATCTGCTTCCCCCTGCTGCGGCCGCTCGACGAGTTCGTGAGCCGCTTCGGGTCGGAGCGCCTCCTCTTCGGCACCGACTCCTACGCCCAGCCGCTGCTCTACAACACGCCCTCCGTGTTGCACGAGCTGCAGGCCTCCGACATGCCGCAGGACGACCTCGAGAACATCATGTGGCAGAACTTCCTGCGGGTCTTCCCGCAAGCGGCAGCCCGACTCGGCCTCACCGACCACCCGTCCTGAACTCGAATGGAGACACCATGAAAGCCGCCCGCTTCCACGCCGCGCGAGACCTGCGCGTCGAAGACGTTCCCGAACCCGAACTCCGCCCCGGCGCCGTCATGGTCGACATCGCCTGGTGCGGAATCTGCGGCAGCGACCTGCACGAGTACCTCGTGGGGCCGAACTTCATTCCCCACCCCGGCCATCCGCATCCGATCTCCGGCGAGGAGCCGCCCATCGTCATGGGCCATGAGTTCTCCGGCACCATCAGCGCCGTGGGTGAGGGGATCACCGACCTCGTGGTGGGCCAGAACGTCGTCGTCGAGCCGTACATCATCCGCGACGACGTGCCGATGGGGCCGGACGACGAGTATCAGCTCTCGCCCGACACCAACTTCGTCGGGCTCGCGGGCCGCGGCGGCGGACTGAGCGAGAAGGTGGTCGCCGACCGCAAGTGGGTGCACCCGATCGGCGACATCCCGCTCGATCAGGCCGCCCTCATCGAGCCGCTCGCGGTGTCGCACCACGCGGTGACCCGGAGCGGCGCGAAGCCGGGCCAGACCGCCATCGTGGGCGGTGCGGGGCCGATCGGTCTGATGACCGCTGCCATCCTGAAGGCCAAAGGTCTGACGGTGCTGGTCTCGGAGATCAACCCGGCCCGCAAGGAGAAGGCGCGCGTCATCGGCGTCGACGCCGTGTTCGACCCGACCGGGACGGATGTCGCCGAGGAGGTGCGCCGCCGCACGGACGGCAAGGGAGCCGATGTCGCGTTCGAGTGCACGAGCGTGCAGCCCGTCCTCGACATGCTGATGGATGCCGTGAAGCCCACGGGCACCATCGTCAACGTCTCGGTCTGGACGGCGCCGGCGGCCGTCGACATGGAGCGCGTGGTGATCAAGGAGATCACCCTGCGCGGGTCGATGGCGTACGCGCACGACCACGCCGCCGTGATCGCCCTGATCCAGGAGGGGTCGATCGACCTGGAGCCGCTCATCACGAGTCGCATCGCCCTCGACGACGTCGTGGAGCAGGGGTTCGAGCGGCTCATCCAGAACAACGAGACCGAGGTGAAGATCCTCGTGCATCCGTGAACGGATGCCCGAACGGCAATGGCCGCCTCATCGAGAGGCGGCCATTGTCGTGTCGTCGCTGCGACGGGTGCGGAGGCGTCAGCCCGCGCGCACCTCGAGCTCGGAGTGCTCGGTGAGCGCGTGCCAGGTGCGGTTGTGGTACACCAGCGGTGCCTCGCCCTGCTGCTCGTCCTCGGCACGTGACCCGCTCTCGAGGGCCCGCACGACCACGATCGTCGACGTGCCGGCCACCGAGGTCGACACGACTTCGGCCCGCAGCCACCGGGAGACCGTCGGGAAGTACGGTTCGCCCGTCGGCAGGCGGCTCCAGAGCGAGGTGTCCGCGAATCGGTCGATGCCGCTCGTGGCGCAGAGCTGCGCTGCCCAGAGATCGCGTGAGCCGAGAAGGTGCACCACGACCGACTCCGACGCCGTGATGGTCGGGGTGCTCGACGAGAGGTGCGAGACCGAGAACACCAGGAGCGGCGGCTCGGCGCTCACCGAGAACACCGAGGTCGCCGTGAGGCCCACGGGCCCCGAGCCGTCGTCGGCCGTGATGACGGCGACCCCGGCCGGGTGACCGCGGAACGCCGCGCGGAACTCGTCGGCGCTCAGCCCAGGGGCTCGCCGGTACTCGACGTGCGCCTGAACGGTGCCCGCGTCGGGGGAGTACCAGCCCTTCGACTCCGCGAAGGCGAGCATGGCGTCGAACGAGTTCTCCCAAGCAGCGTCGCCGTCGCCCTGGTGCCGGAGCCAGCCGGCGTGGATGACGGGCTCGGCCGTGCCCTCGTCGAACGAGCCGGCCGACGCGCGCCGGAGGGCGAGGTCGATCTCTGAGCGTGTGGTGCCCTGCTCGGCCTCCACATGGAATCGATCGAAGACCCCGGCTTCGATCAGGTCCACGTCGGCCGGCTCCGCCGGGCTCCCGATCCGGATGATCATCGCCGTCACGCCTTCGCGGCGACTTCGGCGTCGTACTTCTCGGTCATGTGCGAGATCGCCGCCAGGTGCTGCTTCGTCTGCTCGTCGCGCAGGGCCGCCGTGTGCGCCTTGGATGCGGCCGCCGCGGCGAGATGGCCCTGGAACGCCGGCATCACGTGGCGGGCGAAGAGCTCGTAGGAATTGAACGTCGCCGCCCGGTTCGCCCAGTCGTTGCCGAACACGAGCAGGGCGCCGAAGCCGCCGGTCTGCTTCTCGAGGCGCTCGATCTGCTTCACCGCGTCATCCGGCGTGCCGATCACGCCGATGCCGTTGTCGTTGATGAAGTCGATCATCTCGCGCACGTTGTCGCCCTCGACCGCCATCTGCGGGAAGGCCACGACGTTCTGCCAGTAACGGAACCACTCCTCGATCCCGTACTCCACGTCTTTGTAGGCCTGCTCGCGGGTCTCGGCGAGGTGGAACAGCGTCGCCAGGCGCCACTGGTCGCGCGAGACGGTCTTGCCGTACTCCGCGGCCCGCTCCTCCTGGATACCGTAGGCGTGGGCGAGCGCGTCGAAACCGTCGGAGGTCATCGTGGCGCCGATCGAGAACAGGCCGAGACCGTGCATCCCGGCCAGTCGCGGCCCGGTGGGCGACACCACGCCGGCCGCGACGATGTCGAAGAGCGGGTCGGAGTACGGTGCCAGCTGCAGCCGGGCGTCGACGAGGGTGTGGGTCTTGGTGGTGGCCGTGACCGTTTCGCCCCGCAGCAGCCGCAGGATGATGTCGATGTTCTCCGAGAGCAGTTCGCGGGTGTCGGTGGGGGTCAGCCCGATCATCGAGGAGTCGGAGGGGAGCGAACCCGGCCCGACGCCGAGCATCACCCTGCCGCGGGTCTGGTGGTCGAGCTGCACGAAGCGGTCGGCGACCCAGAGCGGGTTGTGGTAGCTGATCGAGGTCACTCCCGAACCGAACTTGATGCGGGTCGTGACCTCGGCGGCGGCCGCGATGAAGATCTCGGGGCTGCCGATGATCTCGCTGCCACCGGAGTGGTGCTCACCGATCCAGGCCTCGTCGAAGCCGAGCCGGTCGAGGTGCTGCATCAGTTCGATGTCCTGGCGCATCGCCAGCGTGGGATTGATCTTCGAGGAGTGCAGGGGGGTCTGCACGATTCCGAAACGCAAGCGCGTCATGGTGACTCCATTTCTTCACGTCGTCGTGGGTTCTTCAGTGTCGGATGAGCGGACGGGGTCGCAGAAGTGGTCGAAAGTTACCAGTGCGGCCGGACGGCCCGGTCGCCGCGAGTGTTCACGAGCAAGGCGAGCTGTGTGCGCGACCGGAGCCGGGTGGTGTCGAGGATCGCGCTCACATACTTCTTCACCGTGCCTTCGGTGAGGTTGAGGAGCGTCGCGATCTCGGCATTCGAGTGGCCGGCGGCGATCAGGCGTGCGACCTCCCGCTGCCGTGGGGCGAGTGCGGAGAAGCGGTCGTGCGAGGAGTCGGGCTCGTCGGTGGCGAGCGCCCGGCTGAGGCCGTTCAAGGGCCCGGCGAGGCGCCGGAGAGCGGCGAGTTCCTGCTGCTCGCGCACGGAGGCTTTGGATTTGAAGATCCCGATGACGGCCCGTCGGCCCCCTCCAGCGTCCAGATGGAGCGCAGTGGCCGCGTGGAAACCACCGGGGTAGAGGTAGCGGTCGAGATAGTCCTGCGCCGGATGCGGCAGCCGGCCGAGCTCGCCGAGTCCGGCCACCCGGGTGCGGCGGAGCAGGGTCACCGCTGCCGCCGTGGAGAACACCTCGTTCTTGTACCAACCGTCCTGATAGGGCGCGAGCATGCCCACCGAGCTCCGCGTCTCCAGCGGATCGGGGTCGGTCCAGATCGCGGCGAACGACGACCCGGTGAAGAAGGTCGTCGTGGTGAAGCCGAATCGTCGCCCGAGCGACTCCAGGAGCGCCTCGCGGAAGCTCCGGAGGTCGCGCGCGGTGTCGCAGTCAGCCAGCACGCCGAAGATGCGGTCGTAGTCGGCCGAGGTCAGCACGTCACGATCGAGCGCACCGGACGCCGTCGTCATCGTGCCCCGGTGGCTTCGGTCTTCGTGGCGAGCACCGGGTCGGCCGCGACCTCCGCGCGGGCCTCGGCCTGCGCATCCGCCTGCGCGAGGGCATCGGCGGCGCGTTGCCGGCGTGACGGCCGGCGACGCGCTGAGATGCGGTCGCCCAGCACCGCGGCCACGAGGATCACGCCGGTGATCACCTGCTGCCAGAAGCTCGCGATGCCGGCGATGCTGAGCCCGTTCTGCAGCAGACCGATGAACAGCACGCCCAGAGCCGTGCCCACCACGCTGCCGAGCCCACCGAGCAGGCTCGTGCCGCCCAGGAGCACCGCGGCCACCGCCAGCAGCGGCAGACTCGGGTCGACCTGGGGCGTGGCGGCCCCCACGCGGGAGCTGGAGAGCACGCCGGCCACGGCGCCGAGCGCGCCCGAGATGGCGTAGACGATAACGATGGTGCGGGTGGTGTTGATGCCGGAGAGGCGGGCGGCCGAGAAGCTGCCGCCCACCGCGAACACGTCGCGGCCGAAGAAGGTGCGGCGCTCGAGGTAGAGGAAGAGGGCGAACACCACGATCATCACGCAGACGGGATACGGGATGCCGAACAGCGAGCCGCCGGAGAGCTGCGCGAACAGCGGATCGGTGAGATAGAACGACTTGCTGTTCGACCACAGGTTCACGATGCCGGTGAGGGTCGTCATCGAGGCGATCGTCACCACGAAGAACGACAGGCGCAGCCAGCCGATGAACAGTCCGTTGGCCAGAGCGCCGACGACGGCGCCGAACACCACGCTCAGCAGGAGCGCGAGCCACGCCGGCAGGCCCGCTTCGATGGTCTTGGCGAGGAAGATGCCGGCCAGAGCGGCGGTGGCGCCGACCGAGAGGTCCACGCCGCCGGTGATCACGACCAGCGTCATCCCCATGCTGACCACCCAGAGCGGCGCCGCCGCGGTGAGTACGTTCGCGATGTTGCCCGCCGTGAAGAAGACCGGCTGCGTGACCGCGAAGAACACCAGCATGGCGATCACGAGGAACAGCACCGGCCGGAACAATCGCGTGCCCGCCCAGAGGCGCGAGAGGGCCGGTTGTGCGGCGGTCGTCGATTCGATGGTCATAGGTGGCCTCCAGCCAGGCGGGTGATCGAGGGTTCGGTCGCATCCGCAGCAGCGACATCGGCGACGATGACGCCCGCGTGCATGACGAGGATGCGATCGCAGAGTTCGAGGAGTTCGTCGGTCTCCGAGGAGCTCACGAGGAGCGCGGTGCCCTGGTCGGCGGCGTCGCGCAGCAAGGAGTGGATCTCCTGCTTCGCGGCGATGTCGACGCCGCGGGTCGGCTCGTCCAGCAGCAGCACCGTCTTGCCGGCGCCGAGCCATTTGCCGATGGCGACCTTCTGCTGGTTTCCGCCGCTCAGCGATCCGACGGGGGAGCGGAGATCAGGCGCCTTGATCGACATCCGCTTCGCCAACGTCGCGGCCAGCGCGGTGTCCGCCGCGCGAGGGGCGCCGAGGCGCCGCCGGTCACGGGTGGTGACCATCAGGAGGTTGTCGACGATGCTGCGCTGCAGCACCACGCCGTCGGTCTTGCGGTCGGGCGGCAGGTAGGCGGCACCCGCCGAGATCGCCTCCTCGGGTCGCGCCCCGGTCACGGGTGTGCCGTTGAGCGAGACCTGGCCGGTGAAGGGGCGCGCACCGAAGAGGGACTCGAGGAGTTCACCGCGTCCGGCGCCGGTGAGTCCGGCTAGACCGACGATCTCGCCCGCCTGCACCGTGAGGCTGACGTCGGTGAAGGCACGGGCCGAGCTCGCCTTCTGCACCTCGATGAGCGGAGCGGCTCCCGGTGTCGGCCCGCGGCGGCCGGGCGGACTGGATCGTCGGCGCGTGGCCGCCTGGCCGACCATGGCATCCACGAGGGTGGTCTGGTCGAACGCCCCTGTGGGTCCGGTGGCGACGGTGAGTCCGTCGCGGAGCACGGTGATCTCGTCGGAGAGCTCGAAGAGTTCGGGGAGACGGTGACTCACGAAGACGGTGGAGACGCCCTGCCCCTTCAGACGGCGCACTGCGGCGAACAGCGACCGCACCTGGTCGTCGCTCAGGGAGCTGGTCGGCTCGTCGAGGATGAGCACCGACGTCTCGATCGAGAGCGCTCGGGCGATCTCCACCATCTGCCGCTGGTCGGGCCGCAGGCGCGACACCGCGATCGCGGGGTCGAGGTCGAGATCGAGGCGCGCGAGCACCTCGGTGGCACGACGACGGGTCGACGTCCAGTCGATGCCCCACCACGACCGGCTCAGGCGACGGCCGAGCAGGATGTTCTCGGCCACCGACAGATGCGGGGCGAGAGCGGATTCCTGCGACACCATGGCGATGCCATGCGCGAGCGCGTGGGCGGGGTCGCGGAACTCCACACGCTCGCCGTGCAACGTGATCGTGCCGGCATCCGGGCTCAGCTGGCCGGAGAGCACGCCGAGCAGCGTCGACTTCCCGGAGCCGTTCGCTCCGATCAGGCCGTGCACGCTGCCGCGCTCGGAGAGCTGGAACTCCACGCCGCGGAGGGCGTGGACTCCACCGAACGACTTCGTGATGCCGGTCAGGCTCAGGTGACTCATCCGCGCTCTCTCCAGTGAGGTCGATCAGCGTGCTGCTGCTGGACCGACTGTAGGGGAAGAGCACCCAGAGGTCTCTTTCGAAATTCGCCAGGCAACGATAGTCGAACAGCGATGGAACGGCGTCGAGCATCCTGACGGCTTTGGCTATCGATGCCGGTCGAACTATCTCATAGTGCTTTCAGTCCGGGCTGACCTACCGTGGGGCCTCATCACCACCCGTGTCACCACTCAATGAGGAGAACGCAATGACTCGACCACGCCACGTCCGTCTCGGCGCCCTGATCGCGGCCACCGCGATCGGGGTCTCCCTGGCCGCATGCAGCACGGAGGCGGCACCGGCCAGCACTGGAGACGCGTCCACCGCGGAGTTCGTCGACGTGCCCTACGACGGCCCGGAAGCCGGGTTCCCGGACAGCTTCCCCACCCCAGAGAAGGTTCCCGGTAAGTCGTTCACCATCGGCTATCTCAGCCCGTTCGACGCCTACCCCGTCACGCACTACCAGCAGGAGGTCGCCCAGAAGGTCACGGAGGAACTGGGCGGCACGATGATCGCCAAGGATGCGAACCTCGACGCCCAGCTGCAGGTGACCCAGTTCGACGAGCTGCTGACCCAGGGCGTGGATGCGATCGTGGGCTACCCGCTGAACCCCGAGTCGTGGAGCAACTCCATCAAGAAGGCCAACGAGGCGGGCGTCCCCGTGATCGCCTTCGCCACCCCGTGGGACTTCACCCAGGAGCCGATCGCCGGGGTCTCGGCCTCGATCGGCAACGCCTACGACGACGAGGCCTACGCCATCGTGCGCGCTGTGGCCGAGAAGAAGCCCGGCGCGACGTTCGCCGTGCTGAACGTGGGCCTGCCGATTCCCTCGCTGCAGTACGTCGGCGACCGCCAGGAGTACTGGGGCGAGAAGTTCGGACTGAAGTTCCTCGGCCGGGTCGACGCCCAGACCGACAACCCGGCGGGTGCGGCGACCGCCGCCAACGACATCCTCACCAAATACCCGGATGTCGACGCGATCCTCACCTACAACTCCCTCGCCGCGATCGCTGCCGGCAACATCGCCAAGGGCAAGATCATCACCGGCATGAACGCCGGATCGGTCAGCGACGTCGAATCGGTGCAGAGCGGCGCGGTGACGTTCAGCTACTTCCTGGATTCGGATGCGCTCAGCACGCAGGCCATCTACGCCGCCTACGACATCCTGACCGACCAAGGGGGCGACCTGCCGCCGCTGATCAACATCAAGGGCACCGTCGTCAGCCTCGACAACGTCGACGAGGTGACCGGTGTCTGAGCCGCGCTGGTTCGACGGGAGGGCCGGGCTCGTCACCGGCGCCGCGAGCGGGATCGGCCGCGCGAGCGCCCTGGCGTTCGCCGCGGCCGGGGGCGCCGTCGTGGTCGGCGACCTGGAACGGTCGCGCGCCGGAGGGGAGGAGACCGTGCGCCTCATCTCGGAGGCGGGGGGCGACGCGGTCTTCGTTCCCGTCGACGTCAGCGAGGCCGACCAGGTCGAGCATCTGGTCGACGCGACCGTCGCGAACTTCGGTCGACTCGACTTCGCGCACAACAACGCCGGCACCGTCGCCGAGGGGTTCACCGCCGAGGTGGAGGAGGGCGCGTGGGACCGGGTCTTCGACGTCAACATCAAAGGCGTGTGGCTGTGCATGAAGTATGAGTTGCGCCACATGAAGGAGCACGGCGGCGGCGCGATCGTGAACACCGCGTCGGTCTCCGGCCTGATCGGCACGGCCCTCACCAGCCCGTACGTCTCGACCAAACACGCGGTCGTGGGCCTCACGAAAGTCGCGGCGGGCGAATACGCCAACCTCGGCATCCGCATCAACGCCGTCGCGCCGGGCGCCATCTGGACACCGCTCATGCAGTCGGCGCCGGAGCCGATCCAGGAGATGATGCTCGCCCCTCAGCCTCTGCACCGCTTCGGCACGGCGGAGGAGGTCGCCGAGGCGGTGATCTGGCTCAGCTCCTCGAAGGCGTCGTTCATCACGGGCGTCACCCTGCCCGTCGACGGCGGACTGCTCGCCACGCCGGGCTCCTACAATCCGCTGCTGAGTCCCTCCCTCGACGACGACGCGAGCAGCTGAGCCGGGCGCCGGCGGCTACAGCGCCTCGAGGAATACGGCCGCGCCTTGCCCGCCGCCGCCGCAGATGCCCGCCGCGCCGAGCGCGCCGGGCCCTGCTGCGGCGAGGCGGCGGGCGAGGTGCCCGACGATGCGGGTGCCGGAGGCGCCGATCGGGTGGCCGAGGGCGATCGCGCCGCCGTGGGCGTTCACGATCTCGGGTGCGACGCCGAGCGCGCGGGTGGAGTGCACGGCGACGGCCGCGAAGGCCTCGTTGATCTCCACCGCCGCGAGGTCGCCGGCATCCCGTCCGGCCCGGGCCAGGGCGGCCGTGATCGCGTTCGCCGGCTGAGCGTGCAGCGACACATCGGGCCCCGCCACGAACGTGTGGGCCAGGATGCGCGCGATGCCGGCGACCCCATGGGCCGAGGCGGCGGCCTCGCTCATCAGCACCACGGCAGCCGCGCCATCCGTGAGCTGGGAGGAGTTGCCCGCGGTGATGGTGCCCGACCCGCCGAACGCGGCCCGCAGACCCGCGAGCGACTCGGTCGTTGTGTCGGCGCGCAGGCCGTCGTCGGCCGACACGACCGTCGCGCCCTTGCGGCCCGGCACCTCGAACGGCTCGATCTCGCCGGCGAGGAACCCGGCCGACGCGGCCAGACGCTGGTGCGATGCGGCGGCCCACGCATCCTGATCCACCCGCGTCAGGCCGAGCGAGTCGTTGCGCGCCTCGGTCGAGGCCCCCATCGAACGCTGCTCGAAGGCGTCGCTCAGGCCGTCGTGGTCCATGGTGTCGATCAGCTCGATCGCGCCGTAGCGCTTCCCCGCCCGCGAGCCTGACCAGGCGTGCGGCGCGAGCGTCATCGACTCTTGACCGACCGCCACGACGACATCCGCCTCGCCCGCGTCGATCAGCCGCGCGCCCGCGATGATCGCCTCCATGCCCGACAGGCACACCGCGTTGAGGGTGAGGGCCGGGGTCCCGAGCGGGATGCCGGCCCCTACCGCCGACTGCCGCGCCGGGTTCTGGCCGGCTCCACCCTGCAGCACCTGGCCGGCGTAGACGAAGTCGACCTCCTCGGGCGCTACCCCGGCCCGGGCGAGGGCGGAGCGGATGGCGGCGGCGCCGAGCTCGGTGGCCGGTACGGCCTGGAACTGCCCGCAGTACTTCACGAAGGGCGTGCGCGCGTAGCCCACGATGACGGCGCTCACGCCGAGGCCCCCGCGACCGTGGCGGCGACCGTCGCGTCGAGCTCCACGCTGAACTCCGCGCCCGTCTTCTCCCGCACCAGCTCCACGGATGCGCCCGGCGCCACCGCCCGCAGCACCAGTCCGCCGCCTGTCACATCGAACACGGCGAGGTCGCTAATGATGCGGTCGACGACGCCCGCTCCGGTGAGCGGCAGATCGCAGCGGGCGACGATCTTCGGCGTGCCGTCTTTGGAGACGTGATCGGTGAGCACGATCACCCTCGGGGTGCCGGCCACCAGGTCCATCGCGCCGCCCATGCCTTTCACGAGCTTGCCCGGGATGGTCCAGTTCGCCAGGTCGCCGTTCCCCGCCACCTGCAGGGCGCCGAGGATCGCCTTGGCCACGTGGCCGCCGCGGATCATGCCGAACGAGGTGGCGGAGTCGAAGATGCTCGCACCGGGCAGCAGCGTGACGGTCTGCTTGCCGGCGTTGATGAGGTCGGCGTCCTCCTCGCCCTCGAACGGGAACGGGCCCATGCCGAGCAGCCCGTTCTCGCTCTGCAGGGTCACGCTCACGCCCGGCGGCAGATGGTTGGCCACGAGCGTCGGGATGCCGATGCCGAGGTTCACGTATTCGCCGTCGCGGAGTTCGGCGGCGGCGATCGCCGCCATCTCGTCGCGGGTCCAGGGCATGGGGCTTCTCCTTCGTTTCAGGCGGCAGCGACGCTCAGGCCACCGCGACGCGCGGCCGGGTGGTGCGCTGCTCGATGTCCTTCACCCGCGGCCGCGACTGCACGAGCCGCTGCACGTAGATGCCCGGGGTGACGATCACGTTCGGGTCGAGCCAGCCGTCGACCACCTCTTCGGCCTCGGCGATGGTGAGGTGGCTCGCGGTGGCGACCAGGGGATTGAAGTTGCGAGCGGTGTGCCGGTAGACCAGGTTGCCCTCGGCGTCGGCACGCCAGGCGTGCACGAGGGCGAGGTCGGCGAGGATGCCCCGCTCGAGCACGTAGGTCTCGCCGTCGAACTCGGCGAGCGGCTTGCCCTCGGCCACCGGGGTGCCCACGCCGGTCTTGGTGTAGAACCCGGCGATGCCGGCACCACCTGCCCGCAGGCGCTCGGCGAGGGTGCCCTGCGGGGCGAACTCCACCTCGAGCGTGCCGTTCAGGTACTGCTCGGCGAAGAGCTTGTTCTCGCCGACGTAGGAGGCGATCACCTTCACCACCTGCTTGTTCTCGAGCAGGATGCCGAGGCCCTTGCCGTCCACACCCATGTTGTTCGACACGATCGTGAGGTCGCGTGCGCCGGTGTCGCGGAGCGCCTCGATCAGGTCGCTCGGGTTGCCGGAGAGGCCGAACCCGCCGACCGCGATCACCGCGCCGTCGGTGACGCATCCGGCGATCGCCTCGGCCGCACTGCTCCACCGCTTCGCCATGTCACTCCCTCGTGTTCGATCGCTGTCCACCACGTGGTCGGTGGGGCTCCTTCGTGCCGACGCTATGAGGGCGCGCATCCGCTGTCAAAGGCCGAAACGCCAGGGCGTCGTCGATGCCTCGCAGTCTGGGCGCAGGACGGCGCTATGCTCACAATATGGACAACTGGATGCGCCACCATGGCTGACCCGACGCCGGGAGCGCAGGTGGTCTCCCGGGTGAGCCGGGTGCTGAAAGTGGTGGCCGAGCATCCGCGGGGCGTGTCGGCCGCCGCCGTCGCGCACGCCACCGGACTCACCCGGCCCACCGCCCACCGGCTGCTCACCTCCCTCGCCGCCGAGGGCTTCGTCGACCACGACCCGGGGGCCGCCCGCTGGTTCCTGGGCCCCGAGCTCTACCTGCTCGGCTCGCTCGCCGCCGACCGCTACGACGTCACCGAGGCGGCCCGCGAGAGCGTTCGGGCGCTCGCCGCCGAGACGGGGGAGAGCGCGTTCTTCTCGGCGCGCCGCGGCCCGGAGACGGTGTGCCTGGTGCGCGAGGAGGGGAGCTTCCCGATCCGGTCGTTCGTGCTCTCCGAGGGCGTGCGCTTTCCGCTCGGGGTGGCCTCGGCGGGCCTCGCCATCCTCAGCTACCTCGCCGATGCCGAGATCGACGCCTACCTCGACGCCTCGCCGCTCGAGGAGCGCTGGGGGCCGCAGCACTCGCCCGCCGCGGTGCGCGAACGGATCGCGCTCACCCGTGAGACCGGCTATGCGGTGAACCCCGCCCTCATCCTGGAGGGGTCCTGGGGCATGGGCGCCGCCGTCTTCGACGCCCAGGGCCGGCCCGCCTGGGCCCTCAGCCTCACCGGCGTCGAATCGCGGTTCCGGCCTGACCGCCAGCGGGAACTCGGCGGACTGCTGCTCGAGCACGCCCACCGGGTGAGCACGCGCCTCGCCGGTCGCTAGGCGTCAGAGCGCGTCCGCGTCGGCGTGGATGAGGCGGATGACCTCCCGGCTCATCGAGTCGTAGTCGTGGTCGTTCTCGACTTCCCCGGTGATCGCGAAGCGGTCCATCACGGCCACCCGGTCGGCCAGCGTGATCATCTCGGCGAGGTCGCTCGAGATGAGCAGGATCGCGAGTCCCTCATCGGCCAGCCGCCAGATGAGTTCGTAGAACGCGCGCTTGGTGCGCAGGTCGATGCCCACGGTGGGTTCGTCGATGATGAGGATGCGCGGCGACGCCGCCAGCCATTTCGCCAGCGACACCTTCTGCTGGTTGCCACCCGAGAGCCGCCCGGCCAGTTGGTTCAGCGAGGAGATGCGGATGTCGAGATCGTCGACGTACCGGCTCACCACCTCGCGTTCCCGCCGACCGCTCACGAGCCCGGTTCCGCGGGCCAGCGACGACCACACCGTCACCGCGATGTTGCGGGTGATGCTCTGCTCGAGGAACACCCCCTCCTCCTTGCGGTTCTCGGTCACGTAGCCGAGCCGGTGGCGCTGCAGGGCCTGGCGCACCGAGCGGATGCGCGCCGGGCTGCCGTCGATCCGCAACTCCCCGGCGGTGATGCGTTCCAGCCCCACGATCGCGTGGGCGAGCTCGGTGCGGCCCGCGCCGACCAGGCCGTACAGGCCGAGGATCTCACCGGGGCGCACCGCGAGCGACACATCGTGATGGCCGGCGGTGGTGGTGACGCCGTCGAGTTCGAGAGCGGGGGCGACGTCGCGGGGCGCTGACCGCGTCGGCACCGTCAGCGAGCCGAGGCTGCGGCCCACCATGGTGTCGACGATCTCGTCGTGCGCGTGCTCGGCGAGCGGCCGCGACTCCAGCACCGACTTGCCGTCGCGGAGCACGGTGACGGTGTCGCAGTGCGCGTACACCTCCTCGAGCTTGTGGCTCACGAAGAGCACCGCCCGGCCGTCGTCGCGCAGGCGGTCGACCACCCGGAACAGGCGGTCGCTCTCCGCGCCGCTGATCGAGGCCGTCGGCTCGTCGAGCAGCAGCACCCGGGTCTCGGTGTAGAGCGCACGGGCGATCTCGACCAGCTGCATCTGCGCCGAGGAGAGCTCGGTGATGGGGGTGGCCGGGTCGAGGTCGACGTCCAGGAGCGCCAGGCACGCGGCCGCCTCACGGCGCACCTTCGACCAGTCGATGCGGCCGGCCGAGCGGGGCATCCGTTCCATCACGATGTTCTCGCCCACCGTGAAGCTGCGGATGACGTTGCGTTCCTGGTGCACGACGCCGATGCCCGCGGCGCGCGCCGCAGCCGGGTCGGCGAAACGCTGCTCGCGGCCGGCCACCACGATCGACCCGGCATCGGGGCGATGCACCCCGGTGAGCGCCTTGATGAGGGTGGACTTGCCGGCGCCGTTCTCGCCGAGCAGCGCGTGCACCGAGCCGGGAGCGAGGCGCAGGTTCACGCCGTCGAGCGCCTTGACGCCGGGGAACGACTTCGAGAGGCCGATCGCCTCGAGCAGGGGAGTGGTCGTCATCGGGTGGCCTCCACGGGTGTGACGTTCTGCGGGCCGGCGGCGCGGAGGGCACCTCGCCGGCGTTCGGCGCGCACCTGCCGCACGCGGTCGAGGGCGACGGTGCCGAGCACGACGGCACCGATGACGAAGTTGACCCAGGCCGGCGCGAGCTGGAACTCGGCGCGGGCGGTGTCGACCAGGCGCACCACCGTGGCGGCGAGCACGGTGCCGAGCACGGCGACGGTGCCACCGGTGAGCGCCACGCCACCGATGATCGGCGCCGCGAAACTCGGCAGCAGCCAGTCGCCGCCGACGCTCTGGTTCACTCCGGGCAGCGACGCGAGGCTCACCAGGGCGGCGACCCCGCAGAGGAGCCCGGACGCGGTGTGCGCCACCACCACGCTGCGATCGTTCGAGATGCCGGCCAGTCGCGCCGCCTCGGGGTTGTCGCCGCTCGCGAGCAGCTGCCGCCCGGTGAGGGTGAACCGGAAGGCGATCGCAACGACCACCGCCACGGCGACGGCCGCGAAGAAGATGACCGGGATGCCCGCCACCGTCGCCTTGCCCACCGCCGCGAGCGGCTCCCAGTTCGACGCCGACACCGTGCGGGTGCCGACCAGTGCGTACTGGGCGCCGAGCAGGATGGTCATGGTGGCGAGGGTCACGATGAAGCCGTTGATGCGCGTGAGCATGACGAGCAGCCCGTTGCCGAGCCCGGCCAGGGCGCCGACCACGAGTGGCACGAGCGCGCCGAGGAGCGGCGGCACGCCGACATCCGCCATCAGCACGGCCGAGAGCGCCGCCGCCACACCGCCGATGGCACCGACGGCGAGGTTGAGCTGGCCCACGGCCACCGTGATCATCTGCGCGAGGCCGATGAGGATGGGCACGGCGAGGAACTGGAAGAAGGTGCGCAGCCCCACGGGCGAGAACAGGTCGCCCTGGGAGGCGATGCCGAGCAGCACCGTGCCGACCACGACGATGGCGATGAGGGTGGCGCTCTGGGAGCGCAGGAGGGCGGAGACCGACCGGTTCATGCCGCCACCTCCTCGCGCTCGGGCGTCGCGGCGCCCGACGCATCGGGGGTGCGACCGCGCCGCAGCCGCACCTCGCGCACGCGGTCGGCGGAGAGCGCGACGAGGAGGATCACGCCGAGCAGCACGTTGAGCGTCTCGATCCCCACCCCGAACAGTTCGAGCCCCTTGCGGATGACGAGGGTGAGGGTGATGCCGAGGAAGGTGCCGACCACCGAGACGTAGCCGCCCGCGAGCAGCGTGCCGCCGAGGATCGGCCCCACGAACGACTGCAGCATGAACTCGTCTCCGATCGACGGTGTGAACGAGCCGATGCTCGTGGCGAGCAGGATGCCCGCGAGCGCCGCCAGGGCACCCGAGAGAGCGTGGGCCAGCACGATGCGCCGCCCGGTGGGGATGCCGGAGAGCTCGGCCGCCTTGACGCTCGCCCCGGTCAGCAGCAGTTCGCGGCCCACCCGGGTCTTCGTGAACAGCACGGCGACGAGCACCATGACGAGCGCCACGGGCACCACGATCAGCGGAATGGCGGCGGGGCCGCACCAGCCGACGAGACAGACGTCGGCGAACGAGCCGCGCCCCAGCAGGTCGAAGCCTGCCGGCTTCGTCGTGAACGCCGATCCCGCGCTGAGCGACGAGTAGATCGTCGGCACCAGGCCGAGCAGCGCGAAGCTCATGGCGAGGGTGACGATGAACGAGTTGACGCCCGTGCGTGCGATGATCCAGCCGGTGAGCGCGCCGATCGCGGCGCCGGCCACGAGCCCGGCGGCGATGCCGGCCACCAGCGGCCAGCCGGCGAGGTCGAAGGTGATGCCGGAGACCATGGCGCCGAACGCGGCCATCTGGCCCACGGCGATGTTCATGTGCCCGATCGACAGCACCATCATCTGCGCCAGGCCCACCACGGTGAACACCGCGATGCTCGTGAGCAACGGCGCGATGACGAAGGTCCCGTTGAGGAACGACGGCTTGACCGCCACGAGTACCGCGACGAGCAGCACGATGATGACGACCAGCACGAACCGCGGCGTGGCCACGAAGCGGCGGAGGAGTCCCGGCTCGTTCATGCGACGATCCGGTCGTCGATGGCGTCGCGGTTCCATTCGATGCCGAGGCCGGGCTGTTGCGGGGCGAGCGCGTGACCGTCGGCGATCTCCATCTCGCGGAGGGTGATGGCGCGCAGCTGCGGGATGTGCTCGACGTAGCGCCCGTTGGGCACCGCGCCCACGAGGCTCACGTGCAGTTCCATCAGGAAGTGCGGGCACACCGCGACGTTGAAGGCCTCGGCGAGGTGCGCCACCTTGAGCCAGGGTGTGATGCCGCCCACCCGCGCCACGTCGACCTGCACGATGCCGGCCGCCCCGCGCTGGAGGTACTCCCGGAACTGGCTGACCGAGTACATCGACTCGCCGACGGCGATCGGGATGCTCGTGGAGCGCGCCAGTGTGCGGTGCCCGGCGATGTCGTCGGCCGGCAGCGGCTCTTCGAACCAGTACAGGTCGAGGGGTTCGAAGGCCTTGGCGCGGCGGATGGCTTCGGCCCCCGTCATCGACTGGTTCGCGTCGACCATGATGTCGACGCGGTCGCCGACGGCGTCGCGCACGGCCCGCAGCCGCTCGACGTCGTCGGCGACGTGCGGGCTGCCGACCTTCACCTTGAGCCCCGCCCAGCCGGCCGCCTTCGACCGCAACGCGCCCTCGACGATCTCGGCCGTGCTGAGGTGCAGCCATCCGCCCTCCGTGTCGTACAGCGGCACCTCGCGCCGGTAGCCACCCGCCACCTGCCACAGCGGTGCGCCGGCGCGCAGGGCCTTGAGGTCCCACAGGGCGGTGTCGACGGCGGCGAGGGCGAGTGAGGTGATGGCCCCGGTCGTGGTGGCCCGGGTCGAGGCGAACAGGTCGACCCAGGCCGCCTCGACGTCGGCCGCCTCCCGCCCCACCAACCGCTCGAGCAGGTGCTCCCGCAGCATCGAGAGCACCGCCCGCCCACCGGTGCCGATGGTGTACGAGTATCCGGTGCCGGTCAGCCCGTCGTCGGTGGCGATCTCGACGAACACCGTCTCCTGTTTCAGAAAGCTCTGCACGGCGTCGGTGCGCACGGTCTCGACCTCCAGGTCGACGAGGTAGGCGCGGGCGGTGGTGATTCTCGGCATGGTGACTCCGGTCGTTCGGGTTCGGGCGGCTACGTGCTGCGTGCTACTTGCAGTCGAGGTACTTCGAGTCGAACTCCTTCAGCAACTGCTCGCTCGCCGCGGTGCGCTCGTCGTCGTAGGTGGCCACGTTGTCCTTCGTGACCACGAACGAGCCGGAGTCGATGATCGCGCCGGGTTCGGCCATCGTGCACTCCTTGCTCGCCAGCTTCGCCAGCGCGTAGCTGCCGACGTAGGCCTGGCCGGTGGGGTTCTGCGCGATGGTCGCGTAGACCGATCCGTCTTCGATCGCCTTGAGGATGGTCTCGTCGTCGTCGATCGCCACGAGCGCGATCGGCAGGCCCGACTCGGCGACGGCGGTGGCCGCGGCGACGGCCGGGTTGTAGGCGGTGGAGACGATGCCGGTGATCTCCGAGCCCTTCGAGGCGAGCAGGTCGGCCACCGCCTTCTGCGCCGTGGTGAGGTCGGTGTCGACGTCGGTGATGTCGGGCAGCAGGGTGACGGCGCCGTTCGTCTCCTCGACGGCCTTCTTCACGCCGGCGATGCGCCGCTGGGTGTTGGAGTCGACGTTGACGCCGGTGAGGTGGGCGAGCACGCCCTTGCCGCCCATGGCCTGGATGGTGGCCTGCGCCGCCTTGTACGCGGCCTCTTCGGTGTCGGTGGAGAGGCAGAAGTCGGCGTCGTTGGTGTCGCCGGCCGGGCAGGAGCCGAGTGCGGCGCTCGCGATGCCGTTCTGCCGCAGGTTCTGGAAGGTGGAGTTGATGTCGGTCGGCGAGACGCCGAACACCCCGAACGCGTTGTAGCCGTTGGCGACGAGGGAGTTGATGACGTCGTTCTCCTTCGTCTGGTCCCAGCCGGCGGTCTCGTTGAAGGTGGTGCCGCCGAGGCCGAAGTCGGTCTTGGCCTTCTCGCCCGCGGCGACCCAGGGCTGGAAGTACGGATGCGGGCCGCCCGGTACCAGCGCGACCTTCACGGAGTCGAGGCCGGTGGCCTCCCCACCGCCGCTCGAGCCTTGGGGGGTGCAGCCGCTCAGCAGCATGGCGCCGAGCGCGGTCGCCGCGACGGCGATCGAAAGGGTAACGCGTCTCATCGTTGAGCCTCCATCGGTGTCTGAATCCTATTGGATTTCCCTATAGGATTTCTGACATCGTGCACGATAGATTGGATGATGTCAATCGCAGTGGTGCGACGGCGTCGCTGCCGAGCGGAAAGGGGTGACGATGCTCGAGGGAACGTTCCTCACGTCGCTCGACCGCGCATCCGCTGCGCCCCGGCCGACCGAGGTGTACGAGCGGTTGCGCGCGCTCATCATGTCGGGTGCCATCCCGCCGGGGGAGCGGATCAACATCGAGGATGTGGCGCGCCGGCTCGCCGTCTCACCCACCCCCGTTCGTGAGGCGCTCGCCGGGCTCGAGTCCGAAGACCTGGTGCTGAAGGTGCCGCTGCGCGGCTACCGCACCACCGAACTGCTCACCCGTGAGGAGTTGATCGAGCTCTATGAGCTGCGCCGGCTGCTCGAGCCGGCGGCGGCCGCCGCTGCGGCCCGGCGCCACGACGCCGGCGTGGTGCAGGCGCTCGACGACGAGCTCGCCTCGATGAGCGCCCGCCAGGGGCCGCTGCCGGCCATCGAGCTCGCGGCGCACGACGAGCGGTTGCACGGTCTCGTCTTCGAGGGGGCGGGCAATACGCTCATCCGGCGCACCTACGAGCGCACGCACTGCCACCTGCACATCTTCCGGCTGTCGTACTCGGGCACCTACGGGCACCACACGGTCGACGAGCACGCCGCCGTGGTCGCTGCCATCGACGCCGGCGGCCCTGCCGCGGCCGAGGCCGCCATGGCGACGCACCTCACCCTCTCCCTCGACCGGGTCCTGGCCGTCCACCGCTGACCCCGCCCGCCGCCCCGGCGCACATCGCGGCCTTGCGCTCGCAGGATGAGTGAGTGTACAGTCACTCTTATGGCACCTCGAAGCTCAGTCCTCTCCACCGCGGATGCGCGGCGACCGCTCGTCACCGACGCCGCGGTGCGCGAATTCGCTCGCGGCGGATTCCACGGCACCACGATCGCCGACGTGGCTCGCGAGGCGAAGATCTCGCCCGCCTACGTCTTCAAACTCTTCCCCAGCAAGGAGCGCCTCTTCGTGGCCGCGCTGGAGCGCTGCTTCGAGCAGGTGGTGGCGGCCCTGGGGGAGGGCGCCGACGCCGCGGCGGCCCAGGACGCCGACTCCGTGCTCGATGCCATGGGTGGTGCGTACGCCGAGTTGATCAACGATCGCAGCCTGCTCATGCTGCAGGTGCACGCCCAGTCGGTCGCCGAGATCCCCGAGATCGGCGACGCGTTCCGGGCGGGCTTGGCGAAGGTGACCACGTTCGCCAAGAGCCGCTCGGGCGGCGACGACGACGCCGTGCAGCGTTTCATCGCCTACGGCCAGCTGTGCCATCTCATCGTCACGGCTCGCATCGAGGAGATCCCGGAGTCGTGGGCCGACCTCCTGTCGCACGGCATCCGCCACCCCGACTGACCCACGCCCCTCAACCGTCTTCCTTTCCTCATGTCCGTAAGAGTGAGTGTCTATTCACTCTCCAACCCGGCCCCATCCGAACAAGGAGAATCCCATGACGAAATCGCCCACCGCTGCCGCTGAATCCCCCAGCGACCACACCACCACGAACAGCAGGAGTGCCCACCGCTGGTTCGCCCTGAGCATCCTGGCGCTGGCCCAGTTCCTGGTCGTGCTCGACGCCTCGATCGTCAACATCGCGTTGCCCGCGGTCGGCGATCAGCTCGCAATGGATACGGCGGCGCTCGCCTGGGTCATCACCGCCTACGTCCTGCCGTTCGGCGGTCTCCTGCTCCTCGGCGGAAGGCTCGCCGACCGGTACGGTCATCGCCGGCTGTTCCTCGTCGGCGTGATCGGATTCGTCGGCGCGTCGATGCTCGCCGGTCTCTCGGTGAGCAGCGGGATGCTGCTCGGTGCGCGCGCCTTGCAGGGCGCGTCAGCGGCCTTGCTCGCCCCGGCGGCGCTGGCTCTCGTCACGCAGCTCTTTCCCGCCGCGGCCGATCGCACCAAGGCCCTCGGCATCTGGGGCGCCGTCGCCGGCATCGGTTCGGCTGCGGGCGTGCTGCTCGGCGGCGTGCTGACGGCGGCCATCGGCTGGCAGGCCGTGTTCTTCGTGAACGTGCCGGTGGGCATCATCGTGATCGTGCTGATTCCGCTGCTCGTCAACCGCGATCGCGCCGGTGCGCCGTCGCCACTCGACTACCCCGGAGCCGCCACCATCACGGGCGCCCTGGTGGCCCTCGTCGGTGCGCTCAGCGCCGTGGAGCAGGTCGGCTTCGCCCACCCCGTCACGATCGGCCTCGGCATCCTGGCCGTCGTTCTCGCCGCCGCCTTCGTGCTGATCGAGCGGCGCAGCGCCAATCCGCTCGTGCCGCTGGCGGTGTTCCGCAATCGCAACCTCACGGTCGGCAATCTCGCCATGCTCCTCGTCGGCGCGGCCATGGTCGCCCTGTTCTTCGCCCTCTCGGTCTACCTTCAGGCCGTTCTCCACTACGACGCTCTCGCTGCCGGTCTCAGCCAGTTGCCGCTCGCCGGCGCTCTCGTGATCGTGGCCGGTGTCGCTCCCGCCATCGTCGCCCGGCTCGGGCTCAAGGGCACCCTGATGGGCTCGCTCGTCGTCCTCGCCGGTGGCCTGATCTGGCTGGCGACCTCGCCGAGCGACGCCGGGTTCGTGGCGAACATCCTCGGCCCGAGCATCCTGATCGGCGTCGGTCTTGGTGGTGCCTTCGTCACCGCTACGCAGCTCGCGGTGGACGGCGTCGAGGGCGGCGAGGCGGGCCTCGCCGGCGGACTCATCAACACCAGCCAGCAGATCGGCGGTGCGCTCGGCCTCGCCACCCTCGCCTCCATCGCGACGGCACGCACCGCCGCCCTCGAGGCCGTCGGAGCGGCGCCGGCGGATGCGCTGACCGCCGGGTTCTCCTGGGTGTTCCTGGGAGCCGCGGCCTTCGCGCTGCTCGCGACGATCGCCGCGAGCCGTGCCCGCGTGAGCCGCTGACACTGCGGCGCTCCACCGCCAGCGCCCTCGGGAGACGGCCGGCTTCGCTCAGCGGAGCCGGCCGTTTCAGCGTCCGAGGGCCACGCGGAAGGCCTCCTCGAGGGTGGCGCTGATCTCGTCGGGGTCGCCCAGGTAGCCCGCCACCATCGCGCCGTCGCGCAGCATCATGAGGCGGCGGGCGGTGGCCTCCGGGTCGGGTGCCCCCGCGTCGGCGGCGATCGCGGCGAAGAAATCGCGCATCCAGCTTCGGTGGGCCTCGACGACGCTCCGCACCGGGTCGCCGGCGTCGGGCGTCTCGGCGGCGGCGTTGATGAAGGCGCAGCCGCGGAATCCGGGCAGGCAGCTGGCCGCGCCGATGAAGCCGGCGATGTTCTGCAGCGAATGGATGCCGTCGCCCTCGACCCGGGCGGCGAGGAACGCGCCCTGCTCGAGCTCGGCCTGCCGCTCGAGGTAGGCGACGACCAGGTCGGTCTTGGTGCGGAAGTGCCGGTAGAAGGTGACCTTCGTGATGCCGGCGGCCTCGATGATGCGATCGGCGCTGGTGCCGCGGATGCCGTTGGCGTAGATGAGCTCCGACGCGGCGTCGAGGATGCGCGCACGTGCCACTCCCTCGTGCCCGCGGCCCACCGGCTCGGCCGGTCTGGTCGACGTGTCGGTCATCGTGTGCTCCTTCCGGCGTTCGGACTTGCGTCGAACCGCACCATCACTCTAGAGTCTCCATAGTAGACGAACTAGTACGTCTACTATCACGGAAACGGAAGACACACATGACAACGACGGCCCTCCCCGCCGCAGCGACCCTGCCGAGAACGCTGCGCCGGCTCTACTTCGTCCGCTTCGGCTTCGCGATCGTCTGAGCGCTGCTGCTCGCGCTCGTCGCACCGAACGTCGCCCCCTTGCTGACCGTGCTCCTGGTGCTCTACCCGCTCGTCGACGCCGGGTCGGTCTTCACCGAGCTGCGAGCCGCCGGCACCTCAGCCCGCTCGCGCGTCACCGAGACCGTGAACATCGTGGTGAGCATCCTGGCCGCCATCGCCCTGGGCTGGGCGTCGTTCGTCTCGCCGGCCGCCGTGCTCGCGGTCTGGGGCGTCTGGGCCGTGCTGGCCGGCGCCACCCAGCTGCTCACCGGAATCAGCCGCCGCACGCTCGGTGGCCAGTGGCCGCTCATGTTCAGCGGCGGCCTTTCGGTGCTGGTCGGCTTCGCCTTCCTCGCGCAGGGCCTCGGCGGCGCGACCAGCGTGACGTCGGTCGCCGGGTACGCGACCCTCGGCGGCGTGCTGTTCCTCGTCTCGGCCATCCGCCTCACCCGCGCGGTGCGCGCCTGATGGCGGGCGACTTCGGCGCGAACACGCCCGACTACGACCTCATCGTCGTCGGTGCCGGCCCGGTCGGCGAGAACGTGGCCGACTACGCGGTCAAGCGCGGCCTGCGCGTGGCCATCGTGGAGTCGGAACTCGTCGGCGGCGAGTGCTCCTACTGGGCGTGCATGCCCTCGAAGGCACTGCTGCGCAGCGGCCACGCCCTCCGCGCGGTCGAACGTCTGGCCGGCGCGCGCCAGGCGGTGTCGGGTGCGCTCGACGCAGCCGCCGTGCTCGCCCGCCGCACCGCGTTCGCCAGCGACTGGAAGGATGACGGGCAGGTCGAGTGGCTCGAATCGGCCGGCATCGACCTGCTGCGCGGACGCGGGCGCCTGACCGGCCGCGGCGCGATCGAGGTGGACGGGCGCGGATACACCGCGGCAGCCGTCGCCATCGCGACCGGATCGCTGCCCGTGCTGCCCGACATCCCGGGGCTCGCCGACGCGGCGCCGTGGGGCACCCGCGAAGCCACCAGCGCCACGGCCGTGCCGCCGCGCCTGGCCGTGGTGGGCGGCGGGGTCGCGGGCACCGAGCTCGCCACCGCCTGGGCATCCCTCGGTTCCCAGGTCACCCTGGTGGCCCGGGGTGCCCTGCTCGACCGCGAGGAGCCGTTCGCCGGCGAGCTCGTGGCCGAGTCGCTCCGCGCGCTGGGTGTCGACGTGCGGTTGGGCGTGCGCCCGCTGCGGGTCGACCGCGACGCCACCGGCGTCGTCACGACCGAACTGAGTGATGGCACGACGGTGCTTGCCGACGAGATCCTGGTGGCGACGGGCCGGCGGCCGGCCACGCTGGACCTGGGTGTCGAATCCGTCGGTCTGGTGCCGGGGGAGTGGCTCTCGGTCGACGACACCCTGCTCGTCGACGGCACCGACTGGCTCTACGCGGTCGGCGACGTCAACGGCCGTGCGCTGCTCACGCACCAGGGCAACTACCAGGCCCGGGCCGCCGGCGAGGCGATCGCCGCGCGCCTCACGGGCACGGGCCTCCGCGCCGATGCCTGGGGCGAGCACGTCGCGACCGCCGACCACGCGGCGGTGCCGCACGTCGTGTTCACCGACCCCGAGGTGGCCCGGGTGGGCCTGACTGAAGCGGATGCGCGGGCCAAGGGCCTCGACGTGCGCGCGGTCGAGTACGACCTCGGCTGGGTCGCGGGCGCGAAGCTGCACGCCGACGGCTACTCCGGGCGAGCCAAGCTCGTCGTCGACGAGAGCCGTTCGGTGGTGGTCGGAGCCACGTTCGTGGGGCAGGATGTCGCTGAACTGCTCCACTCCGCCACCGTCGCCATCGTGGGTGAGGTTCCGATCGCCCGGCTCTGGCACGCGGTGCCCGCCTACCCCACCATCAGCGAGATCTGGCTGCGTCTGCTCGAGACCTACGGCCGGCCCTAGCGGCCACCCCGACCATCCGTCCATCCACCCACCCGAATCACACAACAAAGGAGAACACCATGCCCACCAAGATCACGCTCGTCATCGACAACCCCGCCGACCCGGCCGCGTTCGAAGCCGCCTACGCGGAGATCGCGGCCCTCGCCGCGCAGCTGCCCGAGCTGCGGCGCGTCGAGTCGGCCAAGGTCTGGCCGAAGGAAGACGGCACTCCCACCCCGGCGCACCGCACGCTCGACCTCTACTTCGACAGCTACGAGGATGCGTCGGCCGCGGTCGCCGCGCCCGTCGCCGGTGAGTTCTTCCAGCGCCTGATCGGCACCGGGGCGACGTTCACCGGCCTCTTCTCCGACATCGAGGAGTGACCCGGGCGAGGGTGGGCGGCGGACGCCCGCCCTCGCTCTTTGCGTTTGAACCGCTCAGTCCGTCGGCGCGCTGACGGCGCGGCGGGTGCGGCGGCCCGCCCACAGCACCAGCGCGCCCGCCACCGCCGCGAGCCCCAGTGCCGCGATGCTCGCACCCTCGTGGAACTGCGCCGTCTGCTGCCCGCTCCACCCAGGGGCGGTGAGGATGCCCGTGAACAGCGCAGCGAGCACGGTGCCCGCCACGGCGATCCCGATGCCGCTCGCCACCTCCTGCGCGGTGTCGGTGAGTGCGGCGCCGATCGAGGTGCGGTTCTCGGGCAGGCCGCGGAGCACGTTCGTGCCCGCCACCACCCCGTTCACCCGGATGCCGGCGGCGACGAGCGCGAGTGCCGCCGCGATCCAGCCGTAACCGAGCGAGTTGCCCACCCCGTAGACCGCGAGCCCGGTCAGCACGAAAGCGGCACTCAGCCACGCGGCGCGATCGAAGCCCAGCCGGTCGACGATGCGGCCGACGAACGGGCTGAGCCCGATGAGCACCGCCACCTGGGGCAGGAGGCCGATCGCGGCCAGCGCCGGCGGCCAGCCGTAGTCCAGCTGCAACTGCAGCGTCACGAGGTACCCGAGGCCCGCGAGCGCGAGCCCCGTCGCGGCTTTGTAGGCCAGCCCGCTCGCCACCAGAGGCCGGCCGACGAGCGCGAGATCGATCAGCGGCTGCCGGGCGCGCCGCGCTCGCACGACGAACAGTGCCAGCGCCGCCAGGGCGGTCGCGACGGTGCACCACGGCACCCACGATGCAGCGCCGTCGTTCACGAACACGGTGGGCGCGAGCAGTGCGGCGACGATTCCGACCGTGCCGAGCAGCGCGCCGAGCAGGTCGATGGGAGCGCGGTGCAGCTCGTCGGCGTCGTCACGCGGGATGCCGGCCCGGATGCCGGCGAAGGCGATCGCCGCGACGGGCACGTTGGCGAGCAGCAGCACCGGCCACGGCGCGACGGCCAGCACCAGGCCGCCCGCGACCGGGCCGATGGCGAGACCCACGATTCCCACCATGGAGATGAGGCTGATGGCGCGCACGCGCAGCCCGTCCTCCCGGAACAGGCGGAAGGCCAGCGCGATCGAGCCCGGCGTGGTCATGGCGGCGGCCACGCCCATCGCCGCGCGCACCGCGATGAGCCCGCCGGCGGTGGTGGCGAACGGGGTGCCGAGGCTCGCCAGGGCGAGCAGTGCGAGGCCGACGAGCATCACGCGACGGCGGCCGACGCGGTCGGCGATCGCGCCGAAGAGCAGCATGAGGCTGCCGAAGACCACGGCGTAGACCCCGGTCACCCATTGCAGATCGGTGGCGGATGCGTTCAGCTCGCGGCCGATCGTGGGCAGGGCGACGGTGAGGATCGAGTTGTCGAGCATCTCGAAGAGGAACACGGCTGAGAGGCCGGTGAGTGCGAGCCACGCAGAGCGCAGGGTGGCGGGGGCGGGGGCGGTGGCGGCGGGGGGCGCAGCGGTCGGGACGGGCATCCGAATCTCCCTTACAGTGTTAGAGCGCTAGTATGTCTAACACTGTTAGAGTGCGAATGCAAGGAGAGAGATGGCGCTGACTCGGGACGTCATCGTGCGCGAAGCGCTCACCCTGGTCGATGAGCAGGGACTCGAGAAGCTGAGCCTCCGCACGCTCGCGGGTCGGCTCGGCGTGCAGGCGCCGACGCTGTATTGGCACGTCGCGAACAAGGCTGCTCTGCTCGGAGCGCTGTCCGACGCCATCATGGGTGAGGCGGTCGAGCCCCTGGCGGCGCTCGACCGGCCCGATGAGCGCTCGGCGTCGTGGCGCGAGTGGCTGCTCGGGGCGCTCGTGGCGCTGCGGGCGGCGCTGCTCGCGCATCGCGACGGGGCACGCATCGTGTCGGGAGCGCACGATTCGCTGCGGCGCGCCGAGTTCACCGAGCGGGCGCTGGAGCGGCTGGTCGCCGAGGGGGTCGAGCCGGGGCGGGCGTGGATTCTGGTGCTGGCCGCCACCCGCTACACCCTGGGGCACGTGCTGGCCGAGCAGGGGCCGGATGCGGCGCCCTCCGACGAACTCCAGCCTGAGTTCCGGCGGCGCTTTCCCCTACTGGCGGCCGGGGTGACCGAGTACTTCGCCCACAACGACGCCGACGATCTCTTCGAGGACGGGGTGCGGCAGCTCGTCGGGCTGCCGGAACGGGAGCGCTAGCGCGCGGCGAGCCGCGCGTCGGCGTCGAGTTCCGGCTCCGGACCGGGCCCGGTGGCTGCGGTTTCGTGGGGCGTCGCCGCGAGCAGTCGCCGCAGCTCGGCCGCGTCGGTGTTGGCGCCGAAGACGGGGGTGCCGGGTTCCATCCGGCGGCCTTCCTCGAGCGCGCCGGCGACCACGGGGTCGAAACCGAGCTCGTCGACGAGTGCGGCGACCGCCGCGACGTCCGCCGCATCGTCTCCGGCGATCGCGATCGCCTTGCGGCCGGGCGCTCCGGCCGGCCGGGCTTCGGCCTCGAGGTCGTGGTAGCCCATGTGGTTGAAGGCCTTCACCACGCGCGACTCGGGGAGGAAGCGCTGCACGAATCCGCTCGAGGTCTCGGCCGGGTCGAGGATGCGCTCGCGCGGTCCGTCGATCTCCCACCAGTGGTTCATCGTGTCCACCACCAGCCGGCCGCGCAGCACATCGACGGGCAGCCGACCGTGCTTGCCGAGCGGGAGCGCGAGCAGCACGATGTCGGCGGCTGCGGCATCCGCCGCCCACACCGCTTGGGCACCCGGGGTCAGGACCTCGGTGGGGAGCGCGATCTTGGCCGGATCGCCGCTGCCCGCGATGAGCACGCGATGTCCGGCGGCGAGGGCGAGCCGGGCGAGCACGGTGCCCACCTTGCCGGCGCCCAGGATGCCGAGCGTGCCGCGGCCGTCGCCGCCGGCGCTGACCGGGCCGCCCGAGCCGGCGCCCGCGCCGCTGCCCGCGCCGCTCATTGGGCCACCGCCGCTGCGCCGGCGGCACCCACGGGCGACTCGGCCAGCAGTTCTCGCACCATCGGGATGACCTGGGTGGCGTACGACTCCACGGCGTGCATCCGCGCGCTGGCGGCCAGGCTGCCGCCCGAGGAGTAGATGAGGTCGAAGCGCCCCACGTCGAGGCTGCGGATGGCGGCCGCCATCTTTCGGGCCACCGTCTCGGGCGATCCGACGTAGAGCGAACCGTGCTCCACCTCGGCGTCGAACTCCTCGGCGCGCAGCGGCGGCCAGCCGCGCAGGGCGCCGATGCGGTCGCGGAGCTCCTTGTAGCCGGGGTAGAACAGCCGCTTGGCCTCGGCATCCGTGTCGGCGATGAAGCCCGGCGAGTGCATGCCGACGGGGTGGGCGGTGGTGCCGAGCTGCTCGGTCGCGCGCCGGTAGAGGTCGACGTAGGGGGCGAAGCGTTCGGGCGCCCCGCCGATGATGGCGAGCATGAGCCGGAAGTCATAGCGCGCGGTGCGGATGACCGACTGCGGCGACCCGCCGACCCCCACCCAGGTGGTGAGCCGCCCCGATTCGGTCTTGGGAAAGACGTCGGCGTCGTGCAGCGCGGCCCGCGTCGTGCCCTCCCAGGTGACCGGCTGCTCGTCGAGCAATTTGTGGAACAGGTCGATCTTCTCGTCGAAGAGGAGGTCGTAGTCGGCGAGGTCGTAGCCGAACAGCGGGAACGACTCGGTGAACGACCCGCGGCCGAGGATGACCTCGGCGCGACCGCCGGAGAGGGCGTCGACGGTCGCGAAGCGCTGGAAGACGCGCACCGGGTCGTCGGAGGAGAGCACCGTGACACCGGAGGCGAGACGGATGCGCTCGGTGCGCGTGGCGATGCCGGCCAGAACGGTCTCCGGCGTCGAGATCGCGAACTCGGGCCGGTGGTGCTCGCCGACGGCGACCACGTCGACGCCGGCCTGGTCGGCGAGCACCGCCTCGTCGACGGTTGCGCGGATGGCCTCGGCGTACGACATCAGCCGCCCGTCGTCGTGGCGGGGGAGATCGCCGAAGGTGTCGATGCCGAACTCGAGTCCGGTGCTCATACGGGGTGCCCTTCTGTCGGGCCTCCTGCGCTGATGCGTGCCATATAGTTCACATGTCAACTACTGGAGGCAATGAGAGTGAACGCCGCGACCGCCCGGAATCTTCCTACCCGCGAGCAACTGCGCATCTGGCGCGACTACACCGAGACGGCGGAGTCCTTGCGCTCCTTGCTGGGCAGCCGGATGCAGAGCGAATCGGCGGTGTCGACGGCCGACTACCAGGTCATGCTGGCACTCAGCGAGGCGACGGGCCGCCGGCTGCGGTCGTCGGCGCTGGCGTCGTCGATCGGCTGGCAGCGCAGTCGGCTCTCACACCATCTGGGGCGCATGGAGGCCCGCGGGCTGATCGTGCGGGAAGGCAGTGCCGCCGACAATCGGGGGTCGGAGGTGCTGCTGACGGCGGCGGGCGCCGAGGTGTTCCGCCGCTGCTCGGTGCCGCACCTGCGCGACGTGCGAGAGCTGTTCGTGGCCGCGCTCACGCCGGAACAGCTGGCCGCGCTCGACGGTGTCTCGGCCGCGCTGCGCGCGCACCTGGGGCTGCCGGGGCGCTGAGCGCCGGGCGAGCCGGGCAGCTCTCGCCCCACCGGTGGCTAGCGCGGCCAAGCCGATCCGCGTGCCGCTCCGAATACCCGACGACACTCACGTCGACGTCGGGAGGCAGCGGATGCGCGAGAAGACAGAGACGGCACGTGGCACCCGTGCCCGCACGCACGCCCGGGGCCGGCTGGCCGACTGGGCGCTCGCGGCGCTCAGCGGTGTGCTGAGCGGGGCAGCGCTGCTCGCGATCGCAGAGCTCGTCGCCCTGATCGTGGCGCGGGACGGCAGCCCGGTGCTCGCGGTCGGATCGTTCGTCATCGACATCGTGCCGCGGTGGGCGAAGGAGTTCGCGATCGAGACCTTCGGGGCGAACGACAAGCTCTTCCTGCTCGCGTCGATCGGCGTCGCGGTGGCGGTGGCCGCGGCACTCGCGGGCGTGCTGCATTGGGTGCGCCGGCCGCTCGGAGTGGTGCTGTTCGGGCTGGCGGGCGCACTCGCCGTCGCCGCGATCGTGACCCGCACGGGCGCGACCCCGCTCGCCGCGGTGCCGACCGTGCTGGGCACGATCGGGGGCGCGTTCCTACTCACCCTGCTGGTGCGCCGCCTCCGCGTCTGGCGCGCTGCGCCCCGGGCGTCGGCGCCGGCCGACCCGGCGGAGGCTCCGGGCCGTGACCCCCGGTTCGACCGGCGGCGGTTCCTGGTGCTGGCCGCGGTCGTGGCGGCAGGGGCCGCCGTGGTCGGGACGGGCTCGCGCATCGTCTCGGCGGCCACGTCGTCGCTCGCGGGCATCCGTGACGCCCTGAAGCTGCCGGCCCCCCGCGCGACCGTGCCGGTGCCCGACGGTGCGGAGCTCGACGTGCCGGGCATCTCACCCCTCTACACGCCCAACACCGACTTCTATCGGGTCGACACCGCTCTCACCGTGCCCGCCGTCGACCCGTCGAGTTGGCGCCTCACGGTCGTGGGCCTCGTCGACAACGAGGTGACACTCTCGTTCCAGGACCTGCTCGACCTCGGCCTCGACGAGTACTCCATCACGCTCACCTGCGTCTCGAACGAGGTCGGTGGCGAACTGCTCGGCACGGCGAAGTGGCTCGGCGTGCCGGTGCGCACCGTGCTCGCAGCGGCCGGCCCCCAGCAGGGGGCCGACATGGTGCTCTCCAAGAGTGTCGACGGCTTCACGGCGAGCACGCCGCTCGGGTCCCTCACCGACGAGGGCATCGACGCCATCTTCGCCGTGGCGATGAACGGCGAGCCGCTGCCGCTCGAGCACGGCTTCCCGGTGCGCATGGTCGTGCCCGGCCTCTACGGCTACGTCTCCGCCACCAAGTGGGTCACCGAGCTCAAGGTCACGACCTTCGACGCCGACGAGGCCTACTGGACGCCGCGCGGCTACTCGGCCGAAGCCCCGATCAAGCTCTCCTCGCGCATCGACACGCCGCGCATCGACAAACAGCTCGCTGCCGGGCCCACCAAGATCGCCGGTGTGGCGTGGGCGCAGACAGTCGGCATCGAGAAGGTGGAGGTGTCGATCGACGACGGGGAATGGCAACCCGCCAAGCTCTCCACCGCGGTGAACGCCGACACCTGGGTGCAATGGGTGCTCGACTGGACGGCGACCCCGGGCCCCCACTACGTCTCGGTGCGCGCCACCGACAAGGCCGGCAACCTGCAGATCGAGGAGCGCGCCCCCATCGCGCCCGACGGTTCGACCGGCTGGCAACGCACCCTCATCACGGTCACGGGCTGACGGATGCCCGTGCCGCCGCCCCTGGTCGGCCCGCCGGTCCTGGTCGGCTCGCCGCCCGGATCAGTCGCTCGCCCGGGCGCCGGCGTCCGGTTCCGCGCCGCCGGCCGGGCGCTCACCGCCCTCGGGGGCGGTCGTCTGCGGCACCGGGTACACCGGGATGCCGGCCGCGATCGCCACCTCACGGTAGGCGGCCGCCAGCGAGTCGACGGATTCGTGGGCGTTGAGCCCGCTGGGGTTCGGCACCACCCACAATTCGGCGCCGGCCAGCGTCTCGGGCTGCTTCCCGACCACCGCGCGCGGCCGGTGGAACGCGATCCGGTAGGCGGTCACGCCCAGCATCGCGACGACGGCCGGCTGCAGTTCGGCCACCCGCGGAACGAGTGCCGCCGCGCCCGCCACCAACTGGTCGTCGCTCAGCTCGTCGGCACGCGCGGTCGCGCCTGCCACCAGGGTCGTGAGCCCGATGCCGCGGTCGAGGAGGTGCTGACGGTCGCCCGGCTTGAAACCCACCGACGCATCGATCAGGCGGTCGAGGATGCCCGCGCGGTACAGCGCCGGATAGAACCGGTTCCCGCGCCGGCTGAACGGTGCCTGCACCGCGGCGGTGTGCAGGCCCGGGTTGATGCCGACGATGAGCAGCCGGAGCCCCGGACCGATGACGTCGGGCAGCGTCGTGCCGTAGTAGGAGTCGAGCTCGGCCCGCGTGAATCCCATGCCAGCAGGCTAATCCACCTCGCAACCGGGCCGATGCTGAGGGCTGCCTGTGAGCGCAGCGGCCCGCCGGAACTTTCTCGTCAGCACCGCTGTTCTTATTGATGACCGCCGCAGCCAGTGGTGCGAACCAAGGAGATCTCTCGTGACACAGGAGTACCGCAAGACCCCCGAGGCCTTGTCCCGCCTCACCCCTCAGCAGTATCGCGTCACCCAGGAGGACGTGACCGAGCCCGCCTTCCGCAACCAGTTCTGGGACAACAAGAAGGCCGGCATCTACGTCGACGTCGTCTCGGGTGAGCCGTTGTTCGCCTCCGTCGACAAGTACGACAGCGGGTCGGGCTGGCCGAGCTTCACGGTGCCGATCGATCCCGCCAACGTGGTGGAGAAGAAGGACCGCAGCTGGGGCATGACCAGAACCGAGCTGCGTTCCGCCCACGGCGACAGCCACCTCGGGCACGTGTTCGATGACGGCCCGCGGGAGACCGGCGGCCTCCGCTACTGCATCAACTCCGCCGCCCTGCGGTTCGTGGCGCTCGACGCCCTCGAGGCCGAGGGCTACGGCGACTACCTCACCCTGTTCGACACGAAGGAGAACGCACGATGACCACGACCGAGAAGGCAATCCTTGCCGGTGGCTGTTTCTGGGGCATGCAGGATCTGATCCGCAAGCGTCCCGGGGTGCTCGACACCCGCGTGGGCTACAGCGGAGGCGACACCCCGAACGCCACCTACCGCAACCATGGCAGCCACGCCGAGGCGATCGAGATCACCTACGATCCCGAGACCACCAGCTACCGGGAGCTGCTGGAGTTCTTCTTCCAGATCCACGACCCGTCGACCAGGAACCGTCAGGGCAACGACGTCGGAACGAGCTACCGCTCGGCGATCTTCTACGAGAACGAGGACCAGCGCCGCGTCGCCGAGGACACCATCGCCGACGTCGACGCCTCCGGGCTCTGGCCCGGCAAGGTGGTCACCGAGGTCGCTCCTGCGGGCGCCTTCTGGGAGGCGGAGCCGGAGCACCAGGACTACCTCGAGCGCTACCCCAACGGTTACACCTGCCACTACGCCCGGCCGGGCTGGAAGCTGCCCCGCCGCGAGGCGGCCGCCAACCAGTCGTAGTCGCCCCCTGACGGTCGCTTGCGACAGTCGGCCTGCGTTGATACACCGGGTGTGGAGCCAGTTCCTGGCTCCACACCCGGTTGTCGTTTCGCCGCGCCTCGCTGTCCCAGCGGAGGTCCCTCATTCCACGGCCAGTGCCACGACGGGAGCGATGCGGGTGGCGCGACGGGTCGGCGCGATCGCCGCGACCACCGTCAGCACCGCGGCTGCGGCGGTGACGACTCCCAGAAGCCACAGCGGCAGCACCGGGAGGATCACGGCCGGCCCGTTCATCCAGCCCAGCAACGATTGAGCCCCGGCCCAGCCATAGAAGGTGCCGAGGATGAGCCCCACGAGTACGGCCGTCAGAGTCAGCTGCGCGCTTTCGGCGACCACCATCCCGCGCACCTGCCGATTCGTGAACCCGAGTGCGCGCAGCAAACCGAGTTCCCGTGTGCGCTGGAGCACGCTGAGCGAGAGGTTGTTCACCATCCCGACCGCCGCGATCAGGGCGCTGAACCCCAGCAGCGCCGAGAACACCCCGACGGTGACCGCGATCACCTGCTCGATCCCGGCGACGCCGCCCTCCCGTGATTGGTCGAACCGCGACAGGATCTCCTGGTAGCTCGCCGCAGCGACGGCGAAGGTCGTGATCAGGGTCACGCCGATGACGAGACCGATGGTGGTGCGTGAACTCCGCTCCGGGTAGCGCACGGCGTTCTCGGCCGCCAGCCGTGCTGCGGGCGTCTTGCCGAGTGCTCGGCCGACCACTCGCAGGGCGCCGGGCATGAAAAGGGGAGCGCCGAGCACGAGGCCGCTGAAGGAGAGGAGACCGCCGATGACGGCGGGCAGAACACCCAGCGGCGTCGCCAATCCGATGAGGATGCCGAGCGCCAGCAGTCCGAATCCCAGCACGATGAGCACGATCGCCGTGATGTTACGGCCCCGCCGGCGGAGCGCGACGTCGTGCCGCACCTCGTGTGCGCCTCCGGTCGCCGCCATCGGAGAGACGTCGAGGACGCGTCGCGAGCCGATCCACGAGGCCAGCCACGTGGTCAGCACCACCGCCACCAGGGGGAGACCGATCACCGGCGTCAGGTAGTCGTATTCGACGGGAGGGGCGACGTCGGCGGCCACCGCCACCGAGATGAGAGTGAACGCCGCCGCGGTGCCGGTCAGGAGACCGAGCGCTGCTCCGGCCAGACCCACCAGCAGTCCCTCCCGCGCAATGGCCCGGCGCTGACTCGCCGCAGTCGCACCGATCAGGCGCAGTAACGCGATGGTCTTCGTGCGCCCGGAGACGATCGTGGCGAAGGTGTTCGCGGTGACGACGGCACCGACGTACACCGCGATGACGATGAAAACCCCGCCGGTGAGAGCGAGCAGGACCGCTGCGGTCCCGCTCGTGGACAGGCCCGGGTCTGAGGTCATCATGGTCGCGAGAGCGCCGGTGACCTGTAACAGGGCGACCCCGAATGCGGCGCTCAAGGTGGCGACCAGCACGCTCGGCGCGTGGTCGCGCATCCGCGGCCTCATGCCACACCTTCCATGCCCAGCATGTACTGGCTGATCTCGGACGCCGTCGACCGGCCGCGGTCTTCGACGATGTGGCCATCGGCGAGGAAGACGATGCGCTCCGCGAAGCTCGCGGCCACCGGGTCGTGGGTGACCATGGCGATGCTCTGCCCGTAGTCGCTCGCCGCCGAGGCGAGCAGCGCCAGCACCTCTCGGCCGGTGCGGGAGTCGAGGTTGCCGGTTGGCTCGTCGGCGAACACCAGGTCGGGCCGTGCGCCCAGGGCGCGCACGATGGCGACGCGCTGCTGCTGGCCGCCGGAGAGTTCGTGCGGGCGATGCCGGATGCGGTCGCGGAGCCCCAGCGTGTCGACGAGGTGATCGATCCAGCGGTGCTCCTCGTCCGACGGCGGACGGCCGTCGAGCTCGAACGGGAGCAGGATGTTGCCCAGCACATCGAGGGTCGGCACGAGGTTGAACGACTGGAAGACGAAGCCGACGCGTCGTCGGCGCAACGTGGTCAGTTGGGTGTCGCGAAGCGATGTGATCTCCGTGTCGCCGATCCACACCCGGCCCGAGCTCGCGTTGTCGAGGCCCGCCATGATGTGCATGAGGGTGGACTTGCCGGAGCCGCTCGGGCCCATGATCGCGGTGAACTGGGCTCGGCGGATGCCGATCGACACATCGTCGAGAGCGGTGACCGCGGCGCTGCCGGTGCCGTAGGACTTGGTGAGCTGGGCGACTCTCGCGACGAGGCCGATGTCTCCTGGGCTGATCTGCATGTCGTCGACGCTACGGATCGGAGCGTCCGGCGGCGTCAGCCCGCGGAACGACTCGCGTACATCCGGAGGATGACGTTCAGCGGGCCGTCGGCCGGCCCAGTCCGTGAGTCACTGCGAAGAGGACCAGTTGCACGCGATCGCGCAGCTGCAACTTCGTGAGGATGCGGCTCACATGCGTCTTCACCGTCGCCTCGCTGAGGAACTCGGCGCTCGCGATCTCAGCGTTGGACAGTCCGTCGGCCACGAGCGCGAAGATCTCGCGTTCGCGCGACGTGAGTCGCTCATACGCCTGCACCGGCGGCATCGCGGGGCCGAGACCGGACGCGGGGGCGCCCATTCCGCCCGGCCCGGGCGACGGTCGTGCGCTCGTGCTCGCCGCTGCGAAGTGCTCGAACAGATCGCGCGTGGCCGCCGGTGCGATGACCGCGCTGCCGGCGTGCACCGTGCGGATCGACGACAGCAGGAACTCGGGGTGCGCATCCTTGAGCAGGAAACCGCTCGCACCGGCCGCGATGGCACGTACTGCCGCGGTGTCGAGGTCGAAGGTGGTGAGCACGACGACCCGCGCGGTCACCGAGCCCCCGGGTGCGAGCAGACGGCGGGTCGCCTCGATGCCGTCCATCACCGGCATCCGGATGTCCATCAGCACCACATCCGGCCGGGTCTGTTCCACCAGCGCCACGCCCTCGGCACCGTCACCGGCTTCGCCGACGAACTCCAGATCGGGCTGGGAGGAGACCACCTGCCTGATGCCGGCGCGGAACAGCGGCTGATCGTCGATGAGAACGACTCTGATGGCGCTCATCCGTCTCCGCCGTCTGCGCGGGCGGTGCCGCTGACACCGCGAGTGCCGGTGCCGTCGACACGGCCGCTGCGGTCAGGGGCAGCGCCAACGGCCGCGCTCTCCGGTACCGGGATCGTCGCTCGCACGACGAACTCGTCCTCACCGTCGACAATGGTCAGCTCGCCGCCGGCGAGCGCGGCTCGCTCGCGCATTCCGTGGATTCCGTGACCGGCGCGCAGTGCGCGAGCCGGTCCGGCGGCACGTTTGCTCGTCACAGTCAGCTCGAGGGCGGTCGGCTGCCAGTGCAGGCGCACCCGCGCGAGGCCTCCCGGCGCGCCGTGACGCAACGCGTTCGACAGGGCCTCCTGCGCGATGCGGTAGACGGCGAGCTGGCTGCCCGGTGGCAGCGAGCGAGGTGTTCCCGACTGGTCGAAGTCGACCGAGAGTCCGGATGCACGCAGCTGATCGACCAGACGCGGCACGTCTCCGAGTGAGGGCTGCGGGGCCGTGGGCTCGTCGTGACGCAATTCGCCGAGCAGCACGCGGACATCGGCCAACGCCGCCCGTGCCGTGTCGGAGATGGTGCCGAGCGCCGATTCGGCGGCCCCGGGGTCGGCCGACATCGCGTAGCGCGCACCGTCGGCCTGGGCGATGACCACGGCGAGCGAGTGCGCCACGATGTCGTGCATGTCGCGGGCGATGCGATTGCGCTGCTGCTCGACGGCGACGTTGTGCTCCGCGACCAGCTGCCGCATCCGGCTCTCCTGTGCGTTCGCCCAAGTCTTGGCGAGAAGGCCGAGCGTCCAGCTCAGGACCAGCGCAGCCATTGCCGCGAACAGGTAGGCGAGGAAGGTGATGGTGAAACGCGCGAGGTTCGGGGGGCCGGTCTCGCCGAACAGGCTGCCGTAGTAGACCCCGACGGTGAGGTAGAGCGACGCCAGCACGGCACCGAGCGCCGCGGAGATGAGTCCGGCCCATTTGACGAGTCGCCCGCCGTAGCGGGCGGTGGCGTACAGCACGGGCAGGAGGGCGAGATTGGCCACGTCGGGCTGCAGCGCGAACGACAATTGCGCGACGGCGAACACCCACGCGGTCGCCAGGGCGAGGGGCGGGCTCAGTCGCCGTAACGCGAAGGCGAGGCCCATACCCACCACCACGACCGTCAGGGCGGGCTCGGGCGCCCCGAGCGGAACGCGCAGACCGACGCAGAGAACGGCGAGACCGACATCGAAGCCGAGCTGGTAGGGCTTCAGACGGCGGAACATGCCTCAACGGTAGACGCCGGCTCGCTGCGATTCGAGCGGTTCGGGCCGATCGGCCAGAGATCATCCTTGCGATGTACGTGAACTCCGGCAGCCTCATCACCCCGCTTGGCGTGTCGCCCGTCGGTGCGGGATAGTGAATTCATTCGAACATATATTCGATCTTCCGGAGGCGAGAATGACGACCATCGACCTGACCGAGTTCGCGACCCTGTGGCTCGACGACGGCCTCGTGCCGGTGCGGATGCTGTGGCGCGGACGTCGGTGGACGGTCAGCGACCGGCCCACCGAGCCGGAGGGACTGTACTGGTCCACCCATGCACCCGACTTCGTGGCCTGGCGATTCCAAGCCACCGATGAGAACGGACTCAGTCACGTCTTCGACCTGGTGCGCCATCACGGTGGTCAGCACTGGACGGTCGCTCACGTCTACGACTGAACGGGCCGTGGCTCGCGGGTGAGCGACTCGAAGCGATAGCGCAGGCCGGTCCGGGACTCGAACCAGCCGGATGGCGGATCGAGCTCGGTCCGCCACTCGCCACCCATCGCTGGTGCGGTGGTGTCGCCGTCGACCTCGAGATCGACGCGCGTGATCTCCACCCGGTGCGCGAACGGAAGCGCCTGCCGGTAGATGTCCCCGCCACCCATCACCCACACGGTGCCGGTGGCCCCGCCGGCCTCTGCCAGCGCCTCGGCGACCGAGTGGTGCACCACCGCGCCGGGCGCCGCCCACCCCGCCTGCCGGGTCACGACCACGTTGCGGCGATCGGGCAACGGACGGAACCGTTCAGGCAACGACTCCCACGTCCGGCGCCCCATCACCACGGTGCTGCCCTCGGTGAGCCAGCGGAAACGCGCGAGGTCTTCGGGGAGATGCCAGGGGATTCCGCCGTCCCGCCCGATCACCCCACCCCGCGCTTCAGCCCAGATGAGTGCGACGCTCATACCGCGACCGCGGCCCGGATGGCGGGATGGTGCTCATAGCCCACCACCTCCAGGTCGTCGTACTCGTAGTCGAACACGCTCGTGCGCTGGTTCACGATGCGCAGGGTCGGCGCCGGGTACGGGCTTCGCTGGAGTTGCAGCTGCACCTGCTCGACGTGATTGTCGTAGATGTGGCAGTCGCCGCCCGTCCAGACGAACTCGCCCACACCGAGTCCGGTCTGGGCCGCGATCAGGTGCGTCAGCAGCGCATAACTGGCGATGTTGAACGGCACGCCGAGAAACAGATCGGCGCTGCGCTGGTAGAGCTGGCACGAGAGCTTCCCGTCGGCCACGTAGAACTGGAACAGCGCGTGGCACGGCGCGAGCGCCATCTGCGGAATCTCGGCCACGTTCCAGGCCGACACGATCATGCGCCGCGAATCGGGGTCGGTGCGGATGGTCTCCACCACCTGCGCGATCTGATCGATGTGCTCGCCCGTGGGAGTCGGCCACGAGCGCCACTGCACACCGTAGACCGGTCCGAGTTCGCCGGATGAGTCGGCCCACTCGTCCCAGATCGTGACCCCGTGCTCCTGCAGCCAGCCGACATTGCTCTCGCCGCGCAGAAACCAGAGCAGCTCGTAGGCCACCGACTTGAAGTGCACGCGTTTGGTGGTGATGAGCGGAAACCCCAGGCCCAGGTCGAACCGGAGTTGGCGCCCGAACACGCTTCGCGTGCCGGTACCTGTCCGGTCGCCCTTCGGCGTTCCGGCCTGGAGGGTCTCGCGCAGGAGGTCTTCGTAGGGGGTGGCGATCGTCATCACATCGAGCGTAGAGCCAATTCGGGCCGCGGGCGGTAGCCTGGGTCGAAGAAGGGCGAACCCGTATGAAGCGCATCAACATCCTGTATGACGGAAAGCAGTACTCGGTCTCTGGTCGCGATGTCGACGTGCTGAAGGAGGAGATCCGCGCCGCCGTCGAATCGGCGGTTCCGACCTGGCTCGAGGTGAACGTGGGTGAGGGGCGGTACAAGCGTGCCGACATCCTCCTCGCCCCCGGCATCCCCGTTGCGGTGATCGGTATCGAGGCCGACGACTGACCCCGTCGATGCCTGCCGACGGTCCGAGCCGAGTCGCACCCGCGCTCGCCGGTGGTGCCCTGCACGAGCAGGATTGGCAGTCGCTCACCTTCGTGCACTGGCGGGTGCCTCCGGAGCTGGTCGCTCCGCACCTCCCGCCCGGTACCCGGCCGGACGTCTTCGACGGCTCCGCCTGGGTGGGCCTCATCCCGTTCCGGCTGGCGAACGCCACCACGCCGGGTGCTCGGCGGCTCGGGCCCGTTCCCTACATCGGCACCTTCCCCGAGATCAACGTGCGGCTGTACTCGATCGACGACACCGGTCGTCGCGGCGTGGTCTTCGTGTCGCTCGAGTCGGCCCGGCTGGCGGCCGTCACGGCTGCGCATCTGCTCTTCGGCCTGCCGTACCGCTGGGCGCGGATGAGCATCACCACCGCGGCCGACGGCACCATCAGCTACCGCTCGGAGCGCCGTGGTCGAAACGGGTTCGGCGGCGGCCCCGGCCCGCACAGCCGGGTGGATGCGCGCCCCGGCCACGACGACCGTTCGAACGACGAGCTCGCCGTGTTCCTCACGGCGCGGTGGGGACTGCACGTCGCCCGGGGGGCCGGCGCGGCTCGCACCCGGTTCATCCCGAACGAGCACGAACCCTGGCAGCTCGTCGACGCCGAACTGCGCTTTCTCGACGACGAGCTGCTCGCCGCCGCCGGATTCCCCGAGCTCGCTGACCGTGCCCCCGATTCGGTGCTCTTCTCGCCCGGCGTGCACACGGCGTTCGGGCGTTCGACACCCGCTGGAGCGGCCTGACGCGCTCGGCCAGGGACTCGGGTGGCCGACCGCACGCGGGGGCGGAGCCGAGGATAATGGGCGGGTGACCGCACCGGCCTTCGATCTCGGACTCCTCCTCGATGTCGACGGACCCATCGCGAGCCCCGTGGCCCGGGGGATCGCCATCCCGGCGATCGCGACCGACCTCGTGGCCCTCGCCAACGCCGGCGTGCCGGTGGCGTTCAACACCGGGCGCTCGGACGTCTTCCTGCAGAACGAAGTCGTCGCTCCGCTGATCGACGGCGGGCTCGACGAATCGGCCCGTGTCTTCGGCGTGTGCGAGAAGGGGGCTGTGTGGTTTCGCATCACCCCAACCGGCGTCGGTGATCTGTCCATCGATGACTCCCTCGTTCCTCCCGCTCGATTGGCCGTCGAGGTCGACGGCCTGGTGGCGACGCGCTTCGCCGAGACGATGTTCGTCGACCGCACGAAGCGCACCATGATCTCGGTCGAGCAATGCACCGACGTCGACTCCGACGACTATCTCGCGGAACAGCCCGTGTTCGACCGCGCGGTGATCGATCTGTGCAGAACTTTCGATCTCGGCGTGGTGTGGAGGAACAGTCCGCATCCCGACAGCACCGGCCGGGTGCTCTATCGCATTGACCCGTCGATCATCGCGAGCGATGTCGAGTCGGTTCGGGTCGGGAAGGACCTGGGGGCGGAGCGTGCGCTCGACCTCATCGCTGCGACCGGCCCGGTGCCGAGCGTCTGGCGCACCATGGGCGACTCCCGAAGCGACTACGCCATGGCGCACTGGCTGCACGGCCGGGGCCATGAGGTCGTGCACGTCGACGTGCGTCCTCGCGACGGCGTGCCGACGACGGACTACCCGGTGCTCACCGCTCCCGACAGCGTGGTCGACGACTCCGCGGGCGCACTCTTCCTCCGTCGATGGACCCGTCTCGTGGTTGACGGCGCCGACCCAGGCGGGCCCGCCTGACGCGCGTGAACCGTTCCTGCGCGGCTTCGACCCACCTCTCACCCGCGCCGGATGAGCGCGACCCGCCCCGCCACCGCTCGCAGCAGATCGGCCGGCGCGAGCTCGATGTCGAAGCCGCGCCGACCGCCCGAGACGAAGATGCTCGCGAACGCCAACGCCGAGTCGTCGAGCACCGTCGGCAGTGCCGTCTTCTGCCCGACCGGGCT
Source organism: Herbiconiux sp. FW305-C-125 (assembly GCF_058783455.1). Classification (NCBI taxonomy): domain Bacteria; kingdom Bacillati; phylum Actinomycetota; class Actinomycetes; order Micrococcales; family Microbacteriaceae; genus Herbiconiux; species Herbiconiux sp. FW305-C-125. The sequence goes on along the minus strand of NZ_JBYSYO010000001.1, from coordinate 1,036,254 downwards.
GATGCCGCCCACCACGTACCCGCTCTTGCGTTCCGCCACGGCCTTCTCGGCCAGTGCGCCCCGCTTCGCGCCGAGCTCCACCGCCAGCGCCTTCACGTCGAGCTGATCGCGCACCGAGAGGATGCCGATGCCGAGCCCCGCATCCGTGTCGACCATCAACGTCTTGAAGACCCGCTCCGGCTCGACCCCCAGCTCGCGCGCGGCCTCCGCGCCGAAGTCGGTCGCAGCCGCGTCGTGCACGTAGACGTGCCCGGCGAACGGGATGCCCGCAGCGCGCAGCGCCACCGTGGCGGCGGTGGTCGGAACCCCTGAACCACCGGCCGCTCCCGACGCTCCGGCGCGCGCCTTCTTCGCCATCCGCTCGCCCGCCGTCAGCTCGCCGGCACCTGGTCGGCCGGATCGACCGGCAACGCCGCCCGCAGGAACGCCGACACGTCGGCGAGCTCCTCGGGCGAGATGCCGTGCCCGACGCCCGGGTACAGGCGCGCGGTGACGGCGAAAAGCTCCGGCACGACCTCGGTGGTGCACGAGATCCCCGCCACCGCGATCACCGGGTCGGCCTCGTCGCGCCCCCAGAACAGCGGCGGACGCCGCGCGGTGAGTGCTTCGTCGCCCGCGACCGGCCCGCGCACCGCGAAGCCCGACAGATTCACTGCGGCGGCGAAACGATACGGTGCCAGCCGCATCAGGTGGATGGACATCGCTCCACCCTGCGAGAACCCGAGCACCGCCGTGGCGGGCGGGGCACCGAAGGCCGACTCGACACGGTCGAGCCATCCCAGAACCGCCCGCCCGGCGGCGTCGATCGTGTCGAGCGCGGGGTTCGCCGGCTCACCGGGCGGAAACCACGTCCACCCGCCCATCCCGAACGGGGCACCCGACAGCGGCGCCCGAAGCGACGCGTAGACGACGCCCTCCGGCAGCAGCGGGAACAGTGCGGCGAGGTCGTTCTCATGCGAGCCGCGCCCGTGCATCACGATGACGAGCGGCTCGCCGGCGAGCCGCTCCGACAGCTCGGCACGAGGCACCGACCACACCACGGCGTCGTCGTCGAGAATCAGGTCTGCGGATGCGTTCACCGAACTCAGCGTAGTCGAGCAGCCAACGGTCACGGGTCGGCGGGCGACCCTAGCTCTGGCACACCGGGCACCAGTAGGTCACCCGTTGCGTGAGTTCGGATGCGCCCATCGACCCGCGGCGGATGCGCGTTCCGCACCGCAGGCACGGCCGGCCGTCGCGCCCGTACACCCAGGTCTGCCGGCCCGGTCGCAGGTCGCCCGTCGTCGTGCGCTCGACCCGGTCCCGGTTGGTCGTGATCAGACGGTGCGCCAGCGTCACGACCCCCGGCAGATCACGCACCTCGCCGACCGGCCGCTGCGGCAGCATCCCCCGCAGGAAGCACAGCTCGTTGGCGTAGACGTTGCCGAGGCCCGCGAGATTGCGCTGGTCGAGCAGCGCCACGTCGATCTCGCGCGACCCGTCGGCCGCCAGCCGGCGCACCGCTTCGTCAGGGTCCCAGTCCGGGCCGAGCAGGTCCGGCCCGAGATGCCCCACCACCTCGTCTTCGCGATCGCGTTCGACCAGTTCGACCACGCCCAATTCGAAGCCCACGGTCACCCAGTCGGCGTTCTCGAGCACGATGCGCGCCTGGTAGGCGGGCCGGCGCCACCGCGTGCCGTGGCGGTAGATGTGCCACGACCCCTCCATCTTGAGGTGCGTGTGGATGCTGTAGTCGCCCACTCGGGTGAGCAGATGCTTGCCGCGAGCCACCACCCCCTCGACGACCTCGCCGACGAGATCGACGGATGCGAACTTCGGCACCCGGAAATCGCTCACGGTCAGCGGCCGTCCGGCCAGCGCCTCGTGGAGATGCTTGGCGGTGCGGTAGACGGTGTCGCCCTCAGGCACGGAGCCTCAACCCACGTGGCGTTCCGGTGAACCCGGCGATCTCCAGTGCGCCGCCGACGGGCGTGCCCAGCACGAAGTCGCCGTTCACCCGCTCCACGGCGATCCGGTCGACCCGGCCCGAGGTGACGGCCAGAGCCACCGACCGCGCGGCGAGCTCGAGCACCACCGGGTCGTCGCTGAAGGCGAGCGCCGTCTTGCCGCCGCGTTCGAGGTAGAGCACGAGCTCACCGTCGACGAGTGACACGAGGGCGCCCGCCTTGCGCCCGGGTTTGTGCCCCTCCACCGTCGGCCAGGGGAGGGCGGCGCCGTAGGGGTTCGCCGGATCGGTGGCGGCCAGGGTGAGCGCCTCGGGTGGCTGATCGCGCCCGCTGTCGCGGCCTGGCGCATCCGGAGCGAAGCCGCGCAACCGGTCGACCGTACCCCCCGTGGCGAACTGGGCGGCGCCGAGCGTCTCGACGAAGTAGCCGCGCCGGCACCGCCCGCTCTCCTCGAACTGGCTGAGCACCCGGTAGGCGAGTGCGAAGCCGCCCGGGATGCGCTCGTTCACGACCGACCCACGGGTGACGATGCCGTAGCGGTCGAGCAGCAATTCTGCGGTCGCGTGCGCCCGCAGGGTCGGGTCGTCGCTCGGCGCGGGCAGCAGCGACCAGCGGCCGCCGGCGGTCGGCGGACCGACCCGGGTCTGCATGGTCGCGCGGGCGAGGCTGCGGCCGCGGTACATCCGGGTGCGTGGGGCGGGTCGCTTGGTGCTGTGCGCCGACTTTCCCGAGCCGGTGAGGGTGCGCAGCGGCGCGACCGTGTCGTTCGTCACGGCCCCGGCCCACACCAAGTCCCAGATGGCGCTCACGATCGTCGCGTCGTCGACGGTGACCGGGCCGCTCTGGATGCCCGCCACCAGGTCTGCACTCGCCGGATCCCCGGCCTCCTCCAGCACCAGGCGTGCCACCTCGTCGGCCAGCGACCGGAAGAAGTATGCACCGCCGCGCGAGAGAGCGCCGAGCAGCGCGCGGTGCACGGGCGTCTCGTCGATCTCCTCCGGCGCGGTCGACGACATCGGCAGGGTGTCGAGGGTGTGGAAGGCGATCCAGCCGTCGCTGCCGGGCAGCGTACCGCGACCCGACCAGACCACCTCGCCCGCGGCGGTCAGTTCGTCGAGCATGGCGGGACTGTAGTCGCGCACGCGCGCCGGCAGCACGAGGTTCTCCCACGCCGAGGCCGGCACCGGGACACCGGCGAGCTGTTCGATCACCGTCAGCACGCCGTCGACACCGCGCAACGACCCGCCGACGTGCTGCCAGGCGGGCAGGAAGCGCGCGAGAGTGGTGGTGGGAACGGGTTCGACCTCGTGCCGGAGCGCCGCGAGCGAGCGGCTGCGCAACCGGCGAAGAACCTCCGCGTCGCACCATTCGGTGCCGCCGGCCAGGCCCACGCGCTCGAGGTCGGCGGTGAGGCCGCTCGGCCGGAACTCGCCCTCGATCACACGGCGGTCGGCGGCGAGGCGCCGCAGCGCATCCGTCACCACTGAGACGCCGAGGCCGAATCGTGCGGCCACCTCCTGGGCCAGGAACGGCCCGTGGGTGCGCGCGTAGCGGCTCACCAGGTCGAGCACGGGCTGCTCGACCGGAGCGATGAACGCGTCCGGAACGCCGAACGGGATGGGCACGCCCAATGCGTCGCGCAGGCGGCCCGCGTCTTCGATCGATGCCCACCACTCGGTGCTCGCGAACGTCACGCGCAACGCCCGGCGCGCGGTGACGAGCTCGTCGAGCGCCCTGGCGACATCGAAGTCGAGCGAGCGTTCGCGCACCTCGGCCGTCGTGAGCGGGCCCAGCAGCCGCAGCAGGTCGGCCACGCCTTCGAGGTCGCGGGCACGGCGGTCGGCAGTGAGGCGCTGCAGTTCGCGCTGCGTCTCCTCGATCACGCCCGGGTCGAGCAGCTCACGCAATTCGGCGCGGCCGAGCAGCTCGGAGAGCAGGCTCGGGTCGAGCGAGAGCGCCGCCGCCCGGCGTTCGGCCAGCGGGCTGTCGCCCTCGTAGACGAACGACGCCACGTACCCGAACAGCAGCGACCGCGCGAACGGCGACGGCTCACCCGACTCGGTCTCGACCACGCGGATGCGCCGCGCCTCGAGGTCGCGCGCGATGCGCAGCAGCGCCGGCAGGTCGTAGACGTCTTGCAGGCACTCCCTGACCGTCTCGAGGATGATCGGGAACGTCGGGTACTTGCGTGCGACCTCGAGCAGCTGCGCCGACCGTTGCCGTTGCTGCCAGAGCGGCGACCGCTTGCCCGGGTTCTGCCGGGGCAGCAGCAACGCGCGGGCAGCATTCTCGCGGAACCGCGAGGCGAACAGAGCCGACCCGCCCACCTCGTCGGTCACGATCTGTTCGAGGTCGGCGGCCTCGAACAGGAAGAGCTCGGCCGAGGGCGGGTCGCTCTCGGTGTCGGGGAGTCGCACCACCACGCCGTCGTCGCTCGCCACCGCGTTCGCGTCGACCCCGAACCGCTCCCGGATGCGCGCGTTGATCGCGAGCGCCCACGGCGAGTGCACCTGCATGCCGAACGGGGAATGCAGGATGACGCGCCAGTCGCCGAGCTCGTCGCGGAACCTCTCGACCACCAAGGTCTTGTCGCTCGGCACGTGACCGGTAGCCTCACGCTGGTCGTGCACGAAGGCCACGAGGTTCGCCGCCGCCCATTCGTCGAGCCCCGCGCCGAGCGCCATGGCATTTGCATCCTGCGGCGAGGCGGACGCGACGGTGCGGGTGAACTCCCCGATCGCCGCCCCGAGTTCGGCCGGCCGGCCGAGACCCTCGCCGCGCCAGAACGGCAGTCGGCCGGGTTGCCCGAACGCCGGCGTCACCAGCACCCGATCGTGGGTGATCTCCTGGATGCGCCAGCTCGTCGCCCCGAGCGCGAAGACATCGCCCACCCGCGACTCGTAGACCATCTCCTCGTCGAGTTCGCCCACGCGGCGGCCCGGCGCCGATCGGGTGCGCCCGGTCGCCGGGTCGGCATCCGTCGGCTCGCCGCCGACCATGAACACGCCGAACAGCCCGCGGTCGGGGATGGTGCCGCCGCTCGTGACGGCCAGGCGCTGTGCGCCGGGGCGGCCGGTGAGGGTGCCCGCGTCGCGGTCCCAGACGAGACGCGGCCGCAGCCCGGCGAACTCGTCGGACGGATACAAGCCGGCGAGGAGGTCGAGCGTCGCGTCGTATGCCGATCGGGGCATGTTGCTGAACGAGGCGCTCCGCCGCACCACGTCGAACCATTCCTCGACGTCGATCGGCTCGAGCGCACAGGCCGCGACCGTCTGCTGGGCGAGGATGTCGAGCGGGTTCGCCGGGATGGACAGGGTCTCGATGAGCCCCTCGGTCATGCGCATCGACACCACGGCGGAATGCAGCAGATCGGCCCGGTGCTTCGGGTACAGCAGACCCTTCGAGACCTCGCCGACCTGGTGGCCGGCGCGGCCGACCCGCTGCAGGCCGCTCGCCACCGACGGCGGCGCCTCGACCTGGATCACCAGGTCGACCGCACCCATGTCGATGCCGAGCTCGAGGCTCGAGGTCGCGACGACGCAGCGGAGCCGCCCCGTCTTCAGGTCGTCCTCGATCAGGGCCCGCTGCTCCTTGCTCACCGAACCGTGGTGCGCCCGCGCGAGCACAGGCTCGTCGCCCGAGCTCTGGCCGGCCTGGCCCATGAGCTGGGCGGGTGGGCGCGCCGGCGCGGCACGGCCCCGCGCATCCGTCTCGCCGTCGTCGAACACCCCCTCGGCTTCGTCGTCGCTCTCGTCGAAGGGCACCGGAACGACCACACCGCCCGATGGGTCCTCCCACAGCCGTCGACCCGCGTAGATCTCGTTGAGCCGCGCCGTGAGCCGCTCGGCCAACCGCCGCGAGTTGGCGAAGACGATGCAGGAGCGGTGCTCGAGGATGCGGTCGACGATGTCTTCTTCGACGTGCGGCCAGATCGAGCCCTGTTCGGGGGCGTCGGCACCCGCCGCCGAACCCTCGAGCGACGCGGTCTCGGCGGGAGGGATCTGCGTCATGTCCTCCACCGGCACGACGACCTTGAGGTCGAACTTCTTGGTGGAGGGCGGCGCCACGATGGTGACCGGCCGCCCGCCCGCCAGGAAGCGCGCGACCTCTTCGCGGGGCCGCACGGTGGCGGAGAGCCCGATGCGCTGGGCCGGCGTGGGGAGCAGCTGGTCGAGCCGGTCGAGGCTCACCGCGAGGTGGGCGCCGCGCTTGGTGGCGGCCACGGCGTGCACCTCGTCGACGATCACCGTCGTGACCGCCGCCAGCGACTCGCGCGCGGCCGAGGTCAGCATGAGGAAGAGGGACTCGGGCGTGGTGATCAGGATGTCGGGCGGATTCTTCGCCAGATCGCGCCGCTCGGCCGCCGGGGTGTCGCCCGAGCGCACGCCGACGGTGATGAGCGGGGGAGTCGCGCCCATCCGCTTCGCCGTCTGGGTGATGCCCACGAGCGGCGACCGGAGGTTGCGCTCCACGTCGACCGCCAGCGCCTTCAGCGGGGAGACGTAGAGCACCGAGGTGGTGCGCGGAGCGTCGTCGGTGATGCTCGAGGCGAGGCGGTCGATGGCCCAGAGGAAGGAGGCGAGCGTCTTGCCCGAGCCCGTGGGCGCGACGACGAGCGCGTGGTCGCCGCTCGACACCGCATCCCACGCCCCGGCCTGCGCGGCGGTGGGGGACTGGAAGGCGCCGAGGAACCACTCGCGGGTCGCGGGGGAGAACCTCTGGAGCACATCGCTCATCCCTCAATACTCACCCATGCCACCGACATCGGCATCGGCGCGGTCGTGGGCGCATCGGGGGGCCTGTCGCACGCGTGGGTGTCGGCGGGAGCAGGTAAGAATGGACTATGAGCGTTCGCACCCCCGATCCGAATTCCGGCTGGTTGAGCGACAGCGAGCTCGCCGAGATCCGGCAGCGGCTGCCGCTGCTCTACGTCGAGGCGGTGCCGGTGCGGGTCGACGGGCTCGGCCAGGTAGTCGAGGTCGGCGTGCTGCTGCGCGTCGGGTCGAGCGGCACCATCACCCGCACGCTCGTCTCGGGGCGGGTGATGTACGGCGAGACGCTGCGCGACGCACTGTTCCGGCACCTCGAGAAAGACCTCGGGCCCATGGCGTTCCCGCAGCTCCCGGCCAGCCCGGTGCCGTTCCAGGTGGCCGAGTACTTCCCGCTCCCCGGTGTGTCCACCTACTACGACGAGCGTCAGCACGCCGTGTCGCTGGCCTACGTCGTCCCCGTCACGGGCACCTGCGAGCCGCGGCAGGATGCCCTCGAACTCACCTGGATGACGCCCGAGGAGGCATCCGCCGACTCGATCTCCGCCGAGATGGAGGGCGGGCGCGGTGCGCTGCTGCGGGCGGCGCTCGCGTCGGTCGGGCGGCTGCGCTGAGCATCCGCATCGACTGAGTCGGATCGGAGCGAGGCGAGGGGGCCAGCATGGAGGAGCGCGACATCCACTATTTCGCCGACGCCGTCACCTGGGAGGCCTGGCTCACCGAGCATGCTGAGGCATCCGACGGCGTGCGTCTGGCCATCGCCAAGAAGGGCAGCGCGAACACCACGGTGAGCTATGCCGAAGCACTCGACGTGGCCCTCTGCCACGGCTGGATCGACGGCCGCCGCAATGCGCTCGACGACGACTACTTCCTGCAGACCTTCACGCCACGGCGGGCGAGGAGCATCTGGTCGCAGATCAACCGGGCGAAAGTGGCCGCACTCATCGAGGCGGGGCGGATGCGCGAGGGCGGTTTCCGCGAGATCGACCGCGCCAAGGCCGACGGGCGATGGGACGCGGCGTACGCCTCGCCGAAGAACATCGAGGTGCCCGACGATCTGGCGGCGGCGCTTCGCGCGAACCCCGAGGCCGAGGCGTTCTTCGCCACGCTGTCGGGGCAGAACAGGTTCGCCGTGCTGTTCCGCGTCGTCAACGCCAAGCGCCCCGAGACACGGGCCCGCCGCATCGAGACCTTCGTGGCCCAGCTCGCCCGCCACGAGACCATCTACCCCCAGTCCCCGCGCACGACCTGAGCGCCCCGCCCCACCTGGTCGGGGTGCGCGAACGGCCCGCCTCCGAGGAGACGGGCCGTTCGAGGGGAGCGGATGCGCGACTAGCGCGAGCGGCGCCGGCCGCCGTTGCTGCTGGCCGAGAACGACGCTGCCGACTGGCGGGGGCGGTCAGAACCCGCGCCCGAGTTCTGGCCGGCCCCGCCGCGGCGGCCACCGGCCTCGCCCGAGCCGGAGGCGGGGCGATCGGTGGAGGTGCTGTAGAAGGAGCGGCTGCCGCCGGAGGTCGAGCCTCCGCCGTTGCCGCCACGACCGCGCCCGCGCCCGCCGCCGGTCGCGCCCGAGCCGCCCTGGCCGCCGCGGCCCTGGCCCTGGCCGGCGCCGTTGCGCCCGCCGCCCTGACCGCTGCGGCCCTGGCCACCCTGTCCGCCGTCGGCGCCGACGACGGCGCCGTCACGCCGGGCGCGCTTGCGCTGCGCGTTCGCGCCCTGCGACCGGCCGCCGCCCTCGCCGGAACCGGAACCGGAACCCCGGCGTGCCTGCCCCGACGCGGGGAGCTGGTTGGTCGTCCGCGGCGCCGGCTTCACGTACGCCGCGACCTCGCCGACGAGGGCGTCCACCGACGGCGAAGCACCCGACGCGGGAACGGCCTCGGGCGTGACCGTGATCGCGGCCTTCCGCAGCAGGTCCTTCACGTCCTTCCGCTGCGCCGGAAGCATGATCGTCACGACGTCGCCGGCCGATCCGGCGCGAGCGGTGCGACCCGAGCGGTGCAGGTACGCCTTGTGCTCCGCCGGCGGGTCGACGTGGATCACGAGCTCGATGTCGTCGACGTGCACACCGCGCGCCGCGACATCCGTCGCCACCAGCACGCGCACCGAGCCGTCGGAGAACGCGGCGAGGTTGCGGTCACGCGCGACCTGCGAGAGGTTGCCGTGCAGGTCGACCGACGGGATGCCCGCCTCGGTGAGCTGCTTCGCGAGCTTCTTGGCGTGGTGCTTGGTGCGCATGAAGAGGATGCGGCGCCCGGTGCCCGACGCGAGCTTCTCCACGAGCACGCGCTTGGACTCCACATCGGGAGTCTCGAACACGTGGTGCGTCATCGCGGCGACGGGGGAGTTGGCCTCGTCGACCGAGTGCAGCACCTCGTTGTGGAGGAACTTGCGCACGAGCTTGTCGACGCCGTTGTCGAGCGTCGCCGAGAAGAGCATGCGCTGGCCCGACTGCGGGGTCTTGTCCAGGATGCGCGTGACGACGGGCAGGAAGCCCAGGTCGGCCATGTGGTCGGCCTCGTCGAGCACCGTGATCTCGACCGCGTCGAGGGTGAGGAAACCCTGCTTCATGAGGTCTTCGAGGCGGCCCGGGCAGGCCACGACGATGTCGACGCCGGCCTTCAAGGCGGTAACCTGGCGCGACTGCGAGACGCCGCCGAAGATCGTGGTGGTGGTCATGCCGTAGGCGTGGGCGAGCGGAGCGAGGGTCGCGTCGATCTGGGTGGCGAGCTCGCGCGTGGGGGCGAGGATGAGGCCGACGGGGCGACCCGGGCGGCGCTGGCCGCCGGCGAGCGGCCCGGCCAGGCGCGCCACCATCGGGATGGAGAAGGCGAGGGTCTTGCCCGAGCCGGTCTTGCCGCGGCCGAGCACGTCACGCCCGTTCAGCGTGTCGGGCAGGGTGTCGACCTGGATGGGGAACGGCTCGGTCTTGCCCTGCGCGGAGAGCACAGCGACGAGCGGAGCGGGCACGCCGAGCGCGCCGAAGGAGGAAGGAGTGATGGACACAGTGGTGCCTTTCGGGCATCAGTCCGGCAGGCGCATCGTGCAGAAGGCCCACTCGGAGTTCTGGCGAACGCACCGACGGTGCATCCGTTCGCCGCAAGAAGTATCTGCAAATGGGTGGCATTCGGTGCCGGCCCACGAGAAGAGGGAGCGTTCTTTCGACGCACGGGGCTCGCAGTGGAGCCCTCGAGTACCCCCAGTCTAGTGCATGTCTCCGGGGTAGCTCTCGCCGACGGGGATTTCCACAGCCACGCGGTTGCCCGGTTGGGCCAGCGGGCAGGCCCATGCAGGGTCGTAGGCGCAGGACGGGTTGTAGGCGAAGTTGAAGTCGAGCACGAGGGTCGACGAGCTGCCGACCCCGAGGACGACGTTCTGGTCGAGGCTCGCGCCCTTGATGGTGTCGACGAGGTAGCGGCCGCCGCCGTAGGTGCCGCCGGGCTTGCCGGCGAGGGCGTCCTTCACCGGGATGAACAGGCCACCGCCGTAGGAGGCGAGACGCCAGACGTCGAGGGTGCCGACGCCGTCGATTCGGGCGATGCCGAGCAGATCGAACGGAACGACACCGTCCGTCCCGGTCTCGAAGTCGAAGTGCCGAGGGCGGTCGTCGTCTTCGGGCACCTCCTCGATCTCGACCTCGAAGCTCCACGCGGGGTCGTACGGCGCGATCGGCAGCCCGTCGAAGCCCTCGCGGTCGTCGGGGAGCAGGGGAGTGGCCGGATGCAGGCGGAACAGGTCGTCCCGCGCCTCCCGCCAGAACTCGTGCGCCTCGACGGCGTCGACACCGCGCAGTCGGCGCACTTCCTCGTAGATGCTGAACACGCGCCGGCGCCAGTCCGCCGTCTCGAGGGCCGTCATCGCAGCGGCGTTCATGACTCGTCCTCCACAGGTTCAGGGGCGGGGAAATCGTACGCCCAACTCGGCGCGAGAGCCTGCAGCTTGCGCCCGCGCAGCTGCCAGAACGCCCACAGGCTGTACCAGGCGAAGGGAGTCAGAAGCCCGGCGCCCACGATCAACTGATCGCGGTAGAGCGTCTTGCCCGTCCCCGCGGGGTCGGGCGACACGGCCATCCGGTGGTCCCAGAGGTGGATCGCGCTCACCGCCCCGGTCACCCCCTGCCCCGAATCGTGCAGGATGCGCGTCTGCCCGCGCTCGGCCGTCTCGACGCTCAACCGGATGATCTGCTTTCCCATCGGAAGCAGCCCCGCCGCTTTCATGGCGACCGGATGCTGCCCCGGCTCCCACACGGTCGGGAACCCGTCAGCGGCGAGCGACTCCACCTCCATAAGCGGCCCCGACACCTCGCGGAACACCGCGGGGCTCCGCAACGCGCGCCAGGCCGCATCCGGGTCGCAGTCCAGAACCAACTTCAGCAGCACGCGCACCCCACCAGTCTCCCCCGGCACGTTCGCTGCTCCAAGCGCCCTCACCGCAATCTTCGAGTAGCAACTACTCATAACTCCTGGTCTTGGGTCGGTGATGGACTTTGGCGTGCCCCCCACCCAGGGTCCGATCCGAGGAGTAGTCATGTCCGGTATTCATCCCGCTCGTCGCCATCGTCGCGGCCTCCTGACAGTCGGTGCCGCGGTCGCCGTAGTCGCTTCGCTCACGGTTCCTGCCGGCGAAGGCGGCGCGAGCGCACTCGACCTTCCGCCCCACAGTGTCTCGCTCTGGCACGAGCTTCCCTTGCCTGCGGCCGTGACGAGCGCGCGCCTGCTTACGAAGGACTGGGCCGGGGACGTCTGGTACACCAACGGCAATGCAGCCCAATCGTTGGTACGTATCGATCAGGGCAGCCACGCGCAGACGGAGTACCCCATTGACTCCGACTCGTGGGTCACGGGCATGGTCGGTGCGCCCGATGGGACCTTTTGGTACACGAACAGCGCCGACTCCACCGTCAACAGGCTCGACCCGGTCACCGGGTCGGTCTCGTCCTTCGCAGTGTCGACGGCTGTGGCAGCATCGTCAGCTCTCGCAGTCGGTGCCGACGGAGCGATCTGGCTGGGAAACATCTTCTCCGACGAACTCGCTCGCGTCAGCCTCAGCGGTTCCGTCTCGGTAATCCGGGAGCCCCATGGCGAGCGGATCTTCGACATGAAAGCCGCCGCCGATGGGCGACTCTGGTACACCCGCAGCGGGTCGGATGCCCTCGGAGCATTCGACCCCGTCAGCGGAGCATTCTCCGATTTCGGAGTCCGAACCGTCGATTCCCGGACGCTGGCTGTCGGGAAGAGCGGTTCGCTGTGGCTAGGGGGTGACGGCGAGATCATCGAGATTGCGCTCGATGGCAGCGTCGAGACCCATCCGCTCCCGGCGGGAAGCGGTCTTCCCATCCGTGTCTTCGGTCTGGTCGGCGGCGACCTCGCCGGTGACGACGAAGGCGAGGTCTACTTCACGTCGTCCGACCTGGGGTTCACACGCGTCGAGGCCGACGGCACGCTTCATTCTTCGCGGCTGGATACTCCGAGCATGTCGATGGTGATCGATGGCCAGGGCCACCTCTGGGCACAGGCCAGTACTGTCATCGGAGATTCACTTCTCTGGTACTGACCAGCGACGCGGATTTCTGGCCGCAGGAGACGTGAATCTATGATCGGGGGATGCGCACCGAGTCGTCCTCCGCAGCCCCGATCCCGGTCATGGAGGGATCGAGCTCGCAGACCCGCTACCAGGTGCGTGTGCACGTGGGCGTGGCGTCGGGGGAGCTCGCGGCGGTGGTGGCGGATGCGCACGTTGTCGTGCTCGCCGACGCGCTCCCGGATGGGATCGGTGACGAGCTCGCGTCGTCGCCGTCATCCGTGCCGGCGGACGCGCTCGTCCTTGCGGCCGACTTCCGGGTGCGGAGTGCTGCGGCGCGCGCGGTGCTCGACGAGCAGGCCCGCCGCGGCGACCGGGCGATGGTGGCGATCGTCACACCGCAGCGCGCCGACGGGCAGTTCGCCGTCGAGGACTTCTTGCTGGCAGGCGCCGTCGTCGACGCCCTCGCGACCCTCGGCATCGACTACTCCTCGCCCGAGGCGGCTGCCGCCTGCGCCGCGTTCACCGGGCTGCGGGGCGCGGTCGGGCACCTCGTCTCCGCGTCGGCGGCCGGGCAGGAATGGGTCGCGCAGGGGCGCGCGGCCGAACTGAGAGAGCTGTGCGCGATCGACAGCGAGGATTCGCTGCAGAAGGCGTAGCGTTGAGGTGACATTGGAGGTCAGCACAATGAAGGCAGTCCTGGACGGCACCGTCATCGCCGAAGCACCCAAAGAAGATCTGATCGCGATCGAGGGCAACTGGTACTTCCCGCCGTCGAGCGTGAACGCGGAGTTCCTCGAGAAGAGCCCCACCCCCTACACCTGCCCCTGGAAGGGCGAGTGCCAGTACTTCAACGTCAAGAACGGCGACGCCTCGCTGCAGGATCGCGCGTGGAGCTACCCGCACCCCTACCCGACCGCCTTCGACCGCGTCGGCAAGGACTTCTCGAACTACGTCGCTTTCTGGAAAGAGGTCCAGGTCACCGACTGACGCCGATGGAGTAGCAACTACTCCTCCCACCCCTGAGGACTCCTCGAATACGGTGATCGGATGCGCCCACCCAGCGCCCATCCCACCGATCCGAGGAGTTCCTCCATGTCCAACCCGCACTCCCGCGCACTCCACAGCGGTCGGCACTCGCCGCGCCGCCATGCTGGCAACGTGCGTCTTCGCAGTTCTGACGGCAAGCTCGTTCGCGAGCTCTGCCTCCGCGCTCGACCTTTCGAGCAGCGGTGTCTCGCTTTGGCATGACCTGCCGCTCAGCAGCCCGACGGCCCAGATCACGCGCTTGACGCACGATGTCGACGGCAACCTCTGGTACTTCGATGACCGCGCCGAAGACCTCGTCCGGATCGACGTTCACACCCATGTCCAGACGGCATACGACCTGGGAACTCGGCTCAACGTGCTGGCAGTCGTCGGAGCCGCCGACGGATCGATGTGGTTCAGCGAGGGGTTCGGTGTGACGATGGATCGCCTCGACCCGGATACGGGGGCGGTCGAGGTCTTTCCACTCACCGGCGTGAGCGCTGCTCCTTCATCACTCACGCTCGGCGCTGACGGCAACATCTGGTTCGGCGACCCTTACGGCACGAACATCGTGAGTATCGACGCGATGGGCATGATCTCCGTCGTGGCCGAACCGCGCGATGAGCGCGTCAATGCAGTGACCGCCGCACCCGACGGTCGCATCTGGTACACGCGAACCGGCGGGAATCGTGTGGGCGCCTACGACCCGCGGACCGGGTCATTCGCCGACCTGGGCGGCGGCGCATCCTCCGGCAGCATGATTGCCGTCGGCAAGAGTGGCGACGTGTGGGTCGGCGGACTGTACGGCTTCCTCGAGATCGCGATGGATGGCACGATCACCGACCGGCATGTCACCGGCGGGGGAGCGATTCCCGTGCTGCCCGTCGCCATGGTCGGAGGGGACCTCGCCGGCGACGACTCCGCCGAGCTCCACTTCCTCGACCAGGAGTACGGCTACGGCACGATCGACGGGGCTGGGGTGGCACATTTCAGTCGCCTCGACGGCAACCGCACCGCTCTCGACATCGACGGGGAGGGTCACCTCTGGGTCAACGAGCTTTGGAGCCCGACCCTCACCTGGAACTGATGCAGAAAGGAATAAGAACAGTGTCTGAGATCAGTTTCTCGCGTTCCATCCGTTGCGCCGTCGCTGGAATCGCGGCCATTGCGGCGGTCATGACGATCGCCGGGGGCGCCGCTCCGGCAGCTCAGGCGGTCGACGTCGGAGGAGCGGGGTTCGCCACCTGGCACGAGACCGCGCCCGCCACGGCGGGAGGTCGACCCGAGATCGTCGAAAGCGACCTCGGCGGCTTTCTCTGGTACGCGGATAGATCGAGCAACGAGCTGGTGCGCGTCGACCCCGTCAGCGGTGGGCAGACCCCCTATGACCTCGGCCCCACGCATCCCGCCGTCATTGACATGACGATGACGCCGAGCGGTGACATGTGGTTCGGCGACGCCGCAAACGCAGCAATCGACCGACTCGATCCGCGCACGGGCACAGTCGACTCGTTCCCCCTCGGCGGCTCATTCGATATGGCTTTCTCCGTGGTCTCCGGGTCGGATGGCAACGTCTGGTTCGGGGAGCCGGCCACGGGCGGTCTCGGCAGCATCGCGCCCGATGGCACGATCACCAGAGTCGCTGACCCCGATGGTGCGATCATCACCAATGTCGTCAGTGCTCCGGATGGCCGGCTCTGGTTCACCCGGGCCGGGTCTCCAGTGGCATCCCTCGGCGCATACGACCCGCGCTCGGGCGCGTTCGACGTCGTCCCGCTCGCCCTCACCGGTCTCTCAGGTCTCGCCGTCGCTCACGACGGAACCCTGTGGGTCGGGGGTGCCGGGGCGCTCGCGAACGTGACGCTCTCCGGCGGCGTGAGCGTGGTCCCGATCCCACCCGCGCGGTTCGGCACCGTCACTCCGGCCTCACTCGTCGCCGGCGATTTCGCCCAGTTGTACTTCACTGACGGTGGGGGAGACATCGGCCGCGTCGAGCTCGACGGGTCGGTGTCGTTCGTGACTCCGCCATTCGCCGGGGCGATGCCGAACCGCCTCGCCGTCTCCAGCATCGGTTCGCTCTGGTACACCGATTTCAATCGGGGCACGCTCGGCTCGGTGTAGTCACCGGATGTCGAGCCGGTAGACCGCCGCCGGTTGCCGCTTTCCGGGCGACTCAGCCCAGCGGCTGCCGCGCCCGCTGGGCCGCGGGGGTGCCGCGGCGGGCGGGGGCGACGTCGCGGCGGGTCCACGTGATGAGGTGCGCCGCGCTGAAGCCGCGCGCGCAGAGGCTGCAGGAGAGGCGTGACGCGGGCCGCCGGTGCCGGTAGAACTCGTGGCCGGCGGGGCAGCGCCCCACCCACGGCGCCAGCTCGTCGGCCCGCGTGCCGTGGTGCAGCCGCGACCCCTCGTACCCGATCGACCGGGCGATCGCCGTCCACCGCGGCCCGTGCCCGGCGCCTGACCCGGCCAGCGCGTGCGCCACCTCGTGCAGCAGGATCTGGTGGATCTCGTCGTCCTCGTACCGCGCCGCCAGATACCGCGACACCGTGATGCGCCGCGCCGTGTAGTTGCACTGCCCGGCCCGCGTCTTGGCGTTGTCGAACCCGAACGACCAGACCCGCGCATCCAGATGCAGCGCGATCAGGGCGTTCGCCCAGGTCGTCACACGAGCAAGATCGGCCACGGCGAACCCGGACCCTACGCCGAGAGGAACGACTCGGTCACGGCCACCGCCACCAATGAGCTCTCCAACTGATCGATGGATGCGCCCTGCCGCTCCATCAAGAAGACCGCAGCCTTGAAGTCGACGAGTGCCGACTCGAAGTCCTTCATCTCGAAGTGCACCTTGCCGCGGCTGAGCGTGGCCGCCGCCTCGAGCGCGCCCCATTCGTGGGTCTGCGCCTCCTCGACGCAGAGCGAGAGCTCCTGCAGGGCGGCGGCGTACTTGCCCTGGTACTGCTGCACCTGCGCACGACGGATGCGCGCCCCCAGCGCCTGCTCCCGGTCACCCGAGAACCGGGCCTGCCGCAGCGCTTCGTTGGCGATGACGAACGCCTCGTCGAGCTGCCCGCCGAGGCGCAGCAGCACGACCTTCTCGTTCAGGGCCGACAGGCTCCGGAGCTTGCCGAGCTCCTCGAGCCGCTCGTTCACGGCGTCGAGATCGACCTTCTCGCGGAGGGTGGTCATGTCGTAACCGGTGATGATGCTCAGTTCGTGCTCCTGGTGCCGTGTCGGGGGTTCGGGTCCCGTCGCGTCAAGGGTACTCAACCCGCCCGGGGATGGCCCGGCGACTCACCCCGCCGGAACCAGATTCACCTGGTAGAGCACGTCGTCACCGGCGCGTGGCGACCCGCGCCCGTCGGTGTTGTTCGTGAGCAGGTACACCGTCGATCCGGGCCCGCGCACGACGTCGCGCACCCGCCCGAGCTGACCGCCCTGGTACCAGGATGCGGCCGACCCGTCGAACCCCACGGTCCACAGCCGCTCCCCGCCGAGCGCGGCCATGAAGATCGTGTCGCCGACCACCGCGATCCCCGACGGCGACGCGTCCTCCGTCGGCCACTGCGCCACCGGGTCGACGAACGCCGGGTCTCCCGCCACGCCCTCCACCACCGGCCAGCCGTAGTTCGCTCCCGGCGTGATGCGGTTGATCTCGTCCCAGGTGTCCTGCCCGAACTCGGCCGCCCACATGGTGCCGTCGGCGGCCCAGGCGATGCCCTGCGGGTTGCGGTGCCCGAGCGTCCACACCGGCGACCCCGGGAACGGGTTGTCGGCCGGCACCGTGCCGATCGGGGTGATCCGCAGGATCTTCCCGCCCAGCGAATCGAGGGTCTGCGCGTTCGAGCCGTTGCTCGCGTCGCCCGCGGTGACGTAGAGCATGCCGTCCGGTCCGAACGCGATTCGCCCACCGTTGTGGTTCGACGCCTTCGGCAATCCCGTGAGCACCCCCTCGGGTGCGCCCAGGGTGTGCGCGCCCGGGGAGCCCGACAGCGGCATCCGCACCACCCGGTTGTCGTCCTGCGCGGTGTAGTAGGCGTACAGGTAGCTGCCGGATGCCCCCTCCAACGCCGCGAGACCGAGGAGGCCGCCCTCGCCCGCCGCCACCACGCCGGGCATCGTCGCAACCGGCACCGCGCGGCCGTCGACGATCTCCACGATCTGCCCGGAGTCCCGCTCGCTCACGAGGAGTGATCCGTCGGCCAGCCGCGGGATCGACCACGGTGCCGGCAGGTCGCTCGCGATCGCCACCGGATCCCCCGACGGCACGAGCGGCCCGAGATCCTCAGACGGCGCGGCGCTCGCCGTGGGCGTCGGTGCCGCCGTCATCGACGGAGTGGGGGAGGGCGGAGCGGAGGAGGCGGCCTCCGTCGGAGTCGCGGGCGCCTCGGCCGCGCCCGAACACGCCGCCAGCCCCAACACGGCGAGTGCTGCAACCGCACCCACCACGGCGCCCCGAGCGCGGCTCACGGCTGCCCGACTTCTCCCGCGCATCCGCTCACCACCCGTCTCGACCGTCAGTCCCGCTGCTTCCGGTCTACCTGGAAAATGCTCCGAGCGGGAGCCGGCGACGGCGTGGAGGTCTGGTCGGTGGACACCGGGGCGCCCGCGATGAAGTCACGCAGCTCCCGCCCGGCCACCACCTTCGCCGGCACCGGATCCCCCGCCACGAGCCGCGGCAGCGTATCGAAGGGCAGCGGCGCGTTCGACGCGAACGCGACCACGTTGCCGAACCGTCGCGCCTTCAACATCTGCGGGTCGGCCACCAGGGCCACCGCCGGGAACACGTGCGCGAGCGTCGCCGCCTGGCTGCGGGCGAACGCGAGCCCCGCTCCGTCGGCCACGTTCACCGCCACGATCCCGGTGGGCGAGAGGATGCCCGCGACGGCCGTGTAGAACTCCGCGCTCGTGACGTGAGCCGGCGTTCGCGCGCCGGCGAACACATCCACCACGACGACGTCGACCGTGCCGTGCAACCCGGGCGGGAACTTCGCCAGCACTTCGCGGGCGTCGCCGTGCCGCACCCGGATGCTCGCGTCCCGCGGCAGCGGCAGGTGCTCGCGCACGAACTCCACCAGCGCGCTGTCGATCTCCACCACCTGCTGCCGCGACCCGGGGCGGGTGGCGGCCACGTAGCGGGGCAGGGTGAACGCGCCGCCCCCGAGGTGCACCGCCGTGATGGGTGCCCCGGGCGCGGCGACGAGGTCGATGCCGTGCCCGATGCGCCGCACGTACTCGAACGAGAGGTAGCCGGGGTCGTCGAGGTCGACGTGCGACTGCGGTGTGCCGTCGACGATCAGCACCTTCGATCCGGGGCGAAACCGGTCCTCCTCGATGGTGGCGAGCAAGCCGTCCTGCAACCGGGTCGACGGATGCCCGGCGCCCCCGCCGCCCGCCGCCCGCTCCGCGTTCCGTGCCATCCCTCGACCCTATCGCCGAGGCCCGAGCGGCCCGAGCGGCCCCGGCGCCTTCGGCGGGTACACCCACGTCACCAGCACGACGGAGATGATCATGAGCAGGAACCACGAGACGAGCTTCGCGGCCGACACGAGTTGCCAGCCAGTCGCCTGGTCGGGGTAGGTCCAGGCCTGGGAGAAGGTGGCGATGTTCTCCGCGAACCAGATGAACAGCGCCACCAGCAGGAACGCGACGAGCACGGGCATCCGGTACGTCCGCCGGAAGACCCGGTAGTGCATCGTCGTGCGCGCGAACACCGCCACGACGGCGAGCACGAGCAGCCAGCGCAGGTCCCAGATGTAGTGGTGGGTGAAGAAGTTGAGGTAGATCGCGGCGGCGAGCACGGCCGTCAGCCACAGGGGCGGATAGCGTGTGAAGCGCAGATCGAACAGCCGGTACACGCGCACGAGGTACGACCCGACCGCCGCGTACATGAACCCGCTGAACAGCGGCACCCCGGCGATGCGCAGGATGCCGTCGGCTCCGTAGCTCCACGACCCGACGTCGGTCTTGAACAGCTCCATCACGGTGCCCACGATGTGGAAGAGCACGACCACCCGCAGCTCCCGCCAGGTCTCCAGCCGCGCCGCGACCATCACCACCTGGATCGCCACCGCCGCGAGCGTCAGGAAGTCGTTCCGCGCGAGCGCGGCGTCGGCCGGGTACCAGAGCCGCGCCGCGAAGATGACGGCGAGCAGCGCGCCGCCGAACACGCAGGCCCAAGCCTGCTTGAGCCCGAACACGAGGAACTCGACGAGCCAGGAGAGGGGGCCGCGCGCGGGCGTGGCGGCCAGGATGCGCCGCCAACGGCCCTCGAGGAAGCTCTCGGCGTCGCTCACGCGGTGGTTATACCTGAGAAAATGGAACTGGTCAAGATTTCGACTGGACAGGCGTGTTGAAAACGCCTATATTTGTTCTTTGCGCTCCCAGAAAACCCATGCCTTCATATTGTGGTCGGCAGCCGCGCGGACAGGTTCACACCATACCGCGCAGCAACACTCTAGAACCATATTGCGGGTTCAGACCATGTCTGCGGAGTCTCGACACCACATCGACCGTAAGTAACACAAGACCCGACGGGGTCCACGGAGGTTATTTCCTTGGCTGCTGCGCGCAACGCAACCACCAATTCACCCAAGAACGGTCGGGCCGCTTCCCGGCTCTCGTTCGCCAAGATCACCGACACCTTGACGGTTCCCGATCTGCTCGCTCTGCAGACCGAGAGCTTCGACTGGCTGGTCGGTAACGACGTGTGGAAGGCACGCGTCGCCGAAGCCAAGGCCGCCGGCCGGCAAGACCTGCCGAGCAACTCGGGCCTCGACGAGATCTTCGAGGAGATCTCGCCGATCGAAGACCTCGGCGAGACCATGCAGCTGAGCTTCACCAGCCCGTTCCTGGAGCCGGAGAAGTACACCATCGACGAGTGCAAGGAGCGCGGCAAGACCTACGCCGCCCCGCTCTACGTCGAGGCCGAGTTCATGAACCACCAGACCGGTGAGATCAAGACCCAGACCGTCTTCATGGGCGACTTCCCGCTGATGACCGAGAAGGGCACCTTCATCATCAACGGCACCGAGCGTGTCGTCGTGTCCCAGCTCGTGCGTTCCCCTGGTGTGTACTTCGAGCGCACCCCCGAGAAGACCTCCGACAAGGACATCTACTCGGCTCGCATCATCCCGAGCCGCGGCGCCTGGCTCGAGTTCGAGATCGACAAGCGCGACCAGGTCGGCGTGCGCATCGACCGCAAGCGCAAGCAGTCGGTGACCGTGTTCCTCAAGGCCCTCGGCCTCACCTCCGAGGAGATCCTCGAGGAGTTCAAGGGCTTCGCCTCGATCGAGGCCACCCTGGAGAAGGACTCGATCCTCACCAAGGAAGAGGCCCTCAAGGACATCTACCGCAAGCTCCGTCCGGGCGAGCAGGTGGCTGCCGAGGCCGCGCGTGCGCTGCTCGACAACTTCTACTTCAACCCGAAGCGCTACGACCTGGCGAAGGTGGGTCGTTACAAGATCAACCGCAAGCTCGGTATCGACGCTCCGCTCAGCGACTCCGTCCTCACCAACCAGGACATCATCGCGACCATCAAGTACCTGGTGGCCCTGCACGACAACCAGACGCAGCTGCCCGGCGTGCGTGACGGCAAGCCGGTCGAGATCCGTCTCGACGTCGACGACATCGACCACTTCGGCAACCGTCGCATCCGCGCCGTCGGCGAGCTCATCCAGAACCAGGTCCGCACGGGTCTGTCCCGCATGGAGCGCGTCGTCCGCGAGCGCATGACCACGCAGGACATCGAGGCCATCACCCCGCAGACCCTGATCAACGTGCGCCCCGTCGTCGCCGCGATCAAGGAGTTCTTCGGAACGAGCCAGCTGTCGCAGTTCATGGACCAGAACAACCCGCTCGCGGGTCTCACCCACAAGCGCCGCCTCTCTGCGCTCGGCCCCGGTGGTCTGTCCCGTGAGCGTGCCGGCGTCGAGGTGCGCGACGTGCACCCCAGCCACTACGGCCGGATGTGCCCGATCGAGACCCCTGAAGGCCCGAACATCGGTCTGATCGGTTCGCTCGCATCCTTCGCGCGCATCAACTCGTTCGGTTTCATCGAGACCCCCTACCGCCGCGTCGTCGACGGCAAGGTCACCGAGAACATCGACTACCTCACCGCGTCGGAGGAGGACGAGTACATCGTCGCCCAGGCCAACGCGCCGCTGACCGCCGACTCGCACTTCGCCGAGCAGCGCGTCCTCGCCCGTAAGAAGGGCGGCGAGGTCGACCTGTTCCCGGCCGAGGAGATCGGCTACATGGATGTCTCGCCGCGCCAGATGGTGTCGGTCGCGACCTCGCTCATCCCCTTCCTCGAGCACGACGACGCGAACCGCGCGCTCATGGGCGCGAACATGCAGCGCCAGGCCGTGCCCCTGCTCCGTTCGGAGTCGCCGCTGGTGGGTACCGGTATGGAGGGCTTCGCAGCCATCGACGCCGGTGACGTGGTCACCGCGGCCAACGCCGGTGTGGTGCAGGAGGTGTCGGCCGACGCCGTCACCGTGCAGCTCGACGACGGTGGCTACGACACCTACTACCTGCGCAAGTTCGACCGCTCGAACCAGGGCACGTCGTACAACAACCGCGTCATCGTCTCCGAGGGCGAGCGGATCGAGGCCGGTCAGGTCATCGCCGATGGCCCGGCCACCGAGAACGGCGAGCTCGCGCTCGGCAAGAACCTCCTCGTGGCGTTCATGCCGTGGGAGGGTCACAACTTCGAAGACGCGATCATCCTGAGCCAGAACCTGGTGAAGGACGACGTGCTCTCCTCGATCCACATCGAGGAGTACGAGGTGGATGCCCGCGACACCAAGCTCGGCAAGGAGGAGATCACCCGTGACCTCCCCAACGTGAGCCCGGAGCTGCTGGCCGACCTCGACGAGCGCGGCATCATCCGTATCGGTGCCGAGGTGCGCCCCGGCGACATCCTCGTCGGCAAGGTCACGCCGAAGGGTGAGACCGAGCTCTCCGCCGAGGAGCGTCTGCTCCGCGCGATCTTCAACGAGAAGAGCCGCGAGGTGCGCGACACGAGCCTCAAGGTGCCGCACGGTGAAGAGGGAACCATCATCGCCGTCAAGGAGTTCTCGGCCGAGAACGACGACGAGCTGGGTTCAGGCGTCAACCAGCGCGTGGTGGTCTACATCGCCCAGAAGCGCAAGATCACCGCGGGCGACAAGCTCGCCGGCCGTCACGGCAACAAGGGCGTCATCTCGAAGATCCTCCCGGTCGAGGACATGCCGTTCCTCGCCGACGGAACTCCGGTCGACATCGTCCTGAACCCGATGGGTATCCCGGGCCGCATGAACTTCGGCCAGGTGCTGGAGACCCACCTCGGGTGGATCGCCAAGCAGGGCTGGGAGGTCGAGGGCAAGCCGAAGTGGGCTGCGAGCCTGCCCGAGCAGGCCCGTTCGGCTGCTCCCGGCACGAAGGTCGCGACCCCGGTGTTCGACGGCGCCTCCGAGGAGGAGATCGCGGGTCTGCTCGACTCCACCACGCTCACGCGTGACGGCGAGCGCCTGATCGGCTCCTCCGGCAAGACGCAGCTGTTCGACGGCCGCTCCGGCGAGCCGTACCCGGAGCCCGTCTCGGTCGGCTACATGTACATCCTGAAGCTGCACCACCTGGTCGACGACAAGATCCACGCCCGTTCGACCGGTCCGTACTCGATGATCACCCAGCAGCCGCTCGGTGGTAAGGCGCAGTTCGGTGGCCAGCGCTTCGGTGAGATGGAGGTGTGGGCCCTCGAGGCTTACGGCTCGGCGTACGCGCTGCAGGAGCTGCTCACCATCAAGTCCGACGACATCCTCGGCCGCGTGAAGGTCTACGAGGCGATCGTCAAGGGCGAGAACATCCAGGAGCCGGGTATCCCCGAGAGCTTCAAGGTGCTCATCAAGGAGATGCAGTCGCTCTGCCTGAACGTCGAGGTGCTCTCGGCCGACGGCACCGCGGTGAGCCTGCGCGACACGGACGACGAGGTCTTCCGTGCCGCCGAAGAGCTCGGCATCAACATCTCCAGCCGCTTCGAGTCGTCGTCCATCGACGACATCTGAGCCGGCAACCACTAGAAGACTTTTTCCAGGAGAGAAGGAAAATTGCTCGACGTAACAACTTTTGATGAGCTGCGGATCGGTCTCGCCACGGCAGACGACATCCGCAAGTGGTCGCACGGTGAGGTCAAGAAGCCCGAGACGATCAACTACCGCACGCTGAAGCCCGAGAAGGACGGCCTCTTCGGAGAGCAGATCTTCGGGCCGAGCCGGGACTGGGAGTGCTCCTGCGGCAAGTACAAGCGGGTGCGCTTCAAGGGCATCGTCTGTGAGCGCTGTGGTGTCGAGGTCACGAAGTCGTCGGTGCGCCGTGAGCGCATGGGCCACATCGAGCTCGCCGCTCCGGTCACCCACATCTGGTACTTCAAGGGCGTTCCGTCGCGCTTGGGCTACCTGCTCGACATGGCGCCGAAAGACCTCGAGAAGGTCATCTACTTCGCCGCGTACATGATCATCTCGGTCGACGAAGACGGCCGCCACGAGGACATGCCGGGCCTCGAGAACGAGCTGCGGCTCGAGATCAAGACCCTGTCCGACCAGCGTGACGCCCGCATCGCCGACCGCCTGTCGCGCCTCGAGACCGACCTCGCCGAGCTCGAGAACGAGGGCGCGAAGGCCGACCAGAAGCGCCGCACGAAGGACGGCGCCGAGAAGGAGATGGCGCAGACCCGCAAGGCCTACGACGACCAGATCTCCCAGCTCGAGCGCGTGTGGGAGGACTTCCGCAACCTCAAGGTGGGCGAGCTGAAGCCCGAGGATGCGATCTTCCACGAGCTGCAGGACCGCTACGGCATGTACTTCGAGGCCTACATGGGCGCGGAGGCGATCAAGAAGCGCCTCGAGGCGTTCGACCTCGAGGCCGAGTCGGAGCTGCTGCACCTGCAGATCGCCGAGGGCAAGGGTCAGAAGAAGATCCGCGCCATCAAGCGTCTGCGCGTGGTGAACTCGTTCCTGCAGACCGGCAACTCGCCGGCCGCGATGGTGCTCGACGTGGTGCCGGTCATCCCGCCGGAGCTGCGCCCGATGGTGCAGCTCGACGGTGGCCGCTTCGCGACCAGCGACTTGAACGACCTCTACCGTCGTGTCATCAACCGCAACAACCGTCTGCGCCGTCTGCTCGACCTCGGTGCGCCCGAGATCATCGTCAACAACGAGAAGCGCATGCTGCAGGAGGCCGTCGACGCGCTGTTCGACAACGGCCGCCGCGGTCGCCCCGTCACGGGTACCGGCAACCGCGCGCTGAAGTCCCTCAGCGACATGCTGAAGGGTAAGCAGGGCCGGTTCCGCCAGAACCTTCTCGGCAAGCGCGTGGACTACTCGGGCCGTTCGGTCATCATCGTCGGCCCGCAGCTGAAGCTGCACCAGTGCGGTCTGCCCAAGCAGATGGCGCTCGAGCTCTTCAAGCCGTTCGTGATCAAGCGCCTGATCGACCTGAGCCACGCTCAGAACATCAAGGCCGCCAAGCGCATGGTGGAGCGTTCGCGCCCGCAGGTGTGGGACGTGCTCGAGGAGATCATCCGCGAGCGCCCCGTGCTGCTGAACCGCGCGCCCACGCTGCACCGTCTCGGCATCCAGGCCTTCGAGCCCCAGCTCGTGGAGGGCAAGGCGATCCAGCTGCACCCGCTCGTCTGCGCCGCGTTCAACGCGGACTTCGACGGTGACCAGATGGCCGTCCACCTCCCGCTGTCGGTCGAGGCCCAGGCCGAGGCGCGCATCCTGATGCTCGCGTCGAACAACATCCTGAAGCCGTCGGATGGCCGTCCGGTCACCCTGCCGACCCAGGACATGATCATCGGTCTACACCACCTCACCACGGTCAAGGAGGGCGCTGTCGGTGAAGGCCGCGCGTTCGCCTCGATCGCCGAGGCGATCCTGGCCTTCGACCAGAAGACGCTCGACCTCAACGCGAATGTGCGCATCCGCCTGAACGACGTCGTCTTCCACGAGGACGAGCGGCCCGAGGGCTACGTCGACGGCCCCGTGCTGGTCGACATCTCGCTCGGTCGCGCGCTGTTCAACGAGGCCCTGCCGGCCGACTACCCGCTCACCCGGGCCGTCGCCGACAAGGGGATGCTCTCGGGCATCGTCAACGACCTCGCCGAGCGCTACCCGAAGGTGGAGGTCGCAGCCTCGCTCGACCGCATCAAGGACGCCGGGTTCTACTGGGCCACGCGCTCCGGTGTGACCGTTGCGCTCTCCGACATCCTGACCCCGCCGAACAAGCGGGAGATCGTGGCGGGCTACGAGAAGCAGGCCGCCAAGGTGCAGGGTCAGTTCGAGAAGGGTCTCACGACCGACCTCGAGCGTCGTCAGGAGCTCATCCAGATCTGGACGAAGGCCACCGACGAGGTCGCCCAGGCCATGCGTGCCAACTTCCCGAGCGACAACACCATCAACCGCATGGTGTCGTCGGGTGCTCGTGGTAACTGGCTGCAGATCCGCAACATCGCGGGTATGCGAGGCCTGGTGAACAACCCGAAGGGTGAGATCATCCCGCGCCCGATCATCTCCTCGTACCGCGAGGGATTGTCGGTGGCGGAGTACTTCATCGCGACCCACGGTGCCCGCAAGGGTCTGGCCGACACGGCTCTCCGTACGGCCGACTCGGGCTACCTCACCCGTCGTCTGGTGGACGTCTCGCAGGATGTCATCATCCGCGAGCCCGACTGCGGCACCTCCCGCGGTCTCGACCTGCCGATCGCGATCGAGGGTGCCGACGGCACCTGGACCCGCGACGACAACGTCGAGAACTCGGTCTACGCCCGTTCGCTCGCCGCTGACGCGGTGAACGAGAAGGGTGAGGTCGTGGCCGAGGCCGGAGACGACGTCGGCGACGTGCTGATCGACAAGCTGGTCGCCGCGGGCGTCCGCACCATCAAGGTGCGCTCCGTGCTGACCTGCGAGTCGGCCGTCGGTGTGTGTGCTGCCTGCTACGGCCGCTCGCTCGCCACCGGCAAGCTCGTCGACATCGGCGAGGCCGTCGGCATCATCGCGGCCCAGTCGATCGGTGAGCCCGGTACCCAGCTCACGATGCGCACCTTCCACACCGGTGGATCGGCCTCGGCCGACGACATCACGCAGGGTCTGCCCCGCGTGCAGGAGCTCTTCGAGGCCCGCACCCCCAAGGGTGCGTCGCCCATCGTCGAGGCCGCCGGTCGCGTCATCATCGAGGACACGGAGCGCAGCCGCAAGGTCATCCTCACGCCCGACAACGGTGACGAGCCGATCGCCTACCCGGTGCTGAAGCGCGCCACCCTCCTCGTCGAGGACGGGCAGCACGTCGAGCTCGGCCAGCAGCTCATCGTCGGCGCCGTCGACCCGAAGGAAGTCCTTCGCGTCAAGGGCGTGCGCGAGGTGCAGAAGCACCTCGTGGGCGGTGTGCAGGGCGTCTACCGCTCGCAGGGTGTGCCGATCCACGACAAGCACATCGAGGTCATCGTGCGGCAGATGCTGCGCAAGGTCACCGTCGTCGAGCACGGCGACACCGACCTGCTCCCCGGTGAGCTCGTCGACCGGTCGCGCTACACCGAGGTGAACCGCGCCGCTCTCGCCGAGGGCAAGAAGCCCGCCTCGGCTCGCCAGGAGGTCATGGGTATCACCAAGGCCTCGCTCGCGACCGAGTCGTGGCTGTCGGCCGCGTCGTTCCAGGAGACCACGCGTGTTCTCACGCAGGCCGCCATGGAGGGCAAGTCCGACCCGCTGGTGGGCCTGAAGGAGAACGTGATCATCGGAAAGCTGATCCCGGCCGGAACCGGTCTCCAGAAGTACCGCAACGTCACCGTCGAGGCGACCGAAGAGGCCAAGGCCGAGCGCTACCCGAACCGCATCTTCACGGATGACTCGGTGTTCTCGGAGGCCGACCTCTCGTTCGTCGACTTCGACTCGTTCTCGAGCGACGACTACACCCCGGGCACCTACAACTAGTAGGCACCCCCGAAAGGCCCCTCACCGGACGGTGGGGGGCCTTTCTGGTTCTGCGGCGCGCGTGGCTGTCGGATGACGCATCCGTTGGTAGCGTGTGCGCATGAGCAGCGACGACCGTCACGACGACACACCGGAGTTCCCTGCGCGGGGGCCCGAGGGGGAGACGGCGGCGCCGGCGACGCCGCCGCTGCCCGATCTGCCGGCGTGGCAGGCGCCCGCGGGCGACGGGGCGACGGATGCGCCGCGCAACGACCCGGAACCCGCTGAGAACGTCGAGGTGGTCGACACCGAGCGCGTCGAGCGCGTCGAGGCCGTCGAGCACGCTGGGCCGGTCGAAGCCCCCGGTGAGGACCTGCCGGCCGCGAGCGGGCGGCCGACGGCCGAGAGCGCCACTCGCGAGCCGCTGGGGGGTCCCTACGTCGTCTCCGACCATGCTCCCGTTGCCGAGCAGGCCACCGCCGCCTACGACCGTCAGCCGCAGGGCGGCCCCTATGTGACGTCGTCCGAGCCCACGCCGTACGTCCCGGTCGATGAGGGCCGCACCCCGTACCCCGCGGCCGTGTTCGCTCCGGCGCCGCCGGCGGCCGCCGCGATGGCGGGTGCGGCCTACCCGCCGCCCTACCAGCCCGTGCCGCAGCCGATCGCCGCGCCCACGCCACCGGCCGCCCGCGGCAACCGGGGCGGCGGTACGCTCATCGCGCTGGTGGGCACCGTCGCGTTCGCGGTGGTCTACGCGGCCGTCGCCTTCCTCATCATCTCGGCGAACGTGCAGCCCGACACCTACGTCACGGCCTTCTCCTCGTTCCTCCTCAGCGCCGCATTCATCGTGCCGGCGATCGTGTTCGCGGTCTCGCTCATCCTGATGGTGTTGATCGTCAATCGCGCGGGCTGGTGGGCCTATGTGCTCGGGGGCTTCCTGGTGGCCGTCCTGGTCTACTTCGGGGGCCTGGCGGGCGCACTCATCCACGTGCAGGCCTGGAACTGGCAGCCCCAGGAGCAGTACGACTTCGTGCGCTCCATCACCATGGACCCGCTCACCCTCGCCGGTGCCATCGTGGCCCGCGAGGCCACCATCTGGGCCGGTGCCTGGATCGCGCTGCGTGGCCGCAAGGTCAAGGCGCGCAATCTGGCGGCGCGCGAGGAGTTCGACCGGCGGCAGGCCGAGAGCTCGGCTGCGGCCACCATGGCCTACGCCGAATCGCCGACCACCAGCCCGACCTGGTAACCCGCTCCGACCTGGGCACCCAGTCCGACCTGGTAACATCGGCAGGTCCGCGCTGCCGTTCGCTCCCAGCATGAGGAGCGATATTTGACCCTCCGGGGTCAAGAGGCTATTATTTTCCGGGTGTGTGCATACTTGCATGCCCAGATTTTCGAGCGAAGCAGGACGTAAGTCCCCACTGCTCCACCAACCAGCGATACCAGAGCCATTTTGTACCGCCGGTGGGTCCAAACGAACCCGACACGCCTGAACGAGGCGCGCGTGGGTCGTGAACGAACGAGGTGCGGGTGTCCGCCCTTGCAAACACTGTGCAGTACGAATACAAGGAGCAAGTAGTGCCAACCATTCAGCAGTTGGTCCGGAAGGGTCGCAGCCCCAAGGTCACGAAGACCAAGGCGCCCGCCCTCAAGGCCAACCCCCAGCAGCGCGGCGTGTGCACCCGTGTGTACACCACCACCCCCAAGAAGCCGAACTCCGCGCTTCGCAAGGTCGCCCGCGTCAAGCTGTCGAACGGCACCGAGGTCACCGCGTACATCCCCGGTGAGGGCCACAACCTGCAGGAGCACTCGATGGTGCTCGTCCGCGGCGGTCGTGTGAAGGACCTCCCTGGCGTTCGCTACAAGATCATCCGCGGCGCGCTCGACACGCAGGCCGTGAAGAACCGCAAGCAGGCTCGCAGCCGTTACGGCGCGAAGATGGAGAAGAAGTAATGCCTCGCAAGGGTCCCGCTCCGAAGCGCCCCGTCGTCGCCGACCCCGTCTACGGGGCCCCGATCGTCAGCCAGCTGGTCAACAAGATCCTGCTCGACGGCAAGAAGGCCACTGCCGAGCGCATCGTCTACGAAGCGCTCGAGGGCGTCGCCGCCAAGAACAACCAGGATGCGGTCGTCACCCTGAAGAAGGCGCTCGACAACGTGCGCCCGACCCTCGAGGTGCGCAGCCGCCGCGTCGGTGGCTCGACCTACCAGGTTCCGATCGAGGTCAAGCCGCACCGCGCGAACACGCTCGCGCTCCGCTGGCTCACCACCTACGCGAAGGCCCGCCGCGAGAAGACGATGACCGAGCGTCTCACCAACGAGATCCTCGACGCGTCGAACGGTCTGGGCGCCGCTGTCAAGCGTCGCGAAGACACCCACAAGATGGCCGAGTCGAACAAGGCGTTCGCGCACTACCGCTGGTAGTCCGACCCCTCTCCTCGCCCTCAACCCCTTACCTATCGGAGGATATCCGTGGCACAGGACGTGCTCACCGACCTGAACAAGGTCCGCAACATCGGCATCATGGCGCACATCGATGCCGGCAAGACCACCACCACCGAGCGCATCCTGTTCTACACGGGCATCACCCACAAGATCGGTGAGGTGCACGACGGCGCCGCCACCATGGACTGGATGGCGCAGGAGCAGGAGCGCGGCATCACCATCACGTCGGCCGCGACGACCTGTTTCTGGAACAAGAACCAGATCAACATCATCGACACCCCCGGCCACGTCGACTTCACCGTCGAGGTGGAGCGTTCGCTCCGCGTGCTCGATGGCGCGGTCGCCGTGTTCGACGGCAAGGAGGGCGTGGAGCCCCAGTCCGAGACGGTGTGGCGTCAGGCCGACAAGTACAACGTGCCGCGCATCTGCTTCGTCAACAAGATGGACAAGCTGGGCGCCGACTTCTACTTCACGGTCGACACCATCATCAACCGCCTCGGCGCGAAGCCGCTGGTCATCCAGCTCCCGATCGGTGCGGAGTCCTCGTTCGAGGGCGTCGTCGACCTGGTTGAGATGCGTGCGCTGACCTGGCGCGGCGACGCCAAGGGTGACGTGCAGATGGGTGCCAAGTACGAGATCGAGGAGATCCCGGCCGACCTCAAGGAGAAGGCCGACGAGTACCGTCAGGTGCTCCTGGAGACCGTCGCCGAGACCGACGACGCGCTGCTCGAGAAGTTCTTCGGCGGCGAGGAGCTCACGGTCGCCGAGATCAAGGGCGCCATCCGCAAGCTCACCGTCAACAGCGAGATCTACCCGGTGCTCTGCGGCTCGGCGTTCAAGAACCGCGGCGTGCAGCCGATGCTCGATGCGGTCGTCGACTACCTGCCGTCGCCGCTCGACGTTCCCGCGACCGAGGGTCACGACATCCGCGACGAGGAGATCGTCGTCGAGCGTCACCCCGACCCGAAGGACCCGTTCGCGGCCCTCGCGTTCAAGGTCGCGGTGCACCCGTTCTTCGGTCGTCTCACCTACATCCGCGTGTACTCGGGTCACCTCGATTCCGGCGCTCAGGTGATGAACTCGACCAAGGGCAAGAAGGAGCGCATCGGCAAGATCTTCCAGATGCACTCCAACAAGGAGAACCCGGTCGACTCGGTCACCGCCGGCCACATCTACGCGGTCATCGGCCTGAAGGACACCACCACCGGTGACACCCTGTCCGACCCGTCGAACCAGGTCGTCCTCGAGTCGATGACGTTCCCGGAGCCGGTGATCGAGGTCGCGATCGAGCCGAAGACGAAGGCCGACCAGGAGAAGCTGGGTGTCGCCATCCAGAAGCTCGCTGAAGAGGACCCGACCTTCCGCACCGAGCAGAACCAGGAGACCGGTCAGACGGTCATCAAGGGAATGGGCGAGCTCCACCTCGACATCCTGGTCGACCGCATGAAGCGCGAGTTCAACGTCGAGGCCAACGTGGGCAAGCCCCAGGTGGCCTACCGTGAGACGATCCGCAAGGCCGTCGAGCGTCACGACTACACCCACAAGAAGCAGACCGGTGGTTCCGGCCAGTTCGCGAAGGTGCAGATCGCCATCGAGCCGCTCGAGGTCACGGCCGACAAGACCTACGAGTTCGAGAACAAGGTCACCGGTGGTCGCGTTCCGCGCGAGTACATCCCGTCGGTGGATGCGGGCATCCAGGATGCGCTGCAGGTCGGCGTGCTCGCCGGCTACCCCATGGTGGGTGTCAAGGCGAGCCTGCTCGACGGTCAGTCGCACGACGTCGACTCCTCGGAGATGGCGTTCAAGATCGCCGGTTCGATGGCCTTCAAGGAGGCCGCTCGCAAGGCCAGCCCCGTGCTGCTCGAGCCGCTCATGGCCGTCGAGGTGCGCACGCCCGAGGAGTACATGGGCGACGTCATCGGCGACCTCAACTCGCGTCGTGGCCAGATCCAGTCGATGGAAGACGCCTCCGGCGTCAAGGTCGTCCGCGCTCACGTCCCGCTCTCGGAGATGTTCGGTTACATCGGTGACCTGCGCTCCAAGACGTCGGGCCGTGCGGTGTACTCGATGACCTTCGAGAGCTATGCCGAGGTCCCGAAGGCTGTGGCCGACGAGATCATCCAGAAGAACAAGGGCGAGTAACACCCGAGTTCTGCGGGCCACGTCGGTTCGCGTAAAATATCAACAAACCCCCCGCCTGATTCCGGATGCAATCCAGCATCCGGTGTCCGGCATGAGAGTCCTGAGGAGGACCTAGTGGCTAAGGCCAAGTTCGAGCGGACCAAGCCGCACGTCAACATCGGAACGATCGGTCACGTCGACCACGGTAAGACCACTCTTACCGCGGCGATCTCGAAGGTTCTGGCGGACAAGTTCCCGTCGGCGACCAACGTTCAGCGCGACTTCGCGTCGATCGACTCCGCTCCTGAGGAGCGCCAGCGCGGCATCACGATCAACATCTCGCACGTCGAGTACGAGACGCCCAAGCGTCACTACGCTCACGTCGACGCCCCTGGTCACGCTGACTACATCAAGAACATGATCACCGGTGCCGCTCAGATGGACGGCGCGATCCTCGTGGTCGCCGCCACCGACGGCCCGATGGCTCAGACCCGTGAGCACGTGCTGCTCGCCAAGCAGGTCGGCGTGCCCTACCTGCTGGTCGCCCTCAACAAGGCCGACATGGTCGACGACGAGGAGATCCTGGAGCTCGTCGAGCTCGAGGTTCGCGAGCTGCTCTCCAGCCAGAACTTCGACGGCGACAACGCTCCTGTCGTGCGCGTCTCGGGCCTGAAGGCCCTTGAGGGTGACGAGAAGTGGACCCAGTCCATCCTCGACCTCATGGACGCCGTCGACGAGTCCATCCCGGACCCGATCCGCGACAAGGACAAGCCGTTCCTCATGCCGATCGAGGACGTCTTCACGATCACCGGTCGTGGAACGGTCGTCACCGGTCGCGCCGAGCGTGGCACCCTGGCCATCAACTCCGAGGTCGAGATCGTCGGCATCCGCCCGACGCAGAAGACCACGGTCACCGGTATCGAGATGTTCCACAAGCAGCTCGACGAGGCCTGGGCCGGCGAGAACTGTGGTCTGCTCCTCCGCGGCACCAAGCGCGAGGACGTCGAGCGCGGTCAGGTCGTCGTGAAGCCCGGTTCGGTCACGCCGCACACCGAGTTCGAGGGCACCGCCTACATCCTCTCGAAGGATGAGGGTGGCCGTCACAACCCCTTCTACACGAACTACCGTCCGCAGTTCTACTTCCGTACCACCGACGTCACCGGCGTCATCACGCTGCCCGAGGGCACCGAGATGGTCATGCCCGGCGACACCACCGACATCTCGGTCGCGCTGATCCAGCCGATCGCGATGGAGGAGGGCCTCGGCTTCGCGATCCGTGAGGGTGGCCGCACCGTCGGTGCCGGTACCGTCACCAAGATCAACAAGTAGTCTCTGCACCATTCAAAAGGGTCGTGCCTTCGGGCACGGCCCTTTTGCTTTGCCGGAAAACGGATCAGGATGACCACATGAGTGGATTCGACGACATCACCAAGAAGGCACAGGAGTTCCTGAACGACGACAAAGTGAAGGATGCCCTGAAGAGCGAGAAGGCGGAGGAGATCAGCGACAAGGTGCTCGACGGCGTGGCCGACACCGTGAAGAAGGTCACCGGCGGCAAGTTCGACGACCAGGTGGAAGGCGCCCGGGCCGCGGCCGACAAGGCGGTCGGCAACGAATAGGTATTGAATAGGGGAATGCCCCGCCTCCGTCGATCTGATTCCTCGGGGCGGGGCATTCGCCGTCTCCGCTCGGGAAAAGGCTTCACCTACCGCGACGACGACGGCAACACGATCACCGATCCCGAGCTCCGCGCCCGGTTCGAAAACCTCGCCATCCCGCCCGCTTGGACCGATGTCTGGATCGCCCCCTACGCGAACGGCCACATCCAGGCCACCGGCGTCGACGGAGCGGGCCGACGCCAGTACATCTACCACCCCACCTGGCGAGAGCAGAAAGACCGCATCAAGTACGACCGTGCGCTCGCCCTCGCGGAATCGCTGCCGGCCGCGCGACGTCTCGTCACCATCGACCTCCGCAAGGAGGGGTACCCGCGGGAGCGCGCCCTGGCGGCCGGCTTCCGGATGCTCGACACCGGCTCCCTGCGCGTCGGCAACGAGCGCTACGCGCAGCAGCACGGCAGCTACGGACTGACCAGCCTGCTCTGCAGCCACGCGAGCGTCTCGGGCGACGTCGTGTCGCTCGAGTTCCCGGCGAAGAGCGGCGAGGAGTGGTCGTCGGAGATCACCGACGCCGACCTCGCGAGCGTGGTGCGCAGCCTCAAGCGGCGCGGCCCACAGGCTCGCCTGCTCGCCTGGAAAGCGGGTCGCACGTGGCACCCGGTCGATCCCGCCGAGATCAACGAGTACGTGCGCGAACGCACGGGCGGGGAGTTCACGGCCAAGGACTTCCGCACCCTGCACGGCACGCTGGCGGCGGCCGTGAGTCTCGCCAAGCACGGGCCGGAGGAGAAGAAGACCGCGCGGACGAGGGCCCTCGCACAGGCGATGCGCGACGCATCCGTCGTGCTCGGCAACACGCCCGCGATCGCGAAGAAGAGCTACGTCGACCCGCGAATCGTCGACCACTACGCGGCGGGGGCGACCATCGACCCGGGGCGCCTCGCCTCGGCCGAGAGCGAACTCCGAGTTCTGCTCTTCTCCTGAGCCCACCCACTTCTCGGGCGTGAAGTCAAGACTTGTGTTCCGGGGTGGCGGGCGCAGAATAGGGTCAATCGTTCTTACGGGAGGCTCGCCGCCAGACGCTGCGAACAGAGCTTGGCCGAGAGTAGCCAGCGCGATTGAGACGACTGGGCTCCGGGCGCTCCCGTAAGAACGTTTTTTCGTGGTCGACATGCCCGCGAAACCTGCGGGGCATAGCGTTGAAGCGTGTTCACCAAGTCCGACCCCGCAGCGCCCGAGGGCTTCTTCGAGGCCGAGGCGGCGGGGCTCCGGTGGCTTGCGGATGCGCAGGGCGTGCCGTGCGTGCGCGTCGAGTCGGTGCGCCCGGGCCGGATCGAACTCGAGGAACTCCGGAGTGCTCGGCCCAGCCGGGAGGCGGCACGGCGCTTCGGTGAACTGCTGGCGCTCACGCACGGGGCCGGAGCGGATGCGTTCGGCTCGCCGCCCGCCGACTGGCCGGGCCCGAGCTTCATCGGCCGGCGCGCGATGAGCGTCGGGGCGTGGGCGGATTGGAGCGAGTTCTACGCCGGGCAACGCGTGCGACCCTACGCCGAGCAGGCGGTTGCCCGGGGCAACATCTCGGCCGAGGGCTACCAGACGGTGCTGCGCACCTGCGACCTGATCGAGTCGGGCATCTTCGACGACGGAGCCCCGCCCGCGCGTCTGCACGGCGACCTCTGGTCGGGCAACGTGATGTGGACGCCGACCGGCGTCGTCCTGATCGACCCCGCCGCGCACGGCGGCCACCGGGAGACCGATCTCGCGATGCTGCTGCTGTTCGGCGCGCCGTTCGTCGAGGACATCCTCACGGCCTACGACCGGGTCGCGCCCCTCGCGCCCGGGTGGCACGAACGGGTGCCGCTGCACCAACTCTTCCCGCTCGCCGTGCACGCGGTCGGCCACGGGGCGAGTTACGGTGCTGAACTCGAACGGGCGGCCCGGGCGGTGCTGCGCCTGGGCGGCGGATCCGCGTCCTGATGCGCGACACGCCCGGGTTGCATGTAGCCCTGAGATGTGGCAAACTCGTCTAGTTCAACATTTTGGGCCGCTCTGCGCGTGCCCGAATCACTGTCTTGGCAGTGCATAGTCACGATGTTCATTCATCGGGGAACTAGGCCGCGGGCAGCAGGACACAGCTTAATCGCAACCCTCACTTCCCTTGGGATACGTGTGTGCGCGCGGTGCTTGATAGCAAAACAGTGGGCGTCCAATGCAGTCGAGGCTGTACGACGCGAGATAGAGAGAGAGTCACACATGGCGGGACAGAAGATCCGCATTCGACTTAAGTCGTATGACCACGAGGTCATCGACACCTCGGCACGCAAGATCGTCGACACGGTCACGCGCGCAGGTGCAACGGTCGTGGGCCCCGTGCCGCTGCCGACCGAGAAGAACGTGGTGGCGGTCATCCGTTCGCCCCACAAGTACAAGGACAGCCGCGAGCACTTCGAGATGCGCACGCACAAGCGCCTCATCGACATCATCGACCCGACGCCCAAGGCCGTCGACTCGCTCATGCGTCTCGACCTCCCCGCCGACGTCAACATCGAGATCAAGCTCTGAGCGGGAAGGGACCAGTAAACACTCATGGCTACCACCGCTAAGACTTCCAAGGGCCTGCTCGGCAAGAAGCTCGGCATGACCCAGGTGTGGGACGAGAACAACCGTCTCATCCCCGTGACCGTCGTCGAGGTCTCCCCGAACGTCGTCACCCAGATCCGCACCCCGGAGAAGGACGGCTACTCGGCCGTTCAGATCGCCGCCGGCCAGATCGACCCGCGCAAGGTCAACAAGCCGGCCACCGGTCACTTCGACGCCGCCGGCGTCACCCCGCGCCGCCACCTCACCGAGATCCGCACCGCGGATGCGGCCGACTACACCGTCGGCCAGGAGCTCACCGCCGAGAGCGTCTTCGAAGCCGGCCAGAAGGTCGACGTCGTGGGCACCTCGAAGGGTAAGGGCTTCGCCGGTGTGATGAAGCGCCACAACTTCAAGGGCGTCTCCGCCTCGCACGGTTCGCACCGCAACCACCGCAAGCCCGGCTCGATCGGTGCCTCCTCGACGCCCAGCCGCGTCTTCAAGGGCATGCGCATGGCCGGCCGGATGGGTGGCGAGCGCGTCACCGTGCTCAACCTGGTCATCCACTCGGTCGACGCCGAGAAGGGCCTGCTGCTGGTCAAGGGCGCCGTTCCCGGCGCCAAGGGCCGCCTCGTTTTCGTTCGCAACGCAGTGAAGGGGGCGTAGTCCATGGCTGCCGCTACTAACACGCTCGATGTGCTCGACGTCTCCGGCAAGAAGTCTGGCACCGTCGAGCTGCCCGCCGAGATCTTCGACGTGCAGACCAACATCCCGCTCATCCACCAGGTCGTCGTCGCTCAGCTCGCCGCCGCCCGCCAGGGAACCCACAAGACCAAGCGTCGTGGTGAGGTCTCCGGTGCCGGCCGCAAGCCGTTCAAGCAGAAGGGAACCGGTCGCGCTCGTCAGGGCTCGATCCGCGCCCCTCAGATGACCGGCGGTGGCATCGTGCACGGACCGGTGCCGCGCAACTACTCGCAGCGCACCCCCAAGAAGATGATCGCCGCGGCTCTGCTCGGCGCTCTCTCCGACCGCGCCCGTGGTGGCCGCGTGCACGTGGTCGAGACGCTCGCCCAGGGCGAGACCCCCTCGACCAAGGCCGTGAACGAGTTCCTCGCCACCGTCGCCACCTCCAAGCACGTTCTGATCGTGCTGGAGCGCACCGACGAGCTGAGCCTCAAGAGCGTCCGCAACATCCCGACCGTTCACGTGCTGCCCGCAGACCAGCTGAACGCCTACGACGTCCTCGTCTCCGACGACATCGTCTTCACCAAGGGCTCGTTCGACGCCTTCGTCGCGTCGAAGAGCAACAAGGAAGAGGTTTCCGCATGAGCAACGCCGCGTTCAACAAGGACCCGCGTGACATCATCCTGTCTCCGGTCGTCTCCGAGAAGAGCTACGGCCTGATCGACGAGGGCAAGT
This sequence comes from Herbiconiux sp. FW305-C-125, assembly GCF_058783455.1. Taxonomy (NCBI): domain Bacteria; kingdom Bacillati; phylum Actinomycetota; class Actinomycetes; order Micrococcales; family Microbacteriaceae; genus Herbiconiux; species Herbiconiux sp. FW305-C-125. The sequence continues at coordinate 998,867 of NZ_JBYSYO010000001.1, read as the reverse complement.
ACACCTTCGTCGTCGACCCCCGTTCGAACAAGACCGAGATCAAGCTCGCCATCGAGAAGATCTTCGGCGTCGAGGTCGCGTCGATCAACACCCTGAACCGTCAGGGCAAGACCCGTCGCACCCGCTTCGGCCAGGGCAAGCGCAAGGACACCAAGCGCGCGATCGTGACGCTCAAGTCCGGTTCCATCGACATCTTCACGGCCGTCGGCTAGGCGCGGAAGCTAGAGGAAAAGACACATGGCTATTCGTAAGTACAAGCCCACGACTCCGGGCCGCCGCGGTTCGTCCGTCGCGGACTTCGCAGAGATCACCCGCTCGACGCCCGAGAAGTCGCTGCTGCGCCCGCTCGCCAAGACCGGTGGCCGCAACAACCAGGGCCGCATCACGACCCGTCACATCGGTGGTGGCCACAAGCGCCAGTACCGCGTGATCGACTTCCGTCGCAACGACAAGGACGGCGTGAACGCCAAGGTCGCGCACATCGAGTACGACCCCAACCGCACCGCGCGCATCGCGCTGCTGCACTACGTCGACGGCACGAAGCGCTACATCCTGGCTCCGAACAAGCTCGCCCAGGGCGACATCGTCGAGTCGGGTGCGGGCGCGGACATCAAGCCGGGCAACAACCTGCCGCTGCGCAACATCCCGACCGGTACCGTGATCCACGCGATCGAGCTGAAGCCGGGCGGGGGCGCCAAGATGGCCCGTTCCGCCGGTGCCTCCGTGCGCCTCGTGGCGAAGGACGGCCCCTACGCGCAGCTGCGTCTGCCCTCGGGCGAGATCCGCAACGTCGATGCGCGCTGCCGCGCCACCATCGGCGAGGTCGGCAATGCCGAGCAGTCCAACATCAACTGGGGCAAGGCCGGCCGCAACCGCTGGAAGGGCATCCGCCCGACCGTCCGCGGTGTCGCGATGAACCCGGTCGACCACCCGCACGGTGGTGGTGAGGGCAAGACGTCCGGTGGTCGTCACCCCGTCAGCCCGTGGGGTCAGGCCGAAGGCCGCACCCGTCACCCCAACAAGGAAAGCGACAAGCTCATCGTGCGTCGTCGGACCGTCGGCAAGAAGCGTAAGTAGGAGTCTCAGAAAATGCCACGCAGTCTCAAAAAGGGCCCCTTCGTTGACGACCACCTGTACCGCAAGGTCGTCACGCAGAACGAAGCCGGCTCGAAGAACGTCATCAAGACCTGGTCACGCCGATCGATGATCATCCCCGCGTTCCTCGGTCACACGATCGCCGTGCACGACGGTCGCAAGCACATCCCGGTGTTCATCACCGAGACCATGGTGGGTCACAAGCTCGGCGAGTTCGCCCCCACCCGCACCTTCCGTGGTCACGTGAAGGACGACAAGAAGGGCCGTCGCCGCTAACCGCGGTGGCGTGAAGGAGGAAGAGAAATGGTGGAGTCGATCGCACGCGTGCGTCACATCCGCGTCACCCCCATGAAGGCCCGTCGTGTCGTCAACATGATCCGAGGCCGTCAGGCCGTGGAGGCCCTGGCCATCCTGAAGTTCGCCCCGCAGGGCGCTTCGGAGCCCGTGTACAAGCTGGTCGCCTCGGCGATCGCGAACGCCCGGGTCAAGGCAGACGCCTCGAACAGCTACCTCGACGAGCAGGACCTCTTCGTGTCGAAGGCGTTCGTCGACGAGGGCACCACGCTCAAGCGCTTCCAGCCCCGTGCTCAGGGACGCGCGTTCCGCATCAACAAGCGCACCAGCCACATCACCATCGTCCTGGCCACGCCGGACGAGGCGGATGTCGCGGCCGCGAGCAAGAAGGCGAGCAAGTAATGGGCCAGAAAGTCAATCCGTACGGCTTCCGCCTCGGAATCACCACCGACCACGTGTCGCGCTGGTTCTCCGACAGCACGAAGAAGGGTCAGCGTTACAGCGACTACGTGGCTGAGGACGTCAAGATCCGCAACCTGCTGAAGACGAGCCTCGACCGCGCCGGTGTGGCGAAGATCGAGATCGAGCGCACCCGTGACCGCGTGCGTGTGGACATCCACACCGCTCGCCCGGGCATCGTGATCGGCCGCCGCGGCGCCGAGGCCGAGCGCATCCGCGCCGACCTCGAGAAGCTCACCGGCAAGCAGATCCAGCTGAACATCCTCGAGGTGAAGAACCCCGAGGCCGAGGCTCAGCTCGTGGCGCAGGGCATCGCCGAGCAGCTCACCGCTCGCGTGGCGTTCCGCCGTGCGATGCGCAAGGGCCTGCAGGGCGCTCAGCGCGCCGGTGCCAAGGGTGTCCGCATCCAGGTCTCCGGCCGTCTCGGCGGCGCGGAGATGAGCCGCTCGGAGTTCTACCGCGAAGGCCGCGTGCCGCTGCACACGCTGCGCGCCAACATCGACTACGGCTTCTACGAGGCCAAGACGACGTTCGGCCGCATCGGCGTGAAGGTCTGGATCTACAAGGGCGACATCACCAACAAGGAGCTCGCCCGCGAGCAGGCCAACCAGAAGTCGACGCGCCCCGAGCGCGGCGACCGTGACCGTCCGCGCCGGAACTCCGCCCCCAAGGCGGACGCCCCGGTTGCAGCAGGAGTTGAGGCGTAACCATGCTTATCCCCCGTCGAGTCAAGCACCGCAAGCAGCACCACCCCGGCCGCAGTGGCCAGGCCACCGGTGGCACCAAGGTGAGCTTCGGTGAGTACGGCATCCAGGCCCTTACCCCCGCGTACGTGACCAACCGTCAGATCGAGTCCGCTCGTATCGCGATGACCCGTCACATCAAGCGTGGTGGAAAGGTGTGGATCAACATCTACCCCGACCGTCCGCTCACCAAGAAGCCGGCTGAGACCCGCATGGGTTCCGGTAAGGGCTCGCCCGAGTGGTGGGTCGCGAACGTCAAGCCGGGCCGTGTGCTGTTCGAGCTGAGCGGGGTCAACGAGACCATCGCTCGCGAGGCACTCACCCGTGCAATCCACAAGCTGCCGCTCAAGGCACGCATCATCAAGCGCGAGGAGGGCGACGCGTAATGGCGATCGGTTCCAAGGAGCTCGCCCCGGCGGAGCTCGACACGTTCGAAGATTCTCGACTTCTCGAGGAGCTTCGCAAGGCCAAGGAAGAGCTGTTCAACCTGCGCTTCCAGTCGGCGACCGGACAGCTCGAGAGCCACGGCCGCCTGCGCGCCGTGAAGCGCGACATCGCCCGGATCTACACGATCATCCGCGAGCGCGAGCTCGGCATCCGTGCGACGCCCGCCCCCGTCGAGGCCCCGGCCAAGACGACCCGTAAGTCCAAGAAGGCAGAGGCCGAGGCCCCTGCTGCTGACACCGAGGAGGCCGGCAAGTAATGGCTAAGACCGAAGAGAAGGTCGCGGGCGCCGGACACGAGTCGGCCGCCCACGACGTGAAGGATGAGGCGGCGCGCGGTTACCGCAAGGCCCGCCGCGGCTACGTCGTCAGCGACAAGATGGACAAGACCATCGTCGTCGAGGTCGAGGACCGCGTGAAGCACCCGCTGTACGGCAAGGTCATCCGCCGCACCTCGAAGGTGAAGGCGCACGACGAGGGCAACACGGCCGGCATCGGCGACCTCGTGGTCATCAACGAGACCCGCCCGCTGAGCGCCTCCAAGCGCTGGCGTCTGGTCGAGATCCTGGAGAAGGCGAAGTAACATGCTGCAGCAAGAATCACGAGTGAAGGTGGCCGACAACACCGGCGCCAAAGAGCTCCTGACGATTCGTGTGCTCGGTGGATCCGGCCGTCGCTACGCCGGTCTCGGCGATGTCATCGTCGCGACCGTGAAGGACGCCATCCCCGGCGGAAACGTCAAGAAGGGCGATGTGGTCAAGGCCGTCATCGTCCGCACCGTCAAGCAGACCCGTCGTCCCGACGGTTCCTACATCAAGTTCGACGAGAACGCCGCCGTGATCCTGAAGAACGACGGAGACCCCCGTGGCACCCGTATCTTCGGACCGGTCGGCCGTGAGCTCCGTGACAAGAAGTTCATGAAGATCATCTCGCTGGCACCGGAGGTCATCTAGTCATGGCAAAGATCAAGAAGGGCGACCTGGTTCAGGTCATCTCAGGCCCGAGCCAGGCCCGCGGCGGCGACCGCGGCAAGCAGGGTCGCGTCATCGAGGTGCTCGTGGAGAAGGACCGCGTCGTCGTCGAGGGCGTGAACTTCGTCACGAAGCACGTGCGCGTCGGCCAGACCCAGCGCGGCACCAAGACCGGCGGCATCGAGACCATGGAGGCGCCGATCCACGTGTCGAACGTGGCGCTCGTCGACCCCGAGACCAAGAAGCCGACCCGCGTCGGCCACCGCAACGAAGAAGTCACGAAGGACGGCGTCACCAAGACGGTCCGCGTTCGTTACGCGAAGAAGTCAGGTAAGGACCTCTGATGAGCACCGAGACTGCTGCGCCCGCTGGCAAAATCCAGCCGCGCCTGAAGCAGAAGTACAAGAGCGAGATCGTCGATCAGCTCACCAAGGACTTCGGATTCACGAACGTGCACCAGGTGCCCGGTCTCGTGAAGATCGTCGTGAACACCGGTGTCGGCGAGGCTGCCCGCGATGGCAAGATCATCGACGGCGCCGTGAAGGACCTCACCGCGATCACGGGTCAGAAGCCGCAGGTCACCAAGGCCCGCAAGTCGATCGCGCAGTTCAAGCTGCGTGAGGGACAGCCCATCGGCGCCCACGTCACCCTCCGTGGCGACCGCGCCTGGGAGTTCCTCGACCGGCTGCTCTCGCTGGCCCTGCCCCGCATCCGCGACTTCCGGGGTCTGTCGGACAAGCAGTTCGACGGCCGCGGCAACTACACCTTCGGTCTCCAGGAGCAGTCCGTGTTCCACGAGATCGACCAGGACAAGATCGACCGCGTGCGTGGTTTCGACATCACCGTCGTGACCACCGCGAAGACGGACGACGAAGGACGGGCGCTCCTCAAGGCGCTCGGGTTCCCCTTCAAGTCCGACGACAGCACCACCAACTAGCACCACTCACCCACGACGACCACAGGTCGGCATCCTCGGAAAGGGTGTCGAAACCAGGCGCGAAAGGCACCACATCATGACCATGACAGATCCGGTCGCAGACATGCTGACCAGACTGCGCAACGCGAACTCGGCGCACCACGACTCCGTGTCGATGCCGCACTCGAAGCTCAAGTCGCACATCGCCGACATCCTCAAGGCGGAGGGCTACATCTCCGGCTACGAGGTCACCGACGCCAAGGTCGGCCAGACGCTCACGCTGAACCTCAAGTTCGGCCCGAACCGCGAGCGTTCGATCGCGGGCATCAAGCGCGTCTCCAAGCCCGGCCTCCGCGTCTACGCGAAGTCGACCGAGATCCCCACCGTCCTCGGTGGCCTCGGCGTCGCCATCCTGTCCACCTCCTCGGGTCTGCTCACAGACCGTCAGGCGAGCAAGAAGGGCGTGGGTGGGGAAGTCCTCGCCTACGTGTGGTAACCGACAATGTCACGAATCGGACGTCTTCCCATCGACATCCCCGCCGGCGTCACTGTGACGATCGACGGCCAGGATGTCGCCGTCAAGGGCCCCAAGGGTGAGCTCGGTCTCACGATCAAGGCTCCCATCGCCGCATCCGTCGAGGAGAACCAGGTTCTGGTCACCCGGCCCGACGACGAGCGCGAGTCGCGTTCGCTGCACGGCCTGACCCGCACCCTGATCGCCAACCAGATCATCGGCGTCACCACCGGGTACTCCAAGAGCCTCGAGGTCGTCGGCACGGGTTACCGCGTCGCCGCCAAGGGCTCGGGTGTGGAGTTCGCGCTCGGTTACTCGCACCCCATCGCGGTCGAACCGCCCGCGGGCATCACGTTCACCGTCGAGGGCAACAACAAGCTCACGGTCAACGGCATCGACAAGCAGGCCGTCGGTGAGGTTGCCGCCAACATTCGCAAGCTGCGCAAGCCCGAGCCCTACAAGGGCAAGGGTGTGCGCTACGCCGGCGAGGTCGTTCGCCGCAAGGCCGGAAAGAGTGGTAAGTAAGCCATGGCTACTGTTACCAGAGGAAAGTCGAAGTCCGCTGCCCGCGACCGCCGGCACACGCGACTCCGCAAGAAGGTCGAAGGCACCCCGGCGCGTCCGCGCCTGGTCGTCACCCGTTCGGCTCGCCACGTCTTCGTGCAGGTCGTCGACGACAGCAAGGGTCACACCCTCGCCTCCGCGTCGACCCTCGAGGCCGACCTGCGCAGCTTCGACGGCGACAAGACCGCCAAGGCCAAGAAGGTCGGTGAGCTGGTCGCCGAGCGCGCCAAGCTCGCCGGTGTCGAGGCGGTCGTGTTCGACCGCGGAGGCAACCGCTACGCCGGTCGTGTCGCGGCCATCGCCGATGGAGCACGAGAGGGTGGTCTGGACCTGTGAGCACGGAAAACAACAAGGAGCAGGACGTGGCAGCAATTGCCGAAGCGCCCGTCGAGACGGCTGCCTCGAGCGGCCAGAACTCGACCGAGCCTCGCGAGGCCCGTCGTGGCGGCCGTGAGCGAAACCAGACCCGCGGTGACCGCGGTGGTCGCGACTCCGACAAGAGCAACTTCCTCGAGCGCGTGGTGACCATCAACCGCGTCTCCAAGGTCGTGAAGGGTGGTCGTCGCTTCAGCTTCACCGCTCTCGTGGTCGTCGGTGACGGCAACGGCCTGGTGGGTGTCGGTTACGGCAAGGCCCGCGAGGTGCCGACCGCGATCTCGAAGGGCGTCGAGGAGGCGAAGAAGAACTTCTTCCGCGTTCCTCGCGTCGGCAACACCATCCCCCACCCGGTTCAGGGTGAGGCGGCCGCCGGTGTGGTGCTCCTGCGCCCCGCCGCCGCGGGTACCGGTGTCATCGCCGGTGGTCCGGTGCGCGCCGTTCTCGAGTGCGCCGGCATCCACGACATCCTCTCGAAGTCGCTCGGCTCGTCGAACACGATCAACATCGTGCACGCGACCGTCGAGGCGCTGCAGCAGCTCGAAGAGCCGCGCGCAGTCGCCGCCCGCCGTGGCCTCGACTTCGAAGACGTCGCCCCGGCGCGCCTCGTGCGTGCGGAGGCCGACGCCCTAGCTGCGAAGGCAGGTGCATGATGGCCACGAGCCTGAAGGTGACCCAGATCAAGTCCAAGATCAGCGAGAAGCAGAACCAGCGTGACACGCTGCGCAGCCTCGGACTGAAGCGCATCGGCGACGTCGTCGTGCGCGAAGACAACGCCCAGAACCGTGGTTACGTGCGCACCGTCGCACACCTGGTGAAGGTCGAGGAGATTGACTAATGGCTGAGAACGAAGCCAAGGAGACCGCGAAGGCGGCTCCGAAGAAGGCCGCGGCCCCCAAGGCCGCCGCCGAGAAGGCTCCGGCTGAGAAGGCGGAGAAGGCTCCGGCCAAGGCTGCTGCCCCCAAGAAGGCTGCTGCCCCCAAGGCCGCTGCCGAGAAGGCCCCCGCCGAGAAGGCACCCGCGGAGAAGGCTGCGGCCGCCACCAAGGCGCCCGCCGCGAAGGCCCCGGCTGCCAAGGCTGCGGCGAAGAAGGACGACGCCGAGACCGCTGCTCCCCGCGAGCACGTGCTCAAGGTGCACCACCTCCGCCCGGCCCCCGGTGCCAAGAAGGCGCGCACGCGCGTCGGTCGTGGTGAGGGCTCGAAGGGTAAGACCGCGGGTCGCGGTACCAAGGGTACGAAGGCCCGCTACCAGGTCAAGGTCGGCTTCGAGGGTGGGCAGATGCCGCTGCACATGCGCACCCCGAAGCTGCGCGGCTTCAAGAACCCGTTCCGCGTGGAGTACCAGGTCGTGAACCTGGACGCTCTCGCCGAGCTCTACCCGAGCGGCGGCGATGTCACCATCGCCGACCTGGTCGCCAAGGGCGCGGTCCGCAAGAACGAAAAAGTGAAGGTTCTCGGCAATGGCGACATTGCGGTTAAGCTGAACGTTGCGGTCGACAAGGTCTCCGGCTCCGCCGAGCAGAAGATCGTCGCCGCAGGTGGTTCCGTCAAGTAGGTACCGCAAACCGGTAACCAGGTTCGTGGCTCTCGACGCGCTGCATCATCAGAATGATGTAGCCTGTCGAGGCCACGAACCCGGTCACCGGCTTTCTTGGCATTAAGCCACACACGCCGCAGGAGGCCCCTTTTGTTCAAAGCCGTCGCGAGGATCTTCCGCACGCCGGATCTCCGCCGGAAGATCGGCTTCACGCTCGGCATCGTCGCCCTGTTCCGCCTGGGGTCGTTCATCCCTGCGCCCTTCGTCGACTTCGGGAACGTGCAGACCTGTCTCGCCGCGAACCAGAACACGTCCGGCTTGTACGAGCTCGTCAACCTGTTCAGCGGTGGCGCTCTGCTCCAGCTGTCGATCTTCGCGCTGGGCATCATGCCGTACATCACGGCGTCGATCATCGTGCAGCTGCTGCGCGTGGTCATCCCGCACTTCGAGACCCTCTACAAGGAGGGCCAGGCGGGCCAGTCGAAGCTCACGCAGTACACCCGCTACCTGACGATCGCCCTCGGCATCCTGCAGTCGACGACCCTCATCACGGTGGCCCGGTCGGGCGCCCTCTTCGGCACCTCCACGGTCGCCGAGTGCGGCCAGCTCATCACCAACGACGCGTGGTACGCCATCCTCCTCATGGTCATCACCATGACCGCGGGCACCGGCGTGATCATGTGGTTCGGTGAGATGATCACCGAGCGCGGCATCGGCAACGGCATGTCGCTGCTCATCTTCACCTCGATCGCTGCTCGCTTCCCGGAGTCGCTTTGGCTCATCGCGCAGACCAAGAGCTTCGAGATCTTCCTCCTCGTGATCGCGGTCGGCCTCGCCGTCATGGCGCTCGTGGTGTTCGTCGAGCTCTCGCAGCGGCGCATCCCGGTGCAATACGCCAAGCGGGTGGTCGGCAGACGCACCTATGGCGGAAACAACACCTACATCCCCATCAAGGTCAACATGGCCGGTGTGGTGCCCGTCATCTTCGCGTCGTCACTGCTCTACCTGCCGGCGTTGATCGCGCAGTTCAACCAACCCGCACCCGGCCAGGCGCCGGCCGGCTGGGTGACCTGGATCAACAACTACCTGGTGCGCGGCGACCACCCGCTCTACATGCTGCTGTACTTCCTGCTCATCGTCGGGTTCACCTACTTCTACGTGGCCATCACCTTCAACCCCGAAGAGGTGGCCGACAACATGAAGAAGTTCGGCGGGTTCATCCCGGGCATCCGGGCCGGCCGGCCGACCGCTGAGTACCTCGACTACGTGCTCACCCGCATCACCCTGCCCGGCTCGATCTACCTCGGTTTGATCGCGCTGCTGCCTCTGATCGCCCTGGCGGCGGTGGGCGCCAACCAGAACTTCCCGTTCGGTGGCGCGTCCATCCTCATCATCGTGGGTGTGGGTCTCGAGACCGTGAAGCAGATCGACTCGCAGCTGCAGCAGCGCCACTACGAGGGACTGCTGCGATGACGGATGCGCCGAGCGAGCCGGTCGCGGCCGGCTCGCTCCGTCTGCTGCTGATCGGCCCGCCCGGCGCCGGCAAGGGCACGCAGGCGGCCCGTCTGTCGGAGGCCTACGGCATCCCGGCCATCTCCACCGGGGACATCTTCCGGGAGAACGTGAAGAACGGCACCGAGCTGGGCGTGAAGGCCAAGGAGTACATGGACGCGGGGAAGTACGTTCCCGACTCCCTCACCAACGATCTGGTGCGCGACCGACTCGGGCAGGCCGACACGGTCGACGGTTTCCTGCTCGACGGGTACCCGCGCACGCTGCAGCAGGTCGAAGAACTCGACGACATCCTCGGTGTCGCCGGCGCAACGCTCGACGCCGTGATCGTGCTGACCGCCGATACCGAAGAGGTCGTGTCGCGACTGCTCAAGCGCTCGGCCGAGCAGGGTCGGAGCGACGACACCGAAGAGGTCATCCGGCACCGCCTCGACGTCTATGCGGAGCAGACCGCGCCCCTCATCGACGTGTACGCGGCCCGTGGCCTCGTGGTGAACGTCGACGGTCTGGGTGAGATCGACGAGGTCACCGGGCGCATCATCGCCGCGCTCGCCAGTCGATGATCGGGCGTCGCGACAAGGGCATCTACAAGACGCCGGCCGAGCTGCGCCTCATGGTGGAGCCCGGTCTCGTCACCGCGGCATCGCTCTCGGCGGTGCGGGCGGCCATCCGGACGGGGCTGACGACGCTCGAGCTCGACGCGATCGCCGACCGCACCATCCGCTCGCTCGGCGGTGTCTCGAACTTCCAGATGGTGCCGGGCTACGCCCACACGGTGTGCACCTCGGTGAACGACGACATCGTGCACGGGATCCCGGGCGACCGCGTGCTCCAGCCCGGTGACATCGTGTCGATCGACAGCGGCGCCGACGTCGGCGGCTGGAACGGCGACTCCGCCATCACGATCGTGCTCGACGATCCGAGCCGCCCCGACGAGGTCGCCGCCCGCCGGCTGCTCTCCGACGTGACCGAGCAGGCGCTCTGGCACGGGATCGCGCGGCTGGCGACGGCACGGCACCTCAACGAGGTGGGCGAGGCGATCGAGGAGTTCGTCGAGGAGCATCCGTCGACCCTCGAAGGCGCTCAGTACGGCATCCTCACCGATTACATCGGACACGGCATCGGCCGGAGCATGCACGAGGCGCCGCCGGTGTTCAACTACCGGGTGCGTCAGCGCGGGCCCGAGGTGAAGCCCGGCCTGGTGGTGGCGATCGAGCCGATGATCACCGCCGGCACCACCGAGACCTACACGCGCGACGACGACTGGACGGTGGCCTCGGCCGACGGCAGCATGGCGAGCCACTGGGAGCACTCGGTGGCGGTGCACGCCGACGGCGTCTGGGTGCTCACAGCGGAGGACGGCGGGGCGGCGGGCCTCTCGCCCCTCGGCATCACCCCGGTTCCCATTCCCTAGCGGCGTTCGGCGCGCCGGCTCACGGCGATGGTGCCGCCCACCAGTGCGAGCGCGGCGAGCAGCACGTGGATGCCGAGGCCCACGTACCAGAGCGGAGCGCCCCACGACTCCACCGGCGCTTCGGGCAGCGCGGTGGTGGCGTTCTCACCGCACTCGTCGTCGATGCTCGCGATGGGCTGCGGAGACTGGGCCTGACGCACGTCTTTGGCTGTCGTCCCGAACCCGTCGCGCGGCCGGCCGGTGTCGTAGCGGTCGTGGGCTGACGCATCCGCCACCACCACGAACGGGTTGGCGATCAGCACGATCCAGTTCGGCAGCGCGGTCGGGGTGGTGGTCGTGACCGTGGTCGGCGGGAGGCACTCGACCTCCTCGGTCGTCTCGTTGTACTCCGACCCGATCGTGGTGACGGTCTCGGTCACATCCTTCACCGAACCGGTGCCCGGTGCGACGGCCGCCGTGCCGAGGGTGAGCAGCAGCACCACGGCGTAGCTGAGGAGAACGGATGCGACGCGCGAGTGGAGCAGGGCCGACAGGCCGACCGCGATGGCCGCCACCACGCCCAGCTCGACGATGCTCAGCAAGCCGGCGGTGACGAAGGTGAGGAACGAGACACCTCCGGCGAAGGCGGTGATGAGGAGCATGGGGCCGGCTGCTATCAGCACCCCCACCGCGAGAACCCAGCGGGCCAGCCAGGTGCCGAGCACGAGACCGGCGGGGCGGAGACCCTCAGGTGCGGGCGCGGGCGCCATCGCCGGCGCGGGCGCGGGGGCGTTCAGCGCACCGCCCGCGAGCAGCGGCAGCGTCGCGAAGCCGACGCCGAGCGCCACGAAGACCACGCCGGAGAAGGGCAGCCCGGCCAGGTGCCCCGAGGAGAACCCCTCGAACACCCACAGCACGACGGCCGTGATCACCGAGACCACCAGCGTCAGGCCGTACACCACGTACCAGGCGGGCCGGCGGAGGCCCCGTCTCACCTCGCTCGCGAAGACGCTTCGACTCCGGGCACGTCGACGGTCGGCACTGACTGCTGCGCTCATGTATTCCCCCTGCGCAGAGCTTAGCGGTGCCGGGTCAGGCGTCCATGACGTGGACGAGTTCGTCGATGAACGCGGGGAAGTCGGTGGCGCCCCGGACGATGCGCTGCAGGTCGTCGCGGTCGGAGAACACCTCGACGAGCTGGTCGAACACGTCCTGGAACGCCTTGCGCCCGCTCTCGCTGAACGCGATCAAGGCGATCACGTTCACCCGGTTCTCGCCCCACGGCATCGGCGTCTCGTTCACCACGACCGCGATGGCGGTGCGGCTCGCACTCATCTCCATCGCGTGCGGAACCGCCAGGGTGTCGGTGAACGCGGTCGACGACATCCGTTCGCGCTCGATCGCGCCCTCGACGTAGCTCTCGTCGATGACGCCGAGCGTCACCATCGCGTCGCCGAGCGTACGGATCATCGCCGCCTCGGTGGGCGCCGCGAGGTTGCGCCAGAACAGGCGCTCGTCGAAGTACTGCAGCAACTCGTCCTTGATCTGGGTTCGCCGCCGGTGCCGCCGCACCGTGGCGATGGCGCGCCGCACCGCCTCGAAGTCGGCGGCGGTGAGGAAGGGCTGGATGACCACCACGTTCTCGCCGCTCAGCGGCGCCTGGATGGTCGTGACCACGATGTCGGCGGAGAGCGCCGCCCAGTCGACGTCGGCCCGGGTGATGACGACCTCGACCTGCAGCTCGGCACCCAGTTCCGCCTCGAGCTTGGCGCGGAGGATCTCGTGCATATCGTAGTAGTTCGGGCACACGATGGCGCAGCTCACCCGCTCCTCGCGGAGGTTCTGCCGCTCGAGGTACGAGCCCACGTGCAGGGCGATGTAGGCGATCTCGTCGTCGTTGATGACGATGCCCTCGCGCCGCTGGATCTGGCTGGCGATGAACACCGCCAATTCGTAGATCATCGGGTAGGAGCCCTTGATCGAGCGGGTCATGGGGTTCCGCGAGTACGAGTTCTCCTGCGCCCGCGCGACGAGGTTGCGGATGTGCAGACCCAGCCGCACGATGAAGTCCTCGTCGTCGAGGTCGACCAGGTACTCCTCGCTGGCCAGCCGGATGATGCGCCGCGTCGCCTCGAGGTCGGACGGGTCGAGGTAGGTGGTGGCGACCGTCTCGGTGGGCTGGTCGTGACCGGGGGTGAGCACGCGGGTGGTGAGCAGCACCGAGAGATAGGTGAGCTCGCGGATGCCGAGGGCCGTGCCGAAGTGATCGCGCACGAGCCCGTCGAGTCGCTCGGCGATCTCCCGGATGGTCTCGGAGACCGCACGCTCCTCGGCCGGCTCGATCGACTGCTGCTTCGCCACCCGGTCGACCGCGATCGCCACGTGCAGCAGCACGTTGTTGATGGAGTACTCGTTGACGAAGTAGCCCTGCTCGTCGAGCATGGCCAGCAGGTCGGACTTGAACGCGCCGAGGTTCTCGGAGGCGAACTCGCGCTGGATGTTCGCCAGGTCGAGGAAGCCCTGCGCGCTCTCGTCGCGGAAGATGCGGCTGAGCAGCCGGCGCCGGTTGAGTTCGGTGCCGTCGAGCGTGACGGTGCTGCCCCGGCGCACCAGCGAGAGCCCGGCCTCCTCGACCAGCACCTTCGCCCGCCGCAGATCGGCCTCCACGGTGGAGTCGCTGATGTAGAGGCTCGAGGCGAGGTCGTAGACGTCGACGCCGGCCGGCGCGTCGCCGAGCGTGCGGATGATGAGGTGCACGCGCTCCCGCGGACTGCCGCCCGCCGCATCCCGCGTGCGCAGCCCGGCGACGAACGAGGCGTACGCCTCGCGGTTCAGCCGGTAGCCGCTGGTGGAGGAGACGACGACGTCGAGGGGCTTCGCGGCGGTCTTCACGCTGGTGACGTAGCTGCGCACACTGCGCGTGGTGACGCCGAGACGGTCGGCGAGCTCGCCCGCCGTCACCCAGTCGTCGCTGGCCGCCAGGTACTCCAGCAGCCTCTCGTACTTCGCTCTCATCACCAGTCACCCTAAACGCTTCGGCGTGCTTCCGGGGGTGCGGAAAGAAGGCTGGTGGCAGCGCGGATGCGTGTGTCGGAGGATCGGAGTGACGGAACAGACGCAAGGAGGCGTGCGTGGACAAGGTGCTGATCGTGTGCGGCGCGGGCGCGTCGAGCACCTTCTTCGCTCTCCGCCTGCGCGGCATCGCCCGGGCGCGCGGTCTCGACCTCACGGTTGAGGCCGGCACCCTCGCCGATGTCGCCGAACGACTGGCCGCCACGGACGTGCTGCTCGTCGGCCCGCACCTCGCGACGCAGTTCGCCGAGCTGCAGGCGGAAGCAGCTGCGGCCGGCACCCGCAGCGCGCTGCTTCCCGACACCGTCTTCCAGGCCGGCGGCGCCGAACACGCCGCCGATCTCGTGACCACCCTCCTCGCGGAGTCGCGGGGTTCGACCGACAGGCTCGCCGCCGAGCCGGATGAAGGAGAGCTGACATGGCTGAACGAACGGTAGAGCTGGCATCGACCCACGGGCTGCACGCGCGCCCCGCGACGATCTTCACGCAGGCGGTCGCGAAGGCGGGCGTTCCGGTGCAGATCGCCAAGGCCGGTGGCAAGCCGGTCAATGCCGCGAGCATCCTCGGCGTCATCTCGCTCGGCATCGAACAGGGCGACACGCTGACGCTCGTCTCCGACGACCCCTCGGCCGACGCCGTGCTCGACGAGCTGGTGACGCTGCTCGCCTCGAACCTGGACGCCGAGTAATGGCTGCCGCCACCCTCACCGGCACCGGCATCGGCCGCGGCGTCGCGGTGGGCACGGTGCTCCGGATGCCCGACCCCCTGCCCGCCCCTGAGGAGACCCCGAGCACGCTCACGCCCGACGCCGAGAAGGAGCGCGCGCGTGCGTCGCTGGCCGCGACCGCCGCCGTCATCCGGCACCGCGGGGAGCGCGCGGGCGGCTCGGCGAAGGACGTGCTCGAGGCGCAGGCCTTCATGGCCGAGGACCCGACCCTGATCGACGACGTCGGTGCCCGCATCGACGGCGGCGCCACGGCCGAGCGCGCCGTCTACGAGGCGTTCGCGGCCTTCCGCGACCTGCTCGTCAGCATGGGCGGATACATGGGCGAGCGCGCGACCGACCTCGACGACGTCTCGCAGCGCGTCGTGGCCCACCTCCGTGGCGTTCCGGCCCCCGGCGTGCCCGACCCCGACTTCCCCTTCGTGCTCGTCGCCCGCGATCTCGCGCCGGCCGACACCGCCCTGCTCGACCTAAGCAAGGTGCTGGCGCTCGTGACCAGCGACGGCGGACCGACCTCGCACACGGCCATCCTCGCCCGCGAGAAGTCGATCGTCGCCGTGGTGGGCGTGGCGGACGCGCTCACCCTCGCCGATGGCACCGAGATCGTCGTGGATGCCGGCAGCGGCACGGTGACGGTCTCGCCGAGCGACGAGGAGCGAGCCGCGGCGATCGCTCGGGCCGCCGAGCTGAAAGCCTCCCGCAGCGCTGCGACCGGGCCGGGCCGGCTCGCCGACGGCACTCCGGTGCCGCTTCTGGCGAACCTCGGCTCGGCCGACGGCGCGGCGGATGCGCTCGAGAAGGGCGCCGAGGGCGTCGGCCTCTTCCGCACCGAGTTCCTCTTTCTCGACGCGGCCAGCGCGCCGACGGTCGAGGAGCAGAAGGCGCAGTACCTGCGGCTGCTCCAGGCCTTCGCGGGCAAGAAGGTCGTGGTGCGCGCTCTCGACGCGGGGGCGGACAAGCCGCTCAGCTTCTTGAACGACGCGCCGGAGGAGAACCCGGCGCTCGGCCTCCGCGGCCTTCGTGCGCTGCGGGCCAACGAGCCGATCCTGCGCGACCAGTTGACCGCGCTCGCCGCCGCCGAGGCGGAGAGCGATGCCGAGGTGTGGGTGATGGCGCCGATGGTCTCGACCGTCGAGGAGACCCGCTACTTCACGGCCCTCGCCCGCGAGGTGGGGCTGACGACCGCGGGGGTGATGGTGGAGGTGCCGTCCTCGGCCCTCCTGGCCGACCGCATCCTGGCCGACGCCGACTTCGCGTCGATCGGCACGAACGACCTCACCCAGTACACCCTCGCGGCCGACCGGCTGCTCGGCTCGGTGGCCTCGTTCCAGGACCCGTGGCATCCGGCCGTGCTGAAACTCGTGGGGGAGGTGGGCGCCGCCGGGCACGCCACGGGCAAGCCGGTCGGCATCTGCGGTGAAGCGGCGGCCGACCCGCTGCTCGCCGTGGTGCTCGTCGGCCTCGGCGCCACCACGCTCTCCATGTCGCCGTCGGCGCTCGCCGACGTGCGGGCCGAGCTGGCCCGCTTCACCCTCGACGACGCGCGGCGCTTCGCCGATCTGGCCCTGTCGGCCGACAGCGCCGTCGAGGCCCGCGCCGCCGTCACCTCGGCGGCGGCCGCAGCACCTGCAGCAACAACCAACACAGAAACGGAGTAGTCGTCATGACAACGGCGTCAGAAACGAAGGCCGGAGGGGGAGCCCGGGTACGCGTGCAGCGTTTCGGCACCTTCCTCAGCGGCATGGTCATGCCCAACATCCCCGCGTTCATCGCGTGGGGGCTCATCACGAGCCTGTTCATCGCCACCGGCTGGTTGCCCAACGGCATCCTCGGCGGCTTCGGCAACGCGGATGCGATCGGCTGGCAGGGCGCGGCCACGGTGCTCGCGCAGGCCGACGACGGCACCACCTTCCAGCAGTACGTGGGCCTGGTCGGCCCGATCCTGACGTACCTGCTGCCGTTGCTGATCGCCAACACCGGTGGGCGCATGGTCTACGGTGCGCGAGGCGGGGTGGTCGGCACCATCGCGACGATGGGTGTGATCGTGGGTGCGAGCATCCCGATGTTCATCGGCGCCATGATCATGGGCCCGCTCGGAGCGTGGTTGATCAAGCAGGTCGACCGGATCTGGGCCGGCAAGATCCGTCCGGGATTCGAGATGCTGGTCGACAACTTCTCTGCGGGCATCCTCGGGTTCATCCTCGCGATCGCGGGCTTCTTCGGGATCGCCCCGGTCATCGAGTTCCTGTCGAAGGCTCTGGAGACCGGGGTGAACTGGCTGATCAGCATCGGCCTGCTGCCGCTGGCGTCGCTCCTCGTCGAGCCCGGCAAGGTGCTCTTCCTCAACAACGCGATCAACCACGGTGTCTTCACGCCGCTCGGCGCCATCCAGGTGCAGGAGAGTGGCAAGTCCATCCTGTTCCTCATCGAGGCCAACCCCGGGCCGGGCCTTGGAATCCTGCTCGCCTTCTCGATCTTCGGAATCGGATTGGCCAAGGCGAGCGCGCCCGGCGCGATCATCATCCAGTTCTTCGGCGGCATCCACGAGATCTACTTCCCGTACGTGCTGTCGAAGCCGATCACGATCCTGGCCGCCATCGCCGGCGGTGCCACGGGCGTCGCGGTCAACGTGCTGTTCAACTCGGGCCTTCGCGCGCCGGCCTCGCCCGGCAGCATCTTCGCGGTGCTGCTCCAGACGGCGCCGGACAGTTACATCGGCGTCATCCTGTCGGTGATCGCTGCTGCGGCCGTGTCGTTCCTCGTCACGTCGGTGATCCTGCGAGCGAGCCGGAAGCGGGACCTCGAACGTGGCGACGTGGGTGACCTGACGTCGGCGATCGCCAAGACCGAGGCGAACAAGGGCAAGGAGAGCTCGGTGCTCGGGAACCTGCGCGCCGAGGGCGTGCCGGCCGGCGACGCCGAGGCCGTGGCCGAGGAGACGTCGCTGCTCACCGACACCCGGCCGATCCGCAACATCGTGTTCGCCTGCGACGCGGGCATGGGGTCGAGCGCCATGGGCGCATCCGTGCTCCGCAATAAGATCAAGAAGGCCGGCATCGACGGCGTCACGGTGGTCAACAAGGCCATCGCGAACCTCGACGACGACGTCGACCTGGTGATCACCCAGCGCGAGCTGACCCCGCGGGCTCAGGAGCGCACGCCGAGTGCGGAACACGTCTCGGTGGACAACTTCATGAACAGCCCCCGGTACGACGAGGTCGTCGAGAAGCTGAAAGAGCAGCACTCCGCCGAGTAGGCGGGTGCGAGGAGAGGGAGAACCCATGTCCGTTCTGGAACCGTCGCAGATCCGCCTGTCGGGCACCGCGAAGAACAAGGAGGAGGCGATCGCCGAGGCCGCCGACATCCTGGTCGCCGCCGGCGCCGTCGCCCCGGAGTACCTCGACTACATGCTCCAGCGCGAAGCGACCGTCTCGACGTACATGGGGAACTTCCTCGCCATCCCGCACGGCACGAACGAGGGCAAGGACACCATCCTCGACTCCGCGCTCTCGTTCGTGCGGTACGACGAGCCGCTCGACTGGGGCGGCGAAGAAGTGCGCTTCGTGGTCGGCATCGCCGGCAAGGAAGGCGGGCACATGGAGATCCTCACGAAGATCGCCATCGTGTTCAGCGAGGAGGACGACGTCGAGCGGCTCCTCGCCGCCCAGTCGCCGGACGAGGTGCTCGAGATCCTCGGCGACATCAACGGATAGGTGGGCGACATGAAGGCCGTTCATTTCGGCGCCGGCAACATCGGCCGCGGGTTCGTGGGGCTCATCCTGCACGACGCCGGGTACGAGGTGGTGTTCGCCGACGTGAACACCGAGCTGATCGACGCGCTCGCCGCGTCCGAGAGCTACCGGGTGCGGGCGGTGGGGGAGAACTCCACCACCCGCACCGTCACGGGCTATCGCGCGCTCAACAGCGCCGCAGACGAGGATGGGGTGGTCGCCGAGATCGCGACCGCCGACGTCGTGACGACCGCGGTCGGCCCGAACATCCTGAAGTTCGTTGCTCCGGTCATCGCTCGCGGGCTCGAGGCGCGCGACTCCGCGCTGCCGCCCCTGACGGTGATGGCCTGCGAGAACGCCATCAACGCGACGGATGCACTGCGCGCCGAGATCGTCGGCCGGCTGAGCGGCGAGGGGGCGCCCGCGCTCGGGCGCGCGGTCTTCGCCAACACCGCCGTCGACCGCATCGTGCCGAACCAGGAGCCCGGCTCGGGCCTCGACGTCACGGTGGAGGACTTCTTCGAGTGGGCGATCGAGGCGGGGCCGTTCGGCGACGTGGTGCCGAGCATCCCCGACGCCCACTTCGTGCCCGACCTCGCGCCCTACATCGAGCGCAAGCTCTTCACCGTCAACACCGGCCACGCCACCGTGGCCTACCACGGCTGGATCGAGGGGGCGACGACCCTCGCCGACGCGCTCTCGGTGCCCGCCGTGTTCTCGGAGGTGCGTGCCGTGCTGGCCGAGACGAAGGCGCTGCTCGTGGCCAAGCACGAGTTCGACCCGGCCACCCAGGAGGCCTACCTCGAGAAGAACCTCGCACGGTTCGCCAACCCGTACCTCACCGACACCCCCGAGCGGGTGGGTCGCCAGCCGCTCCGCAAGATCAGCCGGCACGAGCGCTTCATCGGCCCGGCCGCCGAGCTCGCCGAGCGGGGTCTGGCGACGGATGCCCTGCTGCGTGCCGTGGGAGCGGCGCTGCGCTTCGATGCCCCGAGCGACCCGCAGACCGCCGAGCTCGGCGAGTTCCTCGACACCCTCACACCGGAGCAGTTCGCCGAGCAGGTCTGTGGGATCGCCCCCGCACATCCGCTGTTCGACGCGCTGGCCGGCACTATACGCTCGGTGCAAGCCTTTCGCTGATTGCGCACGGGCGTTTCTTCGCGTAAGCTTGATCTTTGGTGCTTTCGGCCCGTTTCGCATGCGCGTGATGAGCGCCGATCTCCGCACGACCAGCAAATCCTATTCTTAGCGACAGTGAGGCTATGGCCAAAAAAGACGGTGTTATCGAGATCGAGGGCGCGGTCGTCGAAGCCCTCCCGAACGCGATGTTCCGGGTGGAATTGACGAACGGTCACAAAGTGCTTGCCCACATCTCGGGCAAGATGCGCCAGCACTACATCCGCATCCTCCCCGAGGACCGCGTGATCGTGGAGTTGAGCCCTTACGACCTCACCCGTGGCCGGATCGTCTACCGCTACAAATAGGCGCTGCTGGAAAGTAACGGCCCGGCATTCTGCCGGGTACGAGGACAGCGAAGAGAGAAACAAATGAAGGTCAACCCCAGCGTCAAGCCCATCTGCGAGCACTGCCGCGTCATCCGCCGCAACGGCCGCGTGATGGTCATCTGCAAGAGCAATCCGCGCCACAAGCAGCGCCAGGGCTAGTAGCACCCGGCTCCGGCCGGTCTGAAGAGCAGAGCCAGGAACCCGAGCGATCGGGGGACACCCCAGGAGGAGGCCTGGGCACCGGTTCTGTCCGAAACCTCCACACATCACCAGGAGATAGCCACAATGGCACGTCTAGCAGGAGTTGACATCCCCCGCGACAAGCGCGTGGAAGTCGCACTCACGTACATCTACGGGGTGGGCCGCACTCGCGCGCTCAAGACCCTCGCCGACACCGAGATCTCGGGCGACATCCGCGTGAAGGATCTCACCGACGACCAGCTGGTCGCGCTCCGCGACTACATCGAGGGCAACTACAAGGTGGAGGGTGACCTGCGCCGCGAGGTCGCCGCCGACATCCGCCGCAAGGTCGAGATCGGCTCCTACGAGGGCGTCCGTCACCGCAAGGGCCTCCCGGTCCGCGGTCAGCGCACCAAGACCAACGCTCGCACCCGCAAGGGCCCGAAGCGCACCGTCGCCGGCAAGAAGAAGGCCGGCCGCTAAGCGCGCCGACTGACCAGGATTTCAGGAGAGATACATGGCAACCCCCAAGTCGGCCGTTCGCAAGCCGCGCAAGAAAGAGAAGAAGAACGTCGCCGTGGGCCAGGCCCACATCAAGTCGACCTTCAACAACACGATCGTCTCGATCACCGACACCACCGGTGCGGTCATCAGCTGGGCCTCCTCGGGTGGCGTCGGCTTCAAGGGCTCGCGCAAGTCGACCCCGTTCGCCGCGCAGCTCGCCGCCGAGTCGGCCGCGCGCCAGGCGCAGGAGCACGGCATGAAGAAGGTCGACGTCTTCGTCAAGGGACCGGGCTCGGGCCGCGAGACCGCGATCCGCTCGCTCCAGGCCGCCGGCCTCGAGGTGGGCTCGATCAACGACGTGACGCCGCAGGCGCACAACGGGTGCCGCCCGCCCAAGCGTCGCCGCGTGTGACGTCCTTCCCGTTCTGACCGCCGGCGGGGCCCCTCGTGGGCCTCGCCGGTGAGGCCGTTTCCCACAACTCAATACCTCTGCACGTGAGTGTCATATAGCGGACACTCAGCTGAAAGGAATCACAGTGCTCATTGCACAGCGCCCAACTCTCACCGAAGAGAACATCTCGGAGTTCCGCTCGCGGTTCGTCATCGAGCCGCTCGAGCCCGGCTTCGGCTACACCCTCGGCAACTCGCTCCGCCGTACGCTCCTCTCCTCGATCCCCGGTGCTGCTGTCACGAGCATCCGTCTCGACGGCGTGCTGCACGAGTTCAGCACCATCCCGGGTGTGAAGGAAGACGTCACCGAGATCATCCTGAACATCAAGGGTCTCGTCGTCTCCAGCGAGCACGACGAGCCGATCACCGCGTACCTCCGCAAGCACGCGGCGGGCGAGGTCACGGCTGCCGACATCTCGGCGCCGGCCGGTGTCGAGATCCACAACCCCGAGCTGGTCATCGCGACCCTCAACGACAAGGCGAAGTTCGAGCTCGAGCTCATCATCGAGCGCGGCCGTGGCTACGTGTCGGCCACCCAGAACCGCAGCGAGTTCTCTGAGGCGGGCCAGATCCCGATCGACTCGATCTACTCGCCCGTGCTGAAGGTCACCTACCGCGTCGAGGCCACCCGTGCCGGTGAGCGCACCGACTTCGACCGCCTGGTGGTCGACGTCGAGACCAAGCCCGCCATCACCCCGCGCGACGCCATCGCCTCGGCCGGCCGCACCCTGACCGAGCTGTTCGGTCTGGCGCGCGAGCTCAACACCGCGGCCGAGGGCATCGAGATCGGCCCCGCGCCGGTCGACGCCGTGCTCTCCTCCGAGCTGTCGGTGCCGATCGAAGACCTCGATCTCTCGGTGCGCTCCTACAACTGCCTGAAGCGCGAGGGCATCAACACCGTGTCCGAGCTCGTGGCGCTGTCGGAGACGCAGCTCATGAACATCCGCAACTTCGGCCAGAAGTCGGTCGACGAGGTGAAGGACAAGCTCGTGGAGCTCGGCCTGTCGCTGAAGGACACGGTTCCCGGGTTCGACGGTGCGCACTTCTACGGCGGCTACGACGACGAGAACGTCTAAGACGTACTCGTCCTCCGCTTCGACCTTCCCGACCAACTGACCCACATCTGGAGATAAGAAATGCCCAAGCCAACCAAGGGACCCCGTCTCGGTGGCGGACCGGCGCACGAGCGCCTGCTCCTCGCGAACCTGGCTGCCGCCCTGTTCACCCACAAGAGCATCAAGACCACTGAGACCAAGGCGAAGCGGATGCGTCCGCTGGCCGAGCGTCTCATCACCTTCGCCAAGCGTGGCGACCTGCACGCCCGCCGTCGCGTGCTCTCGGTGATCGGTGACAAGACCGTGGTGCACGAGCTGTTCACCGAGATCGCCCCGCTCATGGCGGAGCGTGAGGGTGGCTACACGCGCATCACCAAGCTCGGCTTCCGCAAGGGTGACAACGCGCCGATGGTGCAGATCGAGCTCGTGCTCGAGCCCGTCGTGGCCAAGAAGAAGGCTGCGCCCAAGGCTGCCGCCAAGGCTGAGGCCCCTGCCGCGGCTGCCGAGCCGGCTGAGGAGGAGACCGTCGAGGAGACTCCCGCCGAGGACGCCGCTGAGGCTCCTGCCGAGGACGCCGCCGAGGCTCCTGCTGAGGACGAGGTCGCCGAGGCTCCTGCCGAGGACGCTCCGGCCGCCGAGGCCGAGGAGAAGGACGCCAAGTAGGCATCCGCTCCGCTCTTCCGCACGAAGGCCCCGCACCCGCAAGGGTGGCGGGGCCTTCGTCGTAGACTGGCTGCCGTGAATTCCGAGACGGCGAAGTGGCGCATCCGGCTCGGGGTCGCTTATGACGGGACGGACTTCGCCGGGTGGGCGCGGCAGCCGGAGCTCCGCACCGTGCAGGGCACGCTCGAAGGGGCGCTCGGCACCCTGTTCCGCCGGCACGAGCCGGCCCCGCTCCTCACCGTGGCGGGGCGAACGGATGCGGGGGTGCACGCCACCGGACAGGTCGCGCACCTCGACCTCGACGAGCCGCAGCTGCAGAGCCTGCGCCGCAGGGGCGACGACGACGCGAGCCGGCGACCCGAGCGTTTGGCAGCAGTGCTCGAGCGGCGGCTGAACGGCATCCTCGGCGCCGACTCCGACGTGGTGGTGACGAGCGCCGCGCTCGCGCCCACCGGGTTCGACGCCCGCTTCTCCGCCGTCTGGCGGCGGTACCGTTACCGGGTGGCCGACGCCGTGAGCCGGCGCGATCCGCTGCAGCGGCGCACGACGGTGCGGCATCCGGCGACCCTCGACGCAGAGGCCATGGACACGGCGGCGCGGGCATTGCTGGGGCTGCACGACTACGCGGCGTTCTGCAAGCCGCGCGAGGGGGCAACCACCATCCGCACGCTGCAGGCGTTCGAGTGGCGGCGCGGCGACGACGGCGTGCTCGAAGCATCCCTGCAGGCCGACGCGTTCTGCCACAGCATGGTGCGTGCCCTGGTCGGGGCGACGGTGGCGGTGGGCGCGGGGGCGCTCTCGGGGCCCGAACTCGTCGCCATCCGCGACGACCGGATGCGCACCAGCGCCTTCCCCGTCATGCCCGCCAAGGGGCTCGTGCTCACCGAGGTGGGCTACCCGCCCGACGACGAGCTCGCGGCGCGGTCGGAGCAGACCCGGGCGCGTCGAGAGCTCATTTGACCGGCGGAGTGGTATCGCCTATTCTTGATCTTTGGTGTGCGCGCCCCGTGCCGTTCACCCGAAGTTGAGCCCTCCATCGGCTGCCTTTCCGGTCGTTCTGATCGGCAAGACCCACCGGAGCGGGATTCACGAACTCCTCACTCGAACAAGAAAGCAGCACTACTGTGACGCGCACTTACACCCCCAAGGCCAGCGAGGTCCAGCGCGGCTGGGTCGTCATCGACGCCACCGACGTGGTTCTCGGCCGCCTGGCCAGCCACGCGGCCGCCATCCTCCGTGGCAAGAACAAGGCCACCTTCACCCCGCACATGGACATGGGCGACTTCGTCATCATCGTCAACGCCGAGAAGGTGGCGCTGACCGGTGCGAAGCTCCTGCAGAAGAAGGCGTACCGTCACTCGGGCTACCCGGGCGGCCTCAGCGCCACCACGTACTCCGAGCTGCTCGAGAAGAACCCCGAGCGCGCCGTCGAGAAGGCGATCCGCGGCATGCTGCCGAAGACCTCGCTCGGTCGCGACCAGTTCCGCAAGCTGAAGGTCTACGCAGGCCCCGAGCACCCGCACGCTGCTCAGCAGCCCACCCCGTACACCCTCGACCAGGTCGCCCAGTAGCGTCCCTCGTTCAGCAGACTCAGACAAAGGACTTCAACTACCGTGGCGAAGATCGCAGACCAGATTGACGTGGCTCCCGAGAGCTACTCCACCGAAACCCCGGCCGACGAGGCGCCCCGCGCCCCCCGCGCCGTTCTCAACGTGTCCGGCTCGGCCGTGGGCCGCCGCAAGCAGGCCATCGCCCGCGTGCGCCTCGTTCCCGGCGCCGGCACCCTCACGGTCAACGGCCGTGAGTTCGAGCACTACTTCCCGAACAAGCTGCACCAGCAGCTGATCACCGACCCGTTCAAGGTGCTCGACCTCATCGGCTCCTACGACGTGGTCGCGAAGATCACCGGGGGCGGCCCCTCCGGCCAGGCCGGTGCTCTCCGTCTCGCCATCGCTCGTGCGCTGAACGAGATCGACCGCGAGAACAACCGCCCGCAGCTGAAGAAGGCCGGCTTCCTCACTCGTGACGCCCGCGTCATCGAGCGCAAGAAGGCCGGTCTCAAGAAGGCCCGTAAGGCGTCGCAGTTCTCCAAGCGCTAAGCGCTCCTGGGCTCTACGCTTAGCCTATGGCTCGCCTGTTTGGCACCGATGGGGTGCGTGGGCTCGCGAACCAGGACGTCACCGCCGACCTCGCTCTTCGGATCGCGCAGGCCGGCGCGCGCGTGCTGGGGGCCGAAGCCCGGAGTGAGGGTCGCCGGCCCGTCGCCGTGGTCGCGCGCGACCCCCGGCAGTCCGGCGACTTCATCGCCGCTGCCGTCTCGGCCGGTTTCGCCAGCTCCGGCGTCGACGTGCTCGACGCCGGAGTGCTGCCGACCCCGGCCGCCGCGTTCCTGATCGCCGACATCGACGCCGACTTCGGTGTCGTCATCTCGGCATCGCACAACCCGGCACCCGACAACGGCATCAAGTTCTTCGCCCGCGCCGGCAAGAAGCTGCCGGACGACGTCGAGATCGCCATCGAGGCGGCGCTCGAGCATCCGCGGCTCACCCCGCTCGGCGGCGACATCGGCCGCATCAAGCGGTTCGCGGACGCCGAAGACCGCTACGTGGTTCACCTGCTCACCACCCTTCCGCACCGGCTCGAGGGCCTGCACGTGGTGCTCGACTGTGCGCACGGCGCGGCCGCGGGCGTCTCGCCCGAGGCGTTCAGCCAGGCCGGCGCGCGCATCACGGTGATCGGCAACGACCCGAACGGCATGAACATCAACGACGGGGTGGGCTCGACGCACCTCGGCCAGCTCGCCGCCGCCGTTGTGGCCGCGGGCGCCGATGTGGGCATCGCGCACGACGGCGACGCCGACCGCTGCCTCGCGGTCGACGCCCAGGGCAACGTCGTTGACGGCGACCAGATCATGGCCATCCTCGCGCTCTCCGAGCGGGAGCGCGGTGCCCTCCGCGAAGACACGCTCGTGGCGACCGTCATGTCGAACCTCGGGCTCAAGGTGGCGATGGCCCAGCACGGCATCCGGATGCTCGAGACCAAGGTGGGCGACCGCTACGTGCTCGAGGCCATCAACGAGAAGGCGCTGTCGCTCGGCGGCGAGCAGTCGGGGCACATCATCTTCGCCGACTACGCCACAACCGGCGACGGCATCCTCACCGGACTGCAGCTGCTCAGCCGCATGGCGGCCACCAAGAAGAGCCTCGCCGAGCTCGCGAGCGTGATGAAGGTGTACCCGCAGACCCTCGTCAACGTGCGCGGGGTCAACCGTGACGGCGTGCACACCGACGAGGTGCTCGCGGCGGCGGTGGCTGAGGCATCCGCCGATCTCGGGGACACCGGGCGCGTGTTGCTGCGGCCCTCTGGGACTGAGCCGCTGGTGCGGGTGATGGTGGAGGCGGGCGACCAGACCACTGCCGATCGGATTGCCGAGTCGCTTGCTGAGATCGTGCGGCAGCGGCTTTCTACTGGGGTCGAGCAACTCTGACCCTCCTGGCGACCCGTCGATTTTGGCCCTAAAACCGCAGGTTTAGGGCCAAAATCGACGGGTCGCCGGGGTTAGAGCTTGCGGAGGAGGACCTTGTTCACCGTGTGGTCGGAGTCTTTTTGGAGGACCAGGGTGGCTCGGGAGCGGGTGGGGCGGATGTTCGCCATGAGGTTCGGGAGGTTGATGGACTCCCAGATCGAGCGGGCGGTGGCGCGCGCTTCGACCTCGCTGAGGCTCGAATAGCGGTGGAAGTAGGACTTCGGGTTCGCGAAGGCGCCGCGCTGCAGATCGAGGAAGCGGCTCTCGTACCAGTTCGCGATGTCGGTGGTGCGGGCATCCACGTAGACCGAGAAGTCGAACAGGTCGCTCACCGCGAGCGTGTTGCTCGCGGCCGGCGGCTGCAACACGTTGAGCCCCTCGACGATGAGGATGTCGGGCTGTCGCACCACCACCTGGGCTTCGGGCACGATGTCGTAACTGAGATGGGAGTAGAACGGCGCGCGCACCTCGGGCACCCCGCTCTTCACGGCGCTCACGAAGCGCAGCAGCGCCCTTCGGTCGTACGACTCCGGAAAGCCCTTGCGGCTCATGATTCCGCGCCGCTCCAGCTCGCGGTTGGGCAGCAGGAAGCCATCGGTGGTGACGAGTTCGACCCGAGGCGTGTCGGACCAGCGTGCCAGCAGCTCGCGGAGGAGGCGTGACGTGGTCGACTTGCCCACGGCCACCGAGCCGGCGACGCCGACGACGAACGGCGTGGACTTCGACCGCTCGCCCAGGAAGTCAGAGGTGGAGCGGTGCAATCGCTGCGCGCTGGTGGCGTAGAGGTTGATCAGGCGCGCCAGCGGCAGGTAGACCTCGGTGACCTCGCGGAGGTCGAGCGGGTTGCCGAGCCCGCGCAGCTGCACGATCTCCGTCTCCTTCAGCGGAAGCGGGGTCGAGGGCGCCAGGGCGGCCCAGTGCGCCCGATCGAACTCGATGAAGGGGCTGAACTGCGCGAAACCGGAAGAAGAGGAGTCGGGCATAGGACTCCTATTCTGCCCGACGCGGGAACGGATGCGGGCCGCCGGCCCTGTCAGCAGTCGCCCGGTCGGGCTCGGCTAAACTCGACCGCATGTGTGGAATCGTGGGATACGTCGGCAACAACAGCAGCCTCGAGGTGCTCCTCGGCGGACTGCGCCGGCTGGAGTACCGCGGTTACGACTCGGCCGGCGTCGCCGTGATCGGCGCTGACGGCACCCTCTCCACCCGCAAGCGCGCCGGCAAGCTGGCGGTGCTCGCCGACGACCTCGCGGCGCATCCGATGAGCGACGGGCAGACCGGGATCGGGCACACCCGCTGGGCGACGCACGGCGGCCCGACCGACGGGAACGCGCATCCGCACCTCTCGGCAGACGGCCGGATCGCGCTCATCCACAACGGCATCATCGAGAACTTCGCCACGCTCAAGCAGGAACTGCTCGACGACGGCTTCGTGTTCGACAGCGAGACCGACACCGAGGTCGCGGCCAAGCTGCTCGGCCGCGAGTACGAGGTGGGCGACGGCCTGCCCGCGGCGCTCGGCCGCGTCGTGTCGCGCCTCGACGGCGCCTTCACGCTGCTCGCCCTGCACCAGGACGAGCCGGGCGTCGTGGTGGGCGCCCGCCGCAACTCGCCGCTCGTGATCGGGCTCGGCGAGGGCGAGAACTTCCTCGGCTCCGACGTGGCCGCCTTCGTCGAGCACACGCACCGCGCCGTGGCGATCGGGCAGGACCAGATCGTCGTGATCACCCCCGACACGGTGACCGTGACCGACTTCGACGGCGCGCCGGTCGAGACGCACGAGTTCGAGGTGTCGTGGGATGCGGCGGCCGCCGAGAAGGGCGGCTGGTCGAGCTTCATGGCGAAGGAGATCAGCGAGGAGCCCGAAGCGGTGGCCAACACCATCCTCGGGCGGGTGCACGACGGCCAGGTCGTCCTGCCCGAACTCGAGGACCTCGACGAGACGCTGCGCGACATCGACCGCGTGATCATCATCGCCTGCGGCACCGCGAGCTACTCGGGACTGCTCGGCAAGTACGCCATCGAGAAGTGGGCGCGCATCCCGGTGGAGGTGGAGCTCTCGCACGAGTTCCGCTACCGGGAGCCGGTGCTCACGCCGCGCACCCTCGTGGTGTCGATCAGCCAGTCGGGCGAGACCATGGACACGCTGATGGCCGTGAAGTACGCCATCGCGAACGGCGCCCGCACCCTCTCCATCTGCAACACGCAGGGTGCCACCATCGCCCGCGAATCCGATGCCGTCGTCTACACGCACGCCGGCCCCGAGGTGGCCGTCGCCTCGACGAAGGCGTTCGTGGCGCAGATCACCGCGCTGTACCTGTTCGGCCTGCACCTCGCGCGGGTGCGCGGCGAACTCGACGCGACGGTCGGTGCCGCGCAGCTGAAGGAATTGCAGGCGATCCCCGAGAAGATCGCCAAGGTGCTGACGAGCGCCCCCGAGATCTCCCAGCTGGCCAAGTGGATGTCCGACACCCGCGCCGTGCTCTTCCTCGGCCGGCACGTCGGGTACCCGATCGCGCTCGAAGGCGCGCTGAAGCTCAAGGAGCTCGCCTACATCCACGCGGAGGGGTTCGCCGCCGGCGAGCTCAAGCACGGCCCGATCGCGTTGATCGAGCCGGGCCAGCCCGTGTTCGTCGTGGTGCCCTCGCCGCGCGACCCCAACTCGCTGCACGCGAAGGTGGTCTCGAACATCCAGGAGATCCGGGCCCGCGGGGCGCGCATCCTCGCCATCGCCGAGGAGGGCGACGTGGCGGTGCTGCCGTTCGCCGACGAGGTCATCCGCATCCCGCTCGCCGCGCCCCTGTTCGAGCCGCTGCTCACGGTCATCCCGCTGCAGCTGTTCGCGATGGAGCTCGCGACCGCCAAGGGCCTCGACGTCGACCAACCGCGCAACCTGGCGAAGTCCGTCACGGTCGAGTAGGCCGCCGTGATCGTCGGAGTCGGGGTCGATCTCGTCGAGATCGCGCGGTTCGAGCGTGCGCTCTCGAAGACGCCACGACTGCGCGACCGCTTGTTCGCTCCCAGCGAACGGATGCTCCCGGTGCGGTCGCTCGCGGCCCGCTTCGCCGCGAAAGAGGCGCTGATCAAGGCCGTCGGGCACTCCACCGAGTTCCGCTGGCACGACATGACGGTGGTGTCGAACGAGCACCGCAACCCGGAGTTCGCCGTCTCGGGCGGGGTGGCCGAGGCGCTCGCCGCGATCGGCGCGACCCGGCTGCATCTCAGCATGACCCATGACGGCGGCACGGCGGTGGCGTTCGTCGTGGCCGAGTCGGGCGAGGCGTGATGGGCGTCGTCGAGTCGGCCGAGGCATCCGGAGCCCGTCACGCGGGAGCGTCGGTTCCCGCGCTGCGGCGCGCGATCGTCGACACCGAGGCGATCAGTGCGAACGTCGCGCACGTGCGGTCGCTCGTCGCTCCGGCCGCTGTGATGGCCGTGGTGAAGGCCGACGGCTACGGCCACGGCGCCGCGCCCGCCGCTCGCGCGGCGCTCGAGGGCGGCGCGACCTGGCTCGGCGTCGCCGACGTGGCGGAGGGCGTCGCCCTGCGGCGGGTGGGGATCGCCGCGCCGGTGCTCGCGTGGTTGCACGGGCACGACCCGGAGTTCGGGGAAGCCGTCGAGAACGACATCGCCGTCGGGGTGAGCAGCCGGCTGCAGCTCGAGCGCGCCGCCGCGGCGGGCACGTCGGCCCGGCCGGCCCGCGTGCACCTCAAGGTCGACACCGGGCTCGGCCGAAACGGCGTCGAGCGGTCGGAGTGGGAGCCGGTGTTCCAGGCGGCGCGCGACGCGGTCGCGAACCGGCGCATCCTGGTCGACGGGCTGTTCAGCCACCTCTCGAACGCAAGCGATGACGACGACCTCGCGCAACTGGCGGCTTTCGAGGAGGCCACCGTCATCGCGCGCAGCCTCGGTCTCGACCCGTCGGTGCGGCACCTGGCCTCGACCGCCGGCGCCCTGCGGCTGCCGGCCACGCGGCTCGATCTCGTGCGTCTGGGCATCGGGATGTACGGCCTCTCGCCCTTCGAGGGCACGGATTCGGCCGAGCTCGGTCTGCGCCCGGCGCTGCGGGTGGAGAGCCGGCTGATCTCGGTGAAACGCGTCGCCGCCGGCACCGGCGTCTCGTACGGCTACACCTACCGCGCCGCCGCCGACACCTGGCTCGGGCTCGTGCCGCTCGGCTACGCCGACGGGGTGGCCCGCCACGTGTCCAACCGGGGGAGCGTGTGGGTCGGTGGCGCCGTGCATCCGATCGTCGGCCGTGTGGCCATGGACCAGTTCGTGGTCGACCTCGGGTCGCTCGAGGCGCAGGTGGGCGACCGGGTGGTGCTCTTCGGCGACCCCGCCGAGGGCTACCCGAGCGCGGACGACTGGGCCGAAGCGGCCGGCACCATCAACTACGAGATCGTGACGCGGCTCGGGGGCCGGGTGCGCCGGGAGTACGGCGCATGAGCGGCGCGGCTCCCCGGCGCGAGGCCGTGATCGACCTCGACGCGTTCCGGCACAACGTGCGCACCCTCTCGGAGCTGGCGCAGCCGGCCGCGACGATGCTGGCCGTGAAGGCCGACGCGTACGGGCACGGCATGATCCCCCTGGCCCGGGCGGCGCTCGAGGCGGGCGCGACCTCGCTGGCGGTGCTCGACATCCCGGCCGCGCTCGTGCTGCGCGAGGCCGGTATCACGGCGCCGATCTTCGCCTGGATGCACGACCCCGACGCGCTGTTCGGCGACGCCGCGGAGGCCGACATCGATCTCGGCATCTCGGCCGTCTGGCAGCTGGACGCGATCGCGGCGGCCGGGGCATCGCGCGCGCCGCGCGTGCACCTCAAGGTCGACACCGGGCTGAGCCGCAACGGCGCCACCGAGGAGGACTGGCCCGGGCTCGTCACTGCCGCGCTGGAGCACGACCGGCGCGGGGCCGTGCGGTTGCACGCCGCGTGGTCGCACCTGGCCGACGCCTCGCCGGCGGACGACGAGGTCGCGCTGGGCCGGCTGCGCCGTGCCGTCGCGGTGGCCGAGGAGCTGGGGGCACGGTTCGAGGTGCTGCATCTCGCGGCGAGTTCGGCGGGCATCCGGATGCCCGAAGCCCGGCTCGATCTCGTGCGCTTCGGCATCGCTGCGTACGGCATCTCGCCGTTCGACGACCGTTCCGCGCGTGACCTCGGACTCCGCCCGGTGATGACGCTGCGGGCGCCCGTGGTCTCGACGAAGCGCGTTCCGGCCGGCCACGGCATCTCCTACGGGCTGGTGTACCGCACCGCGCGGGAGTCGACGCTGGCGCTGGTGCCGCTCGGCTACGCCGACGGCATCCCGCGGGTCGCGACCGGCCGCGGCGAGGTCTGGATCAACGGGCGCCGCTACCCGATCGCCGGGCGCATCGCGATGGACCAGTTCGTCGTCGACGTGGGCGACGACGAGGTCTCCGCCGGGGACGAGGTGATCGTGTTCGGTGAGGGCGACGACGGCGAGCCGACGGCGGAGGACTGGGCCGGCTACGCCGACACCATCGGCGACGAGATCGTCGCGCGGGTCGGCGCGCGCGTCGAACGCGTGTACCGCGGTGAGCACCGGGACGCCGCGTCGGCGCCCACTCCGGAGTCCGGATCGTGACGGATGCGCGGGGCGCCGTGGCCGGCCTCGAACCCGAGCTCGAGGTGGCGACGCCAGAGGAGATGCACGCGCTCGGGCGGCGGGTGGCGGCGCTCCTCCGCGCGGGCGACGTGGTGCTGCTCTCGGGCGACCTCGGGGCGGGCAAGACGACGTTCACCCGCGGGCTCGGTGACGGGCTCGACGTGCGGGGGCCGGTGACGAGCCCGACCTTCGTGCTGGCGCGCACGCATCCGTCGCTCTCGGGCGGCCCGGCGCTCGTGCACGTCGACGCCTACCGCCTGGGGAGTGCGCTCGAGCTCGACGACCTCGACATCGACTTCGCGCACTCGGTGGTGGTGGTGGAGTGGGGCGCCGGCCTCATCGAGGCGCTGACCGACTCGTACCTCGCGATCGAGATCGACCGCCCCCATGGCGGCGGCCCCGCCGCCGACCCCGGTGCCGCCGCGGAGGAGCCGATCGAACCGCGCGCCGTGCGCATCCACGGCTCCGGCCCGCGCTGGGTCTGAGCGCGTTCGCGGGGTCGCGCAAACGGGCTACCCCAACCGCTGGAAAGAACACTTTGCGCGACCCCGCGGGGCGCTGGGCGGCGCGCGGGCCGCGTTAGGCTCGATGTGTGTTCCTCGCCATCGATACCTCCGCCGGAACCTCGGTCGCCGTGGCCGATGGCGAGATGGTGCTCGCCGAGCGCTCCACCGAGGACACCATGCGCCACGCCGAGGTGATCGGGGAGATGATCGCGGGGGTGCTCGACGACGCCGGGGTGCCCCCGGCGCGCATCCGCACCGTCGTCGCGGGCATGGGGCCGGGGCCGTTCACGGGCCTCCGGGTCGGCATCGCGGCCGCCCGCGCATTCGCGCTCGGCATCGACCGGCCCGTGCTCTCGGTGGTCAGCCATGACGCCGTCGCGCTCGAGGAGTGGTCGGCCGGTGCGCGCGGTCCGCTCCTGGTGGTGACGGATGCCCGCCGCCGCGAGGTCTACTGGTCGAGCTACGACCTCGACGACGACGCTCCGGTGCGTTCCGACGGCCCGGCGCTCTGCAAGCCCGACGAGGTTCCGTATCCCGAGTTCGAGCGCATCGACGCCACCCAGGTCAGCGCCGGCGCGCTCGCCCGCGTCGCCCTCCTGCACCAGCAGCGCGGCACGGCGGAGGAGTACGGCGAGCCGCTCTACCTGCGCTCGCCCGACGTCACCATGCCGGGCCCCCGCAAGCGGGTGACCCCGTGAGCTGGGAGCTGCGGCGGGCCGGCGAGGGCGACCTCGACGCCATCATGGCGCTCGAGGAGGCGTCGTTCGAGAACGACGCCTGGTCGCGGGATTCGATGCGGCGTGAGCTCGCGAGCCCGCAGTGCTACTACCTGGTGGGGTTGGATGCGGACGGCGCGAGCACGGAGATCGCGGGCTACGCCGGCCTGCTCTGCCCGAGCGGCGTGGCTGACGCCGACATCCAGACCATCGCCGTCGCCGAGAGCGCACGCGGCCGAGGGCTCGGGCGGCAGCTGATGCAGCGGCTCCTCGCCGAGGCGGCCACCCGCCGTGCGAAGACGGTGTTTCTCGAGGTGCGCGCCGACAACCCGGTCGCGCACGCGCTCTACGTCTCGCTCGGCTTCGCCGACATCGCCGTGCGGCCCGACTACTACCAGCCCGACGGGGTGGACGCGATCGTGATGCGGGCCGAACTGTCCGCCCCGGGCGCGGCGCTCGCGGCAGAAGGGAACTCCCGATGAACGCGGCCGAACCCGTGGTGCTCGGCATCGAGACCTCCTGCGACGAGACCGGCGTGGGCATCGTGCGCGGCTCGACCCTGCTGGCCAACGTGATCGCGTCGTCGATGGACGAACACGCCCGCTACGGCGGCGTGGTGCCCGAAGTCGCGGCGCGCGCCCACCTCGAGGCGATGAACCCGACCCTCCAGGCCGCGCTCGCCGAGGCCGGCCTCGGGCTCAGCGACATCGACGCCATCGCCGTGACGAGCGGCCCCGGGCTCGCCGGTGCCCTCATGGTGGGCGTCGGAGCCGCGAAAGCCCTCGCCGTCGCCACAGGAAAACCGCTCTACGCGGTCAACCACCTGGTGGGTCACGTCGGCGCCGACGTGCTCGCGGCCGAGTCGCTCGAGTACCCGACCATCGCCCTGCTCGTCTCGGGTGGTCACACCTCGCTCCTCCTCGTGCGCGACCTGGTCGACGACGTCGAGCTCCTCGGCGAGACCATCGACGACGCCGCCGGCGAGGCCTTCGACAAGGTGGCGCGCGTGCTCGGCCTGCCCTACCCGGGCGGCCCGCAGATCGACCGGGCCGCTCTCGGCGGCGACCCCGACGCCATCCGCTTCCCCCGCGGACTGATGCAGGCCAAAGAGCTCGAGAAGCACCGCTACGACTTCTCGTTCTCGGGCCTCAAGACGGCGGTCGCCCGGTGGGTCGAACGCGCCGCCGACGCGGGGGAGCCGATCCCGGTGGCGGATGTCGCGGCCAGCTTCCGCGAGGCGGTCGTCGACGTGCTGCTCACCAAGGCCTTCCGGGCCTGTGCCGACTTCGGCATCCCGCGGCTGCTGCTCGGTGGCGGGGTGGTGGCGAACGCACGCGTGCGCGAGGTGGCCGCCGAGCGAGCGGATGCCCAGAGCGTGAGCCTGCGCATCCCGCCGCTGTCGCTCTGCACCGACAACGGGGCGATGATCGCCGCGCTCGGGGCGCAGCTGATCGGCGCTGGCCACGCGCCCTCCGACCTCGGGTTCGGCGCGGATTCGACGCTGCCGGTCACCGAGATCCAGATGCGCTGAGCGCCTGCCGCGAGCCCGAAGCAGCACCGGAGCGACCTCGTGTGACGGGGCTCATTGACACTTTCTCATCGGCCCTGCCACGATAGTGCCGTCATCGTTTCCCACGACATTGGAGCCCCCGTGACCGAACCCACGCCCGCGTACACGCCCGCACCCGTCGCCCGCAAGACGAACGTGCTCGCCATCGTCTCGCTGGTGATCTCCATCCTCGGTTTCACCGTGATCGCGATCATCCTCGGCGCGATCGGCCTCAACCAGATCAAGAAGACCGGGGAGGCCGGCCGCGGCCTCGCAATCGCCGGCATCATCATCGGCGCGGTGGAGCTCGTGATCGGCATCATCCTCATCATCGTGTCGATCGCGATCGTGGCCGCGAACACCACCGTCACCACGTACTGAGCCGTCCGCACGGGCGGCGCGCAGGCGTCTGCCCGTACGCTGGTTCCACGATCGCAGAAAGCGGCCGGCAACGGCCCGAACAGAAGGGCGTTCTCCGTGAGCGACACGAACAACCCCACCCCTGAGGCCGGCGAGCCGGTCACTCCGCCCGTGACGCCGCCCGAGACCGGGAGCGTTCCGCCGGCCCCGCCGGTGCCGCCGGCACCCCCGGCGGCGCCCGCCGCTCCCGCGTACTCGCCGCCGCCCGCGCCCAGTGCTCCCGCGTACGGTGCGCCGGCGGCACCACAGCCGCCCACCGGTGGCTACCAGACGCCCCCGGCGCCGGGCGGGTACCAGCAGCCTGCTCCCGGCGGCTATCAGCAGCCGGCCCCCGGCGGGTACCAGCAGCCGCCGGCCGCGGGCTACCAGACCCCGCCGCCCGCCCCGGGTTACGGCCAGGCGCCGCCTCCCGGCTACCAGCAGCCCGGGCAGCAGCCGTACTACGGCTACGCGCCGGCTGCCACGCCGCCCATGAACACCCTCGCCATCGTCACGATCATCCTGGCCTTCGTGTTCTCGGTCGCCGGCATCGTGACGGGCCACATCTCGCTGAAGCAGATCGACCGCACCGGCGAGTCGGGCCGCGGGCTCGCCAAGGCCGGCCTCATCCTGTCCTACGTCTTCACGGGGCTGTGGGTGCTCGGCATCATCGCCTACATCATCTTCATCGTGGTGATCGTGGCCGCCGCCGGCTCGGGAGCGATGTACTCGAGCTACTGAGCAGCCTGGTGACGCGCCTCAGGAGGCCGTCACCCTCATCCGGCCACCCGGTCGACCAGCAGCGCCTCGTGCGCTCCGGCCACGCGGGTGAGGATGAGGGTGGCGGCCTCCGGCCCTTTCAGGCCGAGACGCGTCCGCAGGGCGGCGGGATCGACGTCGATGCCGCGCTTCTTGATCTCGAGGGTGCCGATGCGCCGCTCGCGCAGCGCTCTCTTCAGCTGCGCCTCGCCGGCCGGCAGCCGTTCGCGCACGCGGAAGGCGTCGGCGAACGGGGTGGCGACCAGCTCGTCGCCGGTGAGGTAGGCGATGTCGCGGGACAGCATCCCCGCACCGAGACGCTCGCCGAGGGCGCCGATCAGGCGGGCGCGGATGACGGCGCCATCCGGTTCGTACAGGTATTCGCCGAGCTCGCGGGTCGGCAGGTCGGCGCTGTCGGCCTCGGCGCTCAGCTCGGCCGCTCCCGAGTCGTCGAGGACGAGCGCGGAGCGACGGATGCCCGGCCGTGCCAGCGCCCCGAACCACAGCCCCAGCTCGACCACCTGCCCGTCGACCGACACCCACTGCGCCTCGGCAGCGGCGGGGATGGCCGAGCGGTCGAAGCCAGGCCCGAGTTTGATGCCGGTGGGCATCCGCTCGGCCAGGCCGAAGGCGAAGTCGATGGTGGGGGAGTAGTCCTCCGGGCGGGTGAGGCGCCGGGTGTTAGCCGTGCCGGCAGTGCGGCGGGCGGGGTCGAGGTAGACGGCGGCGACGTCGTCGAG
This sequence comes from Herbiconiux sp. FW305-C-125, assembly GCF_058783455.1. Lineage (NCBI taxonomy): Bacteria > Bacillati > Actinomycetota > Actinomycetes > Micrococcales > Microbacteriaceae > Herbiconiux > Herbiconiux sp. FW305-C-125. The sequence goes on along the minus strand of NZ_JBYSYO010000001.1, from coordinate 962,343 downwards.
GGGGAACGTCTCGGCGTCGCCGAGCACCACCTCGGCCGTCGGGAAACCGGCGAGATTGTAGGCGGCGACGGCGGCCGTGACCTCGTCGCGCTCGACGGCGACGACCGGAAGGTCGAGGGCGGCCATTGCCAGCGCGTCGGCGCCGATGCCGCAGCCGAGGTCGGCGATGCGCCCGGCGCCCGGGCCGGCGCTCGGGTCGGCGCCGCCGATCCCGGCGTCGCGGAAGCGGCCCGCGTGCAGAGCGGCGACCTTCAGTCGCGTCGCCTGCTCGAGCCCGGCCGGCGTGTAGAGCAAGCGCTCGGCGAAGGCCCCGAACTTGGCGCGGGCCTTCTCGCGCAGCCGCGCCTGCGTCAGCACGGCGGCCACCAGCTCGGGGGGATGCCCCGCCTTGCGCAGCGCCGACACCTGCTGCACCGATCCACCCGCCGAGTACAGCGGCAGCGAGTCGAGCAACCGAAGCCCCTCGGGCGTCAGCAGTACCGCGAGCTCGCCCGAATCCACTGGGCTAGCTTACTGTGCTGGTTGCCGGGCAGCCCGAGCGAAGGCCGGGCCGCACCGCAACCAGCACAGCACTGGCACTCACGTTGCGCGAGTGCCAGGAACAGCCCTAAACTCGGATTAGCACTCTCGGTGTGAGGGTGCTAACCCAGACGTTTTGAAACTGAGAAAGAAGAGGTCAACCGTGTCGGTCTCCATCAAGCCGCTCGAGGATCGCATCGTCATCAAGCAGGTCGAAGCTGAGCAGACCACTGCTTCCGGTCTCGTCATCCCTGACACCGCCAAGGAGAAGCCGCAGGAGGGCGAAGTCGTCGCCGTCGGCCCCGGCCGCATCGACGACAACGGCAACCGCGTTCCGCTCGACGTCGCTGTCGGCGACAAGGTCATCTACTCCAAGTACGGCGGAACCGAGGTGAAGTACGCCGGTGAGGACTTCCTGGTGCTCTCGGCTCGCGACGTGCTCGCGGTCGTCGTCCGCTAGTCGGCACGACCCAGCAGTTCCCGGAACCCGGGCGGCCTCGGCCGCCCGGGTTCTCTGTCTGCCGCGAACGGTGCCGCGCGATGAGGCGCATCCGCCGGAGTAGAGTGACGCGGTGACGCCCGCACCGAACCCCGCCATCGCGGGTTCGGCCTCCGAGCGCTTCCGCACCGGGCTCATCTACGCCGTCATCGCCTACGTGCTCTGGGGCGTGTTCCCCCTCTACTTCCTGCTGATGCGGCCGGCCGGCGCGTTCGAGATCGTCGCCTGGCGCATCCTGTTCTCGCTCGCGTTCTGCGCGGTGCTGCTCACGGTCACCCGCGCCTGGCAGCCGTTCATCGCGATAGCGCGCCAGCCGCGGCTGCTGCTGTGGATGGGCCTGGCCGGCGCCCTGATCTACGTCAACTGGCAGACCTACATCATCGGCACGCTGGGCGGTCAGGTCGTCGAGACGTCGCTCGGCTACTTCATCAACCCGATCGCCACGGTGCTCCTCGGCGTGCTCGTGCTGCGCGAGCGGCTGCGGCGGATGCAGTGGGCCGCCATCGCCGTCAGTGCGATCGCCGTGGTCGTGCTCACCGTGGGTCACGGCAGCGTGCCCTGGATCGCGCTCGTGCTCGCCGCCTCGTTCGGCACCTACGGACTGGTGAAGAAGCACGTCGGCCCGCGGGTCGATGCGGTCAGCGGCCTCACCCTCGAGTCGCTCTGGATCGCACCCGTGGCGGTGGTTCAGGTCGTCGTGGTGAGCCAGACCACCGGCCTCGTCTTCGGCACGGTGGGTGTGTGGCACACGCTCATCCTCGTCTCCGCCGGCGTCGCGACCGCGATCCCGTTGCTGCTGTTCGCCGCGTCGACGCGGCGCTTGCCGCTCGTCTACGTGGGGTTCGTGCAGTTCATCGTGCCGATCCTGCAGTTCGTGATCGGGGTGTTCATCCTGCACGAGCCCATGCCGGTCGCGCGCTGGGTGGGCTTCGCGATCGTGTGGCTGTCGCTCGCCATCCTCATCGTCGACATGGTGCGCGCCGCCCGCGGATCGCGCGCCGCGGAGGGCGACGCCGAGCCGCAGCGGTAGTCTGAGGCGAGCATGACCCACCCCCATCGCCGAGCCCGCGGCAGGGCCGCCCGTGTCCTCGCCCTCGCGATGCTGTGTGCAGGCGCGCCTCTCGCGCTCGCTGCGTGCGTGGCTGCCGCGTCGCCCGAGCCGCCGGCGACACCCACCCCGGTGGCGTCGATGGCGCAGCCCATTCCGACCGGCGACGGCGTGCTCACCATCGGGGCGCTGGTGCCGCTCACCGGTCCCGACGCCGCCTGGGGCGCGGGCGCGCTCGCCGGCGTCGAGTTGGCGGCGCGCGACATCGATGAAGCCGGCGGGGTGCGGCACGCCTCGGTGATCGTTGTGCACGCCGACGCCGGCGACACCTCGAGCACGCGCGCCGCCGACGCCGTCGCCGCGTTCGCCGGCCGCGGGGTCGACGCCATCGTCGGCCCGCACGTTCCCGGTCTCGTCGACGCGGCGGATGCGGCCGCCGCCACGGCAGGCATCCCGGCGCTCTCGGCGGTCGCCCCGCCGGTCGCAGTCGACGACGCGTTCGCCGCCCGGCTCCGTTCCTCCGATCCGGCGCTCACCGACACCCGCTACGCCGCCGAGAGCTACGACGCCACGGTGCTCATCGCGCTCGCCGCGCAGGCGGCCGGGGACGACGGACGTGCGTCGGTCGCGGCGTTCCTGCCCGCCGTGACCGGTGGGGAGCTCGCCTGTTCGAGCTACGGCGAGTGCCTCGCGGGCCTGAAGGCGCCCGGAGGCATCCGCTATTCCGGTGTCACCGGTCAGCTCACGACGGATGCGACGGCTCCCGCCGCGGGGGCGCTCCGGATGCTCGGCCTGCGCCGCTGAGAGCGCGCTCACATCACCGGGAGGTAACGATTTGCCCGTGTTACGTGCCTGTAACACGAACGTATTGTTCCGTGGCGCAATGCCGCATAGCGTGAATCCACGGCAATTCTTCGAATTCGCCGAGAACTGCACATATTCACAAAAGGAGCACCATGAGCGTATTTGCGAAGGCCACGGCCTCGCGCTCGAAGCCCCTGTCGATCGTTGCGGGTGTCGCCGCGTTCAGTGCCACGGCTCTTCTGCTGGCATCCTGCGCGTCGACTCCTTCCACCGACGGCGGAGAGACCACAGCAGCCGCAGCACTGTGCGGCCCCGATGCGGCCACCGCAGCGGCCGACATCACGGCCGTCAAGCCCGAGGCGGCGCAGAGCCGCGACACGAAGCTGAAGATCGGCTCGATCCTGCCCACCACGGGTAGCCTCGCGTTCCTCGGCCCGCCCGAGATCGCCGGTGTCGACCTGGCTGTCGACGAGATCAACGCCTCGGCTCCTGGTGTGCTGGGCGGCAACGTCGAGGTCATCCACCGCGACTCCGGCGACACCACCACCGACATCGCGACGCAGTCGGCCACCGACCTGCTGAGCCAGGGTGTCTCGGGCATCGTCGGCGCCGCGTCGTCGGGTGTCTCGTTCACCTTCATCGACCAGGTGACGGGTGCGAAGGTCGTCCAGGTCTCGCCGGCGAACACCTCGCCCGACTTCTCGACCTACGCCGACGGCGGGTACTACTTCCGCACCGCCCCCTCCGACGTGCTGCAGGGCCGCGTGCTCGGCAACCTGATGGTGGGCGACGGCGCCACGAACGTGGGCATCATCTACCTCAACGACGCGTACGGCTCGGGCCTCGAGCAGAACGTCTCGACCGCCATCGAGAACGCCGGCGGCACCGTCGTGGCGTCCGAGGCGTTCAACGAGGGTGACAGCCAGTTCTCCTCGCAGATCGACGCCGTGCTGGCCGAAGACCCCGACGCCATCGCGCTGATCGCCTTCGACCAGACGAAGGTCATCATCCCCGAGCTCGTGGGCACCAAGGGCTACGACGGCAGCAAGGTCTACTTCGTCGACGGCAACCTGGCCGACTACTCGGCCGACTTCGACGAGGGCACCCTGAACTGCGCCAAGGGCACGCTCCCCGGCGTTCTCGCCGACGACGCGTTCAAGGCGAAGCTGCTCGGTGTGAACCCCGACCTGACCGACTTCAGCTACGGCGCCGAGTCGTACGACGCGGTCAACCTGATGGCGCTCGCCGCCGTCGCCGGTGGCGCCACGGATGGCCCGACCATCCAGGCCAACATGAAGGCGGTCTCCGAGGGCGGCACGAAGTGCACCTCGTTCGCGGAGTGCGCCGACCTGCTGGCCGCCGGCACCGACATCGACTACGACGGCGTCTCCGGACCCATCACCTTCGATGACAACGGTGACCCGACCGAGGCCTACATCGGTATCTACCAGTACGGCAAGGACAACACCTACGCGCCGCTGAACGTCGAGTTCGGTTCGCTCGCGAAGTAGTCTCCTCGCACACGAGGCCCGGCCCCTCCTCGGAGGGTGCCGGGCCTTCTGCGTTCACGGCACCGGGCGCACGCCGGCTACGCCGACAGCAGCCACCAGGCGCGATGCCACTCGGCCGGCGACGAGAAGTCGAACGGATCGACGATCTCCATCCGTGACGGGGTGAGCAGGTACCCGGAGACGGTGCCATCGGCGTGCCGGTAGTTGCCCGCCTCGACGTATGCCCCCGCGATCTCGCCACGGAACCGCCGCAGCGCCCGGCCACCGCCGTCGGAGAAGCGCAGCCCGGGTAGGCTCGGCTCGTCGGCCCCGCGCTCGTAGACGAGGCCGTTGCGGGCCGCGAAGGCGGCGAGACGGTACTCCAGCAGACAGGTGCGCGCCGCGGTGGCCCGGGCGCAGACGAGGGCACCGACCGCCGCCCCGGCGCTGAGCGCCGCCCCGAGGGCGATCAGCCGTGCATCCGCCCCTGTGGAGGCGAGAGCAACCGTCAGGGCCGCCGACACCGTCATCAGGGCCGTGTAACTCACCCCGCCGAGGCAGGGCCGCACCCGCACCGGCGGACCGCTCACGCGGGCGCACCCACGGCGGTAGGCGCGCAACTCGTACGGGTCGGCGGTGGAGAGCAGGGGAGCGGTGTCGAGCATCAGATGAGAATACCTCATCTGAGTCACAACTGGCGGTGTCAGTGCCCCTGATCGGCGGCGAGCGTGCCCAGGTACAGTTCGATCACCTTCGGGTCTTTCATCAGCTCGCGGCCGGTGCCGGTGTAGGCATCGCGGCCCTGGTCGAGCACGTAGGCGCGGTCGCAGATCTGCAGGCAGCGCCGGGCGTTCTGCTCCACCATGATGACGGAGACGCCGGCGCGGTTGATCTGGTGCACCCGCATGAACGTCTCGTCCTGCCGGACGGGGGAGAGACCGGCGGACGGCTCGTCGAGCAGCAGCACCGAGGGCTCCATCATGAGGGCGCGCCCCATGGCCACCATCTGGCGTTCACCGCCCGAGAGCGAGCCCGCCCGCTGCTTGCGCCGCTTGCCGAGCTCGGGGAACAGGGTGGTGACGAAGTCGAACCGCTCGGCGAAGATCGACGGCTTCTGGAACAGCCCCATCTCGAGGTTCTCCTCGATGGTGAGGCTCGGGAAGACGTTGTTGTTCTGCGGCACCATGCCGACGCCCTTGGAGACGAGCTTGTTGGCCTTGAGGCCGGTGATGTCCTCGCCCTTCAGCAGCACGCGGCCGCCACGGATCCTGATCTGCCCGAAGATCGCCTTCAGCACCGTCGACTTGCCGGCGCCGTTCGGGCCGATGATGCCGATGAGCTCGCCCGGGTAGGCCTCGATCGTGCAGCCGTTCAGGATGTTCACGCCGGGCAAGTAGCCGCCCACGAGGTCTTCCGTCTTCAGCACGGCCTCGCCCCGGTCAGTGGGTGCGAGCGTGTGGGTGGCGCGCTGCGGCGCAGACGACTCCTCGGCGAGCAGGTTCGTCTCGGCGTTCTTCTCGTTCGGGTTCTCGTCGGTCATGACTTCTCCTCGCCGTAGCCGGATTCGCCGGCCTCCGGATGCGCTTCATGCGCCTTGCGCTCGGCCTCGAGCACGGGGTTCGGGCCGTCTTCCATCAGGTCGCCCAGGTCTTCGTCGTGGTGCGCGCCGAGATAGGCGTCGATCACGGCGGGGTCTTTCATGACCGTCTCGGGCGGGCCCTCGGCCACCACCCGGCCCTCGGCCATGACGACCACCCAGTCGGAGATGTGGGTGACCATGTGCATGTCGTGCTCCACGAAGAGCACGGTGGTGCCGTCGGACTTCAGGTTCTTGATGTGCCCGAGCAGCGACTGGGTCAGCGCCGGGTTCACGCCCGCCATCGGTTCGTCGAGCATGATGAGGCGCGGGTTCGACATCAGTGCGCGCGCCATCTCGAGGAGCTTCCGCTGGCCGCCGGACAGGGAGGCCGCGTAGTCCTCGCGCTTGGCGTCGAGCTTGAAGCGGGCGAGGAGCTCGTCGGCGCGAGCCGTGTTCTCCTCCTCCTGCTTGCGCCAGATGCCCTTGAACAGCGACGCGAAGAGCTTCTCGCCCTTCTGGCCGGTGGCGCCCAGCAGCATGTTCTGCAGCACCGACAGGCGCCCGAGCGACTTCGTGAGCTGGAAGGTGCGCACCATGCCGGCGCGCGCCACCTTGAACGCCGGTACGCCCGCGAGCGACGTGCCGTCGAACTCCCAGGTGCCGGTGTTGGGCTTGTCGAAGCCGGTGAGCAGGTTGAACATCGTCGTCTTACCGGCACCGTTCGGGCCGATCAGGGCGGTGATCTGCCCACGCGGGATCTCGAGGTGGTCGACGTCGACGGCCTTGAGTCCGCCGAACTGCCGCGTCACATGGTCGGCGATGACGATGGGGTCGACCTTCGCGCATCCGGGGCCCACCTCGCCCTTGACGAGCGGGTGGCTGGAGACGACGGCGGCGGATTCTGGATTAGACACTGAAGGACAGCTCCTTCTTGTTTCCGAAGATGCCTTGCGGCCTGAAGATGACGAGGAGCATCAGCGCGACACCCACGAGGATGAAGCGGATCTGGCCCGCCTGGGTGGTCGAGACGAAGCTCAGGGCGCCCGACTCGATGGCGCCGTACAGGATGCCCTGGGTGAGCGAGAGCACGACCCAGAAGATCATCGAACCGACGATCGGGCCGAAGATGGTGGCCGCGCCGCCGAGGAGCATGATCGTCCAGATGAAGAAGGTGAGGCCGGTGGTGTAGTTCGCCGGCTGCACCGCTCGGGGCAGGATGAAGATGATGCCGGCGATCGAGCCGAGACCGCCACCGATGATGAGGGCCTGCATCTTGTAGGCGTACACGTTCTTGCCGAGCGAGCGCACCGCATCCTCGTCTTCACGGATGCCCTTCACCACGCGGCCCCAGGGGCTCCGCATGAGCAGCCACACCAGAACGCTCGCGAGCGCCACGAGCACCCAGCCGACGATGCGCACCCACCAGTCGTACTGGTTGTAGACGAACGGCCCGAAACCGTAGGTGCCCTCCGGGATGGGGTTGATGGCGGCGAAGGTGCCCTTGAACCCGGAGAGGCCGTTCGCGGCGCCGGTGAAGTCGGTGAGCCCCGTCGTGGTGACGATGTACCGCACCACCTCGGCCGCCGCGATCGTGACGATGGCCAGGTAGTCGGCTCTCAGCCGGAGCGTCGGGATGCCCAGGATGAACGCGAAGATCACCGAGCACACGATCGCGCAGAGGATGGCGACGATGAGCGGCGCACCCGCGAGCGTCGGGATGGCGAAGGCGTACGCGCCGATCAGCAGGAACGCGGCCTGACCGAAGTTCAGCAGACCCGTGTAGCCGAAGTGGATGCCGAGACCGATGGCGGCGAGCGCGTAGGCCGCGGTCGTCGGGCTGATGATCTCGCCGACGGCATTGCCGAAGATGTTTCCCCAGTCCATGTGTCGCCTCCCTTAACCGATTCGTTCTTTGCGGCCGAGGATGCCCTGGGGTCGCACGAGCAGCACCACGATGAGCACCACGAGGGCCGCCGCGTACTTGAGGTCGGCCGGGATGAAGAGCGTCGAGAGCTCGACGAACAGTCCGACCACGAGCGAACCGACGAGGGCGCCGTAGGCCGAACCGAGCCCGCCGAGGGTGACCGCGGCGAACATCAACAGCAGCACCTGGAAGCCCATGTCCCAGGAGACCTGGCGGTAGAGGCCGAGCATGACGCCCGCCAGCGCGGCGAGCGCTCCGGCGAGCACCCAGACGATGCGGATGATGCGGTCGACGTCGATGCCGGATGCCGCGGCGAGCGACGGGTTGTCCGACACCGCGCGGGTGGCCTTGCCGATGCGGGTGCGGGTGAGGAAGAGGCCGACCAGCACGAGCACCACGATCGAGATGACCATGCTGAGGATCGACCCGGTGGTGATGCGCACGGGGCCGAGCACCACCGCATCCGAGAGGCCCACGCTCATGGTCTTCGTGTCGCCGCCGATGAAGAAGAGGTAGAGGTAGCGCAGGGCGATCGCGAGACCGATGCTCACGATCATCGCCTGCACGAGCCTCACCCCCTTGCGTCTCAAGGGTTTCCAGAGCAACCAGTCCTGCAGGTAGCCGAAGACGCCGCCGAGCACGAGGGCGATGAGCATGGCCACGAAGATGTTGATGCCGAGGATGACCGCGACGATCCAGGCGATGATGGCGCCGAAGGTCACCATCTCGCCGTGCGCGAAGTTGTTGAGGCCGGTGGTGCCGAAGATGAGGGTGATGCCGATGGCGGCCAGCGCGATCAGCAGCCCGAAGTTGAGGCCGGCGGCGAGACGTTGCAGGAACTGCTCGAAGAAGCCGGTGGTCTGGCGGGTGTCGACGCCGAGCGGGAAGGATCGGGTGATCGTGTTGGTCTGCCACTCCGTCGCGGCAACCTCGGCGGTGTCGCGGTCGGGGTCGCGGAGCGTGACGCCGTCAGGCAGGGTGTCGGCGTCGAGGGTGACCGTGTAGTCGCCCTTGCCGGGCACCACGACCGACCAGCGGCCCGTGTCGTCGGTGGTCGCGGTCTCGCTGAAGCCGCTGCCCTCCACCGTGATCTCGGCGCCTTCGACGAGCGTGTCGCCGTCGCGCAGGATGCCGCCGATCGTGTACGTGGTGGTGAAATCACCGGAGTCGGTGGGTGCCGGTGTCGGCGCCGGGGTCTCGGTGGCCTGTGCCGAGAAGGCTGCGGAGCCGAGAACGACACCCAGGCACAGCGCGAGCGCGGCGAGGATCATCGTGGTCAACCGGACTCCACGTCCGAGACGGATACCTGTGAGCAAAAGACAGCACCTCCTGGTAGGAGATCAACGGGTGCAGCGCTGATCTCCGTGCCGATGGTCGAGCGACTTTGGACGACCATACAGTCGATTTGTGTCCACCGTGTTTCAACTGGCCACCTGAATCGACGTTCGTCATTTCTACACGGAATAGCGCCGACCGCCTAACGGTTACCATGAGAACGACAAATGGCGCGTGAGGGAGAAGCAATGGACCAGCCGGATCCGTTCGGTTTCGTGGGATTGACGTACGACGACGTGATGCTTCTTCCCGGCCATACCGACGTGATTCCGAGCGAGGCCGACACGACCTCGCGGCTCACCAAGCGCATCCAGGTCGCCACACCGCTGCTCTCGGCGGCGATGGACACCGTGACCGAGTCGCGCATGGCGGTGGCCATGGCCCGCCAGGGCGGGCTCGGTGTGCTGCACCGCAACCTCTCGATCATCGACCAGGCCGAGCAGGTCGACCGGGTCAAGCGGAGCGAGTCCGGCATGGTCACCGACCCGGTCACCACGACGCCCGACGCGACCGTGGCCGAGGTCGACGCGCTCTGCGGCGTGTACCGCGTGTCGGGGCTCCCGGTCGTCGACGGCAGCGGTGTGCTGGTGGGCATCATCACCAACCGTGACATGCGCTTCGTGTCGCAGTTCGAGAAGTCGACCACTCTGGTGCGCGACGTGATGACCCCCATGCCCCTGATCACGGCGCGCGTGGGCGTCGACCCCGATGACGCGGTCGCCATCTTCGCACAGCACAAGATCGAGAAGTTACCCATCGTGGATGACGCGGGCCGGTTGTCCGGTCTCATCACGGTGAAAGACTTCGACAAGAGCGAGAAGTACCCGAACGCCACGAAGGATGCGGCGGGGCGGCTGCGCGTGGGCGCCGCGATCGGCTTCTTCGGCGACGCCTGGCAGCGCGCCACCAACCTCCTCGACGCAGGCGTCGACGTGATCGTGGTCGACACCGCGAACGGTGACAGCGCGGGCGTGCTCGACATCATCCGCCGGCTGAAGAACGACCCGGCGTTCGCCGAGGTCGACGTCATCGGCGGCAACGTGGCCACCCGGTCGGGCGCGCAGGCGCTGGTCGACGCGGGCGCGGACGCCATCAAGGTGGGCGTGGGCCCGGGCTCCATCTGCACCACGCGGGTGGTGGCCGGTGTCGGCGTTCCGCAGGTGACCGCCGTGTACGAGGCGTCGCTCGCGGCGCGCGAGTCCGGCGTGCCCGTGATCGCCGACGGCGGTCTGCAGTACTCGGGCGACATCGCGAAGGCGCTCGTCGCCGGTGCTGACACCGTCATGCTCGGCTCGCTGCTCGCCGGCTGCGACGAGAGCCCGGGCGACCTGGTGTTCGTCAACGGCAAGCAGTTCAAGAACTACCGCGGCATGGGCTCGCTGGGCGCGCTGCAGACCCGTGGTGAGAAGACGTCGTACTCGAAGGACCGCTACTTCCAGTCGGATGTGCCCTCCGACGACAAGCTGATCGCCGAGGGCATCGAGGGCCAAGTGCCGTACCGCGGCCCGCTCGCGAACGTCGCCTACCAGCTGGCCGGAGGCTTGCGGCAGTCGATGTTCTACACCGGCGCCCGCACCATCCCCGAACTCAAGGCCAAGGGCAAGTTCGTGCGCATCACGCCGGCCGGGCTCAAGGAGTCGCACCCGCACGACGTGCAGATGGTGGTGGAGGCGCCGAACTACCGCCGCTGAAACTGTTGCTCGTGTGAAGCGGGGCGGGTTCTCACTCCAGGCCTAGGGGTTGCGCTGCGCGCAAAGGCGGCCTGGAGCGAGAACCCGCCCCGCTTCACTTCGCTCGCTTCGCATCGGGTTCGGCTGGGTGGGGAATGAGGGGTCAGGTGCCGGGGACGGGGGTGGCCAGGCCCAGGTAGGCGACGATCTCGTGGCCGCCGGGGTTGGTCTGGACGGGCTCGAGGAGCCAGTTGTTGGTGACCCAGACGTTGCCCGAGGGGTCGATGGCGACGCCGGTGCTGCGGTCGAGGCCGTCGAAGGAGTAACCCGTGTCATCGGGGGAGATGGGGTCTCCCGTGGCGGAGCCGGGCGGGCAGGTGGACGGCTGGAAGCCGCAGAACTCCACCAGGCGCTGGCCCGAGAACTCGGCCACCCAGACGTTGCCGGAGCCGTCGGTCGCGATACCCCACGGCGTGCTCGCGCCGCCACCGGAGAACGGGCCGGTGAGGGTGCCGGTGGCCGCGTCGATGTACGAGACCGAGCCCGTCGCATCCGGCCTGACCTGCGGTCGATCGGGGCAGGGCAGCGTGATGGCGCCCGAGTTGGCGATCCACACGTTGCCCGCGTCGTCGGCGGCGATGCCCATCGGCCGGTCGAGGCCCCCGCCCGAGAAGGGGCTGCCGGGCAGCGGGGTGCCGTCGCGGTCCAGCACCGCGACCGTGCTCGACGCGGTGCCGGTGGCGAAGATGCTGGTGCCGTTGTCGACCAGCCCGAACGCCTGGTCGAGGCCCAGGTCGCCGATGGTGCGCGCCTTGGTGGGGTCGGCATCCGGATACACGGTGAGAGTGCTCGTGTTGCAGTTGGCGAACCAGACCGAGCCCTCGTCGTCGAAGATCGTGCCCTGCGGCCAGTTCAGCGCGCCGGCGGTGATGCCGCTGCCGTCGGTGAGTGCGGTGCCGTCGGCGGTGAAGATCGAGACGCTGTTGTGCGGCGGCTGGTCGGCGGTCGGGCAGCCGGGGTCGGGCGCGGCGAAGCCGTAGTTCGACACCCAGACGTCGCTCGTGGCGGGATTGATGGCCACGCCGAAGCCGGAGCCGCTGAGGCCGCCCCCGGTGTACGGCGACCCGTCGGTGAACTGACCGGTGGGGGAGAACTTGAAGAGCTCGTCGCTGGAGCACACGCCCACGTGGGGGTCGGCGCCGTACTGGTAGTTGTTGTTCACCCAGAGGTTGCCGTCGCTGTCGATCGCGAAGTTGCCCGGCCCGTCGAGCGACTGCCCGTCGCCGTCGAAGCGGAGGGCGAGCGTCCACGCATCCGGCGCCGTGGCGAGACCGGGCTGGCTCGGCAGCGCGCCCTGCTGGGCGAGGTCGAACAAGGGAACGACGGCGCTCGCGGGACTCTTGGCGATGGCGGCGAAGGCCCGGAACGTGTCGACCGGCGTGTCACCACCCGCGGGTGTGGCGGCGGTGAGCAGCTCGGCGCAGGCGCCGTCGTCGGCCACGCAGGCCGCGAGCATGCCGACCAGTGACTGGAAGGCCGGCAGCGTCGACGTCTCGGAGCCGTTGGGGGAGGAGGAGATGACGGTGGCGAGCTCCCCGGTGTGCGGGTCGACGAGGTTCCCCGCCATGGCCGCCGAGTTCTGCACGCCGGGAGCGGTGCCCTCGACGCCGTCGGCGCCCACGAACTGGGCCATCGCGAATCCGGTGGCCACGGTGGTGCGCTCGTTCACCGCGACCGCGGAGAGATTCTCGGGCGCCGAAGGATCGGCGATCACGGCAGCCAAGACGGCCTTCTGCGCCGTGCCCTCGGGTGTGGCGACGAGGTAGATCACGGCGTCGTCGTCGACCGTGTCGCTCGACAGCGGCACCGTGAAAGCGCCGCCCTCGGCGGTGTCGGCGCGCCCGAGGGGCGTCGGCTGCCGGTCGGCGTCGCCCGATTCAAAAGCGGTCACCGTCCAGCCGTCGGCCTGCGGATGCGTGGCCAGCGGCGCGACCACACCGCTCACGGTCGCGGCGGCGGCCGACTCGGTGCTGCAGGCGGCGAGGCCGGCTCCGGCCAGTGCCAGCACCGCCGTCGCCGTGATCAGGGAGCGGACGGATCGCCGGGTGCGCGTTTCAGGCATGAATTCCCCCAATTCCGACCCGAGTCTATGGGCCGAGAGGCCTCTCGATAGGATGAGTTGTGATGGAAATTGAAATCGGCCGGGCCAAGCGTGGCCGTCGCGTCTACGCCTTCGACGACATCGCGGTGGTGCCGTCGCGGCGCACCCGCGACCCGCAGGACGTCTCGGTGAACTGGTCGATCGACGCCTACCACTTCGACATCCCGGTGCTCGCCGCCCCGATGGACTCCGTCGTCTCGCCCCGCACCGCGATCATGATCGGGCAGCTCGGCGGCCTCGGCGTGCTCGACCTCGAGGGCCTGTGGACCAGGTACGACGACCCCGAGCCGCTGCTCGAGGAGATCCGCACGCTGCCCGAGGGCAAAGCCACGCAGCGCATGCAGGAGATCTACGCCGAGCCGATCAAGCCCGAGCTCGTCACCGCGCGGCTCGCCGAGATCCGCGCCTCCGGTGTAACCGTCGCCGGCGCCCTCTCGCCGCAGCGCACCCAGGAGCTCTACGAGACGGTGGTGGCCGCCGGTGTCGACCTCTTCGTCATCCGTGGCACCACCGTGTCGGCCGAGCACGTCTCGAAGACCGTCGAGCCGCTGAACCTCAAGAAGTTCATCTACGAACTCGACGTGCCCGTCATCGTGGGCGGCGCCGCCACCTACACGGCGGCGCTGCACCTCATGCGCACGGGAGCGGCGGGCGTGCTGGTCGGTTTCGGCGGGGGAGCCGCGTCGACCACGCGCGCGACCCTCGGCATCCATGCCCCGATGGCGACGGCGGTGGCGGATGTCGCGGGGGCCCGCCGCGACTACATGGACGAGTCGGGCGGCCGCTACGTGCACGTCATCGCCGACGGCGGTCTCGGCACCTCCGGCGACGTCGTCAAGGCCATCGCGATGGGTGCCGACGCCGTGATGCTCGGCACCGCCCTGGCCCGCGCCGAGGACGCGCCCGGCGGCGGCTGGCACTGGGGCCCGGAGGCGCACCACTCGCAGCTACCGCGTGGCAACCGCGTGCACGTGGGCCAGGTGGCGCCGCTCGAGCAGATCCTCTACGGCCCCTCGCCCGTTGCCGACGGCACCGCCAACCTCATCGGCGCCCTGCGCCGGTCGATGGCCACCACCGGGTACTCCGACCTCAAGGAGTTCCAGCGCATCGAAGTGGTTGTGGCTCCGTACCGGGTTCATTAGCGTGAGAGGGGACGGAGCTGGCTCCTATGCTCTGCGACGAAGGAGAGTCCCATGGCCACGAAGAGCTCGGTTTCCCATTCGACGAAGATCGGCCCGGAAGAGCGGGCAGCGGCGATCGAGACGCTCAAGGCCAAGGAGCTCGACATCCTCGTGGTCGGCGGCGGCATCGTCGGCACCGGCAGCGCCCTGGATGCGGTGACCCGGGGCCTGCGCGTCGGCCTGGTCGAGGCGCGGGACTGGGCATCCGGCACCTCGAGCCGCTCGTCGAAGCTCGTGCACGGAGGCATTCGTTACCTCGAACAGCTCGACTTCCGGCTGGTGCGCGAGGCGCTCATCGAGCGCGGACTGCTGCTGCAGCGCATCGCCCCGCACCTCGTGAAGCCGGTGCGCTTCCTCTACCCACTGAACAAGCGGGTGTTCGAGCGGGCCTACATCGGCGCCGGCATGCTGCTGTACGACATCTTCAGTTACTCGGGCGGTCGGCCGCCCGGGGTGCCGCATCACAAGCACCTCTCCCGGCGTCAGGTGCAGCAGCTCATCCCGAGCCTGTCGAAGAACGCGCTGATCGGCGGCATCACCTACTACGACGCGCAGGTCGACGACGCGCGGTACGTCGCGAGCCTCGCCCGCACGGCGGCCTCCTACGGGGCGCACGTCGCCAGCCGGGTGCGGGTGGAGGGCTTCGTCAAGGTCGGCCAGCGCGTGGTCGGCGTGCAGGCGCACGACCTCGAGACCGGGGAGCGCTTCGAGATCCGCGCCAAGCAGGTCGTGAACGCCACCGGCGTGTGGACGGATGAGACGCAGGCCATGGTGGGCGAACGCGGCCAGTTCAAGGTGCGCGCGTCGAAGGGCATCCACCTCGTGGTGCCGCGCGACCGGTTCCAGGGCAAGGCCGGGCTGCTGCTGCGCACCGAGAAGAGTGTGCTGTTCGTCATCCCGTGGGGGCGGCACTGGCTGATCGGCACCACCGACACCGACTGGCACCTCGACAAGGCGCACCCGGCCGCGACCGCCGCCGACATCGACTACCTGCTCGAGCACGTCAATAAGGTGCTCGCCGTGCCGCTCACCCGCGAAGACGTCGAGGGCGTGTACGCAGGGCTCCGGCCGCTGCTCGCGGGCGAGAGCGACCAGACCTCGAAGCTCTCGCGCGAGCACCTGGTGGCGCACTCGGTGCCCGGCCTGGTGGTGATCGCGGGCGGCAAGTGGACGACCTACCGGGTGATGGCGAAGGATGCGATCGACGCGGCGGTCTCGGCCCTCGACGGCAAGATCTCGCCGTCGGTGACGCAGGACATCGCGCTCCTGGGCGCGGAGGGCTACCAGGCCGCCTGGAACAAGCGCGCCAAGATCGCCCGCAAGTTCGGGGTGCACACGGTGCGGATCGAGCACCTGCTGAATCGCTACGGCACGCTCACCGACGAACTGCTCGACCTCATCTCGGCCGACCCGACGCTCGCCGACCCGCTGCCCGGCGCCGACGACTACATCGGCGCCGAGGTGGTCTACGCCGCCTCGCACGAGAGCGCGCTGCACCTGGACGACGTGCTCGCCCGGCGCACCCGTATCTCGATCGAGGCATGGGACCGCGGGGTGTCGGCGGCGCCGGTGGCCGCGCGCCTGATGGGCGGCGTCCTGGGCTGGGACGAGGAGACCACCGAGCGCGAGGTCGCCTTCTACCTCGAGCGGGTCGCGGCCGAGCGAGCCAGCCAGGAGCAGCCAGACGACGAGTCGGCCGAGCGGATCCGGCTGGAGGCGCCCGACATCGTGCCGGGGGACTGACGGGCACGTGGCGCGGCGTCGCGGTCGTGCACAGGGCCGGGAATGGCATCCGTTCTCCACAGGCTGACTCCTCACGGCGGGCGCACGAGCCGGCGGGCCTAAAATAGGAGTATCGCAATCGCGAATCTTCTAGAGGAGTCAGCACATGGTGGACGTTCGGCGAGTGAAGCTTCCCGGAGTGGGGGTGCTGCACACCTTCTACACCTCAGACGGCGGGAAGGTGGGCGTGATCGCCCACCGGTCCGGGCACAGCGACCTCATCACGTTCGCCGACGACGACGACGGGCCCGACGTGAACAAGGTGTCGCTGCGGCTGTCCGAAGACGAGGCGCACACCCTGGCCGAGTTGCTGGGTGGCACCCAGATCACCGAGTCGCTCACAGCGCTCGACCAGATCCCCGGCCTCAGCATCGACTGGTTCACGGTCGACTACGAAGACCACATCGCCGGGCAGCCGCTCGGCAGCCCGGCCGAGCGAGGCATCGCGGGCCTCACCGTGGTGGCGGTGGTGCGCGGCGAGTCCACGAATCCGGCCCCCGCGCCCGACTTCAAGGTGTTCCCCGGCGACACCCTCGTGGTGGCGGGTTCGCCCGAGAAGGTGGCGAAGGCGTTCAACTTCTTCCGCACCGGGTCTGCCAAGCCGAAGGTCGCGGTCGACGGTCCGCCCGGAAACTAGACGGCGCGGCGAATGCACCTAGGCCCCGACCTCCTCGTCCTCGGCGTCCTCTTCGTCATCGCCTATGTCCTCGGGCGGCTGGGTAAGTCCATCGGGCTGCCCGCGATCCCGATCTACATGGTCGTCGGCCTCCTCGCGAGCCCGTACTTCGGCTGGTTCCCGATCAACTTCGTGCACGGGGACTACATCGAGCTGATCGCCGTCTTCGGGTTGATCCTGCTGCTGTTCAACCTCGGGCTGGAGTTCGACCAGGACGAGTTCTTCGGCAACGCCGGCAAGCTCATCATCTCCGGCGGCTCGTACATCGCCATCAACATGGTGGTGGGCTTCGGCTTCGGGTTCCTGGTGGGCTGGGGCACCCGCGAGGCGCTCGTCATCGCCGGCATCACCGCGACCTCGTCGAGCGCCATCGTCACGAAGCTGCTGATCGAGCTGAACCGGCTGGCGAACCGTGAGACGCCGATGATCCTCGGTGTCACCGTCGTCGAAGACGTGTTCATCGCCATCTACCTGGCGATCGTGTCGGTCGTGCTCTCGGGCGAGACCGAGATCTGGCCCGTGGTGGGCAAGCTCGTCATCTCCTTCGTCTTCCTCGTCGTGATGTTCGCGGTCGCGCGCTGGGGCGGCAGGTTCGTCTCGCGCATCTTCCGCACGAAAGACGACGAGCTGTTCACCATCCTGTTCTTCGGCCTGGCGATCATGTTCGGCGGCCTCGGCGAGATCCTCGGGGTGACGGATGCGATCGGCGCGTTCCTCATCGGCCTGGTGCTCGGTGCCACCCGCTACCGCAACAAGATCGAGAACATCGCCATCCCGCTGCGTGACGTGTTCGGCGCGTTCTTCTTCCTGAACTTCGGGCTCGGGCTCGACCCGTCGAAGTTCCCGCAGGTCATCGTGCCGGTGGTCATCGCGGTGGGGCTCACGATGGCGCTCAACATCATCGCCGGCCAGTTCGTCGCCTGGCTGAACGGCCTGGGGCCGCAGGCCGGCATCAACACCGCCGCCATCCTGCAGAACCGCGGCGAGTTCGCGCTCATCCTCGCGACCCTCGCGCTGGCTGCGGGGCTCGACGAACGCATCCAGCCCTTCGCCGGGTTGTACGTGCTCATCATGGCCATCGCCGGGCCCATCCTGGCCGTGAACTCGGAGCGCATCGGCGCCGTCGTGCTGCGCACCAAGCGCAAGCAGGCCGTGGCCAAGGCGCGCTCGGCCGAGGCGGCCGAGGCGATCGCGCTGATGGAGGGGGAGACCCGCGGCGATCGGCTCGGGGAGCCCGAGGAGATCCCGGCGGCGTACGGCGGCGGGCCGAACACCGGTTCGGGCAACGGCGGTGCGGGAACCGTGCCGGGCGCACGGTCGGCGGCGGCCGCATCCGCGCTCGATGCCGACACCGGACTCGATCTCGGCGACGAGGGCGATCTCGCCGAGCCCGACCGCGCGAACGTCGAGCGGCTGATCGAGCAGGCCATGCAGCAGTCCGACGAAGCGAACCCCCGAGCGAGAGACAGCGAATATTGAGCATCTTCAGCGTCATGCGGCGGCCGCGCTGGATCGCGACACTGGTGCTGGCCCTTGCGGTGGCCAGCGGCTTCGCGGCGCTCGGGCAGTGGCAGCTCGGGCGCGCGGTGGCCACCGGCACCGTCGTGAACGACCAGACGGAGCAGGTGCGGCCGCTGGCCGATGTGGCCGAGCCGCAGACGCCCGTCGTCGAGACGCAGGCGGCGCAGCGGGTCAGCGTTCCCGGGCGGTTCGTGGCCAGCGGCTACGACGTGCTGGGTGACCGGCTGAACGACGGAACGCCGGGGTTCTGGGTGATCGGCCAGTTCCGTGTCGACAGCCCCGCCGACACCTACCTCGCGGTCGCGCTGGGCTGGACGACGAGCGCCGACACCGCCCTCGCCACCGCCCGGGCGCTCGCCGACGATGCCGGCGCCTCCGTCTCCGAGACGCTCGTGGGCCGCTACCTGCCCACGGAGGCGCCGACGGTCGACGACGACGAGAAGCCGTTGGCCGGCGTGCAGTCGCTCGCGGGCGGGCCGTTGCAGACCGCCATGTCGGTCGCGACGCTCATCAACCAGTGGAGCGAGTTCGACCAGGCGGCCGACGTCTACGGCGGGTACGTCGTGGCCGACAGCCCGCCGGCCGGGCTCGATGCCATCTCGTCGCCCGAACCCCAGCGCTCGGTGGAGCTGAACTGGCTGAACATCTTCTACGCCGCCGAGTGGGTGGTGTTCGCCGGCTTCGCGATCTACCTCTGGTACCGCCTCGTCCGCGACACCTGGGAGCGCGAGCAGGAGGAAGCCGCCGATGCCGCTCCGGATGCGCGGGTAGGCTAGATCCATGGCCCTCGAACCCAAAATGAAGGACTTCCCGCGCATCCGCGGGGCCCTGAAGTTCTACCAGGTCGCCTCCGTCATCACGGGAACGCTGCTGCTGCTGCTCTGCGCCGAGATGCTGCTCAAGTACACGCCGATCGCCCTCGAACTCGAGCTCGGCGGCCCGCACGGCTTCCTCGCCCTGGTGCCCGCCGGGACGACGGTGGCGGTGAACCTGAGCCTCGGCATCCTGATCGTGCACGGCTGGTTCTACGTCGTCTACCTGTTCTCCGACTTCCGGCTGTGGAGCCTCATGCGGTGGCCGTTCCTGCGCTTCATCGTCATCGCCCTGGGTGGCGTCATCCCGTTCCTGTCGTTCTTCCTCGAGGCGCGCATCGCCCGCGAGGTCAAGGCCTACCTGGCCCGCCGTGAGGCCGAGGCCACCGCACCCGAGACCGTGGAGGCATCCCATTAGCGGTTCAGACACCCCCGCCCACGACGAGCTGACCCGGCCGGTTCTGGTCGTCGACTTCGGCGCCCAGTACGCACAGCTGATCGCGCGCCGCGTGCGCGAGGCGAGCGTCTACTCCGAGATCGTGCCGCATGACATCAGTGCGGCCGAGGTGGCGGCGAAGAACCCGGTGGGCATCGTGCTCTCCGGCGGCCCGTCGAGCGTCTACGAGCCCGGGGCGCCCGCCTTCGACTCGGCGATCTTCGACCTCGGCGTGCCGGTGATGGGCATCTGCTACGGCTTCCAGGTGATGGCGCGTGCCCTCGGCGGCGAGGTCGCGCAGACCGGCGCCCGCGAGTACGGGTCGACCGACATGGCCATCGACGGCGACGGCGGGTCGCTCCTGGGCGAGCAGCCCCCCGCACAGACGGTGTGGATGAGCCACGGCGACTCGGTGGTACAGGCGCCGGAGGGCTTCGAGGTGCTGGCGAGCACGGCATCCACCCCGGTCGCCGCGTTCGCGAACCCCGACCGCCGTCTGTACGGCGTGCAATGGCACCCCGAGGTGAAGCACACGCAGTTCGGGCAGAACCTCATCGAGAACTTCCTGCACCGCGCAGCCGGCATCCCGGCCGACTGGAACCCGGGCAACGTCATCGCCGATCAGGTCGCTGCCATCCAGGCTCAGGTGGGCACCGGCCGCGTCATCTGCGCCCTCTCCGGCGGGGTCGACTCGGCGGTGGCCGGCGCACTCGTGCACAAGGCCGTCGGTGACCAGCTGGTCTGCGTCTTCGTCGACCACGGCCTGCTGCGGCAGGACGAGCGGCGTCAGGTCGAGGAGGACTACGTCAAGTCGACCGGCGTGCGACTCATCACGATCGATGCTCGCGAGCAGTTCCTCTCGGCGCTCGCCGGCGTGAGCGACCCGGAGCAGAAGCGCAAGATCATCGGGCGTGAGTTCATCCGCACCTTCGAGCAGGCGCAGGCCGAGCTCGTGGCCGAGGCGGCGGCCGACGGTGACCCCATCCGGTTCCTGGTGCAGGGCACGCTCTACCCCGACGTCGTCGAGTCGGGCGGGGGCAGCGGCACCGCCAACATCAAGAGCCACCACAACGTGGGGGGATTGCCCGAAGACCTGCAGTTCGAGCTGGTCGAGCCCCTGCGCGCCCTGTTCAAAGACGAGGTCCGGGCCATCGGCCGCGAGCTCGGTCTGCCGGAGGAGATCGTGAGCCGGCAGCCGTTCCCCGGGCCCGGTCTCGGCATCCGCATCGTCGGCGAGGTGACCTTCGAGCGTCTGGAGCTTCTGCGCAAGGCGGATGCGATCGTGCGCGCCGAGCTGAGCGCCGCCGGGCTCGACGCCGAGATCTGGCAGTGCCCCGTGGTGCTGCTGGCCGACGTGCGCTCGGTGGGCGTGCAGGGCGACGGCCGCACCTACGGGCATCCGATCGTGCTTCGCCCGGTGTCGAGCGAAGACGCGATGACCGCCGACTGGACGCGTGTGCCCTACGACGTGCTCGCCCGCATCTCGAATCGCATCACCAACGAGGTGGAGGGCGTCAACCGGGTGGTGCTCGACGTCACGTCGAAGCCGCCGGGCACTATCGAGTGGGAGTGACCTCCGGCGCCCGTGGTGGAGTTCTCCGCCACGGGCGCTGTGTCGTCAGCCGGCTGACGAGCCATTCGAGCGGGCCCTGCTCGAATCGCAGCCGCCACAGGCTGGTGAGCACGAGCGTGGGCACGGCGAGGGCGAAGAACAGCGGCAGGCTCTGCCAGGCCAGGTAGCCGACGTCGTCGGCGTTCTCGATGACGGCCCAGATGACGACGATCTGCGCGCAGTAGACCGTGAGCGGCATCGAACCGGCGGAGGAGAGCGGCCAGAGCAGGCGGTCGGTGGTGCGGCGTACGCGGTCGGGTGAGGACTCCGAGAGCCACACCAGCGCGCCGATCACGGCCACGGCGACACCCCCGGAGGCGAGCACCTCCGCGGTGCTGTCGTCGTGGGCGAAAACCGGGTTTCCGACGAGGGCGGCGATCAGATAGCCCGCCGTGGCCACAACCGAGCCCACGACCACGAGTGCGACCTGAACCGTGAGGCGCCGGATGCCTGTGCGCGCGATGAGCAGGCCGATCGCGAGGTAGGCGAGCCACACCGGTGCCGGGTACGTGCCGTCGACCCAGCGCTCGGGGAAGTACAGCCAGGCGCCGTCGAGCACGTGCCGGGCTTCGGCCGAGGCTCCGTCGATCGCGGCGGTCACGGCGTCGACGACGATCGGGCCGAGCAGAGCGGCGGCTGCCGCGACGGTCGCGATGAGCCAGCGAGGCGCGTAGATCAATGGGAGCGCGAGGAGGAAGAGGAACCCGTAGGTGTCGAGGATGATGGCGATCGGGGTGCCGAAGGCGGTGAGCGCGATACCGAGGGCGATGAGCACCAGGGCGCGCACGGCGACGACGCGGGCGGCGCGGCCCCGGGCATCCGGTGCCACTCCGCGCGTGCCGCCCGTCATGAGTCCGAGCGAGACGCCCGCGATGGTGGCGAAGAGGATCGAGGAGCGGCCGTCGAAGACGGTCTCGGCGTCGGTCTCGGGCACGGTGTGAGCCACGAGCATGCCGAGGAGGGCGAGGCCGCGGGCGACGTCGAGGCCGACGATGCGGGTCGAGCGCGGTGCCGAGCTGGTCGTGAAACGCGGAACGGGGCCATCCATCAGGATGACCCCGTTCTCTCGATGTTTCCGGGTGGCTGCGTCTGCGTCAGCGCGTCAGCTGCGGAAGATGGCGATGATGCGCAGCAGCTCGAGGTAGAGCCACACCAGCGTCAGCACCAGGCCGAAGGCGCCCGACCAGCCGTACTTGCGCGGGGCTCCCGACTCCACGCCGCGCTTGATGGCGTCGAAGTCGAGCACGAGCGAGTAGGCGGCGAGCAGCACCGCGAACAGGCCGATGACGATGCCGAGCGGGATGCCGAAGATGACGGCGCCGCGCAGGCCCCACGGGTCGGTGACGACACCCGTGATCATGAGCACGAAGTTGAGCAGCGAGAACAGCCCGTAGCCGACGATCGCGATGAGGAAGACCTTCGTGGCCCGCTTGGACGCCCGGATCTTGCCGCTCGCGAACAGCGCCAGCGTTACCGCGAACACGGCGAGGGTGGCGAGCACGGCCTGGAGCACGATGCCCGACCACCGTGACTCGAAGAAGCCGGAGATGGCGCCGACGGCGAGGCCTTCGAAGGCGGCGTAGAGCAGGATGAGCGGAACCGACGGCTCGCGACGGAACGCGTTGATCAGGCCGAAGACGAGGCCGCCGATCACACCGCCGATCATGAGGCCGAAGCCGAGCACCGTGGGCACGGGGTAGTTCGCGAGGAAGCCCACCGCCGCCGTGGCCAGCAGCACCACGAACATCAGAGCGGTCTTGACGATGGTGTCGTCGTAGCTCATACGATCGGTCTGCGACGGCGTCGCGGCCGGGCGGTCGTACATGTCCTGCAGACCCTCGGCCGAGATGGTCGGGACCTGAGCCGCAGCGCCCTTGCCGTTGAACACCGGATTTTTCGCGAAGGCGGGGTTACTGGAGGTCGGTTCAGCCATGTCAGTCTCTTCTGTGTGGGGAACGTGAACGTGGACACTTCCAACTTAGTCCACCCTCACCAGGAACTCTCTGGTAGTCCGCCGAATTCCCGCCGTATACCGGGCTGGATACCGTTCCGCGTCAGCCGGTCGGCGTAGCGTGTCAGCGTGATGGATTCCGCGCGTGCACAGCCCCTCGTCATCGGCCACCGCGGCGCGAGCGGCTACCGGCCGGAACACACGGCGTCGGCCTACGAGCTCGCGTTCGCCCTCGGGGCGGACGCCGTGGAGCCCGACGTGGTGGTCTCGCGGGACGGCGTGCCCGTGGTGCGGCACGAGAACGAGATCTCGGGCACGACGGATGTCGCCGCGCATCCGGAGTTCGCCGGCCGACGGTGCACCAAGGAGGTCGACGGGCAGGCAGTGACGGGGTGGTTCGTCGAGGACTTCACCTGGGCGGAGCTGCAGACCCTGCGGGCGCGGGAACGACTGCCCGCGTTGCGCGCGTCGAGCGCCAGCTTCGACGGGCGGTTCGGGCTGCTGCGGCTGGCGGATGTGCTGCGCATCGTCGACGAGGTGGGGGAGGGGTCGCCCGGTAGTGCACCCCTCGCTGTGGTGGAGGTGAAGCATGCCAGCTACTTCGCCTCGATCGGGTTGCCGATCGGCGAGATCGTCGCGGCGGAGCTCGCGGCCGCGGGCTGGGGCGCGCAGCCGGAGCGACTCGTGATCGAGAGTTTCGAGAAGACGGTGCTGCTGGAGTTGCGTCGTCTCGGGGTTCCCGCGACCTACACCTACCTCCTCGAGGCGGCGGGGGCTCCGTTCGACGTGGTGGCGCGGGAGGGGGGTGCCGCCGCCGAGTACGCCTCGCACCTCACCGACGCGGGGCTCGCGGCGCTCGTGGGCGAGGTGGACGGCATCAGCGTCGACAAGGCGATCATCATGCCGCGCGACCTCGCGGGGGCGTCGCATCGCACCTCGGATGTGGTCGCGCGCGCCCATGCCGCCGGGCTCTCGGTGTTCACCTGGACGCTCCGCGCCGAGAACCGGTTTCTGCCCCGGAACTACCGGACGGGGCACGACAAAGCGGCGTTCGGGCGCTGGGAGGAGGAGTTCCGGGCCATCATGGCGACCGGGGTCGACGGGGTGTTCGCCGACCAGCCCGATCTCGCGGTCTCGGCACGCGGCGGTGTCGGTGGCGCGGCCTAAACTTGGGGCAGCATGAGCGACACCACTGAAACCACTCCCCGGATCACGCCCGTCGTGGTCGGCCACGCCGGTGCGGATGCGGGCGACGACCAGCTGCTCGAGGGCCTCAATCCCGAACAGCGCGAGGCGGTCGTCTACCGGGGCCCGGCGCTCCTCATCGTCGCCGGCGCAGGCAGTGGCAAGACCCGGGTGCTCACCCACCGCATCGCGAGCCTGATCAAGGGCGGCGAGGCCTGGCCGAGCCAGATCCTCGCCATCACCTTCACGAACAAGGCGGCCGCCGAGATGCGCGAGCGCGTGGGGCAACTGCTCGGCCGGGTGGCGGAGGGCATGTGGATCTCCACCTTCCACTCGGCGTGTGTGCGCATCCTGCGCCGTGAAGCCGAGAACTTCGGGTTCACGAAGAGCTTCACGATCTACGACTCGCAAGACGCGCGCGCGTTGGTGAAGCGCATCATCAAAGACCTTCAGGCCGACACCTTCGGGTTCACCGTCGCGCAGGTCACCGGCAAGATCTCGAAGCTCAAGAACGAGCTGACCGACGCCGAGAGCTATGCCCGTCAGGCGAACTTCTCCGACCCGAACGACGCGATGTTCGTCGAGATGTTCCGGGCCTACTCGCGGGCGCTGCGCGACGCCAACGCGTTCGACTTCGACGACCTGATCAGCCAGACGGTGTTCCTGTTCCGGGCCTTCCCGCAGGTGGCGGAGAAGTATCAGCGGCGGTTCCGGCACATCCTGGTCGACGAGTACCAAGACACCAACCATGCGCAGTACGCGCTCATCCGCGAGCTCACCAAGCCGCCGGAGTCGAACGAGCTGGCGGGCATCGCCGCGTTCGGTGGCGGCGGGGCGTCGCTGACGGTGGTGGGCGACTCGGATCAGTCGATCTACGCGTTCCGTGGGGCCGACATCCGCAACATCGTCGAGTTCGAGCGCGACTTCCCGGGCGCGCAGGTGATTCTGCTGGAGCAGAACTACCGGTCGACGCAGAACATCCTGTCGGCGGCGAACGCCGTCATCTCGAACAACTTCGATCGCAAAGACAAGAAGTTGTGGACGGCGGTGGGCGACGGCGAGAAGATCGTCGGCTTCACCGGCTACTCGGGGCACGACGAGGCGCAGTTCGTGGCCGACGAGATCGCGAAGCTGCACGAGAGCGGCACGCCGTACAACCAGATCGCGGTGTTCTACCGCACGAACTCGCAGACCCGAGCGTTGGAGGAGATCTTCATCCGGTCGGCGCTGCCGTATCGGGTGCTGGGCGGCACGAAGTTCTACGAGCGCGCCGAGATCAAAGACGCGATGGCCTACCTCACCTCGGTCGCGAATCCGTTCGACGGGCTGGCGCTGCGGCGCATCCTGAACACCCCGAAGCGCGGGATCGGGCCGGCCACCGAGACGCAGCTCGCCTCCTTCGCCGAGCGCGAGAACGTGAGCTACCGGGAGGCCATGCGTCGTGCCGCGGAGCTGGGGCTCGGGCCGAAGGTGACGGGCGCCATCCTGCAGCTGGCCGCGTTGCTCGACGAGGCGACCGAGCTGGTCGACCCCGAGCGGCTCGGCGGGCAGGCGCCCGTGAGCGAGGTGCTCGCGCTGCTGATGGAGAAGAGCGGGTACGTCGCGAGTCTGCGGGCGACCCGCGACCCGCAGGACGAGGCGCGGGCCGAGAACGTGGAGGAGCTCCTCGCCGTCACCAAGGAGTTCAACCGCAACAACCCTGACGGCACGTTGCTCGACTTCCTCACCGAGGTGTCGCTCGTGGCGGCGGTCGACGATCTCGACGACTCGAGCGGAACGGTGTCGCTCATGACGCTGCACACCGCCAAGGGGCTGGAGTACGACGCCGTGTTCCTCACCGGTGTGGAGGAGGATCTGCTGCCGCACCGCATGTCGGCCGGCGAGCCGGGCGGGCCTGCCGAGGAACGGCGGCTGTTCTACGTGGGCATCACGCGGGCGAAGAAGCGGCTCTTCCTGTCGCTCGCGATGACGAGGGCGCAGTTCGGGGAGACGGCGGTGGCGATGCCGAGCCGGTACCTGCAGGAGATTCCGGCGGAACTGATCGAGTGGATTCAGTCGCCCGGCATGGCGACGTCGCGTGGTGGAACCGAGCCCCGTGCGCTCAACGCCGGGCGCGGGCGCGGCGGGTACGGATCGGGGTCGGGCGGGTCTGGCTCTGGCGGGTCTCGTTGGAATTCCGACTCGGGGTACGGCATTCCGCCGGGGCCGCCGCGACCGAAGACGGAGTGGGCCAACCGGGTCACCGGCCAGGTGCGCGACAACGGCGACCTCGAGTTGCAACCTGGTGACCGCATCCGGCACACCGACTTCGGCGAAGGCCGCGTGAACCAGGTGACCGGCGAGGGCGCGAAGCGCGTCGCCCACGTGCAGTTCGAGGCGGCGGGCCCGAAGAAGCTCCTCATCAAGATCGCCCCGATCGAGAAGCTGTAGCGCCGACCCGCCTGCCCGCCCCTGTCCCGGGTGCCGCGCGCGCCGCTGGGTTCGGCGCGGTTCGGCACGGGTGACCCCATCCCGGGCCCGCTCAGCCCCGCCCGAAACGACGGACTTCCGGCGCCATTGACGGCAACGACGGACCCTGAGCCCGTACCTGCGCCGAGCCTCCGTCGTTCTGGTTGCGGAGGGCCGCGCGCGTTGTCCGGCCTGCGCCGCCGGTGGGGCGCCCGCCCGGCGGGGTGCGGGGCGCCGGCGGGTGGGTCAGCGCCAGCGGCGGGTGGCGGCGGCCACGCCTGCCAGGCCGGCGATGATCGCCAGGACTGCCAGCGTGGTGGACATCGCGGTGGGCAGGGCGGCGGTGCCGGTTTGCGCCAATTGCGCGGGCTGGGTGGGCTGCGGGGGCGCGGGCTGTGCCGGCGGCTGCGTCGTCGGCGGCTGTGGGGGCGGGCGGCGTCGGAACACCAGGGGGAGGGGTCACCGCCACCGACTCCGACTCGTGCACTCGGTGGTCGGCGAACGGCGGCACCAGCACCGCGGGCGCGGGCTCTGTCGCAGTGCGCCCTGCCGAGTTCGCGGGTCGCCCTGTCGGGTGCGTCGCAGCGGAGCCGGCAGGCGCCGAGAGACCGGAAGCGGCGGGTGAAGGTGAGGCCGAGCCGGGGGAGGAGAACACGAAGTAGTAGAAGCCCGGGGCGGGGACGTCGATGCAGGGTGAGGCGTGCTCGCCGTCGGTCGCGATCACCGTGGTGACCGTGCCCGCGACGGGGAAGTCGGCCCAGCCCTCGGGGGTGGTGCCCGGTTCGGGTCGGGTGGCGAGCGGGCCGAGCAGCGTCGAGGTGACCGTGATGGGGTCGGCGCCCGTCGGCAGCCCCGAGACGACCAGGCGGTCGTGTACGCATTCGTGGCCGGTGACGGACGACGTCGACGCGACGGTCGCGATGGCGGGAGCGGCGGGCACCACCGTGGTCTCCTGTGCCACGCCGAACCGCGACGCCCACCCCCGCAGCCGGTCGCCGCCCTTCTCGAGCGGTGTTCGCGCCGGGTCGATCGAGTCGATCCACACGTAGAAGCCGGACGCCGGCAGCACGCACGGCGGCGACTCGACGGTGCCGGGCCCGCTCTCGACGAGCGTCTCCACCGTGCACACCACCGGGGCGTCGGCCGGCGCCACCTCGTTCTCCTCGGGCCGCTTCGGGTACGGCCCGAGGAGAACGCTCTCGATCACGACCGGGATGGGCGCGAGCGACCCGTCGGCGGTCTCGTACACGCCCCACTCGCCATCCGTCTCCGAGTCGGCATCGACACCCAGCTCGAGGAAGTCGGTGATGCTCACGCCGGGCTCGGCGACCGGCGCGCTCGTGACCGTCTGCACACGCGGCCGGAAGGGCAGCCCGGTGGGTGCGGTGCGCGCATCCGCCGCCTGCGCCGTGGTGGGGTAGGGATTCGTGACGAGCAGGTTCTGGCTGTCGCCGGTGTTGCGGCCGAGCCGGAACCCGGGCCCGAATGGCAGGTCGACGTACTCGACCGTGACCGATACCTCCTCGGTCGCCCCCGATTGCTCGGGGTGGATGCGCGTGACCACGCCGTTGCCCACCATCGCCGTGCGCGTGCCGTCGTCGAAGGTGGCGCCGTGCAGCGCGACGCGCCCCCGAAAGGATGCCGGCGGGAGAGTCTTCGCCCCGGCCACGTAGTCGACGGTGAGCTGGGACACCACCGTGCCGTTCGCGCCGTCGAGATCGAGCGCCACCGAGGCGGTCGCCCCGCGCGACGCTCCGGACGGCCCGTCGGCGAGCCCCAGCATGTGGTCGGCAGTCGCGAGCACCGCGTCGGCGTCGTCGTTCGCCCGCTGGGCGAAGTAGGCCTGATCGTGCCCGGCCAGCCCGGTGATGCTCCACACCGCGAGCTGTGCCGCCGCAGCCGTCAGCGGATCGCCCGGCGCACCCCAGTTGCGGGAGATGAAGGCCAGCCGCGCCGAGTCGTCGGCCGGGAACCAGCCCGCCGCCGCGCCGTCGACGTAGTCGAAGTCGGCGGCGTGCGGTGCCGGCCGCGCCACATCGATGCAGTACCCGTGGTTGCCGTCGTCGAGCTCGTAGTTGCCGAGCCACGAGGTGTGATCGACCCGCCACAGCACCCCTTGGCCGTGGGCGACGGCTTGCACCGCCCGGGCGGATACCCCTCCGGCGAGGGCGAGAGAGATGGCGAAAAGGCTCAGCAGGGCGGCGAGGATGGTGCGGGGGAATCGGTTCATGAACCCAGGGTGAAGGGCGGGCATCCGCTCGGAGCCGCTGCCCGGGAATCTGTGGAAACGGGAGTCTCGAGGCCCGGTTGGGGAGGACGAGACGGCCCCTGGCGCGGGGGTAGAGTTCTAGATGGTGTCCGGAGCGATGAAGGGGAACCTTCTCTTCGTCGAGCCTTGAGTCATGTGCCCCGACCACATGGGGCGACGAGAAGAATGCGATTGGAAGTCCAGCGTGGATCTATTCGAGTACCAAGCCCGAGACCTGTTCGAGAGCTACGGTGTGCCGGTGCTGCCGGGAATCATCGCCGACACGCCTGACGAGGTCAAGGCAGCGGCCGAGAAGCTCGGCGGGGTCACCGTGGTGAAGGCCCAGGTCAAGGTCGGCGGCCGCGGCAAGGCCGGCGGCGTGAAGGTCGCCAAAGACCCGGAGGCCGCGTACGAGGCGGCGCAGAGCATCCTGGGACTCGACATCAAGGGCCACGTCGTCAAGCGCGTGATGGTCGCCGGTGGCGCTCGTATCGCGCAGGAGTTCTACTTCTCGGTGCTGCTCGACCGGGCCAACCGCTCCTACCTCTCGCTGACGAGCTACGAGGGCGGCATGGAGATCGAGCAGCTCGCCGTCGAGCGGCCCGAGGCGCTCGCCCGCATCGAGGTCGACCCGATCGCCGGCATCGACCTCGACACCGCGACGCAGATCGCGAAGGACGCGAAGTTCCCGGAGGAGCTGATCGAGAAGGTCGCCCCCGTCTTCGTGAAGCTCTGGGAGGTCTACAAGGGCGAGGACGCGACCCTCGTCGAGGTCAACCCGCTGGTGCTGACCGAAGAGGGCGACATCATCGCCCTTGACGGCAAGGTGAGTCTCGATGAGAACGCCGGCTTCCGTCACCCGAACCACGAGGCGCTCGAAGACGCCGACGCCGCCGACCCGCTCGAGGCGAAGGCCAAGAAGAACGACCTCAACTACGTGAAGCTCGACGGCGAGGTCGGCATCATCGGCAACGGCGCCGGACTCGTCATGTCGACCCTCGACGTCGTCGCCTACGCGGGCGAGAAGCACGGCGGCGTGAAGCCGGCGAACTTCCTCGACATCGGCGGCGGAGCATCCGCCGAGGTGATGGCCAACGGCCTCGACGTGATCCTCGGCGACGAGCAGGTCAAGAGCGTGTTCGTCAACGTGTTCGGCGGCATCACCGCGTGCGACGCGGTCGCCAACGGCATCGTGGCCGCCCTGGGCATCCTGGGCGACACCGCATCGAAGCCGCTCGTGGTGCGCCTCGACGGCAACCGGGTGGAGGAGGGTCGCGCCATCCTGCGCGAGGCCGCCCACCCGCTGGTCACCCTGGCATCGACGATGGACGAGGGCGCCGACAAGGCCGCCGAGCTGGCCGCCGCCGCGAGCGCGAAGTAAGTAGAGGACGAAGAGCTATGTCGATTTTTCTGAACAAGGACTCCAAGGTCATCGTGCAGGGCATCACCGGCGGTGAGGGCACCAAGCACACCGCCCTCATGCTGAAGGCCGGCACCCAGGTCGTCGGCGGTGTCAACGCCCGCAAGGCCGGCACCACCGTGAGCCACACCGACAAGGACGGCAACGCGGTCGAGCTGCCCGTGTTCGGCACGGTGAAGGAGGCCATCGAGGCCACGGGCGCCGACGTGTCGATCGCGTTCGTGCCGCCGGCGTTCTCGAAGGACGCGATCGTCGAGGCGATCGACTCCGAGATCCCGCTGCTCGTCGTGATCACCGAGGGCATCCCGGTGCAGGACTCGGCCGAGGCCTGGGCCTACGCCAAGGCCAAGGGCAACAAGACCCGCATCATCGGGCCGAACTGCCCCGGCATCATCACGCCCGGCGAGTCGCTCGTGGGCATCACCCCGGCGAACATCACGGGCAAGGGCCCGATCGGGCTGGTCTCGAAGTCGGGCACCCTGACCTACCAGATGATGTACGAGCTGCGCGACCTCGGATTCTCGACCGCCATCGGCATCGGCGGCGACCCCATCATCGGCACCACCCACATCGACGCACTCGCGGCGTTCGAGGCCGACCCCGAGACGAAGGCGATCGTCATGATCGGCGAGATCGGCGGCGACGCCGAGGAGCGCGCGGCCGACTTCATCAAGGCGAACGTCACGAAGCCGGTCGTGGGCTACGTGGCCGGGTTCACCGCGCCCGAGGGCAAGACGATGGGCCACGCGGGTGCCATCGTGTCCGGCTCGGCCGGCACCGCCCAGGCCAAGAAGGAGGCCCTCGAGGCCGCCGGCGTGAAGGTCGGCAAGACCCCTAGCGAGACGGCTGCCCTCCTCCGAGAGGTCTACGCCGCCCTCTAGGCGTTCGAAAACGCAAACGTCGCGGCAAGCGAGCCCCTCCAGGAGCCGGTTGCCGCGACGTTTGCGTTTCTGAACCCGGGTGCCAGCCCTGGCAGAATGAACGCATGACGCAGACGCAGGCCGAGCCGAATCTGTATCGGCGGCTGCGGCACCAGCTCGTCACCCCGGAGGCGATCTACGGCACCATCATCGTCAGCGCCCTGATCGTGCTCGCCGACGACGACGAGAGCGACTTCGATCTGCTGGTCGTGGTCGCCGCCACCAGCTTCGTGTTCTGGATCGCCCACGTCTTCGCCGCGACGGTCGCCCACCACGGCAAGCGCGACGGCGTCGAGATCCCGATCGGCGAGGCCCTCGGCAACGCCGTGCGGCACTCCTCGGGCCTGCTGATCGCCGCGATCATCCCGATCCTCGTGCTGGCCCTGGGGGCGACGGGCATCCTGTCCGAGGAGCTCGCCTACGTGCTGGCGCTCTTCGTGGGCGTCGTCATCCTGTTCGTGCTCGGCACCCTTGCCTTCGCCGAACGCGGCAGCCGGTGGTACCTCTGCCTCCTCGGCGGGCTCGCGACGGCGCTCCTCGGTGTGGCCGTCATCCTGCTCAAGGCCATCTTCCACTGAAAGGTCGGCTTCCACCGAGCGGGCGAGCGCGCCGCCGACGGATGCCCAGCCCCGGCGGGTAGGCTCGGCCACGCATGAATCGCCCAGTCACCGCTCTGCTCGCCGCCCTCGACGCGGTGATCGTCGTCGCAATCGGCGTGGGCATCCCGCTCATCCCGCTGACGATCCTCTGGGCGACCCAGTTCGGCCTCGCCGTCGACTGGCTCGCGTTCTGGCGCGCCTCGGGTGATCTCTGGCTCCTCGGCAACGGGGTCGACGTGCTCTTCACGATCGACCCGCAGCTCGCCCTCCGGCTGGCCCTCGACGGCGCACAACTGCCGTTCGAGGTCGGGATCGCGCCGCTTGGCCTCGCGGTGGTGACCGTGCTGCTCGGTGCACGGTCGGGCCGGCGCCTCGCCGCGACTCCCTACCCCGTCACCGGGGCGGTCGTGGGCGTGCTGAGTCTCGGCGCCCTCGGCGGTCTCGTGGCGCTCGGGGTGACGGATGCGTCGGCCCGCCCGTCTCCGGCCCAGAGCGTGCTCTACCCCGCCGTCGTCTACGCGATCGGCCTCGCCATCGGGTACGCCTGGATGACGCGCCGCACGGCGTCGCGGGAGCTCGGCGCGGATTCGGGCATCCGTCGCCGGTGGAGCACACGGTGGGCGAGCGTCGACGCGGGCGACCGCGGGCTGGTCGCTCTTGCCCTCCGGGCCGGGGCGGTGGCCGCAGCCGGCGTGGTGGGCGTCGCCGCGGTGGCCATGGCGCTCATCCTCGTCGTCGGCTTCAGTTCGATCGTGGCACTCTACGAGAGCCTGCAGGCCGGCATCCTCGGGGGTGTCTCGCTCACTCTCGCCCAATTGGCGCTGCTGCCGAATCTCGTGATCTGGACGGCGAGCTGGTTCGTCGGCCCCGGCTTCGCCCTCGGCACCGGCTCGGCGGTGTCGCCGCTCGGCACCCAGCTCGGCCTCGTGCCGTCGTTGCCGGTGTTCGGCGCGCTGCCGACCGGCACGCCGGCACTCGGCTTCGTGGGCCTCCTCGTGCCGATCGCCGTCGGCTACCTCACGGCGGCGGTGCTGCGGCCCGCCTTCCTCGCGTCGCTGCGCGGACACCGCGCGGGCGGTGGTGCACGCGGAGTACGACTCGTGCTCACGGCCGTGGGCGGTGGGGCGGTGGGTGCGAGCATCCTCGCCCTGCTCGCACTCTGGTCGGGCGGTGCGGCCGGGCCGGGCCGGCTGGCCGACGTCGGGCCGGATGCGGGCTGGGTGTGGCTCTGGGCATTCGTCGAGCTCGCCATCTCGATGCTGCTGGGGCTGGTCGCCGGCGCAGGTTCGCGCACGAGTGACGCGGCAGCCGCCGCCGGCTCGGGCGGAGGCGGGGCGGAACGCGGCCGCGACGGTTCGGGCGCGAGCGCTCCCGTTCCCCGCGCGGGCGGCCCGGGCGCTGCCGATACACTGTGATGGTGCTCTCGCTCCTGGTTCTCATCTCGGGGGGCGGCTCCAACCTCCGCGCGCTCCTCGAAGCGTCCAGCGACGCCGAGTACCCCGCCCGGGTGATCGCCGTCGGCTCCGACACCGACGCTCCCGGGCTCGCACACGCCGAGGCGTTCGAGATCCCGAGCTTCACCGTCGTGCCGACCTCGTTCGAGAGCCGTGAGGCGTGGGGCGCCGAGCTGCTGGCGCAGATCGAACGCTGGTCGCCCGACCTCGTGGTGTGCGCGGGATTCATGCGCATCCTGCCCCCCGCCGTCGTGGCGGCGCTCACCCCGCGGCTCATCAACACGCATCCGGCGCTCCTGCCCGCGTTCCCCGGCGCCCACGCCGTGCGCGACGCGCTCGCAGCAGGCGTCGACACCACCGGCGTGACCGTGCACGTGATCGACGAGGGCGTCGACACCGGTCCGGTCATCGTGCAGCGCGCGGTGCCCGTCGAGCCCGGCGACACCGAGCACGAGCTGCACGAACGCATCAAGTCCGTCGAACGCGAACTGCTGGTGCAGGCCGTGCTCGACATCGCCAACGGAGCAGTCGACCTCGAGGAGATAGCAGCACGATGAGTGGCCCCCAGCACGACCCGAGCCTCTACACGCACCGCGACCTGGTGCCGATCAGCCGGGCGCTGATCTCGGTCAGCGACAAGACGGGGCTCGTCGAGCTGGTGCAGGCACTCGCGGCGGCCGGTGTCGAGATCGTGTCGACCGGGTCGACCGCCAAGACCATCGCCGAGGCCGGCGTCGCGGTCACGGAGGTGTCGAGCGTCACCGGGTTCCCCGAGTCGCTCGACGGCCGCGTGAAGACGCTGCACCCGGGCGTGCACGCCGGCATCCTGGCCGACCTGCGGCTCGAGTCGCACAAGCACCAGCTCGCCGAGCTCGGCATCCGGCCGTTCGATCTCGTGGTCGTGAACCTCTACCCCTTCCGTGAGACGGTGGCCTCGGGCGCGGCCCCGGATGCGGTGATCGAGCAGATCGACATCGGCGGGCCCGCCCTCGTGCGTGCGTCGGCGAAGAACTTCGCGAACGTCGCGATCGTGGTGTCACCGTCCCGCTACGCCGACGTGGTGGCGGCCCTCGGCGTGGGCGGCACCGGGCTCGAGGTGCGGCGCGGGCTCGCGGCGGAGGCCTTCGCGCACACCGCGGCCTACGACGGCGCGGTGGCCGCGTGGTTCGCCGAGCAGCTGGGCGCGGCGCCTGCGCCGGCGGATGCCGCCGAGCCGGTCGCCACCGCGACGGATGCGGCTGCCGCCTTCCCCGACACCCTCGCCGTGTCGGCCGCCAGGGCCCAGACCCTGCGCTACGGCGAGAATTCGCACCAGCAGGCGGCGCTCTACGTGCGTGACGGCGGCCACGGCATCGCGCAGGCCGTGCAGCTGCACGGCAAGGAGATGTCGTACAACAACTTCGTCGACGGCGACGCCGCCGTGCGCGCCGCCTACGACTTTGCCGAGCCCGCGGTCGCGATAATCAAGCACGCCAACCCCTGCGGCATCGCGGTGGCCGACCCGGATGCCCCCGACGCCATCGCGTCGGCCCACGCCAAGGCGCACGCGTGCGACCCGGTGTCGGCGTACGGTGGGGTCATCGCGGCCAATCGCCCGGTCACGCTCGCCATGGCCGAGACGGTGAAGGACATCTTCACCGAGGTGCTCATCGCACCGGCGTTCGACGCGGATGCGCTGGAGCTCTTGCAGACGAAGAAGAACCTGCGCCTGCTCACCCTGCCCGAGGGGTACGGGCGCGAGGGCGTCGAGTTGCGGCAGATCAGCGGCGGCTTCCTCGCCCAGACCCCGGACGTGTTCGACGGCTTCGACAGCTCGACCTGGACTCTCGCGGCCGGCGAGCCCGCTGACGCCGAGACGCTCCGCGACCTCGAGTTCGCGGGGAAGGCCTGCCGGGCCGTGAAGTCGAACGCGATCCTGCTCGCCAAGCACGGCGCATCCGTCGGTGTCGGTATGGGGCAGGTGAACCGCGTCGACTCGTGCCAGCTGGCCGTGACGCGCGCCGGTGATCGCGCCGCCGGTTCGGTGGCGGCGTCGGATGCGTTCTTCCCGTTCGCCGACGGAGCGGAGGTGCTGATCCGTGCGGGCGTGAGCGCCATCGTGCAACCGGGCGGCTCGGTGCGCGACGCCGACGTCATCGAGGCGGCGCGCGCCGCCGGGGTGACGATGTACTTCACCGGCGAACGGCACTTCTTCCACTGATCCCACTCCGAGCCCGCGTTCACCGGCCTCGCTGGAAGCGCCCAGGCAGTATCACCTAAGGTCGTCACATGTCATCGTTCCGGCTCCGGTCGCTCACCGCGTCGGTGGCCGCTGCGGCCGTGATCGCGGTGGTCGCGCTGGTGGCTGCCATGCTCTCGGTGTTCATCATCAAAGGACAGGCCTACCAGGCATTCGGTTTGGGGTTCTCGTACTTCATCGACGGCACGATCGTGCTTTTCGTGCTCTCGGCGGTGTTCGGTCTGACGGGTGCATATCGGCGCTGGTACACGGCGCTGGCTGCCGGAATCGTGTCGGCCGTGATCGCAGCAGTGGTGGGTACCGGCGTAGCCTCGCTGGCAAACGGTGCGATGGTGAGCGGCGACTTGATCGGCCAGCTGTTCGTGACCGTGATCGGCGCCAACCTCGTGTTCGAACTCGCCGCGGTGATCACCTCCGTCACCCTGGCCCGCCGCATCCACGCCCATATCGCGATCGACGAGCAGCAGGAGGTGCTGCGCAAGAAGTACGTGCTGGTGCGCCGCCCTGCGGAGTCGCTCGCGCAGGGCATCGTCACCCACCTCGAGCGCAGCGAGATCGACGTCGATCTCGCCGAGGAGCAGTGGGAGGAGTACGTCGCGGCGCTGACCGGCGGCGGCTGGGACCCGGTCGAGGTGCCCACCGCGGACGACCTGCCCGATTCGGTGTTCATCGAGGACACGGTGGTGATGTTCGGCGCCCTCGCGGTGCTGGCGAGCCCGGGCGCCGAGTCGCGGGTGGCGGAGCTGCCGGCGGTGGAGGAGAGCATCCGCTCGCTCGGCATCGAGACGAAGCGCATCGAGCGGCCCGGAACGCTCGACGGCGGCGACGTGCTGAAGGTGGGCACCACTGTCTTCGTCGGCCGTGGCGGCCGCACCAACTCCGACGGCATCCGGCAGTTGCGCAAGATCCTCGCGCCGCGCGGGTATTCGGTGGTGGCGGTGCCGGTCACCAAGGCGCTGCACCTGAAGAGCACCGTGACGGCCCTGCCCGACGGCACGGTGATCGGCTACCGGCCGTTGGTCGACGACCCGTTCATCTTCGACCGCTTCCTCGAGATGCCGGAGCCGAGCGGGGCGCACGTCGTCGTGCTCACCGACGACACGGTGCTCGTGGCCGCCAGTGCGCCGGAGTCGGCGCGCTTGATCGAAGGGCTCGGCTACCGCGTCATCTCGGTCGACATCTCGGAGTTCGAGAAGCTCGAGGGCTGCGTCACGTGCCTCTCGGTGCGCGTGCGCTGAGCCGCCACCGAATTCGGTATTGCGCTGCCGGCGGGCCCGGCTATAGCCTGTAAGGCTGCCGCGACGCCCACCCCCGGAGAGGGGGTGTTCAGCACGCCCCGACGACGCCGGTCGGGGAATCGAGTTGCGCGGCTGTGCGTTGTGCCACGAGCGCGACGTTCGCTTTCTACGAGGATGCACGATGTCTGAGACCACCAGCCCAGCCGCCACCGGAACGGTGGCCACGCTGAAGCGGCTGCACCCGTTCGTGCGGCAGGCGCTGCCGCGCATCTACGTGGCCATGGTGGTGTCGCTCGGGGCCAGCGTGGTGGCGCTCGCGATCCCCCAGGTGCTGCAGTGGATGGTCGACGGCCCGCTCGCCGACGGCGACGCGAGCCAGATCTGGCTCGCCGCCGGCATCGTGCTCACGCTCGGCGTGCTCGAGGCGCTGCTCATCGGCGCGCGTCGCGCCCTCGTGCTCACGCCGGGAACGCATGTGGAGGCGCGGATGCGCAACGCGCTCTACGCGCAATTGCAAGACCT
The DNA here is from genome assembly GCF_058783455.1 of Herbiconiux sp. FW305-C-125. NCBI lineage: Bacteria > Bacillati > Actinomycetota > Actinomycetes > Micrococcales > Microbacteriaceae > Herbiconiux > Herbiconiux sp. FW305-C-125. The sequence goes on along the minus strand of NZ_JBYSYO010000001.1, from coordinate 925,070 downwards.
GCCCGTGGCTTTCCACGACCGCTGGCCCAGCGGGCAGCTGCTCTCGCGCGCCGTGAGCGACCTCAACCTGATCCGCCGCTGGCTCTCGTTCGGGCTCGTGCTGCTCGTCGTGAACGTGCTCACGCTCATCGGCGGCATCGTCATCCTGCTCTCGCTCAACTGGGTGCTGGGGCTCATCTTCGCGGCGGCGGCGGTGCCCGTCATCGCCTACGGCCTCGCGTTCGAGCGCAAGTACTCGGATGTCGCGCGCCGCAGCCAAGACCAGGCCGGCGACCTGGCGACGAGCGTCGAGGAGTCGGTGCACGGTATCCGCGTGCTGAAGGCCTTCGGCCGGAGCCGGTACGCGCTCAAACGATTCGAGCGACAGGCCGAGCAGCTGCGCGGCACCGAGATCGAGAAGGCCAAGGCCATCGCGGGCATCTGGCTCTACCTCACCCTCATCCCCGACCTGGCGTTCGGACTGTGCCTCGTGGTGGGCGTGTGGCTGGCCTCGACCGGCGCCTCCTCCGTCGGCCAGCTCGTGGCGTTCTTCGCCACCGGCACGGTGCTGCTCTTCCCGATCTGGTCGATGGGCTACTTCCTCGCCATGACGCTCGACGCCAAGACCGCCACGTCGCGCTTCTTCGAGGTGATGGACTCGGTGAACACGATCGAAGATCCGGCCGAACCCGTGCACGTCGTCGACGGGCAGGGCGAACTGCGCTTCGACGACGTGCACTTCCGGTACCAGGACGCACCCGAGTCGTTCCCCGACCTGATCGACGGCGTCACCCTCACGGTACGGCCGGGGGAGACGATGGCTCTGGTCGGGCTCACCGGTTCGGGCAAGTCGACGCTCACCGCGCTGACCACGCGCCTGTACGACGTCACGGGGGGAGCCGTGCGCGTCGACGGGGTGGACGTGCGCGAGCTCAGCCGCGACGACCTGCGCAGCCGCATCGCGATGGCGTTCGAGGAAGCGACTCTCTTCAGCCAGACCGTGCGCGAGAACGTGCTGCTCGGCCGGCCCGACGCCTCCGAGGAGGACTTGCGGGAGGCGCTCGAGATCGCGCAGGCGACCTTCGTCGACGACCTGCCCCAGGGGCTCGACACGAAGGTGGGTGAGGAGGGGCTCAGCCTCTCCGGCGGCCAGCGGCAGCGCCTCGCGTTGGCGCGGGCCATCGCGGCGCGGCCGAGCATCCTGGTGCTCGACGACCCGTTGTCGGCGCTCGACGTCGACACCGAGGCGCTCGTCGAGGCGGCGTTGCGGCGCGTGCTCGCCACCACAACCGCCCTCATCGTGGCGCACCGGCCCTCGACCGTCGCGCTCGCCGACCGCGTCGCCCTGCTCGAGAACGGGCGCGTCACCGCGGTGGGCACCCATTCCGAATTGCTGGTGAGCAGCCCGCACTACCGGTTCGTGATCTCGAGTTTCGACGCCGACGAACGCGCCGAACAGCGGGAGACGGATGAGCGTGCGGCAGCCGCACGACACGATCGCACCACGAAGGAGGTGGCGTCATGACCTCGGTGCTCGGGGTGGAGGGCGAGGAGCGCGACGACTTCTCGCGCACCGAGAGCCGCCAGATCCGGCAGCGCTCGCTGCGGCTGCTCGGCTCGCTCGTGCGCCCGATGCGCGGCCGGCTCGTGGTGAGCATCGTCGCCGTGATCATCAGCACGATCTCGCAGGTCGCCGGCCCGTCGATCATCGCCTACGGGATCGACACCGGCCTGCCGGCGCTGCTCGACCAGAACTGGCTGCCCGTGGCGCTCGCCGGGGTGGCGTACCTGCTGGCGGGCGTCGTGGGCGCTCTGCTGATCGCCTGGTTCACCGTGCTGTCGGCGCGCATCAGCCAGGCCATCCTGTTCGACCTGCGCAAGCGCGTCTTCCTGCACACCCAGAAGCTGAGCCTCGAGTTCCACGAGAGCTACACCTCCGGGCGCATCATCTCGCGGCAGACGAGCGACCTCGACGCCATCCGCGAGTTGCTCGACTCGGGCATCAACCAGCTCGTGCAGGGCGTGCTCTACATGGCGTTCACCGCCATCGCGCTGTTCCTGCTCGACGTGGAGTCGGGCTTCATCCTGCTGGCGTCGCTGGTGCCGCTCATCATCCTCACCCGATGGTTCCAGCTGCGCTCGCAGCGGATGTTCCGGCGCACGCGCGTCGTGTCGGCCCGGCTCATCGTGCACTTCGTCGAGACCATGACCGGCATCCGCGCCGTGAAGGCCTTCCGCAAGGAGAAGCGCAACGAGGCCGAGTTCGGTGAGCTCGTCGAGGACTACCGTGAGGCGAACGCCCGCGTCATCAAGCTGTTCGGGGTGTACGACCCGGGGCTCGTGCTGATCGGCAACGTGGCGGTGGCCGTGGTGCTTCTCGTGGGCGGCTTCCGGGTGGTCGACGGCGGTCTCGAGATCGGCGTGCTGCTCGCCGCGGTGCTCTACACCCGGCGCTTCTTCGACCCGATGGAGGACATGGCGATGTTCTACAACGGCTACCAGAGCGCCACGGCCGCGCTCGAGAAGATCTCGGGCGTGCTCGAGGAACAGCCGAGCGTGCCCGACCCCGAGCGCCCCGTCGACCTCTGGCAGTCGACCGGCGCCGTCTCCTTCGACGACGTCGAGTTCGGGTACACCGCCGACCGGCCGATCCTGCCCTCGTTCGACCTCGTCATCCCGGCGGGGCAGACGATCGCCCTCGTCGGGTCGACCGGAGCGGGCAAGTCGACGCTCGCGAAGCTGATCTCCCGGTTCTACGACCCCACCCGGGGCCGGGTCACGCTCGACGGCATCGACCTGCGCGACCTGCACCCGAAAGACCTCCGCCGCGCGATCGTGATGGTGACGCAGGAGGCGTACCTGTTCTCGGGCACGGTCGCCGACAACATCGCCATCGGCAAGCCCGAGGCCAGCCGCGACGAGATCATCGCCGCAGCGAAGGCGGTGGGTGCCGACGAGTTCATCCGGGGCTTGCCGAACGGCTACGAGACCGACGTCAACAAGCGCGGCGGCCGGGTCTCGGCCGGGCAGCGGCAGCTCATCTCGTTCGCGCGGGCCTTTCTCGCCGACCCGACCGTGCTCATCCTCGACGAGGCGACGGCCTCGCTCGACATCCCGAGCGAGCGACTGGTTCAGGATGCACTGCAGACGCTGCTCGCCGACCGCACCGCGATCATCATCGCGCACCGGTTGTCGACGGTCTCGATCGCCGACCGGGTGCTCGTGATGGAGCAGGGGCGCATCGTCGAGGACGGCACGCCCGAGGAGCTCATCGGCGGCACGGGGCGCTTCGCCCAGCTGCACGCCTCGTGGCGGGAATCCTTGGTGTGATCAGGGCCGAGGCCCTGATCACACCAGCGGTACCGATCAGGGCTTCCAGGCGAAGTACTGGGAGCCGTACATGAACGAGATGTGCCAGCCGTCTTGGCAGGTGAGCGCCGAGGTGTCGAGGGCCTGAGGCCACCAGGTGTCGTCGAGCGGCGGCTTGTTGTCGGCGATCGACGGGTCGCACGGGCCGCCGATGGGCTCCGGAGCGGGGTCGCCGAACTGCATGATCGCGGCACCGGTCTCGGAGTTCTCCTTGATGCGGATCATCTGCGCGTCGTCGGGCACCCAGGAGGGGATGGCGATCGTGGCGCTCGACGCCTTCGCATCGGCAGTCGTGGGGTACAACTGGGTCTCGATGGGCGGAGTGATGGCGTTCGCCAGCGTGCAGCCGGTGAGCGAGGCGACGAGTCCTGCCGCCGCTAATCCGGCGAGAAGCGCTCGTCTGTTCATCGGCTGTGGGGGATCCTCTCCTGCTGGGCATCCGGGTGCAACGGCTGCCACCGTGCTACAGCGTACTCGACTGCATACCCCGGTTCCCGCGAGATCGCTCGGAGCGGGGTGCCTTCGGCCTCGTAGAACTCCCGGGCGCGCGCTTCGTGACCGGCCGGCGGCAGCCCGCCCGAGCGCACCACGCGCCACCACGGATGCCCGCTGCCATACCGGCTCATGACGGTTCCGACCGCTCGGGCGGCCCGCGTGCCGAGCAGGGCCGCCACATCGCCGTAGCTCAGCACCTTGCCGGGCGGAATGGAGTCGACCAGGTCGAGCACGTCGTCGACGAAGGAGCCCTCTGCCGGCTCCTCGCTCACAGGTCGAGCGCTGCGATCGTCTCCCCGTACGGCGTCTCGCCGATCGGCACGAAGCCGAGCTTCTCGAAGAACGCGGCCGGGCCCGCCTCGCCCTGTTCGAAGATCACCGTGATCCGGTCGAAGCCGCGCGACCGGGCCTCATCGGCCAGAGCCAGCACGGCGAACCGCCCCACGCCGTGGCCCTGCGCGGTGGCGGCCACGTTGATGCGCCAGATGCATCCGCGGAACTCGACCTCCTGCGCATCCGGATCGAAGTTGCCCATGATGAAGCCGACGACCTCGTCGTCTTCGAGCACGACGCGCGGCCAGGCGGTGCTGGGGTTGACGTAGGCCTCGGCGATGGAGTGGGAGACCGGAGCGACGAACTGCTCCTGGCCGGGCTTCAATGACAGCGTGTTCGCGGCCACGATGTTCGATGCCGACAGCTCTTCGAGCCTCAGTTCACTCATGCTCTCAGGCTAACGGTTGCGTCCGACCCGCGCCAAGATATCTCGATGTCGAGATATCTCGGGAAACGGGTAAACTGGCTGATGGCCCATTTCCGGCGGCTGTCAAGGGAGCTGAATTGCAGAAGATCAAGGTTGAAGGCACGGTCGTCGAGCTCGACGGCGACGAGATGACGCGCATCATCTGGCAGGCCATCAAAGACACGCTGATCCACCCCTACCTCGACGTGAACCTCGAGTACTACGACCTCGGCATCGAGCACCGCGACGCGACCGACGACCAGGTCACCATCGACGCGGCCCACGCCATCCAGAAGCACGGTGTCGGCGTGAAGTGCGCCACCATCACCCCCGACGAGGCCCGCGTCGAGGAGTTCGGCCTGAAGAAGATGTGGAAGTCGCCGAACGGCACCATCCGAAACATCCTCGGCGGCGTCATCTTCCGTGAGCCGATCATCATCTCGAACATTCCGCGCCTCGTGCCGGGCTGGAACAAGCCCATCATCATCGGCCGCCACGCCTTCGGCGACCAGTACCGTGCCACCGACTTCGTGTTCAAGGGCAAGGGCAAGCTGACGGTGGAGTTCACGCCGGAAGACGGCTCCGAGCCGCTGAAGTTCGAGGTCTACGACGCGCCCGACGACGGCATCGCGCAGGTGCAGTACAACCAGGACGCGTCGATCCGCGACTTCGCACGCGCCTCGCTCAACTACGGCCTCAGCCGCAACTACCCGGTCTACCTCTCGACGAAGAACACCATCCTCAAGGCCTACGACGGCCGGTTCAAGGACATCTTCCAGGAGATCTTCGAGACCGAGTTCAAGGAGCAGTTCGACGCCGCCGGCCTCACCTATGAGCACCGCCTCATCGACGACATGGTCGCCTCGGCCATGAAGTGGGAGGGCGGGTACGTCTGGGCCTGCAAGAACTACGACGGCGACGTGCAGTCCGACACCGTGGCGCAGGGCTTCGGCTCGCTCGGTCTGATGACGAGCGTGCTGTCGACGCCCGACGGCTCGGTCGTCGAGGCGGAGGCCGCGCACGGCACCGTCACCCGGCACTACCGCCAGCACCAGGCCGGCAAGCCGACGTCGACCAACCCGATCGCCTCGATCTTCGCCTGGACCCGTGGCCTCGCCCACCGCGGCAAGCTCGACGGCAACCAGGAGCTGATCGACTTCTCGCTCACCCTCGAGGACGTCGTGATCAAGACGGTCGAGTCGGGCAAGATGACGAAGGACCTGGCGCTGCTGGTCGGCCCCGACCAGCCCTACCAGACCACCGAGGAGTTCCTCGCGACGCTCGACGAGAACCTCCAGGCGCGCATGGCCGCCTAAGCTCCCGCGCCCGCGTCGAAGGCCCCCGCCGCTCTGCGGTCGGGGGCCTTCGTCGTCGTTGCCGCTGTGCGGCCGAGAAGGCGGAAGGGGTGGGTCAGAGGGGGCGGCCGGCGGCGTAGACGCGCTGCACGGTCCAGTCGGCGTCGAGGAGCACGGCGTCGGCGGCGTAGCCGGGGCGGAGGTAGCCGAACTCGTCGTCGCGGCGGATGGCCCGGGCCGGGTTCGCGGTGAGCGCCGCCACCGCGAGCACCGGGTCGACGCCCGACGCACCGACCGCCCAGCGCAGTGCCGCGTCTTGGGTGAGGGTCGAGCCGGCGATCGTCGAGGTGCCCGAGAGCAGCGCCCGACCCTCGGTGACGGAAACGTTGAGCGTGCCCAGGCGGTAGTGCCCGTCGGCCGAGCCGGCGGCGGCCATCGCATCCGTCACGAGCACGATGCGCTCGGGCGCGATGCGGAACGCGAGCTTCACGACCTCCGGATGCACGTGGAACCCGTCGACGATGAGCTCCAACGCCACCCGCGGGTCGTCGAACGCGGCCACCACCGGGCCGGGTTCGCGGTGCCGGATGCCCGCCATCGCGTTGAAGGCGTGCGTCAGCAGTGTGGCGCCGTGCTCGAACGCCTCGCGGGCGAGCTCGAGGTCGGCCGCGGTGTGCCCGACCGCCACCACGACGCCCGCCGCGGTGAACGCGTCGATCGCGTCGAGCGCTCCGGGGAGCTCGGGCGCGATCGTGATCTGCACGAGCCGCCCCCGCCCGCGCGCCACCATCAGCGCCACCTCGTCGGGCGTGGGGGAGTGCAGGAACTCGGGGTTGTGGGCGCCCCGGTGGTTGCGCGCGAGGAACGGCCCCTCGAGGTGCGCGCCGAGCACGAGCGGGTCGGTGTCGGCGAGGCTCGCCACCGTCTCGAGCCCGACGAGGAGCGACGGCACCGGGTTCGCCACGAGGGAGACGACCGAGCGGGTGGTGCCGTGCGTACGGTGCAGCGCCAGTGCGGCCCGGATCGACTCCGTGCCGTCGTCGAACGAATACCCGCCGCCGCCGTGGGAGTGGATGTCGATGAACCCGGGCGTCAGCCACAGCCCGACGGCGTCGACCACCTCGGTCTCGGCTGCGAGGTGCGAGCGCCAGCCGTCGCCTGAACCGGTGGCCTGGATGCGGTCACCGGCCGTCAGCATCCAGAAGTCGTCGACCACGCCGTCGGCATCGACCTTGCGGCCGCCGTGCAGCAGGAGGCTCACCCGAACTCCTTGCGCCCCGCGATCACTCCCGAGACGACGGCGACGACGCCGAACACGAGCGCGACGATCGGCTGGCCGAGCATCAACCAGGCCAGCGCCGCCGAGCCCATGACGACGATCTCGACCAGGGCTTTGCCGAAGGCGTCGATGTGGATGACCGCGCGCGGCGACCGGAACACCGCCCAGACCACGATCGCGAACAGCGGTGTCGCGATGCCGAAGGCGATGTTCCAGGGGAACGGCCAGGCCACGAAGCCCCAGAACGCGAAGGTGAAGAACGCGAACAGCTCGACGACGAACCGGACGACATCGTTGACGCCGAGCCGGCTGTCAGGGGGAGCTTCTGCCACCCACCCATCGTACTGACCCCCGAGGCGAGAAGGGGTCTTGCGCGTGGGTATGTTTGTACGCTTTACTAACAAACATGACGACGACGCGAGTGGCGGGGACAGGCTTCGCTCGTGGGCGGGCGCTCCGCCCCAGCGCGAAAGTGCTGCCCGAGCACGCCCGGGGGCACAACCGCTCGCTCGTGCTGCAGAGCCTCTACCGCGAGGGCGGCCGCAGCCGCGCCGACATCGCCCGCGAGACCGGCCTCACCCGCGTGACGGTGAGCGCCCTGGTCGCCGAGTTGATCGCCGACGGGCTGGTGGTCGAGCTCGGCCAGCGCGAAGAGACGCGGCCGGGAAAGCCCGCCACCCTGCTCGACCTCGACCGCAGCGCCTTCGTGATCGTGGGCCTCGACCTCTCCGAGCACGCCACCTTCTCGGGCGCCCTGCTCGACCTCGACGGCAGCATCAGCGCCCGCGCCGAGGTGGCGCTCGCCGGCAGCACCGGCGACGACGCCGTGCAGAAGGTGATCGCGCTCGCCCAGCAGCTCGTCGACCAGGCCGCGGCACCCATTCTCGGCATCGGCGTGGGCTCGCCCGGTGTGGTCGACCTCGCCGGGGTGGTGTTGAGCGCCCCGAACCTCGGCTGGAACGGGATGCCCCTGCAGAGCATCCTGAGCGAACGCTTCGGGCTGCCCGTGCTCGTCGCCAACGACGCCAACGCCGCCGTGCTCGCCGAGCACAGCTTCGGCGGCGCCGACAGCGACGCGATGCTGATCAAGATCGGCCACGGTGTCGGCGCGGGGCTCCTGCTGGGCGGCACCCCGCTGTTCGGCAGTCGCTTCGCCGCGGGCGAGATCGGCCATGTCGTCGTCGGCACCGACGGGGGCGCCGTCTGCGCCTGCGGCAAGCGGGGCTGCCTCGAGACGTGGCTCAGCATCCCGAACCTCATCGTCCGGCTCGAGGGTGAGGAGGACGCCGCGCGAACGGCCGTCCTCCAGGAGGCGGGGGAGCGCCTCGGCATCGCCCTCGCGCCGGTGGTGGGTGCGCTCGACCTCAGCGAGGTCATCCTGAGCGGCCCCACCGACCTGCTCGACGGACCGCTCATGGCGGCCACCGTCGAGACCCTGCGCAGTCGCACCATGCCCGAGTTCCACGGGTCGCTGACGCTGCGCATGACGACGCTCGGGCAGGACATCGTCCTGCGCGGGGCCGCCGTCATGGTCCTCTCGGGCCAGCTCGGGGTCTCGTAGCCCCGCGCCGCACCACCAGCACCACCGCACCACACGAACAGCATCACCGAGAAGCAATCCATCGCCCTAGGAAAGGTAGAACACCATGAGGAAGACGACCCTCGCCGTCACCGCCCTCGGCATCACGGCGGCACTCGCGCTCGCCGGGTGCGCCGGCGGCAGCTCGTCGGGCGGCAGCACCGACGCTGCCGACGGCGCCGACATCCGCGTGTGGCTGAACGGCACCGACACCCCGGATGCCGCCCGCGAGTACCTGAAGACCACCTTCGAGAGCGAGCACCCGGGTTCGACGCTCACCATCGAGGAGCAGAGCTGGACGGGCCTCGTCGACAAGCTCACCACCAACCTCTCGGGCTCGGACAGCCCCGACGTGGTCGAGGTCGGCAACACGCAGGCCGCGGCCTTCACCTCGGCGGGTGCGTTCCTGCCGCTCGACGACGTGTACGAGGAGCTGGGCGGGGACGACCTGCTGCCCGGCTTCGTCGAGGCGGGCAGCTACGACGGCACCTTCTACGCGGCGCCCTACTACTCCGGCGCCCGCCTGGTCTTCTACAAGAAGGACCTCCTGGCGAACGCGGGGCTCACCGTTCCCACCACGCTCGACCAGTACGTCTCCAACGGCATCGCGCTCGCGCAGGCCAACCCGGGAGTCTCGGGCATCTACTTCCCCGGTCAGGACTGGTACAACGCGCTGCCCTACATCTGGGAGGCCGGCGGCGAGATCGCCACGCAGGACGGCGACACCTGGACGTCGAGCTTCTCGAGCCCCGAGTCCATCGCCGGCCTGAAGCAGGTGCAGGAGGTCATGACGAAGGCCTCGGTGGCGCCGAAGGACGGCAACGAGACCGACCCGCAGGTGCCGTTCTGCGAGGGTGCCGTCGCGAACCTCAGCGCCCCGAGCTGGGTGAAGGGCTCCATCCTGGCCCCGGCCGACGCCGAAGCCCCGGGCTGCCCCGACCAGGAGGCCAACCTCGGCGTCTACGCGCTCCCGGGTAAGGACGGCGGCGCCGCCCACGTCTTCGCCGGCGGCTCGAACATCGCCGTCGCCGCCAAGTCGGCCCACCCCGACCTGGCGACGGATGCACTGAAGATCATGCTGAGCGACGACTACCAGACCATCCTCGGTGAGAACGGCCTGGTTCCGGCGAAGCTCTCGCTGGCCTCCACCCTCGGCACCGACGACGTGGCGAAGGCCATCGCCGAGGCCGCGGCCAACGCCAAGCTCACCCCGGCGTCGCCGAAGTGGGCCGATGTCGAGGCCTCAGGAGCGCTGCAGGACTTCTTCGTCTCGATCGCCCAGGGCGGCGACGTGGAGCAGCTCGCGAAGGCGCTCGACGAGAAGATCGACGGCATCCTCAACTCGTAGCGTCTGAACTCGTCAGGCAGAACGGACGGTGGCCGTGCGCGAACACGGCCACCGTCAGCCCGAGTGCCCATCGCCCTAGGAAGGTGGTCGGCACATCGCAATCGTAACGGGAGGACCCCGGATGACCTCGCCTGTGACCTTGATCAGGGAGCACGAGTCGGGTGGGCTGCAGGAGCTGCCGCCCGAGCTCGGCCCGCGGAGCAAGCGCCTGCAACGCCGCACGCGCGCCGGCCGCTTCACCCCGGGCGTGCTGTTGTTGCCCGCACTCCTCATCCTCGCCGTGGTGATCGGCTGGCCGCTCATCCAGCTGTTCGTCATGTCGTTCCAGGAGTTCGGCCGCGCCCAGGTGTTCGGCCAGCCGGCACCGTTCGTGGGCTTCGACAACTACGCGCACGTGCTGAGCGACCCCCAGTTCTGGGCCGTGCTCGGCCGCAGCGTGCTGTTCTGCGCCGCCAACGTGGTGACCGCGATGGTGCTCGGCACCCTCGTGGCCCTCCTCATGCACCGCGTCAACCGCTTCTTCAAGGTGCTCGTCAGCGTCGGGCTCCTGCTGGCCTGGGCGATGCCCGCCCTCACGGCCACGATTGTGTGGGGCTGGATGTTCGACACCCAGTACGGCGTGGTCAACTACTTGCTCGAGGCCGTGTCCGGCCAGGACTTCACGAACCACTCCTGGCTGATCGACCCGTTCTCGTTCTTCGTGGTGGCGACCATCATCGTCACCTGGGGCGCCGTGCCGTTCGTGGCGTTCACCATCTTCGCGGGGCTCACCCAGGTTCCCGACGAGGTGCTCGAGGCCTCCCAACTCGACGGCGCGGGGGCCTGGCAGCGCTTCCGCCTCATAGTCTTCCCCTACCTGCGGAGCATCTTCGTGGTGGTGATCATCCTGCAGGTCATCTGGGACCTGCGCGTCTTCACCCAGATCTTCGCCCTGCAGGGCATCGGCGGCATCAAGGAGCAGACCTCCACGCTCGGCGTGTACATCTACCAGACCTCGCTCGGCAAGGGCGATTACGGCACGGGCGGCGCGATCGCCGTGATCATGGTGGTGCTCATGGTGGGCATCTCGATCTTCTACGTGCGCCGCAGCCTCAAGGAGGAGGAATCATGAGCGCCGCCCGCACCCGCAAGCGCACCACGGGCATCCTGCTCGGCATCGCCTCGGTCGTCGTCTTCCTCTGCTCGGTGTTCCCGGTGTACTGGATGGTCAACACCTCCCTGCAGCCGAACAACGAGATCCGCGGCACCGTGCCGAAATTCGTGCCGCAGCACCTCACCACGGCGAACTACGAGACGGTCATCTTCGATCCGGGTCGCGCACCCTTCCTGCCGGCCCTCGGCAACTCGCTCATGGTCACCGTCTCGACCGTGATCATCGCACTCGTCTTCGCGTTCCTCGCCTCGCTCGCCGTCACCCGCTACCGCTTCAAGAGCCGCAAGACGTTCATCTTCGCTATCCTGATCATCCAGATGATCCCGGCCGAGGCCATGATCGTGTCGACCTACCGCGTGCTCGACGGCTGGGGGCTGCTCAACACCATCGCGGGACTCACCCTGGTGTATGTCGCGACCGTGCTGCCGTTCACCATCTGGACGCTGCGCGGCTTCGTGAACGGCGTGCCGGTCGAGCTCGAGGAGTCGGCGATGATCGACGGCTGCTCGCGCACCGGCGCGTTCTGGCGCATCACCTTCCCGTTGCTCGCGCCCGGGCTCGTCGCCACCGGGGTGTTCGGGTTCATCCAGGCCTGGAACGAGTTCCTCCTGGCCCTCGTGGTGAACTCCCGGCCTGAGATGATGACGCTGCCGGTGTGGCTGCGCACCTTCCAGCAGGTCACCGGCACCACGAACTGGGCCGCGATCATGGCGGGTTCGACCCTCATGGCGATCCCGGTGATCGTGTTCTTCCTGATCGTGCAGGGGCGCATGACCTCGGGCCTCGTCAGCGGGGCGGTGAAGGGATGAGCCGGCGCGACGTCCTCGGCACCCTCCTGCCCGGATTCACCGGCCCGACCCTGCCCGCGTGGGTGGAACGGATGCTCGCTGAGGGCCTCGCGGGCGTGTGCCTGTTCGGCGAGAACATCACCTCGGTGGAGCAGCTGCGCTCGCTCACCGGGGCGATCCGGGCCGCGAATCCGGATGCCCTGATCGCCATCGACGAAGAGGGCGGCGACGTCACCCGGCTGTACTACGACCGCGGGTCGCCCTTCCCCGGCAACGCCGTGCTCGGGCGGCTCGACGACCTCGACGCCACCCGGGCGGTGGGCACCGCGGTGGGAGCAGAACTCCGCGCCGTGGGCGTGAACCTCGACTTCGCACCCGACGTCGACGTCAACTCGAACCCGCGCAACCCGGTGATCGGCATCCGGAGCTTCGGCAGTTCGCCCGAACTCGTGGCCCGGCACGGCGCCGCCTGGGTCGAGGGACTGCAAGGGCAGGGCGTCGCGGCGAGCATCAAGCACTTCCCGGGGCACGGCGACACGGCGCAGGACTCGCACCTCGCGCTGCCCACGGTCGACGTCGCGCCGGCGACGCTGCGCGCGCGGGAACTGCTGCCCTTCGCCGCGGCCGTGCAGGCGGGAGCGCTCACCGTGATGACGAGCCACATCCTGCTGCCGCAACTCGACCCCGCGAATCCCGCGACCTTCTCGTCGATCGCGCTGCAGGGCATCCTGCGGGGCGAGTTTGGCTTCGACGGCGTGATCGTGAGCGACGCCCTCGACATGGCCGGCGCGAGCGGCTCGATCGGCATCCCGGCGGCCGCCGTTCGCGCGCTCGCCGCGGGCTGCGACCTGCTCTGCATCGGCACGAAGAACACCGAGGCGCAGCTCGAGCAGATCGTCGCCCGCGTGTCGGCCGCGCTCGACGAGGGGGAACTCCCAGCCGCCCGTCTCGCCGACGCGACCGTGCGTCTGCGCCGACTCGTGGGGCGCATCCGCGACGCCGAACATGCGAACGAGGTCGCGCCAAGTGCTGCCTCCCTGCCCGCCGAACGACACTTGGCGCTACCCGGCGAGCCCGGAGGGCCGGGGGTGCCGGATGCGGAGCGGATCGCGTCCACCTTCGACATCGAGCCGGGGGCGCGAGCCGCGCTGCAGGGAGCCGGCTGGGTGGTGATGCGCGTGGACACTGTGGCGAACATCGCGGTGGGCGAGGTGCCGTGGGGGCCCTTCCGGGCGCTCGCTGAATCGGGGCCCGTGCTGCCGGTGATCGAGATCACGGAGGAGGACTGGGCCGAGCGGTCCGGGCATATTCCGCTCGAGGCATCCGTTCTGGTGATCGGCAAGGACAATGAGCGGAGGCCATGGGTGGTGGCACTCGTCGACGCGCTGCGCGAGCGGCACGAACGGGTGGTGACGGTCGACATGGGCTGGCCGGGCGATGACGCCGCCTCCGCGCAGATCGCGACCCATGGTGCTTCGGCGGCGGTCGGCGCAGCCCTGGCGGCCTTCCTCGTCGAGAGCGGGGTGCGCGCATGAGGCTCGGACTCGACATCGGCGGAACGAAGACGGATGCGGTGGCCGTCGACCACACGGGAGTCATCGTCGACCGGGTGCGGCTCGCCACCGGTTTCGGGCCGGAGGCCGTGATCGCCACGGCGCTGGAGGGGGTGGCGCGGATCGCGGAGATCACCGGCGTTCCCGTGCCGGAGTTCGAATCGATCGGCATCGGCATCCCGGGCCAGGTCGACGTGACCACGGGGAGCGTGTGGCACGCGGTGAACCTCGGCTTCGACGAGCTCGATGTCGGGCGGCGGCTCGGCGAGGCCCTGGGCCGCGACGTGAAGGTCGAGAACGACGTGAAGGCGGCCGCGCTCGGCGCCTACCACCTCATGACGGTGGCCGGCCCTGGCCCGGCGGCGCGGTCGATCGCGTACCTCAACCTCGGCACCGGGCTCGCCGCGGGACTCGTGATCGACGGCCGGCTATGGCGCGGGGCCAGGGGTGCTGCCGGGGAGATCGGGCACATCCCGGTCGACCCGAACGGCGTGCTCTGCGCCTGCGGGCAACGCGGATGCCTGGAGACCGTGGCCTCCGGGTCGGCGATCGCGCGGCAATGGGTGAGCGACGACCCCATCCCGGCACGGTCGCTGCTGGCCGCGGCCGAGGCGGGCGACGCGGAGGCCGTGGCCATCCGCTCCCTCCTCATCGACAACATCGCCGCCGCCGTGCGGGTGCTGGTGCTCACCGTCGACGTGGAGGTGGTGATGATCGGCGGCGGGCTCAGCAACCTCGGCGAGTGGCTGCTCGACGAGGTGCGCCGGGTTCTGACATCCTGGGCGGTGGAGTCGCCGTTCCTGGCCTCGCTCGGTCTCGACGCCCGGGTGCAGCTGGTGCCGGTCGATTTTCCGGCGGCAGCCGTGGGCGCCGCCCTCGTCGGCGCCCCCACGGGGGCCGGCGCCGTTCCGCAGAACCAGGAAGAGGTCGCCGCGTGGCAGAAGTGATCGTCGTCGGCAGTCAGGAAGCCGCCGGGGCCCTCGTGGCCGAAGCGATCGAACGACTGGTGACGACGAAACCGGATGCGGTGCTGGGCCTCGCGACCGGAGACACGCCGCTGCCGGTCTACCGCGCTCTCGCCGAGCGGGTGCAGGCCGGCCTCGACCTCTCCGGCGTGCGGGGATTCGCGCTCGACGAGTACGTGGGCATCCCTGTCGCGCATCCGGAGAGCTATCACTCGGTCATCGACCGCGAGGTGGTTCAGCCCCTCCGGCTGCGGCCGGGCGCGGTGCACGTGCCGGACGGCCGCTCGCTCGGCATCGAGACGGCGGGGGAGCGGTACGAGGCGGCCATCCGGGCGGCCGGCGGGGTCGACCTGCAGATCCTCGGCGTGGGCACCGACGGACACATCGGCTTCAACGAGCCGGGCTCGTCGTTCGCGTCGCTCACCCGGGTGAAGACGCTGACGCGCCAGACCCGCGAAGACAACGCGCGCTTCTTCGACTCGGTCGACGAGGTACCGATCCACAGCATCACCCAGGGCCTCGGCACGATCCTGCGCGCCGAGCGGCTCGTGCTGCTCGCCTTCGGGGCGGTCAAGGCGCATGCGGTGGCCGCCGCCGTCGAGGGGCCGCTGACGGCCAGCGTGCCCGCATCCGCCATCCAACTGCATCCGCGGGCCACCGTCGTGGTCGACGAGGAGGCGGCGAGCATGCTCGCCGAGCTCGACTACTACCTCGATGCGTTCGCGAACAAGCCCACCTGGGACCCGGTCATCGTCTGACCATTCCCTCCGGGCGCGCGGGTCGGCAGACTGGGGGCATGGTGAAAGCATCGGAGACCTTCACGTCGGGGTTCTCGGCGAACCCCGACTACGATTTCGAGATCCGCTGCGTGCTGGGGCTGGCGTACTCGGGCGCATCCGACACCGGCGAGGTGCTGGCGGCGGTGCAGGGCATCGGCAAGAACGATCACGAGAAGTGGTTCGCCGCCTGGCACGACCTCGGCGACCGCGTGACCGGCATCGCGGACGCCGCGGATGCGGCCGGCCACCACGAGAGCGCGGCCTCGGCCTACCTGCGCGCATCGGCCTACTACGGTGTGGCCGTGAACGCCGTGGCGGCGCTCGACTCCTCCGACCAGCTGCTGCCGACCTTCACGAAGCAGCGCCGGGCGTGGGAGCGGTTCGTCGCCACCACGTCGGTGGATGCGCGGAGCGTCGAGATCCCGTACGAGGGCACGACGCTCCCGGGCTACTACTTCCGGAGCGCGGCGGAGGGGGACGCGCATCCGCTGCTCGTGGTGGTGAACGGCAGCGACGGCTCGCTCGCGGCCCTGTGGGGGAGCGCCGTCTCGGGTGCGCTCAGACGCGGCTACGACGCCCTCGTGTTCGACGGTCCGGGCCAGCAGTCGATGCTGTTCGAGCGCGGCACGACCTTCCGGCCCGACTGGGAGGCGGTGCTCACCCCGGTGCTCGACTTCGTGCTCGGGCACGGTGGGGTGGATGCCGACCGGGTGGCCGTGTACGGCATCAGCCAGGCGGGCTACTGGGTGCCGCGCGCGCTGGCGTTCGAGCACCGGTTCGCGGCCGCCATCGCCGACCCGGGGGTGGTGAACGTCTCCACGTCGTGGACGTCGCACCTGCCGAAGAGCCTGCTGAAGCTGCTCGACGAGAAGAGCGACGCGAAGTTCGACCGCGAGATGGCGCTCGGCTTGAAGCTCGCGCCCGGCACGGCACGCACGTGGACCTTCCGGGCCCGGCCCTACGGCGGGGGCGGTTACGCCGAGACGATCGAGGCGGTCCGCGCCTACGACCTCACCGCGGTCGCTGCCGCCATCACCACGCCGCTGCTCATCACGGAGCCCGAAGACGAGCAGTTCTGGCCCGGCCAGTCCCGGCAACTCGCCGATCTCGCCCCCGCCGTCTCGACCGTCGTGCCGTTCACCGCGGCCGAGGGCGCCAACTTCCACTGCCAGCCCCTCGCCCGCGCCCTCACCGAGCAGCGCATGTTCGACTGGCTCGACGAGGTCATCGGGGTTGGGGCGACCCGATCCGCTTCTGCGCCATCAGAGGGATCACCGAGCTGATCCGGGCCGCCCTGCCGCCGCCCAGGTTCTTGGCCTGCTCGCGGATGTAGCCAGGGATGTGCGCCGCGATCGAGGAATGCGCCTGTACCGTTCGAGTAGCTTCGATGATTCGCTCTAGCGTGTCATCGACGACCTCCGTAGCGCGTGACTGCGTCAGGCCCCACGCCACCGCTTCAGCGACGAGGTCGCCTCGGGTGATGTCGGGTTGGTGCCAGCGTCCGTTCACGCGCATCGAGAGCGCTTGGGTCGCGCCGTAGGCCAGCGCGAGCGGGGCGGCGTCGTAGAACGGCGCAAGAGACGTGCCACCGTCTTCGTCGTGGAGGAGCGAGAAGTTCTTGGCGTGCGCGTCGGTGTTCCCGGCCGCCACGTTGAGTGTGGTGTACCGCAGGAGTTTCTCCGTGTCGGGCAGGGCGGGCGCGAACACCGTGCGGCCAGGGTCGAGCAGGGCGGCAACGGATGCGAGCGACGCTCGGGCGTCATTCTGCTCGAACTTCTCGTTCCCACCCCAGGGGAGCCCGATCGCCTGCCCGGTATCCTCCTGGTGCACGCGTCGTATCTCCGAGCCGACGTGTCGCCGGTCGTACCGCTCGACCACGATCACGGCGCGCGGGCCGATCTCCTCCACCCAGGTCTCGAACGGCGAGAGACCGATCTCGCGCGCCACCGACAGTGTGAAGTGCTCGCTCTCGACGGCTGCCCGGTCATCGAGCGGGACGGGCTTGAGGATGTGGGTCGACGGCACCGACCCGTTCCCACGCACCCATCGGCCGTCAACGCGCGTGAGGGTCAGCTTGCGCTGGAATCCCGGCAGCGCAGACCCGCCGCCTCCGACCAGGAAGCCGGATGCGCCGGCCAGCAGCTGATCGATCTGGTCGTTCGACAAGCTCTCCGGCTCTCGAGCGGCGCGCGGATCACCGATCTGCAGGGCGCCGGCCAGGTCGGCACCCACGTGGGCCAGGAGCCCGAGGAGATCGTTGGCGGACACCTTGGCGTCCGCAGCGAGGCGCTCGAGATGCCGCCCCTCCGGCAGCAAGCCGCCGAAGAACGACGCCGTCTGAGCCGCCGACGAGAAGCCGACCCGCAGTGAGCGGCTGAGCGCGGCCGAGTTCAGGCTCCAGCGCTCTTCGGCCTCGGGCGACCAGCGGAACACGGCCCTTCCGGCGCGGGCGGCGGTCAGTTCGCCGAGATGGGTGCCGTGCAGACGCACCGGGAGGTCGCGGTCAACCATCCGTCGTCTCAGCCGTCAAGCGGATGCCGAGCAACCCGAGCAGCCGGAAGTAACGGTCGTCGGCCGTTTTCGGCTTGCCGGCCTCGAGCTCATAGACATACCGCTGTGAGGTGCCGAGCCGCTCGGCCAGTTCGCGCTGACTCAGGCCGTACTTGGTGCGGAGCCGCTTGACGACGTTGCCCAAGTCCTGCGGCGAAGCGATCGCTGCGCGCATCCGATGCCTCCACTCGACTACGTATCGGTAGTCATCCTACTCGTGACTACCGAAGCGTAGTCAATGTCGGATGAATACGCTTCGGTAGTCGGCGGAGAGGTCAGGCGGCGGGGGTGGTGAGCGCTGCGGCGGTGCCCTCGACCGGGGCGGCGCTCGTGCGCAGCGCCACGAAGGCGTTCGCCACGCTCGCGTCGATCGAGCGCGGAACGGGGACCAGCGTGTCGGTGCGGAGGCCGCCGCCGGTGGCGATGTGCTCGAGCGAGCGGGCCTGCAACGCGAAGCCGATGTCCATCGACTCGATCGAGTTGCCCAGCGGCCGGGGGCCCGAGAGGTTCAGCATGTGCCCGTGGTTGATCAGGTTCACGATGCGCCCGTCGTCGAGGTGCAACGCCGACAGTCCTGACTCGAAGGTCTCGGCGCCGGTCACCTCGGCCGCGGTCTCGATCTCCGGGCTGATCTCCCACGGGAAGTGGCCGGCATTGCCGAGCACCACGCCGTCGCGGAACAGCGGGAGGTCGTCGACCGTCAGGATCGACGGCGCGCCGGTCACGGTCACGATCGCGTCGGCGGAAGAGATCGCCTCAGCCCGGTCGGTCACGATGAATCCGTCGAGCAGGGCCTGCAGGCGGCGCACGGGGTCGTTCTCGACCACGGTGACGAGCGCGTTGGCCGAGCGGAAGTTGGCGGCCACACCCTGGCCGCAGGCGCCGTAGCCGAACACGGTCACCCGCTTGCCGTTGGTGGAGAGGTTCGTGATGCGCATGAACGACTCGAAGACGCTCTGCCCCACCGCGTGCAGGTTCTCGGCGAACTGCTTGATCGGGCTGTCGTTGATGACGTAGATCGGTACGGTGAGCCGGTCGCGCACCGGCATCAGCCGCATCCGCCCCGATGTCGTCTCCTCGGTGCCGCCGAGCAGGCCCGGATACGGTGCATCCAGGTAGGCGTCGAAGAGCTCGCCGCCGTTGTCGAGGATGAGGTCGGGCTGCCCCGCCACCAGCTCGCGGATGAAGCCGCGGTGCACCTCGGCGTCGCGGGTCTGGTGGCCCACGATGGTGACCCCGTTGGCCGCCAGGAAGTCGGTGGTCTCGGTCTGCGTGGAGTTGAGGTTTCCGGTGGCGGTGACGGTCGCTCCGCCGCGGCGGAGCGTCAGCAGGAGCGACGCCGTCTTCGGTTCGAGGTGGATGCCCGTGGCGATCCGGAGGCCGGCGAACGGCCGGGTCGCTTCGAACTCGTCACCGATGGCGGTGAGCAGGCGGGTGTTGCGGATGACCCAGTCGAGTCGGCTGAGGGTCTGCTGTTCAGTGGTCACGGGGGTCGATGCCTTTTGTTTCGGGGCCGTACGGCCGGGGGTAGATGGTGCCCATGGTCAGGAGTTCGACGGGCTCGTCGAGCGGCGCGCTGATGACGACCACGTCGGGGTCGCCGCCGCAGAACTCCCAGATCACCTGCCGGCACTCGGCGCAGGGGACGCCGGAGTACGGGCCCACCACGGTCACGGCCACGATCCGGCGCCCGCCGGCCGCGGCCATCGCTGCGACCGCGGTGCGCTCGGCGTGCATCGACTGCTGCAGCGTGACGGTCTCGACGTTGCAGCCGCTGAAGATGCGGCCGTCCGCGTCGAGCACGGCAGAGCCCACGAGATGCTGGGAGTAGGGGGAGTAGGCGTTCTGCCGGGCCGCGGTCGCGGCTTCGACGAGTCGTTCGATCGTGTTCTCATCCATTGTTCGCTCCGGAGATCTCGAGGGGTCGTGCGGCGGCCTCGCCGTCCGCCGGCACCGGGTGACCGGATGCGGGGACGACGATCGCGCGATCGGCGTGCAGGTGGAGGTCGATCGTGCTGCCCGTGACGAAGTCGGCGCCGCCCGCCGGGATCGACACGATTCCTTCGTCGCCGGTGGGCAGCGCGATACGGGCCTTGACCACTCCACCGGCATACCCGCTGGCGAGGACGCGTGCGGTCAGCCGGATCTCGTTGGCCTGCCCGCTCGGTGCGAGGCTGATCGCGTGCGGCCGCCAGAGCACCCGCACCCGGCCGGCCGGGAGCGGCGGGGCGGCGATCGGCAGCGCACCGAGTGCGCCGGCGACGACGTCGCTACCCGTCCACTCCGCGGAGAGCGCGAGCGACTCGCCCACGAAGTCGGCCACGAAATCGGTGGCGGGCTCGTCGTAGATCTCCCGCGGGGTGCCGACCTGCTCCACCCGGCCCTGGCTGAACACCACGATGCGGTCGCTCATGGTCAGCGCCTCCTCCTGGTCGTGCGTCACGTAGATCACGGTGACGCCGAGCCGTTCGTGCAGCGCCTTGATCTCGAGCTGCATGAACTCGCGCAGGCGACGGTCCAGCGCGCCGAGCGGTTCGTCCATGACGAGCAGGGCCGGCTCGAACACGAGTGCGCGAGCGATGGCGACGCGCTGCTGCTGGCCGCCCGACAGCGAATCGGGGCGGCGGCGCTCGTAGCCGGCGAGCTCGACGAGAGCCAGTGCATCCGCCACCCGCCTCGCCCGCTCGGCGGCGGGCACCTTGCGCATCTTCAACGGGAAGGCCACGTTCTGCCCGACGCTCAGGTGCGGGAAGAGGGAGTAGTTCTGGAAGACGACACCGATGTTCCGCCGCTCCGGGGCGACCGCGGTGACGTCGTCGCCGTCGAAGGTGATCTGGCCCGAGCTCGGCGCTTCGAACCCCGCGATCATCTTGAGCGTGGTGGTCTTGCCCGAGCCCGACGGGCCGAGCATCGAGATGAACTCGCCCTTCTCGATGGTGAGGTCGATCCCTTCGACCGCGACGGCTTTGCCGTAAGCCTTCGTGACGTTCCGCAGAGTCACGGATGTGGCATCAATCGCCAACGTTTCGTCTCCTTCCGCGCAGCAGCACGATGATCATGATGAGGATGGTGATGAGAAGCAGGATGGTGGCGATGGCGGCCACCGTCGGGTCGACGCGCTCGCGCAGCTGGTCCCACATCACCACCGGGAGGGTCTTGAAGCCCGGGTCGGTGAGGTAGAGCGCGACGACCACCTCGTCCCACGACGTCACGAAGGCGAAGAGCATGCCCGAGACCACGCCGGGCACCGCCAGGGGCAGCAGGATGCGTGTGATGACGGTGGCCGGTGACGCCCCCAGGCTCCGCGCCGCGTCAGCCGCGGCGGGGTTGATCTGCGCCACCGACGCCATCACCGTGACCACGACGAACGGGGTGACGAGCATGGTGTGCGCCGCGACGAGACCCCAGAACCCCGTCAGGTCGAACTGGGCGTAGGTCACGTACATGCCGATGGCGACGACCATCGGGGGCACGATCACCGGTGAGACGAGCAGCGCGAGCACGATGCCCTGCCCCCGCCATTTGCGGAAGCCGAGCGCGATGCCGGCGGGCGTGCCGATGAGGGCGGCGAACACCGCGGTGGTCAGAGCGACGGCGAAGCTGTTGCCCATCGACCGCGTCCACTGCGGGTCGTCGATGAAGTTCTGGTACCAGGCGAGGCTGAACCCGGTCGGGGGGAAGGTGAGGATCTCGCTCGGACTGAAGCTCATCGGAATGACGACGAGCGAGGGCAGCAGGAGCAGCACGACGATGAGCACGGTGGGGATGATCCACCACCGTCGTCGCACGCTGAGGCCCGACCGCGTCTGGTCCATCAGTTCTCCTTTCGGGAGAGGAACGCACGGGCCAGCACGCCCCAGCCTGCTGCGAGCAGCACGACCACGGCGATCAGCACGAGGGTGGCCAGCGCTCCGGCGGTGCCCCAGTCGCCGCGTTGTTGCACGGCGTTCTCGATCAGCACCGCGATCGGCTGGTCGGCGGGCCCGCCGAGGAGCACGGGAGTGATGTAGTAGCCCACCGCGAGGATGAAGGTGAGCACCGCTCCGGCAGCCGTGCCCGGCGCGGTGAGGGGCACGAAGACCCGCCAGAACGTGGCGGTGGGCCCGGCGCCGAGGCTGCGGGAGGCGCTGAGCAGGCTGGTGTCGACCCGCCCCATCGCCGCCCAGCACGGGAGGATGACGAACGGCAGCAGGATCTGGGTCATGCCCACCGTCACGGCGAACGAGGTTCGGAGCAACGGGATCGGCTCGTCGATGAGCCCGACGCCGATGAGCAGCTGGTTGACGATCCCGGTGTCGCGGAGGATCACGGTCCAGGCGAAGCTGCGCACCAGGAGGCTGGTCCAGAACGGCAGCAGGGCCGCGAAGAGGAGGAAGACGCGCCAGCCCGGGCGGGACTTGTACATCGCGTAGGCGTAGAAGTAGCCGATGACGACGGCGAGCACCGTCACCACCAACGCGGTGCGGAAGGTGTTGCCGGCGTACTGCAGCGAGACCGGGTCGGTGAGCACCCGGGCGTAGTTGGCGAGGCCGGCGTCGGGCGGGTAGGTGAAGCTGCGAACGACCACTGTTCCGAGCGGGATCAGGAAGAAGATCGCAAGGAGGGTCAGCAGCGGCATCACCAGCAGCGGACTGGCGGCCGACCGTCCGTCTCGTACTCGCGCGGTAGCCATGTCGAGCCTTTCGGTGGTGGAGGAGGAAGCGGATGGTTCGGGTGGGCCGGCGCGGCCCACCCGAACCGGTGCGGCTACTGGGCGCGCCAGGCCTGGTAGGCGCTGTCGATGTCGGCCGAGTTCTCGGCGATCCACTCGTCGGCGAAGCTGGCCGAGCCCTCGAGGTGCGAGGTGGGCAGGTCGGGCTCCATCGTGGGGTCGGCGGTGGCCTTCGTGTTCGAGGGAGCGAGGGGGCTGAACTGCGAGGGGGCGCCGTTGTGGTCGGCGCTCACCGCGAAGGCGATCAGCTGCTGGGCGCCCTGGAGGTTCTTGGTGCCCTTCGGGATCGACAGGTACGACGCGGCGAGGATCTGCTGGTCGAAGGTGTAGTCGACCGGCAGCTTGAGGTTGACCTTCGCGTCGTAGGCGCGGGCGTTGTAGGTCATCACCATGGCGACCTCGCCGCTGCCGACGATCTCCTCCGACTCCGAACCGCTCTGCCAGAAGACCAGCTGGTCTTTGATGGTGTCGAGCTTCTTGATGGCACGCGGGATGTCGAGCGGGTAGAGGTCGTCGGGCGCGACCCCGTCGGCGAGCAGGGCGATCTCGAACAGGCCGCCGAGCGAGTAGTCCATGACCCCGCGCTTGCCCGGGTACTTCGCCAGGTCGAAGAAGTCGGCCCAGCCGGTCGGGGCGGTGGTGACCGAGTCGGTGTTGTAGGCCAGCACGATGCTGTAGATCGTGTTCGCGACCCGGTAGTCGGAGGAGTACCCCTCGAGGATCTCGTCCTTCGGGATGAGCGAGTAGTCGAGCGGCTCGAGGTACGCGGCGTCAGCGCTGGTACCCCAGGTGTTGTCGCCGTTGTACACGTCCCAGACCACGCGGTTCGCGTCGACCATCGAGCGGAGCTTGGCGTTGTCGGTGCCGGACTCGATGGTGACCTCGGTGCCCGTGTCCTCGGTGAACGGGTTGAGGATGCCCTGCTTCATCGCCTCCTGGTAGGCGCCGCCGCCGTCGACCCAGACGATGGGGCCGGATGCGGCTGACGACGACGAGGTGTCGCCGCCCGAGCTGCACGCGGCGAGCGTGACGGCGGTGGCGGCGGCCAGAAGGGCGACGAGGGTTCGGCGCTTGGTGGTCTGTGACATGGGGGTCCGTTTCTCGTGGGGTGGAGAGAGGAACTGCTGTAGGGACTCGGAATTTCGGGTAAGTCATACGAATGACTTGCGCTGATGGTAGAAGTAATTCGTCATACTCGTCAATGACCAACGCAAAAATCGTTACACGCCGGAAACCCAAGCACCCAGGGGAGACATGAGTTCTCAGCGCCGCTCGGTGACGAGCGAAGACGTGGCGCGGCACGCCGGTGTCTCGCAATCGGCGGTGTCGCTCGTCATCTCCGGCAAGGCCGGAACGCGGGTGTCGGCGGCGACCGCCGAACGCATCCGCCAGTCCGCCGCCGAGCTCGGCTATTCGCCGAACCATGCCGCGGTGATGCTGCGCACCGGGGTCGCCCCGACCCTCGCGCTGGCTGTGCCCACGGTGACCCAGCCGTTCTTCTCGTCGGTGCTGGTGGCGGCGGAACGGCGGGCACGGGCATCCGGCCACTCGATGATCCTGCTCGACAGCGGAAGCGACGAGCAGTGGGTCGCGCGGCTGTCGTCGATGCTCCGGGGCGGGGTGCTCGCCGGTGCGATCGCGTTCGCGCCGACGGAACCCGAGGCGCGCACCCTTGCCGACACGGGGTTCTCGGTGGTGCTCGCCGACATCGAGCTGGCGGGCGCGACGAGCATCCGCTTCGATTTCTCGCACGGGGCGGAACAGGCCGCTGCGCATCTGGCCGAGCTGGGGCACGAGCGCATCGCCTATCTCGCCGCGGGCAGCGAGCGCGACACGTATCGGCTCCGGCTGCAGGCCTTCAGCACCGAGGTGGCGGCGCGGGGCGGCGAGGTGGTGGTGATCGAGCAGAGCGCGTCGCTCGAGTTCGACGACGCCCTCGACGCGGCGACCCGGTTGCTCGCGGGCGGGGTGGACTTCTCGGCGGTGATGTGCGACGACGACCTGCTCGCGGCGGCGATGGTGAAGGCGGCGGGTGCCGGCCGGGTGCCGGAGTCGCTGTCGGTGATCGGGGTGGGCGACATCGAGCTGTCGCGCATGCTGACGCCCGAGCTGACGACGGTCGAGTTGTCGGCCGCCGCGATCGGTGCGGGAGCGGTCGACCTCATTCTGGAGGGCGGCGCCGACGCAGGCACCGTGCAGGTGTCGATCCCGTCCCGGCTCGTCGTGCGTGGCTCCACCGGGCCTGCCCGGCACTGACGCAGCTGTTACCTGCCGGAAACACTGGGTCTTTATTTCCGGGAAGTCTTACGTATAACCTGCTCGATGAGACACATCATTCGAAGCAGCAGGGAGGTAAGGGCCGTGGCGGTAGTGCGCGCAGCGATCACTCAGACGACGTGGACCGGTGACAAGGAGTCGATGCTCGACAGGCATGAGCAGTTCATGCGGGATGCGGCGGCGCAGGGTGCGCAGGTGATCTGTTTCCAGGAACTGTTCTACGGCCCCTACTTCGGCATCACGCAGGACAAGAAGTACTACCGGTACGCGGAGCCGGCTGACGGCCCGATCGTGCAGCGCTTCGCGGCGCTGGCGAAAGAGCTGGGCATGGTGACGATCCTCCCGATCTACGAGGAGGAGCAGACCGGCGTCTACTACAACACCGCGGTGATCGTGGATGCCGATGGGAGCGTTGTGGGCAAGTACCGCAAGCACCACATCCCGCATCTCGACCGGTTCTGGGAGAAGTTCTACTTCCGCCCCGGCAACCTCGGCTACCCCGTGTTCGACACGGCGGTGGGCAAGATCGGTGTGCACATCTGTTACGACCGGCACTTCCCGGAGGGCTGGCGGGAGCTGGGTCTGAACGGCGCCGAGATCGTCTTCAACCCCAACGCCTCCAAGCCCGGACTCTCGAACCGGCTGTGGGAGCTCGAGGGGCCTGCGGCGGCCGGTGCGAACCAGTACTTCGTGCTCGTGCCGAACCGGGTGGGTCGTGAGGACAACGAGTACGGCGAACTCGCCGTCGATTTCTACGGCACGAGCTACGTGGTCGACCCGCGCGGCAACTACGTCGGCGAGCTCGGGTCTTCGGAGACCGAGGAACTGCTCATCCGAGACCTGGACCTGGACCTCATCCGCGACACGCGTGACGACTGGCAGTTCTACCGGGATCGCCGGCCCGACGCGTACGGGGAGATCGTCGCGCCGTGAAGACGCTCATCACGGGTGGGACGGTCGTGAACGCGACGGGCACGGCGCAGGCCGACGTGCTGCTGGATGGCGACACGATCGCGGCGGTCCTCGCGCCGGGTTCGACACTGTTGGGCTTCGATGTCGCGGGCAACGTCGACGAGGTGGTGGATGCGACGGGGAAGTACGTGATTCCTGGCGGGATCGATGCGCACACCCACATGGAGATGCCGTTCGGTGGCACGTTCGCGTCGGACACGTTCGAGACGGGCACGCGGGCGGCGGCGCATGGCGGCACGACCAGCATCATCGATTTCGTGGTGCAGTACGCGGGCGAGAACATCCTCGACCAGTACCAATTGTGGCACGAGAAAGCCGCGGGCAACTGCGCCATCGACTACGGCTTCCACCAGATCCTCTCCGACGTTCAGGACTCGTCCCTGACGGCGATGGATGAGCTGATCAACGAGGGTGTCACGAGCTTCAAGCTGTTCATGGCTTACAAGGGGGTGTTCCTCTCGGATGACGGTCAGATCGTGAAGGCGATGCAGAAGGGTGCCCAGAACGGTGCGCTGATGATGATGCACGCCGAGAACGGTTCGGTCATCGATCTGCTGGTGCAGCAGCACATCGCCCGCGGCGAGACGACGCCGTTCTACCACGGGGTGTCGCGCCCCTGGCAGGCCGAGGAAGAAGCCACGCACCGCGCGATCATGCTCGCCAACCTCACCGGCGCCCCTCTCTACATCGTGCACGTCAGCGCGAAAGAAGCACTCGCGCAGATCACCCAGGCGAGGGATACCGGCCAGAACGTGTTCGCCGAGACCTGCCCCCAATACCTGTACCTCTCCCTCGAGGACCAGCTCGGCGCGAGCAGCCCGGAGTGGGGGGATTTCGAGGGGGCGAAGTGGGTGTGTTCGACTCCGTTGCGGTCCAAGCACGAGGGCCACCAGCATCACATGTGGCAGGGGTTGCGCACGAACGATCTGCAGGTGATCTCGACCGATCACTGCCCGTTCTGCATGAAGGGCCAGAAAGACATGGGCCTGGGCGATTTCTCGAAGATCCCGAACGGCATCGGCTCGGTCGAGCACCGCATGGACCTCATCTACCAGGGCGTCGTGATGGGCGAGATCACACTGCCCCGCTGGGTGGAACTGACAAGCACCACGCCGGCGCGGATGTTCGGGGTGTACGGCAAGAAGGGTGTCATCCAGCCCGGCGCCGACGCCGACGTCGTGATCTACGACCCCAACGGCCACACCTCCATCGGTGTCGGCGAGGGCCGCACCCATCACATGAACATGGACTACTCCGCCTGGGAGGGCTACGAGATCGACGGCCACGTCGACACCGTCTTCTCCCGCGGTCGCAAGATCGTCGACGACAACACCTACCTCGGCCGCAAGGGCGACGGCGCGTACTTCAAACGCAGCCTCAGCCAATACCTGATCTGAAGAGAGAACCCCATCATGGAATTCGGTGTCGTCGTACAGACCAACCCGCCCGCACCCCGCACCATCGCGCTCGCCCGCCTCGCCGAAGAGCACGGCTTCGACTACTTCTGGACCTACGACTCTCACATCCTGTGGCAGGAGCCGTACGTCATCCACTCGCAGATCCTCGGTCAGACCAACCAGATCATGGTCGGCACCATGGTCACCAACCCCGCCACCCGCGACTGGACGGTCACGGCCTCGACGTTCGCGACCTTGAACGCCCTGTTCGGCAATCGCACCGTCTGCGGCATCGGCCGCGGCGACTCCGCGGTCCGTGTCACGAACGGCAAGCCGGTCTCGCTGCGCGAGTTCCGCGAATCGATCGGCGTGATCCGGGAGCTCGCGAACTCGCGATCGGTCGAGATCAACGGCACGAGCATCCGCTTCCCGTGGAGCCGCAACTCGCAGCTCGAGATGTGGGTCGCCGCGTACGGGCCGATGGCGTTGAAGATCGCCGGCGAGGTCGGCGACGGATACATCCTGCAGTGCGGCGATGTGGACATCGCGAAGTGGATGATCGCGACGGTACGCCAGGCCGCCGAGAACGTGGGCCGTGACCCCGACGCGATCACGTTCTGCGTGGCCGCGCCCATGTACGTCACCGACGGCACCGCCGCGGGCCGGGCGCACGCCATCGACCAGTGCCGCTGGTTCGGGGGGATGGTCGGCAACCACGTCGCCGACATCGTGGCCAAGTACGGCACCGACAGCGACGTGCCCCGCGCTCTCACCGACTACATCAGAGATCGCGAAGGCTACGACTACAACGAACACGGCAAGGCCGGCAACACGCACGTCGACTTCGTGCCCGACGACATCGTGGAGCGGTTCTGCGTCATCGGCACAGCCGACGAGCACCGCGCGAAGCTCGAACAGTTCAAAGAACTCGGCGTCGGTCAGTTCGCCGGCTACCTCGACCACGACAACAAGGAGGAGACGATGCGCGTCTACGGCGACGTCATCATGCCCGCCGTTCGCGACACCGTGCAGGCCCGGTCGGCATCATGACGCTGACTCTCGGCTACAAGGCCAGCGCCGAACAGTTCGACCCGCGCGAACTGGTCGAGATCGCCGTGGCGGCCGAAGCGCGCGGCATGCAGAGCGTGGCCGTGAGCGATCACTTCCAGCCCTGGCGCCACGACGGCGGGCACGCCCCGTTCTCCCTCACGTGGATGGCCGCGGTGGGCGAGCGCACCTCGAGCATCCGCATCGGCACGAGCGTTCTGACCCCCACCTTCCGTTACAACCCCGCGGTGCTCGCGCAGGCGTTCGCGTCGCTGGCCGTGCTGTACCCCGGGCGGATCTTCCTCGGTGTGGGCTCCGGGGAGGCACTGAACGAGATCGCGACCGGCTTCCGGGGCGCGGGCGAGCAGAGCTGGCCCGAGTTCAGGGAGCGGTTCGCCCGCCTGCGTGAGTCGATCGACCTGATGCGACGACTCTGGAGCGGTGACCGGGTCAGCTTCGCGGGCGAGTACTACTCCACCCATGACGCCTCGATCTACGACCGGCCCGCCACCCCCGTTCCCGTCTACGTCGCCGCCGCGGGCCCCGTGGTGGCGCGCTACGCCGGCCGCGCGGGCGACGGCTTCATCTGCACCTCGGGAAAGGGCATGCAGCTCTACACCGAGAGCCTGCTCCCCGCCGTACGCGAGGGTGCGGCGAAGGCCGGCCGCGCCTTCGACGACATCGACCGGATGATCGAGATCAAGCTCTCCTACGACACCGACCCCGTGGCCGCCCTCGAGAACACGCGCTTCTGGGCGCCGCTGGCGCTCTCGAAGGAGCAGAAGCACGACATCACCGACCCGGTCGAGATGGAGCGGGCGGCGGATGCGCTGCCGATCGAGCAGATCGCCTCGCGGTGGATCGTGGGCTCCGACCCCGACGCCGTCGTCGCCGAGATCGCGGCCTACGTCGACGCGGGGTTCACCCATCTCGTCTTCCATGCCCCCGGCAGCGATCAGCGCCGCTTCCTCGAGCTGTTCGAGCGCGACCTGGAGCCGCGGCTGCGACGCCTCGGCTGACGTCGGGGCGGCGCCGCGGCCCCGACCCGCGGCGGTTCAGCCGAGCCGCCACTCCGCGAGGGTGCGTGCCGCCGCGGCCACGGGAACGAGCTCGCGCCGAAGCGGCAGCCGCGCCCAGTCGACGGCGCCCGGCGGGAACAACTCGTCGATCGGCACCCCCGTCAGCGCCTCGATCGGTGCGGCGTAGACCACGGCCGGGATGCCCGCCCACACCGCGCCGGCCGCGCACATCAGGCACGGCTCGCACGAGGAGTAGAGCACGGCGCCGCTGAGGTCGAGCGTATCGAGTGTGCGGCAGGCCGACCGGATGGCCAGCACCTCCGCGTGGGCGGTGGGATCGCGGTGGCTGCCGACCGCGTTCACCTCGAAGCTCACCACGACGTCGCCGACCACGACGGCCGCGGCGAACGGGCTGCCGCCCTCCAGCACCGACCGCTCGGCGGCGGTCACCGTGTCGAGCAGGACCGTGTCGAGCAGCACCTCGGCCGCCCCGGTCACGCCGGCACCCGCATGGCCTCGATCTTCGCGATGAAGTGCTCGCCCGAGGTGATGGTGGGGTACTTCGCGGGGGCCGACTCGTCGAGCGACTGGATGACTGCATCCTTGTTCGGCTGGTGGAAGAACGCGATCGAGAGGCGGTCGCTGTCCCAGGCGCCGTCGACCGGGTTGGCCACGCGGTGCAGGGTCGAGTTCCAGACGTCGTTCGTCCAGCGCTTCATGAGGTCGCCGAGGTTGATCACGAAGGTGCCCTCGACCACCGGCACGGGCTCCCACCCGTCGCCGTTCCACACCTCGAGCCCCTCCACCGACGGCGAAGCGTGCAGCACCGTGACGCCGCCGAAGTCGGTGTGCGCGCCGCCGCGCAGCTGGCCCGGGAGGGGCGCCTCCCGCATCGGCGGGTAGTGGAAGATGCCGAGGTTGCTGTCGTGCCGGTAGGTGAACTGCTCGAAGTAATCGCGCTCGCGCCCGAGCGCCAGGGCGAAGATCTCCATCAGGGTGTCGGCGACGGCGTTCATGGCGAAGTAGTAGTCGGTGAGTGCCAACCGCAGCTCGCGCGTCGACGGCTCGTCGCCCCAGACCGGCGAGGCGGGGTTCAGCAGGTCGCGGCGCTTCGCGCTGAACCCCTCGCGGAGGTCGGCCGGGGCGTCGGTGCCGAGCGACTGCCCGAGCGACATGTTCGCGAATTCGGAGTAGCCGCCCGAGTACCCCGCCTTCGTGTGCACCGACTTGGCGTCGCCCTCCTGAGCGAAGAAGTCGCGCATGGCCTCGACACCGCGGTCGAGCACGTCGGGCGAGACCCCGTGGCCGGAGATCACGAGGAAGCCGAGCTCCCGGCAGGCGGCGTCGACCTCGGCGACCACGCGCTGCGGGTCGGAGCCGTCACGGAAGGCGGTGATGTCGATGATGGGTACCGAGCGAGACATGATGGGTGTCCTTTCCGTTCCAGGCGGTCACTCGGCCGGGAGGCCGATGCTGCGGTCGATGTACTTGTTGGTGTAGAGGTCGTCGGCCGCGAGGCCGGGGGCGATCGTCGTGCCCGTCGCCGCTGCCATGCCGCTCACGAGGTCGAGCATCCGTTGCATCCGCTCGGGGTCGAAGTCGCCGATGGCGCCGTCGGAGCCGTTGGACACGAGCCCGTCGTCGATGACGCTCGAGACGCCGAACTCGGCAGCGCCGCGGGTGTAGACGATGCCGTTGTCGTAGGCGTCGACGGCATCGAGGATGAGGTCGACCACGGGCGCCGGGTCGGCGTAGAAGTCGACCTCCGCCTGCTGCATCACCGGCACCAGCTTCGTGAGGCAGGCGTCGAGCGTCTCGAGGTCGTCCTTCCGCACCGAGACGGTGGCCGTGTAGTTCGGGTACCCGGCGTCGGCCACCAGCTGGTAGGCGACGGGCTTGTCCCACTCCGGGATCTCGTTCTCGTAGAGGTAGGGCTCGCTGCTCGCGAAGCCCTGCTGGGCATCCTTGCCGTCGGCCGCGACGAAGGAGGCCGGGGTACCGTCGTAACCGCCGTCGGTCTGGTCGGTGCGCAGGGCGCCGGAGTCGACGAGGTAGTCCATGAACGGAGCGCCGCCGTAGTAGCGCACCACCGCATCCGTCTTGCCGAGGTCGGCGATGGTCGAGACGTCGGGGTAGGTGGCCGGGTCCCACATCACGATCTGCGGGCTCACGTCGAGCGGGGCCATCACCGAGACGGTCGGCTGGTCGGCCGAGGCGAAGATCTGGCCGTCGGTCTGCACGTAGCCGAGCGTGATCGACGGATCGGCGTACATCTGGCTCGAGACGCTTTGGAAGCCGATGGCCGGGCCGCCCGCCCGGATCTCGAGGTCGACCCCGGTGTACTCGCCGCCGGAGTAGAGCGGCCCGGAGACCGACATCGACGAGGAGTCGATGACCGGGTCGGGGCCGAGCATCTCGTAGAGATGGCCGTGCTCCGAGCTCGGGTTCCAGTCGGTCTGCACCACGACGGTCGAGGGGCAGACGTCGGAGAGGTCGATGGCGCCGATCTCGGCACCCGCGGTGCTCGATGCGGTGTCGGCGGTGCTGGCGGATGCGCAGCCCGCCACGAGCGTGACGAGAACGGCGCCCGAGGTGGCGGCTGAGACGATCCTGACGTGTTTCCGCATGGCGAATTCCTTTCCTCGCTGAACAGCGGGAATGATCGGGGAGAATATGATGCAGGCGTGGAGCGTGTTCTGACGTGCGGTGCTGAGGGTGAAATATAACCAGTGGGAATATTAGAGCGCACGCGTATTGCCGTCCCGTTTCGCGCTGATTTCGAGTTCGTGACTCCGTGAGCACGGTCGACTCAGACGGCGCAGCCGACGATCGCGCCCTGCGCCGGGACATCGGATTGCGCGTTCGGGCGCTGCGCAAGAGCCGCGGCGTCTCCATGGTGACGCTGGCGGCCGAGGCCGAGATCAGCCAGCCCTTCCTCAGCAAGCTCGAACGCGGCGACACCACGCCGTCGCTGCATACGCTCTACCGCCTGGCGATGGCGCTCGACACCACGCCCGGCGAACTCATGCCGGCGCCGGCTGCGGCGAAGGTGACGGTGGTGCGAGCGCACGAGGGCACCCGGGTCACGGCCGTCGACGACCCGTCGTCGCCGGCGGGCCGGTTGATCCTCCCCGGCGAGGGTGGGCATCTGGAGGTGTTCGACTACTCGGTCGACGCCAGCCACAACGTGAGCGACTGGTTCCACTCGCCGGGCGAGGGGGCGCTCATCCTCTTGTCGGGTGAACTCCTCGTCGAGGTGCGCGATCAGGGCGAATGGGAATTGCGGCCGCGCGACGTGCTGTTCATGCGCGGCGACGTCACCACGCGGTGGACGTCGTCGGGCCCCGACCGCGCGTCGATCATCCTGGTGACGATGCGGTAGGGGCCCGGCAGTGCCCTACGCGGGCAGCGACACCTCGCCGCAGAGGTGCACCTGCACGCCCAGGCGCGCGAAGGCGGTGGCCTTCGCCAGCAGCGCGCGATCGGCGGTGTCGGCGTCGGGGGCGTAGGCGACCTGCACGTGGTTGGCCTTGTGGCGGGCCATGAACTGGTCGCGGTCGATGCCGTGCAGCACGACGTGCATGATCGGCCACTCCGGGTTCGTGGCCTGCCAGCGCCGTTCGGTCTCCGCCTCGGGCAAGGCGACGGCCGACGCGCGGCCGATGTCGAGGTGCAGCGCCCCGCCCTGCACGTAGACGCGCGACCAGACGATCTCGCCGGGCTTCGAGACGCCCTTGATGGTGGAGCCGCCGGCGGGGAAGAACACCGGGTCCTGCCGCCAGCCCACCGCATCCGCGTAGCCGTTCTCGAAGTGCGAGGGCGGCACCGAGCCCGAGATCTCGTAGACCCAGACGAAGCGGCCGTCGAACTCCTCGCCCCAGCGCACGTCGTGCAGGGTGGTGGCGGGGTCGAGGTGCATCGCGGTCCAGATGCGGTTGGTCACGAGGGCGTCGACCGCAACGCCCTCGTCGGCCTCGTTGAAGTGGGGGAGCGCCTTGCCCTCCCAGAGCACGCGCGAGCCGTCGCGCGAGAGCACCGGCGGGCGCTCGACGTTGTTGAGCAGCCCCTCGGGCAGGTCGGATGCAGGGGTCAGGTCCTTGAGGCCCTGCTGGTACTGGATGCCCACCGCATCGAGCCCGAAGTCGTCGCTGATGCGGAGCGCGGCGATGTACATCTTGTACTGCTCGAGCAGCTGGCGCTCGGTGAGCTCGGTGGCGTCGTCGGTGCCGGTGCGGAAGGTCATGCCGGCGTCGAGCAGCCAGCGCCCCACCGCCTCGGCCTCGGCGTCGTCGACACGCTGCATCTCGGCGAACAGGGCACTCTGCGAGAGGCGCTCCTTGTAGATGCCGAGCGGGTTCAGCAGCTCGTCGTCGATGATGGCGTTGTACATGCCCATGCAGCCCTCGTCGAAGACGCCGATGATCGCCTTCTCGCCCTGCAGCTGGGCGGCGATCGCAGTGCCGAGCTCGACCTCGGGGCCGGCCGGCAGCGCAGCCGTCCCCGCCTCCGGGAACGGGCGCACGTGCGAGTCGTCGTGCACGATGGTGCCGGTCTCGATCCACTCGCGGATGCGCTCCCGCGCCCACTCGTCGGTGAAGTCGATGCTCCACACGGTCGAGTAGGGCGTGCCCATCTTGGTGAGGCCCGCGTTGAGGCCGAGCAGGCCGACGAGCCCGGGCCAGTCGCCGGCGAAGTTCGCGGCGGTGAGGATGGGGCCGCGGTGGCTGCGCAGGCCCGCGAGCACGTGGTGGCTGTACTGCCACACGGCCTCGGCCACGATGAGCGGAGCGTCGGCCGGGATTGTCGCGAAAACCTCGAGACCCATGCGCTGGCTCGAGATGAAGCCGTGCCCGGTCGCCGGGTCGACCGGGTTCGCCCGCACGATGCTCCAGCCGTACGAGGCGAAGACCTCGGCGAGCGCCGCCTCGAGCTCCTGCTGGGTGGCCCAGCCGGCGGTGTTGGCGGATTCGCGGAGGTCGCCGCTCGCGACGAGGTAGGCGGTCTGCGGGGCGACCTGACCGCGCTCGGCGATCTCGGGGAGCAGGTAGGGGGCGGACATGGGACTCCTTCGTCGAACGGATGCTGCGCGCCACATTGCCAGAAATCGATTTCTCAGTCAAGCCGCGGCGTCGGGTGGCCCGCCATCGCGGCGGGGAATCGTTCTCTCGCTAGGGTGGGGGCGTGGTCAAGATCGGTGACGTGGCGCGTGCGGCCGGGGTGTCGCCCGCCACCGTGTCACGGGTGCTCAACGAGCATCCGACGGTCGACCCTGCTCTCGCCGAACGCGTGCGGGCGGCGGCGGAGCAGCTCGGGTACCGCCCCAACGGGGTGGCGCGCAATCTGCGACGGCGCACCTCCGACGTGCTGGCGCTCATCATCAGCGATGTCGGCAACCCGTTCTACACCGCCATCACGCGCGGGGTCGAAGACGTGGCGCAGCGCAGCGGGTACTCCGTGCTGCTCGGCAACGCCGACGAGCAGGCCGAGAAGGAGTCGCGCTACCTCCGCATCGCCGAGCAGGAGCAGGTGGCGGGGGTGATCATCTCCCCGCACAGCGCCCAGACGGAGGTGGGGCGCCTGACGGCAGCGGGCATCCCGGTCGTCGTGATCGACCGTCCGCTCGCGAGCGACCTCGATTCCGTGCTCGTGGAGTCGGTCGCGGGCGCCCGCCGCGCGACCGACCATCTGCTCGCCGAAGGGTGGCGGCAACCGGGCTGCATCACCGGCCCCGCCGACGCCGAGACCGCCGAGCAGCGACTCGAGGGCTACCGCAGCGCGCTGCACGGGCGCGGTGACGTGGTGCCGCTGGTGGCACGCGGCGAGTTCCGGCAGACGGGCGGCCGCTCGGCTGCCGCCGAGCTCCTCGATGCACCGCGCCCGCCCGACTCGCTCTTCGTCGCGAACGCGCCGATGGCCATCGGAGTGCTCGAGGAGGTGCGGGCTCGAGGGCTCGTCGTCGGGACGGACATCGGGATGGTCGTCTTCGACGACGCGCCCTGGGCGCCGTTCATCGACCCGCCCATGACGGTCGTGGCGCAACCCGCCTACGACATCGGCGTCCGTGCCGCCGAGCTGCTGATGACCCGATTGGCCGGCGCCGGTGCCGAACCCCGGTCGGTCGTGCTCGAGACCGAGCTCCTCGTACGCGGCAGTTCGCGGCGGCGCACGCGCTGAGCGCGATACGCTAGTTGTCAACTGTTTACGGAAGGGTGCCCGTGGCCGACGTCGTTCATTCCCCCCGCCCGCTCGGTATGGGAGAGCAGATCTCGCACAACCTCCGCGTGGAGATCATCTCCGGTGTCATCGGCGACGGCACGCATCTGGCTGAGGACAGCCTGGCCGCTCGCTTCGACGTTAGCCGGGGGCCGGTGCGGGATGCGCTGCGGCAACTCGAGAGCGAAGGCCTCGTTCAGAACCGGCGCAAGCGTCTGTACGTGAGCTTCCGGGGCCTCCCCGACGTCGACGAGTTGTACTCGCTGCGCGAGAACCTGGAGTCGATGGCGCTGCGCCTCGCCATCGAGCGCTCACAACCCGACGACTGGGCGGAGGCGCAGCAGCTCGTCGAAGCGATGGAGCGCGCGGCCCAGAAGAACGACCCCGAGGCGTTCGACGTCGCCGACATGGACTTCCACACGAGCTTCTACCGGCTGTCGGGGCACCGGCGGCTGCGCGAGGCCTGGCGCCCCTACCAGCGCACCTTCGAGGTGCTCCTCGATCTCAGCAACACCGCCGACCTGCACGCCGCGGTCGCCGATCACCAGGCGTTCCTGGACATCGTGCGCTCGGGTGATGCCGATGCCGCGGTGGCCGAGCTGCACGACCATCTCGTGCGCGCCAAGGGCCGCATCCGCGATGTGATCCGGGATCGGGCGGACCGGATTCCCGCGGAGGACAAGCCCTTGGTCGCCTCCGCTCGATAGAAACTGTTAACAGTTAGCAAAAATTCTTGACTGTCGGACAATGACCGTCTACGGTGACTGTTAACAAGTTACAGTTTCGATCAATGGCGATGAGCGGCACCCGTACCGACGGAGGCTGCGGCGCCGCACAGAAAGCGACAACGCAGCAATGACGCCCCCCACCCCAGTCGGTCACGGCCGCACCGTCATCGTCGGACCGGTGCGGTACGCCGAACTCTGCTCGGCCGGCCGCGCGCTCCTCGTCGAGCACGGCTTCACCCTGGTGGAGAACGAGCGCTCCACGCCCTGGACCGCCGACGACCTCGCGCCGCTGCTCCCGATCGCCGACGCATCCGTCTGCGGCGTCGAGGTGTTCGACGAGGCCGCGCTCGCCGCGGCTCCGAAGCTGAAGATCATCTCCCGGCTCGGCGTCGGCCTCGACAACATCGACCTCGCCGCGGCTCGTGCACGGGGCATCGACGTGGTGAACGCGCCCGGCGGCAATGCCATCGCGGTGGCCGAGCTGGCTCTCGGCCTGCTGCTGTCGGTCTACCGCCAGATCCCGATCATGAACGCGGGCATCCGCACCGGCGCCTGGGACCGCTTCGTCGGCTCGGAGATCGGCGGCAAGACGATCGGCCTGATCGGCTTCGGCGCGATCTCGCGCATCCTCGCCCAGCGCCTCAAGGGCTTCGACGTCGACCTCGTGGCCTATGACCCGTACGCCGACCAGGCTGTCGCCGACGAGCTCGGGGTGCGCCTGGTCTCGCTCGAAGAGGCCGTGTCGAACGTCGACGTGGTGAGCGTGCACGCCCCGCACGTGCCCGAGACCCACCACCTCGTGAACGCCGACCTCATCGCGTCGATGCGGCCCGGCACCGTGCTCCTCAACACCAGCCGCGGCGGCCTCGTCGACCAGGCGGCCCTCGTCGACGCCCTCGAGAGCGGCCACCTCGCCGGTGCCGGCCTCGACGTGTTCGAGGTGGAGCCCGTCGGGCCCGACAACCCCCTCCTCGCGTTCCCCAACGTCGTCGCCACCACCCACGCCGCCGCCGACAGCCTCGAGGCGTACCACCGCATCGGGCTGTCCACCGCCCAGGCCATCGTCGACGTCTTCTCCGGCCGCACCCCGCGGTCGCTCGCCAACTGATGTAGACCCCCTTCCCTCCCGAGCACCACAACCGAAAGGATCAACGATGATCAGACGATCACACCGAGCCCGAAAGCTCGCCATCGCAGCACCGGTCGCCCTCGCCTTGGTGGCGGGCCTGGCCGCCTGCGCCGGCGGCGGCAGCGGCGACAGCTCCGGCGACGTCAAGGAGCTCACGCTGATCGCCGCCAACAGCCCCTTCACCGAGGGCCTGAAGACGCTCGCCGACGAGTACAAGGACGAGACCGGCGTGACCGTGAACCTCGAGTTCTACGGCAACGAGCAGCTGAACGACACCCTCAAGGTGAAGCTGAACGCCCAGTCGAGCGACTTCGACATCTACGGCTACCAGGTGCAGGACGTGATGCGCGAGTTCAGCCGCAACGGCTGGCTCGCCGACATGACCTCCTACGTCGAGAACGACGCCGACTGGAACTGGGAGGACTTCCAGCAGTCCGCCCGCGATGCGGTGACCCTCGACGGCGTCGTCTACGGCGTGCCCGTGATGACGGAGCGTCACATCATGTACTACCGCTCCGACCTGCTCGAGGCCGCCGGCATCCCGGTGCCCACCACCCTCGACGAGCTCGAGGCCGCGGCCGCGAAGCTCAACGACCCGGCCAACGGCTTCTACGGCATCGCGATGCGCGGCGCCAAGGTGCCGCTCGTCACGCAGTTCTCGTCGTTCCTCTACAGCTACGGCGGTGACTTCCAGGATGCCGACGGCAACGCCACGGTCGACACCCCCGAGGCCAAGGACGCCTACGCGATGTACGGCAAGCTGCTCGCCGACTACGGCCCTCCCGGTGTGACCAACATGGGCTGGACCGAGGCGAGCGCCATCTTCGCCCAGGGCAACGCGGCGTTCTACCTCGACGCCGACAGCCAGGCCTACACCTTCCTCGACCCCAAGAGCAGTGCCGTGGTCGACACCGTCGCCTACGGGTCGTTCCCCGCGGGCCCGGCCGGTTCGCACCCGTACAGCATCGTTCCGCAGACCCTCGGCATCAACGAGTACTCGACGAAGAAGGATGCCGCGTGGGACTTCATCAAGTGGGTCACCAACGAGGAGAACTCCAAGAAGCTGCTGGCCGACGACACCGTTCCGGTCGCCCGCGACTCGGCCTGGGCCGACGACACCGCGACGGCGTCGTTCCCCGCCGGCCTCGTGGAGATCGTGCGCAACAGCCAGGGCACGGTCGGCCACGACCGCCCGCAGCTGGAGAAGGTCGCCCAGGCGCGCGAGATCGTGGGTACCCCCGCGATCACCGCGATCGAGGGTGGTGACGTCGACGCCGCAGCCGACAAGGCGAACGCCGACTTCCAAGACCTGCTCGACGGCGAGAAGTAGTTCGCCCGGCCGGGCGGGCTACCTCGCCCGCCCGGCCGCCCCGCGCATCCGCGCCCTCCCATCCGTCCCCGTCAAAGGCACATCATGACCACGACGAGTCACCCGACCTACCTGGCCCCGAAAAGGCGCCGCGGCAGCTCCCTCACGAGCTGGGCCGACCGGCACATCAAGTGGCTGTTCACCGCCCCGGCGATCGCGTTCGTCGCGCTTCTCATCGTGTTCCCGATCGCCTACACGGTGTTCCTCTCCTTCACCGATTCGGCCAGCTCGGTCACGAGGCCGTTCCGCTTCGTCGGCTTCGACAACTACGTCGACTGGCTCACCGACTTCGAGCGGTTCTGGCCGGCGGTCGGCCGCACCGCCTACTTCACCGTCACCGCGCTTGTGATCGAGCTCGTTCTGGGTCTCGCGATCGCGCTGCTGCTGCGCAAGACCTTCCGCGGTCAGAGCATCGTGCGCGTGTTCATCCTGCTGCCGCTCGTGGCGACGCCGGTGGCGGTCGGCATGATGTGGCTGCTCATCTTCGAGCCGTCCATCGGCTTCGCCAACGTGCTCATGAAGTCGCTCGGCCTGGCGCCGCAACTCTGGCTCTCGGGCACCGACACCGCGCTCAACACCATCATCTTCATCGACGTGTGGCAATGGACACCGATGATCGTGCTCATCCTCCTCGCCGGGCTCTCGACCCTGCCGGAGGAGCCCGACGAGGCGGCCCGCGTCGACGGCGCGAACGCCTGGCAGCGCTTCCGGCACATCACCCTGCCGCTGCTCATGCCCACGCTCGCGGCCGCGGCCATCCTGCGCTCGATCGACGCCATGAAGACCTTCGACATCATCTACGCCACCAAGGGCCGCACGGGCGGTTCGAACAACGAGGCCGAGACGCTCAACATGCTCGCTTACAACGAGAGCTTCGGGAACTCGCAGTACGGCAGCGCCGCGGCACTGCTGATGCTCTTCCTGATGTTCATCGTGGTCATCCTCACCGCCCTCACCATCCTGCGTGCGAAGGGAAACCGCACATGATCGCCACCACCGAAGCCGTCCCCCGGCCCGCCCCCGCATCCGGCCCCGGTGCGCCGGCGCCCGTCCGCCGCGCGGCACCCCGCCGCCGCAGGAAGCGCGTGCTGGGCCCGACCTTCCGGGCGATCGGCATCGTGCTCGTCGTGCTCGTGTTCGTGGTTCCGCTGGGCTGGATGCTCATGGCGGCCTTCAAGACGAACCTCGACATCGTCACGCCGTCGCGCACCTTCGACTTCACGCCCACGCTCGCCAACTTCGGCACCGTGTTCGGGGCGCAGAACTTCGCCCCGTTCATCCTCAACAGCGTCATCGTGGGCGTCGGTGCGACCGTCGTCGCCCTCGTGCTCGGTGTGCCGGCCGCCTACGGCATCGCGCGGTACCGCATCCGCAACGCCACCGCGTTCGTGCTGCTGGCACGCGTCATCCCCGGCGTGAGCCTGCTCATCCCGTGGTACTTCCTGTTCAGCCAGGTGCAGCTGGTCGGCACCTACACGGCGCTCATCCTCACTCACATCTTCGTGACGATGCCTCTCGTGGTGGCCATCATGGCCGGCTTCTTCGAGAGCCTGCCCGAGGAGCTCGAGGAGGCCGCGCAGATCGACGGCTCGAGCAAGATCGGCGCGTTCGTGCGGGTGGTGCTGCCGCTGGCGCTGCCCGGGGTCGCGACGAGCGCCATCCTGTCGTTCATCTTCAGCTGGAACAACTTCTTGTTCGCGCTCGTGCTCTCGAACCAGAACACCCGTACCCTGCCCGTCGCCATCTCGAACTTCACGAGCTACGCGTCGGTCGACTGGGGCGGCCTGATGGCCGCGTCGGTCATCATCACCATCCCGGTGATGCTCGTGGCGCTGTTCGCCCAGCGGTACGTCGTGGCCGGTCTCACCGCCGGCGCGACGAAGGGCTGAGCGTGGCTGCGCCGAGCGAGCACGCCGGTGTCGCCTGGGTCGTCGGTGGCGGTACCGGAATCGGGGCCGGTATCGCCCGGGCGCTCGCCGACGACGGGCGCACCGTGGTGGTCTCCGGTCGCCGTGAGGCGGAGCTGAGGCAGGCCGCCGAGTCGGCGGCGGGCGCCACCGGCCGCATCGTACCGCTCGTCGCCGACGTCTCCGGCACCACGGATGACGGCGGCCTCGGCCTGGCCGCCGCGCACGAGCGCATCGTGGCCGACCACGGGCCGGTGGACGTGCTCGTGTACTCGGCCGGCACGAACGTGCCCAACCGGTTCTGGGCCGATGGAACGCCCGACGACTTCGCCCGGGTGGTCGACGTCAACCTCACCGGCGCCGTGCGGGCGGTGCACACCGTACTGCCCGGCATGCGTGCCGCCGCGGGCGGGCTGGTCGTGCTGGTCTCCTCCTGGGCCGCCTGGCGGTTCGGCCCGACGGCCGGTGCTGCCTACTCGGCGAGCAAGACAGCACTCGGTGTGCTCGCCGAGACGCTCAACGTGCAGGAGCGTGACCACGGCATCCGCGCCACCCACCTCTGCCCGGGGGAAGTGCGCACCGACATCCTGAAGACCCGGCCCGTCGTGCCCACCGAAGCCGAGCAAGCGCTCATGCTCACGCCGGACGACATCGGCGCGGCCGTGCGTCACCTCGTCGGCCTGCCGGCCCGGATCTGCGTCAACGAACTCGTCATCACCCCCACCAGCAACACCTCGTACAGCGCCGCGAACGCGGTCGCCCGCCCCAGCAGAAAGTGATTCCATGACCCGCCGAGACATCATCACCGCCGTTCCCGTCGCCTTCCACGACGACGGAACCCTCGACCTCGAGGGATCGCGCGAGATCCTGCGGTACGTCGCGGCCTCGGGCAACGAAGGCGCCTTCGTGCTCGGCACGACGGGGGAGTTCCCGGCGCTCAGCTTCGAGGAGCGCGGACAGCTCACCGCGCTCAGCCTCGAAGAGCTCGGCGGCACCATGCGCGTCATCGTGCACGTGGGAGCGCCGAGCCTCTACGAGGTGCTGCGGCTCGTCGACCAGGCGCGCGAGCTCGGTGCCACCGAGATCGCGGTGCTCACGCCCTACTACCTGCCCTCCGACGATGCCACGTTGCTCGACTTCTACACCGCCGTCGACGCGGCGGCCACGGGGCTGTCGGTGTTCGTCTACGTCTACCGCAAGCGCTCGGGCAACTTCGTGAGCGTCGAGCTGATGGCCGAGCTGGCGAAGCTGCCCTCCGTGGTCGGCGTGAAGGTGAGCGAGGAGCCGCTCGACCTCATCGCCCGCTACCGCGAGGTCGTGCCCGCCGACTTCCTCATCTACACCGGAGCCGACGCCGAACTCGTCGGCGCCGCAGCGGCGGGCGCGCAAGGCGTGATCTCCGGGGTCTCGTCGGTGTTCCCGAAGCCGTTCCGCGCGCTCGCTGCCGCAGCGGAGACCGGCGACCCCGGCCGGATCGAAGCCGCGCAGGCCGACGTCGACACCGTGGTGTCCGCCATCGCCGGTGACATGGGTCGTATGAAGGCCGCCTACCGTGAGCTCGGTGTGCGCGGGGGAACGACCCGCATGGCCATCAAGCGCCCCTCGCCCGAGGTGCTGGCCGAGATCGCACGGATCACCCCCCTCTACCGCTGACGAGGCCGGCCGATCGCGGCGACCGCGCTCGTCGCGATCGGCGGTGAGAACGCCGGCCGGTGAGCCTCCAGAACTTCACCGTACGGTGCGCCGCAGGAGCGGCGGCGCACAAATATGTCACCGGAAGATGATGGTGCGGGCGCCGTCGAGCAGGACGCGGTCCTCCGCGAACCACTTCACGGCCTGGGTCAGGGTGCGGCTCTCCTCGTCCTGACCGATGGCCACGAGTTCGGCCGGCGTGCGGGTGTGGTCGACGCGCACCACGTTCTGCTCGATGATCGGCCCCTCGTCGAGATCGCTCGTCACGAAGTGCGCCGTCGCCCCGATCAGCTTGACGCCGCGCGCGTGCGCCTGCTTGTACGGGTTCGCGCCCTTGAAGCCCGGCAGGAACGAGTGGTGGATGTTGATCAGCCGCCCCTCGAGTTGCTCGCAGAGCTCGGGCGAGATGATCTGCATGTAGCGTGCCAGCACCACGAGTTCGATGTCGTGCTCGTCGACCGCCTCGATCACGCGCTGCTCGAAGGCCGCCTTCGAGGCCGCATCCGTCACCGGCAGCGACTCGAACGGCACGTCGTAGAAGCCCGCGAGGTCGCGGAGCGAGCCGTGGTTCGAGAGCACCAACGGGATCTGCACCGGCAGCTGCCCCGCCCGCTGCCGGAACAGCAGATCGTTGAGGCAGTGCGCCGCCGTCGAGACCAGCACGAGGGTGCGCAGGGGTCGCCCCACCACGTCGAGCCGCCAGGTCATGCCGTACTGGGCCACCACCGGGGCCAGCGCAGCCTCGAACTCGCCGCGCGAGGCATCCGATTCGACCTGCAGGCGCATGAAGAAGCGCCCGGTGTCGGCCGAGGAGAACTGCTGGCTCTCGGTGATGTTGCCGCCGGAGGCCACCACCGCACCGCTCACCGCATGCACGATGCCGGGCAGGTCGCCGCAGACGAAGGTGAGTACCCAGTGATTGTGCGGCAACGCCATGCGAATCTCCCTCTCGTCGGGGCCTCTTGCCAGAGGTTTCCCCTGAGCTAGACTAGTGAGTGGCCGAACGGATGTCGTTCGTCCTCGGGCATGTACGAAGGCGTCACCGGTTCACGGGCTTTCCTCCCGTCACGGTGCGTCAGGTCGTCAGGTGGGCACAGCGCCAGAAGGCGCACCGGCCCCCTCTGTCCGCCGCTTTCGAGTTGTCTTCGAAAAGGTGTGCACTCAGTGACCACAACAATGCCGCAAACGGGCTCGGCCCCCGTCGTGAAACCCTTTCCTTGGGGAGGGCTCATCGTACTGGCCGTCGCCGTGTTCCTCACGGTGACCGCCGAGATGATCCCCACCGGACTGCTGCCCGAGATGAGTTCGTCGCTCGGCGTCTCCGAGTCGCAGACCGGGCTCCTCATCAGCGTCTTCGCCTTCGCAGTGGTGCTCAGCAGCGTGCCGCTGACCTTCCTGTTCCGCCGGGTGCCGCGCCACCTGCTGCTCATGGCGGTGCTCGTCGTCATCGCCGGCTCCAGCCTCCTCGGCGGCTTCGCGCCGAGCTTCGAGGTGCTGGTGGTCGCCCGCGTGCTCGGCGGCATGGCGCACGGCGTGTTCTGGGGTGTGGTGGGCGCGTACTCGGCTCACCTCGTGCCCAAGGAGCAGATCGGTCGAGCGGTCGCCATCACCACGGGCGGGGGCACCCTCGCCTTCGTGCTCGGTGTGCCGCTGGCCACCACCGTGGGGCACGCGTTCGGCTGGCGGGTGCCGTTCTTCGGCATCGGCGTGCTGGCCCTCCTCGGCGTGCTGTTCATC
Organism: Herbiconiux sp. FW305-C-125; assembly: GCF_058783455.1. Taxonomy (NCBI): domain Bacteria; kingdom Bacillati; phylum Actinomycetota; class Actinomycetes; order Micrococcales; family Microbacteriaceae; genus Herbiconiux; species Herbiconiux sp. FW305-C-125. The sequence goes on along the minus strand of NZ_JBYSYO010000001.1, from coordinate 881,001 downwards.
GGGTTGCTGCTGCCGCGGGTCGATCACCGCAAGCACCTCGAGCCGTCGACCGACACGAGGGCGCTCCGCGCGGCCCGACGACGCGGCCCGCTCGACCAGACCGTGCCCGTGGTGGCGCTCATCTGCATCCTGGTCGCCGTGATCATGATCGGCAACTACTCCTTCTACACCTACATCGCGCCGTTCATGATCGGTGAGATGGGGGTGCCCGAGGGGCAGGTGGGACTGCTGCTGCTCATCTACGGCATCGCCGGGGCCGTGGGCGTCTTCGCCGCCGGCGCCGTGTTCGGTCGGCGGCCCTCAGCCGGCCTGGTGGTCGCCATCGCGGCCACGGGCGTGTCGGTGCTGCTCCTGGCCGTGTTCGCGGCCAACCCGGTCATCGCGATCGGCGCCTTCGTCGTCTGGGGCGTCGCGTTCGGGCTCATCCCGACCCTGCTGCCCACCCGGCTCATGCACGCGGCGTCGCCCGCCATCCGCGACACCTCGAGCGCGTTCTACTCCACGGCGTTCAATGCCGGCATCGGTCTCGGCGCGCTGGTCGGTGGCTTCTTCCTCGACGCCCTCGGGCTCACCGTCCTGCCGTGGCTCTACCTCATCGCGCTCGCGCTCGCCGGCGCGCTGCTCGCAGCGACGCCCGCCCTCACTCGCCGAGCGCAGCGCGGCTGAGCCGCCGGTCCTGGCGGTCAGTCGGCGGCGGAGCCGACGGCCGACGCGATCACGACGCCCTTGCGCAGCACGACATTGGCGAACAGGCCGCGCTCGCCCGTGCGCACGACGAGCCGTGAGGAGCGTACTCGCTCGTAGAACGCGAATCGCCCGAGTGCGTTGGTGCGCTCGGCCGGTGCGGAGAGCGCGGCGCGCAGCAGGGCGTGGCTCGCGGGAGCATCCTCGCCCTCCGGCCCCGCCATCAGCAGGGCGGATGCGCCCTCCGCCTGATCCAGCGGCACCACCGTGCGGATGGCCGCGACAGCGGTCGCGGCGCTGCAACCGGGCAACTCCACCACGACGGTGCCGCATCGGTAGGCGGGGAAGTTGGCGTCGACCACCGCGAACTCGTCGCCGTGCCCGAGCCGGTCGAGGTGGAGCAGCAGTTCGCCGCTCAGCACGGGATGGATGCCGCTCAGCATGCCGTGCACCGCTGCCGCTGCCCCCGTCGCTGCCATGCGCTCACAGCTCGAACACCACCGTCTCCCAGTCGTCGAGGTCGCGCAACTCGATCACGCCGTCGACGAGGTGCAGCGGATCGAGCGCCGACCCGACCACCCGGCCCGCCGAGCGGGCGCCCGCGGGTGCCGTCACGCGCATCCGCGCGATGCTCGCGATGTCTTCGACGGCGGCCGGCTGGTCGGCGCCGTGCAGCGTGAGCCGGGCGACCGGGCCCCCCGACACCAGATGGGCCACCAGCGAGGCACCGTCGGGGCGCTCGATCCGGCGCAGCACCAGCTCGGTGTTGCGGTGCGTATCGTGCAGCTGCACGGCCGGGTCGCTGCCCGCGGCGCGGCGCACGAGCAGCTCGAGCAGCTGCCGATAGCCGTCGTGTCCCAGACGCGCATGGTTGTTGCCGAGGCGGGCCGACGAGACGATGACGCGCCCGGCGCCGAAGCGCCGCTCCACGATGGCCGGCACCGCCGGGAGTCGGCCGGGCGCGGGCTGGTTGTTGTGCCAGTACGTGACGGCGTCGGTCTGCAGCACCGGGTCGAGCGCGCCGGCGAGCACCCGGGCATCCGGGTCGACGATCTCGAGTTCCGTCAGCCGGCCGTAGTGGGGAAGCGGTACCGAGGGCGCGCCGTCGGCCACGAGGTCGGCACCCGGCACGATGTAGGGGTAGTGGGCGGCCCGCAGGTCTCCGAACCGCACCCCCAGCACGTCGTCGAGCGCTGAAGCACCGGGTTCGAGGAGCGCGCCCTCGGGCGAGCGCACCGCGGTGGCTCCGGTCACGACGAGCCCCCCGCCGGCCGCCACGAACGAGCGGATGGCCGCCGCCTCGTCGGTCGACACGGCGAGCACATCGGCGAGCACGAGCACCCGGTGCCCCGCCAGCCGGGCCAGGCTTTCGGGGCGCTCGTCGATCAGGGTCACCGGGAGGTGCGACTCGACCAGCGCGCGGTAGCTGCCGGTGACCGCCCCCGCGAGGTCGCTCGGCGAGGAGCGTGGCTCGCTCGGTGGGAACTGCGCCGACTGCTCGCCCTGGCTCGGGTTCTCGGGCGCGCCCAAGAGGCTCTCCAGTTCGCGCGCGCTCTGACTCACCCAGAGTGCCGCGTAGGGCTCGGGTCGCGCGCCGTCGAGCCAGGCTGAGCGCTCGCGGATGCGGTCGAACACCGGGGTCAGCCGGCGGTACACCTCGGGCTCGATGGCGCCGGTCGCATAGGGCTGGTCGTCGACCGACACGGTGGCGCCGTGTGCGGCGACGGTGAAGGCCTCGAAACGCAACTGGGCCTCGGAGCGCTGCGTGAAGTCCCAGGTGTGCACGAAGCGGCTCACCAGCACCTCGTGCGGCCGCTCGAGCACTCCGGCGCGGATGTAGCTCGACGCGAAGCTCGGAAAACCGAGGCCGTGCCAGTCGGTGTACCCCTCGCTCGAGCCGATGTCGGCCAGCGCGAGGTGCGCGGTGCTGAGGCCGATCACCGCGTCGACGAAGGTCGTGGCGTAGAAGTTCGGAATGAAGGCGGCGTCGGGGCGCTCGCCGGCCAGCACGGCGCGCTGCTCGGCCAGGTAGTCGGCGAGGGTGCTCTGCGAGAAGTGCACGAGGTCGAGCCAGCCCGCGTCTGCGCGGCTCGCCGGGATCGGCCGCCCGTACTCGGCCTCGAATGCGTCGGCACAACGGTGGCACACGCAGGGCCCGGCGGTGAGGATGTCGCTCCACAGCCCGTCGATCGGGTAACGGCAGCCGATCTCCCGCACCTGGTCGAGAGCGAGCTGCCGGTAGCCGCTGCGCAGGCACAGCGCCGGCCACCGCCCCGTCTCGCCCCGCGATTCGGCCGGCACGAGCGCCCAGTCGGGATGTGCGCCGGCGGCGGCCGTGTCCCACATGTTGGAGAAGTACGCGATCACCCGGATGCCGCGCGCGTGCGCCGCGCGCAGCTGGTCGCCGAACAGGTCGCGCCCGCCCAGAGCCGAGTGCGGTCGGCCCACAGCCGTCGGGTAGTACGCGTTGCCGTACTGGCACTTCGCGAACAGCACCACCGAATCGGCACCGGCCTGGGCGAGCAGTTGCAGGTCGCCCTCGGGGTCGACCTCCGACAGCAGCGGGAAGGCCGGGTCGCCCACCGCGCCGCGCTGATGCGGGTCTGCCCAGTCGGGGGTGTGTGCGTCGTAGAAGATGCGGCGGCGGGAGGTGGCCCACCATTCGCGGCTCGGCGCGGTGATGGCGGTGCCGCGGGCGGGCGTCGGGATCGACACTTCCACGTCGGTCGTCGTCTCGGTGCGGGAGGTCGTGAGGGGAACGGTCATCGAGGGTGCCGCCCTTTCGTGTCGGCTCCTGCGGAGAGGAGTCCAGCGGTCGGATGGTTCGGGACTGATGGGGGGCGCGCGCCAGGCGCCCGTCGATCACGGGGCGGCGCGGTGGTGCAGGGGCTCGGGATGCCGGTGACGCGGACTGAGCCGATTTTTCTGCCGCGACGACCGGCATCCCGAGATCATGGGCTCGTTCGCCGGGCGCGGTCGGCGGGGGCCGGATGGGCAGGTCGGGCGGCGGCGTCGATCTCGGTCAGCAGCGCCCCCACCGCCGAGGAACTGAAGGCGCTCACGAGCACGGGGAGCACGAAGCCGAGCGCGCCGACCGTCGCGGCGGCCGCGAAGCCGGCGAGGCAGCTGAGCGCGATCACCGTGAGCGCGGTCGACGGGCGGTAGGCGGTGAGGATGGCCGCACCGCGCCACCGGCCGAGCCCGCGACGGGAGCGCACCGCGCCGTACGCGAGCGCCATCGGCGCGAGCACTGCGACGACGGCGGCCGCGGCGAAGCCCGCGTAGCGGAGTGGCCCACCCGCGGCCACGAGGGCTCCCGCCAGAGCCACCGCGCCGGCGAGCGAGAGACCGAAGGCCGGGTCCACGCGCAGCGCCTCCCGGATCGAGGGCTTCCCGCCGAGCTCCAGCAGGGCGCCGTAACGCGCCACGCCGGTGAGCCCGACGAGCGCCGGAGCCGCGGCGAGCACACCGATCCACCAGGGGGCGTCGAACGCGAGGGCGAGGGCGAGCGGGATCAGGCTGGCCAGCCAGAGCCCGCAGACGGCGATGACGCGGGGCAGCTCCGCCCAGCCGAGACGGATGCTCCGCACGAGGAGTGCGGGCAGGGTCGCCGCTCGTCGCGAGTCGGCGTGCACATCGTGGGGCGGGTTCAGGATGGCCATCAGAGCTTCAATCCACTGGAGGCGATCGACTGCACGATGTAGCGCTGTGCGATCAGGAACACGATGAGCACGGGGATGATCGCCAGCGTGATGCCGGCGGCGATCGTGCCGAGAGAGCCGGTGGAGAACCGGCCGGCCAGGAGCACGAGGCCCACCGGCAGGGTCTGCGTCTCGGTGTCGTTGATCATGACGAGAGGCAGCAGCAGGTCGTTCCACCAGTAGGTGAAGGTCAGGATGCCGAGCGTTGCGAGCGCGGGGCCGGAGAGCGGGAGCATCACCTGGAAGAAGGTGCGCACGTGCCCGGCGCCGTCGATCGTCGCCGCTTCCTCCAGTTCGCGCGGCAGGCTGAGGAAGTGCTGCCGCAGGAGGAAGATGCCGAACGCGCTGAACACGCCCGGCAGGATGAGCGACCACAGCGTATTGGTCAGCTGCAGCTTCGACATCACGAGGAACAGCGGCACGATCGTGACCTGGATGGGGATCATCAACGAGCCGATCACGAGCGCGAAGGCGATGCCCTTGCCGGGGAAGTCGAAGCGCGCAAACGCATAGGCGGCGGTCGAGCAGGTGATCAACTGAGCCGCGGTCACGCTGGTGGCCACGATGATCGAGTTGAGGATGAACCGGAAGTACGGCACCTCGGTGGCAACCTTGCCGAAGTTCCCAAGGGTCGGGTCGGCGGGGAAGAGGGTGGGCGGCAGCTGGTAGAGCTCGGCGTCGCTCGGCGAGATGGCGCCGCGGAAGATCCAGAGGAACGGCGCGATGATGGCGACCGCGGCGATGCCGAGCACGGCGAAGGTGAGGATGCGGGAGACGACCACGCTCGAGGTGATTCTCATTGGTAGTGGGTCCAACTCTTCGAGACGCGGAACTGGATGGTGGTGAGCACGACCAGCACCAGCAGCAGGGTGAGGCCGACCGCCGAGGCGTAGCCGAGGTCGAAGGCGCCGAAGGCCAGGTCGTAGATGTACTGGACGATGGTTCGGCTGGCATCGCCCGGGCCTCCTCCCGTGAGCACCTTGGGTTCGGCGAAGATCTGGAACGCGCTGATCGTGTTGATCACGAGCAGGAACAGCACCGTGGGGGAGAGCAGCGGCAGCGTGATGCGGAAGAACCGCTGCCAGGCGTTCGCCCCGTCGACGATGGCCGCCTCGCGGATCTCGTTGGGAATGGATTGCAGCCCCGCCACATAGATGAGGATCGAGAATCCGACCGTCTTCCACGAGGACACGATGATGACCGAGATGGGCGCCCAGAAGCTCGACCCGAGCCAGTCGATGCGGTCGATGCCGATGAGACCGAGCCAGTAGTTGACGAGCCCGAGGTCTTTGTTGAGCAGGAACCGCCAGATCAGGGCCACCGCCGAGGAGGAGACCACGAACGGGAAGAGGAACGAGAGCCGGAAGAACCCGCGCAGCCAGTTGGGCATGCGCGTCTCGAGCAGCACTGCCAGGAGCAGGCCGATCACCACGTTCACCGCGAGGATGACGACCGCCATGAAGGCGGTGGAGCGGTAGACGTCGAAGAGCCGGGAGTCGCTCGCCAGCTTCACGAAGTTGTCGAAGCCGATGAAGGTGCCGTCGGAGAGCAGGTTCCAGCGGAACAGGCTCAGCACGGCCACCGCGATGCTCGGGGCGAGTACGAAGATGCAGAAGGCGATCAGGGAAGGCGCCAGGAAGCCGGCGGCGGCTCGGCCGTCGCGAGCGCGGCGCGACCGGCGGGGCCGGGAAGAACCCGTCCCCGCCGCCCGCGGGAGGCCGCTCGCCGGCTGGGCGGAGCGCACGGCGGTGCCGCCGGCGCCCCGCTCATCGGTGAGTTTCGTCATGTCAGTTGCAGGTCACGATCGACTCGAGTTCGCCCTGCATGGTCTCGAGACCCTGGTCGACCGGTACCTCCCCGGCGAAGATGAGCTGCAGGTTGCGCAGCACCGTGGCCTCGTACTCGCTGTAGTTCGTCGGCGCCGGGTAGGGCACCAGCGTGTCGTAGTCGTCGATGCTGCCGTAGAACAGGTCGGAGTTCTTCGGCGGCACGCCCTTGGTGCTCATCGTGGCCGCAGCCGAGCGGAGCGACGGGATCGAGTCGCCGGGAGCATCCGGAGTGCCCACGATCGCGTTCTGGATGTCTTCGCTCACCGTGAACTTCTGGAACTCCCAGGCGAGGTCGGGGTTCGCCGATGACTTCAGGATCGGGTAGCCCGCGCCGCCGAACACCGTCTTGTAGGTGTCGCCCGTCGGGTAGAGCTGAACGTCGAACGCGGTGAACCCGGCCGGCACGAAGGTGCCGATCGGCCAGCGGCCGGCACCGAACATCGCGATGGTGCCGTTCTGGAAGCGGGTGAACACGTCACTCATCGGCATCGGCGCCGGCGCGATCTTCTTCGCGATCAGATCGTTGAGGAAGGTGACCGCCTTGGACACCTCCGGGGTGTCGACCGTCGGCGTGCAGACCGCATCGTCGGTGAGATTGCCGCCGGCGTTGGCGACCCACGGCATGATGCCGGGGAAGATCTCGTTGCTCGCCCAGGTGAAACCGTACTGGTCGGGTTCGCCGTCGCCGTTGGTGTCCTTCGTGAGGGCCGCCGCCGTGGCTTCGAAGTCGTCCCAGGTCCAGTCGGCGGAGGGTGGCGCGATGCCGGCTGCGGCGAAGACGTCGGTGTTGTAGTACATCACCATGTCGTTCCACTGGTTCGCGAGGGTGACGACGTCGCCGTTGACCGTGAATCCGTCGATCAGGCCCGGCGCGATCCCGTCTTCGATGGCCTGTGCGTCGGGGTCGTTCTTCAGGTAGTCGTTGATGGGCAGGATGAGGTCGTTGTTGCTGACGAACTGCGCTCCCTCACCCGAGATGAGCATCAGGTCGGGGCGCTTGCCCGCCGCAATCGACGTGGCGACGTTGGCGTAGTAGTTGCCCCAGTTCTCTCCCGCCACCGGGGTCAGCTCGACGGTGACGCCGGGGTTCGCGGCCTCGAAGCCGTCGGCGAGGGCCTGGTTGTTGGTCTGGGCGGCGGGACCGTAGTCCCAGAAGGCGACGTTCAGTGTCTTCGACTCGCCGGCCGAGTCGCTCCCTCCGGCGCTGCAGGAGGTGAGTGCGAATGCCGAGATCGTTGCGGCGATCGCGGCGGCAGCGAGTGCTCTCGTGGTGCGTTTCATCGTGGGGATGGGTCCTCTCCGTTGAGAAATCGGCTGAGGACATTGAATCGCAAGAAATCGATTTCGTCAAGTACCACAGATTTGGCGCAAAATTTAGCATGAAATATGGGTGAAACCGATTACAGCAGCGTTGGGATCACACCATCACGCCGTGCTCATCTCCGCCCGGAGCACGACGGTCCGGGCGGGCTGGGTGTCGCCGGCGATGCGGTCGAGCAGCAGACTCGCCGCGGTCGTGCCGAGGTGGCGGGCGGGGAGCCGCACTTCGGTGACGGTATGGGCGGGGAGTGTGCTGAACGGCAGCTCGCCCACCACGGCGACCCCGATCGCGGGCGGTGCGATTCCCGCTGCGGCGAGCGCCTGGAGTGCGCCCACGCCCATCAGGTTGTTCGTGGTCACCACCGCATCAGGGGGTTCGGGGAGGGCGAGCAGCTCGGCCATCGCCGCCCGGCCGCCGTCCACGCGGTAGTCGCCGTGGCGCAGCAGCCCCTCGAACCCCGGTGCACCGCGTCTGCTCATCACGGTCCGCCAGCCCAGGCTGCGTTCTTCGGTGTCTTCGAGCCCGGCCGGCCCGGCGATGCAGGCGATGCGGCGATGTCCCGCGTCCAGCAAGGCGGTCGTGGCCCACATCCCGGCTGAGCGGTTGTCGACCATCACCGCGTCGATGTCGAGACCCGTGTTGCGGTCGACCGCCACCACCGGCCGCCCGCGATCGGTGAGGTGGCGGATGTCCCCGTCTTCCGACGAGGGAGCCAGGATGACCCCGGCCATGTCTTCGGAGTTCACGATGTCGAGGTATCGCGTCTCCTTCTCGGGTTCGTCATCGGTGTTGCACAGCACGATCGAAAAGCCGGCCTCCTGGGCGCGGTCTTCCACGCCGCGGGCGAGCGCCGTGAAGAAGGGGTTCTCGATGTCCGGGATCAGCAGCGCGATCAACTCCGAGCTCTGCGTGCGCAACCGTCGCGCCGACCGGTTGGGGGTGAAACGGAGCTGCGCTGCGGCGTCGCGCACTGAGGCCGCCTTCTCGGCCGAGACGAATTGTCCGTTGAACACGCGCGACACCGTCGCCGGCGAGACTCCTGCGAGGGCCGCAACTTCGTAGATCGTCGACATGCAATCACCTTAGTCGCGTGAAATGGATTTCACGACTTCGGCTCGGCATGGCTCGGTGCGAAGCCGGTCCGCCCTCACTCGCCGAGCGCAGCGCATCTGAGGTAGGCTGGCGGCGTCGCAACTGGCGTATCAGATGGTCACCATCGGGAAGCGACGGACAGGGATTCGGCCGCGCGCCTGGGTCGACATGAATCCCGCTGAGTAGTCCGTCACGCCGAAAAGGAGACCGTCTTGTCCGACACCTTCAACTCACCCCTGGCCGAGGTCGACCCGGAGATCGCCGAGGTGCTGCAGCTCGAACTGGGCCGCCAGCGGGACACCCTGGAGATGATCGCCTCCGAGAACTTCGTGCCGCGCGCCGTTCTCGAGTCGCAGGGTTCCGTGCTCACCAACAAGTACGCCGAGGGCTACCCGGGCCGGCGCTACTACGGCGGCTGCGAGTTCGTCGACATCGCCGAACAGCTCGCCATCGACCGCGCGAAGGCGCTCTTCGGCGCCGAGTACGCCAACGTGCAGCCGCACTCCGGCGCCACCGCCAACGCGGCGGTGCTCTCCGCCATCGCGACGCCGGGCGACACCATCCTCGGCCTCGAGCTCGCCCACGGTGGCCACCTCACGCACGGCATGAAGCTCAACTTCTCGGGCAAGCTCTACAACGCCGTCGCCTACGGCGTCGACCCCGAGACCTTCCTCGTCGACATGAACGTGGTGCGCGACAAGGCGCTCGAGCACAAGCCGCAGGTCATCATCGCCGGCTGGTCGGCCTACCCGCGCCAGCTCGACTTCGCCGCCTTCCGCGAGATCGCCGACGAGGTGGGTGCGAAGCTCTGGGTCGACATGGCGCACTTCGCCGGTCTCGTGGCCGCGGGCCTGCATCCGTCGCCCGTGCCCTACGCCGACGTGGTGTCGTCGACCGTGCACAAGACCATCGGCGGCCCGCGCTCCGGCTTCATCGTGAGCCGTGACATGGAGCTGGCGAAGAAGCTCAACTCCAACGTCTTCCCCGGCCAGCAGGGCGGCCCGCTGATGCATGTCATCGCCGCCAAGGCCACCGCGTTCAAGCTCGCCGCCACGCCCGAGTTCAAGGACCGCCAGGAGCGCACCCTCTCCGGCGCCCGCATCCTCGCCTCTCGGCTCACCGCCGACGACACGCGCGCCGCGGGCGTCGACGTGCTCACCGGCGGCACCGACGTGCACCTCGTGCTCGCCGACCTGCGCACCAGCGAACTCGACGGTCAGCAGGCCGAAGACATCCTGCACGAGGTCGGTATCACCGTGAACCGCAACGCGGTGCCCTTCGACCCGCGGCCCCCGATGGTGACCTCGGGCCTCCGGATCGGCACGCCCGCGCTCGCCACACGTGGCTTCGGCGACACCGAGTTCACCGAGGTGGCCGACATCATCGCCACCGCGCTGAAGCCCGCGCCCGACGTGACGGCCCTGCGCACCCGCGTGCTCGAGCTCACCGCCGGCTTCCCGCTGTACCCGGGCCTCGAGCAGTGGTAGCGGTCCGTCTCGACGGGGTCGCCACGGCGACGGCCCTGAAAGACGAGATCCGCGAGCGGGTGACCGCGCTGCGGGAGCGCGGGATCGTTCCGGGCCTCGGCACGCTGCTCGTCGGCGACGACCCGGGGTCGATCTCCTACGTCGCCGGCAAACACCGCGACTGCGCCGAGGTCGGCATCGAGTCGGTGCGCGTCGACCTGCCCGCCACGGCGAGCGAACAGGATGTGCGCGACGCCATCGCGGCCCTCAACAGCGACCCGGCGGTCACGGGCTACATCGTGCAGCTGCCGCTGCCGGCGGGCATCGACGAGAACGCGATGCTCGAACTCATCGACCCCGCCAAGGACGCCGACGGGCTGCACCCCACGAACCTCGGCCGGCTGGTGCTCGGCGTCGAAGGGGAGCTCGACTCGCCGCTGCCCTGCACGCCCGCGGGCATCGTCGAGATGCTGACCCGCTACGGCGTCTCGCTGCCGGGGAAGCACGTCGTGGTGGTGGGTCGCGGACTCACCGTCGGCCGGCCCCTCGGGCTGCTGCTCACCCGCAAGGGGGTGGATGCGACGGTGACGCTCACGCACTCGCGCACCGTCGACCTCGCCGCCGAGGTGCGGCGGGCCGATGTCGTCGTGGCGGCGGTCGGCGTGCCGGGGCTCATCAAGGCCGAGTGGGTGAAGCCGGGGGCTGCTGTGCTCGACGTGGGGATCACTCGCGTCGTCGATGCGGAGACCGGGAAGGCTCGGCTCGTCGGTGACGTCGATCCTGGGGTCGCTGAGGTGGCGGGGTTCTTGTCGCCCGTGCCTGGGGGTGTGGGGCCCATGACTCGGGCCATGTTGCTCGCCAATGTCGTGGATGAGGCTGAGCGGCGGGGGCGCTGACGGGGGTTGTTCGGGGGCAGTCGGGGGTGGCGGTTTCGGCCTCCCGCCTAAGGGTTGAGCGGAGCTCAAAGGCAGCGGGAGACCGAAACCGCCACCCCCGACTGCGCTTCGCGCAGCGGGTAGGCTGAGGGCGTGCGCGCGCCTACCGGGGAACAGTACTCGCTTCGCTTCGAGGGGGACGGGGCGGTGGTCACAGGGATCGTGACGCAGGTCGCCGCCGGCATCCGCGCTCTCGAGGTGGGTGGGGTGGGGCTTGTTGAGAGCTTTCCCGAGACGGCTACGCCGCCGGGGGCTGCGGGGATCGTGCTGGTGCCGTGGCCGAACCGGGTTGCGGGTGGGGTGTGGAACCTCAACGGGAAGGCGCAGCAGCTCGACATCACGGAGCCGAAGCAGGGCAACGCCATTCATGGGCTGTTGCGGTCGACGGGGTATCGGCTGATCGAACGGGAGCCGCATCGCGTGCTGCAAGGGGCGACCGTTTTTCCGCAGCACGGGTATCCATTCCTGCTCGAGACCACCGTGGAGCACCGGCTGACGGAAACGGGGATGACGGTCACCCACACGATCGTGAACGAGAGCGAGCAGGCTGCCCCGGTCGCCGTCGGCGCGCATCCGTATCTCCGCGTGGGGGACGTGCCGGTGGGGGAGCTGACGCTCACGATCGACGCGCGGACCCGGTTTCTCACCGACGAGAAGCAGGTTCCCGTGTCCGAGGAGGAGGTGGCGGGCACCGACTTCGACCTCACGCAGGGGCGGCGGGTCGGGGGGCTTGCGATCGACCACGGGTTCGGCGGGGTCACGGTGGGGGCCGACGGATGCAGTGTGCAGCGCCTCGAGGCGCCCGACGGCCGCGCCGTGGAGCTCTGGGCCGACGAGAACTTCGGGTTCGTGCAGGTGTTCACGCCGACGAACTTCGCGGCGCCCGACGGGCCGCGGCAGGCCGTGGCCATCGAGCCCATGACCGCGCCGGCCAACGCGCTGAACTCGGGCCAGGGCCTGCGCTGGCTGCGGCCGGGGGAGCGCTGGGAGCTCAGCTGGGGCATCCGGTACCGCGCCGCCTGAGCGAGGCGCTGCGCCGGGAGCACCCCCGGCCGGCTCAGCGGTTGTGGCTGAGCGCGCCGATCGCCACGAACATGATGATCAGCGCGATCATCAGCACCACGCCCACCGCTCCCAGCACGATTCCCGCGATCGAGAGACCACGCCCCATGCCCATCCGGCGGGCCTTGCTGAGCCCGGCGATGCCGAAGCCCACGGCCAGCGCGCTCGGCAGGAAGAGCACGTTGAACCCGATCGAGACGATGCCGAAGACGAGCGCGGCGGTGGCGTAGCCGTTGCGGCTGTCGGCCGGGTCGACGGCGCGGGGCGCGAAGTCGTCGGTCCAGCGGTAGCCGTCCCACCAGCGCAGCACGTCGGGAGCCTCGGGGTCGGGGTACCAGCCCGGGGCGTACCGGCCCTGCGGGGGGAAGCTCATGATTTCGAATGTACCTCGCGCACCTGACCGTTCGATCCGTCCCCGACCGCCGCCCCGGCCACCGCCCCGGCCACCGCCCCGGCCACCGCCCCGGTTGTCACGAGAGCCCCCAGAACGGCCCCTCGAGCCCGGCGGTCCGGAAGTACTCCGCCGCCGTCTGCGGGTCGCGCCGCGCGTAGGGCGAGTCGAGCCGCCCCTCGTACCAGCGCGACGCCAGGCGCCACAGCGTCTCGAGCGACATCGTGTAGCCGGGCTCGAGGCCTTCGTCGGCGAGCCACGCCGCCACGCAGTCGGGGGAGCAGAAGATGCTCTGGTGCGCGCAGGTGTGCACCACGTCGTCCCAGATGTGAGCGGCCGGCACCAGGAAGTGCACCACCTGGTCTCCGTCGGGAGGAGCATCCCGCCCCACCGTCCAGGCGTGCGCCGTGCCGCAGTTCGGGCACCGGGTGGCCACCAGCACCTCCGGCGCATCGCCCACGACGTGAGGGATCGCGAACGAATCCCAGGCGCAGCCGCCCCACCACAGCGTCGACGGCCCCATCACCGAGAAACCGAGCGGGATCGACGCGAACGGATGCGCCATCAGGACGTTCCGCTCCGCATCGAGCACGACGTGCCGCTCGGTCGCCAGCCGGTCGTACGCCGCCGCGACGAGGGTGGGTTCGAGCGACAGGGTGGATGCGACCTCCTCGACCGAGGAAGCCGCCCCGGTCGAGGCAAATCGCGTGTAGATGGCATGCCGCACCCGCTCGGCGAGCTCCGATGTAATCGCTGACGACATTTCTTTGTATCCTCACTTCACGGCCGCGTCGCCCACTCCCGCACGTGAGCATAGCTCATTCGTCCACCAGGGCCTGCGCGAACTGCGAGTTGTAGAGCGCCGAGTACACGCCCTCGGCCGCCAGCAGCTCGGCGTGCGTGCCCTGCTCCACGATGCTGCCCGACTCCATCACGAGGATGAGGTCGGCGTCGCGGATGGTGGAGAGCCGGTGCGCGATCACGAAGCTCGTGCGGTCGGCCCGCAGCGCCGACATGGCCTTCTGCACCAGCTGCTCGGTGCGCGTGTCGACCGACGAGGTGGCCTCGTCGAGGATGAGCACGCTCGGTTTCGCCAGGAACGCCCGCGCGATGGTGAGCAGCTGCTTCTCGCCGGCCGAGACGTTCGACGCCTCGTCGTCGAGAACCGTGTCGTAGCCGTCGGGCAGGGAGTGCACGAAGCGGTCGACGTAGGTGGCCCGCGCCGCGTCGAGGATCTCCTCCTCCGTGGCGTCTGGCCGGCCGTACGCGATGTTGTCGCGGATGGTGCCGCCGAACAGCCACGTGTCCTGCAGCACCATGCCGGTGCGCGAGCGCAGGTCGCGGCGGGTCATCCGCGCGATGTCGACGCCGTCGAGGGTGATGCGCCCCGCATCCAGTTCGTAGAACCGCATGATGAGGTTCACCAGCGTGGTCTTGCCCGCGCCCGTCGGTCCCACGATCGCCACCGTCTGCCCGGGCTCCGCCACGAGCGACAGGTCGGTGATGAGCGGCTTGTCGGGGGTGTAGCGGAACGAGACGTTCTCGAACACGAGCCGGCCGCGGCTCTCGGTGGGCGACTCGGCCGGCGACGGGTCGGGCGTCTGCTCCTCCGCGTCCAGCAGCTCGAAGACCCGCTCGGCCGAGGCGACTCCCGACTGCAGCAGGTTCACCATCGAGCCCAGCTGGGTGAGGGGCTGCGTGAACTGCCGTGAGTACTGGATGAACGCCTGCACCGCGCCGATGCTGAGCGCACCCGAGGCGACCTGGAGCCCGCCGACCACGGCGATCACGACGTAGATGAGGTTCCCGACGAACATCATGGCCGGCATGATGATGCCCGACACGAACTGGGCGCCGAAGCTGGCCTGGTAGAGCTGCTCGTTCTTCGCCGTGAAGCTCTGCTCGGTCTCGCGCTGGCGCCCGAACACCTTCACCAGGGCGTGGCCGGTGAAGTTCTCCTCCACCTGCGCGTTCAGCGCACCGGTGTGCGCCCATTGCGCCACGAACAGCTTCTGCGACCGCTTCGCGATCACCGCCGTGATGCCGATGGTGAGCGGGATGGTGACGAGCGAGATCACGGCGAGGAGGGGCGAGGTGATGAACATCATCACGACCACGCCGACGACCGTGAGGATGCTCGTCAGCATCTGCGACAGGGTCTGCTGCAGGCTCTGCGCCACGTTGTCCATGTCGTTCGTGACGCGGCTGAGCAGCTCGCCGCGCTGCATCCGGTCGAAGTACGACAGCGGCAGCCGGTTGATCTTGGCCTCGACCTCTTCGCGCAGCCGGTAGACGGTGCTCTGCACGATCGTGTTGAGCACCCGCCCCTGCAGCCAGGAGAAGACGGATGCGGCGACGTAGAGCAGCAGCACCAGCCCGAGCACCATGGCGAGCGCGTCGAAATCGATGCCCTGACCCGGGGTGAGCGCGATGCCGCTCAGCAGGTCGGCCTGCTGGGTCTGGCCGCTCGCGTTCAGCTGGTCGATCAGCTGCTGCTTGGACACGTCGGCCGGCAGCGTCTTGCCGATGGCGCCGGCGAAGATGAGGTTGGTGGCCTGGCCGAGCAGCCACGGGCCGAGCACGGTGAACACGACGCTCACGACGCCCAGCACGATCACCGCGAGCACGGCGACGCGGTGCGGGCTGAGCCGCCGGATGAGGCGCTTCGCCGACGGGCCGAAGGTCATCGACTTCTCGGTCGGCATGCCGACGCCGCCGAACGGTCCGCCGCCGCGGCCGCCAGGCCCGCCGCGGCCGGGCGTTCCGGCGGGTGGCCCCGCGGGGCGGGGGGACGACTTGGCCGGGGTGGGGGTCGCGCCGCTCATGCTGCCTCCTCCGCGGTGAGCTGCGACGAGACGATCTCGTTGTAGGTCTCCGATGTCTCGAGCAGTTCTTCGTGGGTGCCGCGGCCGACGACGGCGCCGTCCTCCAGCACGATGATCTGGTCGGCGTCGACGATCGTCGACACCCGCTGCGCCACGATCACCTTCGTGGCACCCGAGACCTGGGTGCGGAGCGCGTGTCTCAGCCGCGCATCCGTCGCCAGGTCGAGCGCGGAGAAGGAGTCGTCGAAGACGTAGATCTCGGGTTGCTTCACCAGCGCCCGCGCGATGGCCAGGCGCTGCCGCTGGCCGCCCGACACGGTGGTGCCGCCCTGCGCGATCGGCGCCTCGAGCTGCCCCTCCATCGCGCTCACGAAGTCTTTCGCCTGGGCGATCTCGAGGGCGCGCCAGAGCTCGTCGTCGGTGGCGTCGGGGTTGCCGTAACGGAGGTTCGAGGCCACCGTGCCCGAGAACAGGTAGGGCTTCTGCGGCACCAGGCCGATGCGGCTCCAGAGCAGATCGGGGTCGAGCTCACGAACATCCACGCCGTCGATGAGAACCGCGCCCCCCGTCGCGTCGAACAAGCGGGGCAGCAGGTTCACCAGCGTGGTCTTGCCCGCGCCGGTGCTGCCGATGACGGCGAGGGTCTGGCCGGCTTCGACCCGCACGTCGAGATTGCGCAGCACCGGCTGCGCGGCGCCGGGGTAGGTGAAGGAGGCGTCGCGCAGCTCCACCGTGCCGTGCTGCCGCAGTTCGCGCACCGGGTTCGCCGGCGGCGCCACCGACGACTCCGTGCTCAGCACCTCGGTGATGCGGTCGGCGCAGACCGAGGCGCGGGGGATCATCATGGCCATGAACGTCGCCATCATGATGGCGATGAGGATCTGCACCAGATAGCTGAGGAAGGCGATCAGGGTGCCCACCTGCATCGAGCCCTCGTCGATCCGGAACGCGCCGAACCAGATCACCGCAACGCTCGAGACGTTGAGGATGAGCATGACCGTCGGGAACATCAGCGCCAGCAGGCGGCCCGCGCGGAGCGCCGAGTCGGTCACGTCACGGTTGGCCGTGGCGAAGCGCGCCGTCTCGACGTCCTCCCGCACGAACGCCCGAACCACCCGGATGCCCGTCAGCTGCTCGCGGAGCACCCGGTTGACTGCGTCGATACGTGCCTGCATCCGCCGGAACTGGGGCACCATGCGCACGATGATGCCGCCGAGGGAGACGAGCAGCACCGGAACGGCGACCGCGATGATCCACGACATCTGCACGTCCTGCTGCAGTGCCAGCACCACCCCGCCGATGGCGAGGATCGGGGCCGAGACGAGCAGGGTGAAGGTCATGAGCGCGAGCATCTGCACCTGCTGCACGTCGTTGGTGGAGCGGGTGATGAGCGAGGGCGCGCCGAACGACGACACCTCGCGCTCGCTGAACTCGCTGACGCGGTGGAAGATCGAGCCGCGCATGTCGCGGCCCATCGCCATGGCCGTGCGGGCGCCGAAGTAGACGGCGGCGATCGCAGCGGCGACCTGCACGAGGGTGATGCCGAGCATCCAGGCCCCCGTCGAGAGGATGTAGCCCGTGTCGCCCTTGGCCACGCCGTCGTCGATGATGTCGGCGTTCAGGGTGGGCAGGTAGAGCGACGCGATGGACTGCACCAACTGGAACAGCACGACGGCGGCGACCAGCCCGCCGTACGGCTTCATGAAGCGCCAGAGGAGGCGGAGGAGGGTCATTCGGATTCTTCTTTCAGGATTCCGGTGGCGATGAGGTGGGCGAGTTCGGCGCTCGTGAACGGGGTGTCGACCTCGTTGATCTGCGGGATGGCGGTGGAGAAGGCGATGAGTCGGATGAAATGCGTGAGGCGGCGGGGGTCGAGGGCGAGCCGGGCGGCATCGGGAGCGAAGATCTGCGCCAGGACTTCGCCCGGGCGGTCGATCTCGGGGCGCCGCGGCGGATCGTGACGGCCGAGCGCCGCCATCACGCGCATGACACCGCGGAGCCGGTTGCCGAAGACGTCGAGGACCTGGGCGATCTTGGCCTCGAGCGGGTCGTCGGGGTCGATCGCGCGGAGGCCGTTGCGAACCCACTCGGGGTCGAAGATCTTCTCGGCGGCGGCGCGGATGACCGACTCCTTGTCGCCGAAGGCGCGGAACACCGTGCCCTCGGCCACGCCGGCGGCCTCGGCCATCTGCTTGGAGGTGATGTCGGCGCCGTGCTCGATGATGAGCGGGATGACCGCGTCGACGATCATCGCCCGGCGGTCTTCGAGAGGCAGGGCCGGGGCACGCCGGCCGGTGATCTCGTCGGTGCTGCTCATGACCGTGACAGTAGCTGAGTGAGCACTCACTCGCAAGTGTGCATGCGTCTGCATCGGGGCGGAAGGAGGCCGACGGTTGTCAAGCCCCATTTTCGGATTTTGGGGCTGAATTCCGCTCGGTTAAGCTCCGACGTAGGGCTGCAACGGGCCCGGAGTACCTGAGGAGCGGCGGTTTGGGCCTATTGATCTACGGTCCGAACGGGGCCGAGATTGAGATGGAAGACCGGCTCCTCGCGCATCTGCGCATCGTGATGGTCTCGAAGATGCGCAATCACGAGGCGTTCACGGTGTCGTGGACGATGGATGTCAGTCAGGGCGGCGGGCGCGAGACGTTGTGGGTGCATCCGTCGATCCCCCTCCGGTTCCGGTTCTTCGGCGGGCGACCGCCGGCGATCAACCGCGCCTGGATCGACCAGATGCTCGTCTCGGCCAACCGGGGCGACCTGCGCATCACCCCCGAGCCCAACCCGGGCCCCGAGGCCGCCGGCTGAGCCCACCCCGCGGGCCGGCACTCCGTGCGAGGATCGTGGCAGGAGGTGCTTCATGACCTACGAACTCGCTTCGCCGCCCGTCACCACCCACGAGCGGTTGCAGGCCCTGCTCGGGGAGCCGCTCGAGCGCGTGAAGAACAAGGCTCGCCCCCGGCTCGACGAGGTCGACCGGGCCTGGCTGGCGGGCTCGCCGCTGTGCTTCGTCGCCACCGCCGATGCCTCGGGCGCCTGCGACGTCTCGCCGAAGGGAGACCCGGCGCCGGTCGCGCACGTGCTCGACGACACCACCATCGTGCTGCCCGAGCGGCCTGGCAACCGGCGCGCCGACGGTCTGCACAACGTGCTCGAGAACCCGCAGGTGGGGCTGATCTTCGTCATCCCCGGTCGCGGCGACACGCTCCGCATCAACGGCCGGGCGCGGATAGCGGTCGATGAACCGTTCTTCGACGAGCTCGTGGTGAAGGGGCATCGGCCCGTGGTCGCCCTCCTCGTCGACATCGAGGAGGTCTTCTACCACTGCTCGAAGGCCTTCCTGCGGTCGGCCGCCTGGGAGCCGGAGAGCTGGAACGCATCCGCTGTTCCGTCGCGCGCTCGCATCGCGAAGGCGGTGGAGCGGCCCGGTGACCCGCTCGAGGAGCTCGAGGAGTACTACGGCCCGCGGTATGCCGAGTCGATCTACTGAGCGGCACGCGCCACGCCGCTAGGCTCGACCCGTGAGCGCAGAACAGCGGATGCCCGACGCGAAGCCGCGGCGCCGTCGTCGCTGGGCGGTGTCGGCGTTCGTCGCCGCCGCGGTGCTGGTGTACCTGCTGGTGGTGCTGCTCTATGCGAACAGCGGGCGGTTCACGTCGATCGGGCCGCCCGATGTCGACCCGAGCGTCGTAACCGTGGTGCTGACGCCGGACGCGGTGAATGCCGCAGGCGATCGCCTCGTGATGCAGGCCGAGATCGATCCGCCGGCTGACATGCTCGAGCCCGACAGTCCGATTCTCAAGCAGAATCTCAGCGTCATCATCGGGCCGGTCGAGGGCCAGCGCACTATCGACATCGAGGCTGGGACGATCCCGCCCGCCCGCTCGGTGTCGATCCTCGCCGACGGCGAGATCGAGAAGTGGCCGTTCGACAGCTACCACACGCAGCTGGTGGTGCTGGCCTACACGACCGTCAACGGGGTGAAGAAGGAGCTGCTGACCGACGTCTTCGTCGTCGGTGGGGTGCCCGGGTGGAACCTCAGCGGCTTCATCAACACGAAGACCGGCGCCGGCGTCGTCACGGACGAGGCGCGGGGCGTGACCGAACCCATCCCGGTCGTCGACATGACGGCGTCGCGCTCCGGCAGCACACTCGCGTTCGGGGTGCTGCTGCTCGGGCTCATGATCGTGATGCCGGTGCTCGTGCTGTTCGTGGCGATCACGGCGTTCCGGGGCATCCGCAAGGTCGAGGCGACCCTGATGAGCTGGATGGGTGCGATGCTGTTCGCCACCATCCCGCTGCGCACCTTCCTCCCCGGTTCGCCGCCGATCGGCTCGTGGATCGACTTCCTCATCGTGCTCTGGGTGATCGTCGGCCTCGTCACGGGCCTCACCATCTACGTGGCCGCCTGGATGCGCTGGGGCACCCCCGCCACCCCGCGAACCGGCGGTGTCGACGCGAACCCGTAGACGTCGAATCGTCGGCTCCTCGATGCAATAGCCTGTGCACATGGGGAGATGGAGGCGGCGGGGCAAGCGTGTGCCACGCGATTACACGGGTGCGTGGGCCGCATGACTGCTCCTGGGCCCAGCCGGCGCGCCGTTCTGGCGAGTGCTTGGGCCGCACCGGTCATCGTTGCGGCAGTGGCGGCTCCGTCAGCGGTCGCGTCGGGAGCCAGCCCGGCCATCACTCTCGAACTCCAGCAGGCTCTGAACCTGGTATTCGTGACGGTCACGACGAAGAACGCCGATGGGGTGGGGGTTTCGACGCGTTTCGACTTGAGTTATTCGTCGGACGGGAACGAGTGGACGTTCTACGCCAGTGCGGTCACCGACGCTCAGGGGAGGCTTCAGTTCCAGGCCGGGAATCGCGGAGCCTCTTACTTCCGGGTGACGGCTGTGATCGACGACGTCGCCGTCGTCGCAATCGCTCCGGTCCAGCCGGCCGTGGGCCCCGGCTGAAAAAACTCGCGGCACCGGCCTTCGTGAGGGGATTCCTGGGCGCCGTATGACACCATTCCTCCGTGAGGTCGTGGCTCCTGCCGTAAGAAGATCGCCCCGCGTCACGTCGACCATGGTCACTGTCTCCGCATCCGCACCCTATGGCGCTGTAGCAGGTCACGGGCGATCGATCCACGCCGCTGCCGCAGTCAGAGGGACAGAGCGCAATCGCTGCCTACTCGAGCGGAAACGTCGACCGTCTGCCAGTAGATCGGCTCTCCTCCGCCCCAGAAGACGCGCAGCGAATCGAAACTGCCCGTATCGTCCTTCTGCTCCGTCTCCAAGAGCAGCACAAGTGTCGCGCTACCGACCCGCGGCACCGGTAGGAACAACATCGCGTTGTCACGCGCCGCCTTCATCCTGTCGATCTCCTCCGTCGGTACCGGCTCGGACGGCCCGTAGGGACTCGCCTCAAAGACCAGGTCGATGCCGGCGACGGCGACGTTCTGTGGCTCGTCGAGCTCGACGCGGAGAATATCCGGCGTGAACTCCAGCCTGGGCTCGGCCACGATCGGAATTTGCAGAACCGAGTCGCGCTGTTCAGCGTCGACATGACACGTCAGGGCTTGCGGATCGATCAGGAGGCCAGCGTGCTCCGTGGGCGCGCAACCGGTCACCCCGAAGAGGATGGTTGCCAAGAGTGTGACGCCGATTGCGCTGCGGAATGTCGCGGCCTTCATGACCACAGAATGTCATCCGACGATCGACTCGGCCGCGACGTCCTGACTTTCGATACCAAGTCGTTGCGGCACCCGCTGACCACGAGGCAGCAACACCAACCTAAGGATCACTGGTGGGCCCGGAGGGGCTCGAACCCTCGACCCGCGGATTAAAAGTCCGATGCTCTGCCAACTGAGCTACAGGCCCTCGCCCTCCAATCTACCGTGAAACCACCACCCTCGTTCGCTCAGCGCGTGACCGGCAGCGGTAACGGATGCGCGCGCGTAGCGTTGAGGAGTCACGAGCCCCGACGGGGGCAGGATGGGATGGCATGAGCAACGATTTCCACAAGCCGGCACTCTTCGCAGGGGCCGCCTTCGAGGCGTTCCAGGGCGGCGACGACCCGGCGACCATCAACCGGGTGGCGCACGAGACCGCGGGCGCGCTGCTCAGCCGGGTGCGCGACGACCCGCAGCCCGAGGTGATCGACCGACTCCTGAGCTTCACCGACGACCACGGCATCGACGCCATCGCCGAGCTCTGGGCTCGTGCGAGCGCCCACAGCCTGCCCGGGAGCCTCTGGCGCATCTACCTGCTGCGCGCGCTCATCCGGCAGAACCCCGAGCAGACCAGCTACTTCTTCGAACGAGGCAGCAGCGAGATCCCGGGCATCGACCCGGTGCTCGCGGGCGCCGAGGCGCCGACCGGCCCCAAGGAGATCACCGAACTCGCCGACCAGATCCTGCGGGGGCTGTTCACCGGCGACTTCGCCATCGCGCTGGAGCGAGCGGCGGCGTTCTGCCGCATCATGGCGCACGGCTGCACCGGCATCGCCGACGAGGCCGAGATCGGCGCGCCCGATACGGCCAGCACACTCACCACCCGAGCCCTCCGCTTCGAGACCATCGGCGACGACCTCGCGCAGTCCGCCGCCCTCTGGCGGCACGACAGCCTCGACTGAGTGCGTAGACTGGATGCCGTCGGGTCGCGGTAACCCCGGGCTCCAATATTCGCCGCTACGAGCGGCCTTTCGCCGAGAGGCGTTTCCGCGGCCCGGCACCTCTACCGCGCAGGGGTGTGAAGAGCACACCGGCACCCCAATCCACTCGGCGCACGGCTTCGAATACCGGGTGTGAACCCGATCCGAGGTTCCGCCCGTCGAATCCGATTGCGAGTGTGACCTGCCATGCTTGAACTCGTGACCAGCGATCGAGGGCCGGACACAGGGAGCTCCGACGCCGCTGTGACATTCGAACGACTCCTCCACCAGATCGCCGCCGGCGACCAGGACGCCTTCTCCGAGCTGTACGACCGCACCGCCCCGCGCGTTCTCGGCCTCGTGCGGCGCGTGCTCGTCGATCACGCGCAGTCCGAAGAGGTGACCCAGGAGGTCTTCCTCGAGGTCTGGCGAACGGCTTCCCGATTCCAGTCGCAGCGCGGCAGCGCCCTGTCGTGGATCCTCACGATGTCCCACCGCCGCGCCGTCGACCGCGTACGCTCATCGCAGTCCGGACACGACCGCGACGAACGGATCGGCCTCCGCGACATCGAACCGGAATACGACGAGGTGAGCGAGACGGTCGAGATCCGCATCGAGCACGAACGCGTCAAACGCGCCATGGCCCAGCTCACGGCGTTGCAACGCGAGGCCATCTCGCTCGCCTACTACGGCGGCTACAGCCACTCCGAGATCGCGGGCATCCTCTCGATCCCCATCGGGACCGTGAAGACCCGACTCCGCGACGGAATGATCAGACTCCGAGACGAATTGGGGGTGACCGCGTGACTACGACACCTGACGACGACGACCCGCGCCTGTCCTCCGGCGCTTACTCCCTTGACGCGGTTTCGCGTGAGGAGGCCGAGGCCTTCGAGAAAGCAGCGGATGCGTCACCGAGCCTCCGCGACGAGGCCGACGGCCTGGTCGAGACGGCCGGCCTCCTCGGTCTCGCTGCGACGCCGGTGGCTCCGTCGGCGCGCCTCAAGGCCGACCTGATGGCGAAGCTCGCCGGCACACCGCAGCTTCCCGCGCTCCCGGATGCGGGCGCTCCGGATGCGTCGGCTCCGGATGCGCAGAACACACCGGTCCCGGACGCGGCAGCCCCTCTCGTCCCGGCTCCCGCTGCGGCCGAGGCGGCCTCCGCACCGGACGGCCCCGCTGCCGCTCGCGCCCGCACCCGCTGGTTCGCCCGCCCCATCGGCGTCGTGGCCGCGGTCGCGGCTGCCGCCGCCCTGTTCGTGGGCGGGGGAGTGGTGGGCACCGCTCTCTCCGGCGGTCTCGGCTCGACGGCTGTGGTCGACGCCGCCAGCAGCGATCTCGCCCGCATCACCGCGGCTGCCGACTCGCAGCGCGCATCCGTTCCCGTCGAAGGCGGTGGCACGGCCACCGTGGTCTGGTCGAACAGCCTCGGCCGGTCGGCCGTGCTGGCCGACGGGCTGCCGCCGCTGCCCGACGGCAAGGTCTACGAGGCCTGGTACATCCGCAGCCAGGGCGCGATTCCCGCGGGCACCTTCGCGGCGGCCGACAACAGCACCTCCTGGCACGTGCTCGCCGGTGCCATGAGCGCCGGCGACACGGTGGGCGTGACGGTCGAGCCCGCAGGCGGCTCGAAGACCCCCACCACCACCCCCATCATCGTGGCCCCCACCGCCTAGAACTCATCGCGACCCGTCGAAAATGGCCCTAAAACCGAAGTCTTAGGGCCAAAATCGACGGCTCGCGAGGAGGTTATCCGAAGCGGCCGGAGACGTAGTCCTCGGTGGCCTGCACGGACGGGTTCGAGAAGATCGTGGGCGTCGCGTCGTACTCGATGAGCTTGCCGGGCTTGCCGGTGCCGGCGATGTTGAAGAACGCGGTCTTGTCCGACACCCGCGAGGCCTGCTGCATGTTGTGGGTCACGATCACGATCGTGTACTCCTGCTTCAGCTCCTCGATGAGGTCCTCGATGGCGAGCGTCGAGATGGGGTCGAGCGCCGAGCACGGCTCGTCCATCAGCAGCACGTCGGGCGACACCGCGATGGCGCGCGCGATGCAGAGGCGCTGCTGCTGGCCGCCCGAGAGGCCGGAGCCGGGGAGGTTCAGGCGGTCCTTGACCTCGTTCCAGAGGTTCGCGCCCTTCAGCGACTTCTCGACGAGGTCGTCGCCGTCGCTCTTCGAGATGCGCTTGTTGTTCAGGCGCACCCCGGCGAGCACGTTGTCGCGGATCGACATGGTGGGGAACGGGTTGGCGCGCTGGAACACCATGCCCACCTGCCGGCGCACGAGCACCGGGTCGACGCCGGGGGCGTAGAGGTCGTTGCCGTCGATCAGCACCTCGCCCTTCACGTGGGCGCCGGGGATGACCTCGTGCATGCGGTTGAGGGTGCGGAGGAAGGTCGACTTGCCGCAGCCCGACGGCCCGATGAACGCCGTCACGGTGCGGGGTTCGATGTTGATGCTCACGCCTTCGACGGCGAGGAAGTCGCCGTAGAACACGTTCAGGTCGTTGACTTCGATGCGCTTGGACACGTCAGTTCCTTTTCGGTGGTGGTTCGGGTTCGGGTTACCGCGAGCCCTTGGGTGCGAACACCTTGGCGACGATGCGGGCGATGAGGTTGAGGATGATGACGAGGAACACCAGCAGCAGCGCCGCCCCCCAGGCGGAGGCGTTCGACGCCGCGATGTCCTGGCCGGGGAACTTGTAGCCGGTGTACGCCATGACGGGCAGCGTCTGCATCGGGCCGTCGAACGGGTTGGCGTTGAAGTTGTCGGTGAAGCTCGCCGCCATGAAGATGGGCGCGGTCTCGCCGATCACGCGGGCGATGGCGAGCATCACGCCCGTCACGATGCCGGCGATGGCCGTGGGCAGCACGATCTTCGTGATGGTGGAGAACTTCGAGACACCGAGGGCGTACGACGCCTCGCGGAGGTCCATCGGCACGAGCCGCAGCATCTCCTCGCAGGAGCGCACCACGATCGGGATCATGAGCACCGACAGGGCGACGGATGCGGAGAAACCGCTGAACGCCTTCGGCCCCACGATGAGCGTGAACAGCGAGAAGGCGAACAGACCGGCGACGATGGAGGGGATGCCCGTCATCACGTCGACGAGGAAGGTGACCGTGCGGGCCATCCAGTTCTGCTTCGTGGCGTACTCGACGAGGTAGATCGCGGTGAGGATGCCGATCGGGATCGAGATGAGCGCGGCGATGCCCGTGATGATGAGCGTGCCGACGATGGCCTGCCAGGCGCCCACCTGCGTGGTCACCTCGAGGGTGTCGGTGTTGAACACCGAGGCCGAGGTCTGGGTGACGAAGTCCCAGTTGATCACCCCGATGCCGTTTGCGAACACCGTGATGAGCGTCGAGACCAGCGGCGCCAGCGCGAGCAGGAAGGCGACCGTGACGAGGCCTCGGATCACCCGGTCGGTGGCCTTGCGCCGGTTCTCGACGGCGGAGGAGAGGATGCCGAGGGCGAGCAGGTAGATCACCGCGGTGAGCACGAGCCAGCCGGCGATGTTGAAGCCCATGAGGGCGAGGATGATCGCGCTGAGCGCGAGCGACCCGGCGAGCACGTACCACTCGATCAGGCGCGGGAGCTGACCCGAGGTCAGCGAGTTGGTGATGCGCCCGGTGGGCTGCCGGCTGGGGCTGATGGTGGCGCTCACGCGTCCTTACCCTTTCGCTCTTCCTCGTCGATCTCGGACGGGCTGCCGTCGACGGCAGCCGCTTCGGCCTGCTCGACCGCGCCCTCGTTGCGCTTCTTGGCCAGAACGTCGTCGACCGCGAGCACCGTGCTCGGGTCGGACGGCGGCAGCTGGGCCAGCATGGCTTTCTTCTTCTTCTGCGAACCCTTGCCCGCCCGGCCGGCGATGACGCGGGCGAGCATGTTCACGGCCAGGGAGATGACGAACAGCAGCAGACCGGTTCCGATCAGCGCCTCGCGCTGGAGCGTGGTGGCGATCGGGAAGTTGAGGGCGATGTTCGCGGCGATGGTCTGGGAGTTCTCACCTTCGGTGATCATCCGCACCGACACCAGGATGGCGGGGGAGATGATGAGCGCGATGGCCATCGTCTCGCCGAGCGCGCGGCCGAGGCCGAGGAGTGTGGCGCTGATGACGCCGGAGCGGCCGTAGGGGAAGACGGCCAGCTTGATCATCTCCCACTTGGTGGCGCCGAGAGCCAGCGCGGCCTCCTCGTGCAGGCGCGGCGTCTGCAGGAAGATCTCGCGGGAGATGGAGGTGATGATCGGGAGGATCATGACGGCGAGCACGACGGCGCCGGCGAGGATGGTCGATCCGGTGGTGGAGACCTGGCCGCCGAACAGCGGGATCCAGCCGAGGTAGGTGTTCAGCCAGTCCGAGAGCGGCAGCAGGAAGGGGCGGATGACGATGATGCCCCAGAGGCCGAAGACGATGGAGGGCACGGCGGCCAGCAGGTCGACCAGGTAGCCGAGGATGCCGGCCAGGCGACGGGGCGCGTAGTGCGAGATGAACAGGGCGATGCCGATGGCGACCGGGGCGCCGATGACGAGCGCGATCGCGGAGGCGAAGAGCGTTCCCCAGATCAGCGGGCCGACATAGGCCCAGAAGTTCGGGTACCCACCCGTGGGTCCGCTGTTCAGATCGGAGTTGTTCGGCCAGTCGGCCACGATGGCCGGGACGGCCTGGATGATGAGGAACAGGGCGACGCCGGCCAGGATCACCATGATCGAGGCGGCGGAGCCGGTGCTGAGGCCGAGGAAGATGCGGTCGGCGGGGCGGGCCTTCGCCCGAACCTTCTTCGCGGGGCCGCTCGGCTGCGGGGAGCCGGGTGTGCTCATGGGGTCCTTACCGGTTGCCGTCTGGTCGTCTCCACCCGCACTCCTCGGGATGGATCGGACTGCTGTGTTTTCGCTCACTGCACTCTTTCTCAAGGGTATTGGCGTAGACGAGCCAGACGGCAACGGGTTCTTGTCAGGGTGTTACTTGACGAGCTCGAGGCTCGTGGCGATCTGCGACAGCATGTCGGCCGGGATGGGCGCCGAGCCGGCGTTCTTCGCGGCGACCTGCTGGCCGACCTCGCTCGCGACGAAGCCGATGTAGCTCTTCGTCAGCTCCGCCTGCGCCTCGTCGGCGAAGGTGGTGCAGAGGATGGCGTAGGAGATCAGCGGGATCGGGTAGGCGTCGGCGTCGGTG
The DNA here is from genome assembly GCF_058783455.1 of Herbiconiux sp. FW305-C-125. NCBI lineage: Bacteria > Bacillati > Actinomycetota > Actinomycetes > Micrococcales > Microbacteriaceae > Herbiconiux > Herbiconiux sp. FW305-C-125. The sequence continues at coordinate 853,880 of NZ_JBYSYO010000001.1, read as the reverse complement.
ATCTTCGTGTAGTCGATCTTCTGGGCGAGGTCACCCTCGACACCGGTGTCCTGCGTCACAGCGGCCTCGGTGAAGGCGTTGGAGGCGCCGTCGGCCGAGAACGGAACGAAGTCGGTGCTGTCGCCGACCTGGATGTTCGCTGCGGTCAGGTCGCCGATGGCGCTGTGGTCGGCGTAGCCGATCGTGCCCTCACCGGCCTTGACGGTGTTCACCACACCGGAGCCACCCTGCTGTGCGCTGGAGCCGGCGATCGGCCACGCGTTCGACGGCGGGTTGGTCCAGATGCTCGGCTGGGTCTGGCTGAGGTAGTTGGTGAAGTTGGTGGTGGTGCCCGAGCCGTCGGAGCGGGTGACCGTGGTGATCGGCGTCGCCGGGAGGGTGGCCTTCGGGTTCTCGGCGGCGATGGCCGGGTCGTTCCAGGTGGTGATCTGGAGCGAGAAGATCTTCGCGATGGTGGCCGAGGAGAGGTTGAGGTCCTTCACGCCCGGGAGGTTGTAGATGACCGCGACGCCGTCGAGGTAGATCGGCAGGTTGAGCGCGCCGCCGGGGCCGCAGATGGTCTGCGAGGAGGCCTGCTGGTCCTCCTTCAGGGGCGAGTCGGAGCCCGCGAAGTCGTAGCTGCCGGCGAGCCAGTTGGTGACGCCACCGCCCGAGCCCTGCGACTTGTCGTAGTTGATGGTGACGCCCTTGGCCTGAGCCGTGAACGCGGTGATCCACGCCGCCTGGGCGTTGGCCTGGGCGCTGGAGCCACCGGCGGTGATGGTGCCGGAGAGCGAGCTGTAGTCGACTGCCGCAGTGGTCGGAGTCGTCGAGGCGGCCGGGGTGCCGTCGCTTCCGCTGCCGCTGGCGCAGGCCGACAGTGCCAGGGCGGTCACGAGGGCGAGACTGCCCACCGCTGCCACGTTCTTGAGCTTCACTGTGTTCCCTTCGAATCGGGTGTTCCCGTCACGGCCCAAGTGAAATGGATCGAACTCGATCGGAGCACGCGCGGGTCGGGTCGGTGCTGACCCGCCTGCGACACTAAGCGCGACGCTTAACGAGTGACCCGCACGAAGATGAACGCGAGGTTAACGAACCCCGTCGATCGGCGAACTCCCGAGGGTCACGGACTCGTCACGGACTCGGGACGTGGGACTCGATGGCGATGATGCCCGAGCCCGGCCGGTCGACCGAGAGGTGAAGAACCGAGAAACCGGCGACGGGCAGGTCGCCGGCGCGGGAGACGGTGGCCACGGGAGCGGTGCCGGTCGCCAGCGCCACCTCGCGCACGATGTCGGGCAGCACCGGTCCGTGGCTGCAGACCACGACGTTCACCCGTTTGCGCACGCGCTTGCCGATCATCTCCCGCACGGCGCTCTCGCCGGATTCGTACGCGTCCTGACTGATCGCATCCGTCGTCTTGACCGGCAGCTTCAGCGCCTTCGACAGCGGATCGACGGTCTGCCGGCAGCGGCGGGCGGTGCTGGAGTACAGCTTCTCCGGGCCGAAGGCGGCGATGCTCGGCACGATCGAGCGCGCCTCGCCCCGCCCCCGCTCGGTGAGCGGCCGGTCGGCGTCCGGCCCGTCGAACTGGTACGGCGGAATCGCTTTGGCGTGCCGGAGGGCGATGATGGCGAAGGTGCGGGTGACCCCCTGCTCGACCAGCATGCGGAAGCGTTCCACGATCTCGGCGTCGCGCTCGTACGTCAGCGCGCCCATGGCCCGCTTGAGGGGCAGCCACTCGAGGGCCGCGACCTCCCCGTTCGGCAGGAAGGTGGAGGCCAGGATGGCGCCCTCGGTCGCCTCGGCCGCCCAGTAGTGCACCACCTTCTCACGCCCGTTCGGCATGGTGTAGTTCGTGACGCCGAGCGGAACGCCGAGCGTGACGGCGAGGCCCGTCTCCTCCGCGATCTCCCGCACCGCGGTCTGGGGGAGGGTCTCGCCCGGGTCGACCTTGCCCTTCGGCAACGACACGTCCCGGTGCGCGGTGCGGTGGATGACCAGCACGTTGACCTTGCCGTCGACCACCCGCCAGCAGACGGCCCCGGCCGCGAAGACCGTCACCGCGTGGTGCCCGGTCGCTTGCGGCGGCTGATCTGCTGCATCAGCTCGTCCTGCAGGTCGATCAGGTGCTCGCCTTCGGCGTCGACGACGCTGCGGTGCCAGTCGCCCTCGGCGTCGAGCGCCCAGGAAGTGACCTCGTCGGACATCGCCAGCTCGAACAGTCCGTCGATCTCGCGCAGGTGATCGGGGTCGACGAGCCGCACGAGCGCCTCGACCCGGCGGTCGAGGTTGCGGTGCATCATGTCGGCCGAGCCGATGTACACCTGCGGGTCGCCGTCGTTGTGGAACGAGAAGATGCGCGAGTGCTCGAGGTAGCGGCCGAGGATCGAACGCACCCGGATGGTCTCGCTGAGCCCTTCCTGCCCTGGCTTCAGCGCGCAGATGCCGCGCACCCAGATGTCGATCGGCACCCCGGCCTGGCTGGCGCGGTAGAGCCCGTCGATGATGGCCTCGTCGACGATGGAGTTCAGCTTGATCCGGATGCCCGAGGGCAGCCCCTTCTTCGCGTTCTCGGCCTCCACCGCGATGCGCTTCAGCAGCCCCTTGCGCAGGTGCAACGGTGCGACGAGCAGGCGCTTGAACTTCTTCTCGATGGCGTAGCCCGAGAGTTCGTTGAACAGCCGGGTGAGGTCTTTGCCCACCTGGTCGTCGGCGGTGAGGAGCCCGAGGTCTTCGTAGATGCGCGAGGTCTTGGGGTTGTAGTTGCCGGTGCCGATGTGGCTGTAGCTCTTCAGCCGGCCCTTCTCCTGGCGGATGACGAGTGCGAGCTTGCAGTGCGTCTTCAGCCCCACGAGGCCGTAGACCACGTGCACGCCCGCCTTCTCGAGCTTGCGCGCCCAGGTGATGTTCGCCTGCTCGTCGAACCGCGCCTTGATCTCCACCAGCGCGAGCACCTGTTTGCCGGCCTCGGCGGCGTCGATGAGCGCTTCCACGATCGGGCTGTCGCCCGAGGTGCGGTAGAGCGTCTGCTTGATGGCGAGCACGTGCGGGTCGGCGGCGGCCTGCTCGAGGAAGGCCTGCACGCTCGTCGCGAACGACTCGTACGGGTGGTGCAGCAGGATGTCGCCGCGCGAGATGGCCTTGAAGATGTCGGGCTTCGCGTTGGGCTCGGGCGGCAGCAGCGCCACCGCCGTGGTGGGCACGTGCTTGGGGTACTTCAGGTCGGGCCGCGCGATGCGGGTGAGGTCGAACAGGCCGCCGAGGTCGAGCGGCGACGGCAGGCGGTAGACCTCCTGTTCGGTGATGTCGAGCTCGCGCACGATCAGCTCGAGCGTCACCGGGTCCATGTCGTCGGTGATCTCGAGGCGGATGGGCGGACCGAACCGGCGGCGCAGCAGCTCCTTCTCGAGCGCCTGCAGCAGGTTCTCGGTCTCGTCCTCCTCCACCTCCACGTCTTCGTTGCGGGTGACCCGGAAGACGTGGTGCTCCACGATCTCCATGCCCGGGAAGAGGTCGCCGAGGTGGTTCGCGATGAGGTCTTCGAGCGCGATGAAACGCAGCTCGTTCACCGCCTCGCGCTGATCGACCCGGATGAAGCGGTTGAGCACCTGCGGCACCTTCAGGCGCGCGAACTCCTCCTTGCCGGTCTTCGAGTTGCGCACCCGCACCGAGAGGTTGAGCGAGAGCCCCGAGATGTAGGGGAACGGATGCGCGGGGTCGACCGCGAGCGGCATCAGCACCGGGAAGATCTGCGACGAGAAGATCTCGTGCAGGTTCTCGCGGTCGGCGTCGTCGAGCTCGTTCCAGGTGACGATGCGGATGCCCGCCTCCGCCAGTGCCGGGCTCACGAGGTCTTGCCAGGCGGCGGCGTGCCGGGCCTGCAGCTCGTGGGCCTTGACCGAGATGTCCTCCAGCACATCCGTGGGCCGGCGGCCGACGTTCGTGGGCACGGCGAGGTCGGTGAGGATGCGGCGCTTGAGTCCGGCCACCCGCACCATGAAGAACTCGTCGAGGTTGGAGGCGAAGATGGCCAGGAAGTTGGCGCGTTCGAGCACCGGCAGCGACGGGTCTTCGGCGAGTTCGAGCACGCGGGTGTTGAAGGCGAGCCAGCTGAGCTCGCGGTCGAGGTAGCGGCCCTCGGGCAACGGCGGGCCGTCGGAGGTCACGGCCAACTCGTCGTAGTCGTCGTCGAAGTCCGTGACGACACCGGCGTCGAGCGAGATCATGTCGTCGTCCATCTGAACATCATGGCACTCGGGCGTGACCGTCGGGACGCGGGAGCGGGTCAGGGCACGATGTGGGTGGCCAGGGCGGCGGCGACGGTGTCGGAGACCGAGGCGGTGCCGCCGAGCAGCACGATGCGGCGGGGCGCGAGCCGGTCGAGCTCGGCGGAGACGGGCGCCGGCACGCTGTCGCGGGTGACGAGGAGCACGGGCGCTCCGCGCGCGATGGCCGCCGCTCCGCCGGAGAGGGCGTCGGGGAAGGTGAGACCGGATGCGACGAACACCGTGCCGCGGCTGCTGTCACCGAAGGCGCCCGCCGACACCGCCGCCGACACGGCGAACCGGTCGGCGCCCGCGACGCGCGTCGCCGCGACGCCGGCGGCCTTCGCCACGGCCGACCGGGTGGCTTCGGAGACCGTGTTCACCCCGCCGAGGAGCACCACCGAGCGGGGCTGCAGGCGGTGCAGCTCGGCCGCGATGTCCGTCGGCACCGCGTCTTTGCGCACCAGCAGCACCGGGCCGCCGAGGTGGCCGGCGGCGGCCGACCCCGCCAGGGCGTCGGGGAACACCTCGCCCGAGGCGACATAGGCGACCGGTGGCCGAGCCGCGAAGGCGTGCGCCGAGACGGCGGCGGAGACGGCGAACCGGTCGGCACCCGCGATCCGCTCGACCGTGGGAGCGTACTGCTCGAGCGTGCCGGAGACCGCGGCGCCCACGGAGCTCTCGCCGCCGAGCACGACGATGCGTTGCGGCTGCAGCCGCCCGAACTCGGCCGCCACCGGCGCTGGAATGCCGTCCCGGCGCACCAGCAGCACTGGTCCACCCGCGGCGCCTGCCGCCGCCGACGCCGAGAGGGCATCCGGGAACACCTCGCCCGACGCGACGTAGACGGTGGCGGCGCCGGGCGCGAACGACTCCGCCGACACCGCCGCCGACACCGCGAACCGGTCGGCGCCGCCGATGCGGGTGAGCCCGGTGTCGGCGGGCCCGGCGGGCAGCCAGGAGTTGCCCGAGAGGAGGAGCATGACCTGCAGACGGATCGAGTCGGAGTAGTACCCGCCGCTCGGAGCCGCGACGAGGGCGGCCCACCCCGCATCCACCCACGCCTGCCCGTCGCGGTGCGGTGCCGCCACGGCCACCATCGGGGCGAGGAACGCCAGGGCACCGTAGTTCTCGAGGGCGGTGCCGCCGAGGCTGTAGCCGGCGCGGATGCGCGTGGGATCGCCCCCGGTCGCGGTCTCGGCCCAGCTGCGGATGCGGTCGGCGGCGGCCAGCGCGACCGCATCCCCGCCCTCCGTCCCCGTCGTGAGCAGCGCGCCCGCCGCGAGCCGCCACGGCGTGCGGCACGCGTTCCAGGAGAAATCACCGTCACGGGCCGCCTCGAGGTAGTTCTGGCCGGCCGGCTCCGGCGTCGTGTCGGTGTTGATCACGAAGTCGGGCAACAGCCCCGTCTCGGGCGCCCAGTTCGCCTGCATCGTGCTGACGAGGTCGCCCGAGGCCGTGGTCACCGCGCCCCAGAACGGGTCGCCCGTCGCCACCTCGAAGGCTCGGAAGTGGTCGATCATGAGGTCGGAGGTGCGCACACCGAAGTGGTAGCCGCTCGTCGGCCCCGCCCAGTCGCCGAGCAGCGGCAGCTTCGTCTGATGATTGATCTCGCTGTCTTTGATGGCCGCGATCACGCGCGCGGCCTCGTTCGCGTAGTCGATGGCCCCGGTCGAGCCCCACTGGGTGTCGGCGAGCAGGAGGGCGAACGCGATGTCGAGGTCGCCGTCGGTGGCGCTGCTGGAGTCGGGGAAGCTCGAGCAGTCGGGCTGCTGGTGCCAGGCCATCAGGTCGGGATCGGTCGTGCTCGGGTGGTCGTCGACGAACCGGAACAGGCCGTCGAACACCGTGCGCGCTGCCGGGTCGTGGCCGGCCATCAGCGCGGTGATCACCATGCCGTAGCCCTGCCCCTCCGACACCACCATCGACGCCGTGGCCGAGGAGGCGTCGACGTAGTACCGGTCGGCGCCGCAGCCGGCCTTCACGTAGTCGGCCTTCCACCGTGCGTAGGCGGCCGCGGTGTCGGCATCGGCGGCGGCCGCACCACCGGGCGGCAGCGCAGCGCCGGGCGCCGGGTCGACGAGGTGGGAGCCGAAGGGCCGGCTCGGCGCATCGCCCCCGGCCGCCAGCGCGGGGGAGGGCGGCGCGACGGCCACCCCGAGGAGGGCCGCGACGACGGCGGCCAGCCCGAGCGTGGTAATGCCACGCCTGCCTCGACCGCGCATCCGTTCCCCCTCGTCTCCGGTGCGACCTCGACTCCGGTGCGATCGAGGATACCTCAGCGCCGCTGGGGCCGCAGCGGCAGCCGCTGCTCGTACTGCACGTCGACGGTGTGGTCGGTGAAGCCGAGCGAGCGGTAGAGCGCGACCGCCCGGGTGTTGTCGGCGTCGACGAAGAGCGCCGCCTGCACGCAACCGCGCTCGGCGAGCCGCGCCAGGCCCCGGTTCATCAGGAACCGGCCGAGCCCCTGCCCCGCGGTCGATTCGTCCACCCCGATCACGTAGATCTCGCCCACCCGGTCGTCGCCGGGCTCGACCTTCAGCCAGTTGTAACCCACCAGCCGGCCGGTCGTGTCGCGCAGCAGCAGGAAGTCGTCGGGTTCGAACCACGACTCCGAGCGGCGGAAGCTCAGGTCTTCCGCGGTGAGGCCGCCCTGCTCCGGATGCTCGGCGAACACCCGCGCGTTCAGCTCCACCCACTCGTCGATGTCGCGCCCGCCGCGGAAGGTCGAGAGCTCGAAGCCGTCCGGCACCGGGGCGATGTCGAGGGCGGCGGGCAGTTCACGCCGCAGTTGCAGCAGCCGGCGCACCGCATCGAAGCGGTGCGTCGCGGCCAGGCGCCGTGCCGCCGGGTGGTCGCCGTGCGCCCAGGCGCGCAACGGCTCGTCGTCCGGCCCCGGCCGGCCCTGGTTCGCCAGCAGGATCTCGAGCAGCTGCCGCCCGAGCCCCTCCTCGCGCCATTCCGGGTCGATCACGAACTCGAGCTCGCCCTGCCCCACGATGGCGGCGCCCACGATCGTGCCGCCGCGCTCGGCGACGAGCAGCGAGCGCGCGCCCTTGCCCGCATCCACCAGCGCCTGGTCGTTGAACGGCTGCTGGCCGTCGACGAGGGCTGCGCGTGCCACGAGCCGGAGGAAGGGTTCGCGCGCCTCGTCGGGGCTACTGACCGAGAGGGTGAGCGAGTCGCTCATTGTCGTCCTCGAAGAAGTTGAAGCGGTACCCCACGTTCCGCACGGTACCGATCAACGACTCGAGGTCGCCGAGCTTGGCGCGCAGCCGCCGCACGTGCACGTCGACGGTGCGGGTGCCGCCGAAGTAGTCGTAGCCCCACACCTCGCTGAGCAACTGCTCGCGGGTGAACACGCGCGAGGGATGCATGGCGAAGAAGCGCAGCAGCTCGAACTCCTTGAAGGTGAGGTCGAGCGGGCGGCCGTGCACGCGGGCCGAGTAGCTCGCCTCGTCGATGACCACCCCGGATGCCTGGATCTTCGACGTCGACTGGTCTTGCACCTGCCGGCCGATGGCGAGCCGGATGCGCGTGTCGACCTCCGCCGGACCCGCCGACTCGAGCACCACATCCGCTGCACCCCACTCCGCGCTCACGGCGGTGAGGCCGCCCTCGGTGAGCACCAGCACCACCGGCACGCCGATGCCGGTGCTGGAGAGGATCTTGCAGAGCGAGCGCGCCGATGCGAGGTCGTGCCGGGCGTCGACGAAGATGAGATCGCTGTTGGGCGTGTTGACGAGCTGCGAGGCTTCGGCCGGGATCTGCCGCGTGCGGTGGCTGAGCAGGGAGAGCGCCGGGAGCACCTCCACGTCGACCGCAGAGGTCAGGATCAACAACTGCGCCACGTAAGATCCTCCAGAGAACGCCGTCGGTACATACTATCGGGCAGAATGACGGGTATGAGTCTGCTCATGAGAAGCGTAGTCCCGGTGTGGATCCTCACGGTTCTCGCCGTCGTGGCGGTGGGGCTGTTCATCGCGCCCGGGCAGTTCCTCGTGTTCATGCCGGTGGTGCTGGGGCTCGCGGTACTCGTGACCTTCGGCAGCCAGCTCCTCGTGCGCGAACGCAAGGGCTTCGTGAACCGGGTGTCGGCAAGCCTCGCGGGAGCGGTCGTCATCCTTGCCCTCGCCACCGTCGTGCTCGGTCCCTTGGCCTTCGCCGCGGGCGCTAAGCTGTGAGCATGTCCTACGTCGCGCTGGAACTCCTGTTCATCGGGCTGCTCGGGCTCGCGAGCCTCGCAATCGCCTGGACGGCAGGGGTCGTCATCTACAAGCTCTTCCGCGGTCAGCGCTGAGCCGCGCCCGGGTGCAGTCGTGATCGAGATCCCGACCGGTCTCCCCGCCGAGCTGGTGCCGCTGTCGTGGCTCATCGGCGTGTGGGAGGGCACCGGCGTCATCGACTATGCCGTGGGTGAGGAGCGGGTCTCCCAGGAGTTCGGGCAGCGCATCAGCTTCAGCCACGACGGGCTGCCGTTCCTCAACTACAGCTCGTACACCTGGCTCATCGGGGGCGACGCCGAGAGGCAGCCGCTCACCTCCGAGACCGGCTACTGGCGGCTGGCGCGCCTGCACATCGAGGGCGATGTGGGCCCGGGCATGCTGCCGGGCGTCGGCCCCAGGCCGTTCAACACCGCGCAGTCGGTCGAGACGCTCCGCAACTCGGCGGAGGGCTTCGACATCGAGGTGTCGATCGTGCATCCGACGGGCGTCAGCGAGCTCTACCTGGGCCAGGTGAAGGGCCCGCGCATCGACCTCGCCACCGACGCCGTGGTGCGCACGCAGTCGGCCAAGGAGTACGCGGCCGCCACCCGCATCTACGGACTGGTCGACAACCACCTGCTCTGGGCGTGGGACATCGCGGCCCTCGGCCAAGACCTCCGTACGCACGCCTCGGCCCGGCTCGCGAAGGCGGATTGAGCGCCGTGCCGGCCTCACCCTTCCTCGAGCTGCCCGGAGCGGTCGCCGCGGCCGCCCCCGATGAGGGCGTGGCGGCGCACTACGGCAACCCGATCGCCGAGCAGCGGATGCTCGGGGCCGCCGGTGCGGTGGTCGACCTGTCGCACCGCGGCGTCATCTCCGTCACCGGCCCCGACCGCCTGAGCTGGCTCGACTCGGTGACGAGTCAGAGCATCCGCGACCTCGCTCCCGGCGCCTCCGCCGAGACGCTGCTGCTCAGCGCCAACGGCCGCATCGAGCACGCCATCCGTGTGCTCGACGACGGCGAGACCGCCTGGCTGCTCGTCGACGCGGAGGAGACCGCGCCCCTCGAGCAGTGGCTGCAGCGCATGCGGTTCATGCTGCGCGTGGAGATCGCCGATCGCAGCGCCGAGTTCGCGACGGTCGGCTGGCTGGCCGACGGGCCCGACGGGGCGGCGCCGGGGGCGCTGGCCGAGCGGGCGGGCGTGGGGAACGGGCATCCGCTCATCTGGCGCGACCCGTGGCCCGAGGTGGTGGCCGGCGGCGTGCAGTACGCGCTGGTCGACGAGCACCCCGGTGCCGAATGGTGGTGGCGCGAGACGCTGGTGCCGCGCGCCGAGCTGCCCGCGCTGGCCGATGCCGTGCGCGCCGGTGAGCTCGCGGTGGCGGGCCTCCTGGCGGCCGAGGCGTTGCGCATCGCCGCGTGGCGGCCGCGTCTGTCGACCGAGGTCGACGAGCGCTCCATCCCGCACGAGCTCGACTGGATGCGGTCGGCCGTGCACCTGAACAAGGGTTGCTACCGCGGGCAGGAGACGGTGGCGAAGGTGCACAACCTCGGGCATCCGCCGCGCCGGCTGGTGCTGCTGAACCTCGACGGCTCGGACGCCGTGCTGCCGGCGTCGGGCGACGAGGTGGTGGTCACCGGCGGCGATGAGGCCGTGGGGCAGGTCACCTCGGTCGCCGTGCACCACGAGTGGGGCCCGATCGCGCTCGCCGTGGTGAAACGTCAGCTGGCGGCGACCGAGGTGCTGGTGCGCACCGCCGACGGCGATGTGGTCGCCGCGGTGGAGGAGATCGTGTCGCCCGAGGCCGGCGCGACCGTCGGCCGCGTGCCGCGCCTGCCCCGGCTCGGCGCCCGCACGCGCTGAACCGCCCGTGACCGACGGCACCGCGCCCGACGGGCAGCCGCCCTCGCGCCTCCGGCGCGGAGAGGACATCGCGCGCGGCGGAGTCGAACGAACCGTCACGAGCTTTCCCGCCATCCTGCAGCTCGTGGTGGCGGTGACCGTCGCGTACGCGCTGGCGCACTACCTGCTCGGGCACGAATACCCGATCGCCGCGGTCACCGTCGCCCTGTCGAGTCTCGGACTCGTGCTCGACGCCCGGCCGCGCCGCGTGATCGAGACCGCCATCGCGATGACGATCGGCATCGCGGTGAGCGAGGTCATCCTGCTCACGCTCGGGCAGGGGGTGTGGCAGTTCGCGCTCACCATGCTCGCGGTGCTCGCCGTGACCCGGGCGCTCTCGCCGCTGCCCGGCATCCCGATCGTGGCCGCGGTGCAGGCCGCGCTGGTCGCGCTCATGCCCGTCCCGCCGGGCGGACCGTTCACCCGCACCGCCGACGCGGTGGTGGGCGGGTTGATCGCGCTCGCCTGCACGGCGCTCATCCCGCGCGATCCGCGCCGGGCGGCGCGGCGCGAGGCGCTCAAGTTCTTCGGCGCCTTCACCGCGCTGACCGCGTCGCTCGTGACCGTGCTGCGGCTCGGCGATCAGCACACCGCCGAGGTGGTGCTGGGGCGCGCCCGGCAGACCCAGGGGCTCGTGGAGCAGTGGCGGGCCTCGGTCGACTCGGCGGTCGCCATCGCCCGCATCTCGCCGTTCCTGCGCCGGCGGCGGGCCGAGCTCGCCGAGCTGCAGGTGATGCAGGCGAACATGGATCACGCGGCCAGGAATCTGCGCGTGGTGGTGCGCCGCGTCAGCGTGCTGCCCGGCGGCCGCCCCCGGCCGGCGATCGCGCAGGTCATCGAAGGGGTGCAGAGCGCGGCGTCGTTGCTGGCGCAGAGCATCGACCGGCCCGAGCTCCGGCCGGTCGTGCGGCAGAGCCTCGTGCTCATCGCCATCACGCTCGACCCGCGCACCCTGGTTCCGGACGAGCCGGTCTCGGAGGCGGCGCTCGTGGTCTCCATCCGGCCCTTGGTGTCCGACCTGCTGCTGGCGAGCGGGATGAGCGTCGACGACGCCCACGCCGCCTTCCCCGACATCAGCCGCTGACGCCGGTGCCCGTCACTCCGGCCGCACGCAGGTACGCCGCGCGCACGGCCGGCTCGAGCGACTGCTGCAGCTCCTGCCAGGTCTCTCGGTGGCCGGCCAGGTACGTCCCGGCCGCACGACGGAACTCCGCCAGCAGCGCATCCTGGTCGATCAGGGTGCACCGTCCGTTCTCGACCACCAGTCGCCCGTCGACCCACACCTGGTGGATCGACTCGCCGTTCTCGGCCAGCACGAGCTGCGTCGCCGGATCCGTCAGCGGGGTGAACGCGGTGCCGGCGGTGAGATCGAACACCACGAGGTCGGCGGCGAACCCGGGGGCGATGCACCCCGTGCGCTCGCCCCACCCCGCGGCGTGCGCCCCGTTGACGGTGGCGGCGGTGATCACCTCGCCCGGCTGCGGCCAGCTGCGGTAGTCCGGGTCGCTGAGGGTGTGCACGAGGGCTGCCGTCTTCATCACCTCGAGCAGGCGCAGCGAGTCGTTGCTCGAGGCGCCGTCGGTGCCGAGCGCCACCCGCACGCCGGCGTCGTGCAGGGCCCGCCAGCGCAGCAGCCCCGAGCCGAGCCGCAGGTTCGACAGCGGGTTGTGCACGACGGATGCGCCGGCCGCCGCCAGCAGCGCGATGTCGTCATCCGTCAACCAGACGCCGTGCGCCGCGGTGAGCGCCGGGCCCACGGTGTCGAGCACGCCGAGATCGTCGAGGTGCTGCACGATGGTGCGGTCGTCGTAGCGGGTGCGCGCGAGCGTCTCCTGCAGCCGCGTCTCGAGCAGGTGGGTGTGCAGGATCTCGTCGTGCTCGGCCGCTTCCCGCGCGCAGCGCACGAAGAAGTCGTCGGTGAGCCGCTGCGGCGCGCTCGGCGACAGCGCGAACCGCAGCCGCGGATGACCCCGCACGAGGGCGCGCGCCTCGTCGGCGAAGGCGAAGTAGCGCTCCTGCAGCCCGGCGGTGTCGGCCATGGCTGCGCGGCTCGCCTCGAGCACCTCGGCGGGTAACACCTCCTCGGCGAAGGCGAGGCGGTCGACCATCGGCACGTCGACCGTGGTCGCTGCGCAGGTCGCCCGCAGTCCGGCGTCGTCGTAGGCGGCGAAGACGGCCCGGATGCTCGCGACCGTCTGCTCGGGCAGCTCGCCGGTGTCGTCGAGCACGGTCGTCACCCCGCCGCGCAGCGACTCGATCGCCGCGACCATCGTGCGGAGGTACACCAGGCGCTCCGGCAGGGGATCGACGTTCGCGGGCGGGTAGCTCAGCAGCGTCCAGATCTCCAGCGGCAGGGGAGCGCTGCTGCCGCGCTGGAGCACCTCCCAGGAGTGGGTGTGCGCGTTCACCAGCCCGGGAGTGATGAGGAGGTCGGTCGCGTCGATCACGGTGACCTCCGCATCCGCTTCGGGTACCGGGATGCCGCCCGCCGCCGTGAGGGCCACGATGTCTGCCCCGTCGATCAGCACGTCGCCCCGGAAGGGCACGGTCCCGTGTTCGTCGTCGGCCGCGATGACGAGCGCGTTCTGCCACAGGATGCTCACGACCTCGATCCTCCCAGGATGCCCGGCACGGCGTCAGCGCAGCCGCGCGATGCGGGCGGTGAGCTCGTCGTAGAAGGGCTCGGCGTCGACGTCGCGGGCGTAGAACAGGGTGCGGGGCAGGTCGGTGATCTGCCAGTAGTCGGCGACGAGCATCCCCATCGTCAGTTCGCTGCCGGTCTCCACCCGGGCGTTGATGAACCGGCCGTGGAAGAGCTCGGGCCGCAGCAGGTAGAGCGGCACCACCGGCCCGTGCAGGGGTGCGCCGTCCCAGCCGTACTTCTCGAGATCGAAGGTCTCGGAGAAGGTCAGCAGCTGGTCGACGGCTCGCCCGCACTCGTTGCCGAGCGCCGAGAAGGCGTCGAGCCGGGCGCGGGTGTTGCGCAGCTGGTGCGTGACGTCGAGCGGCAGCATGACGATCGGCACCCCCGACCCGAGCACGATCGCGGCGGCGTGGGGGTCGACGTAGATGTTGAACTCCGCCGCCGGGGTGATGTTGCCGACCTCGAAGTAGGCTCCGGCCATCATCACGATCTCCGCGATGTGGTCGGCGATGTCGGGCGCCTCGGTGAGGGCGACCGCCAGCGTCGTCATGCTCGAGAACTGGGCGATGGTGACCGAGCGCTCGGGGGCCGCGCGGAGCATCCGGATGATGGCCGCGACCCCCGATTCCTCCTCGGGGCGCCCGACGACGGGCGGGAAGTCGTAGCCGTCGAGGCCCGTCTCGCCGTGCACGTGGGCCGCCGTCACGAGCGGCCGCAGCAGGGGCTGCGGCACGCCCGTGAAGACGGGAACGCCGGTGACGCCCGCGAGCTCCAGCACCTTGAACACGTTCGCCACGGTGTTCTCGAGCGTGGTGTTCCCCGCGCTCGCGACGATGCCGAGCACCCGGAAGTCCTCGGGTGAGGCGAAGATCGTCAGCAGGGCCACCGCCTGCTCCTGGCCGGGGTCGGTGATGCAGATGAGGTCGCGCACGGGCGTCACCGGGCTCACGGGGCGGAGGGGGTGTCGATGACGATGTCGCCCGCGATGATGCCGGCCTGGATGTCGTCGAGCTCGCCCTGGAGGCTCGGCGCCACCTTCGACTCGAAGTCGTGGAACGGGCTCATCAGCACGCCGCCGTTCTCGAGCGTGCCCACGTACGGCTCGGTCGAGAACTCGCCCGCCGCCGAGGACTGGATGACCTCGGAGATCGACTTCGGCATGTCACGGGCGATCGAGGTGAACCAGATGTCGTCGTACTCGGGGTCGCTGAGGTACATGTCGGTGTCGACGCCCACCAGCGCCACCGGCTTCGACGATTCGCGGATGGCCTGCGCCGCGCCCTGGTAGATCGGCCCGCCGACCGGCACGATCACATCGGCACCCTGGTCGAGGATGCCCTGCGACAGCACCTTCGCGGCGTTGATGTCGCTGAAGTTGCCGGTGAACTGGCCCTCCTGGCTGTCGGGGTTCCAGCCGATCACCTGTACGTCGGTGCCCTTCTGCTTGTTGTGGTACTCGACACCCCGGGCGAAGCCGTCCATGTAGAGGGTGACCGGCGGGATCTGCGCTCCGCCGTAGGTGCCCACCTTGCCGGTGGTGGTGTAGTCGGCGGCCGCGTAACCCACGAGGAAGCCGGCCTGCGAGGTGTCCCACACCACGCCCTTCACGTTGTCGGCGGCGACCGTGGCGTCGTCGACCATGATGAAGTGCACGTCGGGGTTGGCCGCTGCGGCCTCTTCGGTGGCGGCGGCCAGCAGGTAGCCCATCGTCACGATGGTGGTGCAGCCCTGGTCGACGAGGCTCTGGATGTTCGGGGCGTAGTCGCTCTCCGTCTCCGACTGCACGTCGATGTGATCCGTGCCGAGCGCCTTGGCGGCGAGGGTGACGCCCTCGAGTCCGAGCTGGTTGAACGACTGGTCGTCGAAGCCGCCCTGGTCGCTGACGATGCAGGGCAGGAAGTCCCCGGCGGCGCCGGCCGGCGCGGAGCCGGAGGAGGCGGCGTCGCTCGGCGCGGAGGCGCAGCCGGCGAGTGCCAGCGCCCCGACGGCGGTGAGGGCGGCGGCGACGCAGAGCCGCCGGGCGAGGGTGGGGGAGGTTGTCATGATGCTCCTAGTGGTCGGGTGGTGCGAATGGGGTGGTGCAGGGGAGGGATGGAACTGGTCGATGCGGCGCGCTCAGCGAGGCGTCTCAACCCAGGCGTAGATCTCCCAGATGTAGCCGTCGGGGTCGACGAAGTAGGCCGAGCGGGTGCCCCACTCGTAGACCGCGGGCGGCCCCGAACTGACGAGTCCGCGGGCGACGAGGTCGGCCCAGAGCTCGTCGACCTGCTCGCCCGTGTCGAGCTCGACGGCCAGCATGAGGTGCCCGCCGTTGCGCGTGAACGAGGCGAACTCGCCGGGCGTCAGCTGGTCGTGACCCGTGCCGGCCACGTCGAGGACGGTGATGGCCACGTCGCCGGCCTCGAAGCGCATCCGGCCACCGCCCGGCGTGGCCACGAAGCCCAGCCGTTCGAGGAAGTCGAAGGTGCGCACCGGGTCGGAGACGGCGAGCTCGATCTCGGCGATGCGCGTGCGCCCGCTGGAACCGGCCCGGAGCACCGTGACGAAGCCGTCCGGGTCGGTCACGGCGTACCGCACGGCGCCGTCGGGCATCGGGGCGACGAGCCGCACCGAGGCCGGGATGCGCGCGGCGGCGGCCTCCACCTCTGCGCGCCCCGGCAACTCGAGCGTCACCCGGAACGGGAGTCCCGGTGCCTCCGGGTACCCCGCGCCGACGGTCTCCGCGATGCTCGGCCGCAGCCACATGGCCAGCCGCGGGCCGCTGTCGAAGGCGAAGTCGGCGAACCGCACGTTGCGCATCCGACGTTCGAGGCCGACGCCGAGACGATAGAAGTCGTCGCTGGCGGTGACGTCGGAGTTGACGATGCAGATGTCATCGAGTCTCATGGATCTCTTTCGGGGTCGGCGCCGCGAGCGGGCTCGAAAGACCGCTCAGGGCGCGCGGATGCGTGAGGACGCCCGGGCGCGCGGGAACGGCGGCGGGGCGGAGCGCAGGCTCACGGCAGGAGGATCAGGTGCCCGGTGGGCAGACTCCTCCCGCGGAGCGGGGCGCGGTCACGAGTTGAAAGAGAAGACAGAGGTGTTGTGGTGGCCGCTCTGGCGGCGCAGGCAGAACCATTGGCAGAAGCCTTCTGATTCGTGCGACATCCTCATGCCACCGACGGTACGGGAGCCGTGTGACGACCGTGTTTCGTGACCGGGTCGAAATGGTTTCGATCCGTCACGACGACAATCCGGGGTGCGCGCACACGGAGCCCTTCGGTTTCGGTACCGTTAGCACCATGAAGATGCGCACCTCGGCCCTGATCGCCCTGCCCGTTCTGGCCGCCTCGCTGCTGTTGGCCGGCTGCACCGTCACCGGGCCCACCGAGAACTTCTCCGGCTTGCCCGACGAGGAGCACATCACCCAGGAGGCGGGCAGCGCCGACGACGGCCTGCAGGCGTTCTGGATCGAGGAGGGCGACCAGCTCGCCATCAGCATCTCGGGCAGCTCGACCTGCCCGGTCGTCGGGTCGCACATCAGCGTCGTCGAGCCCAAGAACGAGGGCAACACGGTCGCCATCACGACCGTCCCCATCCCGGGCGACAAGATCTGCACGATGGACTTCGTGCCGCACACCTCGGTGTTCTGGACCCCGTCGAAGGTCACCCCCGCTCAGCCGCTGACCATCCAGGTCGACGGCAAGGAGATCGTCCTCCCCGTCAAGTAGCCGGCGCTCGCGCACACACACACGCTCACGCGCTTCACCCGGGGAAGGCGCTGGCGCACGTGTGCTGGGTAGCCGTCTGGCCGGTCAAGCCATCGACCACTTCGGGCGCCGCCGTGCTCAGTTCCGGTTGAGGCTCACCGGGCTCCGGGCGCAACTCTTCGGATCCGGCTTCCGGCGAGGTCGTCCCTGGCGAGTCGGTGGCCAGGCCGAACGGCCGATCGTCGAGAATGTGCGCGAAGAGGTCATCCGCAACGTCGTACAGGGGCTGGACTTTGTTCGCATCCTCGACATACGTCGTGACGGGGTACTGGACGAAGACCACTCTGTCCAGATCGACGTCTTTCAGGGTCATCGCCAGGGAGACAAGAGTGTCGAGGCCCTTGAGCGAGGTCGACGGCGTGATGTTGTGCGACGCGGCTTGAGCAAGCTGATAGAGCTTGCCGGGATCGCCGAGAGTGCTGTCGGCCCGGATCTTCCGCAGCAGCGACGCCAGGTACTGCTGCTGCGAGCCGATTCGCGACAGGTCGCTGCCGTTGCCGACCCCGTGCCGATTGCGTAGGAACGCCAGCGCGCTCTGCCCGGACACCGTGCTCACCCCCGCGGGAATGTCGACGCCCGAATCGGCGTCCATGATCGGGTCATTCGCACAGACCTCGACCCCGCCCACTGCGTCACTCAGCGCGATGACGCCGTTGAACGAGGTGGCCGCTGCATAGTGGATGGGCACACCGGTGAGATCGGTGATCGTGGCGGCGACGCACGCCAGGCCGCCGCGCGAATAGGCGACATAGAGCGGTTGCGCACTCATGGGGCCGAACGATTCCCCCGTGCTCGGATCGGTGCAAGTGGGGTGAGGGATGACGAGATCCCGTGGAAAGCTGATGACGACAGCGTTCTGATGGTCAGCCGACACGTGCAGCATGATGGTCACGTCGTTACGCACACCATCGCGCTCGCCGAAGTCGTCGCCCTGATCCGCATCGTTGTCGGTGCCGACGATGAGCATCGTGAACCCGCCCTCGAAGGCGCCCAGGTACGGTGGCGGAGGCGCAGGAGCGGTGCTGCCGATGTCGACGGCGGACGCATCGAGCGTCGATGAGACGCTGTAGATCGCATACGCACCGATGCCGGTCATGCTGACGATGGCCACCGTCCCGACGACCAGAGCAGCGCGCACGATGGCCGCCAGCGAGGATGGTGATTTCAGACGCCCATGTCGAAACTGCATTCACGACTACCCAACGATAACGAGGAAACCTCGCTATCGTAGCCCGTGCTGGAGATTCCGGCGACGGCTCGGGCCGCGTCAGGGCCAGCGGTAGCCGTTCGGGGCCACCTCGGGCCAGGGGAGGGTGAGCTCGCCGAGGCGCAGGCGCTTGCGCGGGGTGCGCACGCCCCAGCCGGCGGCGGCGAGGGCGTCCGCGGTCGCGATCCAGCGCTGCACCGGGCCGTAGGTGCCGAGACCGGCGTTGTGCTGCCAGAACCGGTCGAGGTCGGTGAGCAGACGGTGCACCGGCTCGCCCGGCACGTTGCGGTGGATGAGCACCTTCGGCAGCCGCTCCGCCACGATCGACGGATGCTCGAGCTCAGCCAGCCGCAACGACACCGTGAAGGTCTCCGGCCCCTGGTGTCCCACCGTCACCCAGCTGCTCACGCGACCGAGTTCGTTGCAGGTGCCCTCCACCAGCAGACCCTCCGGCTGGAGGCGCGAGACCATCAGTCGCCAGGCATCCGCCACCGCCGACTCGTCGTACTGCCGCAGCACGTTGAACGCGCGGATGACCGCCGCCAGCCGGCCGCCGGGCAACGGCACCTCGAAACCGCCCAGCGCGAAGTCGACCCGGGCGTCGGCCGCGAACCCGGTGCGGCCGTCGCGCACGTCCTTCAGCTGCCGCACGGCTGTGGCCACGCGCTCGGGCGCGATCTCGAGACCGCGCACGTGCACGTCCGGCCGCACCCGGGCCAGGCGGGCCTGCAGCTCGAACGCGGTGACGCCGCTGGCGCCGTAGCCGAGGTCGACGACGAGCGGATCGGCCGTGCGGCGCAGCACACCCAGGGTCGTGATGAAGCGGTCGACGCGGCGCAGGCGATTGGTGTTCGTGGTTCCCCGCGTGACGGCCCCGATCGGCATGCCCCAATAGTATTGAGCCATGCCTACTGAGCCTTACACCCTCATCCTGCTGCGCCACGGCAACAGCGAGTGGAACCAGAAGAACCTGTTCACCGGTTGGGTCGACGTGCCGCTCTCCGAGGTCGGTGTCGGCGAGGCCAAGCGGGCCGGCGAGCTGCTGGCGTCATCGGGTCTGCTGCCCGATGTGCTGTACACCTCGCGCCTCAGCCGCGCCATCCAGACCGCCAACCTCGCCCTCGAGGTGGCCGACCGCTCGTGGATCGACGTGAAGCGCTCCTGGCGCCTCAACGAGCGCCACTACGGCGCCCTGCAAGGCAAGGACAAGGCGCAGACCCTGGCCGAGTACGGGCCCGAGCAGTTCCAGATCTGGCGCCGCTCGTTCGACGTGCCGCCGCCCCCCATCGACGACGACGACCCCTACTCGCAGGTCGGCGACCCGCGCTACGCCGACCTCGGCGACGACGTGCCGCGCACCGAGTGCCTGAAAGACGTGATCGAGCGGATGCTGCCCTACTGGGAGTCCGACATCACCGGCGACCTCGCACTCGGCAAGACCGTCCTCGTCACCGCGCACGGCAACTCGCTGCGGGCGCTCGTGAAGCACCTCGACGGCATCTCGGACGACGACATCGCCGAGCTCAACATCCCCACGGGCATCCCGCTCGTCTACAAGCTCGACGCGTCGTTCGCGCCCGTCGGCCCGGGCGAGTACCTCGACCCCGAGGCGGCAGCCGCCGGCGCGGCAGCGGTAGCAGCCCAAGGGCTGCGTAAGTAGCGCGCCTCCGCGCGCGCGACGAGCCGAGGCAGCGATTCGCCCGGCCGCCCTCACGACGAAGCCCCGGCACCTCGCAAGAGGTCCGGGGCTTCGGTCGTGAACGGGAGGTGGCTACGCGTTCGTGCTGGTGGGCGACCACTCGCCGGTGGCGAGGTACTGCACCTTCTTCGCGATGGAGACGGCGTGGTCGGCGAAGCGCTCGTGGTAACGGCTGGCGAGCGTGACGTCGACGGTGTCGACCGCCTCACCCTTCCAGTGCGAGCCGAGCACGGCGTCGAACACGCTGACGTGCAACTCGTCGATGCGGTCGTCGTCGTTGCGCATCTCGTCGGCGAGGGCGAGGTCTTCGGTCTGCAGCAGCACCGTGAGCTTCTTCGCGATCTCCACGTCGAGCCGGCCCATCTCGGCGAACGTCTGACGCAGGCTCTTCTTCACCACCTTGTCGGGGTAGCGGTACCGCGCGAGCTGGGCGATGTGCTCGGCGATGTCACCCATCCGCTCGAGCGACGAACTCACCCGCAGGGCGGTGACGACGATGCGCAGGTCGCGGGCGACCGGCTGCTGCAGGGCGAGGATGCTGATCGCCAGTTCGTCGAGGCTCGACGCGAGCGCGTCGATCTTCGTGTCCTCCGCGATCACCGTCTCGGCCAGGGTGACGTTCGACTCGTTGAACGCCTCGGTGGCGTTCGTGATGGCCACGGTGACGAGTTCGGAGATCTCGACGAGACGCTCCTGAACCTCGCGCAGTTCTTGCTGGAATACCTCACGCATGCGTGCAGGGTCCTTTCTTCGGTGATGCCATCCTCCTGGGGCCAGGTTAACGCCGAGTGCCCGGCAGTTGAACAGTCCAGGAAGCAACGGCGCCGCCGCGGGATACCGGGCGTCGAGCCCAGATGGACTCACTAGTGTAATGGCTATGGAAACAGGCTGGCTGGTGCTGTTCTCTGTGGCACTCGGCCTTGCCGTGGGGGCGGGATTCGTCATCCTGCTGCACGTGGCTGAACGGCGGGGAAACAACGCGGTCACCGTCGCATCCTCCGCGGTGCCCGACGGTGTCGACCAGGTCATCGATGCGCTCGACTCGGCCGGCCTCGTGCTCGACCCGTCGAACAACGTCGTGAAGGCCTCGGTGAAGGCCTACACCTATGGTCTCGTGCTGAACGGGCTGCTCGTGCACGACGAGCTGCTCGAGATCGTGGCCCGCGTGCGGGCCGACGGGGAGTCGGTGAGCGAGGAGATCACGCTGGCCCGCGGCCCGTTCGGTGAGGCGAGCATCCATCTCGACGTGCAGGCCGCCCGCCTCGGCAGCCGCTACGTGCTCGTGCTCGCCGAGGACCGCACGGATGCCTACCGCCTCGAAGAGGTGCGCCGCGACTTCATCGCCAACATCAGTCACGAGTTGAAGACCCCGATCGGCGCGATCGCGCTGCTCGCCGAAGCGCTCGAGCCGGCCTCCGACGACCCCGAGCAGGTGCGCCGCTTCGCCAAGCGGATGGGCGCCGAGGCCACCCGGCTCTCCCAGATCACCCGCGAGATCATCGAGCTCTCCCGGCTGCAGGCCACCGACGTGCTCGCGACCGCTGAGCGCGTCGACCTCAGCGAGGTCGTCGCCTCCGCCGTCGACCAGAACCACGTCGCAGCGGATGCGCGCGACATCACCCTCGCGGTCGGCGGCGCCAAGCGGGTGCAGGTGATGGGCGACGAGGCGCTGCTCACCCTGGCGATGAACAACCTCATCGCGAACGCGGTGCAGTACTCGCCCGACGGCTCCCGCGTCGGCATCGGCGTGCACCACGACGAGGGCGTCGTGGAACTCGTGGTCACCGACCAGGGGATCGGTATTCCCGAGGACGACCTGCCGCGGGTGTTCGAACGGTTCTTCCGGGTCGACCAGGCCCGCTCGCGCAACACCGGCGGCACGGGCCTCGGCCTCAGCATCGTGAAGCACGTCGTGCAGAACCACGGCGGCGACATCCGGGCCTGGTCGCAGATCGGTCAAGGCTCCACATTCACCATCCGGCTGCCCGAGGCGCCACCCGCGTCGGCGGTTTCACAAGGAGAGAAACGATGACCCACATCCTGCTGGTCGAAGACGAAGCGGCGCTGAGCGAACCGCTCAGCTACCTGCTGCGCCGGGAGGGCTACGGGGTCACCGTGGCGCCCGACGGGCCGAGCGCCATCAGCGAGTTCGACCGCGGCGGGGTGGACATCATCCTGCTCGACCTCATGATCCCCGGCATCCCGGGCACCGAGGTGTGCCGCGAGATCCGCACCCGCTCGTCGGTGCCGATCATCATGCTCACCGCCAAGGACTCCGAGATCGACATCGTGGTGGGCCTCGAGCTCGGTGCCGACGACTACGTGACCAAGCCGTACTCGACGCGCGAGCTGCTGGCGCGCATCCGTGCGGTGCTCCGGCGGCAGCTCGAGGTGATCGACGCCGCCGAGCCGCAGCTGGTGGCCGGCCCCGTGTCGATGGACGTCGAGCGGCACACCGTCGCCGTGAACGGCAAGGAGGTGGCGATGCCGCTGAAGGAGTTCGAGCTGCTCGAGCTGCTGCTGCGGAACGCCGGCAGGGTGCTCACGCGCGGGCAGCTGATCGACCGCGTCTGGGGGTCGGACTACTTCGGCGACACCAAGACGCTCGACGTGCACATCAAGCGCATCCGCTCGAAGATCGAGAAGACGCCGTCGGAGCCGACCCTGCTCGTGACCGTGCGAGGCCTGGGCTACCGCTTCGAGGGCTGAGCCCGCGGGTTCAGCCGGCCGGGGTCTCGGTGGGCTCGGGGGTCGGGGTGGCCGTCTCGATCGGGGTGTCGACCAGCGTGGGCGGCGGCGACTGCAGGGGCGTGGCCGTGGGGGTGGGCGTCGGCGCGAGGTCTGCGTACTCGGGGAGGCTCGTGTTCAGCACCGGAACCAGGATCTGCTTGCCCTCGGCGCTGCCCGACTGGAAGTAGACGGGGAAGAGGCTGCCCGGCTTCGACACGTTGGTGAGCAGGATCTGCTCGCCGTCCTTGCCGCCGAAGCTCGTGATGGCGCCGTTGCCCTCGACCGTGACCTTCTGGCTCACGCGCTTGCCGGTGGCGCCGTCTTCGTACTGCACCTGCACCTGAGCGCTCGAGTCGCCCGTGTTCACGAACGAGACCAGCATGCTCGCGAGCTCGCCGTCCTCGCTGATGAGGGTCGCGTTGCGCACGGCGATGTCACCGATCGATCCGTTCACGCCGTCGGAGGTCTCGACGATCTCCGTGGTGGCCTGGGGGGTGACGAACGCGCACCCCGCGGTGCCGAAGCCGACGAGTGCAACCACCAGAACGGATGCGGCGAACCGAGCTCTCACAAGACCCTCCAGAGTCGTAAACGCTTTGACCCGAGCTTACAACGAGCGGGCTCCGCGGGGTTGGTTAGGACACCCTTACTACATGCCCCCTGTGGTATCCTGGTAGTCACGGAAGGACATCCATTCATGCTTTTTGAGGTCGGCGAAACAGTCGTTTACCCCCATCACGGAGCCGCCACGATCTCCGAGGTCAAGACCCGCATCATCAAGGGCGAAGAGAAGATCTACCTCAAACTCCGTGTGACGCAGGGCGACCTCACCATCGAGGTGCCCGCCGACAACGTCGATCTGGTGGGTGTGCGCGACGTCATCGGCCGCGAAGGTCTCGACAAGGTGTTCGAGGTGCTGCGTGCGCCGTTCACCGAGGAGCCCACCAACTGGTCCCGCCGCTACAAGGCCAACCTCGAGAAGCTCGCCTCGGGCGACGTCATCAAGGTGAGCGAGGTCGTGCGCGACCTGTGGCGCCGCGACCAAGACCGCGGTCTCTCGGCCGGTGAGAAGCGCATGCTGGCCAAGGCCCGGCAGATCCTCATCTCCGAGCTCGCCCTCGCCGAGAAGACCGACGAGGAGAAGGCCTCGCTGGTGCTCGACGAGGTTCTGGCCTCCTAGCCCGCTCGGGCGCCGGTCGGTCCGCGCATGGGGTCCATCGCGGTGATCGTCGTCGCCGCCGGCTCGGGCAGTCGATTGGGGCGTGCCGAACCGAAGGCGTTCGTCGAGGTCGCGGGGCGCAGCATCCTGTCGCGGTCGATCGATGCCGTTCGGGGAATGTCCGAACCGGCCGACCTTGTGGTGGTGGTTCCGGCGACGCTCGTGAGCGCGGCATCCGACACCCTGCAGGGGCTCGGCGTTGCGGCCCTCGTGGTCGCCGGCGGGGAGACCCGGCAGCGATCGGTGGCCGCGGGCATCGAGGTGCTCGCGCCCGACGTGGAGGTGGTGCTGGTGCACGACGCCGCGCGCGCGTTCACGCCGGCCGCCGTGTTCGACCGGGTGGTGGCGGCGGTGCGGGCGACGGGGCACGGCGTGATCCCCGGGCTGCCGGTCACCGACACGATCAAGCGGGTGGCGGCAGACGGCTCGGTGCGCGAGACCGTCGACCGCTCCGAGCTCACCGGGGTGCAGACGCCTCAGGGTTTTCCGCGCGACCACATCGTTTCGGCCTACGTGCGCGCGGCGGCCGACTTCACCGACGACGCGGCGCTGGTGCGTGAGGCCGGGCACGAGGTGGGTGTGGTGCAGGGGTCGGCGTTGTCGTTCAAGATCACGACGCCCGACGACCTGGAGCGGGCCGAGGAGCTCGCACGACGGGCCTCGGGCGCGGGGGCGCTTTCGCCGGTTCTGCCGCGCACGGGGGTCGGCGTGGATGCGCACGCCTTCGACGCGTCGGCCGAGCTCTGGCTGGCCGGGCTGCACTGGCCGGGGGAGCCCGGGCTCGCGGGGCACAGCGACGGAGATGTGGTGGTGCATGCCATCTGCGATGCACTCCTGGGCGCGGCTGGGCTCGGCGATCTCGGCAGTCGTTTCGGTACCGCCGATCCGGCGCTCGCGGGCGCGCACGGCGAGGTGTTCCTCTCCCGCACCCGCGACATCCTCGCGGACGCCGGTTTCGTCGTCGGCAACGTCTCGGTGCAACTCGTGGGCAACCGCCCGCGCTTCGCTCCGCGCAAGGCCGAGGCCGACGCCCTCCTCACGTCCCTCCTCGGCGCCCCGGTCTCCGTCTCAGCCACCACCACCGACGGCCTCGGCTTCCCCGGCCGAGGCGACGGCCTGACGGCCATCGCGACCGTGCTGGTTGTCGGGCGGCCCGGGCTTCGCCCGGGCAGCCCGGTAAACTAGCGCAGTGACTCTCCGCCTCTACGACTCGAAGGCCCGCGCCCTCACCGACTTCACGCCGCTCGTTCCGGGGCAGGTCGGCATCTACGTGTGCGGCCCCACCGTGCAGTCGTCGCCGCACATCGGTCACCTCCGCTCGGCCCTCGTCTACGACCAGCTGCGCCGCTGGCTCGCCTACAGCGGGTACACCGTCACCTTCGTGCGCAACGTCACCGACATCGACGACAAGATCCTCATCAACGCCGCCGAGAGCGCCGCGAGCGGCAGCCCGGAGCAGTGGTGGGCCCTGGCCTACCGCGTCGAGCTCGAGTTCACCGCCGCCTACAACGCCATCGGCGTGCTCCCGCCCACCTACGAGCCGCGAGCCACCGCATCCATTCCCGAGATGCAGGCGATCATCCAGCGCCTGATCGACTCGGGGCACGCCTACGCCACCGACGACGGCACCGGCGACGTCTACTTCGACACGGCGAGCTGGCCCGACTACGGCGAACTGACACATCAGAAGCTCGACGACATGGCACCCGCGACCGATTCCGATTCGCGTGGCAAGAAGGATGTGCGCGACTTCGCGCTCTGGAAGGGCCACAAGGCGGGCGAGCCCGAAACGGCGGCGTGGGTGAGCCCGTGGGGCCGCGGGCGCCCCGGTTGGCACATCGAGTGCTCGGCGATGTCGACCAAGTACCTGGGTGCCGAGTTCGACATCCATGGCGGCGGCCTCGACCTGCGCTTCCCGCACCACGAGAACGAGGAGGCGCAGTCGCACGCGGCGGGCGACCCGTTCGCGCGGCTCTGGATCCACAACGGTCTCGTCTCGGTCACCGGCCAGAAGATGTCGAAATCGCTCGGCAACTCGATCTTCGCCGCCGAACTCATCGCTGAGGCCCGCCCTGTGGTGCTCCGCTACTACCTCGGCGCCGCGCACTACCGCTCCACGCTCGAGTTCCACGACGGAGCGCTGGCCGAGGCCGAGGCCGCGGTGTCGCGCATCGAGGGCTTCCTCGAGCGCGCCGAGCGGCGCCTGGCGGGCACGCGCTTCGCGGGCACGTCCGAGCTCCTCATCCCCGACGAATTCCGAGCGGCGATGGATGACGACCTGAGCGTTCCGCAGGCCATCGCCGTCATTCACGAAACGGTCCGGCGGGGCAACGCCGCGCTCGACGACGAGGACTTGGCCGAGACGGCCGCCCTCCTCGGGCAGGTGCTCGCCATGACCGACGTGCTGGGCATCAACCCGCTCGCCCCTGAGTGGGCAGGTGCCGGCGACGCCGTCGCCGAGCGCGCGCTGGGCACCCTCGTGGAGCGGCTCGTCGCCGACCGTGAGGCGGCCAGGGCCGACCGTGACTTCGCAACAGCGGACCGCATCCGGGATGAACTCGGACAAGCCGGAATATCGATAGAAGACACGCCGAACGGCGCGCACTGGAGTCTCGATGGCTAAATCAGGAACGGGACGACCCTCGCGGGCCGGCGCCGTACGCAGGAGCACCAAGGGCAGCAAGGCCGTCGGTTCGGGCGGTCAGGGCCGCCAGGCGCTCGAGGGCAAGGGCCCCACCCCCAAGGCCGAGGACCGGCCGTACCACCCCGCCGGCAAGGCCAAGGCGGCGCGTGAGCGCTTCGCGGCCGCCGGCGGCAAGGGGAAGCCGGGTCAGCGCGGCGGGAACGATCGCGGTCAGGGTCAGGATGCGCGCACCGCCCCCGCCCGCCGGGTCAAGAAGGCCGACGACAGTGAGATGGTCACCGGCCGCAACTCGGTGGTCGAGGCACTGCGGGCGCACATCCCCGCGACCGCGCTGTATGTGGCGTTCCGGGTGGAGGTCGACGAGCGCGTCAAGGAGGCGCTCGCGCTGGCGAACAAGCGCGGCATCCCCGTCATGGAGGTGATGCGGCCGGAGCTCGACCGCCTCTCCGGCCACGACGCGGTGCACCAGGGGCTGGCGCTGAAGGTGCCGCCGTACGAGTACGCGCATCCGGAGACCCTGCTCGACGAGGTGCTCGCGAAGCAGCAGACGCCGTTGTTCGTGGCGCTGGACGGCATCACCGACCCGCGCAACCTCGGTGCGATCATCCGCTCGACCGCCGCGTTCGGTGGCCACGGCGTGATCGTGCCGCAACGCCGCTCGGTGGGCGTGACGGCCTCCGCGTGGAAGACCTCGGCCGGTGCCGCGGCACGCACCCCTGTCGCCATGGCGTCGAACCTCACCCAGACCCTCAAGTCGTTCAAGCAGCGCGGCGTCTTCGTGGTGGGCCTCGCCGGCGATGGAGACGTGACATTGCCCGACCTCGACTTGGCGCAGGGCCCCGTGGTGATCGTGGTCGGCAGCGAGGGCAAGGGGCTCTCGCGCCTGGTCACCGAGACCTGCGACGCCGTGGTGAGCATCCCGATCTCGGCGAACACCGAGTCACTGAACGCGGGCATCGCGGCCTCCGTCACCCTCTACGAGATCGCACGCCAGCGCGCGAACTGAATCGCCGACTCGGGTTTGTGATTAATACTCACTTCAGCTAAGCTCGACCTGCAGGTCCTTTGGGGGGACGCAGCAGTTCGAGGCCGCGGTCTCACGACCGTGGAGTACCGCTGTGTCGCGTCCCCTTGGCAGGATGTCGTTGGTCCTGTCCGCTTTGCTCATCGGCGGTGTCGTCGCGGGAAGCGGTGGTCCCGCCTGGGGCGCCGTCGGTGACGTCGTGGTGCCTTCTGCCACGGATGAGTCGGCAGCACCCGATCCGGCGCGGCTCGATACGGAGGATTCGGACCCGCCGTTGATCCAGCCCTCACCGGCCCCGGCAGGCGACTTCTCCGATGAACCGGATCGGGACCCGGTACCACTTCCGTTACCTGCGGCCCCGCTCGTGGTACCAGACGACTCCTCGGTCGATGCATTCGACGTCGACACCGCAGAACTCGTCGCCCGTACCGAATTCGACACCACATACCGCAACGCCGACGGTACGTTCACGACCGTGGCCTCACCCGAGGCCCAGAACGTGCGGGTCGGCGACGAGTGGGTACCGATCGAGACGGATGTCGCGACCGCCGGCCCGTGGGCGTGGCTCGGTATCGGCGGAGCGGAGGTGGCGCGCCATCCGCTCGCTCCGGCATTCGCGCCGACCGCCAGCGACGACGACGTGCTCCGCCTCAGCCGAGCGGGTCGCACGATCGGATTCACTCTGCGCGACGCATCCGACAGCCCGCTCGTGCGTGACGCGATCACGGGGGAGGAGAGCGCGAGTCATGTCGAGTACGACGCCGTCTTCCCGAACACTGACCTGCTGTACGACGTCACGACGTCGAGTGTGAAGGAGAACCTCCGGCTCGAATCGGCTCCTGGTGGCCGGGGCAGGACGTCGTGGTCGTGGGACGTCGATTCCGGCGGGCTGTCGCTTCACAAGACTGCCGATGGTGCCGTCGAGTTTCGTGATGGTGAAGGCGAGGTTGTCTTTCTCCTCCCGGCGCCGAGCATGTCCGATTCATCCGCGGTGGCGGGAGTCCGCACTGCCGCGGATGCGCCACTCCAGACGACGGTTCTGCACCGTGGAGACGCCTGGACGCTGACAGTCAGCGCTGAGCGCGACTGGTTGGACGACCCGGCGCGGGTCTACCCGGTACTGGTCGACCCCACCATCTCGACGGCCCCTAACGAGTACCTGCATGCCTACAAGTCCAATGGCATGACGAGCAACGGCATGCAGGTCGGCAACTCGAACAACGGCGGGTTCTGGCGAACCGTCTTTCACGTGAACTACGAGCAGTTCTTCGGCAAGCAGGTCATCGGTGCCGGGCTCGAGGTCACCGACATCTACTCCGACAGCTCGAACGACGAGTACGGCGTCGCGCTGTCGACGGCCACGACGTTCGGCTACGACAGCGTCGGCCAAGACCTCGGGGGTTTCACGATCGGGCCCAGCGGCGGCGCGAGCACGGATTCGCAACTGCAGACGAAGATCTCGGAGTACGTGCGCACGAAGTACGTGGGCGGCTACTTCACGCTGATCGGCGACGAGAGTCCCGGCGTCTTCACCTACAAGCATGTGGAGACACAGCTCGTCGTGAACTGGAAGGAGTATCCGACACCCGGTCGTCCGGGTGCATCGAGCCCGACGAACGGTGCTGTTAACGTCAGCCTGCTCCCGAAGCTCTCGGTGCAAGGTGCGACAGTCGATCCTGCTTGGCAGTTGCACTACCGGTTCCGCGTGTCCACGGCTGCAGACCCGGCGACCGATCCGAACCCGGCCTACGACTCGGACTGGGTCGGTTCGAGCGAGGTGACGATTCCGGATGCCAAGTTGCAGCCCGGGACGACCTATCGGTGGATGTGCTGGATACGGGACACGACCGACGGCCACCTCGGCGACTCGAGTGTGCGCCAGAGTCCGGTCACGTGGTCGTTCACGACGAACTCGGTGCCGCTGACATCGCTGGCATCCGCAGTGCCCGCCGACAACGGCATCGTGGTCACGACGACGCCGACCCTGAGCGTGGCAATCCCAGCGGGAACGGCGGGGCGCACGATGAAGTACTGGTTCCGGATCGCCTCGGGCAATGATTCGAAGACCGGCGTCATCGTCTCGTCGGGCTGGCAGACCGGGACGAGCTGGACAGTGCCGGCGAACTTCCTGCAGGACGGTTCGTCGTACACCTGGACGGTGTTGTCGCAGGATCAGTACTCGGACTCGGCCACACCGTGGGTCGGGCGCTTCCGCGTCAATCAGCGGATCACCGATCCAGGTCCCGCCCCGACGGATGTCGTCGGGCCGGTGGCGGTCAACCTCGCCAACGGGAACGCCGGGCTTCAGTTCTCCTCGCCGACGGTGTCGACCGCCGGTGGCCCACTCGGTATGGCGTTCTCGTACAACTCGCAGAAGCCATCGAACACGGGACTTCGTGGCGAGTACTTCGACGCCACCGAGCCTGCCTCGGCGACGCCGCCGTTCTCGTTCGACGGTCGTTCCCCGGCGATGGTGCGCATCGATCCCGCCATCGACTTCAACTGGGCACTCAGCTCGCCGACGGACGCGTCGGCCGGCGCTGCCAAACCGTTGGTGCCCGCGGATCGCTTCCTGGTTCGATGGGCGGGGATCATCACGCTGCCGGAAGGGAAGTACACCTTCGGCGTCACGGGTGACGACGGGTACCGCGTCTGGCTCGACTCGACGAAAGTCGTCGATCACTGGTTGACGGGAGCATCGACCACCTGGTCGACCACATCGATCGACGTTCCGGCGGGCGGTCGCGCATACTCCTTCAAATTCGAGTACTTCGAACACGGCGGGCCGGCCGGCGTCGTGCTCAAGTTCAAGCTCGGTGGCAAGCCGGAGACGCCGGTGCCGGCGACATGGTTCACCCGCGCCCCGGAGATCCTGCCATCGGGTTGGGGTGCATCCAGCATCCTCGCGGGCGTCTCGGGCACCTACTCCCGAGCCGAGGTGAGTGAGGGTGGGATCAAGATCACCGACGTCTACGGCTCGGTGCACTCCTACACGAAGAAGAGTTCCGGTGGCTACATGCCCCTGAGCGGCGAGTACGGAGTCGTGGCGCTCGACACGACGGGCGCCGTGACGTTCACCGATGACTCCGGCACTGTCTTCGCCTTCAATAAAGACGGCAGTTTCGCATCCGCGACGTCGCCGACCGACGTGCGAAAGCCTACGGCGCCGATCGTGTCGTACCGTTCTGGCAGCCGTCTCGTCGACAGCCTCGCCGATCCGTTGTCCCGGGTCGGTTCGACGGGCTCCTACGACCGAAAGGTCGTCTACCGCTACCGCGGCGACAGCCAATGTGTCGTTGAGGCGGGGTTCGCGCCCGCGCCGATCGGCATGCTGTGTCAGATCGAGTATCCGGATGCCGGCGTCACGAAGTTGCAGTACGACGCGAACGGCTATCTCGTGCGCATCGTCAATCCGGGAAACGAGGTCTCCACCTTCACCTACGACTCCCGCGGGCGCCTGGCCCAGGTTCGCAACGCCGTGGCGAACGACTGGCTGATGGCCGATTCGAGTCGGGTTGCGGGTCCCGCCAACCGAACCGATATCGGCTATGACTCCTCCGGCCGAGTGTCGGCCGTCACGCTGCCCGCCGGAGACGGCCTCACAGAGTCCTCCAGGTCGGGCGAGAAGTTCACCTACGCCCCGGGCGTGAGCTATGTGGACGTGGTCGGGCTCTCGGTTCCGGCCGGCACGGGGAGCGACGGCCACGCCACGAAGGTGACCTTCAACTCGATTCTCCAGCTCACCTCTTCGACGAGTGCTGAGGGTCTGACCACCCAGAGCGAGTGGAGTGCCAAAGATCAGGTGCTCTCGTCCACGGATGCCCAGGGCGTGAGAACCAGCACGATCTACAACGCTCAAGATCGCGCTGTCGCTCGGTACGGCCCAGCACCGACGAGTTGTTTCGACGCCGACAGAACCCTCCTCCTGTCGTGCATCACCTCCTATCCGATGACCCGCACGATGTATGACGAGGGCCTCCAAGGTCTGAACGTCGCCTACTGGGACAACGAGGCGCTATTCGGCCAGCCCAAGGCTTTCAGCCTGGGGTTCGACGGTGTGGCCGGCGGCGCATTTGCGCGCGACTTCGGTGCCGCAGCCCCGACCGGCGGAATCACGGATCCCGATACGTGGTCCTTGCGCGGCACGGGGCTGATCCGATTCGATCAGACGGGGGCGTATCGCTTCAACGTGTGGGCCGACGACGCGGTACGGGTGTATCTCGACGACGTGTTGGTCATCGACAACTGGACCTATCACGGCCCGGCGTTCGTCGGGGATTGGAAGGTGTTCACCGCGACCGCCGGCCAGACGGCGCGCATCCGCATCGACTACGCCGAGAACACGGGATCGGCCAATGTCCAGCTCAACTGGTGGAAACCGGGTGCCTCGACGTGGGAGGTGACCCCGGGCACGGCGCTGGCGCCCGACTATGGTCTGGAGACGGGCGCAGTGGCGTACGACACGGCACCGATCGGTGTGAGCGGCATCTCGCGCACCCAGGTCACGTCCCTTGCGAGCTCGACAGCCTATGCGAAGCCGTGGCTCGGCCTTGCGACCTCCTCGAGCGTCGATCCCTCCGGGTTCAACCTCACCACCCAGACTGTTTACGAGGGCCCGGACCTCTACAACCGCCGCATCGGACGGCTGAGCCCGGCTGACGCAGGTAGGCCCAGCCCGGCGAACGGCTCGAGCTACTCCTACTGGGCGATCGACGGCACTCCCTCGGCGGTGACCTGTGGGGTGTCGACGTCGACACGGCAGTACGGAATGCTGAAGACGGCCGTTCTCTCCCAGGCGTCCGCGGAGACCGGTGTCGGGGCGATCGCGGTCGACTACGTGTACGACGTGATGGGGCGGGTCGTCGGCACCAAGAAGACAGGCGACACCGCGTGGTCGTGTGTGTCCTACGACGCCCGCGGGCGTCCGACCGCGAAGACCTCCGCCTCGCTGTCCGCATCGGTGCGCACGACCACGTACAGCTACGCGTCGTCGACGGGCGATCCGCTGACATCCTCAGTTCAGGACGACGGCACGACGGGATCGCCGACCTCCGGGCGCATCACCACGGTCGTGAACCTCCTGGGCCAGGTCGTGTCGAAGACGGATGTCTGGGACACTGTCACCGTGATGAGGTACGACATCCTCGGACGGGTGACGGATGCGTCGGTCACCGCCGGAGGCGTGACGAACACCTCAACGTTCACCTATTCACCCGACGGCCGCGTGGAGACGGTCTCCGACAACGGAAAGCTGATCGCTGACCCGAGCTACGCCCGCGGGCAGCTCGCGTCAGTGGTGTATCCCGCCGCGGACGCCACGAATGCGGGCAACGGATCGATGCTCGCGGCGATCACCCGCGATGGCGCAGGCCGCGATACCGCTCTCACCTGGCGGTTCGCGGCGGCGGACATCGTCAGCGACACCGTGGTGCGGTCGCAAGGTGGTCGAGTGTTGCGATCGACTCTGGCCGATCCCGTCGCGCACGCCAGCTACGCGTCGACCTACTCGTTCGACTCGGCCGGGCGGCTGGCTGCAGCGACCATCCCCGGTCACGCCTTGACGTACGACTACGCCAGTAGCGGCGGTTGCGGCTCGGCCGCGCGGGCCGGCGCGAACGGCAACCGCACCCGCACTTCGGACACACCGACGGGTGGGGCGGGTCTGCAGTACGCGACCTCCTACTGCTATGACAGCGCAGACCGACTCACCTCGGCGCAGGAGCTGGTTGCGGGTACCGGGAGCGCGCCCGCCTCGATGGTTCGACCGGCGCGCTCGCTGGCCGCGACCGACATCGCCTACGACGCCCACGGCAACATCACGAAGCTCGGTAATCAGACCTTCACGTACGACGCATCCGATCGCCATATCTCGACGACGGTCGTCGACGCGGGCGTGACGTCGACCGTGTCGTACGTGCGCGATGCCACCGGTGCGATCGTCGCTCGCACCGAGCAGGAAGGCTCGGCTGCGCCGGCTACCCACCGCTACTCCGGGCCGTTGGTGCTGTCCGAGTCGAACGTCATCGAGCTGCGAACGCTGACCCTGCCCGGTGGCGTGACGGTTTCGCTTCCCGCCGCCGGCGATGCGGTCTGGTGCTACCCGAACCTGCATGGTGACGTCACCTGGACGGCCGGTCCTGGAGGTGCCCGCACCGGCCTGTACCTGTACGACCCCTTCGGTCAGCCGATCGATCTGACGACGATGGTCATCGGCAGCACGGCAGCCGACGAGTCCGTGCCCGACACGATGCCGGGCTCCTTCGACCCCGGCTGGGTCGGTTCGAAGGGCAAGGGCTACGAGCACCTCGGCTCCATCGCGACGATCGAGATGGGCGCCCGGATGTACTCGGCCATGCTCGGCCGCTTCCTCACCCCCGACCCCGTCGAGGGCGGCAACACCGGCAACTACAACTACCCCAACGACCCCGTCAACCTCTTCGACCTCACCGGCGAGCGCCAGAATTGTGGAAGCGGATGCAGCTACGCGAGTCTCATGGCTGGCCTGGCGGCGGGTCGGGATGGTGCGGGACAAAGCGCGAGGAATTCCGGCTTCAGCTCAGGCGACGGGTACAACCCAGTCGCGAGCGTGGCTTTCGCCGGACAACGATGGGCGCGGACGTCAGTCGCCCAGAGTCTCAAAAAGTATTTGAGTGCTGGTTCCTTTGTGGCGGGATTGACGGCGGGATTTGCGGCACGTCTTAAGATGCCCTGGCAAGTTATCGCTGTGGCGACAACGATGAGTTGGGTGACGGGCGCGGCTTCAACCGGCATTGGTTGTATGGCCGACCCGATGACACCGGACTGCGGGATCGGCATGATGGCTCTCATGTCGCCCGCGGGGGTCGCATTCGGAAATGGCGGGCGGCACGCACTTTCGCCAAGTGCAGGACGACTGGCCATTGGGGCGCTGACGATGAGCGAGGATATGAGGTTCGCTTTCGAGATGTTGGCGGGGATGTGAGCCGTGTCTACCGCAGCGTTGAAGTGGATGACTCTTGTTGTGTACAACGCGGCCTTCGTTGTCGCACTCGCCTATGCGGTTTTGCTGCTCGTAGACGGGTTGTTGAACCCGGAACAAGGGGCGCTCGTGGCCGCGATCGTGCTTCTTGGATGCCTGGTTGCCCTCGGCATGACGTTCCTTGTTGCTGGCCTGATTGCAGTACTGCGATTTCGGCGAGTGAAGTCAAGGTTGCCGAACGCACGCGTCTACCAGGTGACGCCGCACGAGAACTTCGACACGCTTCTTGCCGCATTCGCCGAAGACATGGGCGTCCGACCGCCCTTGTACCGCCCTTGGGACGTCTACCTGATTGTTGATGAGGATTTCGTGACATTTCTTGCTGGGTCATCTGGGCTTGAACTCGTTTCGCTCAGGAGAAGCAGCACGAGCGCGACCGTGACCTGCCTGCTGACCTGGATCGCTCTCATCCCCGTAGTACGGGTCTCGATTGCCGGTCTTCCTGCAGTGTCGCTCGCATCATCCGTGCTCATCTCCGGGGGAATGGTTTCGCGAGGCCCTCGCTTCCTCCGGCGCATCGCTGAAGACATCGGTGGGTCGCAAGAAGGTGGGCTCACACGGTGAGGCGCCAGTCTGCGTCGTCCCCACCACCCTGGGTGGAGATGGGGAGCGTGAACGTGCCCGCGGGTGGGTCGATGACCGTCGGCTCAGCGCAGCGGTGGTGCAGCACGGTGTCGATGTACGACGAGAACGCCTCGGCCAGTGGCACGTCGCGGCTCATGAACCAGCGGTGCTCGCTCACCGCGGCGGAATGTTTGCAGCGCGCGAAGACATGCGAAACGAGTGATCAGTGAGCTGTCTGCGCCCATTGAACAGATGGATCAGCAAGCGGAGGCGGAGTGTCGGAGGCTGGTCTGCATCGATTCCGACGACAGCGGCCTGCGGTGACGATGGCATGCAATGCGGTACGCAGTACCTTGCCGTCTATCAGACGTCGAGCTTATGCGGGCATGCCCGCAACGAGATCGCCTTCGGTCCACGCAGGCCCTGAAAGATGAACGACAAGCGGGGATTCTGGCTTGCGGTAGGCGGGGCGCTGGCAGCGTCGTCCGTTTTGCTGACTATGCAATTCGTGCGGTCGTCTCAGACCGGAGGTGGCGAGCCCTGGCTTCTTCCGGCCGCGATGGTGGTCTCGTTTCTGCCGATTGTTCTCGCAATTGCTTTCTTGTCCGCAGTCGCGGCGGGCTGGAATCAACGTGCGAGTCGATTGAAGGCGCAGGGCGTCTACGACGTGATCGCTCCGATAATGAAGTCGGAGCGGATGGAGACTGAGCTGTGGCGAGTCAATCCTTTGGGCCGGCGACGACGGCTGCCGCGCGCTCTGACTCTTACCGCAAATTCTGACGGAATCGGCATCTGGTCTGGCCGAAAGACTGTTGAGCTGGAAATCTGGCTTCCGTGGTCCACCATTGAGGCCATCGAGGCGACGTTGACGAGAGACCCACTCGAGAGCTTTCGCGGTCTCATCATCCACGCTCAATGGGGAGACGAGAGGGTCGGCCTGCCAATGCCCGTAACTGGAAGCTCTCCATTCGGAACCCGCATTGCCGGCACTGATGCCCTCTCCGAATTGATCGCCGACCTGAATCGAGTGCGACGCCCGGGGTGATCAGCTCGGTCCTCATCTCCGGTTGGATGGTGTCGCACGGTCGCCGCTATCTCCGGCGCATCGCCGAAGACATCAGTGGGTCGCGAGGAGCAGAGTTCAGACGGTGAGGCGCCAGTCGGCCTCGTCCCCGCCGCCCTGCGTGGGGATGGGGAGCGTGAACGTGCCCGTGGGCGGGTCGATCACGGTCGCCTCGTCGCGGCGGTGGCGCAGCACCGTGTCGATGTACGACGAGAGCGCCTCGGCCAGCGGAACGTCGCGACTCTGGTCCTGGCTCATGAACCAGCGGTGCTCGAGCAGCTGGTGGAACACCTCGGCCGGCTCGAGCTTGCCGCGCAGGTCGCGCGGAATGGCACGGATGACCGGCTCGAACACCTTCGCGAGCCACTCGTGCGCCACCATCTCCTCGTCATAGCCCTTGCGGCCGTACTTGGCCGTGTAGGAGTCCAGGTCGTTGAGCAGCCGCCGCGCCTGGTTCTCCTGGGCGTCGAGCCCGGTGAGGCGGAGCAGCCGGCGCTGGTGGTGCCCCGCATCCACCACCTTGGGCTGGATGCGCACCGTCGTGCCGCCCTCGGTGGTCTTGATGGCGAGCTCCTCGATGTCGAAGCCGAGGTCGTTCAGGCGGTCGACCCGCTCGTTGATGCGCCACCGCTCCGACGAGTTGAACGACTCGGCACCGGTGAGCTCCTTCCAGAGCGACCGGTAGGCCGCGACGATGCCGTTGGAGACCGTGATCGGGTCGAGCTCTTCGTCGACACGGCCGCCGGCCTCGAGATCCATCAGCTCGCCGGCGATGTTCACCCGGGCGATCTCGAGATCGTTCTCACGCTGTCCGTTCGACAGGCCGTCATAGAGCTGACCGGTCTCGGCGTCGACGAGGTAGGCGGCGAAAGCCCCCGCGTCGCGCCGGAAGAGGGTGTTCGAGAGCGACACGTCGCCCCAGAAGAAGCCGATCACGTGCAGCCGCACCAGCAGCACCGCGAGGGCGTCGACGAGACGCGTCGCCGTGTCGGGCCGCAACTGCTGCGAGAACAGGGCACGGTAGGGGAGCGAGAACTTCAGGTGCCGGGTGACCAGCACCGAGTTCAACGGGTCCCCGGATGCATCGGTGCGGTTCGTGATGACGGCCAGCGGGTCGACGCAGGGCACATCGAGTCGCTGCAGTGTGCGCAGCATCTCGTATTCCCGCTTGGCCATCTCATCCGTCGTCTCCTTGATGGCGATGACGTGACCGGAGAGGTGGGCGAACCGCACGAGGTGCCGCGAGATGCCCTTGGGCAGCGCGGCGATGTACTCGTCGGGCCACTCGTCCAACGGCAACTGCCACGGCAGATCCAGCAGGGCCGGATCTGCCGTGGCAGAGGTGATCGAAAGGGAGGTCGCCAAAACTAGCTGACGACGGCCTTGTTGCCGAGGCGCTCGCCCGACTCGAGGTCGAACAGGTGCACGTGGTTCGGTGCGGCGGTGAGGTACACCTTGTCGCCCACGAACGGGTGCGAGCGGCCGTCGACGCGGGTGACGATGTCGGTGCGCTTGCCCTCGATCTCGGAGTGACCGTAGAGGTAGCCGTCGGCGCCGAGCTCCTCGATCAGGTCGACCGTGACCTCGAGGCCTTCGCCCGGGGTGGAGGAGACGATGATGTCCTCGGGCCGCACGCCGATGGTGGCGCTGGTCGCGGTGGTGGAGGCCAGGGTCTCGCGGTCGACCGGGACGATCGAGGTGCCGAACTTCACGCCGGTGTCGGCGAGGTCGGCGTGGAACAAGTTCATGGCGGGGGAGCCGATGAATCCGGCGACGAACACGTTGTTCGGCTTCTCGTAGAGGTCGCGCGGCGAGCCGACCTGCTGGAGCAGGCCGTCCTTCAGCACGGCGATGCGGTCGCCCATGGTGAGCGCCTCGGTCTGGTCGTGGGTGACGTAGACCGTGGTGACGCCGAGGCGGCGCTGCAGCGACGCGATCTGGGTGCGGGTCTGC
This sequence comes from Herbiconiux sp. FW305-C-125, assembly GCF_058783455.1. Lineage (NCBI taxonomy): Bacteria > Bacillati > Actinomycetota > Actinomycetes > Micrococcales > Microbacteriaceae > Herbiconiux > Herbiconiux sp. FW305-C-125. Next base: position 816,010 of record NZ_JBYSYO010000001.1, on the reverse strand, counting down.
ACGCGGAGCTTGGCGTCGAGGTTCGACAGCGGCTCGTCCATGAGGAACACCTGGGGCTGACGCACGATGGCGCGGCCCATGGCGACGCGCTGACGCTGACCACCGGAGAGGGCCTTGGGCTTGCGCGAGAGGTACGGCTCGAGGTCGAGCAGCTTCGCGGCTTCGAGCACGCGGGCGGCCCGCTCATCCTTGTTGACGCCGGCGATCTTGAGCGCGAAGCCCATGTTCTCAGCCACGGTCATGTGGGGGTAGAGGGCGTAGTTCTGGAAGACCATCGCGATGTCGCGGTCCTTCGGCGGGATGTCGGTGACGTCGCGGTCGCCGATGAGGATGCGGCCCTCGTTGACCTCTTCGAGGCCGGCGAGCATGCGCAGCGAGGTCGACTTTCCGCAGCCGGAGGGGCCGACGAGCACGAGGAACTCGCCGTCGGCGACCTCGAGGTCGAGCTTGTCGACCGATGCTCGCGTGGCTCCCGGGTAGATGCGGGATGCCTTGTCGAACGTGACAGATGCCATGATTCAGTTGCTCCTTCACCGGCAGGTACGTGCCGGACGATCCGTAGTGATGGATGATCGGGCCTGCTCCGTCGAAGACCCAGAGGCCATTATGCCACGGCCTCGTACACAGGATGCGCGTGGTCAACTCCCAGAGAGCGTCCCTACTATTCTGGAGTCATCCATCTCGAACCCCACGGAGCATCCACGCATGAGTACAGGCGGAGCCGACGATTCTCGTCTCTCGAAGAACCAGCGGCGTGAGGCGGCTCGGGAGAAAGCGAAGCAGCTGCGCGAGGAACAGCGCAAGAAGGACATCCGCAACCGGGTCATCCTCATCTCCTCACTCAGCGTCGTCGTGATCGCCATCGTGGTGGGCATCACCCTCGTCATCGTCTCCACGCTGAAGCCCGCGGGCCCCGGGCCGCTCAACATGGCCAGTGACGGCATCACCATCGGCACCGACTTCGTGGCCGAGACGACGCCGGCGCTCGCCGCCGGGGAAGACCCCGTGCCCACGACGCCCGACACGTCGTCGGGAGTCGTCGACATCCGGATGTACGTCGACTACATGTGCCCGTTCTGCGGCCAGTTCGAGAGCACCAACAACGCCCAGATCGGCGATTGGGTGAAGTCCGGGGTGGCGACGGCGGAGATCCATCCGCTCTCCATCCTCGACCGCTCCTCGCTCGGTTCGAAGTACTCCACCCGCGCTGCGAACGCGGCCGCCTGTGTCGCGAACTATTCGCCCGACCAGTTCTGGGACTTCAACGGCCTTCTGTTCAAGAACCAGCCCGCCGAGAACACCGAGGGGCTCGACGACGCCACGTTGAAAGACCTCGTGAGTCAGGCGGGCGTGAGCGCGCAGAGCGACATCGACTCGTGCATCGACGACACGCAGTTCAAGGGCTGGGTGGCGGATGCGACCTCCCGCGCCCTGCAGGGCCCGTTGCCGAACTCCGATGAGAAGGCCGTCACCGGCACCCCGACGGTGCTCGTCAACGGCCAGAAGTACAGCGGCCCGCTCGACGACGCGGACGCGTTCGCGAGCTTCGTGCTGCAGGTCTCCGGTAACGACTCCAGTTCCACGCCGACGCCGACGCCCACGCCGACCCCGGCAGGCTGATCGGCGCGGCCGTGGGGCCGTGGCTAGAATGAACTGTCCCACCAGCCGGCTTGGCGCAATTGGTAGCGCACCGCTCTTGTAAAGCGGGGGTTGCGGGTTCGAGTCCCGCAGCCGGCCCATTCAGGCCCGGAATCTAGCGGATCTGCTCACGAGCAGTCGCCAGATTCCGGGCCTTGTCACGTTTAACTCACGCTTTTCGCGAGGAAACGCTGCAGCAGGTCGCTGGCATCCGGGCCCTCGTGCAGCATCTCGATGTAGTGCTCGTTCGTGATGTCCTCGGACGAGTGACCGAGCTGATCCTTCGCAGCGGTGACGCCCATCTCGCGCGCGAGCAGTGTCGCGACAGCCTTGCGGAACGACTTCGGGGTCATGCCCGCCCACGTCGTCTCCGCGAATGCGAGCCGCCACTGGGTGCGGAAGTTGTTCGGCGACCGGAACGTGCCTGTCGACGATGGGAACACGAGCTCGGACATCGAGTGCACGCGGCGCTCCATGAGCATGTCGGTGGCGAACGGTGGCAGCTTCAGTTCGCGGCGGGATGAGTCGCTCTTCATGCTGTCGCGGAGCTCGAGCCGTCCGTCGAGGCCGAGAGCGATCGAGCGGCGCAGTGTGACGCGAACCGGCGTCGCGGCGACGTCGACCACGTCCCACTGGATCGCCAGGACTTCGCCCGTGCGGGCTCCCGTGGCAGCGAACATCACGGCGACGTCATAGAGGTCCGTCGTTCTCGGCAGACCGCGCTTGTCGGTGCCGGCGTCCCACGCCTTCAGGTGCGCGAGGATGCCCTGTACGTCCTCGGGGGACGGTGCCACGACGGCCTTCCGCGTCCGCGGCACGCTGCCTACGTCGCGCACCGGATTCGCCTGCACAGCGCCGTGACGAGCGGCCAGCGCGAACATGCCTGAGAGCACCACGCGCGCGAGCCTCGCCGTCGCGGGCCCGCTCGAGGACGAGAGAGCCTTGATGAACCGGTCGAGTCGCGGCACGGTCGCCTCCATCAGGCGGACGTTCCCGAGTCCCTTGAGGATGTGGCGCTCGATCGACTCGCGGTACTTCACGATGGTGCCGGCCGCGAGGTCGCGCTTCTCCGTCTCCGCGAGCCACAGCTTCGCGAGCTGGCTGACGGTCGAGGAGCCCGTGAGGTCGTCGACCGCGGGCGCCAGACGCTCCTTCAGCGCGGCGATGAGGTTCCGCTCGGCCTCGGCCGCAGTGCGTCCGGCGCGCTGCATCGGGCGGGTGACGCCGTCGGAGTCGCGGTAGCTGGCGCGGGCGACATGGGCGCCGTTGATCTTCATCCGGCGGATCTTGCCCCACGTCTCGAGGACGAGCGGCGGCCTAGGCAAGAGCGGCCCTCGCCACCCACTGGCCCTCGCCCATGCGTGGGTCGACGTAGGTGACCTCGCCGATCTTCTCGATGCAGTACCGCTGGTAGTCGAGGACGATCTGCTCTGTCACGTCGAGCTCTTCGGCGATGAACGCCACGTCGTGCGAGATGGCCTCGGCGCGTGCATAGGCGGCTGGGTCGACGAGGAGCGCGGCCGCGTACCGGTTCGCCTGCCGTTCGCCGCTGGCGCTCTCGCAGGTGTGGCAGTACTTGGCGTGTCCGAGTTCGTGCGCGATGACCTCGTGCCGCTCGGCGCGGGTGAGGGTGAGTTCCACGTAGATGGTCGACTCGTCGTGGTCGTAGAAGCCGACCAGGTCCTCCTCGATCTCGTCGAGGTGAGCGATCTCGATGCGGACCCCCAACTGGCGGGCCACCGCCCACAACTCTCGCATCATCGTCGCTACTCCTCGGTGTCCTTCTTCTGCCGGCGCTTCGCGGCCAGCTTCCCCTCGCCCTGCTCCCACCGCTGCCGAGCCTTCTCGGTCGCTCCGCGCGGCGTCTCCGATTCAGTATCCGCATCCCCTACGACACTGAGAGTCGGTCGGGCCGCAGCAACGAGCTCGAAGGGAGTGATCCCCAGCAGGTCGGCGATCCCGTCGAGGTCTGTCGTGCTCCACGGGAACTTCCCATTCACGCGGTACGACACGTAGGTCTGGTTCCGCCCGATCCTGGCGGCGATGTCCTCTTGCCGCACACCGGCGGCCTTTCGGAGCTGTTCGATCGTTACGCGCAGGGCGTCGGAAAAGGGCGTGAGCGAGGTCTCTTCGTTATCCACAACGACGACTGTAGCAATGAAATATTGCCTGCGCCATATGTTGACATGGGTATGGTGATGAACATATGGTCTACAACATGAACTTGACCAATGCGATCGGCGGGGAGCTCAAAGCGGAACTGGCCCGCCGTGACCTCTCCCAGGAAGTCCTCATGAAGGCATGGGGCGTGAATCAGTCCACGGTCTCGGCGAAGCTCAAGGGCCGCTCGCCGATCTCAACGGAAGAGCTCGACGCTGCCGCTCGGGCGCTCGGGTTCGACCCGTTCGACTTCGTCGCTCGAGCCGGAGCCAACGCGACCCCGGCGAAGGACGTGGCGGCATGAGTGCCGTGGCTCTGACCCCGGAGCAGGTGGAGCAGCGCACCGGCGTCGCCAAGAAGACGCTGTCGAACTGGCGGGCTCTCGGCGTTGGCCCGGCGCACTTCAAGATCGGGCGCCTCGTCCGCTACTGGGAGGCCGACATCGACGCCTGGCTCCTGGAGCAGTCCAAGGCGTCCGCCTCCTAACCCCAAATTCCTGCCGCGTTCGCGACCCCCATCGACCCGTCGGGCGGGCGCGGCACCCACTCAGAGAAGAGAGAGAACCATGGCGATCGAGATTGGCACGAAGGATGCGCAGCACGCGCTCTACGTCGTCGCAGGAGACTTCGGTCTCGGCCAGCAGCCCGGGTCGTTCACCGTTCACCTGATCCACGCGATCCAGCACGCTGACGCGCTGAACCGGGCGCGTATCGGTCACTCGTTTCCGTCGCTGGTGCTGGCCGTGAAGATGGCCGGCGGCTCGGTGGAGTCGGTCGAGGCGTTGCGGACGATCGTGAAGGACCGGCAGGAGGTCGGGGCATGAGCCGCCGGCGCCGGTCGACGTTCGTGCCGAAGCGGGCGTCGTGGGTCACGTACCGCATCCTCTCGATGCGGCTCGGGTTCCTCGCGTTCCTGGCCGCGGCTGAGCAGGACCGGGACGAGGTGGCGTCGTGATCGGGGCAGTGTTCGGGCTCGTCGGCCTACTGCTGGCCGCGGCAGCGATCACCCGGTCGTACACGGTCGCCGTCGACGGCCCGGTGGTCGTGCTTCTGGTGGCGTTCGTGCTCGTCGCGGTCGGGTTCGCCCGGTGGCTGAGGAGGGCGTCATGAGCTTATTCGAAGACATCGTCGAGGACTGGAAAGCTGCCGCCGCCGCGGAACTGTCGATGATCGCGCACCTCGACTTCGAAGCGCCATTGATCTGCGAGAAGGCGGAGGGCTGCGACCAGCGCGCCATCGCCTTGGTCCGCTCGCGGTGCTGTGCCGTAGGGTGCACCCTCTGCTCCGGGCACCTGGAAGCCCTGCGCATCCAAGTCGATTCGTACAGGCAGACCTTGTGCAACCGGTGCGGTGCGACAGGTCACTCGTTCGACGAGGTGGTCGAGGTCGTCCCGATCAAGGACGTGACCCGGTGATGGCCACGGTGACGTGGGACACGGACCTGTTCTGCCCGCAGTGCCAGCGGTACCAGCTGGTGCAGGACTCCGAGGGCGCCTGGTGGTGCCGGAAGTGCGGGGAGGTGGAACCCGAATGAGCACCCAGTGGAACGTCGTCGAACTGACCACCGACAGGCACGGGCTCGAGACGTCCTCGGTGATGTCGGAGCACGACACGCTCAGCGCGGCCGTGAACGAGGCGCAGCGGCTGCAGTACGACCGCGGCGAAGAGCCCCGGTTTGGTGCAGGTGACCGTGTCGAGTTCATCGTCGACGAGGTGGAGTTGCCCGATGATGTGGACTGACCGCATCCTCGCCGACGGAACCGACCGTGAGGCGTGGAAGGTGGCGCGCTACCCAGTCATCGGCGCGTCGGACGCGAAGATCCTGTCGAAGGCGTCGTCGATTCCCCTGTACCTCGCGGCGAAGCTGAAGCGGGACGTCTTCACCGGCAACGTGTTCACCGACAACGGCAACCGGTGGGAGCCTCTGATGCTCGGCTGGGCCGGGTACGAGCACAACACCGCACTCTTCCACGCCCCCGATGAGCCGGGCTTCGCAGCCACCCCTGACGGGCTCCGCACGTTCGGTGATGGTGGCGAGCTCGCTCTCGCAGAGGCCAAGGCGAAGCACGTCGCCGCACCGGGCACCATCAAGGGCCCGTCGCTCCCGGAACGCCGGCAGATCGCATGGCAGTTCCGGGTCATGCCCGAGGCCTACTGCCTCGACTGGATCTGCGCCGAGATCAACCGGGACACGGACGACCTCTGGGAGGACGAGCCGTGGAAGATCCGCTTCTACCCCGACGACCCGCAGATCGTCGCCTGCCTTCAGCAGGTGGAACCGATCGCTACTGAACTGCTCGCGCGGCTTCGTGCCGCACTCGAATTCGAGAAGGAACTCGCATGACCACCGACATTGAGCCGTACCGCAACGCATCCCTCGAGGACAAGCGGGCATACGTCCAGACCCTCGCCGCCGCTGGCGAGCTGCTCCCGAAGGGGCTCTGGGCGAACGTGAAGAACCCGGACACGGGGCTGATGGAGAACAGGCCGTCTCCCGGGAAGGTGCTCCTCATCGTGGAGACCGGCATCATGCTCGGCCTGCACCCCATGGCGGCGCTGCAGGGAATCGACGTCATCGAGGGCAACCCGACGCTGAAGCCGGCTCTCATGTCTGCGCTGATCCGCAAGGCGGGGCACTCGCTGCGCATCCGCCAGGTCGGCACCGTCGAGGGCGGCGACCTGGCCGTCACGGTGACGGGTATCCGCTCCGATGACCCCGATTTCCCGTACGAGTACACGTGGACTCCATTCGACGCGATTCGGGCGGGTCTGCTCGACTCGTACGCCCCGAACGCTGACGGTGTGTGGCAGGCGCGGGCACGGTCGGAGAAGGGCGGTGTGAAGCCGTGGGAGGCGTACACGGCTCGCATGTGCCGGTGGCGGGCTCTCGGTGACGTCGCGTCTGCGGGGTTCGAGGACGTGCTCATGGGCATGCACTTCACCCCGGAGGAGATGGGCGCCGCGGTGAACGCGGACGGTGAGGTCGTCGGGGGGTACGAAGAGGCTGTGCCGACCGAGGACTGGGAGGCGTTGGTCCGGGAGGCGACGACGAAGGAGGCTTTGGCCGAGATCAAGGCCCGGGCGGTCGCGGCTGGCGACTACTCGGACAAGGTCCGCACGTGGGTGCTGACCCGCTCCGGGATGATCAGTCGCGGCGAGGTCGCTGAACCGGCGCCGGTCGTGGTCGATGAGGTGGAAGAGACCGACGAGGAGCGGTGGGAGCGCGAGGAGCGCGAACGCTTCGATGCCGAACGGGCCGACGTGCAGCTCGACATCGAGGTGGCGTCGTGACCGCGCTGGCTGTGACCGTGTACGGGCTTCCGGCGCCGCAGGGGTCGAAGCGGCACGTGGGCGGCGGTGTGATGGTCGAGTCGTCGAAGAAGGTCAAGCCGTGGCGGCAGGACGTGAAAGCGACCGTGGAGGCTTCGCTGCCGGCCGGGTGGGTGCCGCTCGACGGCCCCGTGACGGTCACGGCGACGTTCTTCCTGCCGCGACCCGCAGGGCACCCGAAAACGCGGCGCACGTACCCGATCCGCACCCCCGATCTCGACAAACTCGTGCGATCGACGTTCGATGCCCTGTCGGCGGCGGGTGTGTGGACGGATGACGCCCGCTGCGTGGATCTGACGACCCGGAAGCGGTACGCGCACCCGGAACGCCTCGCGCTGTTCGGTGAGCTGCTGAGCCCAGGCGTGATCCTCACCATCGACGGGGGCGACCGATCATGACCCGCCGGTTGCGGGGCCAGTACTGGTTCACGCTCAAGAACGAGCGCGGTGAGGCTGTCGCGTTCCTGTTCCCGTCGTTCAGGCGGGCGTGGGAGCGGGCTCGGGTCAACGGGCATCCGACGATCTTCTTCACCGACGCGCAGGACCGTGACCACGAGTGCGCTGTCGTGCCTGGCCAGGAGGGGTACACGGAGGTGCTGCCGTGAAGACGCTGTACTGCCCCAAGTGTGGGGAGCCTCTGGTGGTGGTCGGTCTCGATCACTTCCACACCATCTTCGAATGCTGCAACGGACACAGGGAGCACCGATGACCATCGAACAGGAAGCGGCACCGTATGAGGGGTCGCAGGGCCGGGTGATCGCCCCGTACGGCGGCACGATCACCCTCATCAAGTGGTCCCTTGGCCGCGATGGTTGGACGCACGAAATCGTGCACGGCGTCTTCCGCGGTCGCCTTGACGGCTGGTGGCAGATCACCATCGACGGTGTCGAGCAGCGCCTCCGGGTCAGCGAGTGGGCGGAGTACCGGTCATGACTATCCTCCCCAAGACCGCCAAGCCGACGCCGGCTCAGGAGGCCGCAGCGTACGCGACCGCGACGAGGCGCGACAGTGGCCGCTGCCAGATGTGCCGCCGCTACTGCGGGCCCATCAACCGTGACCACCGCCTCGACCGGTCCCTCGGCGGCCGCACAGTGCCGTCGAACCTGCAGCTCCTCGGAGGGTCGGGTACGACGGGCTGCCACGGCCGGAAGACGTTGAACCCGCGGTGGGCGCTCGAGGAGGGCTGGTCGGTGCCGTCGTGGGCGACCCCAGCGGAGTGGCCTGCCCGCCGGTACCTGGCGACCGATCACGGGACGCTGCGGGCCGCGTGGGTGCTCTACGACGACGAGGGCGGGTTCCGTGAGATCCCGACCATAGAGGCGTTCGAGCGCATGGGGCGGATCTCATGAGCCTGGTGAGCTTCAAGTCTCAGAACCACCCGCAGCAGACCGACCTGCGTGGAGCTCTCGACGACGTCGACGACCGCGCCACCTTGCCGCTGTACATGCTGCAGTTCGAGGAGCGATTCGGTGCCTTCACGCTCGACGTCGCGGCGGCCGCACACAACGCGAAGTGCGAGCGGTACTTCACGAAGGAGCAGGACGGCCTCGCCCAGTCGTGGGCGGGGGAGCACGTGTGGTGCAACCCGCCGTACTCGGACATCTACCCGTGGGTGCACAAGGCGTGGCAGGAGTACGGGCGCACGCGCGGCATCGTGATGCTGCTGCCTGCGAACCGCACAGAGCAGAAGTGGTGGCAGAAGCTCGTGGAGCCTCGCCGCGATCGCGCCGGCTCGCCGCTGACGGCTGAGTTCCTGCCGGGCCGGATGCGGTTCCTGAAGCCGGGTCAGTCCGAAATCAGCCCAAATGAGCGTCCGCCGTTCGGCAACGTGCTGCTCGTGTGGACGGGAGGCATCACGTGAACGCGGAGGAGCGAGAGGAAGCCCGACGTATCGCCGCCGGCCTGCCGCCGCGCCGGTGCCCGAACTGCGGCGGCGTCGGCCGCCACTGGGTGCCGGAGCGTCTCGGGCAGCCAGGGTTCTGGTCGTGCGATGACGACGAGGCGGCGTGATGGACAAGAGCAAGCTGCTCGCCTGGCTCGGTCGCCGGGCACAGGCAGAGACCCCGGTCGTGGGAGCGATCTACGACGGGCTGATAGCGCGCATTCGGCGCGGAGATTTCGACGAAGAGGAGGTGGAAGACAGATGAGTGTTCACGTGAGCTCGTGGGTGTGGAAGCACGCACCCGCCGCAGGGAATCGACTGCTAGTGCTACTGGCACTCGCGGACATCGCGAATGACGACGGTGTTGCCTGGCCCTCACGGAGTCACCTTGCCGAGAAGACGCGGCTGTCGATCTCGACCGTCAAGCGAGTCCTGTCGGATCTCCGCGCCGATGGTGTTCTGGTCGCCGATGTGACTCTGGGCCGGTCGAGTGTCTACCGCATCGTCACCACAGACCCGGGTCATTCTGCACCCCAAGAGGTTCAATCTGACCCGGGTCAAGTTGAGCCGGGTCAATCTGAACCGGGTTCACATGTGACCCGGGGGGTGGGTCACAGCTATGACCCGGGGGGTGGGTCAACTGTGACCCTCTATACATCAGAGACACATCAAGACACGTCATTGGTAGTGGATGATGCCGATATCCCGAAGGGATCGCGTGCAGCGGTCGTGTTGCCGAGGCCTTGGCTGCTCACTCCGGAGATGCGTGCATGGGCTGCAGCTAACACCCCCTCGGTGGATGTCGAGGATGAGACGCGCGGGTTCGTCGAGTACTGGCGTGAGGGTGAGGGTCGCGGCAAGAAGAAGAAGAACTGGGAGCTGACCTGGCGGAACCGTCTGAAGGCTCAGCACCAGCGGAACGTCACGCGCGGGTGGAAGCCCGGGCAGATGGCGAACCCCGATGAATGGATGTACTCGTGACTGGGTCGCGGGCTGAGAGCTCGCTGCTGGGTGCTCTGCTGCTGGACCCGTCGCAGGCGCGCGCACTGTCGTCGTCGGTGTCGGGGAAGGACTTCGCGGATGCCCGCATGGGGGTCGTGTTCGATCGCCTGTTGGAGCGGGCGTCGATGGGGTCGCCGGTGCCGATCGGGACGGTGGAGACGAACTTCCCGGACTGGGATGTGCGTGGGCTGCCGGCGGGTGTCGAGTTCGACTGGATCGACGCGCAGATGACGATCCCGCACCTGGCGTTCGAGTACGCGGCGACGGTGCGGACGGATGCGTTGCGGCGCGCGCTTGGCGTGGTGGTGTCGACGATCACCGGGGAGTTGCAGCAGGGTCGCGGGCCTACGGATGTTGCAACCAGGGCGGCCACGCACCTGCAGAAGGTGTTGGAGGGTGCGACGTCGGGTCGTCTGGCGCCGAAGACGTTGAACGAGATCATGCAGATCCAGGACTCGTATGACTGGGTGATCCCGAACATGCTCGAGCGGCATGACCGGGTCATCGTGACCGGCCCTGAGGGGTTGGGGAAGACGACGTGGGCGAGGCAGATTGTGATCCTCGCGGCCGCCGGCATTCACCCGGTCAGCTTCGACCGCATCGAACCGGTGAAGGTGCTGGTGGTGGATGCGGAGAACACGTACAAGCAGTGGCGTCGTGAGGTCGACTGGATCGTCCGCAACGCCCGCGCGGAGGGCATGACGGACCCGGGTGAGCAGATCATCGTGCAGGCGGGGGAGCGGCTGGACATCACGCAGGGCCCGCACCTGGCGGAGATTCACCGGTGGGTGGACGTGTACAAACCGGACCTGCTGTACATCGGGCCGCTGTACAAGCTCGTTCAGGGTGCGATCACGAACGACGACGACGCCGCGCCGCTGATCGTCGCCCTGGATTCGCTGCGAGACCGCGGCCTGGCGCTCGTGATGGAGGCGCACGCAGGGAAGTCGGCGGGCGTCGACGGGAACCGTGATTTGCGGCCTCGCGGGTCGGCGGCGTTGCTGGGCTGGCCGGAGTTCGGTCTGGGCCTGAAACCGTCTCAGACGCCCGGTGAGGTCGATGTGGTGCCGTGGCGTGGGGGCCGTGACCGGTCGCGTCCGTGGCCGAGGAGGATGCGGCGCGGTGAGACGTGGCCGTGGGAGAGAACGAACTGATGGGAAGGACAGGACGAATGAGCATCACCGAAGAGGCGGTCCTGATGATCGCCGACGTCGACGTGAACGACGGGTACCGGGTCGAGTTGTGGCAGCACCGACGCCGCACCGACTACACGCCCGAGCAGGCCGAGACACTGGCCGCGGAGCTGATCGTCGCGGCCGCGGATGCCCGGCAGAAGTTCGAGGCGTTCCAGGAGGCCACGGCGGCCCGCATGCTCGGCACGCCGCCGCTGGTCGCGGACGCGGTTGAAGCGGTGCGTTCGACGGCGACGTTCAACCAGCAGATGCGGGCTCGTGGCCTCAGCGTCGAAGAAGGCGGTCAGTGATGGATGCTCTTCGTCTTCCCTCAACGACCCCGCGTGTATCTCGTTCGGCTGCCATGGTTGGGACGAACGTGATCGCGATCGAGGGCGCCCAGTTCGAGGACGGGCTGCGACGCATCGTGGTCGGCCCGGAGATCTCCGCTGAGTCGATGAAGGCGATCGAGGAAGCGCTCAGGCAGCTCGAGTTCGAGGAGGATCGCCGCCGGTGGTTGCTCGAGCTCCTGAGCCAGAAGCACGCGACGGGAGGCCCCACCTCATGACCATCACCACCGACACCCTGTTCTGCGTCGTCCACACCCGCACCGACGACGACGAGGAAGTCGCCGCCCGCTTCGGGTGCCTCTGCGGGCCCTGCTACGGCCGCACCCGCTGGATGCTCCGTCAGACCCCGCAGATGGTTGCGCACATCCGCTCCCTCGTCGCCCCTGACGTGCAGGCGGCAGCGTACGGCGCGAAAGTGTCCGGCACCCCGGAACGGCGCCTGCCGATGCGTGAGCAGGCTGTGGAGGACGCCGACGACCTGTTCTCGCAGCTCGCGAACTACATGGACGGGTTCGCCCGCACCCTGCACGTCACGGGCCCGTACGCGACGTTGCCGTACCGGGGTGAGGAGGACGGCGCCACCCGACTCCCACCGTTCGCCCTCGACCATGCCGGAGCGTTCCGGGCCGTCGAGAACCTCGTCGAATGGTACGAGAAGCGGGAACTGCAGATCGTGACCGCCGCCGACCCCGACGACATCCGCGCCTGGCACGACGACCTGGCCGACTACACCCGCACCCTGTGGGGCCGGTACCCGCAAGCACCACGGAAACCCCGTCAGGCGCGGCCGCGTGAGTGCCCGGTGTGTGGGGAGCGTGCGGTGGTCGCGACGTTCCTCGCCGCCGGCCCCGAGGTGAAGTGCACGCACTGCGAATGGCCTGTCCCGGCCGCTGAGGTCGACAAGTTCGTGGACTGGGCCGAGTGATGGACGCGAACTCTGAGCGCCCCTTGGGGAGGAGAGAAGAAGACATGAACGACTACTACCGTGAGTCATCGGGCAGCCCCGAGGTGTCCACGACGCATGAAGCTGCGGTTGAGCGGATGGTCACAAGAATGGCGGCGCTGTTCCGCGAACGGGTGGGTGAATTCCTAGCTGACGTCCTCGACGATCTCGCGCCGGCCTACGTGCCGCCGATTCATCGGGATGCATCTGACGACGAAAACGATGAGGTGTTCGCGGATGCCCTCAACGAGTTTGAAAACCAACTGGTCGCCGCTGTCACCCACACGAGAGGAGAAGCAGCATGAACAAGAACGACGAACTGATCGAAGAAGCGCGAGCACGCGCGGACTCGGAGCAGACCATCTACGAGAGCGCCACGGTTGGCGAGAGGCCAGAGGAACGGGCCGGGTCGAACATGGAACTCTTCGGCGAACTCGCCGATGCTCTGGACGAGGCAAGCTCGCCGCTGCCAACCATCGCGACCCCCGATGATCTCGCGGAGTTGATGGAGGACTGCTACCAGATGGTGGTCCGCACGAAGGACGGCGAGCTTCTACTCATCGCCTCGGGCGAGGACTGGTATTTCTATCAAGGCGTGCCCACCGAGGCCGACGAAGACGGGGTGGAAGTCGACCAACGCAACGGCGACATAGAACTCATCGACTCGCGGCATTGGCCGCTTGAGTATGTGGGGTCTGCGCTCCCCGCGGACCATGTGCGAGTGCGCGCAGCACTGATTCGCAAGGCCCGCGCTGATGGGGTGTCTTCATGACCGAACAGACCGAGACCCCGCTGCTCGATCCGAAGCCATGGGCGTGCGTCAACTGCGCCGACCGGTTCGTTCACGACCAGACCGAAGCCTTGGTCCACTGGACGAGCTTCTACCCGCGCCCGCAGTACTCCCAGAACCGAGAGGACTACCGCTCATGACCGAACAGTCCGACGAGGAACGCATCGCTGCCACCCTGCACGACGCCGTTGTGCGGTGGGAGGATCACGGCGGCGTTCTTGAACAGATCATGTACCGCGATGTGGTCCAGCCGCTGATCGAGCGCCTACGCGCAACCGAAGCTCGAGTTGAGCACTTGAAGGGCCTTCACCTGATCGACTTGGACATCATCGCCGAGCAGGCGATCAAAGTCGCGGCACGAGACGCCGCGATTGCAGAAGCACCCCATAGCGCGGATTGCGCCGCTGATCCCAGTTGGGGGATCACCGGAGCACCATGCAACTGCTGGAAGTCTGCTGCCCCTGCTTCGGTTCTGCGGGAACACGACGCCGCAACACTCGAAGCCGCTGCGAACGAGCTGGATCGCATGTACGCGGGCACGGACGGCACCGAGGCGGAGAAGCACTGGATCGGCGGTGTGCAGTCCGCAGCAAGGCAGGTACGAGCACGAGCGTCCGCATACCGGGCAGGAGCCGACCAGTGAGCGCCGAGTACGCAGGAATGATGTTCGACGCCATGTCGCCGAGCCGAGACGAAAGGAATGAGCCCGTGATCGCACGACTGACCGTTCAACGCGGTGACCTGACCGAATACCCGCTGGCCGAGCGCACGAAGGGTGGATGGCAGAACGGGGTGACCTTCTACCCGGATGAGGAGGTGGTGAAGGTCATCGAAGGATGGGGGTACACCAAGGCGCTCAGCGCTTTACTCGACTGGCTTCCGTCTCACATCACCCACGTCGCTGTAGACGACGTTCGAGCGGCTCTCGCGGGTGAACAGCGCTGGATCAACCTGCTCGCAGCACAGGGTAAGGCGGCACAGCACGATGAGTGACACCGACCGTGACGAACTGGCGCACCTGATCGACCCGAACGCGCTCGAACTCGACGCGTACCCGTGGCCGCGTGACGCCGCTGACCGGGTGCTCGCTTCTGACTGGCTGGCTCGTGTGAAGGCGGAAGCCGCAGCCGACGCGCTGGAGTCTCACGCCAACACGTTCCGGGGTGACTGGTACACGGGCTCGGAGGTCGCGAAGAGGCTTCGTGCTCGTGCTGCCGAGTACCGGGCGAAAGTGGGCGACTGATGCCAGCACCCGAACAGATCTGGGGCGTCGAACTCGACGATTACGGCAGCACCGACTGGCACGAGTCCGAAGCCTCAGCCCGCGAATTCGTCGCAAAGCACCCTGGCACCGTGCTCACTCTGACGACCGTGCAGCGGTTCCCTCACACGTCGATCGAGTTGCAGCAGCAGTTCCGAGAGCAGGTGAAGTGATGCCCCAGTTCGTCGTGATGAACTCAGCGACGGGTGCTGCCTGTTCCGAGGCTGGTGCACTGTGGTGGGCGCAAGCCATCGCGGATCTGATGAACCGACACCATCAGGGGATCACGTACACGGTTGGGCAGGTGAAGTGATGCCGAAGCTGATCACCGAGTGGAGCACCGACGACCACGAACTCGCCGAGATGCTGAAGAGCATCGCAGCAGAACCCGAGTACAGCGAGCTCCGCCTCGAGCTGGAGATCGCGCTCCACCAGTTCCAAGCGAAGCACACCGCTGAGCAGCTCGGCCGGCTTCGTGCCGACCGCCTGGACTCGGAGCGCAGGCGTGCCCGGTGGGCCGAGATCAAGGCGCAGCGCGCCGCAGCACGAGAGAAGGCGACGTGATGCGCCCACTCCGATACATCCGCGACTGGCTGGTCGACTGCATGGAAGCGATCACGCCCGGGGCCATCGTCTTCAGCATTCTCGGTACCGCAGCGATCGTCATCGTCATCCTCTGGCAGGTGAGCTGATGCCCGACAACGTGATCCCGTTCCCCACGAGCAACAGCAACCTCGCCTGCCCCGACTGCGGGTCGGAGTGGTTCGACGTGAAGGCCATCAACCTCGACACCGACATGCACCCGATCGGGTACGCCGCACCGGTCACCTGCCACGAGTGCGGGCGTGTCGTCCCTGCGAGAGGATGATCCAGTGCCGTTCTACATCACTGACCGCCTCTCGGCGCGGGCAGACATGGAAGAGAGATACTTGCAGCTGCCGGGCGCCAGGGAATCGCTCGCGAAGAAGCTCGCGCGCGATGTGATTCGCGAGGCAGAGAAGGCCGGCGGGTTCCCCAGGGAGGGCCACTTCCACTTCGAAGAATCCGAAGGACACAACTTCAGCCGCCGATTCACGTGCACATGGTCACCGAGCAGGGCACGACTCGTCGGAGGACCCAATGATGGGGACGAGTTCGACGCGGTTCGCGAAGGGTGGCAAGCGCTGCCCGTATGGCACACGACCGGCCTTCCGCAGCAGCCCACCTACAACGCCGACACATACGCAACGCAGCCGTCCGCGGCCTTCACTTACCTCCTCGCAGGAATTGATGGCATGGAGTCCGTCTGGGTGTACGAGTACCGCGCTTCCACGCCAGCCTGAGCCGTTTTCACGCCCTCATCGGGGAGAATTACACCAGTGTGATTCCTAGGCCGTGAGAGAGGCGCTGAGCGATGGACGAGGATCGGGAACTCTACGACATCCGACACGCAGCACGACGCGTGCACCGCGCCCGCTGGACCATCTACCACTGGATGCGAGACGGCATGACCTACCGCACCATCGCCGGACGCCGCTACATCGAACACGACACCCTCCTCGCCACCTACCGCGGCAAACTCACCGGCCGCACCGAACACACTCGCCGCCACGATTCACGCGGCAGGTTCGTGACCGCGCAAGAAAAAGTTTCCGAATTGGTTTGACACGCACCATGTCACACACATTTACTTCAAAGTACGCAGAAGTGGACAACGGCTAGAAGCAGTCGCTCGCCGAGTTGTTCGAAAGTTTTGCATCACCCTTCACAGACCCGCCACCAACTCTCTTCGGTGGTGACACAGGGCGACAACCTGGCTCCTGGGGGAGCGAACTCGTCAACGGGCGGCCGGCCGCGCACCGGGAGCGCAATCCCGAGCGGCCGGCCCCACTGACCGGGGCAGGGCGGGTAGTCGCGTAACGCGCACGCCCTGCACCCGCACACCGGGACCTGGAACCCGAGCGGCGCTGCACGTCACACCGTAGGCGACCGCATCAAGCCAGGCGCGCACCGGCCGCGAATTTGCCCCGGACGTCGCCGGGTACTCGGCGTCCGGCATCCTCTTGGCCGTGTACCTCGCCCAGTCCGTCTGACACGCGGCACGGCGACCGGAGCGGCACCCACGTCGAAGGAGACACCGATGCCCTGGTTCCTCCGCGAAGCACCCATTCCGCTCCCGTCGAAGAAGTCACGAGTCCGGGCACAGCAGACCAAGGCGCATCGGCGCCGGAAGACACGACGATGAGACCCCTTCCCGTCGTCCTCATCGGCATCACCCTGATGAAGCTGGCCGTGCTCGCCGCCCTGTACTCGTTGCGCCTGGCACCCGCCGACCCCGGACCACTCGAGGATGACGAAGTAGAATCGAGCACGTAAGAACCCCGCGACTGCGCTAACAGCCCGGGGCCATGGTCAACCTGGTCTAGAGGTCAACATGAACGATCGTACCTGTGCCGTCCCCGAATGCATCAAGCCCGTGAAGACGCGCGGTTGGTGCGGGATGCACTACCACCGCTGGCAGCGTCACGGATCACTCGAACTACCTGTCAAGGTCAAGGCCATGTGCTCAGCGCCTGGATGCGACCGACCGACAGAGAAGCTCGACGTATGCGCCAAGCACTACTCGGCTCGTCGACGTGAAGCGCGGCCGCACCACGTCTCTCAAGCGGACTGGCAGGCCAGGACAAGCCGACTGGCACGCGAGGCGCGATATGACGTATCTGGCAACAGGCGGTGCGTCCGATGCGGGATCGCGAAGCCGGACTCGGCGTTCGGAAAGACCAAACTGCGAAGCGACGGACTCCATACCGAGTGCAGGCTGTGCATGAGCGACCGGGGGTGCCTTCGACGCTACAAACACTCCTACGCCGAGCTGGTCGCCCGATACGGCGAACGCTGCGGGATGTGCGGTGTCACTGCATGCCCGACCGGGCAACGGTTCAGCGTCGATCACGACCACTCATGCTGCGCCAGCGAGATCACGTGCGGTGAGTGTGTACGCGGTCTGCTGTGTCGAGGATGCAACCGCGCTCTCGGCATCCTAGAGAGCACCATCACGCGCGAAAGGGCTGCTGCCTATCTCGCACGTGTCTGAGGAGGTGATGCACAATGGCAACCATCAAGCCCGACGCTGTCGCGGACCCGCGACCCGGCTCTCGTGGTTACCTTTAGCCGCCCAAGTGGTACTGGACCAAGGGGCCAGGCCTCGCGAAGTGGGCGAAGTCCCCGCACCCCTGGACGGCGCTGAAGCGGCACCTCACCGGGAAGGTGCCCGCCACCTACATCGACAAGGTCGTGTCGGCGTGGTTCGAGGACGTCTTCGGCTACCCGCCCTCAGCACGACAGGGCAAGAACCCGATCGGGAAGGGATGACGTGAGCACCGAGGACGACGTCCGAGCGGCACGCGACGAACTCAGCGCCGCGATCACCAAGTGGATGCGAGTCAAGGCGGCGTTCCGCGAGGAAGGCCCCGACGAGTACGACACCACCGTGACGAGCGACCCGATCATCCAAGGCTGGATCGTCATTGCTGCGTACACGAGCATCGAGCTCGAGCGTGAAGAAGCAACCGCAACCGCGTACGAGTGCGGAGACGGCCAGCCAGCGCCCCTGAGTCGCGGTCTCGCGACGTACGGCGTCGACCGCTGGTCGAACTTCTGACTCATGCCCGGCTGGCATGGCAGTAACCGCGCCGCTGAACTGGGACCGAACTGGCCGGCCACACGGCTCCGCATCCTCGACCGCGACCAGTGGCGGTGCGCCCACATCCGAGACGACACCGGGCGCCGCTGCGGACTCCGAGCAACCGACGTCGACCACATCATCCCCCACAGCGAGGGCGGGTCAGACGACGACGACAACCTCCAAGCGCTCTGCACCTGGCACCACGGCAAGAAGACCGGCCGCGAAGGCGGTAAGGCGTCAGGACGAGTGAGAGCCGCGAAGAAGACCGCGGCGAAGCCGCTCCACCCTGGTCTGCTGCCCGCTCCCACACGGCAACCCGTACCGAGCCCACACGAAGACCCACCACCGTTCTGAATCCAGGAGGCCCCGCATGGCCACGATCACTGAAACCCCAGCCCGCGAACTCAGCGGCAACGACATCGGATTCCTCGTCCGAGCACGTCTCGACGAAAACACCGAAGCGCGCGGCATCCTCACCGCCGTGCACCACGACATCGACACGCTGCTCTACGACTGGTCCGGAGCTGCGGCGCGCACAGCCCTCAGAGTGACGCTGACGATCGACAAGGTCGGAGCCGTCACCGTCAACCACGGGACGCTCATCGAAGTGGAGCACGACTGATGGTCATCGGAACCATCACCGTGCCCGTCACGATCCAGATCGTCACGGAGGCAAGCGAGAGCCCGCTCATCGAGGTTCCCGTCACGCTCCGCACCAAGGTGAAGACGACAGGGCAGATCAGGCACAGCGCCCACGTGTTAGGTGTGCAGCTGTCCGTCGACCAGGATGCGCTGCACATCGAGATGGCCGAGGCGCTCCGCCATGTCGCAGCACAGCTCGACCCAGCCGGCGCCAATCAGGAGCGACCCGAAGGCGTCGGCGTCATATGGCACACGGACGGAGCGGGACAGTGACCGACCGGTTCGCTCCCCGCTTCGGGACACCCATTGCGCCGTGGCACTGGCACTTCGCCTGGCGGCCCGTCAACACCCTCGACCGCGGCTGGCGCTGGCTCACGCCCGTGTACCGACGCCGCGTCGCGAAGCACGCCTATCTCGACGGTGGGGCGGACCTGTGGTGGCAACACGCGGTCGACCCCGACGCGAGTGATCAAAGCCCCCGCCCCAAGGACCCGAACGCGATGACGCCGGGGCAGCACGGCGCCTGGCTCAAGGGGGAACGATGACCGAGTACCTCAAGCAGTGGTGGCTCATCCTCGCAACACCCACCGCGACAGTCCTCGTAGCCGCCGCACTCGCACCCTGACACCCAGGGGGTCCACCCCCTCCCCACCCCTCCCTCCTGACCGCTTCGCGTTCTGCTGCTCGCGGTGCGCGCGACTCTGGGGGGATTGCTTCAGCCGCGCTCGGTCGCCGTCATGGTGGCTGGCATCCGCCATGGAGGTTGCTCATGTTTGCTCGTTCGTTCCGCGTGTTTGCGGGGTTGTGCTGATGGCGGGGCATGGGTTCGCTCCGTCTGGGAACCGGGTGAGGGATCGCGACAATAAGAAGCAGATCGCGCTCGTTGCGGATGGGAAAACGCGTGGTCCAGCGTTGCCCCGGAACGCGCTTCGCGACAAGTCGGGCAAGGTGCAGGCGTGGCACCCGCAGACGGTGCGGTGGTGGAACAGCTGGCGGAAGTCGCCGCAGGCGCTGCGGATGATGACGGGCCCGGACTGGGACTTCCTGCTGGACACGGCGCTGATGCACCACCAGATGTGGGAGTACGGCCGGTGGGAGCTCGCCGCGGAGGTGCGGTTGCGGGTCCAGAAGTTCGGCGCCACTCCGGAAGACCGCGCACGTCTCGGCCTCGAGGTGGGCACGTCGCGACCGGATGACGGCCCGGTGCAGACTCCGGGCGGCGCTACTGTGTCGTCGATGGACGCGGAGCGCGAGAAGCGGCTGCTGTCTGACGAGGACGACTGATGCCGCGCCGGGTGATCAAGGCGCCCGGCCATTCTCGGAAGGTCTCGCTGCGGATCGCGGTGTGGTGGATCGAGACGTTCACGGTCCATGGGCCTGGCGACGTCATCGGCCGGCCGACGCACCTGACGGACGAGTACGCGAAGTTCGTGCTCGACTGCTACGCGCTTGACTCGTTCGGGCGCCGCCTGTACGACTCGGCGTTCCTGTCGCGGCCGAAGGGCACCGACAAGTCGGGGCTCGCTGCGAAGTTCTCTCTGCTTGAGGCGTTTGGGCCGGCACGGTTCGCGGGCATCGCGAAGGGCGGTGAGCGGTACGAGTTCCTGGGCCGCACGTACGTGTACTCGGCTGGGGAGCCGATGGGCCGCCCAGTCGTGTCGCCGTTCGTGCGGATCATGGCGACCGAGGAGGAGCAGGCCGGGAACGTCTACGAGACGATCTACTACAACCTGCACGACTCGGCCGCGCCGCTGTTCCAGCTGCAAGCGTTCGGAGTGCAGGTCGGTCTGAACCGCATCGTGATCCCGTGGGGTGGGCAGATCGTCCGCTCGACGGCCGGTGCAGCGTCGAAGGACGGTGGGAAGGAGACCTTCGCGGTCTTCGACGAGACCCACCTGTACGTCACGCCGGTGTTGCGGCAGATGTACACGACGGTGACCAACAACCTCGAGAAGCGCAAGATGAGCGCCGAGCCCTGGTACCTCGAAACGACGACGATGTACGCGCCCGGCGAGGAGTCGGTCGCTGAGTCAACGTACGAGCTCGCTGAGGCCATCGACGAGGGCCGCGCAAGACGTGCCAGGCTGCTGTTCGACCACCGGTGGGGTGACGTCGTCGACTTCCGCGACGAGAAGGCGCTCGCTCAGGCGTTCCGGGAGGCGTACGGCGACGCGATCGAGTGGAACTCGGTCGATTCGCTCGTCTCCGCGGCGTACGACACCCGCCGGAAGGTGTCGACGACCCGCCGGTACTTCCTGAACGCGGTCGTCGGCTCGTTGAACGCGTGGGTGGAGCCCGAGCAGTGGTCGGCCCGCTCAATCCTCGTGCTGAGGAAGACGGCTGACGGCCCGTACCGGTGGAACGGTGAGGAGCTGTGGCTCCCGCCCGCGCCCGGTGACGTGATCACGCTCGGCTTCGACGGGTCACGCTCGAACGACGCCACCGCCCTGGTGGCGTGCCGTGTGCACGACAGGTACCTGTTCCCGATCAAGATCGCGGAGACACCTGACGGACCCGAAGCCGAGGACTACCAGGTCGACCGTGTCGCCTTCGACGCTGCCGTGTCGCAGGCGTTCACCGTCTACCGGGTGGTGGGGTTCTACGCGGACCCGCCGCTGTGGCAGGACTACGTGGATGCCTGGGCGAAGGAGTACGAGGACCAGCTCCTCGTCGAGGCGTCCACGAAGCATCCGATCGAGTGGTGGACGAAAGCCGACACACGCATGGTGCCCGCGCTCGAGCGCCTACACACGGCCATCGTGACCGGCACGGTGACTCACTCGGGAGACCGGGTGATGACCCGGCACTTCCTGAACGCCCGGGAGTGGCAGCGGCGTTCGGGAACGGTCATCGGCAAGGAGAAGAAGAACTCGCCGAAGAAGATGGACGCCGCGATCGCCGCGACGGCCGCTTTCGAGGCTGCCGCCGACTGGCTGGATCACGGGAAACCGCTGCCCGCCGCGATTACGAGTGTGCCCGAGAGGGTCAGATAGGGGAGTCAGGTTGCTTACACAGACCAGCATCCCCGGCACCGACGACTGGTGGCTGATGCAGCTCGCCACGGAGTGGGGGAGAGACCTTCCCCGCCTCGGCGAGCTGAAGAAGCACCGCGACGGTGTGGCGGCCGTCCCCGATGCTGCCGACGAGTCGATGCGGAACGCCTACCGTCGATTCTCGCTGATGTGCCGACTGAACATGGCCGACCTCATCGTGTCGGCTCGCGTGAACCGAATGAAGCCGGTCGGGTTCCGCACCGCGGCGCCCGGCGACGTCGACGGGGATGCCTCGGCGTGGGCGACGTGGAAGCGCTCCAACATGAAGGTCGGTGTCCGCGACTTCTTCGGCGACGCAGCGACATACGGAAGCGCGTTCCTGACCGTCACAGGGTCCGCGGAGTCCAACGGGGCAGGCGAGTTCGCTCAACCGCTCATCGTGCCCTCCAACGGTTGGAGCACGGCCACCCGGCAGTACGCGACGCAGAAGCAGATCACCGAGGCAGCGCTGCAGGTCGGATACGACCCCATCAACGGCGTCGACATCCTGACCCTGTTCCGACCGGGCTACATGCGGCAGGCATACCGGAAGGCGCGCACGAGCTCGTTCCCGACCGACGGCACGCCGTGGAGCCCTGGCCGCGACTGGGCATGGGTGTCCGACCCGGTGCTGCTCGGGTTCACCGACAAGGTGAACGTGGTTCGGTACGACCTCGAGGGCCGCATGGGCGTCTTCGAACGCCATCTCGACACCCTCCGTCGCATCGACCAGAACATCCTCGACCGCATCACGATCATCGCGATGCAGGCGTTCCGGCAGCGTGCGCTCAAGGGTGACCTACCGAAGGTGTACCCGCCGGACCACCCGCGCGCTGGCGAGACGATCGACTACAACGAGATCTTCAAGGCAGGCCCCGCTGCTCTCTGGCTGACGGGGAACGCGGAGATCTGGGAGTCATCGGTCACAGATGTGACCCCGATCCTGTCGGCATCGAAGGACGACATCCGCCACCTCGCGGCGTCATCTTCAACGGCCCTGTACATCCTTTCCCCGGATGCCGCGAACGGCTCCGCTGAGGGCGCGTCTCTCGCTCGCGAGTCGATGGTGTTCGCTGTCGAGGCTGACGAGGACCGCGCCGACCCGGCGTTCGCGCTGGCGTTGGGGATGTCGTTCGAGGCCCAGCGCGACCTGGTCCGCGCAGACCCGGCCGACATCGAGACGATTTGGGCCGCTGCAGAGCGTTCCTCGATCACTGAGCGGTCGTCCGCGGCCGCGCAGGCGAAGGCGGGCGGTATGCCTCAGCGGATGATCGACGAGAAGGTGTTCCAGTTCACGCCCGCGGAGATCGCACAGGCACGTCAGGATCGTTCGGACGAGGCCTTCGAGCAGCCGGCGGCGGTGTAACCCGTGGCGGCCGATATCGACCGTCTCGGCGCCCTCACAGAACGTCAGGCGGCGCAGCGCCGCTCGATCGTGGTGAAGCTCATCCGACTGCTGTTGGGGTTGTGGGGCGACTTCGGGGATTCTCGCGACCCGAACCTCACCGCAGGGCTCGCCGCGGCTTCTGCGACGCTCACGGATGCCGCACTGGTGCAGACCCGGCTGCTCACGCGCACGTATCTGTCGAACGTGCTTCGGGAGATGGATATCCGGAACCCTCAGTTCCCCGCCCGCGTGGATCTGTACCCCCGATCGGGCATCAGCGAGCTGGACGTGTACGCGCGACCGGCCGAGCAGTTCGTCTACGCCCTCTCCCAGGGCAAGTCAGTGGACCAGGCGCGCACGATTGCCGAGCAGAGACTGACGGCCATCGCGACCCAGGACGTGAAGGCCGCCGACCGTGACGAGGCCCAGAAGCTCTACGACGCGGTGCCCCGGATCATCGGGTACCGCAGGGTGCCGCACCCGGAGCTCTCCGAGACTGGCACGTGCGGTCTCTGCTGGGTCGCGTCGCAACGCCTCTATGCCACCAACGAACTGATGCCGCTCCATGGGCCGTCGTGCAACTGCACCACCCTCGGCGTGGTGAAGGGCGACGACCCAGGCCTCCGCATCAACGAAGCCGACTTGCAGCGGATCTACGACACCGCGGGCAGCACCGCCGCGGAAGATCTTCGCACGACCCGCATCAAGGTCAACGAGCACGGCGAGCTCGGCCCGGTCCTCACCCGCCAGGGCGAGCACTTCCGCGATGCGAAGGAAGCGGGCAGGCCCGAGTACTCCCGCCCGACGCCGCAGAGCGCCCGAGCCGCGAAGAGCGTCGAGCGGGCACAACTCGCGACCCAGCTCGAGATAGCGCAGGTCGCCTACGACGCTGTGCGCGCCGCCGACCCGGACGGTGTACCACCCGGCGGCGACGCCGGGCTGCGCCTGTTCCGCGCAGTGAAGCAGATGAAGGAACGCGTCCAGATCCTGGACCGCTTCATCGCGTCACTGCCCGAGTAGACCACCGGCCACCGGCCGGCCCGCCCGTCACGGGCACCATCCACCGACACGGAGGAAACACCACATGTTCCGCATCAACGCATTCGGGCAGCGCGTCCCCTGCAACCCCCGACTCCGATTCCACTCGGACCCGGAGAACCCGCCGTCGGGAGGCAACCCGGCAGACCAGCCGGTCGACCACGGCTTCCCGCAGGGCACCCCGCTCGAGCAGATGACCGCGGAGCAGCGCGAGGCGTACTGGAAGTTCTATGCGCGCAAGCACGAACAGACCGCGAACTCGCGCGCCAACTACGACCAGCTCAAGGCGGACTCGGAGGAGCTGGCACGGCTTCGTGCCGAGAACGCCACGGACGCAGAGAAGGCGCTCGAAGAGGCTCGCCGCGAGGGCGAGAACATCGGCGCCGCACGGTACCTGAAGCAAGCCGTCATGGGGAGCTTCCAGGGGCTGACCGGGAAAGACGCCGCGGAGGTCGCCACGATCTTCGCTCACGTCGATCCCAACACCTTCACGGACGCGAACGGCGACATCGACGCCGAAGCGCTCGAGAAGTACGCCGCCACCTTCGGCGCTCCCGCCGGCGGCACGACCCCTCCAGCAGATCCCGTCAGGGAGGCGCTGAACCGGTCGCAGACACCTGGCGGTGGCGGAGGAGGCGGCGGTGGTTCCATCGCCGAGCTCAAAGCCCAGCGCAAGGAAAAGCTCCAGAAGAAGAAGTAACCCCATCACCTACTGAGAGGAATCCATCATGGATCTCACCCCCGTGGTGACCTCGACGGGCGGTACGGACAAGACGTGGCTCGCGTCCGACCACGGGCTGAGCAACGCGCTCACCCGCACCCTCGATGTCTCCAAGTTCACCAGCGGCACCCACTACGACGCCACCACGAAGGTGCTCAAGTCGGGTATCGGCATCGCGAAGATCACCGCGTCCGGGCTCTACGGCCCCTACGACACGACCGCTTCCGACGGCCGCCAGTCCGCCCTCGACAGCTTCATCGTCAACGAGGAGCCCCTGCTGCTGTCCAACGGCACCACGTCGACCAAGGTCGCCGTCGCCGCAGTCCGGCACGCCATCATCAACCAGCCTCTTCTCCCGATCGCTGCACAGCGAGCGGCGGGGGCGTCCGACGTCGCGGCTGCCACCACCAGTGGCCAGTTCGTGTTCGAGAACTAGGAGGGACACGGAATGGTCTACTCGTCTGCATTCCGCACCGCCTCGCAGCTCACCGCAGCTGCCCGAGCGGCTGCAGAGCTCACAGCCGAGAGCTACCTGCTCTCCGGCTGGCTCCCCGCGCGAGAGAACTTCGGACTCTCGTTCGACTTCGACATCAACGCGTTGTCGCTGAACGAGACCGCGACGTACCGCGCGTTCGACACCGAGGCGCCCTTCGGATCGACTCCGGGCGGACAGTCCCGCTCCGGGAAGCTCCCCCCGATCAGCCGCAAGCTGCGGGTCTCCGAGTTCGATCAGCTCAGCCTCTACGGCCAGACCGATGCCATCGGTCAGAAGTTCGAGGATTACGCCGAGCGAATCGGTGGCCAGATCGCTGCCCGCGTCGCTCTGGCGCAGGGGCAGGCCGTCGAGACTGGAACGATCGTGCTGAACGAGAACAAGCTCTCGTTCACGATCGACTTCGGTCGAGCCGCAGGTCACACGGTCACCGCGGGCGCGGTGTGGTCGACGACCAGCACCGACGCGCTCACCGACCTCATCAACTGGAAGGCGGTGTACGTCGCGACGAACGGCTTCCCGCCGGCCGTGGCGATGATGTCGACGTCGATCATGTCGGCGCTGCAGAAGAACACGTCGATCATCAAGGCGTACTGGGGTCGCGGCACGGACGTTTCCACGATCCTCAGCGTCGAGCAGGTCATGTCGGTGTTCTCGACCTTCCGGCTCGGTCGGGTCGTCATCAACGACGACCAGGTCAAGGTGGGCTCCACCACGACCCGTCTCATCTCGGCTGACAAGCTGATCTTCCTCCCGGAGGAAGGCGGCGTGCAGCTCGGCGGTGCTGGCGGTTCGCTCGGCGGCACCGACTGGGGCATCCCGGCAGAAGCCATCAACCCGACCTACGGCATCAGCGACGCCGACAAGTCGGGCGTGTTCTCCGCCGCCTTCCACGACGACGACCCCGAGGGCCACAACATCCTCGGGTCCGCCATCGTGCTCCCCGTGCTCGAGAGCGCGAACGCCACGTTCGCCGCCGACGTCCTGTAGGGGGTGGTGATCATGGCGAAGGTACTCGCGACCGACGTGCACGTCACCAACGAGAAGGGCGAGGCGGTTCGGCTGGAGGCCGGCTCCAAGGTGCCCAAGTGGGCGACCGAGCTGGTCACCAACCCGAAGGCGTTCGCGGAGAAGGCTGAAGAGTCGGCGGATGACGCCGGCCAGCAGCCGCCTCAGACTCCTCCGGCCGCTCCGGCGTCTTCCGAGCCTGCCTACGAGGCGAGGCGGGAGAACGTCGACGAGGTGCATCCCTACGACACGTGGGCGTACCACGAGCTCCAGCAGGAGTCCATCGGGCGCAAGCTCGACGGCGGCGGGTCGGGCAAGGGCGAAGAGATCGTCGCTCGTCTCCGCGCGGACGACGCCGCGCAGCAGCCGCCCCAGCAGTAACGAGAGGAGGGCCACCGTGTCACTGCCAGCAGTCCAACTGGACGAGCTCGAGAACCGGTACGAAGGCGACGACTTCGCCACGCGTTGGCGTACCCAGTATCTGGTCACGAAGCTGGCCGACGCGGTGGCCCTCATCCAACAGAACTACCCGACAGTGGAAGGTCGGCTCGCATCCGGGCAGCTGCTCGAACAGAACTACCACCGCATCGTCTGCGACGTCGTGCTCAGGGTCATCACGAACCCTCGCGGCCTCACCAGCGAATCGGATGGCGGCTACTCGTACGGCATTCGCCCGGTCGTGTCGTCGGGAGATCTGTGGCTCACCCAGAAGGACATCGACACCCTGTTCGGTATCGTGCAGACCGCCGACATGGGCACTGTCGCGATCGGTTACCACGACCTCGGGAGACGCCACCGTGGGTATCCTCGATAACCCCCGGCACCAGCTCGAGCTGCAGCGGTTCGTTCTCGCAGGCGGCAGCCTGGGGCAACGGAAGCCCATCGCTGACGGCGAGCGGATCACCGTCCGCTGCAACATCCAGCCCCTCGACTCCGCCGAGCGCCTCAACCGAGGTCTCCAGCTCGAGATCACGCGGCGCGTGTCTTCGCGCACCTGGCCGGGTGACTACCTGTCTCGTGCTTACTTCGAAGGATTCGAGTGGGAGACGGTGGGCGAGCCTGAGCACTTCACCATGGGGCAGGGCACAGAGCACTTTGTGATCATCCTGAAGCGGGGCGCGCGCGATGGCGCAGGTCAATAAGAGCGCCGGCATCATCGCTGCACGCATCGTCGGAGAATCATCCGCGATGGATCTCGCTGCGCTGGTCGTGCTCGGTCGCGTGAAGATGGTTGCCGCGCGTCACCGCCTCACCGGTAACTACATGCGCGCGCTCGAGATCAAGAAGGTCCGCGGCCGGAACGGGGTGAAGGACCGCCTGGTCTCAGCAACGGACCCCGCCTCGATCTCCATCGAGTACGGGCACTACCCGGTGAAGGTTCGACGCAAGCGCCACGCCGGATCACGGCGCGTGTCCACAGGCACGCTCCGGTGGGTGCCCGGGCAGTACATCATGACGAAGGCGCGGGGGATGCTCTGATGATCGACGCCGAAGTCCTCGCCAAGAAGCTCCTCGACGCGGCCGTGCCCGACGGGGTGGCTGTGATGCCCGACATCGACGCCGACGCCTGGGACGACTTCCCGCTCGTCACGTTCCGCATCACGGTCGGCCAGGCGATCGACAACCACGCCCCACCGAGCGGCTGGACGGCGTCCCTCGACATCAACATCCTCGACGACGACCTCGACGACGCGAAGGCTCTCGCTGGCGCCCTGTACGACTCCATCTGGGAGTGGGCAGACCCGTTCGCCGGAAAGAACATCGTGCCCGACGTCGGGTCGGTCAATGACATCGAGGACCAATCGATCTTCACCCGCGTCGCGACCGTCGAGGTCGAGTCGAAGTGGGTGACGCAATACGCAGGCAGTTTCTCGCTGACGCTGCGACCAAGTAAGTAACCACCCCCGTCTCCAGCGGCCGAACGGCCGGGTCCGCCAACCCAAGGAGACACCATCATGGCCCTCGACGGAGATGCCGTATTCCTGCCTGGTCGCGGACTTCCCTTCCTGGCTGACGTCGACACTGCCCCGCCCGCATACAAGACGATGACGCCCGCCACGCCCGGCACCGGCTGGGAGGCGGCCGGCCACACGTCGCGCGAGAACAACGTCTCGCTGAGCAAGAACGGTGGCGAGGCGACCACGTCCGGTTCCTGGTGGACGCCCGCGCTGCGCACCACGTACTCGGACACCACCTACACGGGCACCATCGCGTCCCTCCAGATGGACAAGCTCACGCTCGACCTCGCGTTCAACGGAGCGATCGACACGGACGACGGGTACATCGTCCCCTCGACCCTCACGCCGGTCGAGCGGGCCCTGTTCATCCTCTGCCTCGACGGCACCGACCGGATGGGCGTGTACTTCCCGCGCGTCTCCATCGGCATCGGCGACGCCCCCACCTTCGACCCGACGAAGTTCTTCGAGATCCCGCTGGCGTTCTCGGTGCTCTCCTCCGACGAGCTCGACGGCGTCATGAAGTGGTTCCACCCCGCCCTCGAGGCGTGACACATCTTCCCGCCAGGTGCTGGAATGCGGACCCGCCTGGCGGGGAGACCCTCCTTGGTCCGCGCAGAAAGGGTCCGCAATGACCGCCCCGAAGAAGCCGCAGGATCACCTTCCCTCCAAGAGCGACCAGCTCGCCGCGGAAGCTGCCCCGCCGCCTGGTGCCGACCTCCTGAAGCCCGTCACGTCTCTGCCGTCGTGGGATCGCCTGGACCTCACCGCGCTCCTCACGGAGGCGTTCGAGGGGCTCGGCATCGATCTCGACGACGAAGACAAGAGCTTCGAGATCACGACCGATGCGAAGTCGCTGCGCGCGCTCGCGTCCATGCAGCGCGGGCTCATCCCCGTCGCTGTCAACGAAGAGGCCTACATCGCATTCGCGTCGGGCCCGGACTCCATCAGCCAGGTCACGAACCTCGCGATTTGGTACCTGGCGGCCATGGGGGAATCGATGGGCTCTGCGGCCTAGTCGACCAGCACGGGGCCGAGCTGCGCGGGGACTTCCAAGAGTTCTTCCAGCTCGACCTCGTCGACGTCTGGCGCGGCACGATCACACCGCGTCGGGCTCTCGACCTCGCAGAGTCCCTCTTCAGCGTGCCCCGCTCCCGCTACCGCGCCGCGGTGATGGGTGACCGGTGGATGGGGTGGTCGAACGAGACCGCGGTCCTTGCCGACGTCTTCGATGCGGTGCGCGACGCCATGACGTCGAATGCGGAGATCTGGGGCGGGAAAGTCACCGCCCCGAAGTATCCGCGGCCGGCGGCGAAACCCGACCTTCCAGTGGGCAGGGAGGCGTCGAGCACGATCGCGGACTTCCCGATTTGGGAGATGGTGCGCTCCACTTCCTGACCCGAAAGAGGTGACCGCATGCCGGTGACGAACACGGGTAAGGAAGTCGGTCGCGTATCCATCCGGGTGCTCCCGAACGCGACGAAGTTCCGCGAAGACGTGCGGCAGATGTTGAAGCGCGTCGAGGGTTCGATGGCGGCGAACATCAAGGTCGAGGCGGACACCCGCCCGGCGGAGAACGCCGTCCGCAAGCTTCGCGACGACATCAAGAAGCGGGCAGCTGACCTGAAGGTCGACGCGAAGACCCTCAAGGCATCCGCGGAGATCGCGAAGACCGCCCGGGACCGGCGGGTGAAGATCGCGGTCGACGTGAGTAAGGCGTCTGTGGCTCGTGCCGCCGCCATCCTCGCGACCCTGTCCGGTGCCCGGCTGGTCAGTTCGACCTTCGCCGACATCGGGCGTGGTCTCGCGAACATCGACCGGAACCTGCCCAAGATCGCGCTCGTCGCCACGTCGGTCGCGTCCCTGGTCAGCTTGGTCCTGTCGGGTATCGGTGGCATCGCGACGGTGGCCGCTTCGGTGGCGTCGCTGGTGGCGCTGGCGGCCCCTGTGCCGGGTCTTCTGGCCGCCGCTGGGGTGGCTGGCATCGCGCTTGCTGTGGCGCTCTCAGCGGCCAAGGAGCAGCTCTCCGAGCTGCAGCCCGTGTGGGACTCCCTGAAGGCCACGATCCAGGACAACTTCTGGGCTCGTGCACGGCAGCCGATCCTCGATCTCGTCAACGGGGTGTTCCCGCAACTGACCGACGGGCTCGCAGCCGTCTCGAACTCGCTCGGCGCCTGGGCGGCATCCGTCGCCGCATCCTTCCAGGCGGCCTTCGGCGACGGGGTGCTCGCCGGCATGATGGGGCAGCTCGCCACGGCGATCGACAACTCGACCGGCGGCACGGATGCGTTCGCGCAGTCCATCGCCTCCCTCGGCAAGTTCGCCGCCCAGTACCTGCCCTCGATCGGCAGCTGGTTCTCGGACATCTCGATCCAGTTCAACAACTGGATCGCCGCGGTAACCAGCAACGGGCAGCTCGCCCAGTGGGTGCAGGACGCCCTGAACGTCGTGACCCTGCTCGGCTCCTCGCTCGGGTCCGTGGTCGCGATCCTCGCCGGCATCGACGAGGCCGCCCGGCGGGCCGGTGGCGGCGGTCTGGAGACCTTCGCAGGGGTCCTCGCGAGGATCGCCGATGCGATCAACAGCAGCGCCTTCCAGGGCGCCCTGACCGCCATCCTGGTCGGCGCCAACGCCGGATTCTCGGCCCTCGGCGCAGCGCTCGCCCCGATCGGGCGGATGCTCGCGATCCTCGCACCCACGATCGCTTCGATTCTGACGACCGCAGGCGAGGCGCTCGGCGGCTTCCTGTCATCGATCGCAGGGGCGCTCCAGACACCGGCCTTCCGGGAAGGGCTCGACGCATTCTTCTCCGGCATCAAGTCCGGGTTGGACGCCATCGGCCCCAGCCTGCCGGCCGTCGCCGCAGCGCTAGGCACCCTCGGCGCCGTCGTAGGTGACCTGGCTGCCACCCTCGGCCCGGTTCTCGGTAAGGCTCTCGCGGTGGCGGCGCCGCTGTTCAGCGCCCTGCTCGCGAACATCGCTCCGCTGATCCCGGTGCTCGGTGACGCGTTGATCCAGTCGATCGATGCGCTCGCCCCGGCGCTGATGTCGATCGCGCTCGACGTGCTGCCACAGCTCGTTGACGCGATCATCCAGCTCGCGCCGCTCCTGCCCGCGCTCATCGAGTTCTTCTCGCAGCTGCTGGTCCAGGTCGCTCCGATCGCCGTGCAGCTGCTCGAAACCCTGATGCCCGCGTTCGTCGCCTTGACGCCCGCGATCATCCAGATGCTCGACGCGCTGACCCCGCTGCTGCAGTTCCTGCCCGTGATAGCTGAGGGCGTGCAATTGCTCGCCGCGGTGATCTCGACAGTCCTCGTGGTCGCGTTCGGAATTGCGCAGACGATCTGGACAGGCTTCACCGCGCTGATCACCGGCGACTGGTCGAACTTCGCTCAGAAGATCACCGACATCTCGAGCGGAATGGCGAGCTCCATCGGTCAGATCTGGTCCGGATTCATCGGCGGAATCGTCAACATCTTCGAGTCCGGAAAAGACCAAGCCATCCAGGTCGGCATCGACCTCGGCAACGGAATCCGCAACGTCTTCGACGGCGCGGGCTCCTGGCTCGTCGGTGCCGGACAATCCATCGTCGAGGGTCTCGCTCGCGGCATCCGCAGTGCAGTGAGCACCGCAACGAACGCTATCGCCGGCGTCATGGGTGCCGTCCGTGACTTCCTCCCGTTCTCGCCCGCGAGGGTGGGTCCGTTCTCGGGACGCGGCTGGTCGCTGTACTCGGGCCAGGCGATCGGTCTCGCCCTGGCATCGGGCATGCGGTCGACCACCAGCAACGTGCAGGCAGCAGCCAACGAGCTCGCGGCCAGTGCGTACGTGGGCGGGTCGGGAGCGGCGACCACTTCCACGTCCGCGAACGGCGCGGCAATCGTGGCTCTGCCATCCCAGATGACCCTGGTGGATCAGGACGGTTCGATACTCGCCCTGACCCGGGTAATCGCGTCTGACACTGTCGCGAACTACGACAGCGAGTCGGTGCGTCAGATGAAGGGTGGAGTGAACCGCTATGGCTAGCATCGAGGCCGTCGCGTTCCCGTCGGGCGCCCCGTCTCCGTACGTGGACCTGCTCGTATTTGGTCCGCCGCCGGTCGTGGCGTCAACGGTGACCGTGTCGCGCACCAGCGAAGGACGAACCTTCAAGGTGCGCGGCATGGTCGATCTCGACGTCAACTCCGAGCTCTCTCGCCGCGACTACGAGGCACCGTTTGATCGAGAGATGACGTACCGGGCGCAGTACTTCGATGTCGCAGGCAACCCTGTCGGGTTCTCGGACCCGACGACGGTTCGTCTGCCGGCGCTCACGCGGGGCACGGCGTGGTGGCACAACCCGTTGGACCCTGAGTCCGCAGTTCGGGTGATGATGGCACCGAACGCGGCGTCCGAGTTGACGCGTGAAGTCGAATCGGAGCTCCTGCGCGTCAGGAACCGATCGGTGGGCGTGATGATCGGCGGGGTCAGGCAGGGGCTCACGAAGATCCCGTTGGATTGCATCACCTTGACCCCGCGCGAGTCCGCCCGGTTCGATGCTCTCTTCGGCGGGTACGACCAGATCGTGTCCGGCGTCGTCTGCATCCGACCGTCAGGGGTGATTCCACTCCCTGGGGTGCTGTTCGCGAGCGTGTCGACTCCAACCCAGCGCCCGTACAACCGGAAGCAGCGCATCGACCCGTCGTCGGACTGGCCGCTCGTGGGCGACGAGGTTGCGCCTCCGGCTCCGGCGATCGTCCGAGCGCTCCTGACCTACCAGGACTTCGAGGACTTCTACGCCACGTACGCCGAGTTCGAAGCGGCGTACACGTCGTATCAGCAGGCGGCGAGGGACTACTCAGTGAAGGGGTGACCGCGTGCGAGCCACCGACCGTCTCTTCGCTGACATCCTCACAGACTCGGCCACACGCCGGATCACCGCCGACCTGTTCGTCGGCCTCGACCGAGTCGCCGAGGGAATCGAGTGCTCCAGCATCGCCCTGGTGTGGGACGGCTCACGGCAAGTGCTGTGCTCAGGAACAGTGCAGCTCGTGTACCAGGACGACTGGGGACGCTCGATCGCGCCCGAGAAGCTCACGGACTGGCTGGCGCCCTTCGGCGCGTGGCTGGACCTGAAGTACGAGATCACCCTGGGCGACTTCAACCGGTCGGTGCGTCTGGGACGACTGGTCGTGCAGAAGCCCCGCGACGTGCGCCGGCAACGGATGGTGATGACGGGGCGTGTGTTCTACCCGGGCGAGACGATCACAGTGGATGTCGCCGACGCGTTCTCGATCACGGCCCGGGAACGGTTCGTGACCCCGGGCCAACCACCGACCGCAGCGACGGCGTGGAGTGAGCTCGCGCGTCTCACGGGTTGGCCAATTCTGCGGAACATGCCCGATGTGAGCGTCCCGATGTCGGTGACGTACCAGGAGAGCCGCCTCGACGCCGTGTTCGATCTCGGGGACGTGTTGGGTGGGTCGCCGTATCTGCGCGCCGACAACACTCTCACGCTGCGGCCGTTCACGCCGGGTGGGGTGGTCGCGACGCTGCGCGACGGGCCGGAAGGTCAGATCGTGTCGCACACCGTCTCCGAGTGGGACGCCGACGAGGTCTACAACCAGGTCGTGGTGCGCATCACGGATGGCGACATGGTCACCGCTCTCGCTGAGGCACGGATCAAAGAAGGCCGGCTGCGGTACGGGCTCGCCTCGCAAGGGGCCTGGGGGCGCATCCCCTACTACGTGTCGTCGGAGTACATCAAGACCGTCGACCAGGCGCAGGCGTACGCCGACGCTCGGTTGCCGATCGTGTCGCAGCAGAAGACGACCATCGCGTCGATCGAGATGCTCCCCGACCCTCGCCTCGAGGTGGGTGACGTGGTGCGGTTGGAGGCTTCCGTGGATGACAGCGCGACCGTGGCCCGCATCCAGAAGATCTCCCTCTCGACGACAGGGCCGATGAAGGTAGAGGCGAAGCTGCTGTGAGCGCCGGAAACGAGGCCGCGAAGGGCTTCTCGGACATCGCCGCCAACGAACTACTCGCGGGCACCTACCTCGGCAACGACGAAGCGACAGGCTTCTGCGTCGTCGACACAGGCAACTCCGAGCGGGTCACGATCCCGAACCTTGGCTTCTACCTGCCCCTCCCGGGTGACCCGGTGCGGATCTGGCGGATCGGGAACCAGATGCTTCTCCTTGGCCCCGCGAAGCCGAAACCGCCCGACGCGACCGTGGAAGCGTTCGGGATCGACGGCTCCGGCGCCTTGTTCATCGACGCCCGCACCTCAGACGGAGTCCTGCGCAGTCACCTCCGCGCCTACGACACCTACGAGGAGCCAGCCATCGGGGACAACGTCGCCATCAACTGGCCCCTCGGAGGGATCGTCGAGGGCCGCTTCACATCCGCGGCCGCATCAGCACCTGTCAGCCCGGGCAACCCGGTGACCCCGGTGACGGACCTCGAGTTCCCAGCGATCGATTCGGGTTCGTGGAGATCCGGGAACGGGTGGTGGACCGACGACGTGTGGTGCTCCGACACGAACACCGGCGCATGGTTCTACGGCTCCGCCGTGTCCGACACGATCCCTGACGCTGCGACGATCACGCGCATCCAGATCTACCTTCCCCGCTACTTCGCATCCGGGGGAGCGCCGACATTCGGTGTGCACTCGTCTCCGACGAAACCGGGCGGGAACGTCGATGTGAGCTCGGCAGTCGCGCTCGACGCGGACGGGTGGGCGGACCTTCCTACCTCGTTCGGTGAGGCGCTGAAAGGCGCCCCGGGCGGTATCGGAACCGCGACCGGCGGCTACCACAAGTACAGAGGTGTCAGCAGCGACGGCCTGTCAGGGCGGTTGCGGATCAGTTGGAGTTGAGATGTCCACCACGCCCGGCCCCAAGTCCCAACCACGCACCGCGTCTCTCTCCGCGGCGACGTTCTCGGGTGACCTCACGAAGGTCGCGGACTACGCAGCATTCACCGGCAACTACATCGTGGGTACGAGCACGCAGCGCACCTCGTTCACGCATCCCGACTGGCCGGACCTCACCGCCCCGTGGGAGGGCCTCTTCTGGCAGGAGTCGGACGGCACACGCGACGGGTACCTGTACACCGGCACCGGGTGGGTGTTCGTTTCCCGCCCCCGGTCGACGACGGCGGGCCTGAACTACAACTCCGGGTACGGCAACGCCGGAAACATGCGGATCGCCCGAGCGAATGGGATCGTCACCGCAATGCTGGCCCTGTCGAAGGTCACACCGTTCACCGACGCTGACGTGCCGGGCACGATGCCTACGGGCTTCCGTCCCACGACCACCCTTGTCGCTGCCGGTGTGTTCAGCGGTGGCGGCGTCGTTCCCGTATTCGGGTCGGTCACGATGACCACCGCAGGGGTGGTGACTCTCTCGGGTACCCCAGGGCCGCATCCGGCGTTCTACGCGAACCTCAGCTACGAGCACTCCTAACCCGCCCGGCACCCTTCCTGGCTCGCCACTCGGTGGGCCTTCGTCGTTCTAGGGAGACCTGATGTCCCAGATCCGCACTGGCGTCGTTGAGATCACGACGAACCAGGCCGGCTACACAGAGTTCGACCACGAGGTCGGCGAGAAGCCCGACCAGCTGCACACCGCGATCATCGAAGACCCTGCGAGCCCGGGCGCCTACGCCTTCCTCGTCACCTCCTGGAACGACGCAACCGTCCGGGGGGTGCTCTTCGACCGCGCGACCGGTTCGGAGGCGGGCGAGGTGACCGCAAAACTGCGGTGGGATGCCGAGGTGGTGTCGTGAGCGCCATCTCCTGGGCGCCGAACTTCCAGAACGGCACCCCACCCGACGGGCAGTGTCTGGACGTCAACGGGCAGGGAATGCTGCTGCATTGGGAGGCCGCCCGCCAGTTTTGGGCGTTCGCCGCAGCGTTCGAGGCCGTCTTCGGCATCCCCCTCACCATCTCCGAAGCCGGCCGTTCGCTCGCCCGCCAGGAGTTCCTGTTCGACGGGTGGTCGCGGCGCCTCCCTGGCTTCTACCCGGCATCCCAGCCAGGGGAATCGTCACACGGCGAGTTCACCGCGATCGACATCAACTCGTGGGTGTACGGCGGTTCCGCCGGCACAGAACGTCACGACTGGCTCGTGGAGAACGGCCCCGCCTACGGGTGGGACTGGTACCTCGTCGGCGAGCCCTCGGGCGAGGCCTGGCACTTCAACTACCGGTTCGGGCTCAAGACCATCACGGCGGACGCGAACGGCGTCTACAACATCACGTCTCTGGAGGACATCGAAATCATGGGCGCGCTCGACGAAATCAAGAAGGCCATCACCGACTCCGAGGAGCGCATCCTCGCTGCCACGGGCCGTGGTGGGTCGGTCGTGTACTGGGTCCCGGCCTGGAACAGGACCTACCAGGTCGCACCGAACCTCATCAAGCACCACGCCAACGGCGTCGAGCGCGACAACGGGTACGTCCAGGCCGGGCAGCTCGACGAGCTCGCGATCCAGGCCGACGAGTTCAACATCGAACGGGTCTTCTGGAACAACGGCATCACTCACATTCCTGTCGCGAAG
Source organism: Herbiconiux sp. FW305-C-125 (assembly GCF_058783455.1). Classification (NCBI taxonomy): domain Bacteria; kingdom Bacillati; phylum Actinomycetota; class Actinomycetes; order Micrococcales; family Microbacteriaceae; genus Herbiconiux; species Herbiconiux sp. FW305-C-125. The sequence continues at coordinate 779,001 of NZ_JBYSYO010000001.1, read as the reverse complement.
ATCAAGACCGCACCCGCCGGCCAGGTGTTCCGGCCGGACACGAAGATCGACTGGTGACCTGCCCACCTCGACCCTAAGAGGGGTGTTCATGCGTCGGTTCAAACGCATCCTCCCGACAGAGGAGCCGCCCGAGGGTTCGCCGTACCCGTCGCTGCTGGTCAAGTACGTGCTGATCGCGCTCTACGGCATCGGCAACGCCGCGGTCGGTGTCACCACCCTCGACCTCGTCGCAGGCGAGGCGTGGGCGCTCGCATGGCCGGTGCTCGTCGCCGTGTGCGCCACCATCGCTTTCGTTGGGGTGGTGCGGTCACTCCGCACGAAGCGGTTCGGCCTCGAGCTCGTTGCGACGCTGCTGCTCTTAGGGCTGCTCGCAGGGTATTCGCTCGCTCTGATCATCCGCGCGGCGACGCTCGGTGACACCAGGGTGCTGCCGATCGCCCTGCTGCCGATCATCCTGGCGGTGTTTCCGTGGCGTCGGCTGTCGTCGATTGTGAGGGCTGGGGGCGGCGGATGGTGGGGGTGATCCTCGCGGCCGCCGTCGCCGTAGCCACCGACAGCGACATCCCCGGCTGGGTGTACCCCGCAGCGACCGTCATCGCTGCGCTGCTCGGCGCGCTTGGTCTCGTGATCGTGCGGAAGGTCCGCGGCCCTGTCGCGATTCAGGACCTGTGGGCGGAGAACCGGCTGCAGCGCACCGAGATGACCGAGATGAACCGGCGCATCGATGCCATGGTCACCAGCCGGGAGACCGACCGAAGCATCATCCGCATCATCAGCGAAGGCTTCCGGGCACTCTCGGACGTGGTCGACCGGCAGGTCCACAACGGCGTGGCTCCGCGCATCTTCCCGGATGAGGAGAAGGCCATCGAACGCGCCCGCGCGGTGGTCGATGACGACGACCTCTGGAACACGCTGCCGTCCATGCCGAAGCCCGGCGACCACGATCCCACGAAGGAGGAGTCATGACTCACGCCGCACCCACCCCGATCCAGCGTCTGTGGACGCAGTTCGCCCCCAAGCTGATCGCGTTCCTCGCGACCGGCCTCACCGCCTCCGGCCTCATCTGGGCGGTGCAGTACATCACCGGCCTGTTCGGGTACGACGTGACCCTCCCGCCGGAGCTCGCCGCGATCCTCGTCGGCATCGTCTCCACCGTGGCCGCGTACATCCAGCGCGACAACCTCCTGAGCCTGCGCCCGAAGGAGTTCGCGTCGAAGGTGCTCGTCTTCGCCCTCACCGGCATCAGCGCCACCGGCATCCTCGCCGTCGCATCCGCTGTCGGTGTGGACCTGTCGCAGTATTCGCCGCTGATCACCGCAGGCGTGACCCTGCTGGGTGCGATCCTGGGCTACTTCAAGCGCGACACCTACGCCCTCGCCGCATAGCAACGCCGCCCTCTCACACCGTCCTGGCCGCCGCGTGGGCGGCCTTTCTCATGCCCGGAGGAACTCATGGCGTCTGTCACCATCACCGGTCCCGTGCTCGACTCCGTGGGCCGCCCCGCGACAGGACTTTTCGTCGTTGAGGGCACCACGCAGTACGCGACGGAGGACGGCGAATACGTGTCGCGCACCCAGTACGTCGTGCAGGTCGCGGAAGGCGTCCCTCTACTCTCTGATGGCACGTCCCCGTGGACACAGATCGTTCCGCCGGTGGGTCAGGCGGTGCGAGTCTTCGAGCGGCTGCAGCCATCCGGCGACACTGCGGCATCGGGCACCAAGATGGTGCAGCGGACGCGCGTGCTGCAGATCCCCGGTGACGTGTCGACCGTGAAGTACGGCGACCTCATGGATGTCACTCCTGTCGATTCGCCCGAGTACTGGGTCGCGCAAGGTCCCGCCGGGCCGGAAGGCCCAATCGGACCCGCAGGCGCGGATGGGCTTCCCGGCGTGAACGCGGTCGAGAACGACACCGCAGTGGCGGCCTACGTTGGCACGAGGACGTCGCTGACCCGCGGAAAGCTCGACCAGACGTACGCGCCCACGAACTTCGTGCGCCACCTTTCCGAGTGGGTGCTTGACGGTGAGATGCTCGACCCGACCGACACGGCCGACATGTCGCCGATCTTCCAGCGCGCTGTCGACGCCCTGCAGGACGAGTTTGCGGCGCTCACCACGAAGCGACCTTTCATTCTGAACATTCCAGCAGGCGACTACCGCATCGCGACCGGTCTCGTGTTGGACGAGACGATCGGGATGCAGATCGGCTTCAAAGGCGCGGGGCTCGACGAGACATTCCTGTTCGTCGAGGGCGACGAGGCGTGCATCAACGGCACCACCTCCGCGACCCTCGACCCGGACCATGTCCTGTTCGGTGCAATCTCAATCGCTGACTTCACGATCGATGGGGCCCGGCAGACGCAGACCAGCTATGACTCGCGTCGTAAGGGGATCTTCATCCAGTCGGTCGGACACTTCCGGGCGGAGCGGGTCCGGATTCGGAACACTCTCGCGACCGGCTTCGGCGTCGACTACATCCAGGACGGCCAGTTCATCGACTGCATCGCCGAGAACTGTGGCCGCGGGCACTACGCCGACCCCGATAACCCCGACCCCAACGACCCTGCCAACGACGAGCACATCGGGTCGGGTGCCGGCTATGGTCTCGGCACCGGGCTGTATGAGGTCGAGAACGTCACCTTCACCAACTGCGTCGCGATCGGCAACTACAACGCTGGATGGTTCTCTGAGGCTGTTCTCACTCGCGCTGGGGTGACGCACGCACAGACCAAGGGACAGGTGGTGACCGGGCTGAAAGCCTATGGCAATTGGTACGGTCTTCTCGACGCGGGTTCGGATGGTCTCGTCGTCACGGGGTGCGACCTGTCTCGTAACCTGAAGGCCGGTTTCGCGCTCGACGCCACCCACGCTTCGCCGGGTGGTGGCATCAACGGGCGCGTGTCCGGTGGGCAGATCACCGAGAACGGGCCTGCCGACAACTCTGGTGCGGGCATCCTGATCGCTACGGCCATCGCGGGAGGGTACAGCTGGGACAACATCACCGTTGCTCGCAACAATGGACCCGGCGTCCGCTTCACCAATACGGACCCCGCTGGGTGGGCATTGGGGGCGATCTTCGGGTTCACGAGCCTGAAGATCCTCGAAAATGCCGGAGCTGCGATCCGTGGCGCGGTGGCGCTGCCCGCCGACTTGATGGTCGACAACTGCACGACCCGCGGCAACGCCTACGGGCTGCAGTTCGTCGGCGCGTACACACTCAACGGGCTTCTGGCACGAGTCAACTTCTTCTCGGAAACCCATCAGGTCACGCAGACGCTCTCCAACCCGCGACTGTCGGGTAACACTGGTCTGGGTCTGAACACGCCCTCCTCGATCATCGCAACCTACAACCCGACGGTGGCCGGTACGGTGGCGTTGACGTGGACAGCTCCGCTCGAGGTCCCAGACGACTACCGGGTCGAGTGGCAGGACGTGAACGTCGGAACGTGGCACACGGTGACGCGCAGCGCCTCCACCACGCCGAGCCAGACGATCACGGGGCTGCCTTCGTTCGCGAAGCTCCAGTTCCGAGTCGCGGGGATCGTGTCGAGCGTTGTTGGTACATACGCCGTGTCGGCTGCGCAGCGATTCATTCCGACTCCGTACGCGGGTGATCACTTCAACCGGTCGGACCGAACTCTGGCTGGTACTGCCACGCCAACGACGGACGGGCTGAATGCTCTGACGTACACGGACCACGATTCGGGTACCTGGTCGATTCTGTCGAACTCGATCCGCCCAAACATGAACTACGCCAACAGTGCTCGCAAAGCGCTCACCGTGGACGCGGGTTCCGCGACCGGAACTGTTCGGGCGGTGTACGCGAAAGCACCACCGCTGGTCGCGGATATCTCCACCTCCGGCGTGCTGGTCAGGTACGTGGATGCTTCCAACTACGTCGTCCTCGACATGTCATCCACTAACGGGTGGAGGCTCAGGAAGTGCGTTGCTGGTTCCTACTCGGTCATCTCAATGTCCGGGGTCGGGACCGGCGCGATTGCTCCCTGCACGGTCGGAGATCAGGTGATGGTGCAGTTTGCTGGCAGCAGCTACACCGTCACCATCAACGATCAACCGCCCGTCACGGGCACTGACACCGACCTGAACGCGGCTACTCGTCGCGGCTTCCTTCAGGCCGGCGCGAACGTCAGTGGCGGTGGATCTCCGATGAAGTGGGATGATCTCGAGACCTGGAACATCGCAGCGTAGAACACCCGAAGACCCCGGCTCAGCCCTATAAGGCTGGGTCGGGGTCTTTTCGCTTTTCCCGGACGGGAAGCCTGACCTCGAGACGACGCCGCACCTTCGCCAGCGGGTCCTCAACCAACCGGTACATCACCTCGGCGGCGGCGATTGTGACAGCCAGGGCGATGACATCACGGACAGGGTTGATAGGCGACAGCGGAGCGACGAGGGCTATCGCGAGCCGGTGGAGGAGATAGATCGAGAACGAGAGCACCCCGATGTGTGCGACGACGCGGTTGTTGAGGATGCGACCAACCCAACTGGTGGGCTGGGTGATCACGAACCAGAAGATCGGGATGAGGCACAGGTACTGCACAGTGTCGACGACGGAGAGGCGGATCGCGTCCTTCTGGATCAGCGCGGAAGCTGCGAACACAACCACCGCGACTGGGACGAGCACGCGCGCGATGATCTTCTGGTCAACACGGAAAGGGAACGCGTCGCCAGTAGTCGGGTTCCACAGCAGCGCCATCGCGGCGCCGGCTAGTAGCCCGTCGAATCGGGTGTCGGTGCCGGTGTAGAGGTGGAAGAAGCTGGCGTGCGCGAACGTCAAAGCGATCCTCCACAGCAGTCCCACACCGCACGCGACGAGGAGGATTCGCCCAATGGTGACGCGGCTGAGTCGCTTGCGAAGCATCAGGATAAGCGCGGCGGGGAATATCAAGTAGAAGTGCTCTTCGACGGCGAGTGACCACAGCATCGACGTCTCGGGCGGGAGCCCTTCGCGTCCGAAGAAGATGAGGTAGTAGTTGGTGAGGTTCAGGCCCTCTGCCAGCACACCCCACACGGTAGTTGTCGCCGCCAGCACACCCGCCGCACCGAGGACCACGGCGATGATGATCGTGATGTAAGCCGGTGGGAGGATGCGCAGAGCACGCCGGAGGTAGAACTTCGAGAGTGAGATCCGCCCGGTTTTGCCCCATTCGCGCCTTAGCAGGGTGGTGATGAGGTAGCCGCTGAGGAAGAAGAAGATGGTGACGCCGACGTTGCCGGGCCAGATCAGCGGCGCGGTAGCTCCGTGTCCGATGAACACGATGAGGACCGCTATCGCGCGGATGCCATCGAGAGACGGGATAGCGCTCGGGCCGTGCTTGTTACCTGGTGCTGGCATCTTCCCCCCGCCGTCCCCTGTACTCGACGAGTATAGACGCGCGAACCACGCTTACCGGTCGACGCCGACGTTGAGCATCTGCCACCCCTCGGGCACCCGCTCCCGGAGGTCGGCGTATCCGAGGTCGTAGACGTCCGTCTCGACCTCGATTGTGTCGAGCTCGAGCGTGTCGGTGTTGCGAATCGTGGACGAGATTTTCATGGGCTGATCGTACGAGCAGCCACTGTCACTGGTGCCAAAACACTCTGTTCGGGGAGAAGCTCGAGGGCGGACGGTGACTGCGTAGTTGGCGTACGGTCGTAGGCCGTGTGGGTTACGCGACGCGGTTAGCTGAGCTGTTCGAGCTCCTCCCTGGGGAACTCTGAGACCGAGTCGATGTTGTCCAGGATCAGCCCGATGAAGCCGTCGGGCGAGGTGCCGACGTAGACGCCCTCCATGCCCGTGGCGATCACCAGGAAGCGGGCGTGCGGAGAGATGGTCATATTGCGCAGCCTGACACTGCGCCCGCCGGTTTCCTTGGACTGGGGGCATACTCACCGGTACTCGGCGACTTCGTTCCTGATCACGGTGGATGGTCCGTGGTGTGTGTGGAGCACCTGAGGGGTTGCTATGGCGATCGCGTGCTTGTGGGCGGCCAAGGCGGCGTCTTCGATCTCGCGGTAGTAGCCGTCCCCGATGAGTCGCCGCTTTTTCGGGTCGGTGTGCCAGGTCACGACCCGCCACCGGGAGATGGGTTCGCCGTTGAGGTGGACGTCGACCCAGCGGATGATCGCGAACGGCTCCTTGGTGCCGGGGCGGGGGAAGATCCACTCGGTGGCGAGCATCGACTCGACAGGGTGCCATTGCTGCTTCGCCACGTCGTGCTCCCTCCCTGCGGAGCGCGCCGTGCTCCTGCGCACCTGATGGTAGGCAGCACCACCGACAACACGCCAAGAGGCGGTCAGGAGGTCAGGCGTGCCAGTAGTGATTGGGGCTGACCGAGTAGTAGATCAACCAGATCACCGGGATGAACAGGAACACCGACAGGATGATCCACAGGGTGAGGCTGTGTCCCTGCTGCGGGCGAACGTACGACACCCCCATGTTGTTCGCCTGCCGGCCCTGCACGCTCACCGGGATGGGCTGTTGGTACGGCTGGTACTGGGGCTGCTGAGGGTAGTAGGCGGGTTGCTGGTACTGCGGCTGAGGTGGGGCTGGCGGGGGAGCGTAGTGGTCGGTCCACTGGTGCCCGTCCCACCACCGTTGACGTCCTGCCCCGTCGTCGTACCAGCCAGCTGCCGCGTTGCTCATGAGAACCCCCTGATCGAGTCTGGAGCGATCCTACCCACCGAGCAGGGCCCCGTGACAGTCCCGCCTCGCACGCGCCCATCCACGGGCCGTGCGGGGCGTTCTCTCATTGTCGGTGGGTGGTGCGAGCATCGACCCCATGCTCACCGATCAGGACCGCGCCATCCTCGCTTTCGAGGAGCGGTGGATCGACCAGCCCCGCGGCCGCGAGATGGCGATCCTCCGCGAGTTCGGGTGGACGGCAGCACGGTACCAGCAGCGCCTCGCGCACCTGCTCGAAGACCCGGCCGCACTGAAGGCGCACCCGCAGCTCGTCTACCGGCTCCGCACGCGCCTCGAGCGACGCCTGAACCACCGCGACCGGATGCTCCTGTGACGCGACGATTAGTCACGGTTTACTCACGCTTTTGCGCGGGCCACGCCGGGCAATCGAGGGCAATGCGAGGCATCCCGGCCGCGGAGAACCGCCCGATGGCGGGCCGCTTAGGGCCGCATCGGGCTTCGCCAGACTACAAGCGGGGGTTGCGGGTTCGAGTCCCGCAGCCGGCCCCACTGACCGCCCTGAGTCGCGCGCGTGGCCGGCCCGGGCGACGCACGACGCGATGCGTCGTGGGGTTCGAGTCCCGCAGCCGGCCCCTCCGCCGCCACCGCTCTGGCTGCCTTTCCTCCAGGCGAAGCCGCCGTCGTACCGTTCTCAGGCGATCCGCCCGTTCTCAGGCCCCTGGCTCCTGAAAACCGCACGATCGCCCGCCGGCTCCTGAATTGCGGGGCGGGTGCGGGTGCGGCGGGTCAGCGGAGCGGGAGCTCGTAGTGGCGGTAGGCGGCGTCGGGCTGCCAGCCGAGGGACCCGTAGAGGCGCTGCGCCGCAGTGTTGGTGTGCGCCGTCGAGAGCTCGAGGCGGCAGGCGCCGGCCTCGACGCCGAGCCGGCGCGCCGCCTCGAGCAGGGCGGTCGCGGTGCCGCGGCCCCGCGCATCCGGGCGCACGAAGAGGTCGTAGAGCACGAGCACCGGCGCGAGCTCGAGCGAGCAGAACGTCGGGTAGAGCTGGGTGAAACCGTCGAGCCGCGCGGGCGCAGCAGTCGGGTCCGGTGCGGACGTGGCCGACGACGGGGCGACGAGCACGATCGACTCGCCCTGGCGCATCCGTTCGGCGAGGTAGTCGCGCGCGGCCGACGGCTCCGCTGGGTCGATCGGGAGGCCGTAGAAGGCGCGGTAGGCGTCGAACAGCGGAGCGAGCTCGTCGAGGTCGTCGAGGGTGGCGCGGCGCACGGACATGTCCACACCCTAGCGAGCGAGGCGCCTCCGGCGATCGATGCCGAGTGAGACGAGCAGCACCGCGAAACCGGCCGCCGCGAGTCCGACGCCGACCAGGGCGGGCGAGAGGTAGCCGAACCCGCCGGCGATCGCGAGGCCGCCGAGGAATGCGCCGAGGCTGTTGCCGATGTTGAGCGCCGAGTGGTTGAGGGCCGCGGCGATCGACTGGGCGTTGTGCGAGACGTCCATGAGCCGGGTCTGGATGGCGGGCGAACAGGCGCCCGCGCACGCCCCGATGAGCAGCAGGAACACGATGATGCCCGCTGCGGAGCCACCGAACAGGGCGAAGCCGAGCACCGAGACGCCCACGGCGCCGAGACTGATGAGGAGGGCGCTGGTGACGGAGCGATCGGCCAGCCAGCCGCTCACGAACGTGCCCGTCGTCATGCCGATGCCGAACACCACGAGCGCCCACGGCACGAACGCCGCCGGCAGCCCCGCCACGTCGGTGACCACGGGCGCCACGTAGGTGTAGACGGCGAAGATGCCGCCGAAACCGACGGACCCGAGGATGAGCGTCAGCCACACCTGCAGACGGGTGAACGCGCTCAGCTCGTTGCGGAGGGTCGCCCGTGGATCACCCGGCCGGAACGGCACCGCCACGACGATCGCCACGAGCGCCACGGCGAAGATGACGGTGACCAGGAGGTACGCGCTCCGCCAGCCGTACTGCTGGCCGAGGAAGGTTCCTGCCGGCACCCCGACCACGTTCGCGATGGCGAGCCCGCCCAGCACGAAGGCGACGCCACGAGCGCGCCGGCCGGGCCCCATCAGCGATGCCGCTACGAGCGAGGCGATGCCGAAGTAGGCGCCGTGCGGCAGGCCGCTGAGAAAGCGTGCGGCGAGCACCAGCCCGAACGAGGGCAGCACCGCCGAGAGCAGGTTGCCGGCCACGAACACCGACACGAGCACCACCAGCAGCCGTTTTCGCGGCCAGCGGGCGGCGAGCGCCGCGATGGTCGGAGCGCCGACGACCACACCGAGCGCGTAGGCCGACACCAGGTGACCGACGGATGCGTTTGCCGACTCCGGATCGACGGCGTACGTCGCGGGCAGCAGGTCCTGCGCGATGTTCGGCAGCAGCCCCATCGTCACGAACTCGGTGACCCCGATGCCGAAACCGCCGAGCGCGAGCGCCACGATGGCGAGCCAGCGGCGCACGGTGCCGACGTGCTCGAGCGGGGCCGGGCCGGCGTCGGTGTCCTGGCCGGTGGTAGCGGAGGCGGCGGGAGCGGCGGGAGCGGCGGGGGAGTCTTCATTGACTGGAGTCGAGTCCAGTTCAGTCACCGGTCAATCGTAGAGCACGGCCGGATGCGCGTCCGCCGCGCGCCGCACCGTCAGTTCCAGAGCGACAGCTTGTCGGGGTTCACGACGATCCACACGTCGGCCACCGACCCCTCGACGACGTGCAGCGTCGCCACCCCGATGATCCGGCCCTCCTCCCAGATGGCGAACCCGAGCCCGTCGGGCGTCTCCTGGTCGACCACCTCGAGGCTCGGCCGTTTCGTGAGCAGCCCGACCAGGAACCGCGCCACGTGGTCGGCGCCGGACACCGGGTTGCGGGCAGCGGACACGACTCCGCCCCCGTCGGAGCGGAGCACGACATCGGGGTCGAGCACCGCGATGAGCGCGGTCAGATCACCCGAACGCGCGGCCGCCGAGAAGGCCCGCACCACCGCGTCGTGCTGAGCCCGCGAGACCTGACGCACCCGGCTGGCCGCCACCCGGCGCCGCGCCGAGGCCGCGAGCTTGCGGCACGCGGCCGGGGTGCGGCCGACCGTCTCGGCGATCTCCTCGAACGGCACGGCGAACACGTCGTGCAATACGAACGCGACCCGCTCCGCCGGGGTCATCGCCTCCAGCACCAGCAGGAGTGCCGTGCTCACCGAGTCGTCGAGCGTCGCCCGGTCGAGCGGATCCTGCGGTTCGTGCGACCGGCTCGTGACGGTGCCCGCGAAGGTGTCCGACGGCACCGGCTCGGGCAGCCACGGGCCGACGTAGCGTTCGCGGCGCGCCCGCGCGGAGCCGAGCACGTCGAGGCAGACGCGGCTCGCCACCCGGGTCAGCCAGGCACGCGGCACCTCGATCGCATCGCGCTCGGCCGGCGACAGGCGGTACCAGCGCGTGTACGTCTCCTGCACGGCGTCTTCGGCCTCGGCGACGGTGCCGAGCATCCGGTACGCCAAGCTCATCAGGTGCCGGCGCTCGCCGATCACCTCGGCGTCGACGTCGCCGCGATCGTCGGGTGCGGTCATCGGGAACTCCCTTGCTTGCGCCCATCATCTCGCGACTCCCGGATGCGGGTCACACTTTCTGCCGTCATTCCGTCCAGAGAGATATGAACAGCACACCTCGACGCATCCTGCTCGCCGCGGCGGCGCTCCTCGGCGCCTACGTGGGCGTGTGGGCCGCCTTCTTCCCCCACTCCTTCTACGACGCCTTCCCCGGGTTCGGGCTCACCTGGGTCTCGGTCGACGGGCCCTTCAACGAGCACCTCGTGCGCGACGTCGGCGGGCTGTACCTCGGCCTCACCGCCGCGAGCGTGGCGGCGATCGCCGCGCGCACGGCGGCGCCGGCGCGCGTGGTGGGGCTCGGCTGGGCGGTGTTCGGCGCCATCCACTACGGCTACCACCTGCTGCACCTGGAGGGTTCGGCGGTCGACGTCGTCGGCAACGTGGTCAGTCTCGGTGTCAGCCTCGCCCTCGGCGTGCTGCTCGCCCTGCCGGCGCGTCCCGTCACGGTGACGCCGGCGGATGCGCGGCTCACCGTCGTGGCCGACCGCGACCTCGAGGGGCTGGCACGATGAGGGTCGCGGTCGCGGGCGGGACGGGCGCGGTGGGGCGGCACGTCGTCGACGTGCTGCGAGCATCCGGGCGCGATGCCGTCGTGCTCAGTCGCTCGGCCGGGCACGACCTCACCGCGGTGGGCGCGGTGCCCGCCGTCGCGGCTGCGCTGGGCGGCAGCGACGCCGTGATCGACGTCTCCTCGGTCAGCACGACGTCGGCGCGGGCTTCGACCGCGTTCTTCGGTGCCGTCACCCGCACACTGCTGGCGGCGGAACGGGCCGCGGGTGTGCCGCACCACGTCGCGCTCTCGATCGTCGGGGCCGCCGCGGCGCCCTCGGCGTACTACGCCGGCAAGAAGCTGCAGGAAGACCTCGTGATGGCCTCGGGCGGGGGCTGGAGCATCCTGCGCGCCACCCAGTTCCACGAGTTCGCGGCTCAGATGGTGCAGCAGGGCCGGATCGGACCGGTGCAACTCGTGCCGACGATGCAGTCGCAGCCGGTCGCGGCGGCCGAGGTCGCGGCGGTTCTGGTGGAGATCGCGCTCGGCGCACCTCGCGGTCTCGACCGCGATCTGGGTGGCCCGCACACCGAGAACATGGCCGATCTTGTGCGCCGTTACCTCGCTGCGACCGGGCTTCGGCGCCCGGTGCTGCAGGTGCCGCTGCCCGGCGTGTGGGGCCGCGCCCTCCGCGACGGCACCCTGCTGGCCGGCGCCGGCGCCCGCCGCGGCACGCAGACCTTCGAGGAGTGGCTGGCCGCGCTCTGAGACGCCCGTCCGGAACGACGGATGCTCGCGGCAACGTCGGAGCGAGCATCCGTCGTTCCCGTCAGCGGCCCCGAAACTCCGTCGTTCCCGTGCGGGGCTGGAGGAGTGCGCGGCGGAGGGTGGGCAGCGCGTCAGAGCGACGAGAGGTGCTCCGCCACGCGGATGCGGCCCTTCGGGCGCTCCTTCTTGCCCCGGTCGGGCAGGCCCCCGACGTAGAGCCAGCCGAGCAGCTCCTCGTGCTCGCCGAGCCGGTGCGCCGCCCGCACGGGCTTCGTGCGGGTGAGTTCACCGGTGCGCCAGATGACGCCCCAGCCCTCGTCGTCGAGCAGCAGCATCAGCCCGTGCGCGACGCCGGCGGCCACCGCCTCCTGCTCCCAGCGCGGCACCTTGTGGCTCGGCCGGAACGACGCGACCACCGCGAGCACGAGCGGCGCACGGCGCGCCTTGCCGCGGAACTTCTCGGCATCCCGCCCGCCGTCGGCCGCCGCGAGCGCGTCGCCGAGGATGTCGCGCGCCTCGCCGCGGATCTCGATCACCCGCCACGGCCGCAGCCCGCTGTGGTCGGCGAGCTGGCCGGCCGCCTCGACGAGGTCGGCGACCTCGGCGGGCGTGGGTGCCGCATCCGTCACCTTCGACGAGGACCGCCGGGCGAGCATCGCGGCTCTGACGCCGGGCACCGTTACTCGGCCGCCTCGAAGCTCAGCGAGATGGAGTTCATGCAGTAGCGGTCGCCGGTGGGGGTCTGCGGGGCGTCGTCGAAGAGGTGCCCGAGGTGCGAGCCGCAGTTCGAGCAGCGCACCTCGGTGCGCACCATGCCGAGCGAGCGGTCTTCGATGAGCTCCACCGCGTCGGAGCCGGTGGGGTCGTAGAAGCTCGGCCAGCCGCAGTGCGAGTCGAACTTCGTGGTGCTGCGGAACAGCTCCTGCCCGCAGGCCTTGCACTTGTAGACGCCCTCCCGGTTCTCGTCGAGGAGCTCGCCCGTCCATGGGCGCTCCGTCGCCGCCTGCCGGAGCACCGCGTACTCCTCGCTCGACAGCTCGGCGCGCCAGGCGTCGTCGGACTTCTCAACCTCGTAGGACATGCTGCTCCCTGGAACGGATTCGGGCGGGTCGACCATCAATCATTTCAGTAAACTCTGGCAGGTGCCTGCCCATTCCCTTGTTCAGAAGCGCTGGGCCGAGCTCAGCACGGCCGAGCTCTACGCCTTTCTCAAGCTCCGCACCGATGTCTTCTTCGTGGAGCAGAAGGTCGACGAGACCGAGCTCGACTGGCGCGACGCCGAGCCCGAGACCATCCACTACTGGATCGCGGAGGGCGACCGGACGGTGGCCTACCTGCGGGTGCTGACGGATGCGGAGCCCGAGCACGAAGACGCGCGCCGGCTGATCGGGCGCGTGGTCGTGCATCCGGAGTTCCGCGGTCAGGGGCTCGCTCAGGTGCTCATCGCCCAGGTGCTCGACCAGTTCGGCGACGAGTCGATGCTGTTGCACGCGCAGAGCTACATCGCACCGTTGTACGCACGGTTCGGGTTCGTGGCGTTCGGTGAGGAGTTCGTCGAGGCGGGCATCCCGCACGTCTCGATGTTCCGGCCGGGCAACGACGACAGCGCCGACTGAGTCGCGCCGCGCGCCGCGCCGCGCCGATCGCGCGGCCCGCCGCCGCTATCGGCGGGCGTTGAGGCGTGCGCACATATGATGGCGAAAACGCGCGCAGAGGAAGGAGTGGGATGGCCGCCGCCGAAGAGCAGCAGCCGGGTGCCCCGGCCGCGCTGAGCGACCGCGACGCCCGCATCCTGAGCTTCGAACGCGCGTGGTGGAAGCACGCCGGGGCGAAGGAGCAGGCCATCCGCAAGGAGTTCGGACTCTCTTCGGCCCGGTACTATCAACTTCTCGGTGCGCTGATCGACTCCCCGGCCGCTCTCGCACACGATCCGATGCTCATCAAGAGGCTTCAGCGGGTGCGGGATGCGCGAATGGCCGCGCGCTCCGCACGACTGCTGTCGCGCGACGACTAGGACTTCACCTCCGCATGGCCCGTTTCTCTGAGGACAGCTTCGACCGTCTGCCCGCCCACCCCGATCGCGTCGGCGCGCACCGCGGACCACGCGCGCGCGGCCGCGGCTGGATCGTGGTGGCCTGGGCGGCACTCGCCACCGCCCTGCTCGTGGGCGGGGGCGTGACCTACCTGGCGGTGATCAACAACAACATCCAGTTCACGGATGCGTTCGGCGGCGGCGGGAGCGGAGGCGGCACCGCGGTGCCGTCCGAGACCCCGACGCCCACTCCGACGATCACCCCGGTCACCGACGGCACCCTCGCGGTGACGGTGCTGAACGGCACCGAGAACGTGGGTCTCGCCGGTCGGGTCGGCCAGGCCGCGACCGAGGCCGGCTGGAACGTGGGCACCATGGCCAACGCGAGCTCCACCGACTTCGCCACCACCACCGTCTACTACGAAGACCCGGCGAACGAGGCGGCGGCGCTCGGCCTCGCACAACTGCTGGGCGGGGTCGCGACCGAGCAGTCCTCGACCTTCCAGGGTGCAGCCCTCACCGTGGTGCTCGGCACCGACTACGCCGGCCCCGGCCTCGACGGCGGGACGAGTGAGGTGCCGCCGGCCGTGGCTCCGGCCGACGGAACCGAGTAGTGCCCGGCGACTGACCCGGGCATCCGGGCCGCAATATTACGCGCGTGTTTCCGTCGTGTTGAGTTGCGGTCACGATCTGCCGATTTTGCCGCTCGAGCCTTTCTCGCCCGAATCCGCGCCCCTAGGATTTGGAAGTGGTCGTGGCAACTGTGTCACCACTGCAGAAACACAGCACTCGGGAGTAACAATGGCGAATGGAACCGTGAAGTGGTTCAACGCTGAAAAGGGCTACGGCTTCATCACGGTCGACGGCGGTGGGCAGGACGTTTTCGTCCACTACTCCGCCATCGACATGGCAGGCTACAAGGTCCTCGAAGAGGGCCAGCAGGTCGTCTTCGAAGTGGGCACCGGCGCGAAGGGGCCTCAGGCCGAGTCCGTCCGGCTTGCCTGATCACCTCGCCCGTTCTGCGGCGCACGACGGTGTGCGCCGATGCTGACGCCGCGCGGCGTTAGTCTGTGGGCGTGAAGAGCCGACGTCGAGGCGCGCTGCGCATCGCATCCGGTGCGGCGCTCGCGCTCTCGATGTCGGCGGTCGCCGCCTGCACGGCGCCGACCGCGGCACCACCGGCCGCGGTGGTGACGCCCACCGCCGGCTCGTCATCGGGTTACCAGACGCCGCCGCCCACTGAGCCCGCTCCACTGCGCGGCACTCTGGTGCCGGTGGGCAGCCTGACGAGTCCGGCGCTCGCGGCGAAGATCGACAACCACGAGGATGCCCGCCCCCAGGTCGGGCTCGAGCGCGCCGACCTCGTGTTCGAGGAGCTGGTCGAGGGCGGCCTCACGCGCTACGTCGCCGTGTGGCAATCCGACCTGCCGGAGCTGGTCGGCCCGGTGCGGTCGATCCGGCCCATGGATCCCGACATCCTCTCCCCGCTCGGCGGCATCGTCGCGTTCTCAGGCGGCCAGGAGCAGTTCGTCGAGCTGATGCGCCAGGCGCCGGTCTACAGCGCCATCCACGGGCAGAGCGACACCGAGGCGACCTTCTTCCGCGCCGACGACCGCGACAGCCCGCACGACGTGATGGTGAAGGCCGCCGAGCTCGCGGCCGAGCACGCCGACCTCGCTCCGCCGGCCCAGCAGTTCGCCTACGCCTTCGACGCCGCGTCGTCGACCGCCGGGGTCGACGGCGCGCCGACCGGCACGCTCGACCTGGTGTTCTCGGATGCCCGGTACCCCAGCTGGGCGTGGGACGCATCCGCTTCGATGTTCCTCCGGTCGCAGGAGGGCGCGCCCGACCTCGATTCGGCGGGGGCGCAACTCGCCGCCAGCAACGTGGTGACGCTGCGGGTCGACGAGGTCTACGACTACGACGCCGAGGTGCCGCGCGCGGTCATGGTCGCCTCGGGCGAAGCCTGGGTGTCGAGCGGCGGCAAGACCGTGCACGCGACCTGGACGAAGGATGCTCAGGGCGCCCCCATCCGTCTCGTCGACGATCTCGGTGCCACCGTGCGTCTCGCCCCGGGCAGCACCTGGGTGGAGCTCGTGCCGCTGGAGCAGGGGAGCGTCACCGTCACCGCGCCGACCACCGCGCCCGCGGGCTGAGCTCACTTGCACTCCCACCCTGCGAGTGCCAGTATTGCTTTAGCACTCGTGAACTCTGAGTGCTAACCCACGGAATCTTTGAAGACGTCCAGGGAGGACGAGAAACACACATGGCAAAGATCATTGCTTTCGATGAGGAGGCCCGCCGCGGCCTCGAGCGCGGCCTCAACACCCTCGCCGACGCCGTCAAGGTGACGCTCGGCCCGCGCGGCCGCAACGTCGTGCTGGAGAAGAAGTGGGGCGCCCCCACCATCACGAACGACGGTGTCTCCATCGCCAAGGAGATCGAGCTCGACGACCCGTACGAGAAGATCGGTGCGGAGCTCGTCAAGGAGGTCGCCAAGAAGACCGACGACGTCGCAGGCGACGGCACCACCACCGCCACCGTGCTCGCTCAGGCCCTGGTCAAGGAAGGCCTCCGCAACGTGGCCGCCGGCGCCGACCCGATCTCGCTCAAGAAGGGCATCGAGAAGGCCGTCGCCGCCGTCTCGGCCGAGCTGATCAAGAACGCCAAGGAGATCGAGACCAAGGAAGAGATCGCCGCGACCGCTTCCATCTCGGCTGCCGACCCTGAGATCGGCGCGATCATCGCCGAGGCCATCGACAAGGTGGGCAAGGAAGGCGTCGTCACCGTCGAGGAGTCGAACACCTTCGGCACCGAGCTCGAGCTCACCGAGGGCATGCGCTTCGACAAGGGTTACCTTTCGGCCTACTTCGTCACCGACCCCGAGCGTCAGGAAGCGGTCTTCGAAGACCCCTACATCCTGATCGTGAACAGCAAGGTCTCGAACATCAAGGACCTGCTGCCCATCGTCGACAAGGTCATCCAGACCGGCAAGCAGCTGCTCATCATCGCCGAGGACGTCGACGGCGAGGCTCTGGCCACGCTCGTCGTGAACAAGATCCGCGGCATCTTCAAGTCGGTCGCCGTCAAGGCTCCCGGCTTCGGCGACCGTCGTAAGGCGCAGCTGCAGGACATCGCGATCCTCACCGGCGGCCAGGTCATCTCCGAGGAGGTCGGTCTCAAGCTCGAGAACGTCACCCTCGACCTGCTCGGTCAGGCCCGCAAGGTCGTCATCACCAAGGACGAGACCACCATCGTCGAGGGCGCGGGCGACCCCGAGGCCATCGCCGGTCGCGTGGCGCAGATCCGTGCCGAGATCGAGAACACCGACAGCGACTACGACCGCGAGAAGCTCCAGGAGCGCCTCGCGAAGCTCGCCGGCGGTGTGGCGGTCATCAAGGCCGGTGCCGCGACCGAGGTCGAGCTCAAGGAGCGCAAGCACCGCATCGAAGACGCCGTGCGCAACGCGAAGGCCGCCGTCGAGGAGGGCATCGTCGCCGGTGGTGGCGTGGCCCTCATTCAGGCCGGCAAGACCGCGTTCGAGAGCCTCGAGCTCTCGGGCGACGAGGCGACCGGTGCGAACATCGTGAAGGTGGCCATCGAGGCTCCGCTGAAGCAGATCGCGTTCAACGCGGGCATGGAGCCGGGTGTCGTCGCCGCCAAGGTGCGCGACCTCGACTACGGCTGGGGCCTGAACGCCGCGACCGGTGAGTACGTCGACCTGCTGTCGGCGGGCATCATCGACCCGGCCAAGGTCACCCGCTCGGCGCTGCAGAACGCCGCGTCGATCGCCGGTCTGTTCCTCACGACCGAGGTCGTCGTGGCCGACAAGCCCGAGAAGAACCCGGCCCCGGCCGGCGACCCCACGGGCGGCATGGACTTCTAGTCCCCGCGCCTTCGGGCTCAGCACCACCACTGCCAAGGGCGGTCCCTCCGGGGGCCGCCCTTCGGCGTTCCTGGGGGCTCTTGCGGTGGGGGGCCGTCTTTGTTAGTGTCGAACCGGTTCGAATCGAACCGGTTCGACGACAATGTGACGGCAGGACGATGGAGACCTCATGGTGACGATCGGAGACGTGGCCCGCGTAGCGGGAGTGTCCCGCAGCACGGCGTCGTACGCCCTGTCGGGCAAGCGCTCCATCTCGCCCGAGGTCCGCGAGAAGGTCGAAGAGGCCGTGCGCAACCTCGGCTACACGCCCAACGCGGGGGCGAAGGCGCTCGCCACGTCGCAGACCAAGGTGCTCGGCCTCCTGGCCCGCTTCCTCGAGGACGAGTTCGCGCCCGCCATGCTGCAGTACATCCTCGGCGTCACGAACCGCGCCCGCGAGGCCGGCTACGACACCCTCCTCCTCACCGACGAGGACGGCGTCGCAGCCCTCAAGCGCATCTCCGACTCGCGGATGGTCGACGGCTTCATCCTGCTCAACGTGGCCGAGAACGACGACCGCCTCGACATCCTCCGCTCGGCCGCACAGCCCGGCTCGCTGGTCGGCCTGCCGGGCGACCCGTCCGGGATCGACGTCTTCGACCTCGACTTCGTGGCCGCCGGCCGCCTCATGGTCGAGACACTGCACGAGCTCGGTCACCGCTCGCTCATCCTCGTCTCCCAGCCCGAGCACGTGCTCGAACGCGGCGGGGCCTACGTCTGGCGTCTCGCCAACGCCGCCCAGCAGCGCGCCGCCGAACTCGGCATCGAGCTGCACCACCACTTCGGCTCCTCGAGCCAGCCCGAGATCGGGATCGAGCTCGAGCGGCTGCTCGACGAGCATCCGTCGGCCACCGGTCTGCTGCTGAACAACGAAGCCGCCGCCGCCGCACTGCCGAACGTGCTGCACTCGCGGGGGCTCTCGGCGCCGGCCGACATCTCGGTGATCGGCCGCTACTCCGACGACTTCGCCCGCACCTTCTCGCTCCCGTACTCCGCGATCGACAGCGCCGCCGATGAACTCGGCCGGCGCGCCGTCGAACGCCTGGTCTCCCGCATCGACGGCACCGCCGATGCGGAAACAACCGTTGTCGATCTGCTCGCGCCCCGGATCGACGACCGCGGCAGTACAGCTGTACCGCCGACCCGTCACTGACACCAAGAGGTCCGGATTCCCGGACACGTTCAAGGAGGAACACCATGATCACCAAGACGCTACGAGCGCCGCTCGTCGTCGCGGTCGCCGCACTCGCGGTGGGCGCGCTCGCGGGCTGCTCGACCTCGGGCACGGGCGACAGCTCGTCGACCGACGCCGCCGGCGGCACCTACACCTGGTGGGACCCGTACCCCCAGCACGAGGAGGGTTCCGACTGGGCCAACCGCGTGCAGGCCTGCGGCACGGAGGCGGGGGTGACCATCGAGCGCACCGCCTACGACACCACCGCTCTCACCAATCAAGCGCTGCTCGCCGCGCAGGAGGGCACCGCGCCCGACATCATCCTGCTCGACAACCCCGCCGTGTCGACCCTGGCCGACACGGGCATGCTGACCACGACCGACGAACTCGGCCTCGACACCTCCGGCATCGACGCCAACCTCCTCGCGGCGGGTGAGCTCGACGGCAAGGACTACGGCATCCCGATCGGCGCGAACACCCTCGCGCTCTACTACAACGCCGACATCCTCTCGGCCGCCGGTGTCGACCCGGCCTCGATCACGAGCTGGGCTTCGCTCACGGATGCTCTGGCCAAGGTGACCGCAGCCGGCCACAAGGGCATCACCTTCGCCGGTATCAACACCGAAGAGGGCTCGTTCCAGTTCCTGCCCTGGTTCTGGGGAGCCGGTGCCGACCTCACGAAGCTCGACTCGCCCGAGGCGGTCAAGGCCCTGACGCTGTGGACGGACTGGGTGCAGAAGGGCTACGCCCCGCAGTCGGTGATCAGCAACTCGCAGAACACCACCTGGGAGGAGTTCCTCACCGGCGACTTCGCGTTCGGCGAGAACGGCACCTGGCAGGTCAACAGTGCGTCGAAGCAGCCCTTCAAGACCGGCGTCATCGAGCTGCCGGCCGAGAAGTCGGGCGTCGCGCCGGCCCCCACCGGTGGTGAATTCATCACGGCCCCGGTGCAGAACGACACCGCGCGCTACGAGACCACGAAGAAGATCGTCGACTGCATGACGACGCCCGACGGCTTCGTGAAGACCGCCGACACCTTCGCGTACTACATCCCGCCGACCAGCGACGGTCAGGACAAGCTGCTCGAAGAGCACCCGGACCTCACGACCTGGGTCTCGGCGGTGCAGGCCGCGAAGGGGCGCACGAGCGACAACCTCGGCACCGACTACCCGCTGATCTCCGAGCAGCTGTGGACGGCCGTTCAGAGCGCGCTCTCCGGAGCATCCTCGCCGCAGGATGCGCTGACCGCGGCCCAGCAGGCGGCGTCGTCGGCGACCGACGGCAAGTAACCGAGGAGGCCCGGGGCGGGCTCGCCGCCCGCCCCGGGACCCGGAACCAACCCGTGACGAAGGACTGATGATGGCGATCTCCACGGCGTCGGCCGCCCCACCGACGCGCAGCACCCAGGCCTCGGCCGTGGCGCGCAAGCGCCGACCCGGCCGGCTCCAGGGCTCCCGCTGGGTGGCGGTGGGCTTCGCCGCGCCGCTCGTGGCGTACCTGATCGCGTTCTACGCGTATCCGCTCGTCCGCAGCATCGACCTCAGCGTTCATGACTACACGGTGCGCGCCTTCGTGCAGGGCAACGCCGAGTTCGTGGGGCTGAAGAACTACACCGACGTCATCACCTCGCCGCTGTTCGGCGAAGCGATCGGCAACACCGCGGTGTTCGTCGTGGCGTCGCTGGTCTTCCAGTACGCGATCGGGCTCGCGCTCGCCGTGTTCTTCCGCAACAACTTCCGTCTCAGCGGGGTGCTGCGGGCGCTGTTCCTGGTGCCGTGGCTGTTGCCGCTCATCGTGTCGGGGTCGACGTGGGCCTGGATGCTCAACAGCGACAACGGCATCGTCAACTCGGCGCTCCAGGCCTTCGGGATCGGTCAGATCAACTGGCTCACCTCACCCGACACCTCGATGCTCGCCGTGGTCATCGCGAACATCTGGCTCGGCATCCCGTTCAACCTCGTCATCCTCTACTCGGGCCTGCAGAACATCCCCACCGACGTCTACGAGGCCGCGTCGCTCGACGGCGCCGGCGCCTGGCGGCAGTTCTGGAGTATCACCTTCCCGCTGCTCCGCCCGGTCTCCGCGATCACCCTGCTGCTCGGGCTCGTCTACACGCTCAAGGTCGTCGACATCATCTGGATCATGACCAAGGGTGGCCCGGCGAACTCCACCACGACGCTCGCGATCTGGTCGTACCGGGAGGCCTTCGGCACCGGGCAGCCCGACCTCTCGCCGGCCGCCGCGGTGGGCAACATCCTCATCATCATCGCCTTGATCTTCGGCTTCGTGTACCTGCGCACCCAGCGCCGTCAGGAGTTGTCATGACCGCCCGCCGCCCCTGGTGGAAGACCGCCCTCGGCATCGTCTTCACCGCCCTGATGCTCTTCCCGGTGTATTGGATGGTGAACGTCTCGTTCACGAAGACCCAGGACCTCCGGCTGAGCCCCCCGCACATCTTCCCGTTCGACGCCACGCTCGACGGGTACACCGACGTGCTGCGCCAGCAGCTGCCGAACCTCGGCACGAGCCTCATCATCGGTCTCGGCTGCGTGGTGCTCACCGTCGTGATCGCCGCGCCCGCCGGCTACGCCATCGCCCTGCTCAACCTGCGCGGTGGTCGCACCCTCAATTTCGTGCTGCTGGTGGCGCAGATGATCCCGGGCGTCGTGATGGCGATGGGCTTCTACGCCATCTACGTGCGGCTCGGCCTCCTCAACAGCATCCCGGGCCTCATCCTGGCCGATTCCACCATCGCGGTGCCGTTCGGTGTGCTGCTGTTCACCGCGTTCATGAGCGGGCTGCCGCGCGAACTGCTGCAGGCGGCGCGGATGGACGGGGCCGGCGCCTGGCGCACCTTCACCTCGGTCGTGCTCCCGCTCAGCCGCAACTCGGCGCTCACGGTCGCGTTGTTCGCGTTCCTCTGGGCCTGGTCGGACTTCGTCTTCGCCTCGACCCTGGCCCGCAACTCGGCGCTGAAGCCCGTGACCCTCGGCATCTACGCCTACATCGGCAACAACACGACCCAGTGGAACGCCATCATGGCCACCGCCGTCGTGGCCTCCATCCCCGCGGCGATCCTGCTCATCGTCGCCCAGCGCTACGTCGCCGCCGGTGTCACCGCCGGCGCAGTGAAGGACTGACCCCGTGACCCTGTCCACCAGCATCGCCGATCAGCTCCCCGATGCCGAGGCGACGGTCGCGGCACCGGTGCGCCCGACCGGTTCCGCTGTCCAGGGCGTCGCCGTGACCGACGTGCAGCTCGACGCGCAGGGCTTCTGGGGTGTGCGCCAGGCGGTCAACAGCTCCGCCACGCTCGAACACTGCCTGCAGTGGATGGAACGCCTCGGCTGGCTCACGAACTTCGACCGCGTCGCCCGCGGGGAGGTCACGCACGACCGGCCGGGTTGGCAGTTCTCCGACTCGGAGGTCTACAAGCTGCTCGAGGCGATGGCCTGGGACTTGGCGCGCACGCCCGATCCGGCGCTGGAGGCGACGTTCTCGGCGCTGGTCGAGCGCGTCGGTGCCGCGCAGGACGACGACGGGTACCTCAACACGGCGTACGGGCATCCGGGCCTGCCGCCGCGGTACTCCGACCTGGCGATGGGGCACGAGCTCTACAACATCGGCCACCTGCTGCAGGCCGCGGTGGCGCGGTTCCGCAGCGGGCACGACGACCGTCTCGTCGAGATCGCTCGACGCGCGGCCGACCAGATCTGCGAAGAATTCGGGGCGGGCGGGTCGGATGCGATCTGCGGCCACCCCGAGATAGAGGTGGCGCTCGTCGAGGCGGGGCGCGCATTCGGCGAGCGTCGCTACCTCGAACAGGCACGGCTGTTCATCGAACGCCGCGGCCGCGGCACGCTGCCGGTACGTCCGCTGCTCTCGGCGGAGTACTTCCAGGACGACGTGCCGGTGCGCGAGGCGACGGCGCTCCGCGGCCACGCCGTGCGCGCCCTCTACCTCACGGCGGGGGCCCTCGACGTCGCGGTGGAGACGGGCGACGACGAGCTCTTCGGCGCGGTCACCCGCCAGTGGGAGCACACGGTCGCGCGCCGCACCTACCTCACCGGCGGCATGGGCTCGCGTCATCAGGACGAGGGCTTCGGCGACGACTGGGAACTGCCGGCCGACCGCGCGTACTGCGAGACCTGCGCCGGCGTCGGCTCGGTCATGCTGGCCTGGCGGCTCTACCTCGCGACCGGCGAGGTGCGCTATGCCGACCTCATCGAGCGCACCCTGTTCAACGTCGTCGCCACCTCGCCGAGCGCCGACGGCACCGCCTTCTTCTACGCCAACCCGCTGCAGCAGCGGGAGCCCGGCGAGCCCGCCGGCGACGGGGTGAACACCCGGGCCGAGGGCGGCATCCGGGCCCCCTGGTTCGAGGTGTCGTGCTGCCCCACCAATGTCGCGCGCACGCTGGCCTCACTCGGCTCCTACCTCGCCTCGGTCGACGACGAGGGCATCGCGCTGCTGCAGTACGCATCGGGCGAGATCCGGGCCGGCGGGTTCGTGCTGCGGGTCGACACCGCCTACCCCGTCGAGGGAGCCGTGCGTGTGCGCGTCGTCGAGGCGCCGGCCGGAGCGCAGCGCCTGCGGTTGCGCATTCCCGAATGGGCGACGGATGCGACGGTGCAGTTCGGTGACGACGCCCCGGTTTCCGTTGCGCCCGGCTGGGCCGACCTGACGCGCTCCTTCGTGAGCGGCGACTCGGTCGTGCTGCGGCTCCCGATCGCCCCCCGGTTCACCTGGCCCGATCCGCGCATCGACGCGGTGCGCGACACGGTCGCGGTCGAACGCGGGCCGCTCGTGCTCTGCCTGGAGTCCACCGACCTGCCCGCGGGCGTCGCGATCGACGACGTGCACGTGCATCCCAGCGGTGCGCCCGGCGCCGCGGACGACGGCGCCCGGCTGACCGGCACGGCCGACGTCGTGCCGAGCGCCGACGGAACGCTGCCGTACCGCCCGGAACCGGCATCCGTCGCCGGGCGGCGACCGATCGAGCTCACTCTCGTGCCGTATCACCGCTGGGCCGAACGCGGCCCCGCCACGATGCGCGTCTTCCTCCCCGTGGCCGACTGACCGTCGGCCACGGGCCCTGAACGCCCCGCCACACCCATCACCATCACGCAAAGGAGCATGACGACATGATCACCACTCCCACACCGGTGCGACGGGCGCGCGGGCGGCGAACCGCTGCGGCCCTGGCCGCCGTGACGGTCGCGCTGGCGGCGGTCGCCGCGTCGGCGCCCGCCGCGCAGGCCGCGCCGAGCGCCGCGAACACCCTCGTGGTGCACGCCGACCAGGCCTTCCGGCCGGTCACCCACCTGGCATCGGGAAGCCTGTACGGGCTCGCCGACGCCGACTCGCCCTCGAGCGAGCTGATCTCCGCGATCAAGCCGCACACCTTCATCCAGAAGCCGTTCGGCGGCAAGCAGCAGCCGACCGGCGACGTGGGGGACACCTGGCAGGTCGCCGCCGACCACGACGCGCGGGTGGTCATCCGGCTCTCCGACTACTACGCCGGCTGGCCGTACCAGTTCGACTGGGCGAACTGGGACCAGGTCGTCACCGACCAGGTGCGCCAGGCCAAGGAGTCGGGCATGACGAACCTCGCGGCCTGGGCGCCGTGGAACGAGTCGACCGGCACCTGGAACGCCGCGAAGAACGGCTCGTTCGAGGACTTCTGGGTGCACACCTACCGGCTCATCCGGAGCCTCGACCCCGACACGCCCATCCAGGGGCCGAGCTACTCCGACAACATCTCCGAGGCGCGGCAGTTCTTCACCGTGGCCAAGGCGACCGACACGATCCCCGACATCCTGGCCTGGCACGAGCTCATCCGGTCGCCCAAGATCGTCGACGACTACGCCACCATCGAGGGCATCCTGACCGATCTCGGCATCGACCAGCGTCCCATCTCCATCGAGGAGTACGCCGCGCCCGCCGAGGCCGGAATCCCGGGCTCGCTCGTGGGGTACATCGCGAAGTTCGAGCGTCTCGGCATCCACGACGCCGAGCTGCCGTTCTGGAACCAGTCGGGCACGCTCGGCGACCTGCTCACCCAGCGTGACGGGGTGCCGAACGGCGCGTACTGGCTCTACACCTGGTACGCCGACATGAGCGGTGACATGGTGACCACCGAGGCGCCGGGCAATACCGCGTTCGAGGCCGCCGCATCCGTCACCGCCGACAAGAACCAGGTGGAGGTTCTGGCCGGTGGTGGCAGCGGCTCGACCGCCGTCACCATCGACGGGCTCGACCAGCTCGCCGTCGCATCGAGCGGCGCCGTGAACGTGAAGCTCGAGTACACCCCGAGCTACGGGCGCACGGTCGCGGTCGCCGGGCCGGTCACCGTCTCGAACACCACCTACCAGGTCGGTGCGGACGGCTCGATCAGCGTGCCCATCACGATGAACCCGGCCTACGGCTACCACGTCGTGGTGACGCCGGCCGGAACCGGCGACGATCTCAGCGGCGCCTACACCGTCAGCAACGTGAACAGCGGGCTCGCGCTCGACACGGCTGATGCGGCACCCGCCGCCGGCACGCTGGTGAACCAGCGCACGCCGAACGCCGGCGCGGCCACCCAGACGTGGAACCTCGTCTCGGCGGGCTCGGGCCTGTACAAGATCGTCAACGCCACCAGCGGACTCGTTCTCGGCATGAAGACGGTCGACCAGAACAACGGCACGAAGGTGGTCGTGGCCGCCGACGCCGGCTCCGACGACCAGCTCTGGCAGCCGATCTCCGACGGCAAGGGCGGCTACCGCTTCGGCAACTACGCCACCGGGCGGGTGCTGGCCGTCGACGGCATGAGCAAGAGCGACGGCGCGCAGGTCGTGCAGTGGCTCGACGGCAACCCGTCGTCGAGCTGCACCGCCTCGGGACCGCGTCAGCCGGGCAAGCTCGGTACGGCGCTGAACTTCTGCGGAACCCCCGCATACGTGGCGCTGCCGACCGGAGCGGTCAGCAGCCTCACCGGCGACTACAGCGTCTCGGCCTGGGTGAACCCGGCGTCGAACGCGGCCTGGCAGCGCATCTTCGACATCGGAACCGGCAGCCAGCAGAGCATGTTCCTCACCGCGAACGACGGTTCGAAGCTGCGTTTCGTCATCACCACCAGCGGCGCCGGGGGCGAGCAGCGACTCATCAGCAGTGCGGGTGCGCTGCCGCTCAACCAGTGGTCGCTCGTGACGGTGACGGTGTCGGGCACGACCGGCAAGCTCTACGTGGGCAGCCAGCTCGTGGCCACCAACACGGCGATGACCGTGCATCCGTCGGCCTTCGGTCAGAGCACGAAGAACTACCTCGGCAAGTCGCAGTACTCCTCCGACCCCGCGTTCAACGGGTCGCTCGACGACGTGAACATCTACAGCCGGGCGCTGACCGCCGACGAGGTGCTGAACCTCTCGACGGGCGTCGCCGGCACCGGTGACGTGCTGAAGTACAGCTTCGACGAGAACACCGGCGCGAGCGTCCCCGACTCGTCGGGGGCGGGCCGCAACGGCACGATCCAGAACGGCGACAACGCGGGCAACGGCACCAACGCCACCACCACGGCGACGGATGCGCAGACCGCCGACCACTTCTGGAAGCTCACCCCGGTGGTGGTGCCCGACACGCAGAAGCCGAGCGCCACGCTCGTGACGCCGACCACTGCGGGGCCGTTCTCGGCGCTGTCGCTCCAGGTCGACGCGAGCGACGACCGCGGACTGAAGCGGATCGTGGCGAACATCTACCAGGGTGGCACGCTCGTGAAGAGCACCCAGACGGCGGTCGCCGACGGCGCGCTCACCGGCACGCACACCGCGACGGTGAACCTGCCCGACGGCAAATACACCATCCGTTACAACGCCGAAGACCTGGCCGGCAACATCGCGCCCACCAAGACCTTCGACGTCACGGTGGATGCCACGGCGCCGACCGTCTCGGTGAAGACGGGTGACTCGTTCGCCGTCGGGGCCGACGGGGTCTACGATCTCGTCAGCTTCAAGCTGAACGACGCCGGGCTCATCGACAAGGTGACGCTCAACGGCGTCGTGAAGGATCTCTCGAACAACGCGTGGTCGGACGTCAACTTCGTCAAGCCCGGCGTGTTCGGGGCGGTGCAGGGGGCCAACACCCTCGTCGTCTACGACGTCGCCGGCAACACCACCACGGTTCAGTTCACACTGAACTGATCATCCGGGTTCTCCGGGGCGCTCCGCGTGGGCGCCCCGGAGAACCTGCACCATTCCTGAAAGGGCCTTCGTGACCGCACCGTCCGACCTGTCGTTCGACATCCGTGAGATCCCGTTCAGCCGGCGAGGCTCGTGGCTCGACATCTCGCCGGTGGTGGGCCTGCACACCACCCGCGAGCAGCTGCACCTGGTGTCGCATCAGACCGGGATGCACGCGATCTTCCGGTTCGAGCCGCTCTCCGACGGCGCCGCGGGTGTCGTGGCGGTGTCGGCAGCGCCGGGCCGTCTCCTTTGGCAGTCACCGGCCGGGGCGGTTGAAGCGGTGTTCGAGAACGACAGCACCATCCGGATGCGCGGCCGCGGATTGGGCATGCGCATCGCGGATGCGGTGACCGAGCTGACACCCTTCACCGGCTCCTACCTCTTCCGTGACCCCGTCGACGGGGCCGCCGTGCTCACCTCCTACGAGACCGGCCGGCGTTACCGCATCACCACCGTGACCGGTGAGACGGTGGTGTCAGGGGCCGAGGTGCTCGGCACCGCCGATCGTTGGGTCGAAGCACGCGGCGGGGCCTGGGAGCTCGCGATCGAGGAATACGAGACGGCCCGCGCGCCGTATACCGCTTCGCGGTCGTTCGACGAGCTCGTCGCCGAGGCCGCGGCCGAGTTCGACGACTACGTGGAGACGCTCGCTCCGTGGCGGAACGAACGAACTCCGGCCGCCGTGGCGGCCTGTTACGTGCTCTGGTCGGCGACGGTGGCGCCGCGCGGTTTCCTCGAGCGCGAGGCGATCTTCATGTCGAAGCACTGGATGGACAAGGTCTGGAGCTGGGACCACTGCTTCAACGCCCTGGCGCTCGCGCCCGGGCTGCCGCGCGAGGCTGTGGAGCAGTTCCGCCTCGTCTTCGACTTCCAGGACCCGTCGGGCGCGCTGCCCGACTCGGTCACGCACTCCGAGGTGCTCTACAACTTCGTGAAGCCGCCCATCCACGGCTGGGCGCTCCGCAAGCTCCGCGCCGCGCTCGCGGCGCCGCTCTCGGCCGACGAACTGGCGGCGATCTACGACGCACTGGCGCGGTGGACCCGGTTCTGGCTCGACCGCAGGCGGGTGCCCGGGCATCCGCTCGCCCACTACCAGCACGGCAACGACAGCGGCTGGGACAACTCGACCATGTTCGATCGCGACCGCGTGATCGAGGCGCCCGACCTCGCCGCGTTCCTCGTGGTTCAGCTCGAGGTGCTCGGCGAGCTGGCGGCCGAGGTCGGGCGCGGTGAGGATGCGGCGGGCTGGCTCAGTGAGGCGGAGTCGATCCGGGCGGCCCTGCTGGAGCTCTGGCGCGGCGACACCTTCGTCGCGCGGGCGCCCTCGAGCGGACGCGAGAGCACGACGACCTCGCTGCTCAGCACCTTGCCGATCGTGGCATCGGCCGGGTTGCCGGCCGCCGTCACCGCCGGCCTCGCGACCCGGATCGAGTCGCACCTGACCGAGTTCGGCCCGGCCACGGAGCTCGTCGACAGCGCGGAGTACGAGGCCGACGGGTACTGGCGGGGGCCGGTCTGGGCGCCGTCGACGGTGCTCGTGGAGGACGGGCTGCGCCAGGCGGGGGCGACGGAGCTGGCCGACCGGATCAGCGAGCGGTTCCGGCGCCTGTGCGAGCGCTCCGGTTTCGCCGAGAACTTCGACGCCCTCACCGGCGCCGGCCTCCGCGACCGCGCCTACACCTGGACGGCGAGCAGCTACCTCCTCCTGGCCCGCGAGGCCGAGGCCCGCGCCGCGCGCTGACGCCGCCCTCCGTCGCCCTCACACCGCCCGCTGAATCCCACTCGCCCGCGCAATTCAGGAGCTTCGCCCGTATTCAGGACTGCGCCTCCTGAATACGGTGGTTTGCGAGCAGAAGTCCTGCGATGAGGCCTGCCACGAGGCGGCACGCTGGTTGTTCCGACGAGGGGCGGACCGTCCAGGCCGCCTCGGCGCCCGTGTGCGCAGTTCAGGACGTTCGGCAGGAACCTCCCTTGCTCAGGCGCCGGGGACCTGAATTGGGGAGACCCTCGTGAGACAGGGACGGCCGGCCTGCGGCGCGGGCGGACAAGGGCGGGGGTGTCCGGGGCTGGGCGGGGGCTAGGCGGGGAGGGGCTTGCGGGGCGGGGGCGTGGGGGCGGCGCCGACGGGCATGAGGGGGAGGGTGACGCGGAAGGTCGCGCCACCGCCCGGGGTCTCGAGCGCCTCGACGGTGCCGTGGTGGGCGGCGACGATCGACGAGACGATGGCGAGGCCGAGGCCCGATCCGCCGGTCTCGCGGGTGCGCGAGGAGTCGGCGCGCCAGAAGCGCTGGAAGATCTTCTCCCGGATCTGCGGCGGGATGCCCTCGCCGTGGTCGATCACGTCGACCATCGCCACCCGACGGGCGTCGTCGACCTGCACCGACAACTCGATCGGGCTGTCGGCGTCGGTGAAGCGGATGGCGTTGCCGATGAGGTTGGTCAGCACCTGCCGGATCTTGTTCTCCTCGGCCAGCACGATCGGCCGCGTCTCGGGGATCGCGATCGGGACGGCCGCCGCCGTGCCGTCGGGCGTCGCGGCCTGGGCCGGCGCGGTGGGATCAGGCACGGAGCCGGTGGCCCCGTTGGCTCCGGTGGCCCCGTTGAACCCAGAGGCTCCAGGATGCCCGGGCGCGCCGGTGTCGGACATGCCACCCGGCACAACAGCGGCAGAACCGCCAGTCGAGCCCACCAAGCCGCCGCCCGCGCCCGCCGCTCCGCCGCCGGCCCCCGCGGCTCCGCGCGGCCGGCGCCGCAGCCGCGCCAGCGTCGCGTTCGCGAACGCGATGGGCCGGGTCGCCGTCGACGGGCTGCGCCCCGATCCAGCAGCATCCGCATCCGCAGAGGGCACCCCCTCGATGCCGGGCGCGAACGAGACGGGCCCGTCGCTGTGCGGCGTGATCGCGGTGACGACGCGCCCCGGGCTGGCGGCACGGGCATCCATCGCCGCGTCGAGCGTCAGCGGCACGAGGTCGACCGGCGCCAGCTGCAGCGGCCGCGTCTCGTCGAGCCGGGCGAGCTCGAGGAGGTCTTCGACGAGCGTGCCCATCCGGATCGCCTCCTTCTCGATGCGATCCATGGCCTGCGCGACGTCTTCGGGCGTCTGCAACGCCCCCATCCGGTAGAGCTCCGCGTAGCCGCGCACCGACACCAACGGGGTGCGCAGCTCGTGCGAGGCGTCGCCGACGAAGCGGCGCATCTGGTCGATGGTCTTGGCGCGGTCGGCGAACGCCGAGTCGATGCGCGCGAGCATGGTGTTCAGGGAGCGGTTCAGCCGCCCGACCTCGGTGTTGGGCGTCGCATCCGACATGCGGCGGCTGTAGTCGCCGCCGTCGGCGATGGCCGCGGCCGTGCGTTCCACCTCGCGCAGCGGCCCGAAGGTCGACGTGACGAGCAACCGCGTCAGCATGGCGCCGAGAATGACCACACCCACGCCGAAGGCGAGGAAGATCGAGAGGTAGGTCGCCGTGGTCTTCTCGGTCTCGGCCAGTGATTTCGCGATGACCACGTTGCCGAGCGATCCGTCGCCGCCGAAGAGGTAGACGGTGGTGGCGATGGCGTGCCACTCGGTGCGCTGGTCGACCGAGTCGACGCTGAACACCTTGCCGCCCAGCAGGTTCGACGTGTCGAGCGAGACCTGCGCGTTGGGCATCGCGTCGGCGGGGCGATCGCCCCAGTTCGAGACGATCAGGTTGCCCGAGGCGTCGAGCAGCCCTACGAAGTAGTCGGTCGGCGCCGAGGTGATGTCCTCGATGCGGAACTGCTCGGTCGTCGCATCCGGCCCCAGGAAGGGCGAGGGGTCACGGCTCGCCGAGTCGAGCTGCGAGTCGACCTGCTGCAGCAGGTACGTGCGCAGCACGATCATGGTGCCGACACCCGAGACCACGAGGCCGAAGGTGAGCATGAGCACGGTCACCCCGGTGATCTTCGAGCGCAGTGAGATGGAGTTCCACTGCTTCAGGATGGCGTTGAGCATGCTCCCAGAAGGCTACGCCCTCTATGCCTTCGAGACTTTGAGCATGTACCCGAAGCCGCGCTTGGTCTGGATGAGCGACTCCTCGGTGTGGGCGTCGAGCTTGCGGCGGAGGTAGGAGATGTAGCTCTCCACGATGCCCGCGTCGCCGTTGAAGTCGTACTCCCAGACGTGGTCGAGGATCTGCGCCTTCGACAGCACCCGGTTGGGGTTCAGCATGAGGTAGCGCAGCAGCTTGAACTCGGTGGGGGAGAGCTCGATGGCGGCGTCGCCGACGAACACCTCGTGCGTGTCCTGGTCCATCGTGAGCTCGCCGGCGCGGATGATCGCGTCTTCGTCGGCCTGCATCGTGCGACGGAGGATGGCCTTGATGCGCGCCACGATCTCGTCGAGCGAGAACGGCTTGGTGACGTAGTCGTCGCCACCCACGGTGAGGCCGGTGATCTTGTCCTCGGTGTCGTCCTTCGCGGTGAGGAAGAGGATGGGGGCGGTGTAGCCCGCCGCTCGCAACCGCTTCGTGACGCCGAAGCCGTTCATGTCGGGCAGCATCACGTCGAGGATGATGAGGTCGGGCTCTTCTTCGAGCACGGCCGAGATGGTCTGGGCGCCGTTGGAGACGGCACGCACCGCGAAGCCGGCGAAACGCAGGCTGGTGGTGAGGAGGTCGCGGATGTTGGGCTCGTCGTCGACGATCAGGATGCGAGGACCGGTCATGGCTCCATTATCTGCGGGTTCGCTGGGCGAAGTCTGAGAAGTTTTCGGATGCGCGCGTTGAGCCTGCTACGCGGCGATCGCATCCGCATCGAGGATGCTGTAGGCGTACCCCTGCTCGGCCAGGAAGCGCTGCCGGTTCTGCGCGAACTCCTGATCGACGGTGTCGCGTGCCACGAGCGTGTAGAAGCTCGCGGGCAGCCCGGACTCCTTCGGCCGCAGCAGGCGGCCGAGACGCTGTGCCTCCTCCTGGCGGGAGCCGAACGAGCCGGAGACCTGGATGGCCACGCTCGCCTCGGGCAGGTCGACCGAGAAGTTCGCCACCTTCGACACCACGAGGATCTTCTCCTCCCCGTCGCGGAAGGCCTGGAACAGCCGCTCGCGCTCGGCCACCGGCGTCGCGCCCGTGATCTCGGGGGCGCCGAGCTCACGCGAGAGCTCCTCGAGCTGGTCGAGGTACTGCCCGATGACGAGGATGCGCTCGCCGCGGTGCTGCTCGATCAGCTGCCGCGTCGCCTCGAGCTTGGCCGGTGCCGTGGCTGCGAGGCGGTAGCGCTCGTCGTCGGCGGCCGCGGCATAGGTCATCCGCTCGGTGAATGGCAGGTCGACGCGCACCTCGTAGCAGTTCGCGGGGGCGATGTAGCCCTGGGCCTCGATCTCCTTCCAGGGGGCATCGAAGCGTTTCGGGCCGATCAGGCTGAAGACATCCGACTCGCGCCCGTCTTCGCGCACCAGCGTGGCGGTGAGGCCGAGGCGGCGGCGCGCCTGCAGGTCGGCGGTGAGCTTGAACACCGGCGCGGGCAGCAGGTGCACCTCGTCGTAGACCACGAGGCCCCAGTCGAGGGCGTCGAGCAGCTCGAGGTGCGCGTACTTGCCGCCACGCTTGGCGGTGAGGATCTGGTACGTCGCGATGGTGACCGGCTTGATCTCCTTGACGAGACCCGAGTACTCGCCGATCTCGTCCTCGGTGAGAGTGGTGCGCTTCAGGAGCTCGGCGCGCCACTGGCGGGCGGAGACCGTGTTCGTCACCAGGATGAGCGTGTTCGTCTTCACGCTCGCCATGGCGCCGGCGCCCACCAGGGTCTTGCCCGCGCCGCAGGGGAGCACCACCACGCCGGAACCGTGCGCGGCGAAGTTGTCGACGGCCTGCTGCTGGTAGTCGCGGAGGTGCCAGCCGGCCTGGTCGAGGTCGATCTCGTGCGGGGTGCCGGGGGTGAAGCCGGCCAGGTCGTCGGCGGGCCAGCCGAGCTTGATCAGCTCCTGCTTGAGCTGCCCGCGCGCCCAGGGCTCGATGCTCCAGCTGCCGTCGGGCCGCTTCTCGGTGAGGAGCGGCGCCACCTTCTTACCGCGGGTGATCTCGGTGAGCACGGCGGGGTCGGTGGAGCGCAGGGTGAGCACGCCGTCGGGGTGGCGCTCGATCACGAGCTTGCCGTAGCGGTCGATGGTCTCGACGATCTCGAGGGTGACGGTCTGCGGCACCGCGAACTTCGAGAAGCGCTCAAGCGTGGCGAGGATCTCGTCGGCCGTGTGGCCGGCGGCGCGCGCGTTCCAGAGCCCGAGGCGGGTGATGCGGTAGGTGTGGATGTGTTCGGGGGCGCGTTCGAGCTCGGCGAAGACCGCGAGCTCGTGGCGCGCGGCTTCGGCATCCGGATGCGCGACCTCGAGCAGTACGGTGCGGTCGCTTTGAACGATGAGGGGGCCGTCGGGCATAACAGACGAGTCTACGGCGCGCTGCTGTCAGTCGGCCGGGACGAGGCGGATGTTCGCTACCGGCAACGTGCGCTCGACGCCGGCCCGCTCGTCGACGCAGCGCAGGCGGCCGTTGGCGAGGCTCAGCGGGGTGACGTCGAGGCGGCGCGTGCTGCCGTCGGGCAGCTCGACGTCGATGGTGACGGAGGTTCGGCTGCGTACCGCCTGCTCGAGGCGGCGGGCCACCCAGGCGGAGTCATCGGCGGGGGACTGGCGGGCCGCGGAGTCGCGGAGGCGGCGCACGAGGTCGACGACCGCGGGCGGGGTCGGCGTGGCGGGCGCGGCGGGCGGCGCGGACTGGTCGGGCGGCGAGGACTGCTCGGGCGGCGCGGGTGCGGCGGGCGGCGCGGCCGGGATCGTGGTGGACCCGTCGCGGGGCGGCGTCGGCCGTGCGGGTGGCGGGTCTGCGATGCGAGCGCGGCGCATCACTGTCGGGCGGCCCTCGGCGTCTTCGGCGAGCACGGGGTAGCGCGCGTCGACGAGCGACCAGTAGACGGTCGTCGGGTCGCTCCGGCTGGCGAGGGCGTCGCCGTCGACGCCCGGGGCTTCGGTGGCCCGCAGGGCGAGGGGTGCCAGGGTCTGATCCACGGCGAGAGCGGCGAGCAGGGAGTGGTCGCGGGTGTGCACGACGGTGCGGGGGGCGCCCGCGTGGGCATCCGCATCCGCGAGCCGGCGGACGCGGACGGAGCCGTGGCGGCGGCCACCCTCGGTGAGGAGGTAGTCGAGGGCCTGCGGAATACCGGTCAGCGAGATCTCGGAGAGGAACCCCTTGAGGTCGGCTTCGGTCTCGCCCGAGGCCAGTGCGCGGTCGATGGTGGCCTGGGAGATGCGGTAGCTGGATGCGACCCCGCGGTTCTCGATGTCGGCGAGTAGGCGCAGGCGGGCGTCGACGGCGGGGGCGAGCGGCCCCGGAGCGATCACCGAGAGGTCGTGTTGCACGTACACGCGGCCGACCTCGGGTGGCAGCGCCGCGTCCAGAGCAGAAACCGCAGCCGCCGTCGCCGCGAGCGCGGCCCGCCCGAACAGCGTCCCCTGCCCGTCGGCCGTCAGGCCGAGCAGCGTCGCAATGCGGTTGACGTCCGCGAGCTGAGCGCGCATCGCCGCGTCGGATGCGGGGAACAGCCACGCATACCGCTCCCGCAACGCGCTCCCGCTCACCCAGCCGCCCGGGGCGTCCGCCCCGCCACTCCCACCGCCGTCCGCCGCCCCGCCCCCATCGGTGCCGTCGCCGTTCTGCGTGTTGGCGGCGCGGAGCGCCCGCTGCACGGGGAAGGGGAGGCTGCCGAGCCAGGCCGTGGCGAGCGCGAGCCAGCGCTCGGCGGCGGGGAGTCGACCCCACTCGTCGGCGAGCGACGTCGAGAGGAGCGTGTCGCCCTCCACCGCCACGAGCCGCGCGGCGGAGGCGATCCCGACCACATCGGGCACTGCCTGCGGGTCGACGCCGAGCACGGCCCCGAGCCGCTTCTCGTCTCCGGCCGGCACGCCTCCTCGTGCGAGCAGTCGCAGCGGTGCGGCCCGCAGCTGCTGCCCGAGTTCGGCGACCGCCGCCATGGCGACGAACGCGCGCTCGCTCCCCATCGCATCCGCTGCCGTGCTCACAGTGCCGGCTCCGGCCGGGTCGGGTGCGCCGTGCGCCGAGCCGTCGGCCTCGGTCAGTACCCGCGCGGCCGCCTCGGCGACGGCGGCGTACGGGCGGGGCTCGGCCGCCGCATCCGTCGCCTGACCGAGCGCGAGGTCGCTCAGGGTCGCGGCAGCCGTGTGCGGCGCCGAGCCTGCGGCGAGGTCAGCCAGCGTCGACCGGTCGAGGGAGCGCAGGGCCAGCTGGATGGAGGTCGGGTCGAGCAGCGCATCCGCCAGGTCGAAGAAGTCGTGCTGGTCGCGGGCAGCGACGTGACGGCGCACGAGCAGGGCGGTCAGCGCCTCGTCGTCGAGGGAGCTCAGCCGCCGCGCGAGGGCGAGCGAATCGCTCATCGACTCCCGCGTGCGTCGCGAGCGCGCCGACGCATGTTGACAACGAGTAGGGCGATCATGAAGATCAGCCCGATCGGCAGGCCGACGAGGGGGATGAAGAAGATCACGCGCCACAGGTCGCTGTCGAAGTCGCGCACGCCGAGCAGCGTCGAGATGATGATGGTCAGGAACGCGAGCACCGACAGGCCGATCGTCGCCGCGACCATGAACGCGAGGGGTCGTTCGGCGCGACCCGGCGCGCTCTTCTGTTCGTCACTCACGACACCAAGGATACGGGCACCGGTAGGCTGGTCAGTGGCCACGAGAGGTATTCGGGCCGATTACACGAGGAGATTCAGGATGCCTACCGGCAAGGTCAAGTTCTACGACGACGAGAAGGGCTTCGGCTTCATCAGTTCCGATGACGGTCAAGAGGTGTTTCTGCACGCGTCCGCTCTGCCGGCCGGGGTCACCGTGAAGAGCGGCACGAAGCTCGAGTTCGGCATCGCCGACGGCAAGCGCGGTGCTCAGGCGCTGTCGGTGCGGGTGCTCGAGGCCCCGCCGAGCCTGCAGAAGATGGCACGCAAGCCCGCCGACGACATGGCCGTGATCGTCGAAGACCTCGTGAAGGTGCTCGACTCCATCGGCGGAAACCTCAAGCGCGGGCGCTACCCCGACAACGCCCACAGCCGCAAGATCGCCGCGCTGCTGCGGAAGGTCGCCGACGAGCTGGACGCCTAGTGGCGTCCGACGACTCCGTCGACCGTTCCGCTGAGGCCGAGACGCCGGTCGCTGACGGCGGGTCCGCTACCGGCCTCGAGTCCGCCGCCCCGGTGGTCTCCGACGTGGAGTCTTCCGCTGACGCGGTCGAGCCGGTGGCGGATGCGCCCGGTTTCGCCGACGAGGCCGAAAGCGCCGCCGACGTGCGCGACTCCGACGGCGCGGGCGAGGGTGAAGCCGAAGCCGAAGCCGAAGCAGAAGCCGACGAGCCGGTTGCCGGCGAGCCCGTGGAGCCGAAGCCCGCGCCGGTCGTCGACGAGGTGCTGCTTGCTTCCGTCGATCTGGCGCGCGCCGCGCTGCTCGAGATCACGCCCGCCGCCACGGTCGGCGAGGTCGTGGGCTCGGTCGCCGATGAGGACCACGTGCTCAGCCTGCACTTCGCCTCGAAGCTCGCGGGCTACCCGGGCTGGCATTGGACGGTGACGCTCGCTCGCACCGACACCGACTCCGAGCCGACCGTGCTCGAGGTCGAGATGCTGCCCGGTGAGAGCGCCCTGATCGCGCCCGATTGGGTGCCGTGGTCGGAGCGCCTCGCCGAGTACCAGCTCGCGCAGGAGCTCGCAGCGGCCCAGGCCGCCGACGAGGAAGAGGGCGACGACGACCTCGATGACGACGACGAAGACGACGCCGAAGGCGATGACGATCTCGGCGACGACGACGACGATTTCGGCGACGATGACGATGACGACGACCACGACCTCGACGACGACGGACTCGACCTCGACAACGGCATCGACATCGACGACCACGTGACGGACGACGACGAGCTCGCCGGCTCCGTCGAGGATGGTTTCGGGGCCGCCGGCTCCGAGCCCGGCGGCTCCGTCGACGGCGACGCCGACCCCAACGGCGACGAGGACGAGTCCTCGGACATCGTCAGTGACGACGACTCATCCGACGACGTGGACGCCTACGCCGATGACCTCGACGACCCGCACGCGGAAGGCCCCTGGTCCGGGCGCTGACCACTCGGGCGGCCCCGTAGCCCGAATCCGGGCAGCGCCCGCAGGGCGAACGCGGACAACTCCAAAGCACGCGCCAACCGTCGCCCTCCAGGGGCGAGGTGCGCGCGAGGTTTGGAGAAGTCCGCAGCCGTCGCGAGCGGGCGCGCTCGTCGGCGTCGGCGCCGGCCTCAGTCGGCCAGGTGCTCCACGACGTACTCGATCGACGCGATCAGCGCCCGCACGTCCGACGGCTCGATCGACACGAACGTCGCCACCCGCAGCTGGTTGCGCCCGAGCTTGCGGTACGGCTCCGTGTCGACGATCCCGTTCGCCCGCAGCGCTGCAGCGACGGCAGCGGCATCGATCGAATCGTCGAAGTCGATCGTGACGACCACCTGCGACCGGTGCGCCGGGTCGGCCACGAACGGCGTCGCGTACGACACCCCGGATGCCCACTCGTAGAGCGCCGACGACGACTCCGTCGTGCGAGCGGATGCCCACGACAGCCCACCGTTCCCGTTGATCCACTCGATCTGGTTCGCCAGCAGCACGAGGGTCGCGATGGCCGGCGTGTTCAGCGTCTGGTTCAGCCGCGAGTTGTCGACAGCGTTCTTGAGGCTCAGGAATTCGGGGATGTACCGGCCGGATGCGGCGATCCGCTCCACCCGCTCCAGCGCCGCCGGCGAGAAGAGCGCGAACCACAGCCCGCCGTCGCTGGCGAAGTTCTTCTGTGGGGCGAAGTAGTAGACATCCGTCTCGGCGGCGTCGAACGCGATGCCCCCGGCGGCGCTCGTGGCGTCGACGACGGTGAGCGCGCCCTCGTCGCCCTGTACGCGGGTCACGGGCGCCATCACGCCGGTGCTGGTCTCGTTGTGCGGCCAGGCGTACACGTCGACGCCCTCCACGACCTCGATCGACCCGCGCGCGCCGGCCTCCGACTTCACGACGTGCGGTGCCTCGAGCCAGGGCGCGGCCGCAGCGGCGGCGAACTTCGACCCGAACTCGCCGAACGAGAGGTTCTCGGCACGCTTCTCGATGAGGCCGAACGCCGCCGCATCCCAGAACGCGGTCGAGCCGCCGTTGCCGAGCACGACCTCGTAGCCGTCGGGCAGCGAGAACAGCGTGGAGAGGCCGGAACGCACCGACCCCACCAGCTTCTTCACCGGCGCCTGACGGTGGCTCGTGCCGAGCAGCGTCGCTCCGCGGGTGACGAGGTCTTCGAGCTGCGCCGCACGCACCTTGGACGGCCCGCAGCCGAATCGGCCGTCGACGGGCAAGAGGTCGGTGGGAATCTGGATCTCGGCCATGCGCTCAATAGTATCGACGCGCGAGGGCCCGGGTCGCACGGCGAAACAGTAGGCTGGTTAGGTACGCCTCACAGGGTCTAGGAGCATTCATTGGCAGATCTCATCGACACCACCGAGATGTATCTCCGAACGATCCTTGAGCTCGAGGAGGAGAACATCAATCCTCTTCGCGCGCGCATCTCCGAGCGTCTCGGCCACTCCGGCCCCACCGTGTCGCAGACCATCGGGCGCATGGAGCGCGACGGTCTCGTCGTCGTCTCCGTCGACCGGCACCTCGAACTCACCGAGGTCGGGCGCCGCAAGGCCATCTCGGTCATGCGCAAGCACCGCCTCGCCGAGCGCCTGCTGAGCGACGTCATCGGTCTCGACTGGGAGCTGGTGCACGAAGAGGCATGCCGCTGGGAGCATGTGATGAGCGAGCAGGTCGAGCTGCGCATCCTGGACATGCTCGACCACCCCACCGAGTCGCCGTACGGCAACCCCATCCCGGGTCTCGACGCATTCGGTGAGGCCGCCGCCATCCCGTTCACGAAGGGCGTTGTGAACATCGTCACCCTCGTGCACGGAGCCGTGGGCCCGCAGACGAAGACCATCCGCCGCCTCGGCGAACCGGCCCAGGTCGACCCCGAGTTGCTGCTGCAGCTGAAGCAGGCCGGCATCGTTCCCGGGGCCACGGCGGCCTTCACCCCGGTCGGTTCCTACGTTCTAGTCGAGGTTGAGGGTTACGGCGAGGGGCTCGAACTGCCCAATGAGGTCGCAAGCCATATATTCGTTGGCATCTAAATCCATCGGGCCGGATGCGGCGTTACAGAATTGTTAAAAAGGGCGGGTCGAGAAGTGACAAACTCCGCACCCTCCCGTATTCTCTAACGAGTCCGAGGCCACCTGACGGCCGCGGGCGCGGGCCAAGACACCTCGATTCCCGTCTCTTGGTCGCTGACTACGCACGCAATTCGGTGTGGACGGGAGCAGTGCCCTAGCTGCGAGAGGTGCCGGAGGATTTCATTTTGGCCCCATATGGTGAGTCGCTCGGTTCCGAGCGAAACCCCGAAAACCCGAATAGACCCGAGACACCTTCCGCTTCATCCGCCAGCACCGGCACCGGTCAGCCCATGACCCGTCGTGAGCGGCGTGAGGCCGAGGCGCGTGCTGCAGCTGGCACATCCGCCGGGTCGGCCCCCGAGGCCGTCGCGCCGGGCACCGATCTCGTGCTGGCAGCGTCGTCGGCCACAGAGCCCGCCATCGCCCGTGCCCCCGAGAGCGTGAAGGCGCTTGAGCTCGCACTTCCGCGGGAGGCAGCGCCGGCTCCGGTCGCCACGACGTCGGCTGTCGCCGCGAAGCGCGGATCGGGCATCCGTATGCCGCGGCTCAAGAAGCCCACGAAGAAGTGCGCCGTGAGCGCGGTCGTCATGACCTTCGCCGCCGCCCTCATCGCCACCATGGCACTGCCCGCATACGCCTTCGGCGGCGGTGGCAACTTCGACAACGGCGTTGCGACCGACACCGCGCTGAGCGGTGCGCAGACGCTCGAGGTGCCGGCCAACGCATCCGCAGCGCTCGCCGTCAGCCGCGACAACTACAAGGCACCCACCACCGAAGAGCTGGCTGCCGCCCGTGAGGCCGCAGCTGCCGCGGTGGCCGCGACCGAGGCGGCGAACCGTGCCGCCGAGGCTGCCGCCGCCAAGGGCGCGACCGCCTCGACCAGCGGTGCTTTCACCGTCAACCCGCCGCAGGGCTCCTACAGCGGTGCCGCGATCGTGGCGTTCGCCGAGCAGTTCGTGGGCGTCGTGCCCTACGGCTCGGGTGCGAGCCCCGACACGAGCTTCGGCTGTGACGGCCTCACCCAGTACGTCTTCGGCGCGTTCGGCGTCTACCTGCCGCGCACGGTGAGCAACCAGGCGGCGATGGGTATCCCGATCTCCCCGGCGGATGCGCAGGCCGGTGACCTCATGATCTACCCGATCGGTCACGTCGGCATCTACGACGGCAACGGCGGCATGATCGACTCGCCCGACTGGGGCCGTTACGTCGAGCACCGCCCGGTGTGGGGGAGCTACTACTTCGTGCGCATCGTCGCCTAGTTCTGCGCAGACGGCGTGTAAACACTCCGTTACCGACTCCTGAATCGGCGTGCCACGAATATGTGGCACGCCGATTCTGTCGTAACCTGATGCTCTGATCGTCGAAGGAATCGGGAGAGCCTGATGTCACAGGGTAGGAGCATCCGCACCACGGATCGCCTTCTGCCGCCCGTGCGCAGGCACACGAGTGTGTTCAGTCAGGGCCGGATATCGGTCTCTGCGAGCAAGGCGCTGTCATTGTGACGGCGCCTTTTTTGTTGCCCACGCGTCTCCCGGCCCGCTCGTCGACATGTGAATCATCGAACACCTGGAAAGCCGTCCAGGTCTCTTCGAAAGGGAGAGCATGCGAACACTGGTCCTCAACGCAGGATATGAACCGCTCGGGGTCGTCTCGTTCAAGCGGGCGCTCGTTCTGGTCTTGAACGAGAAGGCGCGAGTCTTGGCGAGCGACGACGAGCATCCGGTCTTCGGCACCTCGGGTGCCTACGAACGGCCGGCGGTCATCCTGCTCACCCGGTACGTACGGGTGCCCTTGAATCGGATGATGCCGGTGTCGCGGCGCGGCGTGCTGCGTCGTGACGGGCAGCGCTGCGGGTACTGCGGCGCGTCGGCCACGACGATCGATCACGTGCAGCCGCGCTCCCGTGGCGGGAAGGACACCTGGGAGAACCTGGTGGCGTGCTGCCTACGCTGCAACAACGTGAAGGGCGACCGCACGCCGGCCGAGATGGGCTGGTCACTGCGCTTCGCCCCGCGGATGCCGCATCAGGCCGGGTGGTCGATCAAGGGCACCGAGAAGGCGGAGCCGCAGTGGGAGACGTTCTTGGCGGCTGCCTGAGCCGGCCGCCGGGCGTGACCGGCTGCACCCGCTAAACTCGTGGGGTCAGCCTCTGTAGCTCAATGGAAGAGCGACTCCGTCCTAAGGAGCAGGTTGGGGGTTCGAGTCCCTCCAGGGGCACCGCTGTGCTAGCCCTACGAGGATGCGTCCTCCGATTCATCAGGCGTCCGTCGACGGATCGGCTTGCCGGGGAGCATGAGCTTGTCCGCATGGCTCGTCGATTTCAGTGCGCGGGTCTCGTCGCGTATCGCCGCAATGCCGATGATCAGCGCGACGATGAGCGCACCGACGCCGATGAGCCAACCCATGATCGGGACGCTACACCCGCCGGCATACTCATGCGCACCTTCCGGTTCGTGCGCTGACGTGCGAGAATAGTTTGGTACCGAACGAAAGGATGGGTCATGAGCTTTGAGCGCATTGCACTGATCACGGGTGCCAATCAAGGGGTGGGGTTTCAGGTCGCCAAGGAGCTCGTGGCGAACGGGGTGACGGTTCTGTTGGGGTCGCGCGACGCCGCGAAGGGCGTCGCCGCCGCGGAAGAGATCGGCGAGGGTGCCATCCCCATCCAGATCGACATCACCGACAGTGACTCGATCCACGCGGCGAAGACGCGGATCGAGAGCGAGTTCGGCCGGCTCGATCTGCTCGTCAACAACGCCGGGATCTCGCGCGCGGCCCGAGACGACGGAGACTTCCTCGAGGGGTACGCGGCGGCGAACAAGGCCAGCACGGCATCGCTCGACGAGATCCGCACGGTGTGGGAGACCAATGTCTTCGGCACGCTCGCGGTGTACCAGGCGATGCTCCCGCTGCTGCGGAGATCGTCGGATGCGCGCATCGTGAACGTCTCCAGCGGCGTGGGATCGCTCACCGCCAACGCCGACCCGAGCTATCCGTACCACTCGATGTTCGGGCCGGTGTATCCGGCGTCGAAGGCGGCGGAGAATGCCATCACCCTTGCGATCATGGTCGAGCTCGAGGACACCGACATCAAGGTGAACCTGGTGTCGCCGGCGTTCACCGCGACGAACCTCAACTCGTTCGCGGGGACCGAGTCGCTGGAGGACGGATCGCGCGAAGTGGTGCGCGTCTGCCTGCTCGGGCCGGACGGACCGAGCGGCACCTTCACCCGGTGGGAGAACCAGAGCATCCCGTGGTGACATGGACTCGGTGATGCCTCCAACGGGGGAGTCGGATTCGCTCGGCGCCTGGGCGAAGCGCTACTACTATGCGAACCGACTGGCCGTCGAGACGCTCCTGAAGGCACACGGCATCGGCTCGACCCAGTGGCTCGTCCTCCGCCACCTCGCCGCCGAGGGTCCGACCGCGCAACGTGATCTCGGGCCCATCATCGGGGCCGAACGCGCGGCGCTCAGCGGCATCGTGGCGACGCTCGTGCGCAAGGGCTTCGTCGAGCAGACGACCTCCGCCGCCGATCAACGACAGCGCGAACTCGCCCTGACGCCGTCGGGGCGCCGGCTGCTGGACGGTCTCCCGGACCCGTTCGCGGAAGTCCGCGGGGTCGCGCTCGCGGGCATCGACCCCGCCGACATCGACGCAGCGATCACGGTGCTGCAACGCGCCATCGCCAACGTGCAAGCGCATGATTTCA
The DNA here is from genome assembly GCF_058783455.1 of Herbiconiux sp. FW305-C-125. NCBI lineage: Bacteria > Bacillati > Actinomycetota > Actinomycetes > Micrococcales > Microbacteriaceae > Herbiconiux > Herbiconiux sp. FW305-C-125. Next base: position 736,195 of record NZ_JBYSYO010000001.1, on the reverse strand, counting down.
GCCGGTAGCCATCCTGAGCATCCGCGAGGCTATTGGCTGCTCGTGGGGAGGGGCGCGAGGGCGCGGTCGACGAGGTCGGCGATGAAGGGGCGAGTCGCGGGCTTCGCCTCGAAGGTGACCCGCACGAGGACTGCTCCCGTGAGCGTCACGAGCACGAGGTCGACGTCCCCGGGGGCGAGGTGGGCCGACAGGACCCGGCGGAGGCCGGCCGTGCCGGTGTCGTAGAGACGCCGGCGCAGCTGGTCGACGACGGGATCGGAACCGCTGCGCTCGATGATGCCGCCGAGCACCCGCGCCAGGTGGCCGGCCGAGAGGTCCGAGGCGAAGTCCGCGAGGCCGGCGATGAGGTCGGCGCGCAGGTTGCCCGTGGGCTCGGGGTGGTGGGCCTCGTCACAGATGCGATCGACCGCATCCCGCACCAGGTCGATGCGCTGTGGCCAGTGCGTGTAAACCGTGGCTTTCGCGTAGCCCGAGCGGCGGGCCACCTCGGCGTGCGTCACGCGCTCCCAGCCGTCGAGAAGGAGGATGTCGGCCGCCGCGGCGACGACGTCGCGCCGCGTGCGGGCGATCCGCGGGTCGGTCAGCTGCGAGTCGGTCACGATAGGCAGTCTAGACAGAAACGGACTTCTGTGCTGTTAATAGACAACATGACCAATAGTGAATCGATCGTCCATCCATCTGGCGTGAGCGTGCTCGCGCTGCCCACCGGCAGCTATGCGACGAGAGCCGCCCTCGCCTTCCGTGGCGGGTCGTTCTTCGACGTGCGCCAGTTCGCCGCCACCCCCGTGCTCGTGCGCCACCCGCAAGGCGATCTGCTCATCGACGCCGGGTTCGGCCGCGACTTCGACGCGCACCTGCGGATGCTGCCCTCCTACCAACGGGCGGCGCACACCGTGGGGGTGCCGGTCGTCGACCAACTGATCGACGCCGGCTACGACCCGGAACAGCTGGCGGGCATCCTGCTCACCCATTCGCACTGGGACCACGTGAGCGGGATCGCCGACCTCGACGCGCCGGTGCTGATCACCGAGGCGGAGATCGCCTATGCGGCGCACGCCAAGAACGACACGGTCTTCGCCGCCGTCTCACCCGGCCACCGGCTGATCACCTACACCTTCGACGACGGCCCGTTCGAGGGCTTCCCGGCCAGCCACGATCACTACGGCGACGGCTCGGTGGTCGTGGTTCCGGCCGCGGGGCACACCTCCGGGTCGGTGATCGTGTTCGTGCACGCATCCGACGGGGCGCGATACGCCTTCATCGGCGACCTCGCCTGGCAGCTCGACGGGGTGCAACGCCACGTGGACCGGCCGTGGCTGATGCGGCGGCTCGCCGACAGCGACCCCGATCAGGTGCGTGCCGACCTGGCCCGCGTCTCCGCGCTCGCGGGCCGTTACCAGGTCATCCCGGCGCACGACGCCCGAGCGTTCGACGGCATCCCGACGCTGAGCGCCGAGGCGCTCCGATGAGCGCCGACCGCATCGCCGCCGGGCGCGCGGTGTATGCGCGCAACTTCGGGGTGGACGAAGCGACCGCCCAGCAGGCCATGGAAAGCCGGGTCGGGCCGGCGTTCGTGGCCGAGGCCTTCTTCGCCGCCGGCGGCCCCGGCTGGTCGGGCGAGCACCTCACCGACCGCGACCGCAGCCTCGCCACCATCGGCGCGCTGGTCGCACAAGGCGTCACGGATGATCGGCTCGAGGTCTACCTTTCCGTCGCCCGCCGAAACGGCGTCGACGAGCAGGGCCTGGCCGAGCTGATGATCCTCCTCACCGCTTACGTCGGCCAACCGCCAGCCTCGCTCGCGATGCAGGCGGTGCGCCGGACGGCGGTCAGCGCTCCATGACGATGATGGCCCGGCCCGAGATCTCGCCGCGGTCGAGCGCGGCGTAGGCCTCGCCCGCCTCTTCGAGGGAGTAGCGGCGGGTGACGGCGCGGGCGACGTCGTAGCCGCCGGATGCCGCCATCTCCACCACCTTCGGCAGGTCGCGCCGGGTGCGCGCACCGAACGAGCCCATGATGACCTGGCCTCGCCGCACCAGCGGAGTGATGGGCACAGCGGCGGTGGCGGCGCCGGCGGCGATGCCGACGGCGACCATCCGCCCGCCCTCGCGGAGGAGCGACACCGCGAGCTCGAAGGTCTGCGGTCGGCCGAGTGCCTCGAACGCCACGCTCACCCCTTTGCCGCCGGTGGCCTCGCGCACGCGCGCCGGCACATCCTCACGGGTGGAGTTGATGACGATGTCGGCGCCGAGCTCGCGCGCCGCGGCGAGCTTGTCGTCGTTGACGTCGATGGCGATGATCGGGCTCGCCCCGAGGTAGCGACCGACCTGGATGAGGCTCGATCCGATGCCCCCGGTGGCCACGATCGCCATCGACTCGCCGGCCACGATCTCCGACTTCGCGGCCGCGCCGTACGCGGTGAACGCCGCGCACCCGAGCACCGCCGCCTCCTCGAAGCTCAGCCCCGCGGGCAGCGGCGCCAGCGCCGACAACGGCACCACCGCGTATTCGGCGAGCCCTGCCATGGAGTACATCGACAGGCGAGTGCCGTCGGCCCGGTGCAGCCGTGTCGTGCCGTCGAAGAGGTTGCCCTTCAACCGGTTCTGTTCGAAGAAGGCCTCGCACATGTCGTCGCGGCCGGCGCGGCACGACTCGCACTCGGTGCACGGCATGATGAACGCGCCGACGACGCGCTGGCCGGCGGCAAGGCCGGTGGGTGCACTGCCCGGCCCGATCGAGACGATCGTGCCGCTCACCTCGTGCCCCATCACCGCGGGCGGCGGGAACGCCACCTCGCCCTTCATGACGTGCAGATCGGTGTGGCACACCCCGCAGGCGGCGACCTTGATGAGCGCCTCGCCCTGCTGCGGTACCGGAACCGGGATCGACTCGACCACGAGCTCCGGCGAGTCGCCGTTCCAGATGGCCGCGCGCATCGTGCTCAACGGCTCGCCCCGATCTTCGACAGCAGCGCTTGCAGTGCGTGCCGGTAGCCGAACCACCCCGCACCCGCGAAGTAGACGGTCGCGATCTCGGCGAAGATGTCGTGCCGGCGCCACTCCTCCCGCGCGTGCACGTTGGAGAGGTGGATGATCGCGAGCGGCACCCCGCACTCGTTCAGCGCATCCCGCAGCGACAGCCCGTAATTGGTCAGCCCCGCGGGGTTGCACACCACACCGTCGATCTCGCCCTCGACCGACTGCAGCCAGTCGATCATCGCCCCCTCGTGGTTCGACTGGAAGTGCACGAGCTCCACACCGATCTCCGCGGCGAGTACGTCGAGGTCGGCGACGATGTCGGGCAGCGTCACCGTTCCGTAGACCTCCGGTTTGCGCACGCCCAGGCGGTTGAGGTTCGGCCCCTGCAGCACGGCGATCTTCATGTGATGTCCTTTCGAGACGGTGGGATGACGGCGGCACGGATGCGCGCCACGAGCTCCGCAGGCTGGTCGGCCGCGAAGAAGTCCGAGGAGTAGGCGACCCCCGCCGCGCCACCGCGGGCCCCGTCGGCGGCCCGCCGCACCGCATCGGCGGCGGAGATGGGCGGGGTGGAGGCGAGGAGGACGGGCACGCCCGCCGCCGCGATCACCCTCTCGACGTCGCCGTCGGCGGGCTGCTCGACCTTCACGGCGTCGGCTCCCAGCTCTTCGGCGGTGCGGATGCCCCAGAGGAGGTGTGCCGCATCCCGCTCCTGCCCGGCGGCGTTCGTGCCGCGGATGAGCGGCTCGAGGATGCAGGGCAGACCCACGGCGTGCGCCTCGCGCACCGCCCGGGCCGCCCGCGCGACGTAGTCGGCCTCGACCGCGGGGTCGCCGTGACCGAGCAGGCAGTAGTGGATGACCGCATCCGCCCCGCTCGCCGCCGCCTCCGCCGCCGAGGAGACCGTGACCCCGACGCCGTCGGCGACCGGGCTGAGCTGAGGCCCGCGCCACTGACTGCACCAGTCGAGGCGCACCACGAGGGTGAGTTCGGGCCGGGCCACGAGCGTTGAGGCGAAGGTGGGCACGGCCGCCTGGGTGAGCAGGATGCCGTCGACGTCGAGTTCGGCGAACGCGCGCAGGTCATCCAGCCGCCGGGTGGCGCCGGGCGGCCCGACCTGCAACCCGACGTCGGCGCAGACGAACACGGCGAAGTCGGTGTCGCCCAGCAGGCGCCGGCGGCGCCGCGCCGCGGGCAGCGTGCTCACGCCGGTCATGCGTGCGCGCCGTGCAGCACACCGGCCGGCACGACCGGATTGCGCAGCACGCCGATGCCCTCGATGTAGGCCTCGACCTCGTCGCCGTCGTGCAGGAACACCGGCGGAGTGCGCGTGAACCCCACCCCCGCCGGCGTTCCGGTGGCGATGACGTCGCCCGGCTCGACCGGCCAGAACTGGGAGAGATGGCTGATCAGCTCGCCGACGCCGAAGATCATCTCGTCGGTCGACGAATCCTGCAGCGTCTCGCCGTTCACCCGGAGGCCGATGCGCAGCCCCCGCGCGTCGCCGAGCTCGTCGACCGTCACCAGCGCCGGGCCCATCGGGCCGAACGTGGGGAACGATTTCGACGTCATCCACTGGCTCGTGCGAGCCTGCCAGTCCCGGGCACTGACGTCGTTCATCACGGTGTAGCCGGCCACCGCCCGCAGGGCCTCGCGCGGCGTCGCGTTGACCACGCGGCGACCCATCACCACCGCCAGCTCCGCCTCGTAGTCGACCTCGGTCGACGAACCCGGCAGGGCGATGGCCGCTCCGCTGCCGACCACCGACGAGCGGTGCTTGGCGAAGACGACGGGCTGGGTGGGGATGGCGGCGCCGGTCTCGGTGGCGTGGTCGCGGTAGTTCAGGCCGATGCAGATGATGGAACGCGGCTGCGGAACCGGCGCCAGCACCTCGAGCTCGCTGACCGGCCGCCAGGAGTCGCGCGGCGCCTCGGCCTGCACGGTCGGCAGCCGCTCGCTCCAGAACGGCCAATCCTCGAGCACCTCGTTCATCGAGAGCGGGACGGGCGCGGCCGCGCCGCTGCGTGCCGCCTCGAGGGGCAGCGCCAGCTCGGTGCCGTCGTCGGCGGCCGTGACCAGGGCCGCCGCCGCGAATCCGCTCTGGTCGATGGAGATGAGTCTCATGATGCCTTCTTCGTGGTGGCGTGGTCGGTGACGCCGAGCAGGCGCCGGATCTCGCGGCTGACCCGGTCGACTTCCGGATGCTCGTCGTCGTCGAGCAGGCGGGGCCGGGGCCGCGTCATCTCGTACTCCGCCAGGATCTGGCCGGGCCGCTTCGACATCACGATCACGCGATCGGAGAGCAGCGTCGCCTCCGAGATGGAGTGCGTGATGAAGAGGACGGTGGGCCGCCGTTCGAGCCACAGGTCTTGCAGGTCATAGCACATCTGCTCGCGGGTGAGGGCGTCGAGGGCTCCGAACGGCTCGTCCATCATGATGAGCGGCGGCTCGTGCAGGAGGGCGCGGCAGATGCCGACGCGCTGCTGCATGCCGCCCGACAACTCGTGCGGCCGGCGGTTCTCGAAGCCCGCGAGCCCGACCTGCGCGAGCAGCGCCTTGGCCTTCGCCGTGGCCTGCTGCTTGGGCATCGACCGCATCTCGGCCTGCAGCAGCACGTTCGAGAGCACCGAGCGCCAGTCCATCAGCAACGGGTTCTGGAACACGATGCCCAGGTCGCTGTGCGGCTTCGTGATGGGCGCTCCGCCGATCGAGACGCCGCCGGCGCTCGGGCGGATGAGGCCGGCGACGGCTTTGAGCAGCGTCGACTTGCCGCAGCCGGACGGCCCGACCACCGAGACGAACTCGCCGGCCCCGATGGTGAGGTCGATCGGGCCGAGGGCGTGCACGGGCCCGCCGCTCGTCTCGTACTCGATCTCGAGTCCGCGTACGTCGATCTGCGTGCCCGTCGCCGCGACCGGCGCCGAGTCCCTGATGTCCGCCATGCTCATGCCGTCGGCCTGCTCACTTGATGTAGTCATTGGTGTAGTACGCGTCGAGCGACGCGGCCGGGGTGAGCCCGGAGTAGGTCGACAGCACGTCTTGCGTGGCTGCCCAGTCGGCTTCATCGGTCTCGCAGATCGGCGATCCCTCGGTGGCCTTCGTGTGCAGGAGCGGCACGGCGGCGTCGATCTGCGTGAGCGCGAGCTCCCGGTCGAAACTCGGCACGCCGGCCACGAAGTCGTCGGCGGCCTTCTCGGGGTTGTCGACCACGAACTGCGCCGCCTCCTGGGTGGCCGCGACGAAGCGCGTCAGCAGGTCTTCGTTGTCGGCGGCCCAGGCCTTATTCACGACGATGCCCATGCTGAGCGTGTCGACACCGAGGTCGGAGAACGCGAGGTAGTCCATGTCCTCACCCGAGGTCTGCTCGATCGCGGGCAGCTGCAGCGTGTAGTAGCCGAGGAAGGCGTCGGATGCGCCGGTCAGCACCGAGCTCTGCTTCGCCGCCGGGTCGGCGAGCCCGACCATGTTCACGTCGCTCTCGCCCAGACCGTTGGCCGCGAGCACGGCCGGGAAGATCTGCGACAGCGAGTCGCCGGGGGTCACGGCGATCGTCTTGCCCTTGAGGTCGTCGAGGCTCGTGATGCCGGCGGATGCGGGGAAGATCGCCGACATGGGATTGCGCTGAGCCAGCACGCAGACCGCCTGAACGGGGAGGCCCTTGCCGACCCCGCCCATCATCGTTCCCGCATCCACCAGCCCGACCGGGTCGCTTCCCGATGCCACCAGCTGGAGGGTCGAGGCCGAGCCCGTGCCCTCCTGCGGCTGCAGCTCGATGCCGTGCTCGGCGTAGATGCCCTCCGCCATGCCGGCGAAGAACCACGGGTGGTCGGCGGCCTCGAAGGTCCAGTTCAGGCGGATCGGCAGGACGTCGAGTTGGTCGCCGCCGGTGGCGGCGGGGGTGCCGGCCGGACTCGCGGCGGAGCAGGCGGCGAGGGCGAGTGCTGCAGAACCGGCGAGGGCGATGGACGCCAGCCGGGCGGGCTTCTTGTTCACGGATCTCTCCTTTGAGATTGAGTCGATGCGGATGCGGGGTGAGGTGCTGGGCAGGATGGTCGCCGGCTCAGACGGCCGGGCCGGTGGTGACGGTGCCCTCGGCGCGCTGGGAGACGTGCCACGGGATGACGAGCCGCTCCACCAGGGAGACGGCGTAGTAGAGCACGAGACCGAGAACCGTGAGGATCGCGATCGCGGCGAACAGCAGGGGCGTGTCGAGGTTCGCGTTCGCACGCAGGAGCAGATAGCCGAGCCCCTGCGTGGCACCGACGAACTCACCCACCACCGCACCGACGACGGCCAGGGTGATGGCCACCTTCACGCCGGCGAACACGTGGGGGAGCGCGGCCGGCAACCGCACCTTGCGGAAGATCGCCCACGTCCCGCCGCCCATCGAGCGCACGAGGCTCGCCATGTCGGGGTTCGACGAGCGCAGCCCCGTCATGGTGTCGAGGAGGATCGGGAAGAAGCAGATCAGGAAGGTCACGAGCACCTTCGGCAGGATGCCGAAGCCGAACCACACCACGAACAGCGGTGCCAGCGCGATCTTCGGCACGGTCTGCAGCAGCACGATGAACGGGTACACCACCGTCTCGAACCAGCGGAACGAGACGAGGAGCATGGCCACCGGGATGCTGATGACCACCGCGATGCTGAAGCCGGCGAGCACCTCGCCCGTGGTGACCAGGGTGGCGGCCCACAGCTCGTCGCGGTTGGTCCAGAGCGACTCCGCCGCGTCGACCGGGGTCGGCAGGATGTAGGTGGGCAGGTCGAACAGCACGGCGATCGCCTGCCAGGCGAGGAGCACGAAGACCCCGACGCCCAGCGTGATGATCCACCGGTGGTTCTTGGCCCAGGCGTTCCGGCGCCGCAGGCGGGCCGGCGCGGCGGGGGTTCCGCCGTCGCCGTCGCTCGCGAGCTGCGTGGCCGCGGTGGCGGTGTTCGTCATCGGGCGCGCCTCAGAACTCGCCGTTGCGCTGCTGGAACTTGGTGGGCTTGCCGATGGTGGGGCCGGATGCGGCGACCCAGTCGCCGACCCGCTCGATCATCTGCGCCAGCGTCGTCGACGGGAAGCCGAACTCGGCCTGCTGCGCGGAGCCGTCCATCACGTAGGCCGTGCCCGACTCGACGCCGTCGAACACCGGGCGGGTGCCGAAGCGCTCGCCGAACCTCTCGGCGAGCCAGCGGATCGAGACGATCTCGGGTCCGGTGATGTTCAGCCGGCGCGGCGGCGTGCTGGCCAGGTGCAGCGAACGGATGGCGTACTCCGCGACGTCGCGCTGCCAGATGACGCTGGCGTGACCCATGGCGAGCGGGATCGGGGTGCCGTCGTGAACGGCCTGCGCGATCTCCTGCAGCACGCCGTACCGGGTCTCGATCGAGTAGCCGAGGCGGAAGATCAGGAGCGGGGTCTCATGCTTCAGGGCGAAGTGCTCGAAGGTGCGCTCCCGGCCGAGGCACGACATGGCGTACTCGCCGATCGGGCCGGGCGCATCCGACTCGCGTGAACCGCCCGTCGAGACGTCGGCGAGCGGGTAGGTCACCAGGGTGGAGAACGCCACGATGCGCGAGTCGCGGAAGCGCTGCGCCACCCGTCCCGGCAGGTAGGAGTTCATCATCCAGGTGTGGTGCTCGTTGCCGGTGGTGCCGAACTTGTTGCCCGCCATGAAGATGACGTTGCGGGCCTCGGGGAGCCCGTCGAGCTCGAGGTCGTCGGTGAGGTCGGCCGGCACGACGTCGACGCCGTAGCTCTCGAGCGACTCCCGGGCGGCCGGGTCGCTGAACCGGGCGACCCCGTAGACGCGCTTGTCGACGCCCGCCTCGACGATGGCGCGGCGCGCCATGATGGCGACGCTCGGCCCGACCTTGCCGCCGACGCCGAGCACCATGATGTCGCCGTCGAGGCGGCTGATGTCGTCGATCAGGGCGGGGGTCGGGACGGTGAGGTCTGCTTCGATCTGCTGAATGGCCGTCATTGGCTTCTCCCGTGGGGTCTCGGGTGACTGCTCTGTCACGAATCAAGACTCACATGTGCGGGATTCCCAAAACGACGGGACAATTCCTAACGATCCTCCTAGGATTTTGGGATGGTCTCACAATCTCTGCGGTACGAGCCCGACGTCGAGGCGCTCACCGCCCGAGCGGTCGAGCTGATGTGGAACACCTACGCGGGTTATTCCGACGACGTCTTCGACAAGTCCGAGCTCATGCCGTCCGTGGCGCGGAACATCGAGCTCGCTGTGCGGGTGCTGCAGCGCGGCACCCCGCCGACGCGGGCGGAGCTCGTCTCGGGTCAGCACCTGGGCGGCCGCCGTGCCGCCCAGGGTGTTCCCCTGGAATCGGTCATCCAGGCCTACCGCTCGACCGAGCGCACGGTGCTTCTCGACCTGTTCTCCGGCTCCCCGGCGTGGCCCGTCGAGCTCACGAGTCACTACGCCGATCTCATCATCAGCACCTTCGACCTGCTGACCGAGGAGATGATCAACTCCTACCGCGAGACGGCGTCGGCGCTCGAGGCGGCGCAGCGCCGGGTCGAGAACGAGTTGGTGACCGCGATCGCGAACGGCATGCCGGCCGGCAACGAGCTCGATCAGTGGACCCGGACTCTGGGGGTCGAACAGCCGGGGCCGTGGTTCTCGTTCGCGATCGGCAGCGTTCGTGCGGCCGACCACGTGGAGGTGCTGCGATTGCGGCAGCGGATCGCGAGCGCGCTGCAGCCCTTCGTGAGCGGCCCACTGCTGTTCGGCGACATGGGCCGGCTGACCGTGGCACTCGCCCGGCCGCGCGGGAGTGCCTCGGGCATCCGGGAGGCTCTGGGCCGGGCGATCGACGGATTCGAGTCGTCGGTCGAGTACGCGGTGGGGCTCGGCGGGGTGAGTGACGGCCTCGTCGCCGCGCACGAGTCGAGTCAGGAGGCGCGGGATGCGGTGGCCGTGGCCCTCAGCGGGGTGCGGTCGACCCGGGTCGTGCCGTTCGAGGACGTGTTGCTCGAGGTGCTGCTGGCGCGGGAGCCGAAACTCGCCACCCGGCTGGTCGACAGCCGCCTCGGGGCGCTCCGCGACCATCCGTACCTGATCGACACGGTGGAGGCCCTCGTTGCGTGCAATCACTCGCAATCGGCGGTGGCCAAGGCCCTGTTCGTGCACCCGAACACCGTGACGTACCGGATGCGTCGCATCCATCAGCTCACCGGCTTCGACCCCCTCGTGATGTCCGACTTCGTGCAGCTGGCGACTGCCCTGCTCTGGTTGCGCATGAACCCGATTGCCCCTTGACGTCGCTGCGCGGCGAGGATTAGCGTGCCTGCGTATCCACAATGTTTCAGCAACAAACTGAAACAACAGGCACAATTCAACGAGGAGTCCCGTGCGCACCGATCGAAATCCACCTCCTGTTCCCGACCGTCCCGTCTCCCGGCGAAGCCTCCTGCTGGGCACCCTGGTCGGCGCCACCGCGGTGGCCGCCATCTCCGGCAGCCAAGGCCTCACGCCGGCGATCGGTACCGTGCCGCCCGCGAGCGGCCTGATCGATCCGGCCCTCACCGGCCAGCATCCGCGACTCATCCTCGGCACGCGCGTCTCGGTGGCCGAGGTGCAGCGTCGCGCGGCCGCTCCCGCATACGCCGGATTCGTGAGCACCATGCTCGGGTACGCGACCGCCCGCGCGGCCCTGCCCACCATCACCGGTGCCGGCAACGACGGGCAGTGGCAGACGGTGTACTGGGGCATTCCCGAGCTCGCGATGTCGTACATCATCACCGGGGACACGGCGTATTCCACCAAGCTCCGCAACTGGACGCTCTACGTGGCCGACCCAGCGAACTTCCCTGACTGGGGCGGTGAGAACGGCGGCTCGATGTCGAACGCCGTCGCGCTCATCGCGGTCGCCATCGCCTACGACTGGTGCTACGAACTCTTCAGCGACACCGAGCGCGCGATGATCCGCGACAAGCTCGCCCTGCAGGCCGATCGCCTCATCGCGCAGTTCTCGAACACCTCGGTCGCGACCGACGCGTACTGGAAGAACGATCCCCAGCCGAACCACCGCCACTTCCGTATCGACGGTATCGTCACCGCGGCCGCGGCGATCCACGGCGACGGCGCTGCCGACAGCATGGAGAGCGACGACTACCGGCTGGAGTTCGGCCGGAGCCAGCTGCGCCAGGTGCTCAGCTGGATCTCGCCGGACGGGTCGCAGCACGAGAGCATCACCTACGCCACCTACGGCAACGAGCACCTGGTGCGCGCCGTCGACGTGCTGGAATCGATCGGGAGCGGCGACCTCTGGGCGGAGCCCGAGATCCCGGGCATGGGCTCGTTCAAGATCGACGTCTCGCTGCCGACGAACGTCGGGCAGTTCTCCTACGGCGACACCGACGGATCGCTCTACTACTTCAACCCCTACCTCTGGCACATCGCTTCGAAGTACCAGGACACGCAGCTGCAGGAGTTCCTGCAGCGGCTGTACCAGTCGGGTCCGGCGGGGGTGAGCTCGTTCTTCTACAACGCCTGGAACCTGCTCTGGCACGACGACTCGCTCGCGGCGTCGGGGCTCGACGACCGGCAGACCACCCGGCTCTACCCCGACCTCGGCGTGCTCGCCTCCCGCTCCGACTGGAGCGCGACCGGTGTCTCCCTGCACCTCAAGGCGGGTGTGATGGGTGGCGTGCGCCTCAACGAGTGGCGCGACCGGCTGGGCCCGAACTCCCGCTACATCAACGTCGGTCACGATCACCCCGACGGCGGCCACTACAGCATGTCGTTCGGGGGAGCCATCTTCGGTGCGTACGCGCCCTACGGCGCCTACCTCACGAAGCAGACCAACAGCGTGGTGGCGGGCGCCGACATCGGGCAGGCGGGCGAGCGGGCCACCGGGTTCACCCAGCCCTACACCGACATGCGAGGGCGCGCCTCCATCCCCGCCGTCAGCGCCCTCGGCGCCGACACGGTCGTGGTGGCCGACACCTCGGGGCTCTACGCCGCCCCGAGCACCTCGGGCATCACCCGCTCCCGGCGCACCATCGCCTACGTCGACCGGCAGGCCGCCATCGTGCTCGACGACGTCGTGGCCTCCTCGGCCAAGGACATCCACTCGCTGTTCCACAGCAAGGGCACGGCGTCGTCGGTGACGGGAGGCAGCGACATCGCGCAGACGGTCGGCTCCTCGACGGTCACCGCCCGGTATCTGCAGTCTTCGCCCGACTCCGGTGCCACCTTCACCAACGGTGCGGGCCTCCTCCCCGAGCTCGGCACGACCTGGCGCACCACGGTGCCCGGGGCTACCTCGGCGCACATCGCGACCGCGCTCGTGCCCCAGCGTTCGGCAGCGGATGCCGCGACCCTCACCTCGTCGGTGAGCGGGAGCCAGTTCTCGGCCGACCTCACCCGCCCGAACCGCGTCGACACCGTGGCCATCGCCACCACCAGCGACGGCTACGGCGCCCTTTCGCCGGCCGGCGCATCGGGCAACGCACGGGCGCTGCTCGTGCGGAGCGAAGGCGCGACACCGGTGCCGACGAAGCTGACGGCCGTGGATGCGACGTTCGTGGAGTTCGTCGGCGCACGGGTGGAGGTGGCCGGCACCCGCCGCAACCTCCGGCTCGAGACCGACGGAACGGCGCTCACCGTTCAGGTCGATGCGGTGGCTCCGGGGGCGACTCCCGCGGCGAACCTGGTGCTCGGGCACCTGAACCCGGGACCGTTCAGCGTGACCGTCGACGGAACGCTCCGCGACTACTACACGGTGGGAGCGAACGGGCGGATCACGATCGCGCTCGAGCCGACGGCCGCACACACGCTCGTCTTCGACCTGCCCTGAACCGGTGCGGCGGGCCTGCCCTGTGCAGGCCCGCCGCGCTCAGGCCCGCCGCACTCAGGCGAGCACGGGCAGCAGCCGGTGGTCGACGGCGCCCTGCAACGGCTCCCCCCGGCCGTACCGGCCGAGCTCCGCCACCATGAACGCACCGAGCGACGCGACCTCCGTGCCCTGCACCCCCGCCGCGTGCGGCGAGCAGAAGACGTTGGGCAGCTGCAGCAGGAGGTCGTCGGGCGCGAGCGGTTCGGGGTCGGTCACGTCGAGGATCGCATCGATGCGGCCGCTCGCGCACTCCGCCCGGAGCGCGTCGTGATCGACCAGCGCCCCGCGAGCCGTGTTGATCAGGGTGGCGCCGTCGCGCATCAGCGCCAGCCGCCGCGCGTCGATCATCAAGCGGGTCGCGGGCACATCGGGCGCGTGCAACGACACGATGTCACTCGTGGCGCAGAGCTCGTCGAGCTCCAACTGCCGGGCACCGAGCTCGGCGATCGACGCCGGGTCGGCCACGGGGTCGTACACCGCGACATCCCAGTCGTCGGCGACCAGGCGCTCGATCACGCCCCGGCCGATCGCGGATGCCCCCACGATCCCGACCCGTGTGCCCGGCCGCCCACGACGCCCGCGCACCGGGACGAACTCGCCGTGGCGGTACGCCTGCGCGAGCGGGAAGATGCGGTGCGTGGCGAGCGTGATCACCGCGACGGTGTACTCGATCACGGGCTGCGCGCCGAGCGCCGCCGCCGAGGTGACCACGAGACCCGAACGCCAGCCGGCGTCGAGCACGGTGCCCTTGACCGAGCCCGCGGCGTGGAAGACGGCGCGGAGCCGGGGAGCGCGGGCGATCAGCTCGGCGCCGATCGGCACGGCACCCCAACTGGTGATCAGCACCTCCGCCTCGGGCAGGCAGCCGGCGACCTGGTCGTCGAGGCTCGTCAGCGGGCGCGGGTCGAGCAGCTCGACCACCTGGTCCAGTTCGGCGCGCACCGCCGGCGGGAACACCTCACCCACGACGTCGCTCCACATCGACAGGAGCGCCTTGGGTCGCCGGGCGCTCATGCGGCGCTCCTCGACCGGACCCATTCGACAGCTCGCCAGGCCTGGTGGGCCCCGCCGCCCTCGTGGGCGTTGTAGGGGTACACCGCGATCTCCTTGTCCGGCCCGCCATAGCGGTTGAAGGCGGCGAAGACCGTCCGCGGCGGACACAGGGCGTCCATCAGCCCCACCGAGACGAGCGCGGGCGCCTGCGCCCGCGTGACGAGGTTCGCCACATCGAAGTAGGCCAGGGTGTCGAGCACGTGCTGCTCCTGGTCGCGGTGCAGCATCAGGTACTGGATCAGCTCGGCGCAGCCGCCGGCGTTCTCGGAGGAGAGCGCGAGCGCCTCGGGGAAGTCGCACAGGAACGGCACATCGGCCACGACGCCGGCGAGGTCGCCGACGAGGCCCGCCGCCGCGAGTGCGATGCCCCCGCCCTGGCTGACGCCGGTCGTGAAGACCCGATCCGCGTCGACCTCGGGGAGGCTGCGGAGGGCGTCGACCGCGCGGACGGCGTCGACGAAGACCCGCCGGTAGTAGTAGGTGGCCGGCGAGGCGATGCCGCGGGTGAGCCAGCCCGCCGCCTCGGCACCCGTGCCGCCGTGCGGGTCGGGGGTCGCGCCCGCCGTCCAGGCGCCGCCCTGCCCGCGGGTGTCGACCGCGAGGTGGGCGAAGCCGGCCTGGGGCCAGAGGTGCGGCTCGTGCGCGAATCCGCGGCCGCCTCGATAGCCGTGGAACTCCACCACCCCGGACAGTGGGCGGGTGCCGGTATGCACGGGAAGCCGCAGCCAGGCCCGGATGCGGTCACCGCCGAATCCGGCGAACGACAGGTCGAAGGTGCGGAGCCCCGGGAAGCCGAGGTCGACCTCCGTCAGCTGCACGTCGAGCTCGAAGGTACGGGCCTCGGCGAGGCTGTCGGCCCAGAACGGCTCGAAGTCGGCCGGGACGGTCAGCTCGGGGGAGTGAGCGCGGAGCTGCTCGAGGGGGAAGTCGAATTGCATGAGGTCCTCGTGGAGGTCGGGGGTCAGTTCGTCGACAGCGTGATCGACTGCAGGATGTCGGTGGCCGAGAAGCCCACGTGGGCGGTGAACGCGCCGGGCTCGACCTGCCAGGAGTGCTGATCGGTCGACCAGTGCGCGAACTGCCGGCGGGGCACGCGGATGCGCACGACGGCACGCGCGCCGGCCTCGAGCTCGACGGCGGCGAACGCGCCGAGCCAGAGCGGCGGCCGGGTCACCGCCGACTCGGCGCGTGAGAGGTACACCTGGACGACCTGACGGCCGCGCCGGGCTCCGGTGTTGCTGATGGGCACGACCACCACCGTGGTCTCCCCGTCGTCGTCGGTCTCGGCGACGACATCGCCCACCCGCCACGAGGTGTACCCCAGGCCGTGGCCGAACGCGAAGGCCGGACCGGCCGGGCTGAGGGCCCAGGCGCGGTGACCGATGGCGACACCCTCCTCGTACCACAGGGTGCCGTCCGTCGGCACGACGTTCTGCACGGGGGCGTCGGCGAGACGCTCCGGCCAGGTGGTGGGAAGCCGGCCGCCCGGCTCCGCCTGACCGGTCAGGAGCGCCGCCACCGCCTCGCCGAACTCCTGCCCGCCGAACCAGGTGAGCAGGATCGCGGCGACCCGGTCGCGCCAGGGCAGTTCGACGGGGGCGCCGGCGCTCAGCACCACGACCGTGCGGGGGTTGACCGCGGCGACCGCCTCGACCAGGGCGTCGTGCTCGGCCGGCAGCGCCAGGTCGGTGCGGTCACGACCCTCGGTCTCGATGCGGGCATCCGTGCCGACGAAGACGATCGCCACGTCGGCCGCCTCGGCCGCGGCGATCGCCGCCGCGCGCAACTCGGCGGCATCCGCCGGGAGGACCCGGCCGATGCGCACGTCGAGAATCCGCAGCTCCAGGTCTTCCGGTGCGTCGGCAACGACCACCACCCGCACGGCGCGGCCCGCGATCGCGTCGAGCTGCGCCGACAGTCGCGACTCCCCGGTCACGCGGGCGCCGTCGACACTCAGCGAGCCGCCGGCCGGCAGCTCCACCACGAGCTCGAGCGGGCCGTCCTGCTGCGGCAGCACGTCGAACTCCGCGGTCAGCTCGCGCGCCGCGACCGGCAGGCCGCCGAGCCAGATCAGGCGCGAGGAGGTGCGGAGCTCATCGCTCAGCACGCGCCCCGCCGCATCCGTCAGGACGACGTGCATCGCTCCCGGGGTGCCGTCGGGCGCCTGGAACTCCTCGGCACGGAACGGTTCCGGATGCTCGGCCACCACGCCGGCGTGCTCGCTGACCTCGATTCCCGGGATGGCCCGGAGCGCCTGCGCCGGAGTGCTGACGTGATCGGGGATCACCGCTGCGCTGCCGCCGCCCTGGGTGCGGGGCCGGACGGCTCCCGGGCCGAGCACGGCCACCCGGAGAGGCTGCTCGCCGGAGGCGAGCGGCAGGGTGCCGTCGTTGCTGAGCAGGACCGAGCCCCGCTCGAGCAGGCGCCGAGCGGATTCGCTCGTCTCGGCGGCCGGCTTCACGGCCACCCGGTGATCGGCGCCGAGCGCGCCGACGCGCTGGGCCAGGGTCAGCAGGTGCAGCACCTTCTCGTCGAGCGTCTCGACCGGCACCGTTCCCGCTTCGACGGCGGCGCGCAGCGCATCGTCCCAGACCCCGCCCGCCACTCCGTCGGAGCCCGGCATGGCGAGGTCCTGGCCGGCCGACGCCGCGTCGATCGACCGCACGGCCGACCAGTCCGACACCACCGCGCCGTCGAAGCCCCACTCCGAACGGAGCGGATCGCGGAGCAGGTCGTGTTCGGTCATCCGCACGCCGTCGACCGAGTTGTAGGCGCTCATCACGCTCCACACCCCCGCGGCGACCGCATCCTCGAAGGGGCGGAGGTAGAGCTCGCGGAGGGTCGTCTCGTCGGCCTCGACCGAGACGGTCATGCGCTCGGTCTCCGAGTCGTTCAGCACGTAGTGCTTGGCGCAGGCGCCCACCCCGTTGTCCTGGAGCCCGGCGATGTATCGCACCGCGAGGGCGGAGGTGAGGTATGGGTCTTCGGAGAACGATTCGAACGACCGCCCGCCGAGCGGGGTGCGGTGCAGGTTGACGGTCGGGCCGAGCACGACGTCGACCCCGTGCCGGGCCGCCTCGGAGGCCAGGTCGGTGCCCACCTGGTAGGCCAGCGCCGGGTCCCAACTCGCCGCGAGCGCTCCCGCGGAGGGCAGGTTGAGTGAGGGCTGCCGTTCGTCCATCGACGGGCCGCGCACCCCCGCCGGGCCGTCGGACAACACGATGGGGCGCAATCCGATCCGCGGCACGGGCGCCGTCGTCCAGAAGTCGCGCCCGCTCACGAGGGCCACCTTCTCGTCGAGGGTGAGGGCGGCCAGCGCCTCTTCGACGTTCCGCACGGGCGTGCGCGGTGCCCGCGGATGGGCCGCCAGCCACGCATCGGCGGCCGAAAGGGCCTCGGTGAGCGGGGGGAGTTCGGGGTGCCAGCGCAGTTCCCACTCGAGGCTGAGGTAGCCGTCGTAGCCGCGGGAGTCGAGCTGGATCAGCACCTCCTCCAGCGGCAGCGCGCCCGTTCCCGGGAGCACCGGCCGCGGGTCACGGCGGCTCCCGACGTCTTTGATCTGCACATGGCGGAGCCACGGGGCGAGGAGGGCCGCGGTGGTGCTGACCGGTTCCGCCGCCACCCAGGGGTGCGCGATGTCCCAGATGGCGCCGACGCGCTCGTCGTCGACCGCGTCGAGCACCCGGGCCACCGACAGCCCGGTGGGGTGGCTGTCGTGGGTCTCGAGCCAGATGTCGACGCCCGCGTGGCCGGCGGCAGCGCGGAGCCGGCGGATGATCGCCGTGTCGTCGTCGCCGCCGGCGAACACCCGGATGGCCGTGAACCCCAGGTCGCCGGCGAGATCGGCTTCGGCGCGCAGGCCCGCGATCACCTGCGCGTCGTCGGCGTCGGGCCCGTCGAGGGTCAGGTACGTCGCGAGGCACACGCGCTCGACGCTGCCGAGCGTCGACGCGATGTCCGCCCGCTGCGCCCGGTCGATGCCCGTGTGCACTGCCGTCTCGGTGCTGGAGCGCAGCTCGATCGCGTTCCATCCCGATGTCTCCGCCAGCCGCACGATCTCGTCGATTCCCGCGGTGGGACAGCCCAAGGTGGAAAAAGCACGCCGTCGTGTCATGAATCGGGTCCTCACGAGTGGGATTGCGATGGGTAACGCTGCGTAGAAACGCATTAGAGACATTACAGAAACAAACTGCAGAAACAAAGCGCAAATCGGCGTTTCTGATCGCAGGCGCGCCAAATCGCGGCACGCGATGGCGCGTGCCGCGATAGGCGGTGCCGGGGGAGGTGCGGACTACGCCCGGGGCGGAGCCACGGAGTCGCGCACGACCACGTGGGTGCCCAGTTCGACGACCGAGCCGGGCATGCCGGGGAGCGGCTTCTCGACCGCCAGGCGCGCCGCCTCCCAGCCGAGGTCGAACACCGGCAGGTGCACGGTGGTGAGGTTCGGGCGTATCTGCACGGCCACTTCGTTGTCGTCGTAGCCGACCACCGAGATGTCGTTCGGCACGTCGACCCCCGCGTCGTGCAGCGCGCGCACGACCTCGACGGCGTGGAAGTCGCTGTTCGCGACGATGCCCGTCACATCCGGGTGCTCCTCGAGCAGCCGGCGCGTGTTCGCGTAGGTCTGATCGATCGTGCGGATGCGGCGGCTGCTGTTCGGCTGCACCGACTCCCGGTAGGCCACCTCGAGTTCGAGGCCGTGCGCTGCGAGCGCTCGCTGCACGCCGAGCACCCGGCCCTCGGTGGTCGAGTGGTTGCGGAAGCCGCCGACCCAGGCGATGCGCCGGTGTCCCCTGGACGCGAGGTAGCTCGCGACGGCGAAGGCGCCGCCCTCGTTGTCGTAGCCGACGCTCAGCGCGCCGAGATCGGCGCCGGCATCGCCGGGGCGTGCGCAGAGCACCAGCCGGGCATCCACCTCACCGAGCATGGTCAGGTAGTCGCCGAGCCGGTCGGGGTAGTCGTCGACGAGCTGCCGGCCGCCGACGAAGACGAGGGCGTCGAGTTCGCGCTGGCGGGCGGCGAGGCGCACGATGTCGCGCTCGCGGTCGAAGTCGCCCTCGGTCGGGTAGATCATGCAGATGCGGCCGTTCTCGGCGGCGGCGGCGTCGATGCCGGCGGTGACGCCCGACACCAGTGACGACCGCACGTCGGTCACGACCACACCGATGGTGCGGGTGGCCTCGCGCCGGCGCGCTCGGGACTCGGAGTAGCCGAGCTCGCGCATGGCGCCGACGACCTTCTCGCGCGTGGCGCCGGAGATGGGGTAGGTGCCGGACAGCACGCGTGAGGCCGTCGACAACGAGACGCCGGCGAGCGCCGCGACCTCGCGCAGGTTCGCGCGCCGAGCAGGATTCTCGGGAGCTGCCTTCATCGCGACCTCCTCACGCTTTCCACGTCACCGACCCTAGCTCAGCCCATCCGGAGCCGGGTCACCCCTTGATGCCATTCGCCATTCCCACACTGCGGAGGAACTGGCGCTGGAAGATGAGGAACAGCACGATCGGAATGATGAGGGACAGGAACAGCGCCGCCATCATGGCCGAGTACTCCAGCGACGGCTCGACCCGGGGCAACGCCACCGAGATCGGCTGCACGTTCGGATCCTGCAGCACGAGCAGCGGCCAGAGGTACTCCTTGTAGG
The DNA here is from genome assembly GCF_058783455.1 of Herbiconiux sp. FW305-C-125. NCBI lineage: Bacteria > Bacillati > Actinomycetota > Actinomycetes > Micrococcales > Microbacteriaceae > Herbiconiux > Herbiconiux sp. FW305-C-125. The sequence continues at coordinate 716,674 of NZ_JBYSYO010000001.1, read as the reverse complement.
CCGACACGGCGCTCAGCAGCGCCAGCACGCTGAGGATGGGCCGGGACAGCGGGATCACCAACGACCAGAGCACCCGAACCGGGCCGGCGCCGTCGATGCGTGCCGCCTCGATGAGCTCGCGGGGGATGGAGTCGAAGAACCGCTTCGCCAGCACGAGCGAGAAGGCGCTGGCGCCGGCCGGCAGCCACACCGCCCACATGGTGTTGAGCAGGCTGATGCCGAAACCGGGCAGGTCGAGCACGGTGAGGTAGAGCGGCACGAGCGAGATGACGCCGGGGATGAACAGGGTGGCGAGCACCGCCCAGTACACCACCGCACCCCACCGCGGCCGGAGGATGGAGAGGCAGTAGGCGCCGGTGACGCAGACCACCAGGGTGACGGCGGCGCTGCCGAGCGCGAGCCACAGCGTGTTCAGGAGGTACTTGAAGATGCCGAGCTCGTTCCAGACCACGCCGTAGTTCGACAGGTCGATCCCGGAGGGCCACCAGGCGAGCGGGTCGCGGATGAGGTCGCCCGTGGTGGAGATCGACGCCTTGGCCAGCCAGACGAGGGGGAACACCGAGGCGACCACGAGGCCCACGAACACGAGGATCTGGATGATCCGCAGTGTCCAGCGCACGCTCGGGCTCCGACGATCGCCCCACGACACGGCCGAGCGCGTGGCTTCCTCGTCGCTGCCGCGGGCGCGACGCCAGAAGAACCGGTCGCGCACCGTCGCCGTGGTCTCCTCGGGAATGTCGAGGTCAGTCATTGTCGCTCCACCTCCGGGTGGCGAACTGGTAGGCGATCGAGATGAGCGCCAGTGCGAGCGCGAGCATGACGCTCAGCGCGGCGGCGGCGCCGTAGTTGGAGTTCACGAAGCCGTACTGGTAGATCATCATCAGGATCGTGATCGACGCGTTGTTCGGCCCACCGCCGGTCAAGAGCTTGGGCTCGTTGAAGACCTGGAGGGTGCCGATGATCTGCAGCAGCAGGAGGATGAGCACCACGCCGCGGATCTGCGGGAGCGTCACGTGCCAGATGCGGCGCCAGACGCCCGAGCCGTCGAGCTCGGCCGCCTCGTAGAGTTCTGGGCGCACGCCCCCGAGCGCGGCGAGGTAGATGATCACGGCGGTGCCGGCGCCGGCCCAGGTGGCGGCCAGCACCATCGACGGGATGACCATCTGCTCCGAGTTCAGCCAGGCGAAGGGGCCAAGGCCGAAGGTGCCGAGGATCGAGTTGAACAGCCCCTCCTCGCCGGGCAGGTACATCACCTTCCAGAGCAGGATGCCGACGACCGGCGGAATCACGACGGGGAGGTAGGCCAGGGCGCTGTACAGGCCCTTGCGGCGGCGGAGTTCGGCCATCACCACGGCGAGCGCCAGCGGCAGCGGCGCGCCGATCACGAGCGAGATGCCGGTGAAGATGAGCGTGTTCACGATCGCTTTGGGCAACACCGGATCGGTGAATACGAACTCGAAGTTCGACCAGCCGACCCAGGAGGTGACGAGGAAGTTCGTCTTCTGCAGCGACAGGACGACGCCGCGCAGGATCGGTCCCCACGAGAAGTACGCGAAGACGATGACCAGAGGGGCCGCGAAGACGATGGCCCAGACCCCGCCCCCCTTCACCCAGCGGGAGAAGCGGAGCCGGAGGGTACGGCGAGGTGCCGCCCCGGCTCCCGAGCGGGTGTCCGCTCGGGAGCCGGGGGTGGCAGTGCGTTGCTGCGTCATGAGTGAGAGTGCGCTCCGGTCATCCCTGCGAGATGATTCGTTCGGCCCGCGACGACGCATCGCTGATGAGGGCCGGGATGTCGGCGCCCTCGTCGGTCAGCGCCTGCTGCACGGTCGGTGCCAGGTCGGCGTAGACCTCCTGCGCCCGGGTGGCGGGCTCGGGCACGAGCGGGATCACGTTCAGCGAGTCGGTGTACCCCGTGAAGTGCGCCGGGTCGACGTTGATGTAGTCGGCGATCCACTCGCGGTACTGGTCGTACGCCTCCTGGCTGAGCGGCGACAGGCCGGGCAGCCCCACCACTCCGCCGTCGGCGACGATCGCCTTCGCGTCGGCCACGGCCTTCTCCTCGTCGGTGTACTTGCCGAAGTAGTAGAAGTCCACCCACTCCGTGGCGGCGGCGAGCTGCTCCGGCGTCGACTTCGGGTTGAACATCTGCACGTTACCGGAGAGCAGGGCGCCGTAGGGGCCGCCCTCGGCCTGCGGCACGTGGGTCGCGCCGATCGTCGAGAGGTCGAGGTCGTAGACGTTGTTCAGCCACTCGTAGGTCTGCACCGGTGCGATGAACATGCCAGCACGGTTCGCGGCGTACTCCTGCATCAGCGTCTTCAGGCTGAACAGCACGGTCGAACCCATGGACTTGTCGTCCCAGTACATGTCGTGCACGGTCTGCAGGGCGGCGACGCCCTGGTCGCTGTCGAGCGTCACCTCGGTGCCGGTCGGGTCTTCGATCGTTCCGCCCTGCGAGTAGACCGTGGCGGTGTAGATCCAGCCACCCTGGCCCTCTTCGGTCATCTGGAGGTATCCGGGCACCCCGGTCTTCTCGGTGATCGTCTTGGCCGCGGCACGCACCTCGTCCCAGGTCGACGGCGGGTTGTCGGGGTCGAGCCCGGCCTGCTCGAAGAGCTGGCGGTTGTAGATCAGGCCGAGGGCGTCGACCGAGGTCGGGATGCCGTAGATGTTGCCGTTGTCGTCCTGGGCCTGCTTCAGCGTGTCGGGGTTCACCTGGTCGGTGATGCCGAGCGGTTCGACGATGCTCGTGATGTCGGCGACCTGGCCGTTGTCGATCACCTGCTTCGTGTTGGTGAACGGGACGCTCATGACCGTGGGCATCGTTCCGCCGGCCACGAGGGCCGAGAACGAACCGGTGTCCCAGCGGGTCTCGCTGGTCTCGATCGTGACATTGGGGTGCGCCTTCTCGAAGGCGTCGACGGAGTCGAGGAACTGCTTGCGGGCAGCCTCGGCCTGGGTGCTGGGCAGGTCGCCCACCGTGATGGTGACAGGCGCGTCAGGGTCGAACTGCGGGGTGGAGGAGGTGGCGGTCGCGGTGCACCCTGCTGCTGCGAGCGCCACTGCGCCAACAGCGACAGCGGCGACGCCGTGTCGAATCCGGAGCTTCATCGTTGAGTCTCATTCTCTCGTGGGCACGATCTCTTGGGCTGGCGGCGTCAACTTTCGACCCCGCGATTGGCGATGCTAGTTGAACTATTTCAAATGTGCAAGGATGGGGTGAGCACCGCACTTCGAACCAGGAAAGCGAGATGATGGCTGAAGAGACAACGACGTCCATTGCAGATGTCGCTAAGCGCGCCCGAGTCTCCGTCGGTACGGTCTCCAACGCTTTGAACCATCCTGAACGAGTCACCAACGCCACGCTCCGGCGCGTGCGCGCCGCGATCGACGAATTGGGCTGGACGCCCTCCGGTCGCGCCCGCAAAGCGCCCGGCCGGCTGGAGACCATCGGGGTCGTGCTGGTCGACGTCTCGTCGTCGCGGGCGGCGGTGCTGGAGGGCATCCAGGAGCGCATCGGCCGAACCGGCGTCGAAGCCCTCACGGCCTTCACCGGCGGGGACGACGAGCGGCTCCGCGGTGCGCTCAACGCTTACGAGCGGCTCGGCATGCAGAGCATCATCCTGGAGTCGGGCGAGGGCACCGATCAGCTGGCCGAGTCGCTGACCTCCCGCGGCATGGCCGTCGTCATCGCGGGCGAGTCCGTCTCACCCCGATTGTCGGCCGCGGCCGCCGACGACGAGAGCGCCTGCCGCCTGGTGATCGAGCACCTGCTGGCGGGCGGGCGGCGTCGCATCGTGCTCGCACAGGACGGTCGTGAATCCGCTCGATCCACCCTGCGCGCGGCCACCGCGCGTGCGACGGTGGCGGAGGCCGGACTCGATCCCGACGCGGTGCTCATCGACCAGGTCCTCCCGGGCCATGGTGCAGCCGGCGGGCGAGCAGCCGGCGATTTCCTGCTCGACCGGCGCGTGCAGTTCGACGCCCTCGTCTTCCCCGACGACTCCTCGGCGATCGGCGGCTGGCAGAACCTCGTCGCCCAGGGGCGGGCGGTGCCCGGCGACGTCGCCGTCGTGGGGTGCGGCGACTCGCCCGAGGCCGCAGCCGTCGGCATCTCGACCGTACGTCTGCCGCTGCATGCCGTCGGCTACCAGTGCGCCGAGTTGCTGCTCACGCAGCGGCGCGACCCTCGCTCCGCTCGGGTGAAGCAGGTGCTCCCGGTCGAACTCGTCGTGCGGGAGTCCTCCCGATGAGCCTCGATCCGCTGCTCCTGCGCACGCTCGCCGGGGTGGCCGACTGGGCCGACTACGAGCGCGCCATCGCGACCATCACCGAGGGGTACCGCCCGCCGGCGGTCGAGGTGACGCCGAGCACCGCGCCGGGGCCGCACGGTGCCGTGCCCCTGCGGCTGTACCGTCCATACGACGCGGCTGAACGGATGCCCGCGCTCCTCTGGGTGCACGGTGGCGGTTTCTCGGGCGGCTCGGTCGACATGCCGGAGGCCGACGTCGTCGCCCGGGAGCTCGCTCATCGTGCGGGCGCCCTGGTCGTGACCGTCGACTACCGGCTGGCCGGGCCCGGAACCCTCTTTCCCACCGGACTCGACGACGTCCAGGCGGCCTGGAACTGGCTCGTCGGTGCCGCCGCCGACCTCGGCGCCGATCCGGCGCGACTCCAGCTCGGCGGATGCTCGGCCGGCGGCAATCTCGCCGTCGCCGCCGCCCGTCGCCTACTCGATGCCGGGCAGCCGGGGCCATCGGGCCTCCTGCTCGGCTACCCCTGCCTGCACTTCCCGACGCCGGCCGTCGAGGGGCTCGAGGTCGACGAGCTGCCCGCCGTGCTCCGCTTCACCCCCGGCCAGTACCTGGCGGTCGTTCAGGGCTACCTCGGGCGCATCCACGACATCCCCACCGCGGCCATGCCCGGGCAGGGCTCGGTCGAGGGCTTGCCGCCGACCCTCCTCGCGCTGAGCGCGGTGGACGAGCTGCGCGGCTCGGGCGAGTTGTTCGCCGAGCAGCTGCGCTCGGTCGGCGTCCCGGTCGTCGTCGACGTCGCCGAGGGGCTCCCGCATGGGCACCTCAACATCCCGCCCGTGCCCGTTCTGCCGGAGATCGATCGCAGCCTGGCCGTTCTGGCGGCGGCGCTCCGCGCGGGGTCACCTGCATGAGCTGGGCGGCGCAGTTCATCTCCCCGCCGGCCGACAGTGGGGCGGCCCCGCTCTTCCGGCGCGAGGTGGCGCTGCCCACCGATCACGGAGGCATCGCCTCCGCGCGGTTGCGGCTCTCGGTGCACGGGGTCTGCGAGGCCAGCATCAACGGCCGGCCGGTGTCGGACGAATTGCTGACCCCGGGCTGGACGAGCTACCAATGGCGCACCCGCTTCACCGAGCACGACGTGACGGCGCTGGTGCAGGGCGACGCGGTGGTCATCGGCATCCGGGTGGGCAACGGCTGGTACCGCGGACACCTCGGCTGGGGCGGCGGCCGGGCGTTCTACGGCAGCCGCCTCGCCGCGATCGCCGAGTTGCGCATCCGCTTCGCCGACGGGCACGAGCAGATCGTCGCCACCGACTCGCAGTGGCGCACCTCGACCGGGGCGACGCTCGCCGACGATCTGTACGGCGGGCAGGAGATCGATGCCCGGCGGGAGCAGGCGGGGTGGGATTCGCCCGGCTTCGACGACTCCGGCTGGGCGCCGGTCGAGCAGTTCGAGGCCGACCTGACACAGCTCGTCGCGTCGGCCGTTCCGCCGGTGCGGCGACTGCGCGAGATCGCCCCGGTCGCGATCGGGTCGAGCCCGAGCGGACGGGTGATCGTCGACTTCGGGGAGGACATCGTCGGCTGGGTGCGGCTGACCGCGTCCGGTGCTGCCGGCACACGCATCACGGTGCGGCACGCCGAGGTGCTGGAGGGCGGCGAGCTCGCGACCCGGCCGCTGCGCTCGGCGCGAGCCACCGACGTCTATACCGCGAGCGGCGGCGTCGACGTGTTCGAGCCCACCTTCACCTTCCACGGCTTCCGGTACGCCGAGATCGACGGCTGGCCGGGTGGGGCGGATGCGCTGCTGACCGCCGACCCCGCCGACACCGGGGTGACCGCCGTGGTCGTGGGGTCGGACCTCCGCCGGATCGGGCGGTTCGCCTGCTCGGACCCGGACCTCGAGCGCCTGCACGAGAACGTCGTGCGGAGCATGCAGGGCAACTTCCTCGCCCTGCCGACGGACTGCCCGCAGCGCGACGAGCGGCTCGGCTGGACCGGCGACATCGCCGTGTTCGCCCCGACGGCGGCGTACCTGTTCGATGCGCAGGCGTTCCTCGCCGACTGGCTCCGCGACCTGGCCCTGGAGCAGGCGGCTCATGACGGGGTGGTGCCCTACGTGGTGCCCGACCTGTTCACGTTCACGGGCATCCCGACCGAGCTCGAGCCGTACGATGCGACGGCGATCTGGGGCGACGCCGCCGCCTGGGTGCCCTCGGCGCTCTGGTGGGCCTACGGCGACCCGGCGCTGCTGCGCGAGACCTACCCGTCGATGGCCGCCCACGCGCGCCGGGTGCGTTCGCTGCTCTCCGCCGACGGGGTGTGGGACACCGGCTTCCAGTTCGGTGACTGGCTCGACCCGGCGGCGCCGCCGGACAACCCGGCGGCCGCAGCGGCCGACCCCGGTGTGGTGGCGACCGCCTCGGCCTATCGCACCGCCCGCATCCTCGCCGACGCCGCGGCCGTGCTCGGGCACGCCGACGACGTCGTGGAGTTCGAGGAGCTCGCCGCGTCGCTCCGGGCCGGGTTCCGGGCGGTCTACGTCGGCGATCGGACGATCCGCAGCGACTGCGCCACGGTCTACTCCCTTGCCATCGTCTTCGGGCTGCTGGCCGAAGACGACCTCGGCTGGGCCGGTGACCGCCTGGCCGAGCTCGTGGCTGCCGCCGGGCATCGCATCTCGACCGGATTCGCGGGCACGCCGTTCGTGCTCGACGCCCTCACCAGCACCGGGCACGCGGACGCGGCCTACGCCCTCCTCCTCCAGCGCGAATGCCCGTCGTGGCTCTACCCCGTGAGCATGGGGGCGACCACCATCTGGGAACGCTGGGACAGCATGCTCCCCGACGGCACGGTGAACCCGGGCGAGATGACGAGCTTCAACCACTACGCACTCGGCGCCGTGGCCGACTGGATGCACCGATCGATCGGCGGCCTGGCGCCGCTGGAGCCCGGGTACCGCCGCATCCTCGTCGAACCCCGCATCGGCGGCGGGCTCACCTGGGCCGCCACGAGCCTCGACACCCCCTTCGGGCTCGCGTCGGTGCGCTGGGAGCTCGACGGAGACGGCCGGGTGCGGATGCTCGTCGTCGTGCCGCCCGGGTCGTCGGCGCTCGTGCGGGTCGGCGACGACGAGCGCGAGCTGCCCGCAGGGGAGCACGAGCTGACGGTGCCGAGGCCGGCGGCGTAGTCCGGCAGGACAAGGACGAAACGCATGCACACCGCACCTGCAGCCGAACTCGTGATCTTCGACCTCGACGGCACCCTGGTCGACTCCGGCGCGAACATCCTCGCGGGGCTCCGGGCGACGTTCGCCGAGCTCGGCCTCCCGGTGCCGGGCGACGAGGAGCTGGGGCACTACATCGGGCCACCGGTGCGGCAGTCGTTCCTTGCCCGGGCGGGGCTCGGCCGTGACGAGGCCGAGGCGGCCGGGCGGCTGTACGGACGCATCTCCGACGAGCACTTCCGCGACGGGGTGACCGTGTACCCGGGCATCCGCGACGCCCTGGTGGCGCTCGCCTCGCGGGGTGCCGCGCTCGCGATCGCCACCTCGAAGCCCGAGGCCCAGGCGTTCGCGCTGCTCGACGAGCACGGCCTGCGGGAGCGCTTCGCCGTCGTCGTCGGCTACCTGCCCACGGGGGAGCGCGAGTCGAAGGCGGCGATCATCCGCGAGGTGCTCGATCGCGTTGCGTCAGCGTCGGGGCCGGCGGTGATGGTGGGGGATCGGGAGCACGACCTCGACGGGGCCGCCGCGAACGGCATCGACTCGGTGTGGGCGGGCTGGGGTTACGGCCGCGCGACGGAGGGGGCGACGGCCACCCGCACGGTGCTGCGCCCCGATCAGCTCGCGGAGACGGTGGGCGAACTCCTCGACGGCGCCCGCCGCGCCGGCCTCAGCTGAAGCGCAGGACGGCGGCGACCACGAGCGCGGCGGCGCCGAGGAGCACGACCGCGCCGGCCGTGATGCGGAACACCCAGCTACGACCGAGCCGCTGCCACCCGGTCTCGAGCTCCGGCCGGTAGAAGCGCCCGCGCCGCGAGTACTGAGTCCTGGTCACCGGACGACCGTACCCGGCGGCCACGCGCCCGACCGGGCGAAGGGCGGAGGGTTCACCCCGCCCTTCACCCGCGCCGCGTCACGGCGTGATCGTGATGAGCTGCGTCGTGGTGTCGAAGGTCACCGTGTAGCCGAGCGCCTGGTGGAACAGCGACGCGGGCACGTGCACCCGGCCGCCCACCAGCACGGGCGGCGCATCCAGATGGATGCTCGTCGCGCCGTAGTGGGCCGTGCTGCTGCCGATCTGGGCGATGAGCGAGGTGCCGCCGTAGACGGCGACGAACCACTGGGTGTCGGGCCGCCACTCCGGGCGGCCGCCCGTCGCCTCCGCCACCCAGAACGCGGGCACCATCGGGGTGCCGTTGCTCGCGATGCTCGGCTGCGCCACCCGGTCGTACTTGCCCGCGACGAGGAGGCCCGGCGAGGGCAACGGCACCTTCACCACGCCGATCTCGTCGATCGTGAAGTCGCCGGGCGTACCCATCGTGTCGACGCGGATCTGCCGGATCGTGCCCACCCACCTCGGGTTGCCCCACACGGCGACGTAGGCCACGCCGAACTCGTCGTTCGCCGCGTCGTTGATGATCTGCACCCCTTTGTCCTGGGTCCAGCTGCCGTCGGCCTCGGTGGTGAAGAAGAGGTATTCGGCGGGGGTGTCGCTCTTCATCCGGATCTTCACCCACGGTGCCAGCTTCGCGTCGATGCCGAGGTGGTCGGCCGAGACGATGCCCGGGTCGGTGCCCGTCGAGGTGCCGGTGAGGTAGCCGCCGGCCACCTGGATGTTGATCACCTGGTGGTTGCTGTCGTCCTCCCAGCCCTCGGTGTCGCCATCCGTGTCGAAGGTCCAGTGGTGCCAGTAGTCGTCGGGCTTCGCCGGTGCGGGAATCTCCCGCAGGGGTTGCGTGCGGCCGGCCGGGTAGAGCTTGTTGATCCGCGCCAGCTGCGTGGCCGTCGGCACCACGTTCGACGGGCCCGCGGTGGTGCCGAAGACGTTGCGGATGCCGTTGACGTAGCCGAAGCCCGCGAGCGCACTCGGCATGACGAAGTGGCCCTCGCCGAACTCGTTCCAGTTGTCGACCAGCACGAGGGAGCGCCCGAGGCTCGTGCTCGGCAGCGTCGGGATGAACTCGTCGCGCACCCAGGTGGCGTTCGCCTCGTAGGTCGGCACGTCGGCCCACAGGCCCGGCGTCAGTGCCCACGGCTGCTGGTCCTGCCCCATCGAGATGGTCGGCAGCACATCCACCACCGCCGTCGTGCTGCGCCACTGCAGGAGGTTCATCTGGTAGGCGTCCTCGAAGGCGGCGACCGATCCCACGCTGTACTTGTACTGCGCGGTGACGCCGACCGTCGCGGCGTCGCTCAAGGGCTGCGGCGTGATGAGGATGATGTCGTCGAAGCCGGCGTCCTGCACCGCGGCGCGCAGGAAGTCGATCTCGGCCTTCACCCCGGCGGTGGTGCCACCGAAGGTGTCCTTCATCTTCTGGAACGAGAAGATGGAGAACACCGGCTTGTTGTCGATGACGAGGTAGTTCGGGTCGCGGAAGTAGTACTCGATCCAGAACGGCACCATCACGGTGCGGAAGTCGCTGCTGTTCGTGGCGCCGCTGCCGATGTTCTCGTACATGATGGCGAACTTCAGCATCGACTTGTACTTCGCCTTGAAGAGGCCGTCGTGCAGGTGGTGCCCGAGGTAGGGGAACTTGATCGGCTGCCCGACGCCGTCAACCGGCCGGAACCAGCAGGAGAGCTCGAACGACACCCCGTTCTCGACCAGCCACTTGATGCACCAGTCGGTCAGCTCCGGGTCGCCCTCGTCGTACCAGCCGAGCAGGGGCTTCCGGCTCGGGTACGGGGTGATCGCATCCCAGCCCTGGTGGTGCCCCTCCCGCCAGCCGGCGAAGGTCTGCACCCCCACCTGGTAGTCGCCGGTGTCGACCGGTACCGGGGTGGGCACGTAGTCCGCCGGCTCCGAGGAGGTCTGGAAGAGCCGGATGTCGTCGAGGTAGACCTTGCCCTGCGTGCCCGCAGCCACGCTGAAGGTCACCGTGTCGATCGAGGTGGCCGTGGGGATCGCCACGCCCGCGGCCGCGGTCTTGCCGTTGATCGCGATGGTGGCGACGCTGTTCTGCGGGTCGACCGAGATCACGACGTCGTACCAGAGGTTGGCCTTGCAGTCGTAGCAGGCGACCGGGGAGCCCGAGCCGTCGGTGTAGGAGATGACCCCGGATGCGACGGAGAGCTGTGCGCCGGGCGTGCCGCCGCCCGAGAGCGTCGCGGTCAGCCCCTGCGCGCCCAGCGGGGCCAAGAAGCGGAACGAGAAGGTGAGGTCGCCGGTCTGCGCGGGAACGCTCCGCGCGAACACCGCCGGCGCGGTGGCCGCGGTCGTGTCGACGAGCAGGCTGTACTTGTCGGCGTAGGTCGAGCCGTGCAGCTCCTTCACCGAGAACACGGCGCCGGCGCCGGTCATCGACCAGTCCGTCGGCACCGACCCCACGGGCACCGTGATGAACGACTCGTTGGCCAGGTAGCCGCGGTGGATGCGCACCGCATCGAAGTAGAAGTTGCCGGTGTAGGCATCCGCCGTCTGCACCGCGAAGGTGTCGAGCACGGTCGACGCCTGGCTGAACGGCACCGCGCTCGCGGCCGAGACGCCGTTCACGAAGACCGATACGAGGTTCTGGTCGATGTCGGCGACCACCCGCACCCCGACCGGTTGGGCCAGGCTGTAGCTCGCGAGGGTCACGGCGCCGCTCGGCGACTGCAGCGTCAGCGCCGATGCGGTCGCGGCCACCACGATCGCGTTCGTGGCGATGGTGCCGGCCGAGCCCGCGGCGCCGATCGTCCAGGTCACGCCGTTCAGCTGCGTGACGGGCTCGAACCGGAAGTCGACGGTGATGACTCCCGCCGTCTGCGCCAGGAACCGCTTCTGCATCACCACGGGCATGCTCGGGTTGCTGTCGGTGATCTTCGCCCAGCGGTTGTACGCCGCGCTGAAGCTGCCGCCGGCCTGCCGCACATCCCACCCCGACGGCACCATCAGCACCGGGTCGGTGACGAGGTTGGGGAACTGGAAGTCCTCATCCATCAGGTAGCACGTCGTCCCCGGCGCGCTCTGCACGCCCGCCGGCACGAACGACGGCAGCGCCGCCGCGACCGCGCGCGGTGCCGAATCCTGCAGCAGCAGGCCGGCGGCGGATGCGGCGGCCGCGATCGTGAAGAAGGAACGCCGGGTGAGTCCCCGGCCCTGGCTGTGCTCCTGACCCTCCGGCGGTGGTGGCGTCTGCGCGTGAGCGGCGTCGTTCATGTGGACTCCCTTATCCCCAGTACCCCGATGCCAGTTCATAAACGTGAACTGGCATTCTTAATAATGAACTTGCGCGATGAAGCTACCGGGTACGCGAGGTGGAACGCAAGAGGGGTCGCCGAAGAGCCCGCCGATCGGCGGGAGTGTGACAGGGGGGAGTTACGGGCGGATGAGCGTCTCGAGCTCGGCCATCGAGCGCCGCAGGGACTCGTAGATGTCGAGCGGCCACTCCGCGGTGGTGCGCGATGTCGGCATGGTGAGCGAGATCGCAAGCTGGGTGTCGCGGTCGCTCACGAACGGCAGTGGAACGGCGACACAGCGGCAGCCGCTCATGTACTCCTCGTCGTCGACGGCGTAGCCGTCTTCGTGCACGCGGTCGACCAGGGCGAGTAGTTCGTCGACGTCGGAGACGGTGTGCTCGGTGAGGTGGGCCAGGGGCGCGGCGGCCCGCAACCGGCGTTCCGCCTCCTCGCGGGGGAGCAGGCTCAGCAGCGCCTTGCCGATGCCGGTGGCGTGCGCGGGGAGCTGCATGCCCACCGAGGAGGCCAGTCGCATGGTGCGCGCCGGCTGACTGATGGCGATGTAGGTGTTGTTGACGCCGTCGAGCTGCGCCAGCTGCACCGTCTCGCCGACGCCGGCGGCCAGCTTGTCCATGATCGGCCGCACGATGCCGAGCAGGTCGGTGTTGCCGCGGAAGTTCTGCCCGACCTGCCAGGCTCGGAGCCCGAGCGAGTACTGCCGGGTGCGCGGGTCGTGGGCGACCCAGCCGGTGGAGGTGAGGGTCTGCAGCAGCCCGTGGGCGCTGGAGCGGGGGATCGACAGCTCGGTGAGGATCTCGCCGAAGCTCACGCTCTCGTGCTCGCTGACGAACTCGATCAGGCTGAGTGCTCGTTCTGCCGATTTGACGCTCGTGGCCTTCTCGTCCGTCGCCATCGCTGCCTCCTTCGGCGCACATCGTCGCGCATTCTCATCGGCGTCCGCCGATCCCGTCGATAGGATCACGATACAGCGAGATGAACTCTTGACCGGCATTTTCGATCAATAGTTCAGCTACGTGAACGCTAATCCCTTGACATGAACCATGATGGTCTGTAAGACTTTCGAGCGCTTACTCACCGGCTGCCGAACCCGACGGCCGCCGACTCATCGTGGAGGACATATGGTCGAGGTTCAGACGCCTGAACGAGTGGTGGCAGCGGTGGTGATCGCCACAGAACCCGAACCCTCGGTGCGTCGCCCGCGCCGCCGCAGCATCAGCTGGGGCGCCTACCTCGGGCTGGCTCCGCTCGTCGTCATGCTCGGGGTGTTCTGCTACTACCCGGCCGTGAGCGGCATCTGGCACTCGTTCTGGAACTGGAACCCCGGCGGCGAATCCATCTTCATCGGCGTCGACAACTACTCCGCCATGCTGAGCGACCAGCTGTGGTGGGAGTCGTTCAAGAACCTCGGCATCATCTTCGTGTTCGGCATCGTCTCCTGGGTGATCCCGCTGGCCGCGGCAGAACTGCTCATCAGCCTCCGCAGCGAGCGGGCCCAGTTCGTCTACCGCACCCTGCTGATCGTGCCGATGGCGTTCCCCGGTGTGGTGACGGCCCTCATCTGGTCGTTCCTCTACCAGCCGAACGAGGGCGTCATCAACAAGGCGCTCGAAGCCGTGGGGCTCGGGGGGCTCGCCCAGAACTGGCTCGGCGACCCACACCTGGCGCTCCTCGCGCTGCTGTTCATCGGCTTCCCGTTCGTGGCGGGGCTGCCCTTCCTCATGTTCTACTCCTCGCTCCAGAACATCCCGAAGGAGATCTTCGAGGCGACCTCCCTCGACGGGGTGAACCGCGTGCAGCGCCTTTTCATGATCGACCTGCCGCTGATGGGCCGCCAGGTGCAGCTGCTGCTCGTGCTCGTCATCATCGAGACCCTGCAGTACGGCTTCATCGCCTACATCCTCACCGCCGGCGGCCCCGACAACGCCACCACCGTGCCGGTGCTCCGGATGATCAACGAGGCGTTCTCGGGCGGCAACTGGGGGTACGCCGCGGCGCTGTCGACGACGCTGTTCGTGTTGACCGTGTTCTTCAGTGCCATCGTGGCCCTCGTCCGCCGCCGCGACACCACCACCAACGTGAAGGGGATGTGAGACCGATGGCCACACTGTCCGTCGAATCGCCGGCCCGGGGCGCCCGCCCCCGCCGTAACAGCAGGCGGTCGCGCTCCACCGTGATCGTGCACGTGCTGCTCATCGCCATCGTCGCGGTGGGCCTCCTGCCCTACCTCTTCGTGCTCACAACCTCGGTGAAGTCGAACGAGCAGTTCGCGGTGAGCTACTGGACCCCGACCTTCCCGTTCCACTTCGAGAACTACCTCAGCGCCTGGAACCAGATCGCGCCGTTCATGGCGATCTCGATCATCGTCGCCCTCATCTCCATCCTCGGGATCGTCGCCCTCAGCCTGGTGTCGGGCTTCGTGCTCGCCCGGTTCCGCTTCCCGGGGCGGCAGTTCTTCTTCATCATGGTGGTGGCGCTGCTCATGGTGCCGGGCATCGCGAGCCTCATCCCGCTGTTCGTGATGATGCGCGACTTCGGCCTCCTCAACACCCTCTGGGTGCTCATCCTGCCGCGCATCGCGGGCGGCGCGGTGCTCGGCACCATTCTCATGAAGACCTTCATCGAGGGCATCCCGCAGGAGCTGTTCGACGCCGCGCGGGTCGACGGCGCCGGCACCGGGCGGCTGTTCCGCTCGATCATGCTGCCGCTGTCCCTCCCGGTCGTCGGCACGGTGTCGCTGCTGACCGTGATCGGCGTGTGGAACGACTTCTTCTGGCCACTGCTCACCGTCACCAACAACGCGCTGAAGCCGGTGAGCGTGGGGCTGCTGTTCTTCCAAGGGCAGGCGGGCACCGATTACGGGGCCATGTTCGCGGGCTACATGATCGCGAGCCTGCCACTGCTGCTCCTCTTCCTCTTTCTTTCGAAGTACTTCCTGGCGGGCATCCAGGGAGGGCTCCCCGGTTCGCACTGACCCGCGGGTTCGCAGTTTCCAGAGGCACAATCACAGAAAGGCACTACACCCATGTCACGAAAGCTCACGACGATCACCTCGATCGGGGTGATCGGAGCCGCCGTCCTCGCGCTGGCGGGCTGCGCGCCCGCATCCGATGAGGGCAAGACCACCATCACCATCGCCGGACCCAATCAGTGGAACACGGATGCGCAGAGCTTCGGCCCCGCGTGGGAAGACCTGGTGGCGCGGTTCGAGAAGGCGGAGCCCAACATCAAGGTGGACACGGTCGTCCTCCCGTTGAGCGAGTTCTACCAGACCCTCTCCACCCAGCTGGCCGCCGGCACGGCCCCCGAGCTGGTGTTCAACCAGGCCTCGCACAAGCCCGACCAGGTGGTCTCGCTCGACGACTACTTCGAGGCGCCGAACCCCTACATCGAGGGCAACACGAAGTGGATCGACGCCTTCAACCCCGACTACATCGGCGGTGACAAGAACGCCGGGCGCAACGCAGCGCTGCACTACGAGTTCGTGCCGTTCAACCTCTACATCAACGGCCTCTACTACAACAAGGACGTGTTCGACGCCGCCGGCATCGACGCTCCGCCGACCACCTACGGCGAGCTGATCGATGACTGCAAGGCCATCAAGGCCGCCGGCTACACACCCCTGGCCTTCGACAACAGCTACCTGGCCCAGAACAACGTGGTGAAGCCGATCACCTCGATGCTGCTCACCAAGTACTTCGACGAGCTCAACTACTACGGGCCCGACGGCAAGCCGGGCACCTCGAGCCAGATCTCGGTGAAGGACTTCGCGAAGGCCGTGCTCACGGGCGAGTTCACCCCGCAGAACACGCCCGAGATCGGTGAGGCGTACAAGCTCGCCAAGCAGGTCGTCGACGAGTGCGCCACCCCGAACTGGTCGGGCGTCGCCACCACCGGCGCGGCGTTCACCGGCGCGCAGGAGTTCCTCTCCGGCAAGGCCGGCATGTCGTTCGGCGCGAACTTCTCGGCGAACAGCCTCGAGGACGTGGGCTGGGACTACGGCGCGATGCCGTTCCCGACCGTCACGAAGGAGGACAGCCCCCTGGCGACCGGTGAGCCGGCCCGCTCCGGTGCGAGCACCGGTGGCACGAGCTACATGATCCCCGCCACCACCAAGGGCGACAAGCTCGACGCGGCGGTCAAGTTCCTGCAGTTCGCCTCCAGCCCCGACGGCATCCAGCCCTGGCTCGACGCGACCGGCGGCATCCCGGCGATCGCCGACGGCAAGGCCGCTCCCGGACTCGAGGCGCTCACCTCGGGCGACTGGGCACTGAACCCCACGGTTCCGCAGCCCTCGCTCTCGCCCAAGGCCGTGCTCGGTCAGGCGATCTACACCGGGTACCTCACCGGCAACAAGTCGCTCGACGACCAGCTCACCGAGACCCTGGACCAGTGGACGACCGGAGCCAAGGAAGTCGCGGCCGACGGCAAATGGACGGATGACTGGGTTCAGCAGTAACCCCGGAATCCCTGATGGCCCGGCCGGCGGATCGACACCCGCGGGCCGGGCCCGTACCTGGAGGTATTGATGCTCCGAGTCGCACTCGCCGGCAGCGGCTGGTGGGCCCACCACGCCCACCTCCCAGCGATCCTCGCGCATCCGGAGGCCGCACTGGTAGCGGCGGCCGACCCGTCGCCGGAGCGGCTCGCCGCGCTGACGGCGGTCGTTCCCGGGGTGCGCACGAGCGGCACCGTCGAGGAGCTGCTGGCGCCGGGCGACATCGACGTGCTGGTGGTCGCCTCGCCGGCCGCGTTCCACCACCCGGCGGCGCTGGCAGGCCTCCGGGCGGGCGCGCACGTGTTGGTCGAGAAGCCCTTCACCCTGCACTCCGCCGAGGCGCACGAACTGGTCGATCTCGCGGCCGAGCGCGGCCTCGGGCTCACCGTGAGCCTGCCCTACCAGCACACCAGGGCCGCGTCGACCGCGCGCTCGCTCCTCGCCGCCGGCGCGGTGGGCCGCCTGGTCGCGGTGCACGCGGTGTTCGAGTCGTACACCGGCCCGCTCTACCAGGGCGACGTCGACGAGTATCTGCGACGGGTGAACCGGCCGCACGCGCTGGCACCCCTCCCCGGCACCTACGCCGACCCGGCGATCTCAGGCGGCGGACACGGTCAGTCGCAGACGAGCCACGTGGTGTCGGCCGTGCTGGACACGGTGGCCGCGCGCCCGGTGCGGAGCACCGGTGAGTCGGCCTACGCGGCGCCGGGGATGGACGTGGCCAACGCGATCGCCGTGCGGCTCGAGGGCGGCGCGGTCGCGAGCATCCTGTCCTCCGGTGCCACACCGCCCGGGCAGCTCGCGCAGCAGAGCATCAGCTACCTCGGCGAACGCGGGTCGCTCCGCCACGACCTCGCACGGGCGACGCTCGACTGGACGACCGTCGACGGCGACACCGGCCGGGTCGAGCCGGGAGCCGGCGAGTCCACCTACCCGAACGGGGCCCCGGTCGCCGCGCTCCTCGACGCGGCTGCCGCCGCGAAGCGCGACGGAACGGTGGAGGGACTCCGCGAGCTCACCCGCGGCGCCGAGCGCGCGGCCTGGGCGGTCGAGATCATCGAGCAGCTCTACCGTCCGGCGGCGGGCGCCTCGACGGTGGACGACTGAGCGGAGCCCGGATGCGCCGGGATCGCGCCGACGAAGCGGTGCGCCCCGCTCGTGACGGCCCAGCGCTGTTCGCCGAGGTGCACGGTCGCGGTCGCGCCCACCGGCACCTCGACGTCGATCTCGATCACGCCGCCGGTGCGGCGCCAACTCACCGCCGCGCGCCCGAGGGGCGTCAGCACGCTCGCCTTCGCCGACTCGAGCTCGAGCACGGCCGGCGCGATGCGGATGCTCCGCCAGCCCGCCGAGGCGGGGGAGAGGCCGGCCACGCCGGAGTACAGCCAGTCGTCGATGGTGCCGAGGAAGTAGTGGCCGTGCGAGCGGGCATCCGGGCTCCAGTGCTCCCACAGAGAGGTGGCGCCGAGCTCGACCCAGTGCCCCCAGCTCGGGTAGCCGGTCTGCTCGGCGACCGCCAGCGCGGTGCCGGCGTGGCCGAACCGGGTGAGCTGCGGCAGCAGGTACTTCGTGCCGAGCGCGCCGGTGTTGAGGCGATGACCGTTCTCGGCGATCTCCCGCGCCAGGGTGTCGGCGACCGCCTGCCGGTGCTCGGGCGGCAGCAGGTCGAAGGCGAGGGCGAGCACTTGGTGGGTCTGCCGGAAGCCGGCGTCGCCCCGGCCGGCGACCCGGGCATCCTGTGGCGCGAAGAAGGTCTCCACGAAGCGGATGCGCCACCGGGCGGCCTCGTCGGCGAACCGCCGCCCGTCGAGCCCGAGCACGCCCGCGGTTCGGGCCGCGATGTCGAGGCAGGCGATCACGAACGCCGAGGCCGCGATGCGCGTGTCTTCGGGCGCGTTTCCGCCGCCCGGGTCGGCGTCGGGACTCACCCAGTCGCCGAGAGTGGTGTCGGCGATGCGGTCGGGCCAGCGGGCCAGTTCGAATTCGAGGTAGGCGCTCGCGTCGCCCCAGGTGTCGGCGAGCACCCGCACGTCGCCGCGCTGCCGGTAGAGCTCCCAGGGCACGAACAGCAGCGACGCGTGCCAGGTGGGGGCAGGCGTCCAGTCCATGGTCCAGCCGCCGTGCGGCGCGATCACCTCGGGCGCCCCCGAGCCGTGCCGGGAGGCGGCGATGTCGGCCGCCCATTTCGCCAGCAGCTCCTGGCAGTCGAGGTTGAGCAGCATGAACTCCGCGCCGAGCATCCCGTCGCCCGTCCAGCCGTTCTTCTCGTACATCGGGGTGTCGGTCGGCAACCCGTGCAGGTTGTTCAGCACGGTGGCCACGCTGAGTTCGTGCAGCCGGTTCAGCAGCGGGCTCGAGCTGTGGAAGATGCCGGTGCGGGCGACGGCGGTGTGCACGAGCTCGGCCTCGACGTGTGGCCGGTTCGGTGCCGTCACCTCGACGAAGTGGAAGCCCTGGTAGCCGAAGCGCTGCACCCACTCGAGCGGCTCGCCGGCGAGCGTGATGCGGCACTCCTGGAAGCGACCGGCGTAGTACCCGGCCGGGTCGTCGGCGTCAGGCCGGCCGTCGGCCCGCAGCTTCTCGCCGGCGCTGACGGTGACCACCTCGCCCGGCGCTCCGGCCAGCTGCATTCGCACCCGGCCGGCGATCACCCGCGGAAACCGGAACAGCCACCGGCCCGGCGCCGTCTGCTCCACGTACTCGGGCGCGAACCGCTCCGCCACGGCCACGGGTTGCTGCCGCCGGTTCACGGCCCGGCCGCGGGGGCCGCGGGCGCGGCTCGCCGGCCGCCAGTCGCGGTCGTCGTACCCGGCACGCGAGAAGCCGGGGCGGTCGGCGCGGGCATCGAAGTCCTCGCCGCCGTAGAGATCGTCGTAGCGGGTCGGTCCGTCGATCGCGCGCCACTCGTCGTCGGTGCGCAGCAGCACCTCGCCGTCGGCAACGAGCAGGATGCGCACGCAGGGGTCGTCGTGCCAGGGCGCCGTCTCCCAGTTCCAGGTCGACGCCGAGCTCATGCCGTAGAAGCCCCGGCCGAGTTCGACGCCGAGAGCGTTGGCGCCCGGCACCAGACGGTCGGTGACGTCGGTCACCACGTACTGCGTCGTCACGTCGTAGTCGGTGAAGTCGGGGGCGAGGGTGAAGCCGGGCAACTCCTCGC
The DNA here is from genome assembly GCF_058783455.1 of Herbiconiux sp. FW305-C-125. Classification (NCBI taxonomy): domain Bacteria; kingdom Bacillati; phylum Actinomycetota; class Actinomycetes; order Micrococcales; family Microbacteriaceae; genus Herbiconiux; species Herbiconiux sp. FW305-C-125. The sequence goes on along the minus strand of NZ_JBYSYO010000001.1, from coordinate 697,364 downwards.
CGTTCAGTTCGGGCCGCGCGTACCCGCCGGCCGCGACCACGAGCAGGGCCGACTCGGGCATCCGGCTCACCGTGAACTCGCGGCGCAGCAGCGGCGCAGCGCCGTCGGCCGACGGATGCGCGATCCAGCCGGCACCCCGCCAGTCGCCGTCGAGCACCCCGGTCGTGAACGTCGATTCGGCGACCGTGTCGCCGCGGTCGGTGCGCACCGCGACCCGCCAGTCGTACCGTGTCAGCGACCGCAGCTCGGGCCCGTCGTACTCGACGTCGACACCGGGGGCGCCGGACGCGTCCTCCTTGGTCCAGAGCGGGTCGCCCGGGGCCGACAGCACGTCGAGACGCCAGCCGAGCACCTGAACCGGCTCGCCGTCGCCCTCGACCTGCCAGCCGAATCGCGGCCGCACGTCGATGCCGAGGGGCGCCGGGCTGTGCTCGACGGTGAGGCCCGCCAACCGGATGCCCACGGCGCGTCAGCCGATCCGGTACCGCTCGAGGGCGGCGTCGTCGACGTCGAGGCCGAGGCCCGGGGCATCCGGCACGATCACGCGGCCGCCCTCGATCCGCCAGGGCGCGCTGCGCAGCACGCTGTCGTTGAGGCTCCAGGCTTCGTCGGGGGTGAGCGCGGGCGGCAGCACCGCGAGTTCCTGCCACTCGGGCCCGATCAACGCGGCGGCCTGCAGCCAGCCGGGCAGGCGCAGTCCGCCGGTGCCGTGCAGGCACACCGGCACGCCCATCGCCTCGGCCATCGCCGCGACCCGGACGGTGGGCAGGATGCCGTTCGCGATCGCCGCATCCGGCTGGATGACGTCGAAGCTGTGTGCCGTCAATGCGGCGGCGAACTGCGCAGGGCTGGTGTAGCCCTCGCCGCCCACGATCTGCAGGTCGACCTCCTCGGCCAGACGCGACTGACCGGCGAGGTCGTCGCGGGCCAGCGGCTCCTCGAGCCAGCGCACGCCGACGGCCTCGAGTTCGCGCGCCTCGGCCAGGGCGTCGTCGTAGCTCCACGTGGTGCCCGAGACGTGCGCCGTGCGGTCGACCATCAGCGTGAACCCGGGCCTCGTCGCCGCCAGGATGGCCTCGCAGAGCGGGGCGTTCTCGCCGAGCGGGCGCCAGCAGCGGATCTTGATGCCCTCGAAGCCGGCCGCCTCATAGGCCAGCACGTCGTCGACGATCTCGGCCGTGCTGACCTCGGTCTGGCTGGGGTCGCCCGGCCAGACCAGGGTCGCGTAGGCCTTCAGTGTCGTGGTGCGCGCCCCGCCGAGCAGGGCGTGCACGGGCTCGCCGAGAGTCTTGCCGAGCGCATCCCAAGCGGCGTGCTCGGCGCCGTGCCCGCGGTCGAGTCCGCGGCGGAGCATGCCGTCGATGTCGTGCACCGGGTACCCCTCGGTCGCCTCGACCACGAGCGGCCACACCGAGCGGTCGATCGGCCCCGCGAAGCTGTAGCCGCGCACGCCGTCGGTGGTGGTCATCCGCACCACGGCGTAGCGGTGGTAGTAGCCCGCCTGCACCTGAGCCGGCGTGGCCGGCAGATTGACCGGGAAGACCTCGGTGCGGGCGATGCGCGCGGCAGAAGTTCTCGATGCTGATCTTTCAATCATGATTGTGAACTGTATCGGATGCTCGCGCCGCATGGTCAATCTTGCTCGGTCCTGAAGTTCAGTTAGCTGAACTTGCTTCCATCAGAATGAACTGACTGCTAAGGTCTCGATGACGCACGACGAGAGGAAGACAGCCATGCGCGCACTGGTCCTGGCCGAATTCGGGCGAATGGCTCTGGCCGAGCACCCGGTGCCCACGGCCGGCCCGGGAGACGCTCTCATCCGGGTGGCTTACACGGGTATCTGCGGCTCCGACGTGCACGGGTACACCGGGCACAACGGGCGGCGCTCGCTCGGTCAGGTGATGGGCCACGAGTCCTCGGGCACCATCGAGGAGTTCGGCGACGCGGCCGGCGGAGCAGCCAACGGGCTCGCCATCGGCGACGCGGTGACGTTCAACCCCGTCGTGCTGCCGGCCGAGGACCGCGAGGTGTACGCCGGGCGCGAGCAGCACTCCCCGCGCAAAGCGGTAATAGGCGTCGACCCGGCACGCACGGCGTCCTTCGCGGACTACGTCGTGGTGCCGGTCGCCAACGTGGTGCGCCTGGCCGACGACATGCCGGTCGAGCACGGGGCGCTGGTCGAGCCGATCGCGGTCGCTCTGCACGCCGTGCGCCGCGCGGGCGTCACGGCGGAGCACCGCGTGCTCGTGGTGGGCGGCGGCCCGATCGGCCAGTCCGTCGTGCTGGCGCTCGTCGCGCTCGGGGTGCGGCGCATCCACGTCACCGAGACCAGCGCCGCGCGGCGCGAACTGCTCGCCACGATGGGGGTGACGGTGATCGACCCCACCCAGGCCGACCCGCTCGAGGTGCTCGAGCGGGACGGCGGGCCGGTGGATGTCGCGATCGACGCCGTCGGCAGCTCGCGTTCCCTGGCCGACGCCCTCCGCTGCACGGTGCTCGGGGGCACGGTCGGGCTCGTCGGCATGGGGGAGCCGTCGGTGCAGCTGGACGCGTTCCAGATCAGCACCGCCGAGCGCACCGTGGTCGGCAGCTTCACCTACTCCGCGCGCGACTTCGCCGATGCGGCCGAACTGGTGGCCGCGCATCCGGAGACCGCTGCCGCGCTCATCAGCCGCGTGGTCGAGCCCGAGAGCGCCGACGAGGAGTTCTTCGGGCTCGCCCAGGGCGTGACCACTCCCGGCAAGGTGCTGGTGAGCTTCCGGCAGGAGCCGGCGCTCGCCGGGGCGGGAGCGCACGCCCGATGAGCACCGCGCACGCGATGAACACCGTGGTCTTCATCGGTGACAGCATCACCGAAGACGGCAGCCCCCTGGCCGACCCGTACGCCCTCGGGGTCGGGTATGTCGCGCGGGTGGCATCCGCCCGTCGCGCCGCCGGCGCTGTGGAGCAGGTCGTCAACACCGGTATCGGCGGTAACCGCATGGTCGATCTCGTCGAGCGGTGGGAACGCGACTGCCTCGCGTACAGCCCCGATCTCGTCTCGGTGCTCGTGGGCATCAACGACACCTGGCGGCGCTACGACGGCGGCGAGGCCACCAGCACGGCCGCATTCGAAGCAGGCTGCCGCGACGTGCTCGAACGCACCGCTGCGACCGGAGCGCGGCTCGTGCTGATCGAACCGTTCCTCCTCCCCGTCCGGCCGGGCCAGGCCGACTGGCGCGACGACCTCGATCCGAAGATCGAGGTCGTGCGGGGACTGGCGGGCGAGTTCGGCGCCACTCTGGTGCCGGCGGATGTCGCGTTCACCGCTCGCGCGCGGGAGGTCGCCGCCGCCGAGCTGCTGCACGACGGCGTGCACCCGACCGACGCCGGCCGTGACCTCCTCGCCCGCACCTGGCTCGAGTCGGTGAGCGACTGACATGCTGCTCGGCGTTCAGTACTACCGCCCGCCGTCGCCCGACCCCGAGTTCTGGTCCGACGACTTCGCCGGGATCGCCGCGGCCGGGTTCGACACCGTGCAGCTCTGGTTGGTCTGGGGCTGGGTCGAGGCCGTCGAGGGCGTCTTCGACTGGAGCGACTACGACCGGCTGATGGATCTCGCGCACGAGCACGGTCTCGGCGTCGTGATCAGCACCATCGCCGAGCAGCAGCCCGCGTGGTTGCTGCGCCGGTACCCCGATGCGGCTGTCGTCGACCATCTCGGGCGCGTGACGCCCTCCACCACCCGCGCAGAGCTGCAGAGCGGGGTCACCCCCGGCGGCTCGATCGACGATCCGCGGGTGCTCGCCGGCATGCGCACCTTCCTCGACGCGGCGGCGCGGCACTTCGGCGGGCATCCGGCCCTCCGGGCCTGGGACTGCTGGAACGAGAACCGCTGGGCAATGGAGGCCGACGGCCACCTCGACTACAGCCCGGCGAGCGTGCAGGCGTTCCGCGACTGGCTCTGCCGGCGCTACGGCGACCTCGACGGGGTGGCGCGGGCGTGGCGGCGGCGGTTCGCCAGCTGGGACGACGTGCAACCCGGCCGGAAGCCCGGGCTGCCCTACACCGACCTGGTGGCGTTCCAGCAGTTCCTCACCGAGCGGGCGACCGTGCACCTGCGGATGCGGCGCGACACGATCCGGGCGGCCGACCCCGGGCATCCGGTCTGGGCGCACTGCGGCGAGCCGTCGGTGAACTCCCCGGGCAGCCTGTTCGAGCAGGCGCTGTCGCGGGGCAACGACTTCGCGTTGGCCGCGGAGCTCGACGGCTACGGCACCTCGAGCTTCCCGCACGTCACCGCCATGTCGGCGCTGGAGTTCGGGGTGCGCATCGAAGCCACCCGCAGTGCGGCGGGCGACCGGCCGTTCTGGCTCGCCGAACTGCAGGGCGGCGGCGCCAAGATCGGGCTGCACGTGCTTCCGCCGGTGCGCGCCGAGGAGCAGCAGCGCTGGATCTGGAACGGGATCGCCCGAGGTGCCAAGGGGGTGATCGTCTGGCAGTGGCGCGACGAGATCCTCGGCCGCGAGTCGGCCGGCTTCGGGTTCTCGGGCTACGACGGCGAGGCGGCCCACCGGGCGAGTGCGATGGCCCGCACCGCCGAGCTGCTGCGCGAGCACCGTGAGCTGCTCGACGGCTACCGGCCCGCACCGGCGCGCGCCGGGGTGCTCTTCCTCCCCACCACGTACCAGCTGGAGTGGGCGCAGGACGGCGTCGCCGCCCGGCAGGCGCACGGCAGCACGCGAGGCTGGCTGCAGGCCTTCGAGCAGTTGCAGCTGCCCTACGAGGTGCTCGACCCCGATCATCTCGACCGGCTCGACGAGCTGCGGCTGCTGGTGCTGCCGTGGCCGTTGTCGGTTCCGGATGCGGCCCTCGCCACGATCACCGCCTGGGTCGCCCGCGGCGGCGTGCTCGTGACGGAGGCCGACCTCGCGGCGTTCGACGACGAGGCGTTCTACCGCGACCCGCCCGAGCGCACGGCGGCAGTGGCCCTGGGTGTGCGATCGCTCGGCCGGCGGATGCTCCCTGACGATGGTGTGCTCACGGTGGTGCTCGGTGCGGAGGAGATCGCCCTGCCGACGGCGAGCTGGCTGGAGGAATACGACGCGCCGGGCGACCGGGTGATCGGCCGGCACGACGGGCGGCGGGCGGCGCTGCGGTTCGCCCGCGGCGAAGGCACCGTCATCTCCTGGGGGAGCTTCCCGGGTCTCGCGCACGCCGCCGTGCCCTCGGACGGCTTCCTGGCCGCGGTGCGCGAGCTCGCGGCGTTCGCGGGCGTCGAGCCGGGCATCCGTGTCGCCGGCACCGACGGCACCACGCTGCAGTGGCGGCTCGGCCGCAGCGCCGAGTGGACCGTGCTGTTCCTCATCGGCGAGCCGGATGCCGACCTGCTGGTGGAGGGCGACTCCCTCGCCGGAGCCGCCGGACTCGAGGAGCTCACGGATGCGCACGCCGCGCTCGTGGAGGGCGGCCTCCGCGTCACGCTGTCGCCCTGGGGCGTCGCGGTGCTCCGCTGGCGCCGAGCAGCGTCGCCGGTAGACTGAGGGCCGTGGGAACAATATTGAGCGCGCCCATGACGGCGTGCATCGTCACCATCCGTGAGCGCCGCGCCTGACGGCGCGTTCGCTCCCTCGCATCAGCGCGCCGTCTTCCGAGACCATCTGCACCTCGGACGGGCGCTTCGCCGTACCTGCTTCGCCCCGCGGGGTGCTCCCTTCTTCTCTTGGAGCACGCTCATGCCGCATTCCCGCCATGGCGGCCGACACGAACTCGGCCAGAACTTTCTCACCCACCTACCCACCATCGACCTCGTCACAGGCCTGGTGCGAGCCACCCGCGGTGCCGTGCTGGAGCTCGGCGCCGGAGACGGCGCGCTCACCCGTCCGCTCGCCGCGCTCGGACGGCCCCTGACCGCGATCGACCTCGACGAACACCGCGTGCGGGGGCTGCGTCACGCGCTGCCCGCCGTCGAGGTGGTGCACGCCGACGCCCTGCGCCACCCGATCAGCGCGACCACCGTGGTGGGGAACATCCCCTTCCACCTCACCACGCCCATCCTCCGTCGCCTCTTCCGCGAGGAGAGGTGGTCGCAGGCGATCCTCGTCACCCAGTGGGAGGTCGCGCGGAAGCGCGCCGGGGTGGGCGGCCGCACCATGATGACGGCGCAGCACGACCCGTGGTTCACCGTCGCGCTGCACGGGCGGGTGCCGCGCTGGGGCTTCACCCCGTCGCCGAGTGTCGACGGAGGCGTTCTCGCCATCACCCGGCGCGATGCGCCGCTGCTGCCGGTGGCCGATCGGCAGGAGTACGAACGCTTCGTCGGCGCGGTCTTCGCGGGCCGGGGCGGCACTCTCGAGCGCATCGTGGCCGGTGCCACGGGCGCACCGGTCACCGCGGCGCGAGCGGCGGTCGCGCGGGCGGATGCGCACGGCGCCCTCCCGCGCGACCTGGGGGTCGAGCAGTGGCTGGCGCTGTGGGGAGCCCTCGGCCGGGCATCCGTCGTCAGCCGGGGATCGCCCAGCTCACGACGATCGTCCCGGTCACGTGCTCGAGGGTGAGGAGGCCGTCGACGGTCTCGGCGGTGACGTCGCGCATCGCCACGACGTCGCCGATGAGGTTGAGGTCGGCCTGGTCGTCGCGTACCAGCACCACCTGCGCGGCGTCGCGCGGGACGGTGACGTGCACCCGGGCATCGGCGAAACCGGTGGCCGTGAGGGTGCGCGTCATCGCGTGCGGGTAGGCCGGGGACTCACGGCAGGCCACCGTGCCCGCCGTCTCCTGCTGCACGAACAGGCGCACCTCGGCGTGCACCGACTTGCCGAAGGCGTATTCGGTGTGGCCGTTCTCGAACCAGGCCTCGTGGCCGGTCGCGAGCGGCGCCCCGTGCGGCAGGCGGTAGCGCGGCCGAGTGGTGGTGTCGGCGAGGTAGCCGCTCAGCCGCAGCGCGTTGTCGCTCGCGTGCACCGTCTGCACCGCCACCTTCGACGAGGCGGTGCGGCGCACGAAGCCACACGACACCCCGAGCTCGCCGAGCAGCCGCCGCAGCACCGCGCCGGCCTCCTCGAACTCGGCGGGGTCGAGCGCACGAGCCGGGCGGAAGCCGTGCTGGTCGAGCGGTGCGCGGTCGAAGGCCGACGACCCGCGCACCCACGTCCAGGGGCCACGCCGGGTGGCGTATGCCCGCGAGCCGGCGTCGAGACCGTCGCTCGCGCCCGCGAGGCCCGCGTCGTCGGCGGCGCCGGCGTCATGCGCGCCGCTGCCATCGGTGCTGACGTCGGCGCTGCGCACGCTGGCGAGCACCACGGCGCCCGAGTCGGCATCCGCGACCTCGCGCACACCACCGCCCGACAGCGCCGCCACGTGCCGCAGCGGCCGCCGCAGCTCGCCCGCAACGACCGTGTCGGCGGCCAACGTGGTCGTGAACTGGAGGTCGCCCTCGAGGGCATCCGCGAGCCGCAGGCCGAGCAGCCGCCGCCCCGCGTCGTCGGCGCGCTCCGCGGGGCCGTAGGCGAGGATGCGCGCACCGCGCTCGACGAGCGTCACCAGCTGCTCGAGCACGGCGCCGCGCAGGGAGCGCGTGGGCGTCACCACGACGCGCCCGTCGAGCGTGCCCGCCTCGACCGCCGCGGCGAGCGACCCGGTCGACACGACCGTGTTGATCGGTGCGCCCGCGTTGATGCCGGCGGTGAGGTACCAGTCCTCGAAGAAGGGGAACTGGATGCTCGCCGGCTCGTTCTGGGCATCGGCGGAGTACTCGTCGAGCGGATAGAGCCACACGACCGGCCCGGCCGCGTCGGGCGCGGCCTCCAGCGCGCGGAGCACGTGCGACGAGACCTCCCGCCCGGCCCTCGGGTCGAGCTCGCCGCGCTCGGTGTCGATGGAGAGGAACTGCACGTCGGATGCGGTGCGCACGGCACCCCGTTCGTCGATGCGGGAGACGCTCAGCGGCAGGTCGATGTCGAACGGCTCGCGGTTGTAGAAGTCCCACCACGGGTTCTGCCAGAACCAGGGATCGTTGACGTAGAAGCGGAAGAGGAAGCCGTCGCCCGGCACCTCGGCGATGCGCGAGAGGTACCCCGCCAGTTCGATGCCGAAGTCCTCGTTCAGCGGGCCCCACGGCGAATTCGGCGGCGGGTTGCGGAACGAGCCCGCGCGGTAGATCTCGCGCGTGGGCACCGCGTCTGCTCCCAGGTCGATGCCGGCCGAGAAGTTCGTGCCCCGCACCTCCACCGGGAAGCGGCATTCGGCGGTGAACACCCGCCAGAACTCCAGCAGGGTGGCGGCGACGGCCGGCACCCGGCCGGGGTGGAAGGTCTCGCCGTCGTAGACCTCGCCGAGCGGGGTCCAGGAGTAGGCGCTGAACCCGAACCCGTTCGAGAGCCAGAGGTAGTCGAAGCCCATCGCCGCGAGGTAGGAGTCGGCCTGGCGGCCGAGGAACTCGCCGAACACCGTGTCCTCGGGGATGCCATCCGGATAGCCGGCGAACGGCCGCTCGTCGGCGTGCAGCACCGAGTTGGCCCGGATCATGCGGATCAGCCGCCCGATCTCGCCCTCCTTGTCGGCGGCCACGATCTCCGGGTGCTCCTCGTACTTGAACGGCGAGCGCGTGAACTCCGGCCCCGGGTCGAAGGTGGCGCCGACCGTCACCGGGATGCCGAGGCGCTCCTCGCCGACCCGGCGGATGGTGGCGACCAGCCGACGGATGTCGCGGTAGCGCAGCGTCGGCACATCGGCGCGGTAGGGCTGAGCCACGTTGTCGGGCGTGACGGCGTGGGGGTAGGCGCCGTACTCGGTGTTCGAGAAGCCCACCGAACTCGCCCAGTCGAGCTCGCGGTCGAGATCGCCGTTCCACTGCAGCAGTTCGCTGCCGTCGGCGACCCAGAGCAGCACGGTGGCGCTCTCCGCGCCGGCGAGGAGGTCGCGCCACTGCTCGAACATGGTCGCGGCGGTGGCCGCGACATCCGCTTCGCTCCACGACGGGAACGGCTTCAGTGAGGTCTCCAGTCCGACTCGGGCGAGCGGGCGGATGCGGGGGCGGGAACTCATCGGGGCTCCAGAATCGTCGGCGATAATCCAGCGGGCTGTACAATAGTCTCACATGTTGAACTCTGGGTCGGATGCGCGCTAGCATCGCTGTGCCCCCTGCGAACGAAGACGTCTGAACCGAGGAGCCCGTGCAGATCAGCAATGTCGTCGTGACGGTTGCGCCGTTCTCCTCCGGCACCTGGCTCGACGAGAGCCGCGTCTCGACCCCCATGTCGCGCTACCCGGAGTTCGCGGAGCGGCGCAGCAGCTGGCGCGGCCCCGGCAGCGACCTCGTCTGGGTGCTCGTCGAGGCCGACGGCGGCGAGGTCTTCGGCGTCGGCCAGAGCCGGGGCGGCGCGGTGACGGCCGCGCTCATCGAGCACCACTTCCGCGACCTCTTGCTCGGGCGCGACCCGCTCGAGCTCGAGACCCGGGTGGAGCAGCTCCGGCGCGCGGCGCTGCCCTACGCGGCCGGCGGTGTGCTGGCGATGGCGCTCTCGGCCTGCGAGCTGGCCCTGTGGGACCTCGGGGCCCGCGCGGCCGGGGTGCCGCTCGCCACCGAACTCGGGGGGAACGTGCATCCGCTCGAGCACTACCTCACCTGCCCGGCCCCCGAGCTGCTCGACGGCATCGATGCCGGCCTCATCGCCACGAGCACCACGGTGAAGGTGCCCATGCAGTACGGCCCGGCCGACGGACCGGCGGGGCTGCGCGCGAATCTCGCCCGTCTCGACGCCACCCGGGAGCGGGTGCCGGCTGCGGTGCCGCTCTCGGTCGACTGCTTCATGTCGTGGGATCTCGACTACGCCACCGCCTTCCTCCGCGAGGCCGGCGACCACTCGCTCGGCTGGATCGAAGAACCGCTGCTGCCCGACGACCTCGCCGGCTACGCCGAGCTGCGGCGCCGGCAGCCCGTGCCGGTCGCGGGCGGCGAGCACCTCTTCGGCCTGACCGAGGCCCAGCGTTTCCTCGACGCGGACTGCGTCGACGTGGTGCAGGTCGACGTCACCTGGTGCGGCGGGATCGGCGTCGCCCGCGCGGTGGCGGCGCTCGCCGCCGAACGGGGTGTGACCTTCGCCCCGCACGGAGCGGCCATGCATCCGTGGGCCGTGCACCTGCTCGTGTCGCCCGGCGTGGAGGGGCTCACCGAGATCCTGGTCGGGCTCGGCGCGCCGGCGGCGGTGCCGTCGGTCGGCTCCGGCCCGGGTGTCGGCATCGATCCGCGTTCGGTGGGCCTGCGGTGATCGTCGACGCGCACTGCCACCTGTGGCGGCACTGGCCCTACCCCTCGACACCGCCGGCCGGCGGCGCGAGCGCGGAGGCGCTGCTCGGTGAGCTCGCGTCGAACGGGGTGTCGCGTGCCCTGGTGGTCGCGGCGCAGATCGGGTCGGCGGCGGCGGGCACCGCGAACCCGCGCAACAACGACGACGTCGCGGCGGCGGTGGCCGAGCATCCGGACGCCCTGCGGATGGTCGTCGACGTGGACTCGCGCTGGTCGCCCGACTACCACCGTCCGGGCGCCGCAGCGCGCCTCGAGCGCGAGGCGGCGCGGCCCGGCGTGGTCGGGTTCACGCACTACCTGGCCGACGAGGTCGACGGCTGGTTCGACACTCCCGAGGCGGCGGCGTTCTTCGGGGCGGCTGAGCGGCTGGGTCTGGTCGCGAGCCTGCACGCCCCGCCCGCGTGGCACCCGGCGCTCGGCGAACTCGCGCGGCGGCACCCCGACCTCGAGCTGCTGCTGCACCACCAGGGGCTGGCCGGCACCGACGACGAGGTGGCGGTGCTGACCGGCCTCGCCGTGCATCCGCGGATCGCCGTCAAGGTGTCGGGGTTCCGCTACGTCTCGGCGGAGTCGCCGCCCTACCTCGACGTGCGGTCGCGGCTCGAACGGCTCGCCCGGGCGTTCGGCCCGGGCCGGCTCGCCTGGGGTTCGGACTGGCCGGTGTCGACGCAGCACCACAGCTACGGCGACGCGCTCGCCTTCGCGCACGAGGCTCTGGGGTTCTTCGACGACGGGGAGCGGGAACGGGTGTTCGGGGGCACGATGCTCGGGCTGCTCGGCCTTCCCGCGCGTGGCACGACGACGGGAGCGTGGGGATGACGGTGTTCGAGATGTCGCGCGACGAGGTGCGGGCGGCCGTGCGCGGCACCACCTTCGTCGACGAGACGGCGGAAGGGGTGTCGCCCATCCGGCTGCCGCACCTCATCCGGCGGCGCGGGGGCGACGAGTCGATCGAGCGGATGGCGGCGCAGACCGCCGGCGTGCGCCTCGAGTTCGCGACCGCGGCGGCCTGGGTCGAGGTGACGGCGGAGCTCACGCGCAGCTTTCCGGCGGGGGTGCCCGACGACGCGCGGCCGGCGACCCTCGTGGCCGTGGTGGGCGGGCGGGAGACCGATCGGCAGGGGTTTCTCGACGGACCGATCCTGCGGCAGCTCGCGGGCGGGACGGTGTCGTACGTCGAGGGCGTGGTCAGCGTTGCCCGGCTCTCGTTCGACGGCCCGGCACCCGAGGCGCGCACGGTGGAGGTCTGGTTGCCGCACGTGAGCGCGGTGAGCATCCGCTCGGTGCGTGCCGACGCGCCGTTCGCGCCCGCTCCGGCCCGGCCTCGGCCGCGGTGGACGCACTACGGCAGCTCGATCAGCCACTCCGCCGAGGCCGACGGGCCCACCCGCACCTGGCCGGCCGTCGCGGCGCTGGCGCTGGACTGGGACCTCACGAACCTCGGGCTCGGCGGGCAGGCGATGCTCGATCCGTTCGCGGCGGCGGTCATCCGCGACGTGCCGAGCGAGGTGATCACGCTCGAGATCGGCACCAACCCCGTCAACGCCGACGCGTTGCGGATGCGCACCTTCGCGCCGGTCGTGCACGGCTTCCTCGACACCATCCGGTCGGCACAGCCCGGCACGCCGGTCGTGGTGATCTCGCCCATCTCGGCACCGATCCACGAGACCACGCCGGGGCCGACCGTGGTGGGAGCCGACGGGCTGCTGACGGGCACACCGGATGCGGGTGACCGGCCGGGCGTGCTCACCCTGTCGACCGTGCGGCCGATCCTCGAGCAGGTGGTCGCCGATCGCGCGGGGGAGCCCGTTCACTACCTCGACGGGCGCCGGCTGCTCGGGCCCGGTGACGTGCATCACTTGCACGACCGCCTGCATCCGGATGCCGCGGGGTATGTGCTCATGGGAGAGCGCTTCGTCGCGCTCGCACGGGAGGCGGCCTGGTCGCCGCCGCCCGGACCGATCGCGCAGGCCGAAACATCCACTGGAACGAGGCTGGAATGACCGACTTCTCCCACACCGCCACTTCGGCCGCGCCTCGGCGCGAGCGCCTCGCGATCAACCCGCTGTCGTTCGTGCTGGAGGGGAGCGACCTCGACCTCAGCCGGCCACGCCTGCACGCGAGCTTCGAGCAGATCGCCCGCGCGGGCTACACCGCGGTGCACGCCGACGTGCCGCCCGGCTTCACCGTGAGGGAGTATGCAGAGTTCATCGCGTCGTACGGGCTGCGGCCGGCGCCGGGGTACGTCGGCGGGTTCTTCGACCGCGTCGAGGAGCGCGCCGACGTCGTCGAGGGCGCGCGGCGGCGTGCCGCCGAGGCCGCCGAGCTCGGCGTCGACGCGCTGTTCATCGCCCAGCACATGTGCGACGCGCGGCGCGCTCGGCCCGGCATCGGGGTCGAGGCGTCGGCGGAGCGGCTCGCCGTGATGGCCGACGGGCTCGCCGAGGCGGCTGACGCGGCTCGGGCGGAAGGCGTGACCGTGGCGCTGCATCCGCATGTCGCGTCGTGGATCGAGACGGAGCCCGAGGTGCGCGGCGTGCTCGACCGCACGCACGGCAGCGCCCTCATGTTCGGGCCCGACACGGGTCACCTCGCCTTCGCCGGAGCCGACCCCGTGGCCCTCGTGGCCGACTACCGTGACCGGGTGGCGAGCATCCACCTGAAAGACCTGGACTCGTCGGCGGCAGCCGCCGTGCTGCGCGACGGGGCGAACTACTTCGACGCCACCCGCGGCTACCGCATCTGGGCCGAGCCGGGCACGGGCGACCTCGACCTCGCGGGCGTGCTGGCCGCGCTGCCGCCCGGGTACGGGGGCTGGTACGTGGTGGAGGTCGATCTGCCCAAGCACGGCACGCCGTTCGAGAGCGCCGTGCTCGCGCGCGAGAACCTGCTGGCGGAGCCGTACTTCGCCGAGACGCCCTCCGCCGAGGCGCCGCTCACGGAGGACGCCCGATGACCGCGGCGCCGCTCGGCGTGGGCATCGTGGGGGCGGGGCCGGTGGTGCAGGCCATCCACCTCCCTACCCTCGCCCGGCTGCCGGAGCTGTTCGCGGTGCGGAGCATCATGGACGTGAACCCCGAGGTCGCGGCCGCCGTGGCGGGCCGGGTGGGCGCCCGACCGGTGAGCTCGCTCGAGGAGCTGCTCGACGACGAGGCCGTCGAGGTGGTGGCGATCTGCAGCCCCAGCTCGTTCCACGCGCCGCAGGCGATCGCCGCGATGCGCGCGGGCAAGCGGGCCGTGCTGTGCGAGAAGCCGTTCGCGACCGACCGGGAGCAGGCGGCGCAGATCGCCGAGGTCAGCCGCGAGACCGGGGTGCCGGTGGTGGTCGGCGCCATGCACACCTTCGACCCGGCGTGGCTCGCGGTGGCGAAGGAGTGGGGTGCGCTCGAGAGCGAGGCGCACACCATCCGGTCGCGGGTGGTGCTGCCGCCGAACGCACGCTTCGAGTCGGCGGCCACGGAGGTGTTGACGGCGCGGCCCGATCTCGGGCCCGCCGATCTCTCGAACCCCGAGGTGCGGGCGGGGATGGTGACGGGCGGGGTGCTCGGTCTCGCCATCCACGACCTGCCGTTGATCCGGCGCTTCCTGCCGAGTGGTGGCGGTGGCGGCGGTGGTGGTGGCGCCGACGACGGCGTGCGCGTGGTGTCGGCCTCCGCCCTCTCGCCGTGGGGCTACGAGATCGGGTTCACGTCGGGCGGGCGCCTCGTGCAGCTCATCGGTGCGCTCACCGAGCAGTGGCGGCCGCGCTGGGAGCTCGAGGTGCTGAGCGAATCGGCTCGTCTGCACGTCGAGTTCACTCCCTCGTACGTGCACGCGGGTTCGGCGGTGGCGACGTGGGAGACGGCGGGGCGCTCGGTGCGCCTCGGGCCTTTCGACCACAACGGGTACGAGGGGGAGTGGCGGGCCGTGCACCGCATCGCCTCAGGAGAGCGCGATTCCGCACCCGCGCTCGCGACCCTCATCGACGACCTCGTCTTCGCCGTCGGCATCGCCGCCGATGCCGCCGCACTGGCCCGAGAGGACGGCCCACGATGACGCCAGCCACCCTGTGGATCGGCCCGGCGGATGCCCGGCGCACTGCCGCGACCACCGCCGCGCTTGCCGCCCTGCCCCTGTCGTACCGGCCGGCCGGGAGCCCGACCGCGGCCGACGTGGTGGTCGTCTCGGGCGCGGCCGGCTGGCCACTCCGGGTCCGGGTCGCGGCCGACGCGGGCGCGCGGGTGGTGGTCGTGAGCGACCCCGCCCCCGAGCTTCGCGAGGGCGGGGTCGCGGCTGCTGGGCGGGCATCCGCTGCTGCCGTCGTGCTCGCGGAGCCGTGGGCGTCGAACCCCGTGCTGGCCGCGGTTCGGGCGGAATGGGATGCCGAGGTCGCGCGGGCCGGGCTGATCGAGGCGTCGGCGATCGAGCCGCCCGGGGGTCGCGACCTGCGATCGGTGTTGTTCGCGGAGTTGCGCGCCGTGCAGCGTCTCGGCGTCGAGGTCGCTTCGCTTCAGGTGGTCGCCGAGACCGCGTCGGCAGCGTTGGCGCACGGGCGCACGGCGGCGGGCGCGGCGGTGGTGTTGAGCGCGGCCCGGAGCGTTGTCGCGTCGGGCGAGTTGAGCATCCTGCTGGCAGCGAGCGCCGAGACGCTCCGCGTGACCGTCCCCGACGGCCGAACGGCCCGGCCGGGCCAGGCGGTGCTCACCACCCCCGATCGCGCCATCGAGCTCCCGACCCGCTGGGAGGCCCCCTACCGCGCCGCCCTCCGCGAAGCCCGGGACCTCCTGGGTGCCAGCACCGCACCCGACCCCGTTCTGGCCTTCCAGGCGGCCGCGGCGTTTCTCGGCTGAGTTTCATGCCTCACGCACACCGGTCGAAGTGACCGGCACGTCAGAAGACGGACGTAGGGTGGGGAGATGGCACGCGAATTCAGTCATGAGGCCGACCGGCACCGCTACACGCTGCGCGTCGACGGGGCGATGGTGAGCGCCGTCGATTACGTGGTGAACGACGACACCATCTCGTTCACCCACACCTTCACCGATCCGAAGAAGCGCGGCCAGGGCTACGCGGGCGAGATCGTGGCCTTCGCCGTCGACGACGTCGAGAACACCACCTCCTACCGTGTGGTGCCGATGTGCTGGTACGTCGGGCAGTGGTTCGACAAGCATCCGGAGCGGGCGGCGCTGCTCTCGCGCTGACGCGACATTCGCCGTTCACCGGCCGGACTTGCTATGCTCATTCGTGGGGAGGGCTTCGGCCCTCTCCACCAGCATTTACCCCGGGATTCGCAGCAGCGGCAGTTCTCAGCGCCGGCCGTTCTCAGTGCCGAATCAGCCGCACCACCGGAATGACCCGGCCGCCGGCTTTGGCCTCGTACTCGGCGAACCCTCGAGAGCGTTCCGTGAACTGCGCCCATCCGGCGTCCCGCTCGCCGCCCCGCAGCACCTCGGCGGTCACGTCCACCGTGTCGACGCCGCCCTGGCCGTCGCCCACCTCGATGCGGGTGTCCGAATGCGCGCGCAGGTTCCCGAACCACGCCGGGTTCTCCGGCGCTCCGCCCTTCGACGCGGCGATCAGGATGCTGCCGTCGGGCTGAGGGATGCCGAGCACGGGGCTGACGTACTCGGTTCCGGTGCGGGCCCCGGTGCTGTGCAGCAGCAGGAGGCTGGAGCCGAAGCCGCCCGTCTCGACGCGGCCGCCGTTGGCCCGGAACTCGTCGACGATGCGTTGGTTGAAGTCAGTCACGCTGCCCACGCTAGCGCTCATGACGGTGTCGGGGGTATCGCGTAGCGTTGACGCATGGTTTCCGGCACCGACTACGACTTCCGCTCCTTCACCGCCGCAACCGAGGGCCCCGGTGGCGATGCCACCCGGGCGTGGCTGCTGGCCGAGACGCAGGGCTTCCACGAGCCGCGACCGAGCGAGAAGACGCTCGCCCGCTCCGCCGCGTACCTGGCGCGCGACGGCCAGGTGCTCACCGGTGTGTACGCCGAGTCGCGCCCGCAGTCCTCGCTCGGCCCTGAGGTCCCGGTCGCCACCTTCGCGAGCTTCGAGCGCACCATCAACGTCGGCGGCGACGCGCTGCTGCCGGCGCACCTCATCTCGGCGGTCACCGTGCGGCCCACCCACCGGCGGCACGGCATCCTGCGCCGCATGATGACCGACGACCTCGCCCGCGCCGCCGCCGACGGGTACGCGGTGGCGGCGCTCACCGTCTCCGAGGCGACCATCTATCAGCGCTTCGGCTTCGGCGTCGCCACCACGGTGCACTCGGTGTCGGTGGGGACGGATGCGCGGTTCCGCCTCACCAGCGAGCCACGCGGTCGCTGCGAACTCGTCGATGCGCGGGAGATCGCGACGCTGGGGCCGGCCGTCTTCGCCGGTTTCCACGGCAGTCGTGTCGGTTCGGTCGACCGGCACTCGAAGTACTGGGGCCGGGTGTCGGGGCTCGACGGCGAGAAGGGCGACGACGACGACCCGGCCGTCCGCGGAGCGCTGCACTACGACGAGTCGGGTGCCATCGACGGCTACGTCACCTACCGCTTCTCGGGCTGGGAGAGCGAGCCGCACGTCATCGACGTGGTCGACCTCGTGGCGCAGAACGCCGACGCCTACCTCGGGCTCTGGCAGTTCCTGGCCGCCATCGACCTCGTCGGCACGGTCACCTACAGCGCTGCGCCCGCCGACGACCCGCTGCGCTGGGCGCTCACCGACTGGCGGCTCGTGTCGGTGAAGAGTGTCGACGACTGGCTCTGGCTGCGCATCCTCGACGTCGTCGCCGCCTTCGAGGCGCGCGGCTACCTCGACGAGGGCTCGATCGTGTTCGATGTCGTCGACCCGCTGGGTCACGCCGACGGGCGCTACCGGATGCGCGTGGCCGGCACCCGCGCCCAGGTCGTCCGCGACGACTCGGCCACCCCTGCCCTCGAGCTCGACGCCTCGGCGCTCGGCTCGCTCTACCTCGGTGGCGCCGACGCGCGGGTGCTCGCGGCGGCCGGCCGCGTCACGGAGCACACCCCGGGCGCGGCAGCCGCCTTCGCCCGCCTCCTCGCCCCCGTGCAGCCCCTCTACGGCATCACCCACTTCTGACTCAGGTTCGCGGTGCCCCGCGCCGCGGTAGCTGCACGCGCTTCGGTGCGCGAACGACGGAGTTCTCGCCCAGAGCGGACTCTCGCTCCGTCGTTCGCGACAAGTCCGTTGAATCTCCGTCGTTGCGGCGGCGGCAGAGGGCGGTGAGGGGCGGGCGGGGACACCTCGCGTTCACCTGGAGGTCACCTGCGCTTCCTACGCTCAATCGCACCGGTCCGCCGACGCCGGTGGCCGCGACGCGGCTGGGTGGGCGCGCGGACGACGCAGGCGGAGAGGGACCAGGACCAGTGGGCGACGACAGCAGGGGTCAGCGCGTGCTCGACGCGGCGGCGCGAACGACTCCGGAGCGCACGCTGGTCGACATCCTCACCCGCACGGCGCTGGAGAACCCGGATGCCCTCGCCCTCGACTCGCCCGAAGGCGCCGTGAGCTACCGCCGCCTCGTGCGGCTCGTCAACACGCAGGCGGCAGCCCTCACCCGCGCGGGGGTGCGGCGCGGCGATCGGGTCGGTATCCGCATCCCGTCGGGCACACGTGAGCTGTACGTGTCGATCCTCGCGGTGCTGACCGTCGGCGCCGCGTACGTTCCGGTCGACGCGGACGACCCTGAGGAGCGCGCCCAGCTCGTCTTCGGCGAGGCCCGCGTGATGGGCGTGGTGGGGCCGGGCGGAGTGTTCCAGGCGCGCGCCGGTGCGACCGGCGCGACAGGCCCGGCGGTCGAGGCCAGCCGCGCCGGTGCCACCGGCTCCGACGCCGAGGTCGCGCTCACCGCGCGCACCCTCCCGAGCGACACCCCGCCCTCCCTCGCCACGCCGACGGGCACCATCCCCGCCGTCGGGTCGCCCACGCCCGACGACGACGCCTGGATCATCTTCACCTCCGGCTCCACCGGCGTGCCCAAGGGCGTCGCGGTGACCCACCGCTCGGCCGCCGCCTTCGTCGACGCCGAGGCGCGACTGTTTCTGCAGAGTGACCCCATCGGCCCGGGCGACCGCGTGCTCGCGGGCCTTTCGGTCGCGTTCGACGCCTCCTGCGAGGAGATGTGGCTCGCCTGGCGCAACGGGGCCTGCCTCGTGCCCGCGCCGCGCTCGCTGGTGCGCTCCGGTGTCGACCTCGGCCCGTGGCTGATCGCCCACGGCATCACCGTCGTCTCCACCGTGCCCACCCTCGCCGCTCTCTGGCCCGAGGAGTCGCTCGAGCTGGTGCGCCTCGTCATCTTCGGCGGTGAAGCCTGCCCGCCCGAGCTGGTGGCGCGCATCACCGCCCGCGGCCGCGAGGTCTGGAACACCTACGGCCCCACCGAGGCCACCGTCGTCGCCTGCGCGGCTCTGCTCGGTACCGGCCCGGTGCGCATCGGTCTGCCGCTGGACGGCTGGATGCTCGCCGTCGTCGACGCCCGCGGCAACCGGGTGGGCGAGGGGGAAGTGGGTGAGCTCGTCATCGGGGGAGTGGGGCTCGCCCGGTATCTCGACCCGGCGAAGGACGCGGAGAAGTACGCTCCGTTCCCGACTCTCGGGTGGGAGCGGGCCTACCGCTCCGGCGACCTGGTGCGCTTCGAGGAGGCGGGTCTGCTCTTCGTGGGCCGCGCCGACGACCAGGTGAAACTCGGCGGCCGCCGCATCGAACTGGGCGAGGTGGATGCGGCGCTCCAGGGTCTCGACGGCGTCGCCGGCGCGGCCGCGGTGGTGCAGACCACACCCGCGGGCAACCAGGTGCTCGTCGGGTACCTCGCGCTGGCCGACGGCGTGGCGTTCGACCGGGCCGCCGCCAACGACCGCCTCCGGCAGGAGCTGCCGGCGGCGCTGGTTCCGTTGCTGGCCGTGGTGGACTCGCTGCCCACCCGCACCTCGGGCAAGGTCGACCGGGCCGCGCTGCCCTGGCCGCTGCCGGCCGCCGGAGGCGGCCACGCGGGACACGACGCTACCGGCGCGGGCCCCGCTGCGCTCTCGCCAACCGCCGCGTGGCTCGCCGAGAGCTGGCAGGCCATCCTCGGCATCCCGGTCGAGAGCCCCGACGACGACTTCTTCGCCCACGGCGGCGGCTCGCTCTCGGCCGCCCAACTCGTCTCCGCCATCCGTCAACGATTCCCCGACACGCGTGTGGCCGACATCTATGACCACCCACGCATCGGCTCCCTCGCCGACGAGCTCGACGGGCGCGCTCCCGCGGGCGCCGGCTCCGGGCGCGGAGCGGAGCGGCCGATCGACGTGACACCGGCGTCGAGCCGTATCGCGCAGACGCTGCTCGGCATTCCGCTGCACGTGCTCGTGGGGCTGCGCTGGTTCGTGTACCTGGCGGCGGCGAACAACCTGCTCGCGGCAGCCGGGGCCGGGACCGTTCTTCCCACCGTGTCGTGGTGGTGGGTGCTCGTGGGCTTCGTGCTCTTCGTGACCCCGCCCGGCAAGATGGCCATCTCGGTCGTGGCCGCGCGGTTGCTGCTCGCGGGGCTGCGCCCCGGCGACTATCCGCGCGGCGGCACCGTGCATCTGCGGGTCTGGCTGGCCGAGCAGGTCGCCCAGCTCTCCGGTGCCGTGAGCCTGGCGGGCGCGCCGTGGATCAGCTACTACGCCCGCGCGCTCGGCGCGAAGATCGGCCGCGGCGTCGACCTGCACAGCCTGCCGCCGGTCACGGGCATGCTCCGGGTCGGTGCCGGAGCCGCGATCGAACCCGAGGTCGACCTGGCCGGGCACTGGCTCGACGGCGACACCTTCCGGGTGGGGCGCATCCACATCGGTGCCGACGCCACCGTCGGGTCGCGCAGCACCCTGCTCGGCGGAGCGAACATCGGCCGCGGGGCCGAGGTCGAGGCGGGTGCCGCGGTGTCGGGGCGCGTGCCGAGCGGCGAGCGCTGGGCCGGATCGCCCGCCGCCCGGGTGGGCTCCGCCCGGCGGCCCTGGCCCGCCGCCCGTCCGTTGCCGGCCCGGCGCTGGCTCGTCGCCTACGCCCTCGGCTCGATCGCGATGGCGGCGTTCCCCGCTGTGGCGGTCCTCCTCGGCGCGCTCGTCGTCGGAGCGGTCGTCGGCGAGCCCGCGTCGCTCGGCGAGGCCGCCGCGCGCGCCGCGCTCGCGACCCCGCTGGCGGTGCTCGTGGCCGGGCTCGCCTACGCGGTGCTCGTCGCCGCATCCGTTCGCCTGCTCGGCATCGGGATGCGCGAGGGCTACTACCCCGTGCGCAGCCGTATCGGGTGGCAGGCCTGGTCGACGGAGCGCATCCTCGACAGCGCGCGCACCCTGCTCTTCCCGCTCTACTCGAGCCTCGCCACGCCGTGGTGGCTGCGCCTGCTCGGCGCGAAGGTCGGCGCGAACGTGGAGGCCTCGACCGTGCTGCTCCTGCCGGCCCTCACCACGATCGCGCCGGGAGCGTTCCTCGCCGACGACACGATGGTGGCCTCCTACGAGCTCGGGGGCGGCTGGCTGCGCATCGGCCGCGCGAAGATCGGGCGCCGCGCCTTCCT
Source organism: Herbiconiux sp. FW305-C-125 (assembly GCF_058783455.1). Taxonomy (NCBI): domain Bacteria; kingdom Bacillati; phylum Actinomycetota; class Actinomycetes; order Micrococcales; family Microbacteriaceae; genus Herbiconiux; species Herbiconiux sp. FW305-C-125. The sequence goes on along the minus strand of NZ_JBYSYO010000001.1, from coordinate 676,554 downwards.
CGGCAACAGCGGGATCGCCGGGCCGGGGCGCAGCGTGCCACGCAACGGACTGGTCGCCGTGCTGTCGTCGGCGCCGAAGAACGGCAAGCGGGGCTCGTCGTGGCTCGGCAACCCCGCGGTGCGACTGCGCCGCACGGTCTCCGACTTCGACGAGGCGCGCACTTTCCGGCCGCCCACCGCGCTGAAGGTGGCGCGTGCGGTGTGGGAGATCCTGCGGATCGTGCCGGTGGTGGTCACCACCTGGATCGCCCTCGGCATCCTCGTGACCCTCGACTGGCTCTGGATCGAGGTCGGACTCGGCTGGGCGATCCTCCTCTCCGGTGTCGTGCTGCTCGCCGCCGGAGCCGTGGCCGCGCTCGTCACGACGGCCGCCAAGTGGGGGCTGGTGGGCCGGATCAGGGTGAGCGAGCATCCGCTCTGGTCGTCGTTCGTGTGGCGCAACGAGCTCTCCGACACCTTCGTCGAGACCGTGGCACGACCGTGGTTCGCCGCGAACGCCTCCGGAACGCCGGCGCTCGCGGTGTGGCTGCGCACCCTCGGCGCCCGCATCGGGCGCGGGGTGTGGTGCGAGTCGTACTGGTTGCCCGAGGCCGACCTCATCACGCTCGGCGACGGGTCGACGGTGAACCGCGGATGCGTGGTGCAGACCCATCTGTTCCACGACCGCGTGATGCAGCTCGACTCGGTGGCGCTCGCCGAGGGCGCCACGCTCGGGCCGCACAGCGTCATCCTGCCGGCCGCCGCCGTCGACCGGAATGCCAGCGTGGGCCCGGCGTCGCTCGTGATGCGCGGGGAGCGCGTGCCGGCCGGATCGCTGTGGGCGGGCAATCCGATCGCACCGTGGCAGACTTGACCGCACTCATGGCTGCCACTCCACCATCCGCGTTCACGGGGGCTGCTTCGGCGGGCGACGACTACCTGCCGACCAGCGGCAACGGTGGCTACGCCGTGCTCTCCTACGAACTCGACCTCGACTACCGGGTGGCGACCAACCGGCTGAACGGCACGGCGCGCATCCGGGCACGCAGCACGATGCCGCTCGAACGGTTCAGCCTCGACTTCGCGGGGCTCAGCGTCGTGAAGGTCACCGTCGACGGGGAGCGGCCGCGCAAGCTCGCCGAGACGCCGCGCAAGCTCGTCATCACGCTCGACCGGGCGCTCGACGCCGACACCGAGTTCACGGTGGAGGTGCGCTATCGCGGGGCGCCGCATCCGATCAGGAGCCCCTGGGGCGAGGTGGGGTGGGAGGAACTCGCCGACGGCGTGATCGTGGCGGGCCAGCCGAGCGGCGCGGCGTCGTGGTTCCCGTGCAACGACCACCCGAGCGACAAGGCCACATACCGCATCACGGTGGCCTGCGAGGCGGGCTACACGGTGGTGTCGAACGGGCCGCTGGTGTCGCGGGTGAACCGTTCGGGGCGCACCATCTGGACCTTCGAGATGCGGCAGCCGATGGCGACCTACCTCGCCACCGTGCAGATCGGGCGCTACCGGTCGCAGCAGCTCGGCGCGCCCGTGGGGGCGGCGCCGCAGACGCTGTTCTACCCGCAGGCGATCGAGCGCGACGTCATGATCGACTTCGGCCGGGTGCCGGAGATGATGGCGCTGTTCTGCGAGCAGTTCGGGCCGTATCCGTTCGAGTCGTACTCGGTGGTGGTGACCCCCGACGAACTGGAGATCCCGCTCGAGGCGCAGGGGCTCGCGGTGTTCGGGCGCAACCACGTCGACGGGGCGCACGGCACCGATCGGCTGATCGCCCACGAACTGGCCCACCAGTGGTTCGGCAACAGTCTCACCCTGGCTCGGTGGCGGGACATCTGGCTGCACGAAGGGTTCGCCTGCTACTCGGAATGGTTGTGGGCGGAGGCCAGCGGCGGCAAGACGGCCGACCAGAGCGCGGCCTGGTACCGCGCGGAGGTGAACGCGCAGCCGAAGGACATCGTGATCGGCGATCCCGGGCCACGAGCGATGTTCGACGACCGCGTGTACAAGCGGGGGGCGCTCGCGTTGCACGCTGTGCGGCGCGCGCTCGGCGATGCGGTGTTCTTCCCGTCGTTGCAGGCGTACGTGGCCGAGTGCCGCTTCGGGCTGGTGTCGACGGAGGACTTCGTGGAGATCATGGAGGCCCACTCGGGCAGCGACGCAGTGGGAGAGTTGGTCGAGCGCTGGGTGTACGGGCGGGCCCTGCCGAAGCTGTAGGGGCGTTCAGCGCCGTGAAACTCCGTCGTTCGGGCGCGGGCCGGGCGGGGGTGCGGATGCGGGTGCGGCGTCGCCGAGGGTGTGAGCTTCGGCGAAACGGATGCGCGTGGGCGAGGCGGACGCGACGGCGACGTAGCCCACCAGGCCGTCCGACAGTGCCGCCAGTTCGTGGAGGGCGGGGCCCTCGGCAGCCATCTTGGGGGTGCTGCGGCCGCCGGAGGCGGTGCGGAGGGCGAGGGGTCGCGCCGGGTGGGCGAGGTCGAGGGCGACCTCGCGGGGATCGGTGCGCAGGCCCGTGCCGGCCGCTTTGAGCACCGCCTCCTTGGCGGCCCAGGCCGAGGCGCGCATCCGTCGGGCCTCGGACTCGCTCCCGTGGGCGGCCAGTGTATCGAGCGACGCCCGTTCGGTCGCGTCGAAGGCGACGTCGTCGAGACCGGCGGCGGCGACGGCGTCGATCGACTCGATGTCGATGCCGACGGGTGCGGCGAGCGTGGCGGCCAGACCGACCCACCCCGCCGCGCGGGAGAGGCTGAGGTACACGCCCGCGACCGCCGTTCCGTCGGCCGACTGCAGTGACGGGCGGCCATGATCGCTCGCTCCGCAGTGCGCACAATGGTGGACGACGACGAACGCCAGCGGTGTGGCCGCGGGTGCTGCGGGCTGGAGGAGCTCGCCCGCGAGTGCAGCGAGCGTCCGGTGGTCGGCCGCGGGATCGCCCGTGTCGCGGATGACGGCCACCACGATCTCGGCGGGGGAGTCAGGGGAGGCGGTCGTCATGTGCGGGCCTCCCTCCGTGCGGTCGGAGTGAGCGTAGCGCGGCGGTGCGTGAGAAAGCACCGAGAGTTCACTCGGCCGGGGTGGGCTACAGCTGTCGTATGCCGCTACGCTCGCGGGATGAAGACGACGGCGCCGCTCACCACGTCCCTCACCGCGCTGCTGCTCGCGGTCGGCCTCGTCGCGGGCGGAGCCGCCGGAGCCGCCTCTGCGGCCGAGCAGCCCACCCCGCCCGCCGGTTCGGTCGCCCCCTCGCCCGGGTCGGACGCCGTCACCACCCCGACCCCCACCGACGCGCCCAGCACCGACGCACCCAGCACCGATTCGCCGAGTACCGACGCGCCGAGCACCGACGCGCCCACCCCGACCCCCACCGACGCACCCAGCACCGACGTGCACCCCAACCTCGTGGCGGGCAGCGTCGTGAGCTTCCGTGCCGGCGACATCATCAGCGACGCCAACATGTACAACGGCTCGGCCATGTCCGCCGCCCAGGTGCAGACCTTCCTGCTGCAGACCGTGCCGATCTGCCAGAGCTCGAACTGCATCGACATCAAGACCTTCGACCCGAGCCCCGCGCAGGCCGCGAACGCCGAGTGCACCGCTGTGTCTGGCGGCCTGACGAAGGCCTCCGCGATGATCGCCGCAATCGGTCAGGCCTGCGGGGTGAGCCAGAAGGCGCTGCTCGCCCTCATCCAGAAGGAGTCCTCGCTCATCGGCGACGCCAACCCGAGCGACGACGTCTACCAGCACGCCACGTTCTACGGCTGCGACGACACCGGCTCGGGCTGCAACCCCGCCTACGCCGGCTTCTTCAAGCAGGTCTACAACGCCGCCCAAGACCTCAAGAACTCCAAGCTGCACCCGCCCGTCGCCTTCCCGGTCGGCGAGACCACCGACATCGACTACAACCCGAACGCCGCCTGCGGGTCGGCCCCGGTGCTCATCCGCACCGTCGCCACCGCCGCCCTCTACGACTACACGCCCTACCAGCCGAACCCCGCGGCCATGGTTCCGGGCAGCGACGGCAACGGCTGCTCCAGCCTCGGCAACCTCAACTTCTGGTTCGTCTACACCGACTGGTTCGGCTACCCGCACATCGACGTCGACCGCATCCAGGGCGCCGACCGCTACGACGTCTCGGTGGCCATCGCCCAGAAGGCCTACCCGAGCGGCACCGACACGGTCTACCTCGCCACCGGAACCAGCTACGCGGATGCCCTTTCCGCCGGCCCCGCGGCCGTCGAAGACGGAGCGCCCCTCCTCCTCACCCCGCCGGATGCCCTCACCCAGGGTGTCTCGAACGAGATCACCACCCTCGGGGCGAAGAACGTCGTGATCGTGGGCGGTCCCAACTCGGTCTCCGAGACCATCAAGTCCGGGCTCGAGAAGCGCGGCCTCACCGTCACCCGCATCGGCGGCGCCGACCGCTTCGAGGTGTCGCGCAACGTCGCCGAGCACGCCTTCGGCGAGAGCGGCGCATCCGGCGCCTACGTCGCGACCGGCCTCAACTTCCCCGACGCGCTGAGTGCCAGCGGCGCCGGCGGGCACAGCGGCCGGCCCGTGCTGCTCGTCAACGGCTCCCTCGCCGCCATCGACCCGGACACCGCCTCGACCCTGGCCGACCTGGGCGTCACCGACGTCACCGTGGCGGGCGGCCCGAACTCGGTGTCGGCGGGCATCCTGAACTCGCTGAAGAAGCCCGGCGTGACCGTCACCCGGCAGAGCGGCGCCGACCGTTTCGAGGCGTCGCTGAACATCAACCAGGCCGCCTACGACACCAGCGACCGCGTGTACCTCGCCACCGGCTTGAACTTCCCGGACGCCTTGGCCGGGTCGGCGCTCGCGGGTGCGCAGGGCGCTCCGCTCATCGTGGTGCCGCAGGACTGCGTGCCGCAGGCGGTGAAGCTCAGCTTCAAGAACTTCGACAACACGAAGGTGACACTGCTCGGCGGCCCCAACTCCCTGGGCGCGGGTGTCGCGAGCCTCACGAGCTGCTGAACGCTCGTCGACCCGTCAGTCGTGGTTGGTATGGGCGGCTCGAATCAACCACGAGTGACGGGTCGGATGCCCGGCATCAATGTGGTTGCATGGTGACATGTCAGAGCTTCCGTCGACCGGGCCCGCCGCCCATCCGCACGAGCCGCACGTCGAGGGGCTCGCGAGCCGCCTGAACTGGCTCCGCGCCGGGGTGCTCGGCGCGAACGACGGCATCGTGTCGGTAGCGGCGATCGTGGTGGGTGTCGCGGGTGCGACGGCCGCGGTCGCGCCCATCCTCACGGCGGGTGTCGCCGGCCTCGTGGGCGGTGCGATCTCGATGGCGCTCGGCGAGTACGTCTCGGTGAGCAGCCAGTCCGACAGCCAGAAATCGCTCATCGCCAAGGAACGCGGCGAGCTGCGCGACATGCCCGACGAAGAGCTCGCCGAGCTCGCGGGCCTCTACCAGCAGCGCGGCCTCAGTCCCGAGACGGCGCTCCAGGTGGCGAAGGAGCTGACGGCGCACGACGCCCTCGCTGCGCACCTCTCGGCGGAGCTCAACATCGACCCGGACGACCTGGCGAGCCCCTGGCAGGCGGCCGGCGCATCCGCTCTCGCGTTCACGGTGGGGGCGCTGCTGCCGTTCCTGTCGATCCTGCTCTTCCCGGCCGAGATCCGGGTGGCGGCGACCTTCGTCGTCGTCATCATCGCGCTCGTGCTCACCGGAGCGTTGAGCGCCTGGATCGGCGGCGCCCGCATCGTGCGCGCCACCCTCCGCGTGGTGATCGGCGGCGTGCTCGCGCTCGCGGCCACCTTCGCGATCGGCACCCTCCTCGGCACCACCGGCGTCGTCTGACGCCGTTTCGACCGCTCGGCTGGAGGATTCGGTGGCAGGCTGGCCAGTGCGGCGGGTGGTGGCTGCGGTTCTCGGCGGACTGCTCGCGGCTGGCGCGGTCGTCGTCGGGCCCGGCTTCGACCGCGCGCCCGTCGACCCGGACCTGACCACATTGCTCGGCCTGCCGGAGGGCGACGTGGAGGCCTTCCTCACGACCCATCAGAAGGTGATCTTCGAGGTGCTGGCCGACCACCCCGATGCCGTGTCGGACTGGTGGGCGGGAGTCGACGAGGCAGAACGGTCGGACATGATCGCTTCGGACCCGGCGATCGTCGGCAACCTCGGGGGAATCGACTACGCCTCCCGGGATGCCGCGAACCGGGCACACCTCGACGATGAGCTCGATGCCGCGGGCAAGACGAGCGCGGCACATCCTTCCGACGCGGTCGCGGCGACACGGTTCGCGGCGCTGAGCGCCGTGCACGGGGCGATCTCGGGAAAACATGATCCGCCACGATTCCTGGTGGAGCTGAGCGACGACGTCCCTCCGCTCGCCGCGGTCGCGGTGGGTGACCTCGACACAGCCGATCAGGTCACCTTCGCGGTGCCGGGGATGGGCACCTACAGCACCGACATGCAGCTCTGGACCGTGGCCGCGGAGAACATCCACCTAGCCCAAGGCCGTGCGGGTGCCCCGGCCGACCGCGCGGTGATCGCCTGGATCGGGTATGAGGTGCCGCCGCCGGGAATCGACGCGACAGTCGGTTCGTACGCCGCGCTCGGCGCCCCGCGACTCAGCGCGGACGTCGCCGCGATCACGGCGACGCGGGCGGGGACCGGGCCCGACACGATCAGCGTGATCGCCCACTCCTACGGCACCACGATGGCGGCGAACGCCCTGGCCGACTCGGACCTCGGGCTGTACGCCTTCGTCATGCTCGGATCGGCGGGAGTCGAGTATCGGGTGGGAAGCGCGGCATCCCTGAGCGCTGAGCGCGTGTATGCCGGTGAGGGGAGTCGCGACAATGAGGCGTTTCTCGGCAGACTCGAGCGGATCGATCCCCGAGCCCGGTCGTTCGGGGCGACCGTCTTGAGCACGGACGGTGATCCCGCCCGGGGACTCGTGGGCGTGACCGGGCACGAGCCCATCCTCCATTCGGCCTACAACGACGACCCGACCAGCAAGGCGTGGACCAGATACACCGACCCCGCCGAGCGCGACCGCCTGTACCAGGAGCACATGAGGATGTTCGGGTATCTCGACACCGGCACGGAGTCCCTGGAGAACGCGGCACGCGCATCGACGAGGGTGCCGCGCTTCGCCTTGCTACAGTGAGCGCCGAACGGGAGGGGATCGGGTGCCGTCGACAGGACTGAGTTCGGCCGAGGTGCGGGAGCGGATCGAGGCCGGGCGCACGAACGCCTTCGTGCAGGACACCAGCCGGAGCGTCTGGAGCATCGTCCGGGCGAACGTGCTGACGCTGTTCAACGGGATCATCCTGGCCTGCTTCATCGTGCTGTTCGCGATCGGGCGCTGGCAGGATGCGCTGTTCGGGTTCTCCGCGATCGCCAACGCCGTGATCGGCAGCGTGCAGGAGTTCCGCGCGAAACGAGCCCTCGATCGGCTGGCGCTCCTGAACGCCCCGCACGCGCGGGTGCTGCGCGACGGTGCCGAGACCGAGGTCGAGGTCGCCGAGGTGGTACTCGACGACACCCTCGTGCTCCGCGCGGGCGACCAGGTGCCGGCGGACGCCGTCGTCGACGACGCGCGCGGTCTTCAGCTCGACGAGTCGATGCTCACGGGTGAATCCGATGCCGTGGAGAAGTCGCCGGGCGACCGGGTGCTCTCCGGTTCGGTCGTGGTCGGCGGCGAGGGCACCGCCATGGTCGATCGGGTCGGGGCCGATTCGTTCGCGAACTCGCTCGCGAGCGAGGCGAAGCGGTTCTCGCTCGTCGCGTCGGAGCTGCGCTCCTCCATCGATCGGGTGCTGCGCTGGGTCGCCTGGATCATCGGGCCGGTGGCCCTCCTCGTCCTCAATGCGCAGATGATCGCGCAGGGCGGATGGTCGGAAGCCTGGGCGAGCGGCGCCTGGCGCGACGCCGTGACGGCGACCATCGCATCCGTCGTCGCCATGGTTCCGCTCGGACTCGTGCTCATGACGAGCATCACCTTCGCCGTCGGGGCTGTGAAGCTCGCCCGCCGGCAGGTGCTCGTGCAAGAGCTGCCGGCGGTGGAGGGCCTCGCCCGGGTCGACGTGATCTGCCTCGACAAGACCGGCACGCTGACCCAGGGCGACATCGTCTTCGACGCCGCGCATCCGTTGGCCGAGGTCGACGGGTGGCAGAGCGTGCTCGCCTGGTACGGGGTGCAGAACGACGCCAATGCGACCGCCAGGAGCCTCACCGAACCGTTCCCCGCGGTCAGGGAGGAGAGCCCGGCCGGGCGGGTGCCGTTCTCGTCCGCGCGCAAATGGAGTGCAGTGACGTTCGACGACGGGATGTGGGTGCTCGGCGGCCCGGAAATGGTCTTCCCGGACGCCACCGGTGCCGACGGCGCTGACGGCGCTGAGGGTGACGACGGCGACGACGGAGACGACCCGCTGAGGCGCGGCTTGGCGGCACGGTCGGCCGAGCTTGCGGCCTCGGGACGACGAACCCTCGTGCTCGCGCACGGCTCGCCCACCGCCGATGAGACGGTTCCCGCCGACGCCGTGCCTGTCGCGCTGCTGACCTTCCGTGAGAACATCCGCCCCGATGCCGCCGAGACCCTCGCCTACTTCGCCGCGCAGGGCGTCGACGTGCGGATCATTTCGGGCGACAATCCGCAGACCGTCGCCGCGATCGCCCGCGAGGTCGGGCTCGACGCACCCCACGGCTTCGACGCACGCGAGCTGCCGGAGAGCGAGGGGGAACTGCTCGAGGTGCTCGAACGCACCCGCGTGTTCGGCCGGGTCACGCCCGACCAGAAGCGACGGATCGTGGTCGCCCTGAAGTCGGCCGGGCACACCGTGGCGATGACCGGCGACGGGGTGAACGACGCGCTGGCCATCAAAGAGGCCGACATCGGGGTCGCGATGAACTCCGGTGCCGCCGCGACCAAGGCGGTGGCCCGGCTGGTGCTGCTCGACGGCCGGTTCTCCCATCTGCCGAGCGTCGTGGCGGAGGGGCGGCAGGTGATCGCCAACATCGAGCGTGTGTCGATGCTGTTCCTCACCAAGACGGCTTACGCCACCTTCTTGGCCATCACCTTCGGCATCTTGCTGCTGCCGTTCCCGTTCCTCCCGCGCCAGCTGTCGGTGACGGATGGGCTGACCATCGGCCTTCCGGCGTTCTTCCTCGCCCTCCTGCCGAACGCGCAGCGGTACGTGCCGGGCTTCTTGCGTCGCTCGCTCACCTTCGCCATCCCCGCCGGGCTCGCCGTCACCCTCGGGATCGCCGCGTACGCCCGGCTGGCGGCGAACGCGCAGATCCCGGAGGCGGAGATCCGCACCGGGTCGACCCTCATCCTGACCATCATCGGGCTGTGGATCCTGGTCGTCCTGTCGCGACCGGTCACCCGCTTCAAGGGGGCCGTGATCGGCGCGATGATGATCGGGTTGGTGCTGGTCTACACCGTGCCGATCGTGCGCGACTTCCTGCAGCTCGTCGATCCGACCCTGCCGACCGCGCTGCTCGTGCTCGGCACCTCACTCGCCTCGATCGCGCTCATCGAGATCGTGCGCTTCGCCCACCGACGCATCGCCCGCCGGGACGCGGAGCGCGCGAGCGCCGGGTTGCGCGCCCAGCCGGGTCACGCCGACGCGAAGTAGCGGCGGCCCGGACCGGCCCACAGCGGAAGGATCACCGCCACGGCGGCGACCGAGGTGACCGCGACGCCCGACCAGTCGCCGTCGCCGGCCACGACGAGGTCGACCACGGCGAGGGCGACGCCGAGCAGCATCACCGCGGTGGCACCGGATCGCGCGGCCCGGCTGGCGCGCGCCACGCCGGAGGCGAGGGCGATCACGAACAGCCCGAACAGGATCATCGCGGCCCCCAGCAGGGTCACGGTGAGCGCAGCAGCGCCGGCACTCGCCTCCGGGGTGTAGCGGAGGAAGATGGCGAGGATGCCCAGCGCGATCTGGGCGATGCCGCCGATGTACATCAGCACCACCGCGATCGTCACCGGTCCGGGTCGCTTGGCTCCTGCGCTGTTCACCATGTGCTCATCGAACCATGCGGACGGCGGTGTCACTCCGAGGCGTACCGGCGCGAACCGGCAGAACGCCCGGCACTGTGGAGCTCCGCGGCCCCGTCACGGCCACGGGAGTTCATCGATTCAGGACGCATCCGAATGGTGGTGAACTCCGAGCTCGGGGAATCGCGCCGCGAGCAACTCGAGCGTGCGCTCGCGGGACGGCGTCGCGTCGAGCGGGTCGGCCGCCCACGCGCCCCCGGCCGGCGACACCATGACCTCGTCGACCCCGAACTGCTCGGCGAGCGAGCGGATGCGCCCCTCCACCGACTCGGGCGTGCCGATCAGCCAGCGCCGCGACTGCTCGAGCACCGATGCCTGCTCGGCATCGGTCAGTTCCGTGGTGCGCGCCTCGTCGATCGTGAGCTGAGGGGTGAGCGCCCCGCCGGTGCGCAGCCGCGCCATCGAGATGAGCTGCGGCAGCGTCACCAGCTGCGCCTCTTCATCCGTCGGGGCCACCGAGATGTTCACCGTGAGGAAGGTCTTCGGCGCGGCCAGCGCCTCGGAGGGCTGGAACCGGCTGCGGTAGATCTCGAGCGCCTGCTCGATGCCGGGCTGCCCGAAGTGGTTCGCGAACACGAACGGCAGGCCGAGCGAGGCCGCGAGCGTGGCGCTGAAGTTGCTCGAGCCGAGCAACCACAGCTCCGGCGCGGTGCGGATGCTCGGGGTGGCCTTCAACTCGTACGACCGCGCCCGGATGTTCAACCCCACGCCGGGCTGGTCGTCGTCTCCGAACGGCTTGCTCGCGGTGGCGCGGTCGGAGCCGAGCAGCGCCGCAACGGTCTCGACGTCGGTGGGGAAGGTCTCGGCCGGGTCGGCGTCGCTCGAGGTGCGCTGGCCCCGCAGCATGTACGCGGTCACCGGGTCGGAACCGGGAGCGCGCCCGAGCCCGAGGTCGATGCGCCCGGGGTGCATCGCCTCGAGCAACGCGAACTGCTCGGCGATCGAGAGCGGCGCGTGGTTCGGCAGCATAACACCGCCCGAGCCCAGACGGATGCGCGTGGTCTGCGCCGCGAAGTGCGCGATCAGCGTCGACGGCGAGGTCGAGGCGACGGCCGGCATGTTGTGGTGCTCCGCCACCCAGAACCGGGTGTACCCGAGGCGGTCGGCGGCGCGAACGAGCGCGAGGCTCGCGGCCACGGCCTCGCCGGACGACTGGCCGGTGCGAACAGGAATGAGATCGAGCACGGAGAGCTGAGTCATGACCTCTACCTCAGCCTCGCCGGGCGCCGGTTTATTCCGGCTCCCGGGCAGCTAGGCGGCCCGGGAGCCAGGCGCGTGCGCGTGCGGTCGTAGGCTGGGGGCATGCCTGCACGCGATCATCCCGCCGTCCGCGCCGTGCGAGAGGCGCTCGACGCCGGCGGCGTGCCAGGCGAGGTGGTGTGGCTCGACGACGCGGCGAGCACGGCGGCGCTTGCGGCCGCCGCGCTGGGCGTCGAAGTCGGGGCCATCGCCAACTCGCTCGTGTTCCTGCTCGACGGGCAGCCCCTCCTTGTGCTCACGAGCGGCGCGCATCGAGTCGACACCGAGTGGCTCGGCGAACGACTCGCGTCATAGTGCCGGCGCGAGCGCGAGGCTCATGGGGGCATACGCAACAGGCCGTACTCGACGACCCAAGGTGAGGGGGTGGCCGGACGGTGCGTCCGAAGGCCGCGCCGTTCGACCGCGCCCTCACATGTCGCGTCGCGCCGGACAGGGGCCGGCGCGACCCGGGCAGCCCGAGCGAAGCCCGGGCCGCCCGGCAGCCGGCACTGTGGTTTCCAGCACGGACTGAGGCGGCACTGACGCGGGGCTGAGGCGGGAATCCGCGCGAATTCGCGAAACTCGGCTCGATTACCGCCCAAACGGGGCGCGCGCACGTACTGTGACCATGTGTGGCGTGCCGATAAGAAACGAGACTCAGACGATTCGTCGTCTGCAGCCGACTCCGTCGAGTCGGCCTGGGGTCGCAGTGGCCGGTCCTCGTCCAACAGCCCGATCGCCCAGGTCTACTCGACGGAGAGCCTGGTCGAACCGACCCGTGACCGCTGGCGGGAGGAGATCGCGTCGCTCGGCGGCGAGTCGCCCCTCATCCGCTTCGACGATTCGCCGCGCTCGCGCATCGAGCTGAGCACCACGCATCCGGGCGGCCTCGCGCAGTTCATCACGGGCAACTCGACGCTGCTGTCGAGCCTCATCCGCGACGAGCTCGCGCTCCGCAACGCCCGCATCGCCGCGGGTGCCATCACCGACAAGGGCGTCGAGCTGCGCTCGGTGCGCGGCATCGACTCGGTGCACCTCGCCATCGGCCTGGCCGAGTGGCGTGGGCAGGCGGATGCGCAGAATCCCGACGCCGAGCCGGCCCAGTTCCGCGCCCCGGTGCTGCTGCGCCCCATCTCGGTGCGGCGTTACGGCCGCGACTTCGAGTTGAAGCTGCGCGGCACGCCGTTCGTCAACCCCGAGCTCGTGCGCGTGCTGCAGGAGCAGTTCCAGATCACCGTCGACCGCGAGGCGCTCGTCGCGCTCGCCGCGTCGAACGGCGTGTTCAAGCCGCAGCCCGTCATCGACCGGCTGCGCAGCCTCACCTCGCACCTGGCCTGGTTCCAGGTGCAGCCGCGGCTTGTGGTCTCGAGCTTCGCCGATGTGGCGAGCGGGATGCTGGCCGACAGCGCCGACATCTCGCATCCGGTGCTCGACGCCCTGGCCGGCAACCTCAGCTCACGCCGCGCGGTGCAGGACGGTTACCACCCGGTCGAGCCGTCGCCGCAAGATCACCGCGCGCCCGCCACCGACACCCTCCTGCTCGACGCCGACAGCGAGCAGGAGAACGTGATCGCGCAGATCGCGGGCGGCAACTCGCTGCTCGTGAAGACGCTGCCGGGCACCGGCGGCACGCAGACCATCGTGAACGCCATCGGCGCCCTCGTCGGCCAGAACAAGCGGGTGCTCGTGGTCACGCCGCGCCGGCTCAGCCTCAGCGGCATCAACCGCCGGCTGTCGGATGTGGGGCTGCCGGGTGTCGCGGTGTCGCCGCGCACCCTCCGGCGCGACCTCATCCAGTCGATCGGCCGCAACGAGAAGGCGCAGCAGCCGCACGTCGCCGACGTCGACGAGGCACTGGTGCGTCTGCGCAGTGTGCTGCTCGACTACCGCGCGTCGATGTCGCGGGTCGACCCGCTGCTCAAGGTCTCGGTGCTCGACGCGCTGCGCGAGCTCGCCCGGCTCGCCCTGCTGCCCAACCCGCCCTCGACCACCGCTCGGCTCGACCGTTCGGCACTCGAATCGCTCGCCACCGGCCGGGCGAAGGCCGCCAAGACACTCAGTCGCGCGGCCGAGCTCGGGCAGTTCCGCTACGGCCCCGACGACTCGCCCTGGTACGGCGCCCAGTTCGCCTCGAGCGACGACGCGCACCGGGCCCACCAGCTCGCCAAGCGGCTCGACAAGACCGACCTGCCGCGGCTGCTCACCGGTGCCTACGAGCTCATCGGCCAGACCCGCATGCGGCCGTTCACCTCGCTCAACGAGCTCGGCACCTACCTGCGCCTGCTCGCCGACCTGCGCGAGACGCTCGACAAGTTCCTGCCGGTGGTCTTCGACCGCTCGCTCACCGACCTCATCGCCGCGACGAGCCCGCGCCGCGACGCCCCGCAGCTGTCGTCGACGAGTCGCCGGCGTCTCAAGGCGCTCGCGAAGGAGTACGTGCGGCCGGGCGTGCACATCGGCGACCTCAACGAGGCGCTCCGCCGCATCCAGCAGCAGCGCACGCTCTGGTACCGGTTCGCCGCCGCGGGCATACCGCCGGAGATCCCGGTGGGCATCAACGACGTGCAGGTCGCGTTCCAGCGCGTCACCGAAGACCTCGCGCAGCTCGATCTGCCGCTCGGCACCGTGGGCACGGCACGTCAGCTCGCCGCCCTGCCGATCGACCAGCTGATCGGACTGGTCGAGGGTCTCGCCGCCGATTCCGAGGTGCTCGCCAACCTGCAGGAGCGCACCGCGCTCCTCGACTCGCTGCGTGAGCACGCCCTCGACCCGCTGATGGTCGACCTCTCGAACCGGCACGTGCCCGAGTCGGCCGTCGCCGACGAGCTCGAACTGGCCTGGTGGCAGTCGGTGCTTGAGCTGATGCTCGCCGACGACCGGGCGCTGCTCGGCGCCAACACCGGTGTGCTCGACCGCCTCGAGGGCGACTTCCGGCTCGTCGACGAGGCGCACGCCGCCATGAACGGGCAGCTGCTGGCCTGGCAGCTGGCCGAGACCTGGAGCGTCGGCCTCGTCGACCACCCCGACGAGGCCTCGGCTCTCAAGGCCCTGCTGCGCTCCGACCGCGTCGACTCCTTCGGGCTGCACGCCGCGGCCCCGCACCTCGGCAAGGTGCTGGCGCCGGTGTGGCTCGCCTCGCCCTACGAGGTCGCGCAGATCACGGATGCGATCACCTTCGACACCGTCATCCTGGTCGACGCGGGCGCCACCACCCTGGCCGAGAACGTCGGCGCCATCCGCCGGGCCCGCCAGGTGGTCGCCTTCGGCGACCCGGTGACCCAGACGCCGTCGCACTTCGAGATCGCGATCCGGCCGATCGAGGAACAGCGGGTGCGCCCGACCCTCGACGCGACGACGGTCGACGAGCTGCATGCCGAATCGGCGCTGGCCCGGCTGGCCGACATCGTCCCGACGCTCTCGCTCACCCGCAGCTACCGCGCGGGCGGCGAAGACCTCGCCGAGCTCGTCAACCACCGGTTCTACGGCGGCAAGATCGACTCGCTGCCCTGGGCCGGCACCTTCCTCGGGCACGGTTCGCTCGCCCTGCACTACGTCGAGGGGCGCGGCGGCATGCCCGACTCCGAGACCGGAGCCGTCGAATCCGTCGATGCCGAGGTCGATCGCGTCGTCTCGCTCGTGCTCGACCACGCCATCAACTACCCGCGCGAGTCGCTGATGGTCATCACCGCCTCGCCCAAGCACGCCGTGCGGGTGCAGCAGGCCGTGCTCGCGGCGTTCGCCAAGCGCAGCGACCTGGCCGACTTCATCCTCAAGGAGCGCGCCGAGCCCTTCATGGTCGCCACCCTCGAGCAGTCGGTGGCCCAGAGCCGCGACCGGGTGATCTTCTCGGTCGGCTACGGCAAGACCGCGCACGGCCGCGTGCTCACCAACTTCGGCGGGCTCGCTCGTCCCGGCGGCGAGCGTCTGCTCGCGGTTGGTATGACGAGAGCCCGCCGATCCATGGACATCGTCTCGTGCTTCAGCCCCGCCGACATCGACGAGGAGCGCATGAACTACGGGGTCGTCGCGCTGCGGCAGATCCTGCAGGAAGCCGAGAACGGGCCCACACCCGACACCTTCTCGAGCCCCGGCGACGCGCTGCTCATCGACCTCGCCCGCCGGCTCGGAGCACGCGGGCTGGATGTCGCCTTCGAGCACCGTGGCAAGCTCACCCTCGTGGCGTCGCACGACGGGCGGGCCATCGCGATCGAGACGGATGCGGTCGTGCACTCGACCTCGCTCCGTGAGTCGCTCCGGCTGCGCCCCGACATGCTGCGCCGGCTCGGCTGGCATTACCTGCGGGTGCACTCGTTCGAACTGTTCGCGAATCCGGAGGCGGTGGCGGCGCGCATCGCGAACGTGATCGGCGTGCGCGAGCTGTCGCTCGTGGAGACCTCGCCCATCCACGTGCACATCTGACCGGCGTAGGCTCGTCGGGTGACCCTACGCAAGACCGGGACCCGTCGAGTCTCCACCGACCCGGCGCCGGGGAGCGACCCCACGCCCCAGGCCGGCCGAGCGGATGCGCCGGTGCGCGCGGCAGAAGACGCCGACGAGTCCTGGGGGGACCGCCCGCGCACATCCGAGGGTCCGAACGACGCCCGCCTCAAGCAGGACGTGCCGCCCCACTGGAGCTGAGGCGCGCCTGAGAGATCTGCGGCGGCTGCGCCGCGTGTCTCGGGGCTAGTGCTTGGGGGTGTGCGGCTCGGCGGGCGCGCCCTCGAGGGCGGCTGCGGCGTTCTGGCGGGCGAGCAGGTCGCGGATCTCGATGAGCAGCTCCGTCTCGGTGGGCGGCAGCTCCTCCTTCGTGTCCTCGATCGACTCGGCCGGCGTCTTCTTGATGGCGAAGGCGGCCTTCTTCAGGTGGTTGATCGGCAGCACGAACACGAAGTAGACGACCACGGCCACGATCAGGAACTGGATGATCGCCCCGAGCACCGCGCCGAACTTGATGTCGGAGCCGTTGAGCGTCACCACCGCGACGTTCTCGAGGTCGCTGGCGTCGAAGATCGCCGCGATCAGCGGATTGAAGATGTTGCCGACGATCGAGTTGACGACCGCGGTGAACGCCGCACCGATGACCACCGCGACCGCGAGGTCGATGACGTTGCCGCGGAGGATGAACTCTCTGAACCCCTTGAACATGCTTCCAGCCTAGGCGGGGGTGCTCTTCGCGGGCGCACTGGCGGCCGGCGCCGCGGGCGCGCTCGTGCCGCTGCTGCTGCCGCTCGACGAGGACGACGAGCCCGAGTCACTCGACTTCGACGACGACCCGCTCGACCCCGCATCCGACGAGCTCGACTTCGCCCGCGAATCCGTGCGGTAGAACCCCGAGCCGTTGAAGGTCACGCCGACCGGGCTGAACACCTTGCGCAGCTTGCCGCCGCAGACGGGGCAGTCGGTGAGCGTGGCGTCGGTGAAGGACTGCTGGATGTCGAACGCGTTCTCGCACTCGGTGCAGCGGTAGGAGTAAGTGGGCATGGAGTCTCCGTGGGATCGAGCGCAGCGCGCTCAGGGGTGGAACCGGATGATGCGCGTCGGGGTGACGGCGCCGTCGACCGGCGCGTCGTGCAGCTCGCGCGGCACCTCGTCAAGGATCTCATCGTCGAAGACGACCGCAAAAACCGGCGGGCAGTTCTCCATCGAGCCGAGCGTGCGGTCGAAGTAGCCGCGCCCCCAGCCCATCCGGGTGCCGTGCTGGTCGACGGCCGAGGCGGGGATGAGGATGAGGTCGGCGTCGTTGATGGCGATGGGCCCGAGGATGCCGCCGACGGGCTCCGGCAGCCCGTACAGGCCCTCCGTCTCGGTCTCGCCGTCGCCCTCGGCCCAGTCGAGCAACCCGTCCTGCCGCGCGATCGGCAGCAGCACCCGCCGCCCGTCGGCCAGCGCCCAGTTGAGGAAAGGGCGCATGTTGGGCTCGAAGGAGGTGGAGAGGTACGCCGAGATGGTGTGCGCATCCGTCTCCTTCGCCAGCGCGATGAGGTTCTCGGTGAAACCGAGGTTCGCGGTGTCGACGACATGGGCGG
Organism: Herbiconiux sp. FW305-C-125; assembly: GCF_058783455.1. Taxonomy (NCBI): domain Bacteria; kingdom Bacillati; phylum Actinomycetota; class Actinomycetes; order Micrococcales; family Microbacteriaceae; genus Herbiconiux; species Herbiconiux sp. FW305-C-125. The sequence continues at coordinate 659,267 of NZ_JBYSYO010000001.1, read as the reverse complement.
GGCGGGTGCGCCGGCGCTCGCGCAATTCGGCGCGCAGGGCCCGCTTGAGATGGGCCGCCTCGGAGGTCATGGCAGCAATTCTAAGTTGCCGCAGATGACGGGAGTGTTTCACGGCCGACATCTGCGCGTGGCGAATTCTGGTTACGCTTGAGCACCATGGGGATTCATCTGACGAAAGCAGTCATTCCGGCGGCCGGCCTCGGCACGCGCTTCCTGCCGGCGACGAAGGCCATGCCGAAAGAGATGCTGCCGGTCGTCGACAAGCCCGCCATCCAGTACGTGGTCGAGGAGGCGGTGGATGCGGGTCTGAACGACGTGCTCGTCGTCACCGGCCGCAACAAGGCCGCCATCGAGAACCACTTCGACCGGGTCACCGAGCTCGAGTCGACGCTCGAGCAGAAGGGCAAGGGCGACATGCTGCGGGTGGTCAACGAGTCGACGGCCCTCGCCGAGATGCACTACGTGCGTCAGGGCGACCCGCTCGGGCTCGGCCACGCGGTGCTGCGCTCGCGGATGCACGTCGGCCACGAGCCCTTCGCCGTGCTCCTCGGTGACGACATCATCGACGCCCGCGACCCGTTGCTGCAGCGGATGCTCGAGGTGCAGCAGTCCCGCACGGCCACGGTCATCGCCCTGATGGAGGTCGATCCGTCGATGACGCACCTCTACGGTGTCGCCTCGGTCGAGCCCACCGACGAAGACGACGTGGTGCGCGTCACCGGGCTCGTCGAGAAGCCCGAGCAGGGCTCGTCGCCCTCGAACCTCGCCGTCATCGGGCGCTACGTGCTGCAGCCCGAGGTCTTCGGGATCCTCGAGAACACGCCGCCCGGCAAGGGCGGCGAGATCCAGCTGACGGATGCGCTGCTCACCCTGGCCGACGACGTCTCGATCGCGGGCGGCGTGTACGGCGTGGTGTTCCGCGGTCGTCGTTACGACACCGGCGACAAGCTCGACTACATCAAGGCGATCGTGCAGCTCGCGACCGAACGCGACGACCTCGGGCCGGAGCTGCGGCCGTGGCTGAAGGATTTCGTCGCGGAACTGTAGCCGACGACGGGGGCGGGCGCGGTATTCTTCGAGCACATGTTCGTTCCCACACTCTCCGAGGGGCCCATCGGCCTGCGGCCGATCCGTGTCCGCGACGCGAAGCCGCTCGAGCGCGAGCTGATCGAGAACCGTTCGTGGCTGCGCAAATGGGAGGCCACGAACCCGAACGGTCCGCTGTCGTTCGACACGCGGGCGAGCATCCGCTCGTTGCAGGCGAACGCGCGCGCCGGGCTCGGGTTGCCGTTCATCCTCGAGCACGAGGGGGAACTGGCGGGGCAGCTGAACGTCTCGTCGATCAGCTACGGGTCGGTGGCGTCGGCGTCGATCGGGTACTGGGTGTCGGAGCGGTTCGCAGGCAAGAACATCACGCCCGTGGGGGTGGCGCTCGCCACCGACTACTGCTTCTACTCAGTCGGGCTGCACCGCATCGAGATCTGCATCCGCCCCGAGAACGGGCCGAGCCTGCGGGTGGTCGAGAAGCTCGGCTTCCGGTACGAGGGGCTGCGGCGGCGGTACATCCACATCAACGGCGACTGGCGCGACCACTTCTGCTTCGCGCTGGTGCGGGAAGAGCTGCCCGTCGGGGTGCTGCGCCGCTGGCGGGAGGGACGCATCCCGCCCGGCGACGGCACGGTGCCGGAAGCGGAGCGGGTGGCGGCGCTGAAGGCGTTGCCTACAAATTAGCGCTGTTCACGCGCCGCGCCGGCCTGCGGTCGGTGCGGCGCTTATTGCTCGCGCCGCCGCTACTGCGGCGCGAGGCGACATGTTCGCGTGCGATCGAGGGGCACGGCCTGCGGTCGCACCCCTCGGCCGCGCGCTCACCCTGGGTCGTCGAGCGCGGCCTGCGGCCTGCGGTCTCGTTCCCCACGTGAGGGCGTGGCGCGGCCCGCGGGCTGCGGTCTCGTCGGTGCGACTTGGGTTGCGTCGAGGGTCCAGGTGTTGTCGGAATGGGCGGGGGTATTGTGACCATTTCTGGAGATTGGGTGGGGGAGTGGGGGTGAGGTGGCAACACGCGCGGGGGGTGCGCGGGCTGGGGGGCGTGGTGCCCCTACCGTAGGGGCATGACCACGGAATGGCTGGGCGGAGGGCTCATGATCGCCCTCGCGGCGATCCTGTGGCTGGTGTACCTGATCCCCTCCTGGTTCCGGTCGCGGCAGTACCTCGCCACCGAGCGCAACGCGGTGCGGTTGCAGCAGACACTGCGCATCCTGGCCGAGACCGCCGAGGTGCCCGAGGAGGTGCACGTCGAAGCCAACGCCCGCAGCATCGCCGAGCAAGAACGCATCCTGAGGCACCGGGCGAGCCGGCGCGAAGCCGAAGCCGTACCCGCCGCGGTGCGCGTCGCCGGCCGCCTGCGCCGGTCGCGTGCGGTCACCGCCGGCGTGCTCGCGCTCTCGGTCGCCGTAGCGGTGCTGGGCGGGATGCAGGCGGTGTACACAGGGGCGTGGATCATCCTGATCGCCGGTGTCATCGCATCCGCGGTCAGCGTGATCGTGCTGGTGAGGCTGGCGCGCGCGAGCCGCGGACTGCGCCTGCCCCGCCCGGTGGCGTCAGCGCCCGTCGCGATGCCGTTCGTGGACCACCTCGCGGACGCGGACGCGGGCGCCGACGAGGTCGAGCCGGCCGACGACTCCGCCGACGTCGAGTCGCCCGCCGACGGCTGGGTTCCGGTCGCGGTGCCCCGCCCGCTCTACCTCGGCCGCGGCTCGGCAGCCCCCCTGGGCCTCGCCGACTCCTCGTTCGCCCCCGCCGACGACACCGACGCCGCGGACGAGGGCGCCGTTCCGGTCGCCACCGCTGCCGCAACGGGCGGCGGCGATGGCTCATCGGCGACCTCGCTCGCCGCCGACGCCCACCGCGAGTCGCTGCGCCGCGCCGCCGCCGAGGCGGAGGGGGCTTTGCGTGCCCGCCTCGCCGTGGAGCACGCGACCGTCGCTGAGCTGCCGGCACCCGCATCCGCCGCCGTTGCGACCGCCACTGCTTCGTGGAGCGCCACAGCCCCCGGCGCCGCGACCGCGGTCGCCGCAGCAGCGAAGTCGACCCCACCCGCGGTGCCCTCGCGCTTCGCCCGCATGGGCATCGTCGACGACGACACCGCCTCCCACCTCGACCTCGACGCCGTCCTGGCCCGCCGCCGCGCCGGCTGACCGCCCCGCCGGCAGTCGCCCCCGCGCATCCGGTCGGCGTTGCCGCTCGGTGAGGGGCGGCGTAGCGTTGAAGGGGCATCCGAGCGAGAGGGATGACCATGAGCGAGAGCGACGACGTTCCGGTGACGGGTAGCACCGACACCTCCGGCACCACCGCCGAGAACCCGGTGACGAAGTACCCGGCCGACGGATTCCCGAAGCAGCAGCAGGATCAACCGGGCCTCATCGGCAAGACCGATCCGCGCCCCGATCACGGCGAGGAGAGCTACGTCGGCACCGGGCGCCTGAAGGGCCGCCGGGCGCTCATCACGGGCGGCGACTCGGGCATCGGTCGGGCGGTGGCCATCGCCTACGCCCGCGAAGGCGCCGACGTCGCCATCTCGTACCTCCCCGAAGAGCAGGACGACGCCGACGACACCGCCCGCTGGATCCGCGCCACCGAGCGCCGCGCCCTCCTCCTGCCGGGTGACGCCCGCGACGAGGAGTACTCCACCGGGCTCGTCGACCGCACGGTCGCCGAGTTCGGCGGCCTCGACATCGTGGTGCTGAACGCCGCCTACCAGGAGAACCGCGACGGCCTCGAGAACGTGCCGACCGACGAGTTCGATCGCGTGTTCAAGACGAACCTCTACTCCCTCATGTGGATCGCCCGAACCGCCATCCCGCACCTCAAGCCGGGCGCCTCGATCATCGTCACGTCGTCCATCCAGGCGTTCCAGCCGTCGCCGGCGCTCATCGACTACGCCATGACGAAAGCCGCCCAGGTGGCCTTCGTGAAGGCGCTGGCGCAGCAGCTCGGTGCCCGCGGCATCCGGGTGAACGGCGTCGCGCCGGGCCCCATCTGGACCCCGCTCATCCCGGCGACCTCCTGGCCCGACAAGCTGCCCACCTTCGGCCAGGACACCCCGCTCGGCCGGGCCGGACAACCGGCCGAACTCGCACCCGCCTACGTCTTCCTCGCCTCATCCGAGGCGTCGTACGTGTCGGGCGCCATCGTGCCCGTGACGGGCGGCAAAGCCCTGTAGCGCGATCGCGATCGCGACGATCGCCGCACCCCGACCGAGAGAGCAGAGAGGAGAACAGGATGCCCGGCAAGAGCACCCCGCAACTGAAAGATCCCGAACTCTACGAGAAGCTCCGTGACGAGGGCGACTCCAAGCAGAAGGCGGCTCGCATCTCGAACGCCGCCGCCGCCCGCGGGCGGAAATCGGTGGGGAAGAAAGGCGGCGAGTCGGGCTCCTACGAGGACTGGACCGTGCCGGAGCTGAAGAAGCGTGCCAAGGAGCTCGGGCTCACCGGTTACTCCAAGAAGACCAAGCCGCAACTGGTCGAGGCCCTTCGCGATTCATGACCCCGCGCCGACATATGCCGCATCGTCGATGAGTCGGCCTCATAAGATGGCCGCATGAGCGACCGGGCATCGTCGATCGATCTCTCGAAGCGAGATCTCACCCTCGATCTGGCGCGCGTGTTCTGCGTGCTGCTGGTGGTGGTCATCCATCTGCTGATGGTGGGGGTCGGCTTCGGGCCCGACGGTGCCGTCGAGGTGTCGCGGCCGCTCGAGGCCCAGTGGTGGTTCGCGCCGGTCACCTGGGCGGGCCAGATCATGCCGCTGTTCTTCGTGGTGGGCGGATTCGCGTCCATCACGGCCTGGCGGAGCCTCACCCGGCGCGGCGGCACGGCGGCCGACTACGTGCGCAACCGGGTGCTGCGGCTCGCGCAGCCGGCGCTGCCGCTGTTCCTGTTCTACGTCGTCGTGATCGGCGGGGCCCGCCTCATCGGCATCGACCCCGAGCTCGTCGACCTGGCCGTGGTCGGCGCCGCCTCGCCGCTGTGGTTCCTCGCGGCGTACACGCTCTGCCAGGCGCTCGTGCCGCTCATGGTCTCGTGGCACCAGCGGGCGCCCCGGGCGACGTTGCTGGTGCTGCTCGCCGGAGCCGTGGTCGTGGACGCCCTGCGTTACAGCACCGGCATCGACCCGATCGGTCTCGCCAACCTGTTCTTCGTCTGGCTGCTCGTGCAGCAGCTCGGCTTCTGGTACGCCGACGGCTGGTTCGCCGCGCGACGGTGGTGGACGCTGGTCGCCATCGCGATCGTCGCCTACGCGAGCCTCGTGCCGATGACCGTCTGGGGGCCGTACTCCGACGACATGCTGACGAACCTCAACCCGCCCACCCTGCCGCTCGTGGCCCTCGCGGTGGCTCAGGTGTGCATCCTGAAGCTGTTGCGACCGGCGCTCGCGGCCCTGATGAACACGCACGCGGCGCGGGCCGTCGTGTTCGTGATCGGCACCCGGTTGATGACGATCTACCTCTGGCACCTCCCAGTGATCCTGGTGCTGTCGGGCGTGGCGCTGCTCATCCCCGGCGCGAGCCCGGCGCCGGCGAGCCTCGCCTGGTGGTGGACGCGACCGGTCATGTTCGTGCTCGTGATGGCGGCCGTGTTCGGCCTGTCGTTCCTCGTCGGCCGCTTCGAAGCGCCGCGCGAGGTGGGGCCGACGCCGCCGAACCGCGTGGTGGCGATCGCCACCGTGCTGGCCTTCGTGCCGCCCTTCCTCGTGATGCAGTTCTTCATGGACCTGCCGATCGCCGTCGTCGGCAGCGTGCTGCTCTCGGCGGCCATTCTGCTGCTCGGTCGCTGGCCGGCGGCCCGGCGAGCGGATGCGTCGGTGCCCGGTTCGCATTCGGCGGCGATTTCGTCGTAAACTGTCGGAGTTGTCGCGCAAGCGTCAGCGGGGCTATGGCGCAGTTGGTAGCGCGTCTCGTTCGCAATGAGAAGGTCCGGGGTTCGAATCCCCGTAGCTCCACCAAAAGTGCCGCTTTCGAACCCCGACCATCTAAATGTGATGGTCGGGGTTCTTTGTTTTGGGTTTCCTCAGTCAGCACGCTGAGGATGGTCGGGCTCAAAAGGGTCTCGAACGGTTCTGCAAGCTGTCCGCTGACAGTCATCTCATCGGTATATATGACTTCAATGCGCTCGAACATGGCTTGGTTGATGTCTCGGCGAATCTGATCGTTTCCGCGGAGGTAGGCCTCGTAGCAATTTTCGGCGAGGGTTAGTGCGACTTCGAGATTGGTTTGCAGTAACGCGGTGGCGGCGCTGGCTGAGAATAGTTGGCTCTCGATTCCGGCAAGTCGCTTTGCGATGCTGGTCTGCTCCTCACGAAGGAGTTCGATAGGGATGGCGCCCTCGAGGTGTGCGTCGAGGAGCTTCTTTCGACGTGCTTCGAGTTTTCGGCGCCGGATGACCAACCTGCGTTCGAGGTCCGCGGCTTCGGTCTGGGCGCGGTCGAGTTCTCGTGTGAGCACATCTTGGATGGTGCGCCGAAGCTCGGCGGGGAGCGCTATCGCCTTGTAATACTCGACGATCTTCTGTTCAAGAGTGTCGATGGGCACTGCCGATTGCCGACAGGTATTGCGCCTGAGTATCTTGCCTATACACACGAAGTATTCGTAGGTGACGCCGTGTCGGTTGGTTGCGTGATTGACGACGAGTCGACTGCCGCAGTTGCCGCAGTAGACCGTGCTCTTCAGGTAGTGCGGATGTTCACGAGTCTTTTCTCCCACGGCGCGGGAGGCCAACATGTTCTGCACTTTTTCCCAAAGCGCTGGTGTCACGAGTGGCTCATGCCGGCCTGGGTACACAGCACCTCGGTATGTGACGTCGCCCTTGTAGTACGGGTTCGTAAGGATGCGGTGGAGTTGTGATGCGCTGATCGGTTGCGACGCTCGTTTCGGTGTTGCCAGCGAGACAAGGCCACCATCGGCAAGTGCTTCCGCGAGTTCTTTGAGGGTGGTTTGACCTGTGCTGTATTGCTGGAAGGCCCAGCTAATCTGGGGTGCCCGCTCGTCATCGACTTCAATGGTTCTCACCTCTCGCCCGAGGTCATCGGTGAGGCGAACATTGCGATATCCGAGTGGGGCCTTGCCCGGAGTGCCTCCGGTCTTGGCCTTCTGTTGCATTCCCTTATTCACCTCGTTAGCGAGGTTGCGGGAGTAGAACTCCGCGATTGAGCTCATGATCCCGTGCAGGAGCATCCCTGACGGTGTTTCATCGATGTTCTCTGTGGCCGAGATGAGTCGCACATCGGCGGTGTTGAGAGCGAGGTTGATTGCGACATCGTCGGCGCGGTTTCGGGCTAGTCGGTCGACCTTGTGGACGATGCAGTACTCGATGGGGTGATCCGCGACGTACGACAGCATCCGCTGAAGCTCGGGTCGGTCTGCTGATCGGGCCGACTCACCTCGGTCGATGAATTCTTCGATGATGTGAGCGCCGAGGCTCTCGGCCTTGCGACGATTGGCTTCGAGTTGAGCCGGAATGGAATAGCCGTCGGGGTCGCCGTCGCGTTCGGTCTGCTCTCTGGTGGACACGCGGACGTAGCTCACGGCAAGGAGTTTGGCTGTTGGGTGCATAGTTCCTCCTCTCTGGTTTATTGCCAGGTGAAACCGCCTTTTCCGGGTTCATCTCCTCATGGGCTCACTGACTGTAACTCTCTTCGGCATGTGAGTCGAGATCTTTGGAACGAGAAATCGACGCGCGGTAGGTGACTCTCCGTCGTTGGTCTCGAAGGGCACCTGCCGGCCGCCCCGAGCTTAGGTGTGGGACGGCCGGCCGGCCCTTTCTACGCCTCATCGACATAGATCCGGTCGAGAGCTGCCATCTAGAAGTGGTTGTCCCAGAAGTCGGTTTCACCTGTCCTGGACGTCAGGTGGCGTCGGCTCACGAAGTAGCAGTTCTGGACATGGGTCATTTCCGCGAAGTCGAGGAGCGCGCTGAGCCCTGGTCGGAGTCCGCGTGGTGTGCCGTAGTCGATGAATTCAGCAACGATTATCGTCTGCTCGGTGCGCGCGGCTCGAGCGATGATCTGTCGTTGCTGGTCCAGCGAGTCACGGCCGACCGTGCGGGGTGCCCGGGGATCGGTGTAGCTCCGTGCCCTCAAGTAGGCGACCCCTGTCCGGTACAACCTGTGTTTAGTTGTGGGTTCCCCTCACGGGGTCTTGCTCAGCCCACGGGGTGGACTGAAATCGGTGGGCCGGCAGCTCATTTGATGAACTGATAGATGCGGCCGTTGTATTCGACGAAGTCGTAGATCTCGTCCATCCGTGTCTTGATGAGGTCGAGATCCCAGACGAGCAGGTGCTCGTCGATGCCATGGGCGAGCCTCATCTGATGGAGGGCGTCGGCCCAGCCGAGGTTGTCGAGTTGTGCTCGGAGAGTTTCATCGATGGTGGCGTGGTCGCCGCGGTAGACGGCGTAGAAGTCGTTCTCGAGTTGCGCCGAGCTGGGGTCGACGTCGGAGAGTGAGAGGTAGGCGAGCAGGGCGTCGCCGAGTTTCTGGTGTGCGTGTTTGAGGCGCTCGGTGGTGAGCTGTTCTGCGCGTTGCAGGACATCGCCAGAGATCGGTGCGTCTGGGGTTGAGTCGGCTGCGTGGCGTCCGCGGCACGGCTGTTCGGCGTGGTTCATGCTGGTTCCTCCTTTCCGGGGGCGGGGGTTTGGTTGGTGATGATTTCTTCGAGTTGGTCGAAGGGGGCGACGGTGAAGAGTCGGGGGTGGAGGGTGCGAGAGAGTAAGATGGCGTGGCGGAGCCGCTCCGCCCGGGTTTCGCTCGTGGTGAGCCAGAGAACGCGGGGGAAGACCCCGTTCGTGGTTTGTTCACGTCTGGTGCGCCGGTAGGCCTCGTATACGGCGCATTTGCCGATGACTGTGCGGGGTGATTCGGTGCCGAGGTCGACCTCGATAAACCACCGGTCCTCATATTCGGGCTCAGAGAGGACGGCAGCGAGGTCTGGTCGGAGCCAGCTTGGTTGTCCTGTGTCACCGGAGAATTGCCGCCAGGAGGCTTGCTCAACCTCGACGGTAGTGAGGTCACGGTGGTGTGCCCGAGCAATCTCGGTGAGGCGAGTGCGCGTCTCGGTGACCGCCAAGGTGTGGTCGAGGAAGGTCGCGGTCGGGTTGAGGAACTTCCTCTGGGTATGGGCTCCTTCTCGGAGGAGGCGGTGTCCGTTGAAGTCCAGTGCCCAGACTTGGGAGCTGGAGCCACCTCGTGTTCCACCGACGCGGCGTTGAATTCGTGTCACGGTGTGGAGACGTTGGAGTCGCTCCATGACGCGGCTGCAGGCTCGCGCTCCCGCGGCCAAGGTGGCGTGGTCGTGAAAGTGGAGTCGCACGATCTGCTGCCCGGTGACGAAGCGATGCTCCAGCAACGTCTGCAGGATCGCGAGGTCGCGGGTGGAGAATCGTTGGCGGAAACTCTCGAGTTGGAGGTGGCCAAGGTGGTGCACGCTCATGACTGCCTCCGGCCTGCCATGGGATTGGGGAGGATCACTGCGAAGCAGGGATTAGTCGTTGCACCAGTTCGCGGTTTGGCCGCCAAAGACGCCGGAAAGGGACTGGTGTGCCCGTAGGCGAACGGACGGGCGGCTGGATGGGCACGGGGGCTTGTGGAGAGGCTCATTGGACCCTCCGCTTCTGGCGTCCGAAGCCTTCGCTGCCATCATCGGTACCTTCACTGGTCGCGCCAAGCTCCTCGGCTGAGGGGTTTGCTCCGTAGCGTTGTTGGCTGCGCGCTCGCAGCTCGATCTCGCTCGAGGTTGCTGGAGGTGGCGGTAGCGTTTTGCCGGACATCCACGCCCCGGGGGCGCCGTCGACGACGAGGCGGGTGTAGATCTCGTGTTTGCCGAGGGCTTGAAAATCGGCCGCCTCTAACGTCGGGGCGTGTTTGGCCATCGAGGCCGCGTCTTCGGGGGACGGGGAGAAGATGATTTTGTTCCGGGCGTTGGCATCGATCGCGGCGAGCATCGACTCGGGCATCTGCGCCCGGTACTGGTGGGCGAGCACCCAGCCGACCTTCATGGCGCGAGATCGGGCGAGGGCTTCGGGGAGGTCGACCGCGGAGAGGTGGAGAAAGTCCTGGGCCTCGTCTAGGTAGATGCTGAGCTGCCGTCTGCGGTGTTCGGGTACGGCGGCTTGGGCGAGGGTCTGAGACCACAGACCCGAGACCAACAAGGAGCCGAGCAGCTTGGCCGCCTCTGGCCCGAGGAGTGACTTGTTGAGTGCGACCAGCAGAATCCGGGGTTTGACGAACAGGTCAGTGATCTGGAACTTGGGGTGCACCTGTCCGAGGACGCGGCGAAGGCTTGGCCTTAGGAGCAGCTGCCGGAGGCGACTGAGCGACGGCGCGATGACCTGCGCCTGCTGCGTAGCCGACATGGCATCGAACTGAGCCCAGAACGGCTCGAGGGCAATCGGGTCGTCCAGGGTGCTGGTCAGCGAGCGGCGGAACACCGGATCGGTCAAGAGCCGTGGCAGCCACACGAGTGAGGCGTGTCCGTGGTGGGCGAGGGTGAGGAGCGAGGCGTGCATGACGTCGGTGGTGCGGGGTCCGAACGCGGAACCGTAGAGGTCTTTGAAGGTGCCGAGGATGCTGTCGGCGACGAGCTCTGGTGGTGTCCCGGGGGCGGCCAACGGGTTGAGACCGACCGGGCTCGCATCGGATGGGTCAAGGACGACGACGTCATCTCGACGATGCGCCGGGATGCGTTCGAGGAGATCGCGCACCAGGTTCGCCTGCGGGTCGAGAACGACCACGGATCGGCCGGCCTCAATGTCGTCCAAAGCCAGTCGGATGATCACGGATGACTTCCCCGCACCTGTGGGGCCAAGGAGCAATGTGTGAAATCGTCGTCCTTGTTCGGTGAGCCCGATCGGCACGGGAGTAGATGGTGCGGTGCCGGTCGCGAAGATCCCTGCCGTGCCTGCCTCCGCGGGCAGCAATTTCGGGTGACCGCTCAGCAGGCCTGGATAGGTGCCGTCGCCGAGTGGCCACCCAAGGAGCGGGAGGGTTTCCTCCAGACTGAGGCTCAGCGGCCATCGCAGCGGAAGAAGTGCCCCGTCTAAGGCATGGTCGTGGTCACGGTGCAGGGTGATGCGGAGCCCAGGAGCCTGCATGGTGCGAAGAGCGGAAAGGACACTGCTGAACAGTAGCCGGGCCACGTCGTCGTTCGCGTTGGTGGCGATCCGCACCTTCGCATCAAAGGTGTGCTGCTGCTGTTTCGCGGCGAGCTCTCGCCGAGTACTGGTGTCTGCGGTGCGTGATCCTCGTAGTAGCGTGTCAGCCCATCCTTGTCCCGGATCGCTGGGGGACCGGGAGCTACGATGCGGCGGAACGCCGGAGCCAAGGACGACTTGGAACGCCGTTTCCCCGGTTTCCGGGGTGCTGGTCAGTGCCTGGAGTAGTTGCCGAATTGCAGCGGGGGAGTCAGACGTGTCGAGACTGAGCGCTCTCGGCCGCACCGCCAGCTTCACCGTCACGGGCAGGACCGTGCGGGGTTGGGCGAGTTCGGTCACTGTCGTTCCGGGGAGGAGAGACTCGAGCAGGCTCGAGATACCGCGGAACGCCTGAGGGACGGCACCGAGCAGGTACTCGATCCTCCCCGATCGGACCCGGATTTCGAACACCACCGGACGCCGCTGTCCCTGCGAAGCCAGACGACGCAACACAGCCGCGACGGCGGGCTCATCGACAGGGCGCGGGAGGTGGATCTGCCGCCACCGGATGACCTCACGCATCTGCGGCCTCCGGCGACACATCGTCGATCAACTTCTGCCGCTCAGGAGTGTCAGCGGCGTGGGCCTTGGCGGCGTCGGATTCGAGTTGAGCCAGCGCGAGCAGCGCTCGGGCAAGCTTCGGCAGATCCGGTTCCTCACGGCGGATCCCACGGACGAACACACGCCGCTCTCGCGCCGCATTAGACCTGCGCCGGTTTCTGTTCCCACCCGTCATGATGTGCCACCTCCGGCAACAACGAGCAGTCCCCGTCTTCCCGGCCTGGCATGATTCCCCTGTTTCCCTTCATGTATGAATGAACCGCGCTGTTTCGTCAAGAGGAAAACGAGCCACCTACGATACGACCGGACGGGTGAGTACAGGGGCCAGAGCTGATCTGCTGCAACGGCGCGACGCGCCGTCACCAACGGCTGCGACGCATCCGCAGCCACCAGATCAGGCCCGCGACGACCGCCGCGATGACCACGCAGATCACGACGATGATCCAAATCTCCGCCAACAGCTGGACCGCCAACCACACACAGAACACGCTGCCCAGTATCAGGATGCAGGCGTGCCACAGTCGGGCGAGCAGGCGTGGACGTTCCTCGGACATGGTGCAGATCCTTCCCGGTCATGCGGATGCCCTCGTCGAAGGCGAATCCGGAACAGGAAACCCCTCGAGATCGACATCCGCGGCGATTTCGTTTCCCCAGGCGTGGTAGCCCTGACGGGGGCGGCGCGCGAACAGTTCGAGACGGTTGCCGTCGGGGTAGAGGCGATCGACGATGTCGTAGAACTCCTCAGGCTTGTGGGAGTGGTCCTGGACCGGGGCGAAGAACCAAGTGCCTTGGCCCTTGAAGGCAGGCTTCGGTGGCCGACCCTTGATCCCGAGAAGTACGTGCTCCGTCATGTTGCGCAGCGGCTGTCCGAGACCCATCCGGGCTTTAATCCAGGTCATCGTCCCGGAGTAGGTGTAACCCCAAGCCTCCAGAACGTCGTGGCCAGTCTTGATCGTGGCATTCGTGACCCAGAGAAAACAGACTGAGTCGGGCAGCATGTGCATCGCGATAGCCGGTCCCATGGCCTTGATTTCCTCATCCGTCATGAGGTCGTAGTGGGCCTGCGCGCCAAGATGGCCAAGCTGTCCAGCCATCCATGGCGGATCCGCGATACAGACGGCGTGCTGAAAAGTCTTCATTGTGTATGTCCTTTCCGCCGGCGCGCTCGATATCCGCGGTGTTTTGCAGCGGCTACTCGGGTTGCTCGGCGAACGTAGTGAAACTCAGTGGAGGGGGAGGGGCAACCGTCCGATCGCCCGATCGAGCGGTGCGGTCGGACGGTTACCCATCACTGGTGAGGCGGCACGTATCGGGCCTTCATCGGAGGTGTTGTGATTTCTGCAGCGATCAGGAACAGTGCCTACCGCTTGGGCAGGACACCGCGGGCTCTGTAGGCCGCCCGGATCATTTCCTCGCTTGCCCGGCGACCGGCGACCTTCTCCTCGGCGAGAGCGTCAGCCAGCTGCAGTACCGTCTGCCGAATCACGGCTTGGCGACGATTGAATTCTGCTTCTATTGCTGCTCGCCGCTGACGGTTCCTGCTCACCCACCACGTGCGAATCGACCGAGCGAGAAAGACCAACACAACACCGATGCCCACAGCAGCAAGGGTCACGCCACTCTCGAGCAGTCGTGGAGATGCCCAGTCCTGAAGGCTCATCACAGACCGCGACTCAGGCGGCGGCCGGCACCGATTGCATAGCCCGTGATGATGTCCTCATAGAACTGTGCACCCGACGGTGCCACTCTCATGTGGGCCTCCGCCTGGCTGACCAACACGGCGACGTTGGTCATAGCAACCGACGCCTGAAATGCGTGCGCCTGCTCAGTGATGGCTGCGACCTCGGTCTTTGCCGCGATGCGTTCGTTCTCGCGCTTCACCTGGCGAGCGAGCGCGCCGTTGATCTTTTCGCCGCTTCTCGTGGTGTGGGAACCGAAGAGGGGGATGATCTCGGTCATTGTGACTCCTTTCATCGTGTTGATGTCACATTTCTGGTCTATCCGGCCGCGAAACAGCGGGCTTAACGAGGTAGCGAGATACCTCCAGATACCGGTCGAGATAGCGAGATACCGGGTTTTGACATAGAGAAAGCCCCGCGTCGACGAATCGATGCGGGGCTGGTGGCTCGGGTGATTGGTTACTTCTTCGCGCACTCGCGCAGCAGCTCTTGCTGGCGGCGCGCAACGCACCGGTCGAAGAGAACTCGATCGAGTGCAGGGTGCTGAGTGTCGACCGGGGCAGGGAGCAGCGATATTCCTTCGATCGATGGACCGTCCTCTCCGACATGAATGTCGTCGAGGTCAAAGTCCTCCGGGTGTCGGTAGTATTTCGGGTCCTGATTCGGATCGATTGGTCCGTCGGTCCAGGGCTTTGTCCAGCGCGCGCCGAAGGTGCCCCGCTGGAGCTGGTCGCCGATCGTGATGATCAGGATCAGCCAGGACTCATAGGTCGGGCAGTAGTCCGTCCCGCTATCTTCGGCTATCCACATGAAGAGATAGTCGAGCAGGCATGTCGGGTAATCTGCTCTCTCTTTGTAGATCTCGTACCCGAGGTAGGTGCTCGCGAACGAGTCTGCGTCGGGTGCAATGAGCCAGTTGATAAACGCGTGAGACGGGTCCATCAAGTCCTGATACGGACCGCTTTCGATGGTATTGAAATCACTGTGTCGAGCCATAGGGGCTCCTTTCGATAAGGAGCCACCCTCGAAGATGATTATACCTCAAAAACGAGCACTTGTCAACAGGAGCGATACTCTCGACGTGTGGGCCTCGATAATATGAGCGATCTCGCTTGGCAGCCGTTTTACGACGACGTCGAGACACTCATGTCCGGGCATAAGAAGTTTGTGGGAAAGACCTCGACGAGCACCCGGTTCAGGAACTTTGAACAATTGGGAGCCATCAATAATTTTGCCGCGGAGACAGCCCGAGCTGTGGCCCCTACTATTCAGTGGACGCTTGGGGACACTGCTCGGATTGTGGTCTCGTTGATAGAGGGTGTAGAAAACGACCGTTTCGACAAACCCGCGCTGCTTGCAATCAAGATCTGCGCTGGATTTAGGGACGACCCTCTACCGAATGATCGAGTCTCAGGACAGGATCCTGAGTTGCGGTGGAGTAGCTTCGAAGCCACTCACCCCGACATCTATAACGATCGAGATTCGTTCTCAACAAAGATCAAGATTCGTCGCCTTTTCGCCTCTCCGCTATACGAAGGCGCAAACGTCAATCACTTTGATAAAAAGAAGCCCAGCATCAAGCGGGTGACTGAGGAATTTCTACATGAGCTAAAGGTTGCCGTAGAGACAGAGGTGACGAAGCGACTCGCGCCGCCGACAGCGGTCATCGAGAGGCCACAGTCCGCTGAGGAGCCACGAATCGACGGAATTCGGCCGCCTGTCGAGCAAACTACAAGGCCTCAAGTGCTGCAATCAACTGAAGTACCTCTGACAGAAGAGACCTCTCGGACGGCCTCGGATGAGGCGCCGGAACTGCTGAAACCCGCAGTAACGGTATCCATGTCCGAAGGCAATGATCGGCGTGGAGCGACAGCAACCAATTTTGTCCCAGCAGTTGAGAAGCGAATTCAGAGCGTGTCGCCATCGAGATCAATGGCCCCAACTGAGGGGCCCAAACAGCGATTGCGTGCCACCAGTACCGATAAGAGTTCCGAGCGGACAAGACGCTCAAGAGGCCGTCAAACACTGCGGCAAATAGGGATTCTCATGGGTGGAGCGCTTGTCGCGGGTGTGTTGGCCGTAGGTGTTTACGCGCTTATCGCACCGGTTTCGGCTCCCTCCAGTGCAACCCTGTCCGATGAAGTCCCTACCGCGATCCGAACCTATGTTCCAGGAGACGCCGAAGCCTCGGCGGCCGCGGATCTGGCTCCGGATACGTTGGGCGCAACCTGCTGGGAGCGTTCCTATGTCTCTGCCCGAAAGGACGCCCGCCTATGTGCCCTTGGGGGAGTTGACGGGGGCCTCATCTATGACCCTTGCTTTGTAATCAACCCCGGCACGGTGACGTGTTTCAGCGCCAATGACATATTTAGTCTGTCGCCTCCGGTGGGCGTTGTTGCGCGAATCACCGAATCTCGCCCGGCGCCTTCTTTCCTGCCGATGGAGGGTCTTGTGGGCGCAGAGCAAGCCGCTGAGACGCGATACCCCTGGGCGATAAAGCTCGCGATCGATGACCCTGGCGGCGTTCCTTATGTGTGTGCGCCTCTGCCAGTCGAGAGTGCGAACCTCGACGGAGTGCCCTTTGCATGTGGAGGGGGTGGCTTGCGCCTCGCCGGAGGCGAGGACAACTTCGTTTCAGGCGGTTCGATATACGTTCAACTCGCGGGCACCGTCCAAGCAACGAAGCTAGACACGTCAACCGACGAGTGGACGATCTCAATCGCGGACCCCGCAACGAACAGCCTAAAGCGGGTCGGCGTCGTCGAGGCGTGGTACTAGATTGTGCGCCGCCCTTGGTCAGTCTCCAAACACCATGGCTGACCCCCACCGTTCTTGCAGGTACTCACGAAACACCGGTGGGAATTGCGATGTGCTCGTCACGAAGATCGATAGGTCATCAATGCAGAGTGTCGTGAATCCATTGGCCGTTGGCCAAAGGTTCTCTGGGGTGCCATTGCACCCGATGCTTCCACCCGGATCTGTGTTCATGCGGAAGGCGACACCGTTCACCTGGCCCGCTTTGTAACCGGTGCCATTAGGCGCCATGCACCCCCAGGCCTCAGCGTTGGCGGACTTCACGTACCACACGGGCTGGCCGGTATCGCAAGTCGCGCCTGCCGGTGCGGTCTCAGACATTTCGGTGTCGATGAGGCGTGGATCACCCGTGTGCGAGGACTGGTCGACCGTGAGTCCGGAGAAGCCGGCCAACGCGGTAGTAGCGAGCTCGTCGGCCTGCTGCGTCTCTGATGGATCGACGTTGCCTTCGGCGCTGGTTACCGTGGAGCGGATCACCCAGGGGGCGTTGGAGCTGTACCGGCTGAGAGTCGGGCAGCTCGCGGCAGGCCCAGGGCTCGTCGTGGGCGAAACGCATGGATCTGCAAGTTGCTCGCTCCGACCGATCGACTGCTGCACTCCTGCGGCGTCCAGGTACCACTCCGCGGAGACGCTCGTAGTGAGTGGTCCGTCGCTTCGGGCACAGGAGATGGTCGCGAGGGCTTCTGGTGCATCCGGTGTCTGCCATGCCGCCGAGATGTTTCGGGCGGACTTGAACGTGAAGGTGCTTTCCGCGACGTTGCCGTCGATCGCGGAAGCTGCGGAGTCGAGGTCGACTGTCGTGCAGGCACGAACCGCGTTGTCGGGGTTGGGGGCGTCGTCGAACGTGGGTACGAGGCCGGCGTTCCAGCTGTCGACAAGTCGCCACAGGAGTGGAAGCAATTCAGTAGTGGTGGTCTGTGTGTCGACCGCGGGTGCCGTGACGTAGAGGACGAAGTGGTCTCGCAGTGAGATGCGCGCTCCGCTGGGGGTGAGCGAGCCTCGGTAACCGAGGTAGTCGACGGTGCCGTCCGAAGGCCAGACGCTCTGGTCGACCAGGGGCTGGTAGTCAACCAGCACCGTTGGTTCGCTGTCATCGAACTCCACTTCACCGGACGGTGCGGAGAGCTGACATGAAGTTTTCGCCCCGTCACTGTTCACCGAGAAGTCCTGCCCGTACATCGTGACAGTCGGGTACGACTTTCCAAGGATCTCCGGGGGAGCAGCGGCTGCCTCGGGAGCGATCCACGTGCACACGTCGATGTCAGCGAGGCGTTCGAGCGCCGCCCGGTCAATGGTGGAGCTCTCTGCCGGTGCAGCGGCGGCGGCCGGCGAACCGGTGGAGGCGGTCTCGGCGCCGGGTGGAGGCGTCTCGGTGGCAGTCGCGGTGCAGGCGCTGAGGCCCACGGCTGCCGCGAGACAAGCAGCCGGTAGAAGAAGGCGGCTACGCACTTCCGGCCCCCATCAAAAACAGGCTGCTGGGCGGGGTTTCTGGCATGGGAACGCTCCTCTGAAGACCTCGGCCGGAAGCCCAACGCGGGGCTTCGTGGCGGGATCTGCAGATTACCAATTTATATTGGTTCTGCCCAACTCTTTTTGGTTTCAGGCTGTACCGATGACCGACGGACCCGCAGCCAGTCCAAAGTGGGCCGCCTTTGCGCGGGAGCTCGGCCGCAATCTGCGTCGCATTCGGGTAGAGAAAGGGCTAACCCAAGAAAAGCTCGCCGAGCATGCAGGAATCTCGCTCTATGCATATCAGCAGTACGAGCGGGGTGCTTCGACCAAGGGTGGTGCACCCACCAACCCTCGTCTGGCCACCATGCTGGCCATCTGCGATGTGCTCGAGACGCCCATCCAGACGCTCCTGCCAGACCGGCCTCGTTAGTCCCCGAACCAGAAACCCCGACGGAATCCCGCATATGAGGCGCCATCGTCTGGTCTTTCACATGAGTGCCTCTTTGTCGCTGGGCTGCCACTGATCGCTGCAAGCTTGGCGAATTACCGATTCGGCCGGTCTTACAGCTGTGGGAAGCACTCCCGTGATGGTGTCTCGAGATGGAGACTCGATTCCCGACGGAATCGACAATTGCCTTGACATAGAGAACTTCGGACAGGAGGACTACGACCTAGACGGTATCGGCAATCCTTGCGACTCCACTAACGGAATCCCCACCGTCGATAAGCCAGGCGTTTCCGTGGTCGAAGAGGGCGGCGTCACCGCGCCAACAAGCCCGACACCTAGTGCAACTCCCGGCCCAGGAAACGTTATAACTTACCCGACTGGAGATCCCAACGCGACCGGGCCAAAGCTTGCGGCGACTGGTGGGGCGACGAATTGGATTGTTGTTGCCGGGGCCGTGTTGATGCTATTTGCCGGAGGCCTGATTTTCGTCACGCGCAGTCGCCGTCGAGTGTAGACGGCGACGGCGGGCTGTTTCCCCCAGGAGAGGCGCTACTTTTGCTCCGATGGTTTGCTCCACGATAAGGCGACCAACAGTTTGATCCGAGAAGCGCCAGATTGGATAGAGGTACTGGGACGGATTCAGAACCGCAACGATCCAGACTCGACCAGTGAGGTTGAGTACTTCGTGGCTGACGGTGGTCGTACCAGCTAGTACCGGCACGGTCCACCGCCTAAGTAGTCGCTGTTGAAAACTCCAACGAGCGACCGCAATTGCGTGATGGTCCTATTTGTCGAGTCGCTGAGCGTCGCCGCGTTCTGCCGCAGGTGACCCAATCAAAGTCGTCGGAAGACTAACTTGAGACGATCTTCGAGAGGTTGCGCCCATTTCCATACGTCATTTGTCCAGCCAATAGACAAGGCGACAGCTGCGGGGGATTTGGATCGCCTGGACGATGTCGTTGAACGTCTACGGGTTCAGGCCAGGCGTGATTAGCTCCCACAGGGCCTCCAGTTCCTCGTCCAACGCGGATTCGGATGAGCTGTCGACCAAGACAGTCACGACCCCGAATAAGCAATTAACGATCGTCCTGCTGGCGCGTTCCAGGTCGAGCGCAGCGCTTACGTCGCCGTCCTGCACGCCATCTAATAGGAACTGGATTAGCCTATTCGTCCACGCGGAATAGGGATTATTTTCTTCAGTGACGAGATGGAGTTCTTGGGAAAGGCGCATCGCGGCACGAACCCGAAGATCATGAACCATGATGGTCGCTACTCGAGATGCGGTCGCCTTCAGGCCCGAAATGCCACGGTGGCCACTTGAACGTATGGCCGCAACGATGACGGGCCATTCGTCGTACTTAGCAGATAGAAGAGAGTCTGCGAGACCCTGTTTCGAATTGAAGTGAAAGTAGAACGCACCTTTTGTCAGATGTGTGGCGGCGACAACCCGGTCTAACCGCGCACCGCTGAAGCCATATCGAGAGAACTCGATTGCGGCGGCGTCAAGAATCTTCTCGCGCGTCTCCGATGCTTGTTTCGCCCGGTCAGGCACGGCAACCTCTCTGGATGGGCTACCGGCACGCTGGAGCGGGCTTCTATCGGGACCCGTTGCACCAATCGGGGCAAATACATGTCGGAAGTATTATGTCACGACTTCGATGGCGGGGCGCGGCTCCACGGTACCGTGCCGATCAATAAGCCTTGCCGGACAGATTGCCAGGAAGAAGTCATTGTTCGCCCATTGACAGAACCTGAGGGATTCACATACTGAAAAGTATGCAGCGTGCTCGCAATTCAGGATGAGCTCGATGCAATCGGAATCAAACGAATGGGAGAACAAAATGAAAATCACGTCTGGTCTGATTGTTGAACACCGAGTTCGCTCGTTCCAGCCCGCCCTCGCGCGGTTTGGGTCGAACGGCATCACCGAACTGGGCGTCCTGGCCCCCGGCGGCTCCACGTGCAGCAGCGCAGGATCATCCTGTTCCTGCACATGCGCAGCGGTGAACGCTACGCCAGTGGCTGTCGCCGTCTAGGCAGACAACCATGGCTGATCCAGGAATTGCTAAAGCGACGATTTCAATCACCTCCTACCGCGTAGTCAGCCCCGGTCTCGAAGGCGTCGGACTGCGCTCCAACCAGTTCAAGGCCGACAACCTCGACTCGGGTCACTTTCCACGACCAGCGGAAGAGTTTCTCCTTTCGTCGCGGATTACGCGGTGGGACCGGGATTTCGCAATCTCAGTGAACGACTACTTTGGCGACCCCATGGTGGAGACGTACGGCAAGCTGGATCAGGACAGCTACTTGGAGGGAGAGATAGTCACTCTCCCTCCAAGTACAGCCGCGCACATGAGCGTGGACGACGCTGTACGGCAGCGCCGCACCAAGCGGTACTACACCGGAGATCCCCTCGAGATCGCAGATGTCACAGCCATGCTGCGCAACGCCGCAGCTGTTACGGGAGCCGCTGACGTAGATCTTTCGACAGGCGAGACGGTCCGTTATCACTATCGGGCCGTGCCGTCCGGTGGAGGCCTCTACCCTGTCCAGCTACATTTCGCGAGCACCAACGTCCGGGGGCTCGAGCGAGGCATCTACCGCTACTCCCCGCGACGAGACGTGCTGGTGCGTACCGGAGATGCAACGGCAGTAGGACGGTTGCTCGAGAGCATCTCCTCGCCTGAAGAGGACCTGAACGTCTCTGCCTCGGCTGGCATATTTCTGTTGATCGGGTACCCATGGCGAGCCATGAGAAAGTACGGCCCTCGTGGCCTTCGCTTCACCTTGCACGAATCGGGCGCTTTGTCCGAACATCTCCATCTGACGGCGACAGCGCTTGGTGTGGGAAGTGCCGACTACAGCAGTTTTTTTGACGATGAAGCGAACGAGGCTCTGGGGATAGACGGGGTAATCCAATCCCTGCTCCACATGGTCCTCGTTGGCATGCCATCTGAGTAGCACAACCATCGCTCATCCATATCGGTCATCTCATCCGGATGCCGACAGTGTTCGTTGAAAGGTAAGTCATGGCTTCATCGTCGAGTCTTCGTCTTGGTTCCGAATGGACTCTCGTCCCTCATTCAGCCGATGATGTCGAACTAAGAACAGGCGTCTGGAATTCGCAGGTGCTGAACCTCGCTGACGAGACTGGGCAGGGCAGCCTTTGGCCCATACTCAAGCGGTTGCGAGAGGGCGCTTCCGCGAAAGACATCGCTCGTGATCTGAAGGTTTCACGGCTCGAAGTCGAC
The DNA here is from genome assembly GCF_058783455.1 of Herbiconiux sp. FW305-C-125. Taxonomy (NCBI): domain Bacteria; kingdom Bacillati; phylum Actinomycetota; class Actinomycetes; order Micrococcales; family Microbacteriaceae; genus Herbiconiux; species Herbiconiux sp. FW305-C-125. The sequence continues at coordinate 637,819 of NZ_JBYSYO010000001.1, read as the reverse complement.
TCGCTAATCGATCAGCTCACAGGCCTCGGCGTCATGGAGGCCGGTCCCAGAAGCGCGATGGATGCGTTCGCTCAGGGAGCGGGTGCTGGCGTCCTGGAATTGGGTAACACCGACCAGCTCATGTTCTTCGGCGATAACAACGTCCACACGCGAATCCTCGGTGAGCTGTCCGGGGAATTGGAAGCCCACACCTCATTGGTGAAGAGCTCCGATGCATTGTTCACCAAATTTGAAATGCTGACCCACCAAAGTTTCGCTGACGGACTAAGCCTTGAACGCGTTCGAGAAGAATTTTCGTCGCTGAATGGCAGCCTCGTGGTCTTTGCGTTGGAACACAACAATCCGATCAAATTCCAACTCATGGATCTCCTGGCTCACGCTGTCGGGTTTAAGTGGATTCACGCGACTATTGATGGGCCATTCCTGTACGTCGGACCGACAGTTGTGCCGGGAAGAACAGCCAACTACCGCAGTTTTGAAACTCGTGTCGCGATGAATCTGCGAGAGTCTGAGTCCTACTTGAAATACAAGACCGCACTCGTTGACAACTCGGTCGTTCACGGGGTGTCGGAGCTTCATAAACCGGTGGTGGGCCTTCTGTCCGCCCATGTGGCACTCGAGCTTACAAACTGGATATTGACGGGGACCAACTTCACGACGAACAAGGTACTTGGGATCTACCTGCCCACTATGGAGATCGCGTACCACGAGATTTTCAGGTTGCCGAATGAAGGCGTCGCCGGAACTCTGCAGAACAGGGATGCGCCAGATCTCTACTTCGACGTCCGCGAATGGTTCGGCCGGAACTCGGAGTCACGATAATGCGCGTAGCGATCGATCGTAATCCGACAGATGTCACCGACAACTACCGAAAGCGAATGTATAGCCCTCTTTGTGGCATCGTCACGTCGGTCGGCTATTCACTGAGGTCCAGGACTGGGCCGCGCGTATTTGTAGCCGGCGGCGAACTGACTGGAGTCCACGAGCTTCTTCATCAAGAGCCGCCCAAGGCCGGCAGCTACCACATTGGCGGCTCCGGCGTGCATCCTTTCGAACCGGAGATTCGGGTCTACGCGGAAGCCGCCGAACGATACTCCAGCGCCGTTGCCTTGCTGCACAGTAAATTCTCCACGCGTTGGACCTCCTATTCCGCGCTAGTGAGTGAGGGGGAGCCGGTTCTTGATGAAGCTCTCCTTACACTCCGTCCACCCGGTGCCGTGGGCGGCCCATATGACTCCTTCAATCGCGACGCTCCTATGACATGGGTCCTCGTTCCTCGGGTGAAGGGGCTTCCGGCATCCATGTGGATACCGTCGCAGTTGTTTTTCGTCGGATACACACCGCGGAGAGAAGAGGGGGAGCCTTGGCTGCAAGCAGCAGTGACCACAGGAACGGCCGTGCACACGTCCTATCCGAGAGCCATCGCTGCGGCTGCATACGAGATAATTCAGGTCGATGCCACCATGGGTCACTGGTACGGCACCTCCGACGCTGTTCGCATCGGATTCGATAGCCGCACGACACGTATCGAATCGCTCCTGGCGAAGCACACCGATCGGCGAGGGTACAAGTTCGACTTCTATTTCATTCCTAGTCCGGATCTGCCTTCCTTCAGTGTCGCCTGCGTAATCGCAGAGGCGCAGGGTAGAGCACCCGTCGTGTCAATCGGTCTTGGTGCAGATTCGTCGCTCGAACGGGCGATGTACAAGGCTTTTCTCGAGGGGTCGGGCGTCCGCACTCTGGCCGAGTGGGGACTAATCAGTCACCAGCTGGACTCTCCGAACGAAGAACTTGATCCGGCATTGATGTTTGATCTTGATTCGAATGTCAGCTACTACGCGGCGCCGGGGAAGGGCGAGTCAGTTCTAGCGCGGTTCTCGTCCGCAAACACAGTTCCCGCAAGCACGCTACCGGCGGACCTTGATCTTGATGAAGAGGCACTCGCTCTACACCTTCTCGATTCTTTCGTCGCCTCCGGCAAAGATATCTTCTGCGCCGATATCACTCCGATCGACATCGCGGAGATCGGATTCAAAGCCGTTCGACTGTGGTGCCCGCAAACCCTTGCGCTGTGCCTGCCAAGCGCGCCCGCCGTGTCCCATCCACGATTCTTGGATTACGGAGGATTTACCCACTCCGAACCTCACCCATATCCATGACCGATCCTCTGGGGGCGACCGCGCTGTATGTCGCGGTGGTCGTCGTTGTCATGTCGCTCGGGACTGTGACGCTCACCACCTCGGTCGCACGCCTTGTGCCGGGCAGATGGCGAGTTCAAGTCAACACGATCTACACGCTGGTTACTCTTCTGTTCGCCGTCGCAGGGTGCGCGCTCTGGCCAGCTACCCTTCAGGTCGCGAAGAACCCCATCGCGGTTGCATTGTCGGTTCTCACCGGAGCCATCCTCGTGGTGCCTGTCACCAAAATCGACTCTGCAATCTCAAGGCGATTAGCCGTAAAGGTGCAACAGCAATTGGGGAGAACCTCATCGGCCCAACGCGGACTTCCTGCTCAGAGGCGACGAGTCTCCGTCACACCTGCGGGAGTCGCGAATCAGCGTCCAGGTCCTGGAGCGAGCAGTAGTGGGCAAAAGACCCAATTTCAACGCACCAGAGCGGCAGGCGGCAGATTTTCTACTCTCTTTTGGTTGATGGCCGTCGCAGTCGCAGAAGAGCTGTTCTTCAGGGGAGCGATGGTGGGTTGGGCGCAGTCACTTGGGAGCGAGGCGGCGACTATTGCGGGTTACGTGTGGCTAACTGTCGCCTTTTTGCTACTCCATAGCGGATTCGGCTGGGGTCAGGTAGTTGCGAAGATCCCGCTCGCCGTTGGGACACTCGCTTGTTGCCTCGCCTTCCAATCGGTGTGGGGCGCGATCGTCCTTCATGGTCTATTCAATTTCTGGTATTGGCGACGTCAAAGCTGGCTTGCTTCCTCGCCCGTCGGGACGGTTACGACATCATGACACCAGGCCTCCATTCGGTAGTGAGTATCGGCACTGTCCTCATCGTCTTCTTCGGTTATTACTATTTCGCGAAGGCCGGACTGTTCCGGCTGTCACATTTCTTCGCATCGCGCTTCCCCCGATGGGGGCGAGGCCGCCCTGTCCTCCAATCGTCGGCCATATACGAGATCGTCCTCGTCGTGGCCAGCCATGTGGTGCTCGTCATCGGACTCTATGCGTTGGCGGGCTCGCTGGGCTTTTCTGTCCCGGGCTTGCTCGTCAGTGATTTGACGCTCCTTCTGCTGCCGTTAGGAGCGGTGCTCGGTGTTGCCCAGATGACGGCTTCTATCTACATTTGCCAGCTCATTATCACCGGGATAGCAGCGACACAACGTCGCGCGGCAGCCGCTAAGCCGTCTGGTCGTGCGAGGCCGGCGATGGCCTCGCAAATCTCGCCGGAGCTGTGGACCGATTACAGCCGAGCTGGCTGGATGAGGCACCACCTCGTCGCGGAGTCCACCATTCCGCGCGCCTTGTCGGTTCTGCTCACCACTACGCAGGTTGCCTGCGAAGAGGTGGTCTTTCGAGGGATCATTCCCGCGGTGCTGCCGTTCGCAGGGCTGTGGATATCAGGTGCATTGTTCGTTGTGATGCAGATGTTCTTCATGCCGAATTGGCGTTCCGCAATGTTCCCGGTGGTGGGCGCCGTCCTTATGGCTGTCACGCATGGATTTCTCTTCTCCCACATACCCGAGCTATGGCCACTCATCGTTGCGCACGCGGTGAGCTTTTTTGCTGCCTCGAAGCGCTGAAGAGTGGCAATGAGATCCTTGACTGACTCGCAGGTAAGCGTATAGTTATACATATAGTTATACGAAAGGAGCGAGAAGATGCCAACTAAAACCGTGTATTTGTCCGCCGAGGACTTGGCCTTTATTGACGCGAATGCAGAGATCCTCGGAGACAACCTGTCGGCCGCGCTGATGGAGGGATTGCGCCTTCTGGCGGATCGCCGGGAAGCGCAAAGCGCAGGATTCGAAGAGGTGAAATTTAACGTCGGAGAAAGGGGGAGGCCGCAGATGAAGTCTTTTAAGGGGAGACTGTTGGCCCGAGTTCGCGAACTCGAAGAAGACGGCAAAGTAACGATTGCTCGAAGGATCTACGCGACACCCAAGCACGCCTATGTATATGTAGAACGCCGCTCAGTGAACTGGGACTACTGGACGAAAGCGGGTGACAACGATGTGTTTGATCTAGCGGCGGTCGAGGAGAAGCGTGTGTTCGAGGTGTCGGACACCTTGGAGGCTCTGGTCGCGATCGCTGGATCGGACCTCGTCAACGCTGCGCTCTCGGCCGAAGCCGATGCAGACAAATCCCTCGTCGAATACCTCGATATCTGATGTCTACGCGATCAGCGCCCGCCGGGGAGCGCGGCGGAAACCCGATCATTTCGGTTGACGAGGTCTCCTGCGGCTACTTCTACAAAGGTCGACGAATCCCTGCACTGAATGAGATGTCGTTTGATATCCGAGAGGGTGATTTCGCCGGGCTGTTTGGAGTCAACGGTGCGGGGAAAACGACCATAACGAAGATTCTGACCGGGCTTCTGCGCCCCTCATCAGGAACAGTGACAGTGTCGGGTCATGACGTTTCAGATGGGCACCAAGCGAAAGAAATGCTCGGCTACGTCTCGCAACAGGGTTCACTTCTTGCAGGAATGACGGTCCGTGAGGAGCTTCAATTCCAGGGGCGTAGCTTCGGCCTTTCATCCGCAGCAGCAAAACTCGCAGCAGGAGATATTGCTCCGCTACTCGGGGTGCAGGACCTCCTGCCTCGGCCTACACAGTCGCTGTCAGGGGGCCAGAGGCGCCGCGTAGAGATCGCGCTCGCCATCGTCCATCGCCCGAAGATCCTGATCATGGATGAGCCAACTCTTGGCCTGGATCCTCAGACTAGGGAGGGTCTCTGGGAGACAATCCGATTCCTGCATGACGATCTCGGCACCACCATTCTGATGACTACGCACTATCTGGACGAAGCGGCAGGGCTTCTAGATCAGGTCGTCGTTATCGACCACGGTCGTGTTGCCGCCGAGGGGTCGCCGACCGAACTCATCAGATCGCACTCAAAGGGACAACTTAGCGTCATACTCTCATCGCCGACTGAACTAGTGAAGGCGCAAGGGATCGTGAAGAAGGTCGCCGATGTCGAGCCGCAGGTTGACGGTCACGAACTCCTCCTGGCGAGCGCTCGGCCGGAGGAGGATGCCGTGGCCGTCCTTCAGTTGCTTCGCGACGCGGGGATAGAAGTCCAGTCAATGTGGACCCGTCCAGCCGCGTTGAGCGAAGCGTTCTTCTCGATTACTGGCCGCAAGATTCTCGCCTGACCCAAGCATTGGAGAAACAGAAATGTCGTTCGCCAGCCAGTTCATGATGGTTTTTTCCAGATACTGCATGCTCGCCCTGCGCAACCCCTTCGTGATGCTTCTCTCGATGCTGCAACCGCTGCTGTACCTCTTCTTATTCGGGCCACTTCTGTCGGGTATTCGTTCCGTGGGAGTGGAAGCAGGGGGTAATAGCTATGACGTGTACGTGCCAGCCCTGGCTATTCAGCTGGCACTGTTTGGCGGCGCATTCACCGGACTGACTCTTCTCACCGAATTCAGACAAGGTGTTCTCGACCGTATGCTGGCGACACCCGTCTCCCGGGGGGCGCTGTTGGGAGGTCGGGTGCTCCGCGACGCCCTGCTCATCACCATACAAGCGGCAATTCTGATTGCTTGCTCGTTCTTGCTCGGAACATCGTTCACGCTGCTGGGGATAGTCCTGACGCTGGGACTGGTGCTCTTGACCAGCACTTCGTTGTCCTCTGTGTCCTATCTCATTGCTCTTATCACCAAGAGCGAGTCCAGTCTTTCTGCCGTGTTCAACGCAGCTCTATTGCCAGTGCTGCTGCTCTCCGGAACGATGCTTCCGATGACGCTGGCGCCTCAATGGCTGGCCTGGATCTCGCGCCTCGATCCGTTGTCATACATCGTTGATGGTGCGAGAGGGGCCTTCAACGGGAACGCTGGCGTCGTCTTGATCGGATACGCCGTGTCGTTGGTTCTCGGTGTGGTCACATTTCTGCTGGCGACCCGTCGCTTGGCGTTCGTGCCTTGATGGACCGCCGCCGCTTCCGCCGAGAACAGCGGTTCGTTCCCGGTGCACAGGTTCGCTGTTGCTTGAGCTGACGAAATAAGAGCGAGGCGGAAGATCGCATCCTCTCTATATAAAGGAGCTATTCAAATGACCAGTGTGCAAGCCCTGGGATCTCCGCCGCCGTTGAGCCATGGTTTTGATTCGGTGTTGGGGCCGTCTTCACGCAGGTATTTCGGGGCTGGATATCGTCAAGTTACCTACGCGATTGAGTTTTCAACCGAGGCGGTCAATTTGGATGTTCGACCTAGAGGCCTTCACGGAGTAGGTGCAGTCAGCTACCCGAGGAACTGGTCCGTGAAGGACAAGGGCGAACCGCAAGTAGCCCATCTGAGTTCGATCGATGCCATGGTGCTTGCTGTCACTATGTGTGAGGAATATCTCGTGGCCTACTTCGGCCTCTCAAACGAGTCGCTCGAGCAGGCAAGAATCGAGACCTTGAGCCTGCGCGCCGGCTCGAAACCACTTGAGGACATCTCGGCAGTGGCACTCTCGTTACTTCTCGTTCAGAACGACCCTGTCAGCGAGAGCTGCTGCGTTTCCACGTTCGAGATCGGCGTTGGTCCGCTCCATGTCATCGTGCAGATTCGGCATGAACCCCCTAGTCCGCGGTGGTTTCACGTAGACGAGGTGCGACCCCTTGAAGAGCGCTCATCAATCTATAGGCGTTTATTCCGCGAGACTTCGCACTCGTCCACACCTGACAGTTCATCGATTAGTGACGATTCGATTGCCTATCGGCATGACGTCGTCGTCCGTTCAGAGCAGGCGCCATCGGGGATAGAAGCCGCATCCTGGCCGAAAGCCACGTTCATAGACAGTCTTGTTCTAGCTGCGCAGATGGCTGAGGTGCTCATCTATTCGTCCGGCGGCACGTCGCGAGACGCGAGCGGAACCCTCTGGATGCGCCAGGTCTCGTTTGCCGTCACCTCCTCTTCAGACTTCATCGGCATGACCGACGCGGCGACCTTGCAACTGGTTCGAAGCCGAGACCTTGTGATGCCGGAAAGGACCTTCCGCAGTCTCGATGTGAAACTTGACTCTCTATTCGGCGTTCGCTTTCGCTCATCCTTGGCATACGAGGTTCGTTAACGTGACTTCGATTAGCCGGGGTACCGTGCGCCAACCTCAACTCTCTAAGCAGGACGAGCAATACTCCCGGGCCCATCGTTCCTTTTTCGCAATCGCCTTCGGTGGTTCTGCACAATCTGGGGTGGCGCAAAACCGCGTCCGCGCGTGGTGGGCTGTGCCGAGAGTTACTACCGATTCATGAACGATATAGAGCAGCCTGACGCAATCCGGAAAGCGCGACTGTCCGACGTTCCTCAGGCCGGGCTGATCGCTGGGTTCGCGTTCGGTCGACCGTCGCGGTTCTGGCGGCTTGTCGTGCCGGAGATGGTTATTACCGTTCTCATCTCATGGGCGAGATCGGAGCTGTATATGAGCAACGATCGCCAAACCACGGTAATCGTTGGCGAACGCCGCACATGGCGCGCGTTGCTCAGGTGGATACCGATAGTGGCTGCAGCAATTGCGTGCTTTCTGGGCGTTCCGATTCTTGTGGCGATCATTGTCTGGATGGTCTCCGGGGACCTACTTGCGGCTCTCGATGCGGGGCAATCCGTGAATCTCGTTATCAGCGCAGGCACGATCCTCGTGCTTGTTGTGGGGCTGGTCCTTCTACGTCGTGGATCCGAGGCGAGCAAGACACACTCTCGCCCGAAGGGCCGGTTTTGGGAAATCGCAAACCTCGCCACGGGGCATGACGACGGACTTCGCGCCCTACCGGCTGTACGGCATTTGATTCGCGAAGTGGTGCCAAGCGGGAGCGAGGTCTTGGTCGTGGCTCGAACGAAACAGACTCGACGACTCTATGTTGCGTTCGGCTTCGTAGCGAGGCCTGACTCGTACTGGGTGCTGACCCGCCGATGTTGACGAGTGCAGAGTACGCGCTTCCCGCGGGAAGCGATCACTCCCCGTCGCTAGTTGAGATCTGCATCTTCCTCGTAGGGGCGAAGTGCAAACCAATCGAGATCTTCAGGGAAGAAGAGAAGCTTGCCGCTCGTATTTGATTGCCGGAGCTTGCCCATGAACGCGAAGAAGCTGCCGGAGAGTTCATCAAGGTCTTCGAGATTTTTGTCGCTGAGCAGTTGCGCCAAATCTTCTGGCTTGATCAACACGCTGGGAGATTGCCGGCTGCCTGTGTTGAGCCAAGCGCCTCCGGCCTCGTTAGTTCGAGGGAAAAGGATGGTTCCCCAATACACGCGCAACCGGCCAATATCCCTCTCGGTGACGTCCCCCATGTGCTTACAGACCGTGCGCACAGCACCGCGGGAACCGTCGGAAAGGACGAGCATAGTGCGGCTGGTCAGGAATTTCTCTCGCAGTGCAAGCTGCCTCAGCAGCCTGTCCATATTCATCGATGACACACGCAGCTGTCGGCTACCTCTCCCCGTATAACGCACCGCCGTGCCGGTCCCAGGAGACGCATCCGGATCGTGGGAGACATGACGTACCGAGCGAGTTCGGTTGGCTTCAATTCGGAATTCGTCACCGGCATTGATCCGCTCGTCGGTCTCATCAAGCGCGGCATTACCTCCGTCTTCGGTTGACAGCGATGCAAGTTCGCAGTCTTCCCCGTGCGGGCGAGCACCGAAGCAGGCGCGGCGACCGTCGCGACTCTCGCGGCGGAAGTATGCGTCGGCATGGCACGCCGGACACTCAAGGTAGCCGCGCAGCTCATTTCGTTGGCGCGCGGGCATCGCCATAAACGCATCGGCCGACACTGGCGCACCCGAGGATCGGAGCAAGGCTTCGAACAACGCAGTACCTTTCAAGTTGGTCTGGATCGGGCGCGTAATGCAACCGCCGCGCCCGATCCAGAGATCGGCTATCCCCGAGGTGGGAACGGATCGTTGCTGTAGGTGCGCTCGTCTTCGATGGTGCCGTCGGCGCGGTGGATGATCAGTTGGCTCGGCTGGTTTGCCTTCGCAACCGTGACGCCGGCGTCGATCGCCGTCGCCTTCGAGAAGTGGTCCGAAAGGGTAGTGCCGCTGAGCGTCACCTTCCACATCGAGCCGTTGGGGGAGACGTGATACTGCTTGCGCGCCACTGTCACTTCTCCTTCCGAACGCCCTTGAAAGGGGCGCTGTCAGACTTGCCGTCCATGAAACGTCCCGTTGAGTCGTTGCGCTTGACGTAGGTGTTCGTCTTCGGGTTGAGCACCTGCGAGCGTCCGCGCACGGCGCCCTGGCGATACCCCTTTCCGGTGTTGCTGGCCATCGAGGCCTCCTTCTGTGATTGCAGGAGCGTTGCAGTTCCACAACGCGGTTCTACATTAGCACCGTGTTGCGCTACTGCAACACTGCTCCCTTGGGGGTACATTGGACTGACGATGGGAGTTACATGGCGGAGAGTGTCATCGATGTGGCCGGCTTAGCGAGGACTGTCGAGGCAAGAGTGACAGCAGACGGAATCTCTTGGCGGAAAGCTGCCGGGGAAATTGGGGTGAGCCCTTCGTTGCTCACCCGGCTGAAGCAGGGGCAGCGACCAGACCTCGAAGCATTTGCGCGGATTGTACGTTGGCTTCGTCACGGCGCCGATGAGTTCCTCATCGACCCGAGCGAGCTCGCGAATCGGCCCGATCCGGCGCTCGACTCGTCAATTAGCGCGTTGCTGCGTGCCCGAAAAGATCTCACCGACGAAGATCGCGAGTATTTGGAGAGCATCCTCCAAGCCGGAGTGAAGCACTTCCGCCAAACCCGTAGCGCCGGATAGGCGCACCGATGCGCCCCAAAGCGGCCCTCGCGCGCCTGGCCGCGGAAATCCGAGCTGACTACAATCTCTCGGCTTTCGATCCGTTCGATCCGATGGCCTGGTCGGAGGAGTGCTCGGTTCCCTTCATATCCGTGGACGATTTTGTGGTGGACCCCGCAGCCCGGCGGCGCTTCGTCGAGGAACGTCCTGAGGTCTGGTCAGCGGCTCTCTTGCGTGACGGGATGGCACACCTTGTCATCTACAATCCCGCCCACTCGTTCGAACGCACTCGTTCTAACTTGACCCACGAAGTCGCCCACTTCGAAGCCGAGCACGCGCTTTCAAGTGGCTGGATGACCGAGGACAATGGTTGCGGTGGTTCCTCAAAGTCTGACGAGACGGAAGCAGCTGAACTGGCTGGCGCTATCCTCGTTCCTGTAGAAGCGGCGAGGCAGCACGCCATTCGAGACGGTGACCCGATGGTGCTTGCGCGACGTTTCAGGGTGAGTCACGAAATGGCGCTGTGGCGAATGCGGTTATCTGGCGGCTATCTCATTCGAGACCGGGCGGCAGAGAAGCGTCGGCGCCGCAGCAGGTAGTTGTGACAAGAGGCTTGATGATGAATTCAACTTCATCGAAGTTGTTTATGGGGAGACCGCCGAACAAGGCGTGCAGACCGAATATTGCTTCGGAGTTGCCGTCCGGTGATGGCCATTACGCGCAGAAACCTTGGATCGTGTCGTCGCCCCTAGAGCTGCACGACTACGAGCCTCGAGGAGTTCACGAAGACGTGGTCATCGCCGGCTTTCTCCGTCGTCCATTCTCGAAACCCGACATCGGCCGCAGAGCCCATGCTAATTCGACCAGCTACAGGTGCAATGCCAACCCACACCTCGACCTCGTCGGACTGTATGAAACCGAGAAATGGGACGCTGCGTTCTGCGATGGGGTCGATGCCTGCTAGCTGTAGGAGGTCAACACGTTATTGACGCGTGAGGGTGTCGCAGATGCTGGCGGTTGTCCGCCGTGTGCGCCGTGGGGGCGGTGATAGTTGTAGTGCTGGTTCCATATCGTGAGTGCGGCGGCGCGCTCTGTTTCTGAGTGCCACGTGCGGGCGTAGAGGAACTCTTCGGCGAGGATGCGGTTGTAACGCTCGATTTTCCCGTTGTGACGCGGCGTGTACGGGGTGATTCGCTGGTGTCGACTCTCACCGACAGCTTCGGCGAAGGCGTTCGCACGATAGCAGGAGCCGTTGTCTGTCACGATGCGTTCGATCTGTGTGATGCCGTGGGCCGCGAGCCACGATCTTGCTCGGTCGAGGAATGCCACAGCCGTGACGGCTTTCTCGTCGGGCAGCGCCTCGGTGTGGGCGAGCCGGGAGTAGCCATCGATCGCGGAGTGGAGGAACACGTAGCCGGTCTTTGCGCCGCGCGTCTTCGCCCGGGCTACCTCTTTGGCCTTGACGCTGTTTTTGCCGTGCACGCGCCAGCCGCCCCCGTCAGGAATACGGCCGGTCTTTTTCACGTCGATGTGCACCATGTGACCTGGGCGGTTGGCGATGATCTTTCTTGCCTCACGGTTGTTCTCGCCGGTGGGGTCGATGAACTGTCGCCGGTTCAGCCCCAGCTGGGCCAGCAACCGCGTGATGGTGCGGCGTCCGACCGGTGTGCCGTCGTGGTGGAGCTCGAAAGCGATGCGGGATGCGGACCACTTGTGCTCGCGCCGCATCTGCTCGATCCGCATGACGAGCCGCCCCGGCGTAGCCGTTGGCTGCCGCGCCGGAGCGGACGAGCGATCGACCAGCCCGAGTTCACCGAACTGCTTGTACCGGTTCAGCCACTTGGAGGCGGTGGCGCGGGAGATGCCCATCTCAGCGGCGACGTGAGCGATCGGCCGCGTGCGACAGCGAATGATCAATCGCATGCGCCCTTCGGGAGTTAAGGGCGCGTTCGCGTGCGTCATGTGCGCGCCAGGTCCGCTGCTGCGCGGCTGAGGTTCTGGATCTGGTGCAGGGGCATGCTCGCGTCACGGTGGATGCGTATCCGTCGCATGCCGCTGGGGCCGTCTCCTTCGAGGAGGTCGTCGGGGTCTTCGAGTTCTGCGCCGCGATAGTAGAAGATGTTGATCCATTCTCGCGCCGCGTAGAGCTTGACCACGGCGTGTCCATGGAGGAAGAAGTAGGGGTGGCTCCACTTGATCGCTTCCTGGAACGGACCGCCTGCGCGAATCGCGGTGACGGCGGAAGTGAGCACCTCCGCCGGCCAGGGATGCGTAGCCTCGGCGAGGTATCGGTCGACGTCAGTGCCGGTCATGCGTCTTGGCTCAGGTGGACGCGGTTGCCTGCCACATCACGGAGCGTGACCGCGGTTCCCCACGGCTGCGACTCCGGTTGTCCTTCGAACTTGACCCCATGCGCCAGCATCGCTTCATAGTCTCTGCGGCAGTTGTCGGTCGCGATACTGAACATCGGCAGCGCGGCCGCCTGTCCACCTACAAGAGCCTTCTCCTCCTCGGTGGTCGCGAGATCGAGGTTGATCCCAAACCCAGGCTGCTCTGGGTAGCCGACGAGGACCCAGCGGTAGTCGCCGAGCCGCTTGTCTTCGAGCAGGCTCATGCCAAGCTTGCCGGTGTAGAAGCCGACCGCCTCATCGAGGTCGTTCACGAGGACTTTGAATAGCGGGATCGATGGCACGGGCAGCCTCCTCAAGTGCGGGGTGGTGATGAGTAGCGGACCCAGCCTCGCGTCACCCTGGGCCCTCAGTCTTGGACCAATGCGACGTTCCCATCCGGATCGGTCGTGTGCTGGAACTGCCTGCGATAGTCGCGTGGAGTCATCAGCGCGAACAAGGTGAAAGCGCGATTCATGTGCGGCTGGTCCGCGTACCCAGCCTCCGCCGCCACGCGGGCAAGCGGGAGATCTTGGTTTATGAGTAGGCGGCGGGCGCGTTCGAACCGGAGGCGTGCGATCATCTGCGCTGGCGTCGCATCCAACACCTGGCGGAAGTCGCGCTGAAGCTTGCGCTGCGAGGAGGTGCACTCCGCCGCGAGTTCCGCGACGGACAGCTTCGCGGCGTGGTCCGCGATCGCCCGTCCCGCCTCTCGGAGGGGGGTGGGACCGATCGTCCACGCCAGTAGGTGCGACAGCAGCACCCGGTTCAGCTCGTCCACCGGGTGCGCCGACGAGGCTGCGTCGCGGATGCCGGCGACAAGACCCGCGTCGAAGACGTCGTCTGCCGCTGCCCATTGTCGTCCGGCGAAGGCACTGACGTCCCCGAACGGGGCCAGGCCCCACCACGGGAACCTGACGCACCAGACTTGTATGGCGCCCTCGGCTGTCAGCACCAGCGGACGGTCGAGTGTCCCGATCGCGACACATGTCGGTAGCTTCACGCCCGCGTCCCTGTAGGGGGCGGCAAGCTGAACGACGAGCTCGACCGTGCCGTCAGGCATCACCGTCTCGACATCCTCATCGCCGTACGCCCGCTCGTATGTCCACGCGCACGTCACCCACTCGGACAAGCCGGGATGGAGCCGCTCCTCCCGATAGATAACCGAAGCCACCCAACCATCATCCCGTCCGACGAGCCGCGCGCCCGTCAACAACCTCCTGGCCAGCAACAGCTAGCCGGATCTCTTCGTCCGAGGCATCGGTCGGGATGAGTGCGTATCGATTGGCCATCAAAGAAGCATACGAGTTGGTCAAACTGGAGCGGTCAGGTCTCTGGCCCCGGTGTGGTGGTTTGCGGTCGCTCAGTTGCTCACGGATTTCGATCTGCGCTCGAACATCTTTGCTGAGGCGAACCGTCAGCATCTCGCCACTGCCTGCGGGCGGGGCTGTCTGGTGTGATGTCGCTCATGATGAACTTTGTCTCCTTGGTTTATCCGGCCGGGACTCGAGATTGGTTCCTCTTGGGAAGCCGCAGGCCACGAAGGAAGGCACCGTGCGAGGGGCTCTGGAAACAATGTGCCGAACGCCCGGGGCGCTGAGGGCGCGCTCTGATTAAGGCCCTGTCCTTTGGCGTCCTCAACCGTCTGATCGCTCAAGGACGACCCCTGCAATGCAGGCTGGCGTCGTACGGTGCTGCTAGCCTCACAAGAAGTAAGAATGAGGCAGGGAGCTGCGCTTGACGAGCGTGCGTACGGAGACCGAGACGGTCATAAAGCGGATTCTTCCGTACCTTCGGCGTCGGGGCTACGACCCCGAGGTCGACATCGATTTTGAGACTCCTGTTCAGAACCCCGAGCGTTACTCGAAGGGGTATGTCGACCTCCTGGTCAACTGCGGCGCAAAGACGCCGCTGTTCGTTATCGAAGCCAAACGTAACGGCAAGACGCTGACCGCGGCGGACGCGAAGCAAGCTCGTCAGTACGGCTCGTCAGTCAAGGCTCCGTTCGTCGTAGTGACGAATGGATTGATCGTGCAGGTCTTCAACACGGCCACTGGCGAACCTCTCAAATGGAACGGCCGCTTGGCGGACAAGATCCCCAGCCGCGACCAAGTTTCCACGGTGGCTAAGTACCTTCGGCAGAAGAAAGATGCCGTTGACGTGCCCCTGGGCAAGGGCGACGATAGCCTCCCATTCAGACCTGCGCTGCCCCTTAAGCAGTTGAACGAGCTGTTCTCCAGATGCCACAACAAGATCCGCAACATCGAGAAGAACGAGGAGTACGCATTCGCCGATTTCTCAAAGCTCCTCTTCCTGAAATTGCTCGAGGAGAAAAGTGATATTGGCGACTTCGTGTTGCCTTACTCATTCACATTCTGGGAACTGGCAGAGAAACCAGCTGCACAAGCTGACCAGATCAAAAGCTCGATCCTTAACATGCTGAGCGACATCAAGAAGATGGGGTACGGCGACGTCCTCACCGAAGATCTTCACTTGAAGAACCCCGCAACCTACCGCTACATCGTTGGTGAGCTGGCAAAGGTGTCATTCACCGACAGTGATCTCGACGTCAAGGGTACGGCGTTCGAGTACTTTGTTCGAGCCACTCTAAAAGGGAAGAAGCTCGGTCAATACTTCACACCGAGGCCTGTTGTGGAAGTTATGGCGGATTTGGTGGGCAGCACAGGAATTGTGTCATCTATGCTCTCCGGCTCTGAGGTGAGAGTACTTGATCCAGCGTGCGGCACCGGTGGCTTCCTGGTCTATCTACTGAAGTCGAGCATGGCTGATTTGGACAATCTCGTCGCTAAGCGCAAAATCACGCGGGCTGCTCGGGATGACCTGGCAGCAAGATTGAAAAAGGATGTTTTCCACGGTGGCGACGCTAACGACGGGGTAGCGTCCGCCGCCAAGATGAACATGATTATTGCAGGCGACGGACACAACAATATTGTTTGCGAAAACTCTGTGTTGCCGAATGCCTCAATTTGGCCGATCAGCCAGGAGCAGTACGACTACATACTCACCAACCCACCATTCGGAACTGCGGAGGGAGACTCCTTATCCGCGTCGGATGCCGCGCAGTATCCGATCAGCGGCGGTAAGGGTCAGCATCTTTTTCTTCAGCGTATGGTGATGGCGACTAAGCCTGGTGGCTACATCTGCACGGTGATCGATGACGGACTATTGAACACCGATACAGGAGTCGCGTTGCGGCGCTGGATCATGCAAAACGTGGAACTCCGCGCAGTAGTGCAGCTCCCGAGCGATACTTTTAAGCCAAACAAGATCAACGTCCGGTCAAGCCTCCTTCTGATGCGGAAGCGAGACGTTCCCGACATCGACCTCCTCGATACCTACAGTGTTGCGTTTGGGGAGATTGAATCCCTGGGCTACATCGGATCCGGCGAACCGGTACGTGGGTTTGATCTGGAGGCGCTAAAAAAATCCTTCTCCGACGGTCTTCTCGACTCCACGCTTGGTGCGTCTCGTTCAGGTGTTTCTTGGAATGCATTTGATGTCCCGTCGGCTGACCTCGTGGCCGACGGAACCACACGATGGGATCGTAAATATTGGGAGCCTGACGTTCGAGTGCGAATGACGGCTCTCCGAGATGCCGGCGCAAAAACGATTGGTGAATTGAACTCCATTGCAACGCGCCGAGGCAAATCGCCGACGACAAGCTTCTACGTCGACGAATCTGATGGCTACGCAGTAGTGATAAAGGCCGGAAGCTGCATCTCAAAGTTCGGTGAGATCAATCTTGATGGAGCCGACTGGATAGAGAAGGCCGCTTATGACGACACTCTCGACGATGTGAAATTGCACCCCGGAGATGTTCTCGTTGCTTCTACCGGTGACGGCACGTTAGGCAAGGCCACCGTTTGGGATCTTGATCAACCCGCTATCGCGGACGGGCATGTCACGATCGTGAGAATGCCCGCAACCGAGATGGACCCATACTTCCTTGCGGACTATCTACGGGCTGGATTCGGTAATGAGCAGATCCAGCGTCTGTACACAGGTAGCACCGGTCTTATCGAACTGACCCCTGATCACGTCAAACGAATTGTCGTCCCGCTTCTAAGCGACACGAAGGCCCAGCATGTCCTTTCAGACAAGCTGCGCCAGGCAGAGTTGGCGCACCGGGCTCTCGTCACTGATGCAGAGTTAACCCTCAGGCAGGGCCGTTCCGAATTCACGGCGCTGGCCTCGGCCGCGCCGCTCGACTAGGTTGTCGTCCTTCGAGGGAGCCGTCGACGACGTGTGAGGGCGACCAACTTCCGGGTACTCCTCGATCTATTTGCTCGGGCAAGTCCGCTTGTCGTGCCGTGGAAGCCGCAGACGCTGCACACCCCTGCATTGATTGCACTGGGCGGGACCTCTTGTCATGACCTCATTCCTGCAGAGAGACGAGGGCCAGCCGGTCGATTGCATCACTACACTCACGTGGGTTGGATTCCAATATGCGGTTCGGGCCTGTCAGCGCCTTCGCGGTTCAGCGATTGGGACCAATGTTTCGCGACGTCTATGGCGGGCAGCCGTGGCTTTTGCCAAAGGGTGTGCGGCATGCGATGTCGGTGGCACGGTGTATCTCTTGACTGATCGAGTACGTCGCCAGTTTCTGGACATAGGCGTATAATTGAAGATAAATCAAATATGTGAAGGAGAAAGTAATGAGCGAGAACGAATCAAAAGGAAAAGACAAAGACTACGAAATCGTCGTGAACGGTGAACGGCATGAGGTGCACGACGAGACGCTGACGTTCGAACAGATCGTAGCGATTGCTTTTCCGACGCCTCCGAGCGCCGATGCTCGGTTCACAGTGACCTTCCGTGGGGCAAAGAAGCCAAAAGAGGGAAGCCTCAAGCCGGGCGGTCAGGTCGAGATCAAGAAGGACGGCGCCGTCTTTAATGTCACCCCAACCACCAAGTCTTAGTCCAGATCTGCAGAAACTGCAGGACGAGGGCTACGGCATCGAGCTGAGGTCCGGGCACCTTCTCGTAAGCGTTCCTTATGCGAACGCCCAGCGTGAGGTCGCCTGGGGCAAACTGGTGTCGAGCCTTGAGATGGCTGGCGATCAGACGTACCCACCGGATATCCACGTCGCCTACTTCATAGGGGAGACCGTCGATAGTTACCCCTGTGATAGTGACGGAGCTAAGCTGGCGAGCCTGATTCACCATGAAGGGCCCGTCGACCTGGGCAACGGACTGGTTGTCACCTGCGGCTTCTCGCAGCGACCGACCAACGCTCGAAATGACTACAACAACTACTTTGACAAGATGGCGGCCTACGTCGGGATGCTGCAGGCCGAGGCTCAAACCATCGACTCCACGATCTCCTATCGAGATTATCCGCCAATCGAAACGCATCCCGATGACTCGGTATTCAGGTACACGGACTCGGCGACAACACGAGCACGAATAGGCGCTGTCGTCGATCACATTCGCGGTCAACGAATCGCGCTCGTTGGACTAGGCGGGTCCGGTTCCTACATATTGGATGCCGTCGCAAAAACTCCTGTCGCCGAGATCCATCTCTTCGATGACGACACCCTGCTCACCCATAACGCATTTCGCGCGCCAGGTGCTGCCACACTCGAGCAACTCAATGCCCAACCGTCAAAGGTCGAACACCACCGCGCAACGTACGATGCCATGCATCGCCACGTAATCGCTCATCCGGAACGGGTGACCGCTGCCAATGCTAATCAGCTTGTCGATTTCGATTTCGTGTTCATATCCATGGACGCGAGCCCTGACAAACTTGTGGTGTTCCAAACTCTGCAACATAACGACGTGCCGTTCGTGGACACGGGAATGGGGATCTATCAGCGAGGCTCTTCAATTGGTGGGATCCTCCGCACCAGCCTGAGCTCGCCGAATCAAATTGATCCAGCCTGGATCAACAGCGACAGTGAGATCGCGTTTGTCGATGATGGTGACGACGACTACGACCAGAACATACAGATAGCAGAGCTCAACATGCTCAACGCGTCACTCGCGGTCATCATGTGGAAGAAGCACTTCGGCTTCTACTTTGACTTCGAACACGAGCGCTCGAGTAAGTTCACGATCGACGGCAACCATATGCAAAATGAGGTGCCGGCATGATAAAGATCGATCGTCTCGAGCCTGTCTTCGTAGAGTTCGTCCCGAAGGAGTCTGATCTGCAGCCCGGGAAGCTCTACATTTCGATGAAGTACACCACAACGGTTCATCTCTGCGCGAGTGGCTGCGGAATGAAAGTCGTCCTGCCCTTGAATCCGGCGAAATGGCACCTCAAGTTCGATGGCGAATCAGTTTCTTTGTCACCTTCGGTAGGCAACTGGGACTACCCGTGCGAGTCGCATTACTGGATCAGGAACAACAGAATCGACTGGGCTCCCAAATGGGACCGTGCGCGCATCGAGGCTGGCCGCCGCAATGACGAGCGCGACGTCGACGAGTATTTCGATCGATTCAAAATCGAGCCCGTTGAACCTCAAGCGCAGCCGAAGCCCTCGCTTGTTCGGTCGTTTTGGAGGCGGCTTCGCGGACTGAAGTAACTAATGAAGGGAAGGCCGGCGCCCACCTTGTCTTGGACGAACAGCCGCGTTGTGTCGTCGGAGCGCAACAGAGACAGTGGCTGCGGTTACGCCCAGTTGCTCACCAACGTCGGCGAGCGATAGCCCCGAAGAGTAAAGCCGAATGGCTTCTAGCTCCTGTAATTCAGTCAGTCCATCCAGCCGCAGCCGGATACCGCGAGCGCGGAGAGCGCGGCTAACGGTGTGCCGGTTGCAGTCAAAATGTGCCGCAACCTCACGGACCGTCAAGCCCTGAAGGTATAGCTGGACCGCTTCACTACGCTCAATGTCGGTAAGGCGCTTCTGGTGCTGTACCTGCCGCAGCGTTGCTGGTGCCGGTGTGACTGCGGGGGAGTATCGCGAAATTTCACGGATTGCCCCTGTCCTAATGTTCGAAAGCGAACTCTTCAGGACCACCACCGGTCATCACATCACGGGGGAAAATGATGTCTGAAGTCCAGAAGTCCGACGGGTTCTCACGCCGCACCGTGCTGCAGGCGGGTGTCTGGGCGGTTCCGGTGATCGCGGTCGCCGCTGCGGCGCCCGGTGCCGCCGCCTCGGAGGCGGGCGACTTCACCATCTACAACCAGTCGTGGTCGTACTACAGCTTCTCGACCGACTTCCAGGTCATCCGCCTCGTCGTGCAGAACGCGGGCTCGACCGCTCCCACGGGCGGCTTCGTGCAGATCTCCACACCGACGGCATCGGGCCCCTACAACCTCGACCCCTCGCGCACTCAGCCGTTCAGCGACGGCACGGGCACGGCCTGGGTGCTGTTCTTCCCGCTCACGCAACGCCCTGCCAACGACGGCGAGACCCTCACCGGCACCGTCACGCTGCTCGACCTCGGCTCGGTGCCCCTCACCGACATCATCTCCGACATCTGATCGCACCGCCGGCTCAGGCCGGTGCAACGAAAATCTCCGACGCGGAGCCAGGATGATCTGGCTCCGCGTCCGTCGTTAACGGGTATCCGCGGCCCCTTTACCAGACGGGGGCGTTCCATGTCACGTGACTGGAAGTTAACACTCCGGGCGTGACATGGAACGAGGCCGCGGCCTAGCATGGCCGACATGGAACAGCGTGCCATGTCGTACCACTCGCAGGGCCTCGCCCGCGCGCTCGCGGCATTGAAGGCTTTGAGCAAGGCCGAGAAGCCGCTCACCCTGGCCGATCTCTCGCGCGCGCTCGACCTGCCGAAGTCGACGCTCATCCGGCTACTGGCCGTGATGGAGGAGCAGGGTTTCGTGCGGCGCGAGGGTGAGCCTCCGGCCTACTCCATCGGGCACAGCGTGCTCGAGATCGCGGAGGCCTACCGCCCCGCCGACGTCGCCGACGTCGCGGCGCCGTTCATGCGCGACCTCGCGCAAGACCTCGGCTTCACCACGAACCTGGGCGTGCTCGAGGGCCGCTCCGTGCTGCACCTGCACGTCGAGGAGCCCCAGCGGGCACTGCGCTTCGCGGCGAGCGGCACCCTCGACTTCACCTATTGCACCGGCCTCGGCAAGATGCTGATGTCGACCCTGCCGGCCGAGCAGCTCGCCGAGCACCTGCCGCAGGCCGAGCCCTACCTCGAGTTCACGCCGAAGACCATCACCACCCGCGCCGGCATGGAGGCCGAGCTCGCCGCCATCCGCGAGCGCGGCTACAGCCTCGACGACGAGGAGCGCAATCGCGGGGTGATCTGCCTCGCCGTGCTCGTGCCGGTGGCGGGCGCGAAGCCCGTGTCGCTCAGCATCTCGGCGCCCTCGGGCGAGCTGATGCAGCCCGGCGACCAGGAGCGCTGCTACCACGCCGTGCGCGACACGGCGGAGACCCTCGCGGCGAACCCGCGATTCGTGTCGGCACTCGCCGCATTCAACAGCAAGGTGAACAACGGATGATCGTCGATCTGCACAGCCACTGCCACCTGCCCGAGCACTGGGGGCACGAGCACGAGGACCACTGGGAGAGCGCCTACGGTGGCGAGCCCTACCCGGTGGTGACTCCGGCGAGCTTCGATGAGGTGATGACCGAGGGCGGCATCGACGTGGCGGTCACCTTCGGCCTCGCCGCCTCGCAGGCCGGCGTGCGCACCCCGAACGACTACGTCGACGAATTCGTGCAGGCGACCACCACGCCCACCATCGCGTTCACGTCGATCGACCCGCTCGACGGCGACTGGCGCGACCAGCTCGATGACGCGATCGCCCGAGGCTTCGCCGGCATCAAGCTCTACCCGGTGCTCTCGCTGTTCGACCCGGTCGACCCGTCGTTCGACGACTTCTACCGCATCGCGACCGAGAACGGTCTCGTGCTGCTCTGGCACATGGGCGCGACCCCGAGCCCGATCGGCCGCCTCTCGGTGAGCCAGCCGCTCGTCGTCGACGAGGTGGCCCGCCGGCACCCCGATCTGAAGCAGGTGATGGCGCACATGGGTCACCCCTGGCAACGCGACACCAACACGGTGCTGCGGAAGAACCGCAACGTCTACGCCGACGTGTCGGGTGTGCCCTCGCGGCCGATGGATGCCTTCTTCGCGCTGGTCAACGCCCAGGAGTGGCACACCGTCGACAAGCTGCTGTTCGGCTCCGACTACCCGCTCTGGACCCCGGCGGAGGCTCTCGCCAACCTCCGCTCCATCGCCGAGTTCCGGGCCGGCAACCTTCCCTTCGTCACCGCCGAGACGGTGGAGACGATCATCCATCAGGACACCCTCACGCTCCTGGGCCTTCCCGACCCCCGGAAGACCCGGGCGTGAGCCGCGCAACGCAAGGAGAGAGATCCGTGACCACCACCAGGTCGAGCAGCAGCCTCATCGACGAGGCGAATTCGTTGATCCCGGGCGGGGTGAACTCGGCGACCCGCAACATCGGCTACCCCTATGCCTTCAGGCGGGCCGAGGGCGCCTACCTCACCGATCTCGACGGACGCCGATACGTCGACTACCACGCGGCCTTCGGCGCCATCCTGCTCGGGCACTCCGACGAGCGTGTCAACGCGGCGGCCGCGGAGACTCTCGGCCAGATCGATCTCGTCGGCCTCGGCACCACCGAGCTCGAGGTGGAGTGCGCCCGGCTCGTGGCCGAGCTGATCCCGTCGGTCGAGATGTCCATCACCACGATGAGCGGCACCGAGTCGACCTTTCAGGCGGTGCGCCTTGCACGGGGAGTGACAGGCCGCAAGTACCTGCTGAAGTTCCAGGGCTGCTTCCACGGCTGGCACGACGCCGTGGCCCGCAACGTCGCGTCACCCGCCGACAAGCTGTACCGGCGCGACCCGCTCTCCTCGGGCATCCTCGACGACGCGCTCGACTCGACGCTGGTGGCCGAGTTCAACGACCTCGAGTCGGTGAAGGAGCTCTACGAGCGCTACCCCGACCAGATCGCCGCCGTCATCCTCGAGCCCGTGCCGCACAACGTCGGTGCGCTGCTGCCCGAGCAGTCCTTCCTCGAGGGGTTGCGCGAGATCACCCGCGCCAACGGTTCCGTGCTCATCTTCGACGAGGTGATCACCGGCTTCCGGCACGCGCCCGGCGGCTACCAGCAGATCGCCGGCGTCACGCCCGACCTCACCACCTACGGCAAGTCGATGGGCAACGGGTTCGCCGTCGCCGGCATGGGCGGCAGCGTCGAACTCATGTCGCAGTTCAGTTCCGCCAAGGGCGACGTGCTGCTGGCCGGCACCTTCAACGGCAACCCGGTCTCGATGGCCGCGGCGATCGAGACGATGAAGCTGATCAGCGACCCTGAGGTCGGCTTCCACGACCACGTCTACCGGCTCGGCGACCGGATGCGCGCGGGGCTCCGGGAGATCACCGAGCGCCACTCCATCCCCGCCGTCGTCACGGGCATCGGCTCGGTGTTCATCACGTACTTCCTGGAGGGCGAGGTGCGCGGGTACAAGGATCTGCTGCGCAACAACGACCGTGCCTACGCGATGTTCCACCGCCGCATGACCGACGCGGGCTTCGTGATGTACCCGATGACCCTGAAGCGCAACCACATCTCGGGCGCGCACACCGATGCCGACATCGACGCCACGCTCGAGGCGGCCGACGAGGTGCTCGGCGCGATGGCCAAGGAGGGCGTGTTCGCATGAGCGCGCGCCGGGTTCTCATCGTCGGGGCGGGGGTGATCGGCCGCCGTCACGCCACCGCTGTGCTGCGCGGCGGCGACACCGTGACCGCCGTCGTCGACGCGGACCCGGAGCGTGGCCGAGCCTTCGCCACGGAGTTCGGCGGCGACGCCTTCGCGTCGCTCGACCTGCTCGAGGCGCGGCAGCTCGCCGACACCGCGGTCATCGCCACGCCCTCGCCCGCGCATCACGCTCAGTCGGTGCAGCTGCTCGCCGAGGGTCTCGACGTGCTGGTCGAGAAACCGCACCGCGTGCCGGGGCAGCCGGCGGCCGAGCTCGCCCGCGCTGCCGCGGCGGGTGGCGGCCGCTACGTCGTCGGCATGACCACCCGGCACTGGCCGGGGGTGCGCGCGCTCGCCGCCGCCGTGCACGACGGCGCGCTCGGTCGGGTGCTCGCCTACGACGACCGGATGCACTTCCGCCTCGGCCCGGACGACCTCCCGCCGTGGTACTTCGACCCGGCCAGGAGTGGCGGCGGCATCCTGCTCACCAACGGCGTGCACGCGCTCGACCGTGCCCGCGCCGTGCTCGGCTCGGCGCTCACCGTCGACGGCGCCCGCCTCACCACGGTGTTCCCCGGCCACGGCTGCGAAGACTCCGCCGAACTCGACCTGCACGCCGGTGACGGCACGCGGGTGCGCGTGAGCCTGCTCTGGTCGCCGGTCGTGCCGCTCGGCGCCGGTCTCCAGGTCACCGGCAGCGCGGGCGTGGCCCGGGTGGAGACGGACGGCTCGTGGCGCATCCGCACCGCCGATGACGAGTCCGGCGGGCCGGCCCTCGTCGACGACGACGAGCCGTTCGCCCGGCAGTGGGAGGCGTTCCGCGAGGGCGAACCCGGGTTCGGCCTCGACGACCTCGAGCCCACTCTCGCCCTGATCGAGCGCATCTACCGGGAGGAGCGGCGATGAGCGGCGACGTGACGATTCTGCTCTACCCCTGGGACGTCGTGGCCGAGGGCGTCGACGCCGTCGTCGACAGCATCGCCGCGACCGGCGTCCGGCGGCTGCAGATCGCGACCGCCTACCACTCGGCCGAGGTCATCTCCCCGCGGCGGACGAACCGGGTGTTCTCCGTGGCCGAGGCCAACACCGCGCACACACCCCTGGCGCTGCCCGGAGGGTTCTCCGACCTGGCGCTGCCGCCGTCGTCGATCGCGACGGAGCGTCCGGAGCTCTTCGCCGAGCTGAAGACCGCCGCCGAGGGGCGCGGTCTCGCGCTCGACGGCTGGGTGGTCGCGTTGCACAACAGCACGCTCGCCACCGATCGGCCGGACGCGGCGATCCGGTCCGCGTTCGGCGACCGGTTCACCCACGGGCTGTGCCCTGCGAATCCGCTGGTCCGGCGGTACGTGCGCGAGCTGTTCGCCGGGGTGGTCGGCACCGGGCTGTTCGATCGCGTGCTGGCCGAGAGCATCTCCTACCTGCTGCACGGCCACGGGCATCCGCATGAGCTGTGGGGAGCGCGGCTGGACGTGACCACGAAGTACCTGTTCTCGCTGTGCTTCTGCGAGCACTGCGTGCGCCGCGGCCAGGATGCCGGCATCGACGTCGAGGCGCTGCGCACCCTCGTGGCGGCGGAGCTGTCACGCACCTGGAACGCGCCGTACTCGGCCCCCCGGACCCCCGACGACGGGGTCGAGCTCGCCTCGCTGCTCGTCAGCTGGCCCGACCTCATGGCTTACACCCGGATGCGGCTCGACACGGTGACCTCGCTCGTCACCGAGGTCGAGGAGCTCTGTCGCGCCGGCGCGGTGGAGCTCGACGTGAGCGCCGCCGTCTGGGGCCGCCCCGCACCCCTCAATTGGCTCGAGGGCGTCGACGTGAGCGCGACCCTGCGGGTCGCCGACGGCTTCGTGCTGGAGAGCTACTACGAGTCGGCGGCCGACGTGGTGCGCGAGCTCGACCACACCGCGGCGCTCGCACAGGCGGTGGGGGAGCAGGCGGCCGAACTCACCGTCGCGCTGACGCTCTGGGAGAGCCACCACGGCACCGCCGACGGTCTGCTCGGCAAGGTGCGCGCCGCGCGGGAGGCCGGCGCCGCCCGGCTCGCCCTCTACAACTACTCGACTGCGAGTGATCGCAGCTACGCCTGGATTCCCGACGCCGTCGGCGAGTTCAGCGGGAGACCGTCATGACCGCACGGTCGTCGGCCCGCAGCTGTCCCACCCCGTGTCATCCATTCCATCGATCCGAAAGAGGCAGAAAGTGACCATCCACGCACGTTCCGCGCGAGCGGCCGCCGTCGCGGCACTCGCCATCGGCGCGCTGACCCTCAGCGCCTGCTCCGCATCCACGCCCGGTTCCACCTCGAGCGCGGGTTCGGTGAAGGACCAGGTCGTGGTCGCCCTCCCCGGCGACATCGACAACTTCGACCCGCACACCAATCAGCTCATCACCTACCAGTACGCGGTGAAGGACCTCGTGTTCTCGAGCCTCGTGAAGTACGACGAGAACCTCGAGGTGGTGCCCGACCTCGCCGAGTTCAGCGTGAACGACGACGCCACCGTGTTCACCTTCACGCTCGACCCCGACGCGGAGTTCCAGGACGGCACGAAGGTCGACGCCGCCGCGGTGGTCGACTCGCTGAAGCGCGCGGCCGGCTCGGCCGACTCGATCTGGGCCCCCCGACTGGCGGATGTCGCGAGCTACGACACCCCCGACGACGGGACGGTCGTCATCACCCTGAACAGCCCGAATGCGGCGTTCCTGGCCGGCCTCGTCGACATCTCGATCCTCGCTCCGGGGAGCTTCGACGACGCGAAGTCGAAGCCCGTCGGTTCGGGCCCGTACTCCTTCGTCTCGTGGGAGCCGAACAAGCAGATCACGCTGGAGCGCTTCGACGACTACTTCGGCGGCGCTGCGCCCACGAAGACCATCATCGAGCAGCCGATCACCGACCAGCAGGTCGCTCTCAACAACCTCTACAGCGGCAGCGTCGACATCATCGCCAGCGCCTCCTCGGCCACCACGGCACAGGTCGACAGCTCGCGGGCCGAGGTGGTGACGCCGTCGACCTCGAACAGCATGGACCTGATCGAGTTCAACTCCTCGGGCAAGCTCGCCGACCCGCGGGTGCGCCAGGCGCTCGCCCTCGCGCTCGACAAGGACTCGGTGCAGAAGATCGCCTACGGCGGTGGCGGGAGCACGACCGCCAGCCCGCTGCCGGAGAGCAGCTGGGCCTACGCCGAGCAGAACGGCTACGACTACGACCTCGACAAGGCGAAGGCCCTGCTCGCGGAGGCCGGCGCATCCGATCTCTCCTTCACCCTGGAACTCCTCAGCGGATTCCCGCAGGCCGAGCAGATGGCCCGGGTGTGGCAGGAGTCGCTCGCCCAGATCGGCGTCACCATGACGCCGCGGGTGAGTGAGCTCTCGGTCTGGCTCGACGCCTACACCTCCCGCAACTACGACGCGATCTGGAACAGCTTCAACGTGGGCGGCGACCCGAACTCGTTCTTCGACGTGATCATGACCCCGCACCTGGCCGACGACTACCCGAACAGCCAGGTGAAGGACCTCGTGGCCCAGGCCGTCGCCACCTCCGACGAGGATGCGCGCAAGAAGATCTACGCACAGCTGCAGGAGATCATCGTCGACGAGCTGCCGGTCATGGTGATCGAGTGGGCGCCGGTGGCCTCCATCGCCGGCAAGGACGTGACCGGGTACGCGATGAACCCGCTCGGCTGGGCCCTGCTCGGCCAGGTCGCGGTCAGCAAGTAGCACGGGCGGAAGACGGGGAACGACATGAAGAGAAAGCAGCTGGCGCGACGCATCGGGTTTCAGGCCCTGCGGCTCGTGTTCATCCTGTGGCTGGTGTCGATCCTCGTCTTCCTCGCCCTGCGCCTCACGCCCGGCGACCCGGCGGTGCTGCTGCTGGGCCCCCAGGCCGGGCGGCCGGATGCTGCTGAGGCGCTCGCCGCGCTGCGGCAGCAGATGGGCCTCGACCAGCCCTGGGTGGTGCAGTACGGCATCTGGCTCGGCAACATCCTCACCGGGAACCTCGGCGTCTCGAGCCGCAACGACGTGTCGGTGGTGCAGCTGATCCTGGGTGCGGTGCCGAGCACCCTCTGGCTGATCGTGCTCTCGGTCGTCATCTCGGTGCCGCTGTCGATCCTGCTCGGCATGTGGGCGGCGCGGCACCGCAACGGCATCGTCGACCGCGTCGTGCGCACCGTCACCACTTTGGCCATCGCCATCCCGGCGGTGTGGCTGGGGCTCCTGCTGATCATCCTGTTCTCGGTCACGCTGCGGGTGCTGCCCTCGGGCGGGTACGTGGCACCGACCGACGACCCGCTCGGCTTCGTCACGAGCATGGTCCTGCCGGTCACCACCCTCTCCATCTTCCTCACGGGTGTGCTCACCCGGTTCGTCTACGCGGAGGCCTCCGACGTGCTGCGTCAGGACTACATGCGCACCGCGACCGCCATGGGCATCTCGCCGCGCCGCCGGTTGTTCGCCTACGCCACGAAGAACGCGGTGCTGCCGATGATCACCATCGTCGGCGTGCAGATCTCCGCGCTCATCGGCGGCGCCGTGCTGGTCGAGGCCGTGTTCGGGCTCGGCGGGCTCGGGCAGCTTCTGCTCAGCAGCGTGCTGAACCGCGACTACCAGGTCGTGCAGGGGGCGGTGCTGCTCACCACGGTGGTGGTGCTCGTCGTCGGCTTCCTCTCCGACATCGCCTACCGCCTGGTCGACCCGAGGATCGCCCGATGATCGCCCGCTTCGGCCGCCGCGTCGCCGCGCTGGGCCCTGCCCGGCTGGCGCTGCTCGTCATCGGCCTGATCGTGCTGCTGATGGCGCTCTGGCCCCAGCTGTTCACACCGTACCTCCCGACCACCATCGACGCGGACGCCATCCTGCAACCGCCGTCGTTCGCGCATCCGCTCGGCACCGATGAGGCGGGCGCGGATGTCTGGGCGCGCATCGTGTACGCCACGCGACTCGAGCTAGTGGTCGCGGTGGGCAGCCTCGTGATCGCCCTCGTGATCGGCATCCCCACCGGCTTGCTCGCCGGCTACGGCGGCCGCCTGGTCGACGGAGCGCTCTCGGGTGTCTCGTCGGCGACGCTCGCGTTCCCGCTCATCCTCTTCGCCATTCTCATGGTGGCGAGCTTCGGCACCACGGCGGTGACCCTCGTCGGCATCATCGGATTCCTGTTCTTCCCGCGCATCTTCCTGCTCGTGCGGGCGCAGACGCTCGCCCTGCGGCAGCGCGAGTTCGTGCTCGCCGCGCACGTCACGGGCATCTCGCCGGCGCGCAACCTCGCGCGGCACATCCTGCCCAACGCCGCCGGGCCGCTGCTGACCCTCATCCCGCAGCTGATGGCCGAGGCCATCCTGATCGAGGCCGGGCTCAGTTACCTCGGGCTCGGCGTGCAGCTGCCGGCCGCCACCTGGGGCACCATCCTGCAGTCGTCGAAGAACTACTACGTCACCGCGCCGAGTTACGCGATCGCGGCGGGCCTGGCCATCACGCTCGCCTCGGCCCTCCTGATGTTCGCGGGCGAACTGGTGGCGGAGTCGTCGAACCCGATGCGACGGCGGCGGCGATCATGAGGGAGGACGACGTGATGACGTCAGCTGCACGGCCGGGGCCCGGCGGGGCGGCGCTGCTCGAGGTGGACGACCTCACGGTGCGTTACCCGGGCGCCGCGGGCAACGCGGTCGAGGGTGTCAGCATCAGCCTGCAGCCCGGCGAGACGCTGGGCCTGGTGGGCGAGTCGGGCTCGGGCAAGTCGTCGGTGGCGCGCTCGGTGCTGGGTCTGCACGAGAGCAGCGGATCGATCCGGTTCGAGGGGGTGGAGTTGTCGTCGCTCGGCCGGCGCCCGATGCGGGCCGTGCGCGCTCGGCTCCAGATGATCTTCCAAGACCCCTACGGCACGCTCGACCCGCGGATGACGGTGGGCCGGCAGATCGCCGAACCGCTGCGGGTGCACCGGGTGTGCCCGCCGCGCGAGGTGCCCGCCCGGGTGGGCGACCTGCTCGACCGGGTGGGCCTCGACCCGGCGATGGCGGTGCGCTACCCGCACGAGTTCTCGGGTGGCCAACGTCAGCGCATCGCCATCGCCCGGGCCATCGGACTCTCGCCGAGTCTCATCGTCTGCGACGAACCGACCTCGGCTCTCGACGTCTCGGTGCAGGCGCAGATCATCGCCCTGCTACAGGATCTGCAGCGCACGACGGGGGTCGCCTACCTGTTCATCGCCCACAACCTCGGCGTCATCCGCGAGATCTCCGACCGGGTCGCCGTGATGTACCGCGGTCGGATCGTCGAGACGGGGCCGGTCGACGAGGTGTTCGACCATCCGCAGCATCCGTACACCCAGGCGCTGCTGCGTGCGGTGCTCGAACCCGACCCGGCATCCCGGCACGCGCCGCCGGTGCCGCTGGAGTTCGTGGAACCCGGGGTCGAGCCCGTCACGTCGGGGAGGGAATCGTGAGCGACGATCTGCTGCACATCGAGAACCTCAGCATCGCCTTCGGCGACGCGCCGCCGGTCGTGCGGGGGGTCGACATCGTGGTGCCGCGCGGCCGGCGGGTCGGCATCATCGGCGAGTCCGGCTCGGGCAAGTCGGTGTCGGCGATGTCGGTGCTGCGACTCAACGACGAGAAGATGATGCGCTACGGCGCCGGCTCGGCCATCCGCTTCGACGGGGTCGACCTGCTCGCGGCCAGACCCGCCGTGGTGAACGCCGTGCGCGGGTCGGAGATCTCGATGATCTTCCAGGACCCGTCCACCACGTTGAACCCGGTGTTCCGCATCGGCAAGCAGATCGTCGACGTGCTGCTGACGCACCGGCCGATGCCCAAGGCCGAGGCGAAGAAGCTCGTGATCGCGAGCCTCGACAGTGTCGGCATCCGTGACAGCGAGCGGGTGTACCGCAGCTACCCGCACCAGTTGAGCGGCGGGATGCGCCAGCGCGCCATGATCGCGATGGCCACCGCCGCGCGACCGCGGCTGCTGATCGCCGACGAACCGACCTCGGCGCTCGACGTCACCGTGCAGGCGGCGGTGCTCGACACCCTCGGCGCGCTGGCGGACGAGCGGGGCATGTCGGTGCTGATGATCACCCACGACATGGGTGTGGTGGCGCGGTTCTGCGACGACGTGTACGTGATGTACGCCGGCCAGGTGGTTGAGTCGGGTCTCGTGGCCGACGTGCTGGTGCGGCCGCAGCACGAGTACACCCAGCGATTGCTCGCGGCGGTGCCGCGGGTGCGGACGGTGGGGTGAGGATGGCGTCGTTCGCGCTCGTGGGCGGGCTCGTGGCCGACGGCGGCGGAGGAGCGCCGGTGCGCGCCGACGTGCTCGTGCGGGACGGACGGGTCGAGGCGGTCGTGCCGGGCGCGGCCGAGGCCGCCGCGGGTGCTGCCGCGCGCTACCCCGACCACGCGAGCATCGACTGCCGCGGGCGCATCGTGGCGCCCGGCTTCGTCGACGTGCACTGCCACTCCGACCTCAGCCTCCTGGCCTACCCGGACAACGCCAGCCGGGTGACCCAGGGCGTCACCACCGAGGTGGTGGGCAACTGCGGCATGTCGCCCGCGCCGACGGGCGGCGATGCGGCGGGGCTCGCCGCGGTCATCGGCCCCGTCGACGTGGTGCCCGATCTGCCGCGGCCGTGGGCGGATGTCGCGGGCTGGCTCGACGCCCTCGACCGCACGCCGACCGCCACCAACGTCGTCGCCCAGCTCGGGCACGGGTCGGCGCGGTTCGCCGTGGCGGGGGCGCAGGCGCATCCGCTCGACGCCGCGACCGCCGACGCCCTGGAGCGCGAACTCGAGCGAGCGCTCGATGCGGGGTGCGCCGGGCTCAGCCTCGGCCTGATGTACGCGCCGGGTGAGGGCGCCGACCACGCGGAGCTGGCCCGGGTCGGGCGGGTCGCCGCCCGGCGCGGCGTGCTCCTGTCGGCGCACCTGCGCGACTACTCGGGCGAGCGGCTCGCCGAGTCGGTCGAGGAGGTGCTGCGGGTGGCCGAGGAGACCGGCGCACGGGTGCAGATCTCGCACCTGCGCCGCACCGGTCAAGGCGGGGACTTCGCGGCGGTACTCGAGCGGATCGAGCGGGCTCGTGCATTCGTCGATGTCGAAGCGGATGCGTATCCGTACGTCTCGGGGCACACCAATCTCGTCCAGCTGCTGCCGACCGAGGTGCGCGGGCTCGGGCCGGCCGCCATCACCGAGCTCTGCCGGAGCGCGCCGGAGCAGGTCGCCCGAATTCTGCGCGGAGCCGGATACCGGCCCGATCAGCTCGTGATCATGAAGGCGCCGCAGACCCCGGAGGACTCCGGGCTGGGTGTCGAGCAGGTCTCAGGCGACCCCTGGCGGTGGCTGGTGGCGCTGCTGGTCGCCAACGAGAGCAACGTCGACGTCGCGGTCGAGAGCGGGCGCTGGGCCGACGTGCAGCTCGCCCTGGCGACCCCGTGGGTGAGCATCGCCTCCGACGGCGCGGCGCTCTCGGCGGGGCACCGGTCATCCGTGCCGCATCCGCGGTCGTGGGGGTCGTTTCCGGCGGCATACCGCTTGCTGCGGGCCGCAGGAGTCGACACGGGCGAGGCGGTGCGCCGCATGACGGATGCCCCCGCCGCCCGGGTGGGTCGCTCCGCGCGCGTGCTGCCGGGCGCCGCCGCCGACCTCGTGGTCTTCGACGACCAGGCCTTCGCCGCTCGCGCCGACTACGCGACGCCCGCCCTGCCCGCGACCGGCATCGATCACGTGTTCGTGGCCGGCGTGCCCGTGCTCACGCACGAGACCCCGACCGGCCGCCGGCCCGGGCAACTGCTCCGGCACGGAGCGACCCCAGGCTCGTGACCATCCGCGGCGTCCGCCGCCTGAACCACCCGCGGCCCGTGCCGCCCATCGAAAGGAACACCATGCTCGAACCGGTCTTCACCCCCGCCGCCCCGCCCACGGCCGGCCCTTACTCGCCCGGCATCGTGCACGGCGACCTGCTCTTCCTCGCCGGGCAGGGGCCGTTCGACGCCGCCGGCAACCGGGTGGGCGACACCTTCGCCGACCAGGTGCGCCAGACCTTCAGCAACCTGCAGGCGGTGGCCGAGGCGGCCGGCGGCACGCTGCACGATGCGGTGCGCATCGGCGTCTACCTGAAAGACCTGGCCGACTTCGCGGTGCTGAACGAGGTGTCGAAGGAGTTCCTCACGGAGCCCTATCCGGCCCGCACGACCATCCGCGTGGGCCTCAGCGGCTTCGACATCGAGATCGACGCCGTCGTGGCCCTGCCGGCCGACCGCTCGTAGCCTGCGGCCCCGGACAACTCCAAACGAGGAGCAGACCGCGGCGCTCAGCGGCGCCACTGCCCGTGAGGTTTGGAGTTGTCCGCGCTCGAGCCCCCTGCTCGCAGCAGTCAGGGCCGCCACGGGAGGGGGGCGCCGCCGTACTTCGCGGCGCGCACGTCGCCCGAGCGGGCGTGCCCCTCGAACTTCTCCACCCGCGCGGCCCGCCCGCAGAGCTCGCCGAGGAAAGCGGAGGACGCCGGGTCGACGACCTCCTGGTAGGTCACCGTCTTGAGGTACTTGCCCACCCACAAGCCGCCGGTGTACCGCGCGGCACCGCGCGTGGGCAGCACGTGGTTGGTGCCGATGACCTTGTCGCCGTAGGAGACGCAGGTGCCCTCGCCGAGGAAGAGGGCGCCGTAGTCGTGCATCCGCTCGAGGGCCAGGCGTGGCCGGGTGGTGAGGATCTGCACGTGCTCGAAGGCGTACTCGTCGGCCAGGGCGAAGGCGTCGTCGAGCGAGTCGACCACGTGCACCGCGCCCCAGTCGCGCCAGGCCGGTTCGGCGTAGTCGCGGGTGGGCATGGTGGGCAGCAGCTCGTCGATGTGCATCAGCACGGCGCGGGCGAGTTCGTCGCTCGTCGTGATGAGCACGGCGGGGGAATCGGGGCCGTGCTCGGCCTGCGAGAGCAGGTCGACGGCCACGATGAAGGGATCGGCCGTCTCGTCGGCGACGACGAGCACCTCCGTTGGCCCGGCGAACAGGTCGATGCCCACCTCGCCGAACAGCTGGCGCTTGGCCTCGGCCACGAACGCGTTGCCGGGCCCGGCGATCAGGTCGACCGGGGCGATCGACTCGGTGCCGACCGCCATCGCGGCCACCGCCTGCACCCCGCCGAGCAGCAGGATCTCGTCGGCGCCGGCCAACCGCATCGCCGCCACCGTCGCATCCGGCACCTCGCCGTGGATGAGCGGCGTGCACGCGATCACCCTCGGCACGCCCGCGACCTTGGCGGTCACGATGGTCATGTGCGCACTGGCGAGCAGCGGGTACTTGCCGCCCGGGATGTAGGCGCCGGCGGCGGAGACCGGGATGTTCTTCTGCCCGAGCAGCACGCCCGGCAGGGTCTCGATCTCGAAGTCCTGCAGCGCGGCGCGCTGGCGTTCGGCCATCGTGCGCACCTGCTGCTGCACGAAGCGGATGTCGGCGAGCGTCTGCTCGGGCACCCGCGCCACGATCTCGTCGAGCTCGGCTTCGGTCAGCCGGAACGTCTCGGGAGCGTGGCCGTCGAAGCGCTGCGAGTACTCCCGCACGGCGGCGTCGCCGCGGGAGCGGATGTCGGCGATGATCCCCTCGACCGTCGCGCGCACCTCGGGGGTGCTGCCGCGCTGCGTGTCGGAGGCCGCCGGGGCTTTCAGCAGGCGGCCGGCTCGGGGGCTCGATGTGGCGGGGGTGCGCATCCGTGTCTCCTCGGTGAGTGCTGAGCCGGCGTCGTCACCGGCGTCTCGGTCGGTAGCGTATACGTATGCACGACTAGGATCAAGCACGCGGCGGGCCCGGCGCGGGCGCGCCGGAGACGAGGAGGGGCGCGGTGCCGACCAGTCATGACGTCGCCCGGGCGGCGGGGGTGTCGCAGGCCACGGTCTCGCGGGCGCTGAACGACGACCCGCGCATCTCCCTCGCCACGCGCGAGCGGGTGCGAGCGGCGGCCGAGTCGCTCGGCTACGTGCCCCACGCGGCGGCGCAGATGCTGAAAGGCCGGCGCACGGGCATCGTGGGGGTCGTGGTCGACGACCTGGCGAATCCGTTCTACAGCGAGGTGCTCGACGAACTCGCCCGCGTGTTCGCGGAGGCCGAGTACCGGATGGTCGTGTGGCACGCCGGGGCGGGCAGCCACGTGGATGCGCTGGCCGCCATCCGCGAGCGGGCGGTCGACGGGGTGGTGTTCACCACCGCCACCGGGTCGTCGCCCGAGCTGCAGGAGGCGGTCGCGCAGGGCAGCGCGTTCGTGCTCATCAACCGCACGGTCGCCGGGCTGGCCTGCGACCAGGTGGCCAGCGACAACGTCGAGGGCGGGGCGGTGATCGCGCGGTACCTCGTGCGGCACGGTCGCGTCCGCGTGGCGTACGTGTCGGGCACGGCTGGTACCAGCACGGCGGATGAGCGCGAGGGCGGGTTTCGGGAGGAGATGGCGGCGCTCGGGCATCCGCTCGATGCACGGCGCTGGGAGGGCCGCTTCGCCCGCGAGGACGCGGCCGCCGCGGCGCGGGCGATCGTGGCGGCCGGTGAGGTCGACGCCATCGTGTGCGCGAACGACTCGATGGCGT
The DNA here is from genome assembly GCF_058783455.1 of Herbiconiux sp. FW305-C-125. Lineage (NCBI taxonomy): Bacteria > Bacillati > Actinomycetota > Actinomycetes > Micrococcales > Microbacteriaceae > Herbiconiux > Herbiconiux sp. FW305-C-125. The sequence goes on along the minus strand of NZ_JBYSYO010000001.1, from coordinate 603,295 downwards.
TCGGCGTGCTGGATGCCCTGCGGGACGCCTCGGGGGAGCGGCCGTGGGTGATCGGCTACGACGACGTCGACCTCGCGTCGTGGCCCGCCTTCGATCTCACCACCGTCCGCCAGCCGAGCCGCGAGATGGCGCGGGCCGGCGCGCGGCTGCTGCTCGAGCGCATCGCCGCCCCCGACTCGCCGCCCCGCCGCATCGAGTTCCCGTGCGAACTCGTGGTGCGCGGCAGCACCGCCGACGCGCCCGCCTAGCCGCCCGGCGCTTCCGCTCAGTCGACCGTGCCGCGCGGCACGATCCACCGGTGCAGAAAACGCCGCTCGACGGCCGCGACGTGCTCGAAGTCGCTGTCGTAGTGGAGCACCGTCGCCCCGTTCGTGAGGGCGTACGCCGCGATCTGCAGATCGGCCGCGCCCACCGCCCGGATCAGTCCGGCCGCGCACAACCTGCTCTGCAGATCGAGCACGTCGGCCGCAGTCGGCGCGACCAGACACTCTGAGAACTCGGCGAGATCGTTCATGATCACGTGATGGGCGGAGGCATTCCGCGCGATATGCCCCACCTCCGCTGCGACCGGTGGGCACATCAAGATCGCTCGCGGCGAACGTGTGGCGACGATCGTGTGGAGCGCGGCCGACACTGCGGGCGACAGGCGTGCGCGTGACCAGGCGCTGGTATCGATGAGATAGGAGGTAGGGAACTCGCTGAGTGCCCGGGGGCTAATCAGCCCCCTCCGACTCGGAAATGAAGAGGTCGAGTCGACTCAACGAGTCGATGGCGTCGTGCTGCCGCTGCCGCATCACCGCATCCCGCAATGCCAGATCGATGGCCTCGCGGTTCGTGCGCACACCGAAGGCGCGCTTCGCTGCGCGAAGCACCTCCGTGTCGATCTCGACATTCGTGACGGCCATGAGGCGATTCTACCGTCGCGACGACAGTGAGACAAGCTCATGTCGCGCGAATGGGATGCGCCTGCTCGGGGTCAGAAGAGGGTGGCGGCGGTGCTCGGCGGCTCCGGCTCGCGCTCGGCGTCGGGGGTGGGCAGCGGGGCGGGGGCGCCCGGGTAGCCCGGCCCCGTGTCGGGGGTGCGGCCGCGGGCGAAGGCCTCCGCCGCGCCGCGGGCCCGGGCATCCGCCGCCTCGTTGAGCTCGTGCCCCACGTGGCCCTTCACCCACTCGAAGCGGTAGCGGCGCCCCGCGATCGCCTCGTCGATCTCCTTGATCAGCTCGAGGTTCATCACCGGTTTGCCGTCGCCCTTGCGCCAGCCCTTGCGTTTCCAGCCGGGCATCCACTTCGTGACCGTGTTGATGACGTACTGGCTGTCGCAGAAGATGTGCAGGTCGTCGTCGACGTGCGCGGTGGCGCGAAAGAGCTCGAGCACCGCCTTCAGCTCACCCATGTTGTTGGTGCCGTGCGGCCAGCCGCCGGCGCCCCAGGTGTGGTCGTCGATGTACCAGGCCCAGCCGGCAGGTCCGGGGTTGCCGAGCGCGGAGCCGTCGGCGGAAGCGGTGATCGTCATCTGCTCCAGGCTACCGTCGCCGCGACCGGAGTCCGGGTGTTACACGCGTGTAAAACGTTCACGAGCTGGGGCTGCACCTCTTGCGCGAGCGCGAAGCCCGGTGTCAGAATCTCTACTATTGCGATAACGGGTCCTCAGAATGTAAGAATTTGAGAATCCAGAGGCTCGCCAGAGCCACCGAAACGAGGGGAACCACAGATGGTCGACAGCCGACGCCGTGCCGAGATCTCGGGCGGAGGTTTCGCGGGGCTCACCGCGGCCGCCGCTCTCGCCCGCATGGGCTGGAGCGTGCGCGTGCACGAGCGGGCCCCGGAACTGCGCACAGAGGGTGCAGGCATCGTGCTCTGGAACAACAGCCTCCAGGTGCTCGACAAGATCGGCGCCACCCACGACCTCATGTCGCGCTCCATGACGCCGCCGGCGTACGAGACGCGCATGAACAACGTCATCCAGTCGCAGGAGACCCTCGACGGCATCCGCTGGCGCACCATGACCCGCCCGCACCTCTACGAGACGCTCCTCATCGCGGCCCGGGAGGCCGGCGCCGAGGTGGTGGCGGGCTCCGAGGTGGTCGGGGCCACGGCTGACGGGCGCATCACCTTCGCCAGCGGCGAGACGGCCGAGGCCGACCTCGTGATCGGCGCCGACGGCGTGGGCTCGGCCGTGCGCGACTCCCTCGGGGTTCCGCTGAAGCGCGAGCGTTCGCGCGACGGCATCACCCGCTTCCTCGTGCCGCGGCGCAAGGCCGAGCTGCAGGCCCTCGAGCCCGACACCGAGTGGGACAACGTGATCGACTTCTGGAACCTCGATCCGCGCGTGCTCCGCGTGCTCTACACCCCGGCCAACGACGAGGAGCTCTACATCGCCCTCATGTCGCCCGCCGCCGACGCGCAGGGCTCTCGGGTGCCGATCGATCTCGAGCTGTGGACCTCCGTGTTCCCGCAACTCGCCCCGGTGCTCGAGGTCGCCGCCGAGACCCCCGGCCGCTACTACGGCTACCAGACCACGCGACTCGACTACTGGACCGACGGCAAGGTCGCCCTCATCGGCGACGCCGCCCACGCCATGTGCCCGGCGCTGGCGCAGGGCGCCGGATGCTCGATGCAGAACGCCTGGACCCTCGCCGTGGCCGCGACCGCCGCCGCCGACGGCGAACTGCCGGATGCGCTGAAGGAGTGGGAGCGCCTCGAGCGCCCCGTCACCGACCGCACCCAGGACAAGTCGCAGTGGTACGCCGACACCCGCGAGATGGCCAAGGGCAACCAGTTCACCGGCGACAGCGTCGAAGCCGCCCTCTACAACCCGACCGACCCCAACCGACACGAGGTACACGCAGCATGAGCATCGACCCTTACTACGACGTGCGGGCCTGGCACTCCTTCGTGCAGGAGACCGTGCACGAACTGGGCCCCGCGCCCGAGCAGCCGCTCGTGAAGGCAGCGGTCGCCGTGGTCATCGCCAACCCGTTCGCGGGCCGCTGGGTGGAGGACCTCTCACCCCTGACCGAGCCGAGCGCGAGTCTCGGCACCGAACTCGGCAGCCGTGCACTGGCCCTGCTCGGCGGCCGCCCCGCCGAGAGCTACGGCAAGGGCGGGCTCGCGGGGCTCGACGGCGAGCAGGAGCATGTCGTCGCCTGCGTCACGACCGTCTTCGGCAACGCCTTCCGCGACGCCATCGGCGGCGGCGACGCCTGGATCTCCTCGGCCACGAAATCGGCGGCCGCCGGCGCCACCATCGACATCCCGCTGGCGTACAAGCACGAAGTGTACGTACGGTCGCACTATGACGCCATCACCATCACGATCCCGGATGCGCCCCGGCCGGACGAGCTCGTCATCATCGCGGCCGTCGCCACCGGAGGCCGGGTGAACGCCCGCGTCGGCGGCATGACCGTCGCCGACGTCGCCGCCCGTAAGAACTGACCAGCCGAGCAAGCCGAGCCCGAAGACCTGAGGAGCCAGCGTGACCTACACGCACGAGCAGTATTACGAAGACCAGTCGATCGCGAGCGTGCTCGCCGACGTCGCGCGAGCCCACCGCATCCTGGAGCTGGAGGGCCACGGCGACATGTCGATGGGTCACCTCTCGTTCCGCGACCCGTTCGGCCGCGGGCTCTGGCTGAAGCGCGGCAACCTCGCCTTGAGCGAGGTCGAGGGCGACGACTTCATCCTGATCGACTTCGACGGCACCGTGCTCGAGGGCACCGGCCTCCGCCACCTCGAGTGGCCCCTGCACGCCGAGATCATGAAGGCGCGGCCCGACGTCAACTTCGTGGGGCACTCGCACGCGCACTACTCCACGGTGCTCGGCGCCTCGGAGGAGACGCTGAAGCCCTACAACAACCACGGCGTGTGGTTCGCCTACGAGGGCGTGCCGCGCTTCGCCGAGACGAGCCACATCATCACCACGGTGCCGCTCGGCGTCGCGGCGGCGAAGGCCCTGGGCGACGCGCAGGCGATCCTCCTGGCCAACCACGGCATCGCGTTCGTCGGCAGCACGGTGGCCGAGGTCACCCTCACCGGCATCTTCCTCGAGAAGGCGGCGCGCTTCCAGGTCGACCTCAAGGCATCCGGATTCGCCCCCATCGAACCCGACGCCGAGGAGACCAAGGAGAAGTTCGACCGCATCTACCCGGCCAAGGCCCAGCACAACTTCTGGACCTTCTTCAACCGCCGCCTCGACCGCGTCGAGGGCGCCTACGGCATCGGCATCTCGCCGATCGCCCTGCCACCCGGCATCTGACCCCCCACCACCCTCGACACGCCAACCGCGAACACGACACCCAACCCGCGAGAGAGAGAACCACGATGAGCAGTCTTCCCAGCATCGCCACCGTCATCGGCTCGGGCACCATGGGCCCCGGCATCGCCGCCACCCTCGCCCGTGCGGGCGTGACCGTGCGCCTGTACGACATCGCCGACGACGCCATCGCCCGCGCCGAAGCCGCCTACGGCGTCGTGCAGGGCGTGCTCGAGGCCGTCGACTCGCCGCAGGCGCCCGGCGGTTCGGTGTCGTTCGGCACCGACCTCGACGCCGCGCTCGAGGGCACCGAGCTCATCATCGAGGCGGTGCCCGAGAAGCTCGAACTCAAGCAGAAGGTGTTCGCCGACCTCGAGGCCCGCATCGGCGACGACGTCATCATCGCCACGAACACCTCCGGCATCCCGATCAGCACGATGGCCGAGAGCCTGCGCGTGCCCGGCCGCCTCATCGGCATGCACTGGTCGAACCCGCCGCACCTCATCCCGATGATCGAGATCATCCCCGGCAAGGCCACCGACGAGGCGCTCGTCGGCAAGCTCACCGAGATCGTGAAGGCGTTCAACTACGTGCCCGTGCTCGAGAAGGAGATCGCCGGCTTCGTCGAGAACCGTGTGCTCTACGCCATCCTCCGCGAGTGCCTGGCGCTCCTCGAAGAGGGCATCGTCACCCCCGAGGGCCTCGACGCCTGCGTCAAGTGGGGCATCGGCTACAAGCTCTCGGTGATCGGCCCGACCCGCCTCCTCGACATGGCGGGCCTCGACATCTACCAGGCGGTCTCCGGCTACCTCAACAAGGAGCTGGATGCGAGCACCGAGACCCCGCAGCTGGTCAAGGACAAGATCGCGGCCGGTCAGCTCGGCTTCAAGTCGGGCGGCGGCATGTACGAGTACGGCGAGGGCGACGTCGACGCCAAGCGCAAGGAGATCGTGACCGGGCTGATCGCCGCCCGCAAGACGCTCTCGAGCATCCCGAACGTCTGATGGCGCCGGCCCGCTCGTTGTCGATCGAGGAGATCGGCGACGGACTGGTGCGCACCCGGGGGGCGGAGGTCGACATCGCCGCCCGGGTGCGCGGTTCGGGGCCGGCCGTCGTGCTGCTGCACGGCACCTCGGCGAACCACGCGGTGTGGGAGCCGGTCGGCGACGCCCTGGCCGACCACGCGACGGTGATCGCCCTCGACCAGCGCGGGCACGGGCGGAGCGACAAGCCGCAGGCCGGGTACACCGGCCCCGACTTCGCCGGTGACGTGCTCACCGTGCTCGACGCCCTCGGCATCGAGCGCGCCGTGGTGGCCGGCCACTCGCTCGGCGGGCGCAACGCCTGGATGACCGCCGCCCTCCATCCGGAGCGCGTGTCGGGCGTGGTCGTGGTCGACTACGCACCGTTCGTCGAGGCCGCGGTGCTCGACGAGCTGCAGGAGCGCGTGGCGGCGGGCTACCGCACCTTCGCCGACCGCGACGAGATCGAGCAGTACCTCCGCGACCGGTACCGCGCCATCCTGCCGGGTGCCGTGTCGCGGCGAGCCCGGTGGGGCTACGCCGAGGGCCCGGACGGGCGGTTCACGCCGCTGGCCGATCCGGATGCGATGCGGCAGCTGATCGACGGCTTCCGCACTCCGCACCTCGACGAGTTCCGAGCGGTCTCCCGGCCGATGACCCACCTCCGCGGCGCGGACAGTCGTATTCTGAGCGAGGCGGCCTGGGCGAGCGCCCGGGCCGAGCGTCCCGCCGACCGCTGGGTCGAGGTCGACGGTGCCGATCACTACATCCCCGAAGAATTCCCCGACCTGGTCGCAGCCGAGCTCGATCGTGCGCTCGGCTCGTGACCGACATCCGTCACTGAAAGGACATACCACATGCCCATGTTCGACAAGCTCTCCGTCTCGAGCCCCGACTTCGAGAACGAGGGTCGCATCCCCGACCGGCTCACGGCCGACGGCGGCAACGAGACGCCGGTGGTGGAGCTCTCCGGTGCGCCCGAGGGCACGGTGGAGCTCGCGCTCATCGTGAACGACCCGGATGCGCCGCTGCCCAACGGCTTCACCCACTGGGTGGTCTACGGCATCGCCCCCGACACCACCACGCTCGACGTCACCGCCGACGGTGTGCGGGTGGGGCCGATGGGCGCCGGGCAGACGGTGTGGTACGGCCCGCAGCCGCCCGCGGGGCACGGCGACCACCACTACTTCTTCCACCTCTACGCGCTCGGCACGGCTGTCGAGGGCGAGCCGACCCGCGAGGAGTTCCTCGCCCGCTACGCCGGCGACGTGCTCGAGACCGCCCGGTACGTGGGCGTCTTCTCGAACGACGCCTGAGCGCTGACGACCGCAACGACCGAAGGGGAGCCCGGATGCCTATCACGGATGCGCACATGCACGTCGGGGACTTCCCGACGTTCGGCGTGAAGCTCGACGAGGACCGGCTGGCGCCGTACCTGGCCGAGAACGACATCGACACCGCCATGGTGTTCCACCAGGACAACGCCATGGTGCGGCGGGTGATCCAGGACATCCCCGGCGCGTACGGGCTGTACTGGGCGAACCCGAAGCTCGGCGATCCCGTCCCGGAACTTCGGGAGTACCTGAAAGACCCGAAGTTCCGGGGCGTCAAGCTGCATCCGTTGATGGACGGGTTCCACCCCGACGACCCGATGGTGTGGCCGATCATCGAGGTGCTGATCGAGCACGACCTGCCGGCGCTCATCCACTGCGGGCATCCGATCTTCTCGCTGCCGTGGAGCATCGAAGAGCTGATCGAGCGCTACGAAGACGCGAAGATCATCCTCGGCCACATGGGGCACGGCAACATCATCTACATCGACGCGTCGATCAAGGTGGCGTCGCGGCATCCGAACGTGTGGCTGGAGACCAGCGGCATGCCGATGAGCGTGAAGATCCTCGAGGCGGTGGAGAAGGTCGGCGCCGACCGAGTGATGTACGGCTCCGACGGCCCCTGGCACGAGCCCAAGGTCGAGCAGCTCAAGGTGCAGCTCGCCGGACTCGCCCCCGCCGACCTCGCCGCCGTCATGAACGGCACCGCCCAGCGCCTCTTCCTCGGCGCTGGCGTGTAGCCTAATGCGTCAAATTCGACGCAAATGGCTCAGATATGACGCAATTGTGTCAAGATTGCCGTGTGAATCTTAGTGAGCCGCTCGACGGACTGACCTCGCGAGTGGGTGCCGCGGCACTCCGAGTCCTGGCTCGCGCGGACACGGCCTTCTCCGGGCGCCAGGTGCACGCGCTGTCGCGCGTCGGCTCGGTGTCGAGCGTTCAGCGTGAGCTCGCCGCTCTCGTGGCCGTGGGCGTCGTGACGGCGCAACCGAGTCCGCCGTCGATCCTGTACCGGGTCAACCGGGAGCATGTTCTGTGGCCCGTCATCGAATCCGGGCTCGCGGCGCGCGATCGAGCATTCGACAGCATCCGGGCCTTCTGTGAAGACGACTTACCGACCGAGCTCGGCGTGAGCGTCGTCGTCTACGGATCGGTCGCGCGGCGGGACTCGCGCACCGAGTCCGACGTCGATCTCTTCCTGGTGTACCCGGACGGATTCGATGACGATGCTCGCGCCGAGTTCGGCTATGCGCTGGCCGATCATGTCCGGCGAGTAACCGGCAACGAGGCCCAGGTCTACGCGATCGAGCGTACTGAATTCGCTCGTCGCCGTGACGACGGAGACCCACTGGTTGCCAACGTGCTTGCCGACGGGATCGCCCTCGCTGGGCCGCCTCTCGAGTCCCCGACCGGGAGCGCCGCGTGACACCGAGGATCAGCACGCGACGCCAGCCGATGGACGCCGCAGCAGTGCGAGCGCGGATGAAGGATGCACAGACCCGACTCGTCTCCGCCGAAGTGCAGCTCGACGGCACGAGCCCGCATGAGTGGAAGCACGCCGGAGAAATCGCGGTCAGCGCGGGCATCGCCGCGAGTGATGCGCTCTGCGGGCATGTGCTCGGCTACAAGGTGGCGGCGGAGTCGCATCGCGATGCCCTCGACGCCCTGCGTCTCGCCTCGAGCGCGGTCGTCGCGAAGCACCTCGACAGTCTGCTCGCTGCCAAGTCCGCCCAGTCCTACGGCGACCGGCTGCCGACCCATGCCGATGCCGCACGACTGGTTCTGCACGCCCGTCGGCTCGTCGAGGCGGCGGCGGTGGCGCTGATGACGTGACGGATGTCCCGGGTCGACGTCTTCAGGCGTCCCAGTGGGCGGCGAAGGACTCGGCGAGGGCGAGCACCGAGGCGTGCACGGGGCCCGCGGTGATGGACGGGATGACGGAGGCGTCGACCACGTGCAGGTTCGCCAAGCCCCGGAACTGCAGGCCGGGGGTGACGGGGGCGTCGTCGGAGGCGCCCATGGCGAGGGTGCCCACGGGGTGGTGGTGGGTGATGGCGGCGCGTGCGATGAACGCGTCGAGCGCGTCGTCGTCGGCGTCGGTGTCGGATGCCCCGGCCTGAGCGGCGAGCCACCGCGCCGGCAGCACCTCCTCCTCGCGCCAGGCGTCGAGCCCGGCCGACCCGCCGACGAGGCGGGCGTGCCGCAGCGCCGCCCGGAACATCGCCCGGTCGTGCTCGGTGTCGAGGTAGTTGGGGTCGATCACCGGCTCGTCGTCGATCGAGGGCCCCGTGATGCGCAGCGACCCGCGACTCGTGGGGTTGGTGACGCCGAACAGCAGCGTGTAGGCCGAGCCGGGAACGGCATCCGCCGCGATGGCGCCGAACGACTCCGACATGCTCGGCCCCACCACGCACCCCACCACGATGTCGGCGGCCCCGGATGCCGCGGTGCGATCGCCCGCCGACAGGTACGTCATCGACTCCGACAGCTGCAGTCGCGTCGGCGGCACCGGCTGCCGCGAACGGTACACGTTCCCGGCGCCGAGTAGGTGGTCGTGCAGGTTGCGGCCGACGTTCGGCGACGCGAGCACGGGGGAGACCCCGGCCGCGGCGAGCACCTCGGGGTCACCCACGCCTGAGCGCATGAGCAGCAACGGGTCGCCGATCGACCCGCCGGCCAGGATGACCGTTCCCGCCGTGAGCACCTCGGAGCGTCCCTCGTGCGTCACCTCGACCCCCGTGACGCGGTCGCCCGCGATCACCAGCCGGTGCACGGTGACGCCGGTGAGGAGGGTGAGGTTCGGCCGGTCGAGCGCCGGGTCGAGGTAGACGTCGGAGACGGTCACCCGCTGGCCGTCGCGGATGGTGAGCGAGTTCGGCGTCGCGCCGAGCATCTCGCCACCGTTGTGATCGGCGATGCGTGCGACCCCGAGTTCGCCCCAGGCCGCGAGGTAGTCCTGCACGAGCGGGCTGGAGAGCTCCGGCCCGGGCAGCACCACCGGCAGTGGTCCGCTCGAGCCGTGCACGACGGTGCCGTCAGCGCCTGTCAGCGGCCCGCCCGAGAACGACTCGGTCGCGATGAAGTGCGGGAGCAGAGCATCCCACGACCACCGCGCGTCACCGGTCGCCTCGGCCCAGCGGTCGAAGTCGGCGCGGCAGCCGCGCATGTGCGCCATGGCGTGCACGAGGCTCGATCCGCCCGGCCCCTTGCCGCGCGCCCAGTCGAGGCTGCGCCCGGCGAGCCCCGCCTGCGGGGTGGTGCGGTACGCCCAGTCGTAGGAGCGGCCGTGGATGAACGGCCAGAGCTCCGGCCGGCGCATCTCCGGGTCGGAGACGCGTTCGCCCGCCTCCAGCACGGTCACCCGACGGGTCGGGTCGGCGCTCAGGCGGTTCGCCAGCACGCTGCCGGCCGAACCCGCCCCGATGATCAGGATGTCGGGGTGCGACACGCCCGGGCCTAGTTACGGGTGTGGCCGGCGTCGACCACGAGGGTCTGACCGGTGATCCACTCCGCCTTCTCCGAGGCGAGGAACGCCACTGCGGGGGCCACATCGGCCGGGACACCGCGCCGGTTGATCGCCTGCATGGGCACCACGTAGTCGAAGCCCGCCGCGTGCGGGCCCGAGAGCACGCCCTCGCTCGCGATGATGCCGGGCGCCACCGCGTTGATGGTGATGCCGAGCTTGCCGAGCTCGCCGGCGAGACCGCGCACGAGCCCGATCGAGGCGCCCTTGGTGGCGACGTAGTGCGCGCAGTCGGGAGTGCCGGCCACGAAGGTGTTCGAGGCGATGTTCACGATGCGCCCGTAGCCCGCCTTGCCCATCACCTCGGTGACGGCGTGGGTGACGAGGTAGATGCCGTCGAGGTTGACCGACATGACCTTGCGCCACTCCTCGAAGGTGATGTCGGCCCAGGGGGTCAGCGGCACCAGCGCCGCGTTGTTCACCAACACGTCGATGCGGCCGAACTCGTCGACGATCTCGCCCACCACGGCGGCCACCCGCTCGGGGTCGCTGACATCGAGCGTCTTCGCCACGCCGTCGATGCGGTCGGCGACCGCCTGGGCGCCCGCCGCGTTGACGTCGGCGACGACGACCTTCATGCCGTCGGCGGCCAGCTCTTCAGCGATGGCGGCGCCGATGCCCTGGGCGCTCCCGGTGACGAGCGCGACGCGCTGTTCAGTCTTGGCCATGGGGGTGTTCTCTCTTCCTGCTTCGGGGTCGGGTCTGGGGTGACGGGAGGGTGGTGCGGCTCAGTTGCCGCCGTAGAACTCCGGCGCGAGCTTCCACTCCGCGAAGGAGGCCTGCTCGTGCGAGGGGTAGATGTCGGCGTCCTTCGTGCGCGCCAGGTAGTTGAGCCGGCGGATGGCCTCGACGGATGCGGTCGGGTCGATGTGGAAGCCGGCGATCCACTCCTTCTCCAGGGTGGTGCGGGTGTACCCGGCGTCACCGCAGAACAGCATGCTCTTCTCGTTCTGGAGCTCGACGAGGAGGGAATAGTGGCCCACCGTGTGCCCGGGGGTCTCGAACAGCCACACGCCCGGCACGATCTCGTAGTCGCCCGAGATCGGCTTGTACGTCACATCCGCGTGGTCGAACGAGAGGTCGGAGTAGCCCAGGCGCTCGAACGGCTCGGGCACCTTCGCGTGCCGCAGCTCTTCCTTGTGCACCAGGGTGGTGGCCTTCGTGAGGTACTTGTTGCCGCCCACATGGTCGAAGTGGAAGTGCGAATTCACCACGATGTCGACGTCGTCGGGCGTGAAGCCGCACGCGGCGAGCTGCGCCGGGATGGTCTGCTCCGGCGTCTGCTCGGGCAGCTCGAACGGCAGCACCTTGTTCACGTGGTCGAGGTCGTAACCCGTGTCGTAGAGGATGAGGGCGTCCGGATGCTCGATCAGCACGCTGTACACCGGGAACCGCACCGGGTTGCCCGCGTTGATGTGCCAGTGCACGTCCGACTCGTCGATGACCAGGGTGCCGCCGTCGAGCAGGTAGACCTTGGGGTCCGTCATCGTGGCCTCATTTCTTCTTTCTCATATGACGCTAATTGCAGATCACGTTATGAGAAGCGATTTCGCACTGTCAAGAGGGTGGGGCGGAGTTTACGCATCGGTAACACGTTCAGCCGGCCGTCACCGCGGGGAACTCGGGGAAGGTGGGTTCGAAGTCGTAGTGCGCCCAGCGGTAACAGTGATCGAGCTGGGGCTGCTTCGCGAAGTCGCCGATGCAGGTCGCATCCTGATACCGGTCGCCGCTGTCGTCGGTGTAGTGCACCCGGCAGAGCACCTTCCAGGTGGTGTCGTCGAGCGAGGGGTCGACGACCAGGTGCTCCGAGGGGAGCCAGCACTCGGTGGAGGTGATGGCGTCGGGATCGACGTTCGAGGTGGGGCCGGCCACCTCCGCCAGGGTGGCGAGCGCGTCGGCATCCTCGGCCGAGAGTGGCGGCGCCGAGGCGGGCGAGGGGCTGGGTGCGGCGGGGGCGGGGCTCGTGCAGCCGGTCAGGGCGAGGGCGAGCGCCAGGGCGGCGAGAGGGAAAGCTGCGCGTCGGGGCATCGGGGTCTCCTTTTCCCTCATCGTCGGGGGCGCGTGTTTCCGAAGTGTAAAACCTGCAGATTCATCGTTGACGCTGCGATCGTTCTTCTCATACTGTATCGCTACCCCCGCACATTGTGAGAAGAATGTACCGAATTGATAACGACGAAGTTCGGGGGCCCTTACTCGAGAGGAAATCTTCGGCAATGTTCACATTCAGCAGCAGCGGCCCACGCCGCACCCTGACCCGGGTCGCGGTGCTCGCGACCACCGGCGCCCTCGCCGTCGCCCTCGCCGGCTGCTCCGGCGGCCGCGGTGGCGACGACTCGTCCTCCGGCGACTCCACGTCGTCGGCGGGCACCACCGTCACCTCCTTCGCCCTGGTCGCCCCCGAGAACGAATCCGACTTCGGCTGGAACCAGGCCGGGCTCATGGGTGCCGACGAGGCCGCCACCGATCTCGGCATCAAGGTCACCCTCGTTCCGGACGCGGGCTGGGACAACACCGAGACCGTGCTCGGCCAGGTGGCCGACGGCGGTGCTCAGTTCATCATCGCGCACGCCTCAGGCTACGGCGTGGCCGCCACGAGCGTGGCCGAGGCCAAGGACGTTCCGATCCTGATCCAGGACGCGGGCGACAACATCCCCGGCAAGATCGCGGTCACGAAGACCGAGGCCCAGGAGGGCGGCTACCTCGCCGGCATCGCCGCGGCGATGACCACGAAGAGCAAGACCATCGGCATCGTGGTCTCAGCCGACGACCTCAACTGGTTCAAGATGTCGGCCGGCTTCGCCGAGGGCGTCTACAGCGTCGACCCGTCGATCAACGTGCTCTACACCTCGGTCGGCCCCGCGGCCTACGCCGACGCGGCGGGCGGCAAGACGGCCACCGAACAGCTGATCGCCTCCGGCGCCGACGTCATCTTCGGCATGGGCGACGGCGCGACCCACGGCTACCTGCAGGCGGTCGAGGCGTCGCCGGGCGTGAAGTACATCGCCGACATCGGCGACGTCACCTCGGGCCTCAGCGACCCGAGCGTGCTGCTGACCTCGGTGCTCTGGAACTACGGCCCCACGTACACCCAGGCCATCAAGGATGTCGAGGCCGGCACCTTCGGCGAGCAGGGCTACGACCTCACCACTGACAACGGCGGCCTGTCGCTGCAGGAGACCGATAACCTGACCCCGGAGATCCAGACCGCGATCGACACCGCGAAGAAGGGGATCGCCGACGGGTCCATCACCCCGACGCCGGCGACCACTCCCGACGAGGTCGCCAAGGTCATCGCCGCCAAGGGCGCCTGAGGCCAGGGCTCCCGCCCCAGTCCAGCCGAGCCGACCCGATCAGGACTCGGTGCCGAGCGACCCCGCTCGGCACCGGGTCCCGTCTCCCACGCCGAAGGAGCACCCTTGACGACATCCGCGCCCGACGTGATCGCCCTGCGCGACATCACGAAGGCCTTTCCCGGGGTCGTGGCCAACGACCACATCTCGCTCGACATCGTGAGCGGCGAGGTGCACTGCCTCCTCGGCGAGAACGGCGCCGGCAAGTCGACGCTGATCAGCATCCTCGCCGGCATGCAGCAGCCCGACGCCGGCACCATCACGATCAACGGCGAGCCGGCCGCCATCACCTCGCCGAAGGCCGCCGTCGACTACGGCATCGGCGTGGTGCACCAGCACTCCACCCTCGTGCCCGCCTTCACCGTGCTCGAGAACCTGATGCTCGGCGAGACCGGGCTGATGCTCGAGAAGAAGCGCGCGATGCAGCGCCTCGACGAGCTCTCGGACCTGCTCGGCGCCCGCATCGACCCGCACGCGCTCGCCGCCGACCTCGGTCTCGGCCAGCAGCAGCAGGTCGAGATCGCGAAGGCGATCTGGAAGGGCAGCCGGCTGCTCGTGCTCGACGAGCCCACCTCGATGCTCACCCCCCAGGCCATCGAGCACCTCTCCGAGAGCGTCGCCCGGGTCAAGGCGCAGGGCCTCGCCGTGGTGTTCATCACCCACAAACTCCGCGAGGCGTACGCCATGGGCGACTGCGTCACCGTGCTCCGCGGTGGCCGCAACGTCGGCCACATCTCGGTGGAGGAGCTCGCGAGCTACACCGAGCAGCAGGCGCAGGACGCGATCCTCCGCGCCATGTTCGGCGACGACCTGAAGACGGTGGGCGACGACGCCGCCGAGCTGGCCGGCGCGACCGAATCGACCCGCGAGGTGCGGAGCATCGACCTCGCCACCCGCCCGGTGCGGCTCGAACTCGTCGGCGTCGCCAGCCACGGTCACGGCCGTGACGTGGAGGTGGAGGACATCGCGTTGCAGGTGCACGAGGGCGAGATCCTCGGGGTGGCCGGCATCGACGGCCACGGCCAGGGCGCGCTCGCCGAGGTCGTCGCCGGCCAGCGGCCGGCGTCATCCGGAACCGTGCGCTTCGACGGCACCGACGTGACCCGGCTCGGTGTTCGCGGCCGGCAGCAGCTCGGCCTCCGGTACGTGACCGACGACCGGCTGCACGAGGGCACAGTGGGCTCGATGTCGGTGGCGCTCAACCTCGTGATCAAGCGGATCGGGCAGCGCCCGTTCTGGAAGTTCGGCCAGATCCAGTCGAAGGCGGTGGACAAGGAGGCCGCGCGGCTCATCGAGGAGTACGGCATCCGCACGCCCTCGCCCGCCACCCGGGCGGGCACGCTGTCGGGCGGCAACATCCAGAAGATCCTGTTGGCGCGCGAGCTCACGCACGGCGCCCGGCTGGTGGTGGTGAACAAGCCCACCTACGGGCTCGACCTCAAGACCGTGCATCTGGTGCGCGAGATCCTCATCGACTTCGCCGCACAGGGCGGCTCGGTGCTGCTGCTGTCGACCGACCTCGACGAACTGGTCGAGCTCTCCCACCGCATCGAGGTCATCTCGCGCGGGCGGCTCGTCGGCAGCGTGAACAACGACGGGCCGGGAACGGCAGAGAAGGTGGGCCACTACATGACCGGCGCGATCGAAGGTGTCGAGGCATGATCACCGAACACAGCCGCGGGCGCAGGATCGTGGACGGCCTGGTGCGGTCGATCCTCCCCGTCATCCTCGCCCTCGTCGTGGCGGGCTTCATCATGCTCGCGATGGGGTCGAACCCGCTCGACTTCTTCGCCGGGGTCTGGACCTACGGCCTCACCGGCGGCAACTGGCAGCGCAGCCTCGTGCTGATGGCGCCGCTCGTGATCATCGCGGTCGGGCTCATCGTCGCGTTCCGCGGGCAACTGTGGAACCTCGGTTACAACGGCCAGTACCTCCTCGGTGCCGTCGTCGCCTCCGGTGCGGGCCCGTACCTGTTCGCCGCCCTGCCGGCCTGGCTCGCGACGCTCGTCATCTTCGTGGGCGCCATCCTGGTGGGTGCTGTCTGGTCGCTCATCCCGGCCATCCTCAAGGCGCGCTACGGCACGAACGAGATCATCACCTCGCTCGTCATGTCGTTCATCGCCGTGGGCGTGGTGAACCTCCTCATCAAGGGACCGTTCAAAGACCCCGACACGCCCATGCCGCAGACCGCCGTCATCCCCGACGACCAGCTGCTGCCCTACATCCCAGGCACCGAGATCCACGTCGGCTTCCTGATCGCGATCATCCTCGCGGTGGTGGCGCAGTTCGTGCTCAGCCGCACCTCGTTCGGGCTGCGGATGGACATCTTCGGGGCGAGCCCCAAGGCCGCTCGGCACGTGGGCATCAACTCCACCTGGATGGTCATCCTGCTCTTCGCGATCTCGAGCGGTTTGATCGCCTTCGCCGGTTCGATCGACGTGCTGGGTCAGTTCACCTACCAGCGGGCGAACTGGGACCCGCACTACGGCGACGCCGTGATGCCGTTCGTGTTCCTCGCTCGGCTGAGCCCGCTCGCCGCCATCCCGCTCGTCGCGTTCTACGCGGTGCTCGCCACCGGCGGCACGCTCGCGGCGCAGCAGGCGGGCCTCAACGTCGACTTCCTGCTCGTGATCGTGGGTCTCATCCTCATCTTCATGACCATCACCGAGTACGTGGGCGAACGCAGCCGGCTCGGCCAGAGCTACCTGCCGCCCGGATTGCGGCGCACCCTGTACCGGCCGTTCCAGGGCCTCGGCGGAAGGAAGTCCTCATGACCGCGCTCTCCGCGGCCTTCGTGACCGTGTTCATCGTCACGGTCATCGCGCAGACCATGCCCCTGCTGCTCGCGTCGGTGGGTGAGACCATCGGCGAGCAGGCCGGCGTGCTGAACCTCGGCATCGAGGGGGTGATGCTGATCGGCGCGTTCTCGGGCTTCGTCGTGACCCTCACCACGGGCAACTTCTGGCTCGGCATGCTCGCCGGGGCCGTGGGCGGGGTGCTCGCGAACCTCGCGATGCTCGTGCTGAACGTGTGGCTCGGGCTCAACCAGATCGTCATCGGTCTCGCCGTCACGCTGATCGGCGAGGGTCTCACGAGCGTGCTCTACCTGCAGAACTACGCCAAGTCGAGCACGAGTCTCGGCACCGCCCCGTCCCTCCCGATCCCGCTGCTCTCCGACATCCCCGTCGTGGGGCCGGCGATCTTCCAGCAGTCGGGCATCTTCTGGGTGTCGCTCCTCCTCGCGGCCGCCGTCGGGTTCTTCCTCACCCGCACCAACTGGGGCCTCTCCATCCGGTCGGCCGGGCAGAAGCCGTCGTCGCTGGATGCGGCGGGAGGCAGCGTGGTGCGCATCCGGTCGCAGGCGGTCATCCTGGGCGGCGCCTTCGTGGGCCTCGGCGGCGCCTACCTGGCCGAGCTCACCACCGCGACGTTCACCCCGTTCATCACCAACGGTCTGGGCTTCATCGCGATCGTCATCACCATGCTCTCCCGTGGCCGGATCGTGCTCGTGGTCATCACCTCGTTCATCTACGGTCTCGCCGTGGCGATCGGCCCGGCGCTGCAGGTGCTCGGCTTCGCAGTGCCGGCCGACTTCATCAAGATGCTGCCGTTCGTGGTGGTCATCCTCACCCTCATCATCTTCGCGCGCAGCTCCGTGGTGCCTCCGGCCCTCGGCGCTCCGTACACCCGGGGCGCGCGCTGACGCGCGTTCCGCCGCTCCAGAAAGGCAGTTCCATGGCATTCCCCGATTTCACGCTCTCGGCCGGTCCCGTCACCGTCTCGGCGCGCACCCAGGCGGCGCTCGGGTCGCCCATCCTCTACCACTACGACCCCGAGTTCATCGCCGCGTTCCGCCGCACCCAGGAGAAGGTGGCGCAGATCTTCCGCACCTCCAACGACATCGTGCTGATGCAGGGCGAGGCGATCGTGGGGCTGGAGGGCGCGCTCCGCTCCCTCATCACCCCCGGCATGCCGGTGCTGAACCTCGTGCAGGGCGTGTTCGGCAAGGGCACCGGCTACTGGATCTCGGGGTTCGGGGCAGAGCTGCACGAGATCGAGGTCGGCTACGACGACGCCGTGAGTCCTGCGGCGGTCGAGGAGTACCTCGACGCGCATCCGGAGATCCGCATGGTGTGCCTCGTCGCATCCGAGACGCCGTCGGGCACGGTGACGGATGTCGCGGCGATCGGGTCGCTCTGCCGCGACCGCGGCATCCTGAGCTACGTCGACACCGTCTCGGGTGTGCTCGGCATGGCGTGGGAGACGGATGCGTGGGGTCTCGACCTCTGCGTCGCCGGCGCCCAGAAGTGCCTCGGCGGCCCTCCCGGGGTGGCGCTCATCTCGGTCAGCGACCGGGCCTGGGAGGCGATCTACGCGAACCCCGCGGCGCCGCGCGACTCGTACCTCTCGCTGATCGACTGGAAGGAGAAGTGGCTCGGCGAGGGCCGCTTCCCGTACACGCCGTCGGTGAGCGACATGAACGGGCTCGAGGCGGCACTCGACCAGGCCCTCGAGGAGGGCATCGACGCGGTCATCGCGCGCCACGAAGCGGCGGCAGCGGTCACCCGGGCCGGGGCCGTCGCGATGGGGCTGACGCTCTGGGCCAAGCGCGAGGAGATCGCCTCGGCCTGCGTGACCTCCATCCGCCTGCCCGACCACATCGACAACGCCCTGGTGCGCGACCACGCGCGTGAGGTGTACGGCGTGATGCTGTCGCACGGCCAGGGTGCCGGCAACCTGGTGCGCCTGTCGCACATGGGGCCGACGGCCGGGGGCCTGCACTCGGTGGTGGGCCTCGCGGCGCTCGGCCGCACGCTCGCCGACCTCGGGCTGCCGGTCGACGTGGGCGCCGGCCTCGAAGCGGCGCTCGCCGTTCTCAGCGAACAGCGGCGCTGACCTCCGCCGACCCGGCCCGGAGCACGA
The DNA here is from genome assembly GCF_058783455.1 of Herbiconiux sp. FW305-C-125. NCBI lineage: Bacteria > Bacillati > Actinomycetota > Actinomycetes > Micrococcales > Microbacteriaceae > Herbiconiux > Herbiconiux sp. FW305-C-125. The sequence goes on along the minus strand of NZ_JBYSYO010000001.1, from coordinate 584,894 downwards.
TTAGGATCGTCAGGTAGTCCATATGAGCACACATCAAGACGGAGACGCCGTGACCGCGCAGCCTCAGCGCACCAAAGGTGTCGACAGCGCGCGCCGCGCGCTCCAGATCCTGCTCCAGTTCAACGAGACGACGCCGGAGCTGACGGTCGACAACCTCATCGAGGATCACGACATCTCGGTGCCGAGCGCCTACCGGTACATCTCGTTGCTGCGCGAGATGGACCTCATCGAGGAGCGCGAGAAGGGCCGGTTCGTGCTCTCGCCGCAGGTGCTGCGGCTGGCGCGGGCGGCGGAGGCGTCGTTCGACTACCGGGCGCAGGCGCAGCCGATCCTCAACCGGCTGGCCGAAGTGACGGGGGAGACGGCGCTGTACCTCCGGCGGGTCAACGACTCGGCGGTGTGCCTGGCGATCGCCGAGTCCGATCATCCGATCTCCATCTCGTTCCAGCCGGGCAACCTCATGCCCTTGCACAGTGGGGCGGCGGCGAAGCTGCTGCTCAGCGACCTGAGCCCGTCGAAGCTGGCGCAGTACTTCCAGCGCGCGGGCGCGACCATCCCGAAATCGGCGCGGGAGGCGCTCGAGACCGATCTCGACGCCATTCGGGCCACCGGCTACGCGGAGAGCGCCGGTGAGGTCGACCAGGGTGTGTGGGCGAGCGCGGCGGGCATCCATGTGCGCGGCCGTCTGGTGGGTGCGATCACCGTGGTGGCGCCGGCCTACCGCCTCTCGGAGGAGCACCGCGACGCCATCGCCGACGCGGTGCGCTCGGGCGCGCGCGACCTCGAGCGGGCCCTGGCCGTCCGCGGCTGACCCCGCGCGGGCTCGTGGCTAGTACATCGAGGCGGCTGCGATGGCGGTGATGGTCCAGCTGATGACGGTGACGACAAGGAGGATGGCGCCCACGACCACGCCGGCGAGGGCCGGGGTGTTCTTGTAGCCGGCCTTCTTCGACTGGTTGAGGGCCACGAGGCTCACCACGAAGCCGACCAGGCTGACGAGAATCGCGAGGATGAGCCCGACGATGCCCAGCGTCTTGCCCGGGTAGTCGGTGCCGGCGGGCGCGGTGGTGAGGGACGACTGCGACATGGGGTGCTCCTTCGAGACGGTGGTGGCGGCGCTCTGCCGCATCCACGAATCTGGCACAGTTCGCAGTAAATGACAAATACTCGGTTGTCGACCCCATGCGAGCATGGCGGGTGGGTTGCGGTGCGGCGGGCTACTTGAGCAGGCGGGAGAGCACGCGGTCGGCCAGCGGCTTGCCGCCGGTCTGGCAGGTGGGGCAGTACTGCAGGCTGGAGTCGGCATAGGTGACCTGCCGCACCGTGTCGCCGCAGACCGGGCACGGTTGCCCGGTGCGCCCGTGCACCTGCAGGCCCGACTTCTTCTCGGCCTTCAATTCCGACGCCGCGAGCCCGTCGGCGCGCGCGATCGCGCCGCGGAGCGTGTCGTTCAGCGCCGTGTAGAGCACCGACACCTCGGCGGGAGTCATGGCAGCGGGCTTGAACGGCGACATGTGGGCCGCGTGCAGGATCTCGTCCGAGTACGCGTTGCCGATGCCCGCGATGAGGGACTGATTGCGCAGCACGCCCTTGATCTGCGCGCGCCCCGCAGCGGCCAGGATGCCCGCGAACACCTCCTCGGTGAACTCCGGCTCGAGCGGGTCGGGCCCGAGCCGCGCCACGCCCGGCACCTCTGCCGGGTCGCGCACCACGTACAGCGCCAGGCTCTTCTTGGTCCCGGCTTCGGTCACGTCGAATCCCGACCCGTCGTCGAGCACGAGCCGCGCCGCGAGCGGACCCTTCCCCGGGCGCCCCGAGGGTGGCGGGGGCGGCCCGTCACGCCAGCGCAGCCAGCCCGCCCGCGCGAGGTGCACGAGCAGGTGCAGCGAACCGATCTCGAAGTCGAGGAACTTGCCGTGCCGGCTCACCCCCTGAACGGTCTGGCCGCTGAGCGCCGACGCCGGGGGGTCGAAGGTCTTCAGCGCCGCGAACGACACCACGTCGAGCCGGTCGACCACGCGCCCGGCCAGGCGCGCGCCGAGATCGGCCACGAGCGCGGTGACTTCGGGCAGTTCAGGCATGCCTCCAGTCTCGGTCATGGCACCGACATCGGGGTAGCGTGGGCCGGATGAACGGTTCAGCCTGGAGCGAAGTGGCCGACGGTGTCTTTCAGCGGCGCTACGAACCGCTCGACGTGTCGGTGGTCGCGATCGTGGGGGAGACCGGCGTCACCGTGGTCGACACGCGCAACAATCCGGCCGAAGCCGACGAGATCGTGCACGATGTCGAGGCCGGGTTCGCGCGCCCGATCGTCGCGGTGATCAACACTCACGCCCACTACGACCACACCTTCGGCAACGAACGGTTCACCCGCGCACCCGGGTTCAGCGGCGTGCCGATCTACGGGCACGCGCGCATCCCGGCGCATTTCGAGCGGTACGAGGCGCCGCGCCTGGCGGCCGTCCAGGCCGATCCGGCGCGTGAACCCGACAAGTCCTGGGCCGACGTGCAGCTCACCCCGCCGACCGAGCTGGTGCAGGCGCCGCTCACCGTGCATCCGGGCGGCCGCACGATCGAGTTGATCCCGGTGGCGCCGGGCCACACCGACACCGACCTCGCCGTGTTCGTTCCGGATGCCCGCACGTGGCTCCTCGGCGACGTCATCGAGGAGTCCGGGCCGCCCATGTTCGGCTCCGGCAGCTTCCCGCTCGGCTGGCCGGGCGCCCTCGACGAGCTGCTGGAGCGCATCCGGCCCGGTGACGTGATCGTGCCCGGGCACGGTTCGGTCGTCGATCGCGATTTCGTGCTGCGCCAGGCCGACCAGCTGCGGGCCGTCGCCGAGTTCGTGCGAGCGGCCCACGATGCCGGCGCGCCCGTCGACGAGGTCGAGTTGCCGGCTGTGCTCCTCGCCGTCTGGCCGGACTCGTTCCTCCGCTCAGCCCTCACCGCCGGATACGCAGAACTCCCCCCGCGCTGACGCGCGAGGGGAGTTCGGAGCGGGAAGACGGGCGGCCCGGCTCAGCGCGCGCCGAGCAGGTGCTCCATCGCGAGCTGCTGCAGGCGCACGAAGCCGAAGCCCTTGCCACCGAAGTAGGCCGCAGCATCGAAGTCCTCGTAGGCGCTGCGGTCGGCGATGAGGGCATCGATGCCCTCGCCCTCGGCGAGCGTCGGCGTGGCGATCTCGTCGACCTTCGACGCGGCCAGAGCCTCCTGCACCTCGGGGTCGGCACGGAACGCGGCCGCCCGCTCCTTCAGGAGCAGGTACATCTGCATGTTGGCCTCGACGGAGTCCCAGACCCCGGCCAGGTCTTCGGTGCGGGAGGGCTTGTAATCGAAGTGCCGCGGCCCGTCGTACGCCGGCGTGCCGCCGGGGCCGCCGTGCTCCAGCAGGTCGACGAGCGAGAACGAGTTCTGCACGTCGCCGTGACCGAACACGAGGTCCTGGTCGAACTTCACGCCGCGCTGGCCGTTGAGGTCGATGTGGAAGAGCTTGCCGGCGTCGAGGGCCTGCGCGATGCCGTGGGTGAAGTTGAGGCCCGCCATCTGCTCGTGCCCCGTCTCGGGGTTGAGGCCCACGAGCTCGGGCCGCTCGAGGGTGGCGATGAAGCCCAGCGCGTGCCCGACGGTGGGGAGCAGGATGTCGCCGCGGGGCTCGTTCGGCTTCGGCTCGATGGCGAAGCGGAGGTCGTAGCCCTTCTCGACCACGTAGTCGCCGAGCAGGTTCACCGCCTCGCGATACCGCTCGAGCGCGCCGCGGATGTCCTTGGCCGCGTCGTACTCGCCGCCCTCGCGGCCGCCCCACATGACGAAGGTGGTGGCGCCGAGCTCGGCGGCGAGGTCGATGTTGCGGATGACCTTCCGCAGAGCGAACCGGCGCACGGCCCGGTCGTTCGACGTGAATCCGCCGTCCTTGAACACCGGGTGCGAGAACAGGTTGGTCGTCACCATCTCCACCACCACGCCGGTGTCGGAGGTGACCTGCTTCAGCCGGTCGATCTCGCGCTGCCGCTCGGCGTCGGTCGACTCGAACGGGAACAGGTCGTCGTCGTGGAAGGTCACGCCCCACACGCCGCGGGCCGCCAGCCCTTCGACGGCCTCGACCGTGTCGAGCGGGGGGCGGGTGGCGCCGCCGAACTGGTCCTGCGCGTTCCAGCCGAGGGTCCAGAGACCGAAGGAGAACTTGTCGGCGGGGGTGGGCGTGAGTGTCATGGTGGAACTTTCTGTTGGTGAGGAGCGGGGCGGTGGTGGCTATTTGCGCGCCGCGCGGTTCGCGAAGCGCTGCTGGAGCAGCACCGCGACGACGATGATGACGCCCTTCGCGATGGCCTGCACCGAGGTGGAGAGGTTGTTCTGCGTGAAGACGTTGGTGAGCGTGGCGAAGATGAGCACGCCGAGCACGGTGCCCATGATCGTTCCGCGACCGCCGATGAGGAGCGTGCCACCCACGACCACCGCGGCGATCGCGTCGAGCTCGTAGAGCGTGCCGTGGGTCGAGGTGCCGGCCGTGGTGCGGCCCATCATCATCATGCCCGCGATGCCGGCGGTGAGGCCGGAGAGCACGTAGAGGTACATGATGTGGCGCTTGACCTTGATGCCGGCCAGTCGCGCCGCCTCGAGGTTGCCGCCGATCGCCACGGTGCGGCGGCCGAAGGTGGTGCGGTTGAGCAGGAACCAGCCGGCCACGACGACGACCACGAAGATCCAGATCAGGATCGGCACGCCCAGGATGTCGCCGCGGAAGAAGTCGAGGAAGCCCTGCACCTTCACGATCTGCGTGGTGCGGTTCGCGAGCACCTCGGCGAGACCGCGGGCGCCGACGAGCATGGCGAGCGTCGCCATGAACGCCACCACGTTGCCGTAGGCGATCACGATGCCGTTGATCAAACCCGCTCCGGCGCCGACCGCGAGGGCGATGATCACCAGGACGACCCAGTTCGAAGCGTCGGCGAACTCCTGCACCCACGAGAGGGTGGCGACCACGCTGGCCAGGCCCATCACGGAGCCGACCGACAGGTCGATCCCGCCGGCCGTGATCACGAAGGTCATGCCGATGCTGATGACGCCGGTGATCGAGGCGAAGCGGATGATCGTCAGCACGTTCTCGAAGTTCGCGAACCGGTCGCCGGCCGTGATGGTGCCCACCACGAACAGCACGAGCAGGGCGATGATGAGGCCGATGCTGCGCCCGGCGGAGCCGCCGAGCACACGGTTCAGCACGCTCTGCCTCTGGTTCTGCGGCGGCAGGCCGCCTGCGACATGGCCCTCTCCCGCCAGAGCGGGGGCGACGGGCGAATTCTGCTCGCTCACGCGGCACTTCCTTTCATGACCAGATCGAGCACGCCGTGCTCGTCGATGTCGGTGGCGGTGGTGGTGTGGATGACGCGGCCCTCGGCGACGACGAGCACACGGTCGGACAGACCGAGCACCTCTTCGATCTCGCTCGAGATGACGACGATGGCGGTGCCTTCGGCGGCGAGCCGCCGGATGAGGGTGTAGATCTCGGCGCGCGCGCCCACGTCGACGCCGCGGGTGGGTTCGTCGAGCAGCAGCACCCGGGTGCCGTGCACGAGCCACCGGGCCAGGAGGATCTTCTGCTGGTTGCCGCCCGAGAGGGTGCGCGCGGGCCGCTCGGGGTCGGCCGGCCGCAGCTCCAATGCCTCGAGCTGCGTGCGGGCGACCTGCCGTTCGGCGCGTTCGTTGAGGAACCCGGCCTTGGCCCACCGGGCGAAGCTCGCCAGCGTGACGTTGCGGTAGACCGGCTCGTCGAGGATGAGCCCCTGGCTCTTGCGTTCCTCGGGGGAGAGCCCCATGCCGGCGTGCACGCCGGCGCGTACCGAACCGGCCTCGATGGGCTTGCCCTCCACCTCGACGGTGCCCGAGGTGGCCTTGCGTGCGCCGTAGATGGTCTCGATGATCTCCGACCGGCCCGAGCCGACGAGTCCGGCCAGGCCCACGATCTCGCCCGCGCGCACGTCGAAGCTGACGTCCTCGAAGACCCCGCGGATGCCGAGGTTCTGCACCGACAGCAGCACCGGCGCATCCGCCGGCACCGGCACCGCGGGCGGGAACACGTTCTCGACGGTGCGGCCGGTCATCAGGCGGATCAGGTCCTGGGTGGGTGTGTCGGCGACGGCCAGGTTGGTGGCCATGGTCTTCCCGTCTTTGATGACGGTGATGCGGTCACCGATCTCACGGATCTCTTCGAGCCGGTGCGAGATGTAGATGACCGCGATGCCGTCGGCGGTGAGCTCGCGCACCACCCGGAAGAGGTTCTTCACCTCTTCGGAGTCGAGCACGGCGGACGGCTCGTCCATGATGATGAGCTTGGTGTCGTGGCTCAGCGCGCGCGCCATGCTCACGATCTGCTTGTTGGCCGCCGACAGCGTGCCCACCTCGCGGTTGGGGGAGATGCTGCCGTGCCCGAGCCGGCTCATGATCTCCTGCGCCCGCCGCGCGGTCTTCCGGCGCTCGGTCACCCCGCCGCGCGCGAACTCGTGGCCGAGGAAGATGTTCTCGGCCACACTGAGCCCGTCGACCACGTCGAGCTCCTGGTACATCGTGGCGATGCCGAGCCCCAGAGCGGCGACCGGGTCCGAGATGGTGACGGGTTCGCCCTGCCACACGATCTCGCCGTCGTCGGGCTGGTTGACGCCGGAGAGCGTCTTGATGAGCGTCGACTTGCCGGCGCCGTTCTGGCCGAGCACGCAGTGCACCTCGCCCGGGAGGATCTCCAGATCCACCCCCTTCAGCGCCTGCACACCGGCGAACGATTTTGTGAGTCCGCGCACCTTGAGCAGTGGAAATCCATGGTCGACAGTGATCATGAGGGCACGGTAGCAGAATTGTTACGGTCCTGCATCAAAATACCGCGAGGTGGCCCTGAGGCCCCGAATTACAGCGGTTTCAGGCCTCACAATATTGCTCTTGAGCAACTAAAATTGGGCGAGACAAATGTCGAGCGGTCTGTTATGTTGCATGAAACGTCAATGTGGACTGAGGCACCGTTGCACCTCCACACGGGCGAAAGCAGAATCCCTGCATCCATCACCAAGGAGGAACAATGCTTGCACCACGCTCACTGCGCAGCCGCTTGCTGCTGGCGTCCGGAGCATCACTCGCCGCCGTCGCGATGATGACCGGATGCACATCGGGAGGCTCCGGCACCTCGACCAGCGCCGCGGTCGAAGAGAACACCGTCGAGGACAACGCGGCCACCGGTGAGACCATCACCATCGGCTTCTCCGGCCCCGCCGCCGACCACGGCTGGCTCGGCGCCATCAACACCGCGGCCATCGCCGAGGCCGACAAGTACGACGACGTGAACCTGGTCGTGGCCGAGGGCACCAACGACGCCAACCTGCAGATCAGCCAGGTCGAGACCTTCATCAACGACAAGGTCGACGCCATCGTGCTGCTGCCCACCGACGGCGCCGCGCTGACGGATGTCGCGATCAAGGCCATGAACGCCGGCATCCCCGTGATCAACGTCGACCGCGAGTTCTCCAGCACCTTCGCCGCGCGCACCACCATCCTCGGCGACAACTACGGCATGGGCGTGAGCGCGGGAACGTACATCTGCGAGCAGCTCGACGGCAAGAAGGACGCCGTGGTGGCCGAGATCGCCGGAATCGACAGCCTGCCGCTGACGCAGGATCGCAGCAAGGGCTTCGCCGACGCACTCGACGACTGCGGTCTCGAGGTGAACAACCGCGTCGCCGCCGACTTCACGGTGCAGGGCGGTGAAGCAGCCGCCTCGCAGCTGCTGGCCTCCGCACCCAAGATCGACGCCATCTGGAACCACGACGACGACCAGGGCGTCGGCGTGCTCGCCGCGATCGACGCCGCGGGCCGTGACGAGTTCTTCATGGTCGGCGGCGCCGGTTCGGCGAACGTGATGCGCGACATCCAGGCCGACAACACGGTGCTGAAGGCCACGGTCATCTACCCGTCGACCCAGGCGGCCGACGGCATCAGCCTCGCGCGCCTGATCGTGCAGGGCAAGGGCATGAGCGACCTCGTCGAGTCGGCGGTACCGCGTAAGATCCAGCTGTACGCACCCGTCGTCACGAAGGAGAACGTCGAGGTCTACCTGCCGAGCGCGTTCGAGTCGTAACCTGCGCGAGGCCGGGGTCGTCGCGGACTTCACCCGCGGCGATCCCGGCCTCACCTCTCGCTGACTCCGGGCACGGTGCCCTTCCCGCTAGAGAAAGTGACGACACGTGACGACAACCGCACCACTGCGAGTGGCGATGGTGGGCTACGGATTCATGGGAGCCGCCCACTCCCAGGGCTGGCGGGTGGCACCGCGCTTCTTCGAACTCGGCGCCACCCCGGAGATGACGGTGCTGGTGGGCCGGGATGCCGAGCGCACCGCCGCGGCCGCCGAGAACTGGGGCTGGGCGGAGATCTCCACTGACTGGCGCGAGACCATCGCGCGGGACGACATCGACATCGTCGACATCGTGACTCCCGGCGACTCGCACGCCGAGATCGCGATCGCGGCCCTGGCGGCCGGCAAGCACGTGCTCTGCGAGAAGCCGCTCGCGAACACCGTGGCCGAAGCCGAGGCGATGGCCGCCGCGGCCGACCGCGCCGCCGAGAACGGCGTGCGCGCCATGGTCGGCTTCACCTACCGCCGGGTACCCGCCGTCACCTTCGCCCGCGACCTGGTCGCCGCCGGCCGCATCGGCACCGTACGCCAGGTGCGCGCGCAGTACCTGCAGGACTGGCTGCACGACGCCGAGGCGCCGATGACCTGGCGCCTCGACAAGTCGCTCGCGGGCTCCGGCTCGCTCGGCGACATCGGCGCCCACGCCATCGATCTGGCGCAGTTCATCACGGGCAGCCGGCTGACCTCCGTCTCGGGTGTGCTCGAGACCCTCGTGGCCGAGCGTCCGCTGCTGGCGGATGCGCGCGGCCTCTCCGGCACCGCCTCCGACGAGCGGGGCCAGGTCACCGTCGACGACGTCGCCCTCTTCACCGGGCGCTTCGACGACGGCGTGCTCGGCAGCTTCGAGGCCACCCGCTTCGCCACGGGCCGGAAGAACGCGCTGCGCATCGAGGTCTCCGGCTCCACCGGCGCCCTCGCCTTCGACCTCGAAGACCTCAACGCGCTGCAGTTCTTCGACGGCACGGCCGACCCGGCCACGCAGGGCTTCACGAAGATCCTGGTGACCGAGCCCGAGCATCCGTATGTTGCCGCCTGGTGGCCGGCCGGGCACATGCTCGGCTACGAGCACGGCTTCTCGCACCAGGCCCGCGACTTCGTCGAGGCCATCGTCGCCGGGGAGCAGCCGCGGCCCTCGTTCACCGACGGTCTGCAGGTGCAGCGAGTGCTCGACGCCGTGGAGCAGAGCTCCGGCAACGGCAGCGCCTGGACCGCCGTCTGACCGCCACCACGTATAAGAGGAGTAAGAAACATGGCACGACCGATCACTCTCTTCACCGGCCAGTGGGCCGACCTGCCCTTCGAGGAGGTCGCACGGCTGGCATCGGAGTGGGGCTACGACGGGCTCGAGATCGCCTGCTGGGGTGACCACCTCGACCCGTGGCGCTGGGCTGAACCCGGTTACGTCGAGGGCAAGCTCGCTCTGCTCGAGAAGTACGGGCTGAAGGTCTACGCGATCTCGAACCACCTCAAGGGCCAGGCGGTCTGCGACGACCCCATCGATCAGCGGCACCGCGACATCCTGCCCGACGTGGTGTGGGGCGACGGCGACCCCGAGGGCGTGCGTCAGCGCGCCGCCGAGGAGATGAAGAACACGGCGCGGCTCGCGGCGGCGCTCGGGGTGAAGACCGTCGTGGGCTTCACCGGCTCGGCCATCTGGAAGTACGTCGCCATGTTCCCGCCGGTGTCGCAGGAGCTCGTCGACGCCGGGTACCAGGACTTCGCCGACCGCTGGAACCCCATCCTCGACGTCTTCGACGAGGTGGGTGTGCGGTTCGCGCACGAGGTGCACCCCTCGGAGATCGCGTACGACTACTGGACCACGGTGCGCACCCTGGACGCGATCGGGCACCGCCCGGCGTTCGGCCTGAACTGGGACCCGAGCCACTTCGTCTGGCAGGAGCTCGACCCGGTGGCGTTCATCCTCGAGTTCAAGGACCTCATCTACCACGTCGACTGCAAGGACGTGAAGATGAACACCGGCAACGGCCGCAACGGCCGGCTCTCGTCGCACCTCGCCTGGGCCGACCTCCGGCGCGGGTGGGACTTCGTCTCGACCGGCCACGGCGACGTGCCGTGGGAGAAGAGCTTCCGTGCGCTCAACGCCATCGGCTACGACGGCCCGATCTCGGTGGAGTGGGAAGACGCCGGCATGGACCGGCTGGTCGGCGCGCCGGAGGCCCTCGAGTTCGTGAAGCGCCTCGCCTTCGACGCCCCGACCGCGGCCTTCGACGCCGCGTTCAGCACGCGATAGCAGCAGCGGATGTCAGTGACAGAGCCCCCGATCTTCGGATCGGCGTCGGCGGCCACCACCAACGACCAGACCAGGCGCACCAACCTGTCGCTCATCCTCTCGCTCGTGCATCACCGCGGCACCCTCACCCGGGCGGAACTCGCCCGGGTGACGGGGCTCAACCGCTCGACGGTGGCCACGCTCACCGCTCAGCTCAGCGAGCTCGACCTGCTCTACGAGTCCTCGCCCGGCACCAGCACCAACGTGGGCAGGCCGAGTCCGCAGGTGCATGCGAACCCGTCGACGGCGGCGCTCGCGATCAACCCCGAGATCGACGCCATCACCATCGGACTGGTCGGGCTCGGCGGGCGGGTGCTGAAGCGCATCCGCTACCCGACGGAGCACGTGCCGACGGCCCAGGAGGTGGTGAACATCGCCGCCGCCGTGATCGAGGGGATGCGCGGCGAACTCGACTCGGCCTACCGCATCGTCGGCATCGGCATGGCGGTGCCCGGACTCGTGCGCGCGGAAGACGGCATGGTGACCTATGCGCCGCACCTGCGCTGGCTCGACGAGCCCATCGCCGACATGGTGGCCACCGCGACCGGCTACCCGGTGTGGGCATCGAACGACGCGTCGCTCGGCGCGGGCGGCGAGATCCTCTTCGGCGCCGGGCACGGGTCGACCCATCTGCTCTACGTGAACGGCGGCTCGTCGGGCATCGGCGGGGGAGTGGTCACCGGCGGGATGCTGCTCACCGGCACCGACGGCTACGCCGGCGAGCTCGGTCACACCCTGGTCAACTCGACCGGCGAACTCTGCCACTGCGGTGCGATCGGATGTCTGGAGACCGAGGTCTCGAAGCGCCGGCTGCTCGACGTGGTCGGTCTCGACGGGGGTGACAACGACGAACTCGAGCGGGCGCTCGCCGCGGCCACGGACCCTGCGGTCACGGCAGAGGTGCACCGCCAGGTCGACGTGCTCGCCGTAGCGCTGCGCAACGCGGTGAACGTGCTGAACCCGGAGCGGATCGTGCTGGGCGGCTTCCTCGCCACCCTCCACGCCCTCGCGCCGGGGCGGCTGGTGGCGAAGATGCGGGAGAAGGGCCTGCAAGCACCGGCCGAGGCCGTGGAGATCACCCGGGCGGAGCTGGGCTCGAACCTGCTCATGATCGGAGCCGCCGAGCTCGCGTTCTCCGGCGTGCTGTCGGACCCGGCGGGTGCGGTGCGCTCGCGGTCGCGAATCGACGCCCGGGCGCCGGAGCTCGAAGCTGAGAAGAAGCTTTAGGTGTCCGATGGATGAGGTGTGAAATCTTCTAGCGAAGCCGTGCCGTTCTAATTTGTTGTCTCGCCGCTGATAATATGATGCTCCCGCCTGGATGGCCGACGGGTAACTCGATCTGCTCCGGGATTCCTGGGCGAGGGCGGTGCGCGATGGTCGTGAGCGACTCAACGAAAGTCCCCGTGCGTGCGGCGGCGCGCGGAAACAACCTCGACGACGTGCGGCGCAACAACCTGTCGGCCGTGCTCAACCTCGTGCACTCGAGCGGCGCGGTCACCCGCGCTCAACTGACCCGCGACACCGGGCTGAACCGCTCGACCATCGGCGCCCTGGTGGGCGAACTGGTGAGCCTGCGCCTTGTCGACGAGACCGAGCCCGACACCACGAATCAGGTCGGCCGGCCCAGCCTCATGATCAAGCCCGGAAGGCGCGCGGTCGCACTGGCGGTGAACCCCGAGCTCGACGCCGTCACCATCGGGCTCGTGGCGCTCGGCGGTCAGGTGCTGAAGCGCATCCGGTACGACACGGTGCGGGTGCCCTCGGTCGAGGAGGTCGTGAACATCGTGTCGGCCGTCGTGGCCGGCATGCGCGACGAGCTCGACACGAGCTACCGCACGATCGGGGTCGGTCTCGCCGTGCCGGGCCTCGTGCGCGCGAGCGATGGTCTCGTCAACCTGGCGCCGCACCTCGGCTGGCAGCACGCTCCGCTCTCGGAGATGCTCGGCCGTTCGCTGCGCCTGCCCGTGTACGCGGCGAACGACGCCGCCGTCGGTGCCCTGGGCGAGAGCCTGTTCGGTGCCGGCCGCGGGGTGCGCAACCTGGTGTACCTCAACGGCGGGGCGAGCGGCATCGGCGGCGGAGTCGTGAGCAACGGCGTGCTGCTCACCGGTGAGAGCGGCTACGCCGGGGAACTCGGCCACACCCTCGTCAACAGCGACGGCCTGCCCTGCTACTGCGGGGCCAGCGGATGTCTCGAGACCGAGGTCAAGCGGCAGCCGCTGCTGGATGCGCTGGATCTTGCGCCCCATCGGGTCGACGATCTCGACGACGTCCTGCGGGAGCGACTGGCCGATCCCGCAGGGCCTGCCCCGGAGCTCGTGGCGCTGGTGCATCGTCAGCTGGACTTCCTGGCCGTCACCCTGCGCAATGCGGTGAACCTGTTCAATCCGCAGCTCATCGTGCTCGGCGGCTTCCTCGGGTCGCTCTTCGACGCGGCACCGGAGCGCCTGCAGGGCGCGGTCGCGCGGTCGGCCATGCTCGGCTCGCGGGAGACCGCTCGCATCTCCCGCTCCTCGCTGGGCCGGGATCTCCTCATGATGGGCGCGGCCCAATTGGCGTTCGCGCCGCTCCTGGCCGATCCGGCCGGCGTGGTCACCGCATAACTCGACGTCTGTCGCCCGCAGCGGCTGGAGAACGCCTGATGAACCGGGTTTCTCTGCGCTGCCATCCTAATCGCGCCCGCTTTTGCTCAAAACGCGCTCGAGACGCCATTTGACGCGCATCTCGAATTAATCTTGACGGACAACAAAATCCTCCTTAGGATCGGCAGGAGTTGCGCGTCGTCCGGCGCGCCAGGTACTGAGGGGTGCACACGTTGAACAGAGCTGTCCAACCACATCGCTCCGTGAGATCGCGACTCGTCGCGTCTCTCGCGGCTCTCGCCATGGTCGCTTCCGGCGTCCTGGCGACCGCCGGCGCGGCTTCCGCGTCGACGACGACCACCACCGCCGGATCGCCCCGCGTGGGCACAGCCATCGCCCCGGCCGCGGTGGATCCCGATTTCAAGGTGCTGGTCTTCTCGAAGACCGCCGGCTTCCGGCACGGCTCGATCCCGGCCGGCATCGCCGCCATCCAGCAGCTCGGCACTGAGAACAACTTCTCCGTGGACACCACCGAAGACGGTGCATCGTTCACCACGGAGAACCTCGCGCAGTACGACGTGGTGGTCTGGATGTCCACCACGGGTGACGTGCTGAGCGCCGACCAGCAGGCAGCGTTCGAGGACTACATCGAGAACGGCGGCGGCTACGCCGGCGTGCATGCGGCCTCCGACACCGAGTACGACTGGCCGTGGTACGGCGAGCTCGTCGGCGCCTACTTCGCCGGCCACCCGGCCGAGCAGAACGCGACCGTCAAGGTCGAAGACCACGCGCACCCCAGCACCTCGCACCTCGGCGACACCTGGACGCGGTACGACGAGTGGTACAACTTCCGCAGCAACCCGCGGGGCAACGTGCACGTGCTCGCCTCCCTCGACGAGAAGTCGTACACCGGCGGCACGATGGGCATCGACCACCCGACCACCTGGTGCCAGAACTACGACGGCGGTCGCTCCTGGTACACCGGCGGCGGGCACACGGATGCGTCGTACAGCGACCCCGCGTTCCTCGAGCACCTGCTGGGCGGCATCAAGACCGCGGCCGGCGCCCAGAACGCCGACTGCAGCGCAACGCAGAGCGACAGCTACGAACTCGTGCCGCTGGACACCGACACCGGAAACCCGATGGCGATGGACATCGCCGACGACTCGACGGTGTTCTACGCCGAGCGCAACGGCCGCGTGCAGCGCATCGACCCCGTTTCGCTGCAGACCACCACGGCGCTCTCGCTGCCGGTGACGCAGGCCAACGAAGACGGCCTGCTCGGCATCGCGCTCGACCCCGACTTCGCCACCAACAACTGGGTCTACGTCTACTGGGCCCCGGCGAACGTGGGCAGCGACGGGCCGCACAACCGCATCTCCCGCTACACCTACGACCCTGCGGCGAAGACCTTCGACCCGGCAAGCGAGAAGGCCGTGCTGAAGGTCACCACCCAGCGCAACACCTGCTGCCACGCCGGTGGGGACATGCTCTTCGACAACGACGGCAACCTCGTGCTCGCGCTCGGTGACAACACCAACCCGTTCGAGTCCGACGGCTACTCGCCGATCGACGAGCGTGCGGGGCGCCAGGACTACGACGCCCAGCGCAGCGCCGGCAACACGAACGACCTGCGCGGCAAGATCCTGAAGATCACGCCGACCCCCGAGGGCGGCTACACGATCCCCGAGGGCAACCTGTTCCCCGAGGCGAACGACACGAACGACAAGACGCGGCCCGAGATCTTCGCGATGGGCTTCCGCAACCCGTTCCGCATCGGCCTCGACCCCTACACGAACAACCTGCTCGTGGCTGACTACGGCCCCGACGCCGGCTCCGCCAACGCCAACCGTGGCCCCGGCGGCACCGTGGAGTGGAACATCGTGAAGCAGCCCGGCAACTACGGCTGGCCGTTCTGCGTGGGCATCAAGTGCTACAAGGACTACAACTTCAGCACCCAGACTTCCGGCGCCGAGTTCAACCCGGCCGCGATCGTGAACAACAGCCCGAACAACACCGGCCTGACCACGCTTCCGCCGGTGATCGTGCCGGAGTGGTGGACCGAGAACGGCACCACCGCCATCTACCAGGAGATCGGCAACGCCGGCGCCCCGATGGGTGGCCCGGTCTACCAGTACGACGCCTCGAACCCGTCCGAGACGAAGTGGCCGGAGTACTGGGACGGCAAGGCGATCTTCGCCGAGTGGAACTCGGGCCGGATGTTCTCGTTCCAGCTGAACGAGGACACCAGCGACACCGTCGGCCGGCACACGAAGATCCAGGACATCAACCGCATCTTGCCCGACATCTTCGACCCGTCGAAGGGCTTCAGCAAGTCGATGGACTTCCAGTTCGGCCCCGACGGCGCGCTCTACGTGATCGACTGGGGTTCGGACTTCGGTGGCAACACCGAGAACTCCGGCGTCTACCGGGTCGACTACGTGCAGGCCAACCCGTCTCCGATCGCCCGCGCATCCGCTGACGTGACGAACGGCCCCGGCCCGACGCTCGACGTGCAGTTCTCCTCGGAGGGCACGCGTCACCCGATCTCGAAGCCGTTCACCATCGAATGGGACTTCGGTGACGGTTCGCCCACCACGACGGAGCCCAACCCGGCCCACACCTACGCGCAGAACGGCGACTACACCGCCCGCCTGACCGCGACGGATGAGGACGGCAAGACCGCGATCGCCAACGTGCGCATCGTGGTGGGCAACGCCACCCCCGAGATCTCGATCGATTTCCCGGAGAACGGCGGGTTCTTCACCTGGGGCGACGACATCGCCTACAAGGTGACGGTCAACGACCCGGATGCATCGGGGCCGATCGACTGCGAGAACGTGAAGCTCATTCCCGCTCTCGGTCACGACTCCCACAACCACGACTTCGGAGAGATCCACGGTTGTGAGGGGAGCTTCCCGACGGCTCGCGACGCAGGCCACGGCCTCGAGGCGAACCTCTTCTGGGTGGTCAACGCCAACTACACCGACGACGGCGGCGCCGTGGGCGTGCCGCAGACCGGCTACGCCACGACGGTGCTGAACTCCACCCACATGGAGGCCGAGTACTTCGACCAGACCGGTAGGGTCAACGGCACCGGCGGGGCGGACGACGGCGTGAAGACCGAGTCGACCGGCGACAGCGCCGGCGGCGGTCGCAACGTCAGCAACGTCGAGGTGGGCGACTGGTGGTCGTACTCCCCGGTGAACCTCAAGGGCATGGACAGCGTCACGCTGCGCCTGGCCAAGGGCTTCGCCGGCAACGCGAACATCGCGGTGCGCTGGAACGACCCCGTGACCGGTCAGCTGCTCGGGAACATCCCGTTCACGCCGACGCTGAAGAACGGGAGCCCCGACTGGCAGACCTACTCGGACTTCACGCTGAACTTCGACGGGGGCCTGCCGACCGAGACCGGCACGGTGTACTTCGTGCTCACCGAGGGCGGCGCGAACATCAACTACATGAACTGGGGTGGTGACGGCGTCGAGTCCAACTCGCCGCCGACCGTGACCCTCGGCGTCTCGCCGAAGTCAGGCACCGCACCGCTCGTGGTCGACGCCACGGTCGACGCGACCGACCCGGAGGGCACCGCGCTCAGCTACCGCTGGGACGCCGGGCTCGGCGGCGGGTTCGTCGCCGGCGACGCGACGGAGCAGTACGTCTACGACACGCCGGGCAGCTACGAGCTGCGGGTGCGCGTCTACGACGAGCAGGGCTCCTACACCGAGAAGAGCCAGACGATCACGGTGAACACGCCGGGTGACACGCTGTGCCTCACGGGTCGCTCCGACGGATTCGACGGCACCACCCTCGACACGAGCCGCTGGAACCGCATCGTGCGGCCCACCCAGGATGCTCGGGTCGAAGACGGCGCCCTCGTGATCCCGGCGTCGAAGACCGACATCTACGGTGCCGGCGCGGGCGACGTGCCGAACATCACGCTGCAGGATCTGCCCGCGGGAGCGTGGCAGGCCACTGCGAAGCTGACCTTCGAGGCCCGCGCGCAGTACCAGCAGGCCGGTCTGATCGTGTACGGCGACGACGACAACTACGCCAAGTTCGTGCTGCAGGGCCGGAGCGGGTCGCCGGATGCCGCTCAGCGCATCTTCCAGTACATCCGTGAAGAAGGGGGCACCCCGAACGAGGTCGCCGCATCGAACACCGCGAACCTGGGTCTGGACTTCCCGGACACCTTCTTCGTGCGGCTCACGAGTGACGGAACCAACCTGAACGCCTCCTACTCGGCCGACGGTGTCTCGTACACCGCGATGAGCGAGACGAAGCCGCTGGCCGGCATCGTCAACCCGCGCATCGGCCTGGTGGCCTTCGCGAACAGCGGCTCGCCGGTGGACGTGATCGACGCCAAGTTCGACTGGTTCCAGATCACGCCCGATGACACCGCGGTCGCGGCGACGCCGAACGACGAGTTCGACGGTTCGACGCTCGACGGGTGCCGCTGGCAGGTCGTCAACGAGCAGCCCGAGGGCTACCGCGTCTCCGACGGCGCGCTGCGGATCGACACGACGCCGAACGACATCTACGGTGGCGACACCGGAGTGCCGAACTTCATCGTGCAGAACCAGCCCGAGGGTGACGAGTGGGTGATCGAGACGAAGGTCGACGCATCCGACCTCGACCGGAGCTACCAGCAGGGCGGCCTGATCGTGTACGGCGACGACGACAACTACGTCAAGCTGGACATCCTGGCCACCAACTCGGCCGGCTCGGCCATCGCCCGCAACATCGAGCTCCGCAGCGAGATCGGTGCCGTGGTGCAGAACCCGCAGCCGAACGCGCCGGCGCCCGCCGACGGCATCGTCTGGCTGCGCCTGGCGAAGTCGGGTGACGTCTACACCGGCTGGTACAGCAACGACGGCACCACCTGGTCGCAGATCGCCGAGACGGTGACCAACGCCGGCCTCGGTGGCGCCCGAGTGGGTCTGTACGCGCTCGGCAACTCCAGCCAGGGCCAGGTCTCGAACACGGCCGTCTTCGACTACTTCCACGTGGTCGGCGACGAGCCGGAGGAGCCCGTCACGGTCAGTGCGACCGTCGAGCCCGCTGCGCCCAACGGTCTGGCGGACTGGTACACCCAGGCCGTCACCGTGACGGTGGAGAGCCAGGGCGGCGGTTCGAGCACGGTCTACCGCGAGTACAACCTCGACGGTTCGGGCTGGCTCGAGTACACCCACCCGGTGCAGGTGACGGCCGATGGCGAGCACACGGTGCAGTACCGTGCATCCGCCCCCGGCTCGACCAGTGAGATCGGTGCGGTCTCGTTCAAGATCGACGCCACCGCCCCGGAGGCCACCGCGAACCTCGTGGTGGACGGCACGGAGCGCACGGTGGAGATCACGGCGACGGATGCCACGAGCACCGTCGACACGATCGAGTACCGCATCGGCGACGGCGCCTGGGCCGACTACACCACGCCGGTCGCGGTGGACGAGACGGCTCAGACGGTGCACTACCTGGTGACGGATGTCGCGGGCAACCCGTCGGCAGAGGGCTCCCTCGAGGTTCCGGCCGCGCCGGTCGACCCCGAAGACCCGACGCTGACGGTCGAGGTGACCCTCGACCCGGCGACCGCCAACGGGCTCGGCGGCTGGTACACCACGGGGGTCACGATGACCGCCGTGGGCACCACCACCGATGCCGAGGGCACCGCCACGGTCGAGTACTCCACCGACGGCACCACCTTCAGCCCGCTCGGCGCCTCGGTGCTGCTGTCGGCCGAAGGTGAGACCACGGTGAAGGTGCGCGCCACCGACGGCGAGGGCCACTACTCGGCCACCGTCGAGCGGCTGGTCAAGATCGACACCGTGGTGCCGAGCGCGACCGGTTCGATCGAAGCGCGCACCGTCACCCTCGCCGGCACCGACGCCACCAGTGGTGTCGCCCGGGTCGAGTACCGACTGCCCGGTGACGCGGCGGATGCCTGGCGCAGCTACACCGCACCGGTCGTCGTCGCGGGCACCGAGGCCGCCACGGTGACGTACCGTGCGGTCGACGTGGCCGGCAACGTGAGCGCCACCGGCACCGTCGAGGTGGCGGAGACCGAGGAGCCGCAGCCGACGCCCACCGTCGTGGTGGACGACCGGAACGTCAAGCAGGGCGAGCTCGTCAAGGTCACCGGAACGGGCTTCCCGGCCGAGACCGAGCTCGACGTGTGGCTGTACTCCGAGCCGCTGAAGATCGGCACGGTCACCACGGATGCGGACGGCGGCTTCAGCTACACGCTGCAGGTTCCGGCCGGGTTCGAGGTGGGTGAGCACCACGTGGTGATCCGCCTCGGCGACGTCGAGCTGGCGCGGAGCCTGGCCATCACGGTCAGCGCCGCGGCGGTCGACCCCGGGCCGGGCAACCCCGGCACGCCGGGCAACCCGGGCAACCCGGGCACCCCGGGCGGCGGCAACGGCGGCTCGGGCTCCGGATCGGGCGGCCTCGCCAACACCGGCGCCGACGGCTGGCAGAACCTGGTTCCGCTGGCGATCATCCTGCTGGTCGGTGGTCTCGGAGGACTGCTCCTCCTGAACCGCCGCCGCACCGACGGCGCGGCCGAGTAACACCCGACCGCACCAACCCGCCGACCCGTCAGTCTCCGTCGCTTTGACCCCCTCAGAGCGACCGGGACTGACGGGTCGGCACTCTCGTTACGATCGGAAGGCAATGATGCACACGATTGACATCGCACGACGGGCGGCGGTCGCCGTCGCGATCGGGCTACTGGTGGCGCTCGCGGCGGTGCTCGGGGCGGCGGCTCCAGCGGCGCTGGCGCACGGCGGGCCGTTCCAGCTCACCGTCTCGCCGGACGGCGCGGGGGGACTCATCGTGAACGCTGCCTACACGGAGGACGGGCATCCGGTCTCGGAGATCATCGACCCGGTCGCCACCGCGGTCTCGCCGAGCGGGGAGAGCGTCGGCCCGCTGGCGCTCGTCTCCTCACCCGAGGGGGAGGGGATCTGGATCACACCCGAGCCGTTCCTGCCCGATGGGCAGTGGGCGGTGACGGTCACCACGACCACGCCGAGTTCGGCCTCGACCACGGTCGACATCACGGTGGCCGAACTCGCGCCGCCGGTCGAGCCCGGGGAGACCATCGCGCCGGTGGCCGATGAGGCCGCGGGGGCTGGGGATGCGTCGACGGCGACGCCGGCGTCGGCGGGGGTGTCGCCGCTCACCGTCGGGCTCTGGGTCGGCGCGGTCGTGGTCGTGCTCGCCGTCGCGGGCGGGCTCGTGTACGTCAACCGCGGGCGGTTGTTCGCGCGGCGCTGAGGCACGCTGCGCCGCCGGTCAGGGCAGGCGGCGCAGCGAGTTCTGCGGGTCGAGTCGTTCGAGCAGGGTCGCCATGATCCCGTCGAGCTGCTCGACCTGCTCGTCGGTCAGCAGGTCGATGACGTGCGCGCGCACAGTCGCCACGTGGCCGGGTGCCGTCGCCACGACCTTCTGCCAGCCCGCCCCGGTGAGGTGGGCGTTGGTGGCCCGGCGGTCTTCGGGACAGGGCCGGCGCTCGAGGAAGCCGCGTGCCTCCAGGCGGCTCACCACGTGCGAGAGGCGAGGCAGGGTCGAGTTCGTGATGGCGGCGAGCCTCGTCATGCGCAGCACGTGCTCGGGCGCCTCGGAGAGTTTCGCCAGCACGAGGTATTCGAAGTGGGTGAGTTGGGCATCGCGCTGCAGCTGCGAGTCGAGCACTGTGGGCAGCAGCTCCACCACCGATTCGAGCCGGATCCACGCCCGCAGCTGCTCGGGGGTCAGCCAGCGCGGGGTCTCCATCCGTCGATCCTAAGTCCGTTCCCGGGCGTCAGTTGCCGCGACAACCACTTTCAGCGGGCGATCGACGCCAGACGCCACTGGCGCACCTGGCCGGGGCGGATGGCGGCGCAGGTGGAGAGGAGCGGGTCGGAGAGCATCTCGGTGAGCTCGACCGTGACGGGGCGCGGGTCGTCTGCCGTGCCGGCGAGGCGCACCGTCCAGGTGCCGCCGTCGTGCCAGTGCTCCTCGAGCGGGGCGTAGGCGCCGACGCGGTCGTCGCCGTACTCGAGCCGGGCGAAATGCTGCGCCGCCTGCACCGGGTGGGTGAGCGAGCTCCGGCCGCGGAAGAACTCCTCCTGCACCCGCCCCTCGAGGTAGGCCTCCGCGATGCCGACGGCGTCGCCGTCGTCGACCCGGCCGTAGTAGAGGCCGTGCGGGAGCAGCACCATGGTGCCCGCGAAGCGGTCGCCACCGAGGTGGGAGCACTCCCAGGTCTCGTCGGGGAAGGCGTCGGCGAGCTTCGTCACCACCGGGCGGCCGCGCACCGCGCAGCACTGGTCGTGCCGGGCGTGGGCGCAGACGGCGAAGATCGGGCGATCGGATGCGACCCCCGTCGACCCGTCGAGCGGCACCTCGAGGAGGTCGGCCGGGTCGGCCACCTCGCCCCACCGCACGCTCTCCCGCCCCGGGCGGGAGTCGACGACGGCCCAGCGCCAGCTGCGCTGCGGAGGCCTGCGACCGGTGCGGCGGATGGCGAGCGGGCGCATCCCGGCTGCCTCGATGCGGGTCACCAGGGCGCGGCCGAGCTCTTCGTCGAAGGGCGGGTCGAGGAGCGCGCGCGTGCCCCACGCGCCCGACACCTCGATGAGGAACCACTGCAGCCCGCGCGACCCCGTGGCGGCGAGCGGATCGCTCCGCTCCCGCGCGCAGTCGCTGCACGGCGCCCACCCGGCGGCCGGGCCGAGGTTCTTGGCCGTCACGCCGCGCTCGTCGCCCGGCCAAGGCCGGGGCCGCGGGCGCTGCGCGCTGCTCGGGGCATCAGGCGGGCACCAGGATGCCCTCGCGCAGCAGGCGGCGGGCCACCACGATCGCCGATTCGAGGTCGAGGCCGGGCAGCTCGGCGAGCGTGACCGCGGTCAGGCCGCCCTCATGCAGCCGGCGCACGGCCGCTTCGGCGTCGATCGGCAGCGCGACCGTCTTCGCCGCCGTGACGATGCGCACGTGGGCGCCATCGCTGCTGCTGTCGATGCGCGCACCGAGCGAGCCGCGCCACCGCACCGCGGTGTCGGGGCCGAGTGCGGCGATCGCGTCGACCGTCGTCAGCGGAGCGACCGGTTCGGGCCTGGTCGCACCGGCGAATCGGGCGGCCAGGTGCCGTGACACGGTCGCCGCCGGGTCGGGGGCCCGGAATGCGGGGGGCGCGACCGCGTTCTCGAGCTGATCGTGCGCATCCGGGAGCGCGGTCAGTGCCCGCACCAGCTCGGCCACCGTCTCCTCGACCACCGGGCGCAGCGCATCCGCATCGCTGAAGTCGAGGCCCAGCGGGAGGGAACCGCGCAGGGCAGGCACGTCACCGAGGGTGGAGACGAGCGCGCGCACCACGTCGGCGCGGGTGTAGGCCGCGACGCCGACGGTGAGATGCACCGAGGTTCCGCCGAGCGCCTCGGCCGAGTGCAGCCAGCCGCGGGGGAGGTAGAGCGCGTCGCCCGGCCGCAGCACGGCGTCGATCACCGGCTCGTTCTGCGCCTCACGGGCCACGGCCTCGCGGTGGTCGCCCCAGGGCTGGTCGCGCAACGGGTCGACGTGCACCGGCGCGTGGATGCGCCAGTGCTTCTCGCCCGCGATCTGCAGCACGAACACGTCGTGCACGTCGTAGTGGGGGTCGAAGCCGCGCGACGATGCCGGGGTGATGTAGGCGTTCACCTGCGCCGGATGCCCGATGTCGTCGACCAGGCGCCGGGTGAAGTCGATCAACGGCGGCCACAGCCGGTGCAGCCCCTGCAGCACGATGGTGGCTCCGGTGGCGAACTCGGCGAGCACCTTCTCGGAGCTCACCTGGTCGCCCACCTCGGCGCCGAACCCGCCGGGGGCCGTGTAGGCGCCGGGCGAGAGCACAGTGCCCTCTTGCGCCATGCGGATGAACGGGGTTCGCACCCCGCGCTCCGCGATCAGTTCGTCGACGGCCCGCTCGCTGAACAGGTCGTCGAAGCCCTCCGGAAGGGTGTCGGCGGGGGAGAGGAGTGGCCGCCGGCCCCAGAGCTCACGCGCGAACTCATCGGGCGCGACATTGATGCAGCGGGAGAGCGCGGGCCGGGTGACCGACCCGCGCTCGATCTCGATCGTCACGCCGAGCCGTCGGCCCCGCCGTCGTGGCCGCCGGGGTTCGCGCCGCCGTCGGCCGTGCCCTCGCCCTCGTCGGCCGAGCCGTCGGCGCCGCCGTCGTGCCCGCCCGGGTTCGCGCCGCCGTCGGCGGTGCCTTCGCCGCCCGCTGCCGAGCCGTCGGCGCCGCCGTCGTGCCCGCCCGGGTTCGCGCCGCCGTCGGCCGTGCCCTCGCCGCCCGCTCCGGCCTCGGTCGTGATGTCGTCGTCGTTGATAGCCATGCCGTTCTCCGTTCACCTGTGACGGTCGTTGCCGTCGATCCGAGCGTACGCCGAACCCCCGACGCCCCGTACCCCTTGTGCGCGGGCTCAGCCCGCGGTCAGGATGTGGTGGAGTAGATCGTCGTCAGCTGATCGGCGATCGCCGCGAGTTCATTGCGCACCGAGACCGGCGAGAGTACCTCGGCGAACGCGCCCCAGCCGGCCAGCTGCCGCGCGATCAGCGCTCCGGTCGGCGCCGACAGCCGCACCCGGCTGCGCCCGTCGGCAAGCCGCTCGAGCTCGTCGCAATTCTGCCCGAACTGTGCGCGCAGATACCCGAGCAGCGGCGATGCCACCACCGCGACAGCGGTCACCGCGGCGCGTTCGGTCGCCACCTCGGCCACCACCCGATCCCAGGCCGCGCCGAGGTCGAAGTCGTCGGGGCGGGTGGCCGGCTCCTCGGTCGGCGTGACGGCACGCATCCGGTCGACCCGGAACGTGCGTTCGCCGTCGCGGCCATCGACGCCGCCGAGCAGGTACCAGACCTCGTTCTTCTCCACGAGACCCCAGGGCGACACGAGGTAGTCGGTCTCCGCCTTCGACCAGCCGGCGTAGCGGATGCGCACGACCCGCCGCTGCACCACCGCGGTCTGCAGCGTCTCCACGAACGCAGGTCGCGCGCGGCCCGCCCGCCCCCACGCAGCCGGGTCGACCACCACGGCGGACGCCGCGGCCTCGGCGTCGGCCCGGAACGTCTCGGGCAAGGCGCGCACGAGCTTGCGCAGCGCCGACTTCGCGGCCGGATCGATCGCCGCTGCGGGCCCGAGGAGAACGAACAGCGCCTGCGCCTCGGGCGAGCTGAGCCCGCTGAGGTCGGTGCGGGCGCCGCCGAGCAGGGCCCAGCCACCGCCGCGGCCGGGCTGCGGATAGACCGGGATGCCCGCACCTGAGAGCGCCTCCAGGTCGCGCCGGGCCGTGGCCACCGAGACCTCGAGCTCCTGGGCGAGTTCACGGGCCGTCACCCGGCCGCGCGCTTGGAGGAGGAGAACGGTGGCCACGAGCCGGTCTGCGCGCATGCCTCCATTCTCGTCAGAAAAGTAGTCAATCGATGAGCACTTTCGAGTCGCAGACTGAGTGCACGAACGAACAGACGCACCGCGAAGAAGGAGAACCACCATGTTGCGAGGACTGTCCACCGTCAGCTTCTACGCCGCCGACCTCGCCGCCGCCGAGCGGTGGTACGCCGAGGTGCTCGGCATCCCGGCCTACTATCACGTGCCGGGATACACCGAATTCCGTATCGGCGACCACGAGCACGAACTCGGCATCATCGACGCTCGCTATGCTCCGCCCACCCGCACCGGCGGGCTCGGCGGCGAGATCGTGTACTGGCACGTCGACGACCTCGAGGCATCGCTCGCCCGCCTGATCGACCTGGGTGCCACACCGCACGAGGCGCCGCGCGAGCACGGCCCCGGCTTCGTGACCGCGTCCGTCGTCGACCCGTTCGGCAACATCCTCGGTGTCATGTTCAACCAGCACTACCTCGATACCCTGGCCGCCGAGCGAGGCGGTGACGGTGGTGCTGTGCCGGGACCCCCATCGCGCTGAGCGGCTCCTCGAACACTCGCAGGTCAGGCACTCGCAGGTCAGGAGGCTAGCGTGGACGCATGCGAGCACTCACCCACGCCAGTTTCGGCGACGCCACCGACGTTCTCGAGGTCACCGAACTCCCGCTTCCTGAACCGGGCCCGGGCGAAGTGCGCGTGCGCACGGTGCTCTCGCCGATCCACAACCACGACCTGTGGACCATCCGCGGCACCTACGGCTTCAAGCCGGAGCTGCCCGCCGCCGCCGGAACGGAGGCCGTCGGCGTGGTCGACGCGCTCGGCGACGGCGTGACTTCACTCGAGGTGGGCCAGCGCGTCGTCGCGGGTGGCGTCTTCGGCGTGTGGGCCGAGTACTTCGTGGCGAAGGCGGCCGGCCTCGTCCCGGTGCCCGACGGCATCGCCGACGAGGCTGCGGCACAGCTGATCGCCATGCCCTTCAGTGCGCTCAGCCTGCTCGACTACCTCGACGTCGAGCCCGGGGAGTGGATCGCCCAGAACACGGCCAACGGGGCGGTCGGCCGTCTCGTCGCCCAGTTCGCCGCCCGCCGCGGAGTGCGCGTGCTGGGCCTCGTGCGGCGCGACGCCGGCGTCGACGAGCTCGCAGCCGCCGGCATCCACGACGTCGTCTCCACCGAGAACGACGGTTGGCAGGATGCGGCGGCGGCACTGCTCGACGGCGCGAGCCCGCGGGCGGCGGTCGACTCGGTCGGCGGAAGCTCGGCCGGCGACCTGGTCGACCTGCTGGGTGAGGGCGGTCTCCTCGTGTCGTTCGGCGCCATGGGCTCGGGCGATCTGCAGATCCCGTCGGGCGCCCTGATCTTCAAAGACGTCACGGTGAAGGGCTTCTGGGGCAGCCGCGTGAGCCGCGAGATGGCCGCAGGCAAGCGGTCGGCACTGTTCGCCGAGCTGTTCGAGCGCATCGGCTCGGGCGAGGTGCAACTGCCGGTCGAGGCGATCTTCTCGTTCGAGGACGCCCGGCAGGCCGCGGCGGCGAACGCCGCGCCGGGTCGCGACGGAAAGATCCTGCTCCGCTTCTGACGCAGGCCGGTGGGCTTCGGTCAGCGCCGCCAGCGGTACTCGAACTCGGGGCGGCCGGGCTGCCCGTAGCGCGGGGAGCGTTCGACGGTTCCCGACGCGGCGAGGTTCTCGAGGTAGCGGCGCGCGGTCACCCGCGACAGGTGTAGTTCGGCTGCGATCTCACTCGCCGACAGCGCGGTGTCGGCGGCGCGGAGGGCCGCGATGATGCCCGCCCGGGTGTCGGGCGCCAGCCCCTTGTCGAGCACGGGCGCCGACTCCGTGCGCAGGCTCGCGAACGACTGGTCGACGTCGTCCTGGGTGGTCACCCCCTGCACCTCGCCGAGGCCGGCACGGAACGCCCGGTACCCGTTGAGCTTCTCGGCGAACACGGGGAACGCGAACGGCTTGATGAGGTACTGCACGATGCCGAGCGACACCGCCTGACGCACCACGGCGATGTCGCGCACCGCCGTCACGGCTATCACGTCGACGTCGATCCCCACCGACCGCAACTGCCGGCAGAGGTCGATGCCGTGCACGTCGGGCAGGTTCATGTCGAGCAGCACGAGATCGATCGGGTCGCCACCCGGGCCCGCGGATGCCTGCAGTCGCCGCACCGCCTGCGCCCCGTTCCCGGCGACACCGGCCACCTCGAAGCCCTCGAGCCGAGCGAGGTAGGCGGCGTGCGCCTCGGCGGTGATCGGCTCGTCGTCGACCACCAGCACCCGCAGCGGATTCACTGCTGCTCCACGGGGGCGGCGAGGGGGATGACGACGGTGAAGGTCGCCCCGGGCCCGTTCGTGACGGCGATGGTGCCGCCGAGCCGCCGGACCGACTGGCCGACGAGCGCCAACCCGATGCCCCGGCCGCCGACGCCGGCGTCTTTGGTGCTGTAGCCGCGCCGGAACACCTGCTCCGGTTCGGGCACGCCCGGGCCGGTGTCGGAGACCGCGATCAGGAGCGACGCCCGCTCGCGACGCACCGAGACGGTGACCTGCGGATGATCGTCGGCCGCCGCGTCGAGCGCGTTGTCGATCAGGTTGCCGACGATCGTCACGAGCTCGTCGGGCGCGGTGCCGAGCGGCCCGAGATCGGGCGCGAGCTCGAGCACGAGGGAGATGCCGCGTTCGCCCGCCTGCGCCGACTTGCCGAGCAGCAGCGCCGCGAGCACCGGCTCGTCGACCGCCGCCGACACCACCTGGTCGACCAGGTGCTGGCCGAGGTTCAGCTGGTGCGCCGCGAACTCGAGCGCCTCATCGGGTCGCCCCAGCTCGATCAGCGCCACGATGGTGTGCAGCCGGTTCGAGAACTCGTGCGTCTGCGAGCGCAGGGCGTCGGAGAGCGTGCGCATCGAGTCCAGCTCCCCGCTCAGCTGCTGCAGTTCGGTGTGGTCGCGCAGGGTCGTGACGGTGCCGAGCCGTCGCGCCGGCCCGGTCGAGGCCGCCGAGACGGCGACCGACTGGTTCACCACCAGCACGCGATCGTCGGTGAGGTAGACCTCGTCGACCGCCACGGCGCCACTGCCGAGGAGTGACCGCAGCGGTCGGGCGATGGGCAGGTCGTCGAGGGCGAGCGGATGCGCATCCGCCGGCTGCGAGCGGAGGCCCAGCAGCTCGGCTGCCTGATCGTTGTAGAGCACGAGCCGGCCTTTGGTGTCGACCAGCACGAGTCCTTCGCGCACCGAGTGCAGCACGCCTTCGTAGTAGGCGAACATGCGGCTGAGCGCCTCGGGGCCGCGCCCCCAGGTGACGCGGCGAAGATACCGGCTCAGCAACCACGACGCGAGCGCCCCCACCAGGAGGGTGGCGAGAGCCGCGCCGATCACGAACGGCAGCCGTTGCGCCAGGGCGGCCGAGAGGTTGCTCACGGTGACCCCGGCGGAGACCAGTCCGATGACGGTGCCCTGCGCATCCGTCACCGGGACGACCGAGCGCACCGAGGGGCCGAGGGTGCCGGTGTAGGTCTCGGTGAAGCTCTGCCCGGCGAGGGCCGGGGCGATGGTGCCCTGGAACGGTTTGCCGATCTGGCTGGGGTCCGGATGCGTGTAGCGGGTGCGATCGGGATTCATGATGGTGATGAAGTCGATCGAGGTGTCGGCCATTAGCGTCAGGGCGTAGGGCTGGAGTTCGGCGCTCGGGTCGGCCGACGAGAGCGCGTCGACCACGAACGGGTTGTCGGCGATGGCCGTGGCCACCGCCATCGTCTTCTGCCCGGCGTCGGTGTCGACGTCGTTCTGGGCGTCGGCCCAGAGCCACATCACGGCGACGCCGGTGAGCAGTGCGATGAACGACACCTGGAGCACGAAGAGCCGGGCCGAGATGCTGAGGCCCGCGATCCATGCCTTCATCGCTGCCTCCTTCGGCCTCGCTGCCCGTCATTCGGTGTGATCACGATAACGCCGCCGCGCCCGAGCGGGCTCTGAACAATATGAACACAAGGCCGGCCGGATGCGCGGCGCCACCCATGCTGATCTCCTCACCACCAGCGAGCCGTCGACGCAGACGCGGCGGCCTTGACCGTTAGGAAGACCCATGGCAATGACGCACACGGTTCGGCCGACCAGGAGACGCCGGCTCGACCGATCGCACTACCTCTACATCGCGGTGATCGTGGCCGTGGCGGCCGGCATCGCGGTGGGACTCCTCTTCCCCGACTTCGCGAGGGGCCTGAAGCCGCTCGGTGACGGGTTCGTGGCGCTCATCAAGATGATGATCGCGCCCATCATCTTCTGCACCATCGCGCTCGGCGTCGGGTCGATCGCCAAAGCGGCCACGGTCGGCAAGGTGGGCGGGCTCGCGCTCGGCTACTTCGTGATCATGTCGACCTTCGCGCTCGGCATCGGGCTCGTGGTGGGCAACCTCATCCATCCCGGTGACGGCCTCAACATCGCGACCACCACCTACGACACGTCGACGCTCGCCCCGGCCGACTCCACCGAGTTCGTGCTCGGCATCATCCCCACCTCGTTCCTGACGTCGTTGACGTCGGGGAGCATCCTGCAGGCGCTGTTCGTGGCGCTCCTCGTCGGCTTCGCGCTGCAGCGGATGGGCGCGAAGGGCGAACCGATCCTCGGCGCCATCCGCCAGCTGCAGCAGCTGGTGTTCCGCATCCTCGGCATGATCATGTGGGTCGCCCCGATCGGTGCCTTCGGCGCGATCGCCGCCGTGGTGGGCACGACGGGCGTGGCCGCGCTGGTCGCGCTCGGGGCGTTGATGGGCGCGTTCTACATCACCTGCATCCTGTTCGTGGTGGTCGTGCTCGGCGGCCTCCTGAAGCTCGTCACGGGCATCAACATCTTCCGGGTCATGAAGTACCTGGCGCGGGAGTACCTGCTGATCGTGTCGACCTCGTCGAGCGAGGTGGCCCTGCCGCGGTTGATCGCGAAGATGGAGCACCTCGGCGTCTCGAAGCCGGTCGTGGGCATCACCGTCCCCACGGGCTACTCGTTCAACCTCGACGGCACGGCGATCTACCTCACGATGGCGTCGATCTTCGTCGCCAACGCACTCGGCACCCCGCTCAACCTCGGCGAGCAGCTCTCGCTGTTGGTGTTCATGATGATCGCGTCGAAGGGCGCCGCGGGTGTCACCGGTGCGGGCCTCGCAACACTCGCCGGCGGGTTGCAGGCGCATCGCCCCGACCTCGTCAACGGCGTCGGACTGATCGTGGGCATCGACCGGTTCATGTCGGAGGCCCGTGCGCTCACGAACTTCACCGGCAACGCGGTCGCCACCCTCCTCATCGGCAAGTGGACGAAGCAGATCGACACCGGCCAGGTGCGACAGGTGCTCGCCGGCACCCTGCCGTTCGACGAGACGACGATGAGCGCCGACGACCACCTGAGCGACGACGAGAAGACGCATCACGCCCGCGACCTCGCCGCGGCGGGCCAGGAGGAGCGGGTCTCCACCGGCGCCATCGCGAGCATCGTGCACGGGCCGGACGCCGACACGCGCGTGCCTGCGCGCAAGTAGCTCCTAGCGGGCGGCCGGCCACGGCTCGTCCGCGTGAGCGAGCCACACCCGGTGGGGCTCGAGCGCGCGGATGAGCCGCTGGCCCTCGGTGGCCGGCGCGTCGAGTTCGCCGGCCCACACCGCGGTGTCACCGGCGATCACGACCGGACCGTCGGCCGTCTCGATCACCACGATCTGCGACCCCCGCGTGTGCCCCGGCGCGGGAACGAGGCGGATGCCCGGCAGCAGTTCGAGCTCGCCGTCGACCTCGGTGTAGCTCACGCCGGGCGCATCCACCCACTCGCGGATGGTGTAGTCGTCCTGCGTCCGCGCATCCTCGAGCTCCTGGCGCTGCACGTAGACCGGGGTGCCGGGGAACAGGTGGTTGCCGCCACAATGGTCGAAGTGCAGGTGGGTGTTGACGACCGCGGTGATGCCACTGAGGTCGATGCCCTTCTCGGTGAGGGGCTCGAGCTGCGGGTCCATGTCGGCGACGGCCGGGTGCAGCTCGGTCAGACCGGTGTCGACGAGCACCCGGCCTTCAGGATGTTCGATGAGGTGCACGTAGAGGGGCATCCGCTCCTCCTCGCCCACGAAGAGGGTGGCGACGCGCACCGGCGTCACGGTGAGCGAGGGAGTCGTCATGTGGACACTGTACACTTCGGGCGGACCGAGCGATGGTCCGAGGGCTGATGTCACGCCCCGATCTGGAGGCCGAGGGGCAGCATCGCGGAATCGGCCGGGCGGGTGAGGTACTGGATACCGCGCGGGGAGAGCACCTGCTCGATGGCCGAGACCATCCCGCCGATGAGGCCGGCCTCACTGCCGAGCGCGCTGTGCGTGACCGAGAGGTTGCGCGTGGCCAGCGGCTGCGCCTGCTGGTAGACGACGCTGCGGATCTGCGAGAGCACATCCTCGGTGCACTCCGTGACATCGCCGCCGATCACGATCCGGGCGGGGTTGCAGAAGTTCACCAGGTCGGCGATGGCGCGGCCGAGCGTCGCGGCGGTCTCCCGCACGATGCTCACCGTCGTGGCGTCACCGAGCACGAGCCGGTCGATGAGGTCTTTCGAGCTCACCGGGACCTCGAGTGCCTCCGACACGCGACCGGCCATCGCGCCCACCGAGGCGATCGCCTCGAGGCATCCGCGGTTGCCGCAGCTGCAGAGCACGTCGCTCATGTCGCGCATCTGGATGTGGCCGACGTCGGCCGCGGCACCGTCGGCTCCGTGCAGGAGCAGTCCGCTCTCGCTGACGAATCCGGCACCGACGCCCGTGTCGATGTTGATCATGAGCAGCGGCAGATGGGCTCCGCCGTATGCCCGCGCCTCGCCCAGGGCCATCAGATTCACATCGTTGTCGGCGATCACGTCGCAGGTGAACCGCTCCGCCATGAAGGAGCAGACGCTGAACCCGTCCCAGCCGGGCATCAGCGGGGGGCGCACGGCGAAGCCGAGGTGGGAGTCGACGGGGCCGGGTAAGCCGACCGAGATGGCGAGCGCATCGGCGTTGGTCAGTTCGTGCGCGTGCAGCATCTCCGAGAAGGCGTCGCAGATGGCGCCGAGCAGGGCCACCGGACCGGCATCGACGCGCATGTCGACCTCCCGTCGTTCGACCACGACCTTGTCGAGAGTGGTCACCACCAGCCGGGACTTCTCGATCGAGACGTCGGCCACGAGCACCACCCCGCGGCCGGCGCTGATCGTGAAGACCTGAGCCGGGCGGCCGCGCAGATTGGCCCCGCCGAGGCCGCCGTCTTCGATCAGCCCGTTGGCGAGCAGTACGCCGAGGTGCCCGTCGATCGTCGACCGGGCGAGTCCTGTTGCCCGCACGATCTCGCGGCGACTGACGCGGACGCCATCCGCGATCATCCGCGCGATCACACTCCGGGCGGCGTGGGCGTCAGGAGCGAGGTTCTGGTCGGGCTTCAGAAGTTGCACCTCTGTCCACAGCGTTCCCATTTGTCGAATGTCCCCTTCGCGGCCCTGATTTATGTTTTTTTCAGAATAAATCGGGCGTCTTTTTTCTCTTCTCAACGCTATTTAGAGTAAGTGAGCGCTCAAGAAATGACCAGCCATCGTCGGTTGTAGAAAGAAAGAGGTCGAAGATGACACTCCGCTTGGAGGTGAAGGGCCTCTCGAAGCACTTCTTGGGAGTGCAGGCACTGCAGGACGTGAGCTTCGGGATCGAACCGGGCCAGGTCGTCGCCCTGATCGGCGAGAACGGCGCCGGCAAATCGACCCTCATCCGCATCCTCTCGGGGGCGCACGCCCCGGACACGGGAGAGGTCTTCGTCAACGGCGAACCCGCGACGATCACCGGACCAGCCGCGGCCGAGCAGCTCGGTATCGCGACGGTGTACCAGGAGCTCAGCCTCTTCCCCGACCTGTCCGTGGCCGAGAACCTGCTGTTCGGGGCCTACCCGGGCAAGGGCATCATCAACTGGCGCGCGGCCAATAAGGAGGCCGCGGCCTTTCTCGAGGACCTGGGCCTCTCGGTCGACGTCACCGCGAAGGTGCGTCAGCTCGGCATCGCCGAGAAGCAGATGCTCGAGATCGCGAAGGCGCTCCACCGCCGGGCTCAGATCGTGATCCTCGACGAGCCCACCGCGGTGCTGGGCGGCGAGGACGTCGATCACCTGCTCGCCCTCGTGCACGGTCTCAAGGAACGCGGCGTGAGTGTGATCTTCGTCTCCCACCGGTTGGAAGAGGTGTTCGGCCTGGCCGACCGCTACGTCGTGCTGAAGGACGGCGCGCTGAGCGGCGTGGGAAAGATCTCGGAGACCAATCACGACGAGCTCGTGTCGAAGATGGTCGGCCGGGAGTTCACGCGCGCCCCCCGCGCCGTCAACCAGACCTTCGGCGACGTCGCGCTCGAGGTGACCAACCTCTCGCGAGCCGGCGTGCTCGACGACATCTCGTTCTCCGTGCGCGCCGGCGAGGTGGTCGGCATCGCCGGGCTCCGTGGTGCCGGCCGCACCGAGCTCGCGCGGGCCATCTACGGCGCCGACCGCATCACGAGCGGCGAGGTGAAGGTGCATGGCACGGCGACGTCCATCACCAATCCGCTGCGGGCGATCCGGGCCGGCTTGGGACTCGTGCCGGAGGAGCGCAAGACCCAGGGACTGTTCGTCGCTTTGTCCACGGCCGCGAACATCCCGATCGTTCGGATGCTCAAGCGTGGGGCGGCCCGTTCCCACCCCGGCGCGGACCGTCGCACCGCTGCCGACTACGTCACGAAGCTCCGCATCAAGGCGGGCGACGTCACCGCACCGGTCGGCACCCTCTCCGGGGGGAACCAGCAAAAGGTCGTGCTCGCGAAATGGCTGGAGGCGGGTGCCGACGTGCTCATCCTCGACGAGCCGACCCGCGGCATCGACATCGGCGCCAAACAGGAGATCTACGAACTCATCCAGGCGCTCTGCGAGCAGGGTCGCGCGGTGATCGTGATCTCCTCCGAGCTCCCGGAGGTGCTCGCCCTCAGCCACCGCATCCTCGTCATGTACCACGGCCGCATCGCCGCCGAGCTCGACGGGGCGACCGCCACCGAGGAGTCGATCATGTTCCACGCAGTAGGAGGAAAGCAATGAGCACCACCGCACCCGGCCGGGGCGCACTGAACACGTTCTCGATGCGGCTGCGCAGCAACTGGCTGCCCATCGCGATCTTCGTCGGCGCCGTGGTTCTGGTGGCGATCTTCGTGCCGGCCTTCTTCCAGCCGAACAACCTCCTGAACGTCGGGCGTCAATCGGCCATCGTCGGCGTGATCGCCATCGGCATGACCTTCGTCATCCTCACCGGGGGCATCGACTTGAGTGTCGGATCGATCCTCGCGCTCTCCGGTGTCACCACCGCCTTGCTCATCAACAACGGGATGGTCGTCCCGCTCGCCATGGTCATCGCCCTGATCGTCGGGCTCGCCGTCGGCGTGTTGAACGGACTCGGTGTGGCGGTGCTCGGCATCCAGCCGTTCATCATGACCCTGGCGACCATGGTGGCCATCCAGGGTCTGTCGCTCCGGCTCACGAACGGCGGTCCGCAGCAGTTCAGCAACACCGAGGAGATCTTCCGCGTGATCGGGAGCGGCAACGTCTTCGGCATCCCGGGCCCGTTCCTGGTGTTCCTGATCGTGGCGGTCATCGGCATCCTGGCGCTCCGCTACCTCGCCTTCGGCCGCTACGTGTACGCGATCGGGGGCAGCCTCGAGGCTGCCCGGCTCTCGGGAGTGCGCACCAAGCGCACCCTCGTGATGGCCTACGCCATCAGCGGGCTCTGCGCCGGACTCGCCGGCGTCATGACGGCGTCTCGCCTCGGCGTCGGCGACCCAACGGCGGGAAGTCTCTCGAACCTCGATGCGATCACCGCGGTGGTCATCGGCGGAACGAGCTTGATGGGCGGCACCGGCGGCGCCGTCGGCACGGTGTTCGGCGCCCTGCTGCTCGCTGTGCTCTCGAACGTGATGAACCTCATCGGCATCTCGCCGTTCGATCAGCAGATCGTCAAGGGCGCCGTCATCGTCATCGCCGTGCTGGTCGCCGTCCAAGCCACCCGCCGCCGGCTGCGCGAACGCAAGCCGCTCGCGCCGCGCAAATAACGCATCCGATCGTCTGTCGTCACTCCACCCACCACCACCACCAAGAGAAAGGTGCAATGATGCACGCCCTGAACAAGACCAGAGCACGTTGGCTCGCCCTCGCCGCCATCACCGGTTCGGTCGCACTGCTGACCGCCGGATGCACGTCGACGGGGTCCACCAGCCCCACGTCGGTCAACGAGCAGGTGGGCGATGAACTCGCCCCCAGCATCTACTGCGGCGAGGAATGCCAGAGCCAGCTCACGCTCAAGGCCGACCCCGCGTCGATCGACTGCCCGGTCGGCGTCTCGTGGAGCAGCGCCTCGTTCCCGTACGGCGCGAAATCGACCAAGCAGATCCCCGAGTTCGCGAAGGCGTTCTTCCCCGGCATGAAGGTCACGGTCAGCGACGGCCAGGGTGACGCGACGACCCAGTCCGGTCAGGTCGACGACATGATCGCGCAGGGGATCAAGGTGCTCATCATCTCGCCTCAGGACGCGGCGGCCCTGGCCGGTGCCGTCGACCGGGCGACCGCGGCCGGCATCAAGGTCATCGCGGCCGACCGGGCCGTCGACACCACCGTCTCCACCTACATCGGCTCCGACAATGTCGAGGCCGGCCAGGTCAGCGGCGAGGCGGTCGTCTCCGACTTCCCCGACGGCGCGAAGGTCGTCGAGCTCGCCGGCAGCCTCGGCGCCTCGCCGACGATCGATCGCGGCAACGGCTTCCGCACGGCCATCGAGGGCTCGAAGGTCGAGATCGTGGCGAGCCAGACGGCGAATTACGACCGGGCCGAAGGGCTGAAGGTGATGGAGGACTTCCTCCAGCGCTTCCCGTCGGGCCAGATCGACGCCGTCTTCACGCACAACGACCAGATGTCGTTCGGCGCGATCCAGGCCATCAAGGAAGCCGGTCGTGAGGGCGAGATCAAGGTCTACGGCATCGACGGTGAGTCGGGCGCCCTCGACATGGTGAAGGCCGGCGACTACACCGCAACCGTCGGCTATCCGCTGGTTGTGAAGGAAGCCACGATCGCTGCCGCGAAGCTCTGCGCCGGTGAGCCCATCGACGAGCGCATCGTGCTCGACTCCACCCTCATCAACGCCGACAACGTCGACGACTACATCGGCCGCGCCCCCCAGTGATCGCGACCGGGCCGGATGCGCTACGCGGCGCATCCGGCCCACCCCGACTTCCCTCTGAAAGGAAAGACATCATGAAGATCTCCTACAACACCTGGGCCTACTCCAGCTTCTTCGTCTGGGTTCCGGCGTACACTCTCGACGAGACGATCAAGCGGATCGCGGGCCTCGGCTACGACGGCATCGAGATCGGCGCCGCCGCGCCCCACGCCTACCCGCCGCACCTCGGCGCCGACCGGCGCAAGCAGGTGCGTGAGCTGCTCGACGAGCACGGCATCCAGCTCTCCAGCATGCTGCCGGCTCCCTCGGGCGGCCCGGGCAACAACCCGGCCTCGCCCTACATCGAGGAGCGTCGCGCCACCGTCGAGCACTACAAGGAGCTCGCCGAGATCACCGCGCAATGGGGTGGCAAGACCCTCATCTACCTGCCGGGCTGGATCATCTTCGGCACCACCCGCCGCCAGGCCTGGGCCTGGAGCCGCGAGGTGCTCACCGAGGTGGCCGACGCGATCGCCCACACCGGCGTGACCCTCGTGATCGAGCCCACCTCGCACGACACCAACCTCTGCATGAGCGCCGACGACGCCATCGAGCTGATGGAAGACGTCAACCGGCCGAACGTGAAGCTCATGTTCGACACCTTCCATGTCATGTACAACAAGGAGGTGCTGAGCGACTACGCCTACAAGATGGGCGAGAACCTCAAGCACATCCACATCTCCGACAACGACCGGCTTCCCCCCGGCTCGGGCGTCGGCGACTTCCCCTCGCTCGTCGACGCGCTGATCGACGTGAAGTTCGACGGCTTCCTCACGATGGAGACCGGCTTCCACCGTCGTGGCATCGAGCCCGACGAGGACGCCCGCACCTCGATCGAGTACCTGCGCCCCCTGGTCGAGCAGAAGCTCGCCGCACGGGCGGACGCGAACACCGGCGCGTGACGAGACCCGAAAGGCAGTGGTGACGATGGAGTCGACGTTCTCCAACGATTTCGCACTCTTGTTCCTCAACGTGAGGGAGGCCGCGACGGTCGAAGCGCTCGTCGGGCACATCATCCCCTCCGAGCCGGACTCGCCCGGCGCGTGGGAGGCCGGGGTGACCGAGTACATCGACCGGGCGCTGTCGGGCTTCCTGCGCGACCTCCAGCCGGTCTACCGGGAGGGGTTCGCCGAACTCGACGTGTTCTCCGTCGAGACCTCCGGCGCCCCGTTCCTGGAGCTCGACGAGGAGCAGCAGCTCGGGATCGTGGTCACGCTCGACGAAGTCAGCCGCACGGATCCCGAGGCGTTCCTCGGCCAGTTCTTCCGCATCGTGCGGGAGCACACGGTGCAGGGATTCTTCGGCGATCCGGCGTACGGCGGCAACCGCGAAGTCGTCGGCTGGAAGCTGGTCGGCTTCCCCGGCGCCCAGTGGGGCTACACGCCGGAGCAGATGCGCCCCGGCGTCGACTCCGCCACCATCCCCATCCTCACGGTCAAAGACCTCTACTCACGGATCGGAAGCGCGCGATGAGAGAAGAATTCGACGCCATCGTCGTCGGCATGGGTTCGGCGGGAGGCATCATCGCCGAGCAGCTCACGAAAGCCGGCGCGCACGTGCTGGCCCTCGAGAAGGGCCCGGACTACACCCAGGACGACTTCCTGGTGAAGCAGGACGAGCTGCGCTACTACCAGCGCGGCGCGATCGTCGCGGGCGTGAACGTCGACCCGGTCACCTGGCGGCCGAACGAGACGACCACGGCGCGCGTGCTGCCCTGGTCGGCGGGCGCCCTCGGCACGGACGAGCCGCTCTACGGCCTGCCATCGATCGGCACCGGCGGCGGCACCCTGCACTGGGGCTGTGCGGCCTATCGGTTCCGCGAAGCGGACTTCCGGATGCGCTCCGCCATCGCCGAGCGATTCGGCGAGGCCGCGCTGCCGGAGGGGTCGTCGCTGGCCGACTGGCCGATCAGCTACGCCGACCTCGAGCCCTACTACGAGCGGGTCGAGCAGGAGCAGGGTCTGTCGGGCCGCGCGGGCAACATCGACGGCGTGCTGCAGGAGGGCGGGAATCCGTTCGATCCGCCGCACGCCCGCGACTATCCGATGCCCCCGGTCACCCAGGGGCCGGGCGACGTGCCGTGGGTCGAGGCCACCAAGCGCCTCGGTCTGCACCCGTTCCGCCAGCCGCTCGCCATCAACTCGGAGGAGTACCGCGGGCGGCCGGCCTGCGTGAACTGCGGCTTCTGCCACGGGTTCCCGTGCCACGTGAAGGCGAAGTCCACCACGCAGGTTACCTCGGTGCCGGAGGCGAAGGCCACCGGAAACCTCGAGCTGCGCGCGCGGAGCCGGGTGCTGCACATCAACCGTTCGGCCGACGGCCGCGAGGTGACCGGGGTGACCTATGTCGACGCGCGCGGCGAGACCCACGACGTGTACTCCAACACGGTCGTGCTCACGGCGTATGCGCTCGAGAACGTGCGTCTGATGCTCATCTCGGGCATCAACTCCAACGGGCAGGTGGGTCAGCACTTCATGACCCACAACTTCGGCTGGTTCACCTCGGTGCTGCCGGAGCCGACGAACCCGTTCCTCGGCACCTTCAACGCCTCCAGCGCCATCGACGACTACACCTCCGAGCTCGTGCCCGACAACGATCTGGGCGTGCTCTGGGGCTCGCCGATCATCAGTGTCACCGGTGATCTGCAGCCGATCGAGGCGTACCACAACATGAACCCGGCCGTTCAGAAGTTCGGGCTCGAGTTCAAGCACTGGCTGCGCGACAACTACCGGCACATGCACCGCATGTACTCGCAGACCACCAACTTCCCCTACGCCCGGCACTACGCCGACCTCGACCCCGTGGTGAAAGACCGCTGGGGTCAGCCGGCCCTCCGCATCACACACGACTGGGACGACCACGACGCCAACTCGGTGACCCTGATGGGCCGCTACAAGGAGCGCATCGCGCAGGAGATGGGCGCCAAGGAGTACTGGATGGACTCGCCGCGCCCGCCCTACCACCTCTCGACCCACGACGTCGGCGTGCACCGCATGGGCCTCGATCCGGCGACTTCGGTCACCGACGTCTACGGCCAGGTGCACGAGTGCAAGGGGTTGTTCGCGGTCGGCGGCGGCCAGTTCGTGAGCTACGGCGGTTACAACCCGAACCAGACCGTGCAGGCGCTCGCTTACCTGAGCGCGGAGCACCTGCTGGCCTCGAACGGCGTGCGGCTCAGCCGTGCATTGACCCAGGCGGCGTGATGGGGCGCTTCACCGGCAGGGTCGCGTTCGTCACGGGCGCGGGCCGGGGGCAGGGGCGCGCGCATGCGCTCCGGCTCGCGCGGGAGGGAGCGGATGTCGCGCTGCTCGATCTGGGGAGCGCGGGGCGGGTCGAGCATCCGTCGTACCGCACGGCGACGAGGGACGATCTCGATGCGGTGGCCGAGGAGGTGCGCGCGCTCGGCCGTCGCGCCGAGATCTTCGAGGTCGACGTGCGCGATCCTGCGGGCTTGCAGGATGCAGCGGATGCTGCGGCCGAGCGCCTCGGCGGCATCGACCTGCTCGTGGTGAACGCCGGTATCACCGACGGCTTTCACGACGCCTGGGAGCTGCCGGTCGAGAACTGGCGCACCATGATCGACATCACGCTGTCGGGCGCGTTCTACACCTGCCGCGCGGTGCTGCCGCACCTGCTGCGGCGGCCGGAACGCGCATCCGTCGTGCTGATCGGGTCAGGCGTGGCGATCAGGCCGGTGCCGGGGCTCAGCCACTACGTGGCGGCGAAGGCGGGTCTCGTGGGGTTCGCCGGTGCACTGGCCGCCGAGCTCGGGCCGCACGGCATCCGTTGCAACTCGGTGCACCCCGCCGGGATCGACACCGAGATGACCACCGCGATGGTGGAGCTCAACGGCATCCCCCGCGAGGAGTTGCTGAGCGGGTTCCGCGAGCGGCAGCTCATTCCGCAGAACGTCGAGATCGTCGACGTCACGGCCGCCGTGACCTGGCTGCTCTCCGACGAGGCGCGCCGGGTGACCGGGCTCGCCATGACCGTCGACGCGGGCGAGACGAAGAAGTGACCAGCTCCGACGGAGCGAGAGAGGACGAGAACATGACCACCCAGAACGTCTACCGCGTGGGCATCGTGGGCCTGGAATTCGGTGCGGAGTTCATCCCCATCTACCAGCGCCACCCCAACGCCGAGATGTACGCCATCTGCCAGCGCACGCAGTCGAAGCTCGACGAGGTCGGCGACCGCTACGGCGTCGACGTGCGCTACACCGACTACGAGCGGATGCTCGCCGACCCGGCGATCGACATCATCCACATCAACACGCCGCTGCAGTTCCACGCCGACCACGTGGTCGCCGCGCTCGAAGCCGGCAAGCACGTGGGGTGCACCATCCCGATGGCGACGTCGGTGGAGGACTGCAAGCGCATCGTCGACGCGCAGCGGCGCACCGGGCTGACCTACATGATGATGGAGACGACGGTCTACAGCCGCGAGTTCCTCTTCGTGCAGGACCTGTACCGCAGCGGCAAGCTCGGCAAGCTCCAGTTCCTGCGCGCCTCGCACCACCAGGACATGACCGGGTGGCCGTCGTACTGGGACGGCATGCCGCCGATGTACAACGCCACCCACGCGATCAGCCCCACGCTCGCGCTCGGGCGCCACCAGGCCGAGTCGGTGCAGGCACTCGGCTCGGGGTCCGTGTTCGAGCGGATGAAGGGCGCCTACGGTGCGCCGTTCGCGATCGAGTCGACGCACATCCGGTTCCTCCACGCCGACCTCGGCGCGGAGGTGACGCGGCACCTCTGGGCGGTGGCACGGGAGTACCGCGAGAGCTTCGACGCCTACGGCGCCATCCGGTCGTTCGAGTGGACGCAGACCGAGGGCGGCCAGCACGTCGTCTACCTCGGCGAGCAGGCGGAGCGCGTCGAGGTCCCCGACTTCGCGAGCCGTCTGCCCGAGCAGATCCGGTCGTTCACCACGGCCGGCGTCTACACCGACGAGGGGGAGTCGGAGCATCGCTCCTTCGTGCAGGGCGGAGGCCACGGGGGATCGCATCCGCACCTCGCGCACACGTTGCTCATGGCGGTGGCGGGGGAGCAGGAGGCGTTCCCGAACGCCGTGCAGGCGGCGAACATCACCTGCTCGGGCATCCTCTCGCACCAGTCGGCGCTGCAGGGCGGCGAGAAGATCTACTTGCCGGAGTGGACGCTGAGCGACGAGAAGCCGTTCGAGGTGGAGCTCGTCGAGGGCCGCGAGCCCGCGTGGGCGGGAGAGACCGGCCTCTGAGCGGGTCCGCGCCCCCGAAAGGGAGGGCGGCGGTCGCTCTCCTGCTTCGTTTAGTGTGAGCGGGCGGATCTCGGATGGTGAGCCGCGACGACCGCAACGGGGGACGGCTGTGGGCATGATCGGACGGGCGCGCGGCGCCGGCGTGGCGATGGCCGTGGTGGTGGCACTTGTGCTCGGCGGAGCCGGTGCCGCCAGCGCCGACGAGACCTGGGGTGACGGACCGCAGCCGACGCCCGAGGACAGCGCCGGAGGGACTGACCTCGCGCCGCTCTCGGGTGAGGCGGCGCGCGCCGCCGGGGCAGCCGTGCTGGTGTTCGGCTCGAGCGACAACGGCTACGAGCGCGACAACCTCGCGGCGACGCTGACCGAGCTCGGCGCGGTCGTCGACACCGAGGACACCCTGCCCGACGACCTCGCGCAGTACGCCGAGATCTGGAACGCGGATGCCTACGGCAGCTTCGATGAGGCGGTCGAACAGCGCCTCGTCGGTTTCGTGCGGCGCGGCGGAGGCCTCTACCTCACCGGGGAGCGTCCCTGCTGCGAGCCGCTCAACGACAGCGTCGAACGCGTGGTGAACGAGCTGGTCGACGGGGGTGGCGTCACCATCGGCGACCAGGGCGACATCGACGGACCCTTCACCTTCAACCCGGACGCGGCCGATGAGGCCACCAGGCTGCCGAACGTGCTGGTGGACTTCGTGCCCGACTCGCCCGGCGGCATCCTCGGCATCGGGGGCATCAGTGCTCGCAACGTGCTCGCCAGCAATGCGAGCATCGCTGTGGGCGGCGTGTGGTCGGACGACGACCTCGTCGGTGCGGCCGGCCGGCTGGCGGTGTTGATGGACATCGACTGGCTCGGCTCGGAGTCGCGTGAGCCGATCATCGAGAACCTGCACACCTTCTTGAGCTTCGGGGTGAGCTGCGCGCCGGCCGACGAGCATCCGACCATCGTCTGGACCTCGACCATGCCCGAGAACTGCGGCACCATCATCGCCCCCGACACCGTCAACTTCCTCGCCAGCGTGCAGCGCGGGTCGATCGACGTGCAGGTGCAGGGCCGCGGGATCGACCTCGATTGCGATCACTTCGCCGGCTCCCCGGTCACCTCGGCGTCGCAGCTCTGCCGCTTCACGAGCGTGCCGGTCGAGGGAGCGAGCATCGTCGTCACCGCGACCGCGAGCGACTTCGGCGAGTCGACGCTGTTCTTCCGCATCAAGAACAAGAACGATCCGCGCAATGTGCCGTCGGGCTTCGCTGCTGCGTCGAACTGGTGGGAATGGCCGGACGGCGACAACGACGGCATCCCCGACAAGTGGGAGCTCGACGGGGTCTGGGGCAAGAACGGGTTCCTCGATCTGCCGGGGCTCGGCGCCGACCCGCGGCACGCCGACCTC
Source organism: Herbiconiux sp. FW305-C-125 (assembly GCF_058783455.1). Taxonomy (NCBI): domain Bacteria; kingdom Bacillati; phylum Actinomycetota; class Actinomycetes; order Micrococcales; family Microbacteriaceae; genus Herbiconiux; species Herbiconiux sp. FW305-C-125. Next base: position 542,557 of record NZ_JBYSYO010000001.1, on the reverse strand, counting down.
TTCGTGTACGGCGACTACCAGGAGGGGTTCGAGGTGTCGGACCGGATGCGCGACAACGCCCGCGCCGCCTTCGCCGCGTCGCCCCTCAACGGCGGCCAGGGGGTGGACCTGCATTTCGTGAGTGGCAACGCGGCGCCCGCCTCCCTCATCCGCAATCTGTCCTTCACCAAGGACTTTGTGAACCAGTCGGGAGTCGACGAGGAGACGCAGAAGGACTTCCAGCGCATCGCCACGTACACCGGCTTCCTCGCGAGTCCGTATGCCGGGGGTGACGGGGTGCCGCAGATCGTGAAGTGGTGGCTCAACTACGACCGCACCGACGGCGATGTCGCGAACGACGGGGCGGTTCTCGGGCAGGCCATCATCAACGGCAGCCTGCTGTGGACGTCCGTGGAATCGCAGTACCGGCAACTCGATCCCGGCGCGAACGAGCGCGCCCTCGACTGGACGCGGGCGTCGAACTTCGTGCACGAACTCGGTCACTCCCTCGGGCTCGGGCACGGAGGCGCGAGCCTCGAGCACAGCAAAACGCCCACGAAGTACCAGAGCGTGATGAGCTACTCGTACAGCACGACGGGTGTGCCGAGTGTGCCACCGCCGAGCGATCCGGCCGGGAAGATCAGCTTCCGCATCGACTACTCACGCCAGAACACCATCAACAACGACTGGCGCTGGCGGGCGCCGAACGGGGCGCGTTACGGCAGTCTCGAGTTCGTGCAGGGGCAGAACGGCGAGTACCCCCGGTTCTACGGTGACAGCTTCGCCAACGTCTTCTCGTTCGAAGGCGAGCCCACCGAGGCGCACGACCTCGAGGAGATCACCCGCGAGATCGACCCGGCCGACTATCAGGCGTTCGCGGCGGAGTTCGAGTTCGAGAGCGCCCTGGTGTTTCCGAAGGTCACGCCGCCGAGTGGTGCCTGGTCTGCGCGGGAGCAGCCGACGCTCACTCTTTCGGCCACGGACATCGGGGACGCGGCGAGCGTGCTCGTCGACGCGGCGCCGGAGCACGGCACCCTCACCACCGACGGGCTGTCGCTGCGCTACACGCCGGCCGCGGGCTACTCCGGACCCGATTCGGTGACCGCGCGCGTGACGAGTGACGGGCTGTCGTCGGAGCCCCTGACGATCGCCATCACGGTCACCGTTCCGCCGTACACCTGGCCGCCCGCGGTCACGCGGGTCGCCGGAGCCGACCGCTACGAGGCCGCCATCAACGTGTCGAAAGCGGCGTACCCCACCCGCTCGGCCGATCAGGTGGTCTACGTGGTGACCGGCACCAACTACCCGGATGCGCTGTCGGCGGGGCCCGCGGCGGCGAAGGCGGGTGCGCCCCTGCTGCTGACCGACACGTCGGTCTTGCTGCCGATGGTCAAAGCGGAGATCCAGCGTCTCGCGCCCGTGAAGATCGTGGTCGTGGGCGGCCCCAGCTCCGTGTCTCCCGCCGTGTTCGCGCAGCTGACGGCCCTGCAGAAGAACACGGTACGCATCTCGGGTGCCGATCGGTACGAGGCGTCACGCAATCTGGCCGAGTACGCCTTCGGCGACACGGCGGTCAGCACCGCCTACGTCGCCACCGGCGGAACCTTCCCCGACGCGCTGAGCGCGGGGGCCGCGGCCGCCAGTGTCGACGGCCCGGTGATCCTCGTGAACGGAGGCGCATCGGCACCCGACGCGACGACGAAGGCATTGCTGAACAGGCTCGGGGTCAGCGCCGTCAAGATCGCCGGGGGGCCGGCATCGGTCTCGGCGGGTGTCGAGAAGGGACTCGCGTCGGCGTCGCGCACCGTGGAACGTTTCGGCGGGGCCGACCGGTTCGCCGTGGCGGCGGCGGTCAACCTCGACGCCTTCGAGACGAGTTCGCGGGCGTTCCTGGTGACGGGGCTGAAGTTCCCGGATGCTCTCTCCGGCTCAGCATGGGCCGGCACGCTCGGAGCACCGCTCTACGTCGCGCACAGCGACTGTGTCCCGGTGGAGACGCTCGCGGCGCTCCGCGCTCAGAAGGTGACGGAGGTGACGCTGATCGGCGGCCCGGCCTCGCTGGATGCGCGGGTGGAGGCGCTCACCAGCTGCGGCTGAACGTCGGCCCTGCGGTGCCGGGCGCGGGAGCCCGAACGGGCGTAGCGTGGCGAGCCTCACCGCGACGGATGGAGCACCTATGACCGACAACCACACCGACGACATCGAGACCCTCGCCGGGCTGCTCGACGACTTCCCCCTCACCATGATCGTCTCGCTCGACGACGACGGGCATCCGGTGTCGCAGCCGTTCGCCATGCAGCAGCAGCACCATCGATTCGACGGCGACCTGTGGTTTCTGGTGAGCGCCGAGTCGTCGACGGCCGCCCGCATCGAGAAGAACCCGGTCGTGAACCTGGCTTTCGGCTCGAACGGCTCGTGGGTCTCGCTCACCGGACACGCGGAGCTCGCCACCGAGCAGAGCTACATCGACCAGATGTGGGACCCGAGTGTCGAGGCCTGGTTCCCCGGAGGCCGCACCGACCCCGCGATCCGCGCGCTGATCGTCCACGCCGACTCGGCCGAGTACTGGGACACGCCGGGCTCCACGCTCGCGACGGCCTTCAGCTTCGTGAAGTCGAAGGTCACGGGAACCCCCATGGACATCGACAACGAGAAGGTCGAGCTCTGAGCGACGGGCGCGCAGACAGCAGGTAATCGCTGCCCATCGGCCTCAGGCGGCGCGAGCCGCGGCGGCGAGGTGCTGCACGGCGCGCACAGACCGCGCAACGCTCGTCGGCGACATGGTGTCGTGCCCGTATCCCGCCCGCGTCTTGAGTGACAGGAGGGTCGAGAGGTGCCCGGCGGGGGTGACGACCACGTCGCGGAGCTCGTCGTCGGCCAGAGCGAGGATGATCTCGGCGGCCTCGACGAATTGCGCCGTCGTGGTAGACCGCCCGTGCAAGACGGCGGGATCGCGATCAACGCGCGGCATGCGCTGACTGCGTTCGGGCGCCGCGGCGCAGCCGGCTGCGGAACGCGGCGGCGTCGCCCGCCACGGTGACGCCATCCCGGATGGCGGGAGCGAGGATGTGGTCGGGGTTGAATGAATGGAGCGTGAGCTTTCCCGCTGGGCTGGCCCGGACCCTTCCCTGCGCGGAGTTCTCCGTCGCCCGCCCGATCTCCGCGATGCTCATCGGCACAGAGCACTACCACGATTCCGGATCGCGAAGCCCTCCTGACTCGACGCTAGGCGGCGAGGAGGGCCAGGACTCCGGTGGCGACGAGGGTGGTGAAGCTGGTCCAGAGCGAGATCGCCACCGCCTGCCAGAGGAGCACCCAGCGTTTCGCCACACCGGTCGAGACCAGGATGGCCGAGGTGAACTGAGTGGGGATCGCGAGCGGACCGAGGATGCTCGCCCCCGGCACACCGAAACGCACCAGGAAGCGCTTGAACCGCCGCACGCCCTTCGACTCGGGCTTGGGTTCGGGTGCGCGCTCGGCGGGCGACTGCTCGGCGGACGACTGCTCGGCGGCGGACTGCTCGGGATGGTCGGACTCGCCGGGCATGTCGGGCTGCCCGGCCGGCACGAGTCGGCGCGCGGGAACGGACTGGCCGGCGGCCCGACGGCGGGCGCGGCGCGCGACGATCGCCGCCCGGATGCGCGCTCCGAAGAACACCACCACGAAGACCGATGCGAAGTTGCCGGCCGCCGCCGCGAGCGCAGCCACCACCGGATTCAGCCCGGCCCACACGCCGAGCACGGAGGCCACCTCGCCCTCGACGAACGGGATCATCGCGGCGACCGCGACGATGACGGGCTGCACGAAGAAGGGCACCTGGGCCATGAGCTGTTGGATGAAGGTGACGACGTCCATGATCTCTCCAAGGAAGGAAATTGGGCCGGGCGCATTTCGCCTGGCGAAGGTGGTGGAATGACGACGACGGCCGTCACCGGTTGGCGACCACGATCGACGCCACCAGCGCGTTGGTGACCACGGCCGTCATGGTGCGGGTGACGGCGGCCGCCGCCGCATCCGCCGCGGGATCCCCGAGCTCCAACTCCTTCGCCCGCGTGGCCGTGGCACTCGACCACGGGATCTCGGCGTCGAGGACGGGCAGCCCCCCGCTCGCCGACACGAGTGCTGTGACCGCCGCGATCCGCTCCGTGGGCGCCGCGCCGTCGAGGAGCACGGAGCGCATGGCCTCGATGAGCTCGGCGCGGCGGGTGGTGCTGCCGAGGCGGAGGGCGGTGGTGGGGATGAGTCCGAGCATCCGTTTCTGCACCCGGACGAGATCGCCGCGCTCCACCAGGCGGTCGAGCACCGGAGCGCGCAGCGTCGGCCCGGTCGCCGCCAGAACGGTCTGCACGCCGCGGGGTTTCGCCGACACGAGGTCCCAGGCGGGCTGGAGCACGGTGTCGTCGGGTCGTTCACCGGCGGCGCGGATGAGGGTGCCGCGCAGCCCCGCACCCTCCACCACGGCTGAACCGCGCTGCGCCAATTCGGCGAGCACGGCGCCGCCGAGCACGTAGAAGAGGATGTTCTCGCCGGCGATCGTGCCCGACGACGGCTGGAACAGCACGAGGAGCACGTCTTCGGCGATGAGCCGGTCCGGATGCGCGCCGAGCGCTGGTTCTGTGGACATGCAGGAGAGACTAGCACACTGTACTAGCACACTGTGCTAGTACAGTCGACCGACCCTCTAGAATCGACCCGGGAGGTTTCGTGGAGAGCACACGTGACCGCATCCTCGCCTCTGTGATGGCGATGATGCGCGACGGCGCTGAGCGGTTGAGCGTGCGCGCCGTGGCGGCGCACGCCGGGGTCGGGGCGAGCACGCTGCGCCACTACTTCCCCACGCAGCGCGACCTCATCAACGCGGCCCTCACCGCCACCTATGACGCGGCCATGCCCGACGAGCGCATCCGCGACACGTCGGTGCCGCCGCGCGAACGCCTGCGCGAATGTCTCTGGCGTCTCTTCGAGCCCTTCGGCGACAGCGAAGCCGCCGCCTTCGAGGTCTGGCAGAGTCTGTTCGCGACCTTCCCGGGGCCCGACACGACTCCGGATGCCCGCGCCGGCTACGAGGTGATCGTCGCCCAGGCCGAGCGCCGGGTCGGGGCGTGGCTCGCCATCCTCGAGGCCGAGGGTGCGCTGGCGCCCGGCGACACGGCGCGACGCACGCACTTCTTGCTCACGGTCGTCGACGGGCTCTCGATCGAGCGCGCCCTGCCGCATAGTGCCGACTACCTCGAGGCCCAGGCGGCGACGCTGGCGTTCGCGGTCGACGCCGTGTTCGACCTGCCGGCGGCGCCCGGCCCGGCGAGCTGAGCGCGCCAGTCGGCACGTGGGGGCTGTCGCGGGGCGGCCCGACGTGATCGAATGAGCCATGCCATACGCCGTCGTCTCCCTCCACTCGCCCCGACCGGAGCACCGCGCCGCCGTGCTCGACTCGATGCAGCGCTACAGCCGCGTCGCCCGTACCCAGCCCGGACTGGTCTGGACGGGCGTGGTCGACGACAGCTCGGGGCGCTTCGTCGGAATCGCCCTCTGGGAATCGGCCGAGGCCGCGCAGGCTGCGTCACCGGCCCTGATGGCCGAGGTCGGCGACGATCCCTTCACGACGTGGGACGAGCATCCGATCGACAGCCTGCGGGGCCTCGTGCTCTGACTCAGAGCCCGCGCTCCGCCAAGAAGTCGTCCACCTGCCGGTGCGTCGAGGTCAGGCGCTCAATGCGCTCGGCGAGGCCCGCTCGCACGTGCACGAGCTGCTCAGCGAGGGCGTCGTGGGCGGCCGCCGGTGCGTCACCCGTGCAGGCCAGCACCGAGTGCACGACCTCGCGCGGGAAGTCCATGCCGAAGAGCAGGTGGATGATCTCGGCCCGGTCGACCATCGCGTTGTCGTAGTCGCGGTAGCCGTTGGACTCGCGCCGCGCCGCGATGAGGCCGTGCTTCTCGTAGTAGCGCAGCGACCGAGCGCTCACCCCGCTGCGGCGGCTCAGCTCGCCGATCTTCATCGCGCGTTTGACCTTGACATGATGTCAGAGTTTAGCGTGTTCGTGGTCCGGCGAGATACGCCGCGCACGAAGGATGTCTGATGCTCTCCACTGTCTCGGTCGCAGGCCGCTCCCGCACGTTCGCGGTCGTCGGGGAGGTCGAGGGGGCCGCCGATCGCGCGATCGTGCTCGTCTTCCATGGCTCGCGGCAGACCGGTGAGGTACACCGCCGCTTCACCGGTGGCGCCCTCGACCGGCTCGCCGACGAGGGGCGCGCGGTCGTCGTCTACCTCGACGGCTACCGTGGCAACTGGAACGACGCCCGCGCCGAGAGCTCGTTCCCGGCGCGGCGCGACGGGATGGAGGACGTCGCCTTCGCCCGGGTGGTGGTCGACGCGGTGCGGCGCTCGCATCGCGTCGACGGGCGCGCCGTCGTGGCGGTGGGCTACTCGAACGGTGGCCAGATGGTCTTCCGCCTCCTCCACGAGGCGCCCGAGCTCCTCGCGGGCGCGGTGGTCGTGGCAGCCACCATGCCCGACCGAGCCGGGTTCCTCGGCGACTTTTCCGACGCCCCGGTCGAGCGACCGATCCCGATCGTGCTCGTGGCGGGAACCGCCGACCGCATCGTGCCGTTCGAGGGCGGGCGGATGGCGTGGTGGGCGCGCGCCCTGTTCAAGGTCGGGGGAGTGGCGCTGTCCGCTCCTGCCACCGCCGCGTACTTCGCCGGGCGCAACGGCATCACGGTCGCGCCCGAGGTCGAGCTGCTGCCCGCGCGGCCGCGACCCGACCGTCCCACCGCCGCGAAGCCGGCCACCCGCATGGAGCGCACGGCGTACCGGGAGTCGGGTCGCGCATCCGTCACCCTCTATGCGGTGCAGGGCGGTGGCCACACCGTCCCCGGCCCGACGCCGGGCCCGGCCGTGGTGGGTCGCACCGGCACCGACCGCGGCATCGACGAACTCGTGCTCGACGTGCTGGAGTCGCTCGACCAGACCGGGCATGACGAATTACTACCGAAATGAGACGGACTGCCCCGCTACACGGGGTCGGTGTCGCTCATTCCGGTAGTTACTCGGGGCGCCCGACTCCGGCAGCGTCACGCTCGACGGATGCGAGCACCACGAAGCCGGAATCGCCCCCGACGACGAGTCTTGTCGCTCGGCGGCGTGGCGTGGTGGCCTTGCGCTACCGCCGGAAGTAGGCGTTCGCGCTGCGGGTGTAGAGCAGGATGATGCCGAGGAGCGCGAGGACGCCGTTGATGAGCCCCTGCCACAGGCTCGACGGCACGGCCACGAGCAGGTAGATGGCGCTGGCGAGGTTGAGGGCGAGCACGATCGTCGTCAGCACCCGCGCGACCTGACTGCCGCGGAGGAGCGCCGCGCCGACGATGATGGTGATGATGCCGAGCACGATGGCCACGATGGCGGTGGCGGTGAGCGATCCGGTCGCCCCGGGGACCCCGCTCACCTGGGCCGTCGTGGGCGCCGTGATCAGCCCGATGACGCCGCCGATCACCTGCAGTGCCCCCGAGATCCAGACGATCACGGCCACGAGAGTGACTCCACCAGGTCGACGCACGACTACCCCCTTCTTCGAGCCGGCCTGATCCGACTCGTTTCGAGCATCACCCTACTGGTGTTGAATCCCCAACGGGAGGCCGGCCCTCACGCTGCACCGACGTCGAGCATGGAGCGCACCGACTGCGGCTCGCGGCCGAGGAGCGTGCCGAGCAACGGGTCGACACCCGCGAAGAAGCCCTCGCGTGCGGCCCGGTACATGCCGAGCGTGAAGCGCGCCATCATCTCCGGATGCCCGGCGGCGGCCTGGCTCGCCACCCACTCCTCGTCGTCCACGACGACCCGCGCGATGGTTCGCCCGGCAATCTCCGACGCCATCACCGCGACCTCATCGAGAGTAGGAGCGGAGGCTGCGGTGAGCGTGGTCGGGCCGTCGTAGGCGCCGTCCGAGGCGATGATGATCGCGGCGGCCTCTGCCTCGTCCGCGCGTGAGGTCCAGGAGACGGGCCCGTCGGCCGGCACCGCCATGACGCCGGTCTCGCGCCACGGCCCGGTGAGCCAGCTCAGGCTGTGGGCATAGAAGCCGTTGCGCAACGAGGTCCACGCCACGCCGCAGTCGGCGAGCAGCTGCTCGGTCTCGGCGTGGTCGCGGCCCGGACCGAACGGGGTGTCCAGCGCGGCTCCCTGGTGGCTCGTGTAGAGGATGCGCCCGGCTCCGGCGGCGACGGCCGCGTCGATGGCGGTGCGATGCAGGGTGACCGCATCCGCTGCCGGGTCGCTCGACGACACCAGCAGCAGCTGGTCCGCTCCCTCGAATGCGGAAGGCAGCGATGCCGGGTCGGCGTAGTCGCCGTAGCGCACCTCGATGCCGAGGTCGGCGAAGCGCTCGGCCTTCGCGGTGTCGCGGGCGACGACCGCGATCTGGCCGGCGGGCATCCGCTCGAGCAGATGGTCGACGGTGGAGCCGTTGAGCGCGCCGGTGGCGCCGGTGATGACGATCATGGTTATCCGTTCTTGTTATCGATGGAATCAAGTGAACAGTATCACTGGAAGTGTCGTTGTTATCAAGCGTGCGATAACATCGATACATGGACGACGCATTCGATTCGCGACCAGGCATCCGCGAGCGCATCATCGATGCCGCAGCGCAGCTGCTCAAGGAGCACGGCCCTTCAGCGGTGACCACCCGTGCCGTGGCCGTCGCCGCGGGCGTGCAACCGCCCGCCATCTACCGTCTGTTCGGCGACAAGGACGGCCTGCTCGAGGCGGTCGCCGAGCATGTGATGACCACCTATGTCGAGGCGAAGGCGGGAATCGTCGACGCTGCCGCCGCAGACGGAGTCGATCCGCTCGACGACCTCCGTGCCGGGTGGGAGACGCAGCTGGAGTTCGGGCTGGCGAATCCGGATGTCTTCCGTCTGCTGAGCGAGCCGAGTCGCGTTCTGAACTCCCCGTCGGCGGCTGCAGGGCGGCGAGTGCTGGAGAAGCGGATACGCCGGGTCGCCGAATCCGGGCGCCTCCGCGTCAGCGAGCAGCGTGCTCTCGGCCTCGTGCAGGCGGGCGGGGTCGGCGCGGTCCAGACGCTGCTCGCGACCCCGGCTGACCAGCGCGACCCCGGGTTGGGGGAGGCGATGTTCGAGGCGGTGCTGGCGCAGATCCTCACCGACACCCCCTCGCGCGAGCCCGACGACACGGTCGCGGCGACCGTCGCGTTCCGCGCGATCGCGCCGTCACTCACCGCGCTCACCGCCTCGGAGCGTCAGCTCATGACCGACTGGCTGGATCGGGCGCTGGCTGCGAAGTAGATCAGCGTCAATCCGGCGGCGAACCGACGGCGAGCCGTGCCGGCTGTGACCCCTCGAGTTCGAGTTGCGGGCCCGGGGTGAAACGTGAGGCTGCTCCGATGCCGAAGACGGCCGCGCCGGTGAAGACCTCCACCGTCTCCCCGTCGACGAGGATCGTCACGGGCTCGGTCGACGCGGGAACGACGGTGGTCGTGTCCTTCCAGGTGCACACGACGCTCTCGCTGGTGCGGCGAACCCGAAGGGCGTCGGTGTCGTTCGTCGTCGTCCATTCCTCGTCGTGGTCGAGCATGATCCGCGTGGGGCGGTACTGATCCGTCTCGTCGGAGTACCCCTCGAGGGAGCTCATCACCGACGGATGAGGTGCCGACACGAGGGTGTCGCCGTCGAGGCGCAGAACATGGGGCACGCTCAGCGCGCTGGCACGTCCGGCGACCTCGTCGAGAACGCCGCGCATCCAGAAGATGAGGCACGGCTGCCCCGCTTCATCACGGAAGAACGACGGCGCGTAGTAGCTCTCGCCATAGGTGAGGCGCCCCCAGTGCTCCGGCTCGAAGCGGCCGTCGCGGAAAGCGCCGATCGCGTAGACGACGTAGTACAGCTCGTCGTCCTGCCAGACCGACGTCACCATCACGTCGCGCCCGTCGATGGTGAAGATCTGCGGGCACTCCCAGAGCGATCCGGTCCACACCGGCTCCGACTCCCGGGTGTTGCGCGAGGCGGCCAAGCCCTCGTACGACCACTCCGAGAGGTCGTCGGAGACGAACGAGCTCGCCGCGGCTTCTCCGCCGGCGAGTGCGGTTCCGACGAGCATCCGCCAACGATCTCCGTCGCGCAGAACGAAGGGGTCGCGGAAGGCCACGAGATCGAGGGGAGGAGCCGGCACGACCACCTCGCCCTTGCTCCAGACCAGCCAGTCGTCGTCGACGGGGGTGGCCGTGCGGATGCTCCCCACGCCGAAATCGGGAACCCGTACCGACGTGTAGAAGATCGTCGGCCGGCCGTCGTCGTCGATCGCCATCGACCCCGACCAGATGCCGCCGTCTCCGTCGCCCGGCTCGATGGCCGGCGGATGCTCCCTCCAGGTGACCAGGTCGGGCGAGGTCGCGTGGCCCCAGCGGCAGTCCGGCGCCCAGTCGGTGCGATCAGGAACGAACTGGAAGAAGAGGTGGTACTGACCGTTGTGCCAGGTCAACGCCAAGGGGTCGTTGATCCAGCCCGATCGCGGTGTGAAATGCAGGCGGGGGCGTGGTCGCTGCGCGTCCGTCATGGGGGCGGCTCCTTCTGCGGCCTCCGTCGGTGGCGGCCGTGCTCTGACAATTATGGAGTTGACAAGACGTTTTGGCAAAACGTATTGTCATCACAGTCGCTTCGGGCGACCGGCGCCGGACCACCCGGCGCGTACCCTCGCAATCACGCACCACCGCACAGAATTGGAGCCGAAGTAATGATGCTTCGCACACACCGGCACTTGTCCCGACGCGTCCTCGTCGGGGCCGCCGGAGCCCTTGCCGCACTCACCGCCGTCACCCTCACCGGGTGCGGCGCCGGAGGAGGAACCTCTGCCTCCGGAGACGATTCGATCACCGTTCTCGTCGAGGCCGGCGGCCACGGAGAGCTGCAGCCGATCGCCGACCAGTTCGAGAAGGACACCGGCACCTCGGTGGAGTTCGTCGAGCTGCCCTACGACGGTCTCTACAACCGCCTCAACAGCGAGTTCGGCTCGGGCTCGCTGTCGTTCGACGTCGCAGCGCTCGACGCCATCTGGCTGCCGACCTTCGCCGAGGCGCTCACCCCGCTCGACGAGATGTTCACCGACGACGTGAAATCCGATCTCTTCCCAGCGTTGGTCAGCGAAGCACAGGTCGACGGATCGTTCGTCGGGATGCCCGCCTGGACCAACTCCGAGATCCTCTACTACCGCACCGACCTCTTCGACGACCCGACGCAGCAGGCGAACTTCAAGGCCCAGTACGGGTACGACCTCGCCCCGCCCACGACCTGGGAACAGTACGCCGACATCGCGAAGTTCTTCACGCAGGACACGAACGGGGACGGCCAGGTCGACGTCTACGGCACCGACGTCAAGGGCGCCGTCGAAACCGAATGGCTCGCCACCCTGTCGCAGACCGGCGAGACGAACATGGTGGTGGGTGACGACGGCACCGTGTCGCTCGGCGATGCGGACAGCCTCAAGGCGCTGGACTTCTACACCAGCCTGCTGCCCTACGCGCCGAGCGGCGCCGCGCAGCTGGACTGGGCGGGCTCGCAGAACCTCTTCAATCAGGGTCAGCTGGCGATGATGCGCTTCTGGGCACACGCCTACAAGCAGATTCCCGCCGACTCCCCGGTCTCCGGCAATGTGGGGGTCACCACGATGATCGGCGGACCGGGCGGAATCGCCGGCGTTCCCGGCGCGTGGTACCTCTCCGTGCCCTCGGGCACCCCGAAGCAGGAGAAGGCTCTCGAGTTCGTGCAGTACGCCTATGACCACAACGACCTGTCGGTCGACACCGACCTGGGTCTGGCGTCACGGATCTCGGTTCTCGAGAAGTTCGAGAACGAGCCCGGCTTCGAGAACTACAAGCCGCTCGTCGACACCCTGAACGCCGAGGCGACCATCCCGCGGCCGGCCAACCCGAAGTGGCAGGAGATCGTGGACTCGGCGCTCATCCCGATGATCCAGAAGGCCGTGGTGCCGGGGGCGGACAACCAGAAGCTGCTCGACGAGGCCAAGGCGAACGTGCAAGACATCATCGGCGGCTGACCGCCGGCCGGTGGGCTTCCGCCCGCTCGCGGAAACCCACCGGCCCTCCCTGCCCATCACCTCACCGAAAGTCTCATCGTGCGTCTCACCGACCGCCGGTTCGCCTTCTTCTTGATGCTGCCGGCCACCCTCTTCCTCGCCGTGTTCGTGGCCTGGCCGCTCGTGCAGTTCGTCTCGGACTCGTTCTTCGAGATCAGCAAGTTCGCCGGTGGCCCGCGCACCTTCGTGGGCCTCGACAACTACATCGAAGCCTTCACCTCCGGCGACTTCGGCAATGCGGCCTGGCGGACGCTCGTATACACGGTCATCGTGGTCGTCTTCGAGTTCGTGCTCGGCCTCACCGTCGCCCTGATCTTCACGGCCCTCGGCAACAGCTCCCGGGTGTTCCGCACGATCTTCCTCTACCCCCTGATGATCGCCCCGATCGTGGCCGGACTGCTCTGGCGGTTCCTGCTGATCGACAACTTCGGCATCGTCAACCAGCTGCTCACCGACGCCCACATCCTGCACGACCCGGGTCAGATCCAGTGGCTCAGCGACCCGAACATCGCCCTCTTCTCCGTGGCCATCCCCGACATCTGGCTGACCACGTCGTTCATCTCGCTCATCCTCTTCGCCGGGCTGCAGAACATCCCCGGCGACGTCATCGAGGCGGCCCGGCTCGACGGCGCTCGCTACCCGACCATCTTGTTCCGCATCATCATCCCGCTGCTGCGACCCGTCATCGCGGTCGCACTCATCCTCCGCGGCATCGACGCCGCGCGGGCCTTCGACGTCATCCTCATCCAGACCAACGGCGGCCCGCAGCAGAGCACGGAGACCATGTCGCTGCTCATCTACCGCACCATGGTGCGGTTCGGCGACCCCGGCCTGGCGAGCGCCATGGGCACCGTCTACCTGATCGCGATGCTCGCGGTGTCGGTCGCCGCCATCCTGCTCATCTGGCGACCCGGAAGTGAGAACGATCGATGAACGGCCTCGAAACCACCCGGATCAGTTCCCGCGTCATCCTCTGGATCGCGCTGGTTCTTCTCGTCGTGCTCTACGGCTTCCCGTTCCTCTACATGCTCTTCACCTCGTTCAAGACGCCGCTGGAGACGATCGCGGTGCCGCCGACGGTTCTCCCGTCGACCTGGACCATCGAGAACTACGCGACGGCGATCGGCCGCGACGGTGTGGTCGCCTCGTTCATCAACAGCATCGTCACAGCGGTGCTCAGCACGCTCATCTCGCTCGTGCTGGCGGTGCCTGCGGCCTATGGCGTGACCCGCTTCCGCACGCGGTTCGGACAGTTCTTCATCGTCGGCGCCCTCGTGATGCGGATGGTGCCGCCGATCGTCATCGGCGTTCCGATGATCGCGATCTTCCGCAACCTCGGCATCTCCGACACCTCGTTCGCGCTGGCCATCGCCCATGCCACCATCTCGCTGCCGCTGTCGATCTGGCTCATGTCGAGCTTCTTCGAGGCGGTGCCCGAAGAACTGGAAGAGGCAGCGAAGATCGACGGCGCGAGCCGGCTCGGCGCGCTCTGGCGGGTCGTGCTCCCGGTGACCGCGGGTGGAGTGGCGGTGACGGCGATCTTCGCCTTCCTCGCCTCCTGGAACGAGTTCCTCTTCGCCCTCCTCCTCACGGCCACGAGGTCGCAGACCACCCCGATCGTCATCGCGAACTTCCAGACCCAGTTCGGTCTCGACTGGGGAGCGATGACCGCCCTCGCGGTGCTCTACTCGGTTCCCGTCATCCTTCTCGCCTTGGTGCTGCAGCGGCACATCGTCGCCGGACTCACCGCCGGTGCGGTCAAAGGCTGATGGGCTCGGCCAGAATGGTCGCCAACCAGGTTCGAACCGAACGGACGCAGAGGACGAGAGCAATGGCACGCAACACAGTGGGCATCCGGGACGTCGCGCGTGAAGCCGGGGTCTCAGTCACCACCGTCTCCCACATCCTCAACGACGTCGAATCGGCGCGGGCGAGCGACGAGACGCGCGAACGGGTGCGGGCCACGGCGCAGCGGCTCGGCTACGGTGCCAACCGCATCGCCCGCAGCCTTCGGCGGCAGCAGTCCGAGATGATCGGTCTGCTGAGCGAGGAGATCGCCACCACGCCGCACGCCGGCCGCATCATCCTCGGTGCCCAACAGGCGGCCCGGGAGCGGGGGCTGACGCTGGTCTTGATCAACACCTCGCGCGACGAGCTCGACATCCAGCGCGACACGGATGCGCTGCTCCGCCAGCAGGTCGACGGCGTGCTCTACGCCACCATGTATCACCGCGAGATCACGCTCCCGGCCTCCCTTCAGGCCGTGCCGACGGTGCTGATCGACTCGACGTCGGAGGACGGACGTGTGCCCTCGGTCGTGCCCGACGAGGAGGGCGGGGCCTACGTCGCGGTCGACGAACTCATCCGGCACGGACACCGCCGAATCGGCTTCATCACCAACTCCGACGACGTGCCCGCCACGCGGGGGCGGCTGGCGGGGTACCGCAAGGCGCTCGCCGACGCCGGACTCGACTTCGACCCGACCCTCGTCGTGGCCGAGCAATCCGAGACCCCGGGCGGCTACAAGGCCGCGGTCGAGGTGCTCGGGCGGCCCGATCGACCGACCGGCATGTTCTGTTACAACGACCGGATGGCCATGGGCGCCTACCGCGCGGCGGCCGAACTCGGTCTCCGCATTCCCGACGATCTCTCGCTGGTCGGCTTCGACAACCAGGAGCTCATCGCCGAGGGCCTCTATCCAGCCCTCACCACCGTGGCGCTCCCTCACTTCGAAATGGGGGAGTGGGCGCTCGGCGCTCTCACCACGTTGATGGAGGGCGGAGACGATTCCGATGAGGAGACCGTCTACGAGGTGGCTGTGCTGCCCTGCCCACTCGTGCGGCGGCAGTCGGTCGCGGCGCCGGCGCGCTCGAAGGAGGGCATCGATGAGTGAAGTGCTCGTCATCGGTGAAGCGCTCGTCGACGTGGTGTCGACCTCGGACGGTCGCGAGGCCCACGCCGGCGGGAGCCCCATGAACGTGGCGGTCGGTCTGGCCCGGTTGGGGGCATCCGTGACCCTGGCGACACGCATCGGCACCGATGAGAACGGGCGTCTTCTCTCGGATCATCTCGCCCGGTCGGGTGTGCAGCTGACGCGTGGATCGGTGGATCCCTCGTTCCGCACCTCGTCGGCGACGGCGACGATCCGGTCCGACGGATCGGCGCGGTACGACTTCGACATCACGTGGGACATCGCCGCTCCTCCGGCCGTCGGGTTCGGGGCGATCCATTCGGGGTCGATCGGAGCGCTGCTGCCGCCGGGAGGCGAGATCGTCGCGGCCTGCTTCGAGGCTGCCGGGGCCGGTGTCCTCCGCTCGTTCGACCCGAACATCCGCCCGTCGGTGCTGGGCCCGCGGGACACCGTGCTCCCCGAGGTCGAGCGCCTCGCGCGCCGGAGCACCGTCGTGAAGCTGAGTGACGAGGATGCCGCCTGGCTCCAACCCGGGCTCGATGCGGCCGAGGTGACGGCGCACTACGCGCGGCTCGGGGCCACGATCGTGATCGTCACGCAGGGCGCATCCGGGAGCCTTGTCCGGCTCGGTGCGGAGACGGCGTTCGTGCCGGCCGTCACCACCGAGGTCGCCGACACCATCGGGGCCGGTGACTCCTACATGGCGGGGCTGCTCCACTCCCTCACCACGACGGTCGGTATCGAGCCGATCGTCACCGGGACGGCTTCGTTGGCCGAGGTCGTGGAGGCGGCTTCGTTCGCGGCGGCGTGTGCCGCCGTCACGGTGAGCCGACCGGGCGCCGACCTGCCCCGGCTCGACGAGGTCGCTTCTCTCTCATCCCCCCGTTCCGAAAGCGAGACCCCATGAGCGCCGCCAACCGGTACGACGTGACCGAGTGGCCCGTCGGAGACCCGTTCGACGATGTCGGCGAGGTGATCATGAGCATCCTCGCCGACATCAAGCAACGTCAATCCGCCACCGACGAGAACGACGGCGGCAAGCCGGGCGCCGTCATCTACGTCCCGCCCGGAGACTTCCGTCTGCGCACCCAGGTCGTGATCGACGTCAGCTTCCTCCGGATCGAAGGCTCCGGTCACGGCTTCACCTCGTCGAGCATCCGTTTCAACGTGCCCGAGGACGAGTGGCCCGATCTGCACGAACTGTGGCCGGGTGGCAGCCGAATCCTCGTCGACATCCCTCCGGGCAGGCGCGCCCAGCAATCCGACGGTGCCGCCTTCCTCGTCGAGCGGCCGGGGAGTCCGCGGATCAGCGCGGTGGAGTTCTCGAACTTCTGCATCGATGGCCTGCACTTCGCCGCCGACGGCTCCGACCGGCATCCGGAGAACACCTATGCGAACGGGAAGACCGGCATCCACGTCGCCGGCGCCAACGATTCGTTCCGGGTCAACGGCATGGGGTTCGTCTACCTCGAGCACGCCCTCACCATCCACAACGCGGATGCGCTGTCGATCCACGACAACTTCGTCGCCGAGTGCGGGAGCTGCATCGAGCTGCGCGGGTGGGGTCAGGCGTCGAAGATCACCGACAACCTCATCGGAGCCGGCCCGAGCGGCTACTCGATCTACGCCGAGAACCACGGCGGCCTCCTCGTCACGGCGAACAACGTCTTTCCGCGCGGTGCGAGCAGCGTGCATTTCAGCGGCGTCACGCGCTCGAGCATCACCGCGAACCGGTTGCACTCCTTCTACCCGGGCATGCTCGTCCTCGACGCCGACAGTTCCGAGAACCTCGTGGCCTCCAACCATCTGCTGCGCGACCACGAGCCCTGGACCCCGTTCCTCGAAGTCGACAACGGTCTCGACGACGACTACGGACTGGTGCGGATCGACGGCAACGGCAACTCGGTCATCGGGAACCACATCTCCGAAGTCGTCGACTCCCGGAGCCTCCGGCCTGCGGGCACGATGCCGACGATCATCAGACTGGCCGCGGGCACGGGCAACTACGTCGCGACCAACCACGTCGTGGCGAGCGACGTGAGCGCGTCGTCGAGCAGCGGCTCTGCGTTCGAGGCGCAGGTCGACGCCCTGCTGAGCACGGCGGTGTCGAGCTCCCTCGACGTGGTCACCGTCATGGCCGACCCGGAATCGACCGGCAACACGATCCTCGACTCGGGGACCGACGTCCAGGTCGTCGCCGATCGGCACGCGAACGCGGTGAGGGCTACCCCGGCGATCGGCGCCCGCACCGACTGACGGAGTCGACGCCCGAGTGGATGGTCGCGGTCCGCCTCAGACGGATGCCCGTCGAACCGGCGGGCACGAGATCGCGAGCGGCGCTCCCGTCGGGGCCTCCTGCAGTCCGAGGAGCACCCGCACCCCTGCTGCGCCGAGCTCGTAGTGGGGGAGTGCGACCGTCGACAATGGCGGCCGCAGGTGGGCGGCGATGACCTCCTGGTTGTCGAAGCCCACGACCGCGATGTCGTTCGGGATGGTCAGGCCGAGTTCGCGCAGGCCGTCGTAGAGACCCATCGCCACGCGGTCGTTGTGGCAGAAGACGCCGGTCACGCCGAGGTCGCGGATGCGGCCGGCGACCGCGTATCCGCCCTCCTGTTCGGGTGCGGCATCCAGAACCAGGGTGGGGTCGAAGTCGATACCGGCGTCCTGCAGGGCGTCGCGGTAGCCGACCAGTCGACCCGATCGCGCGGGGGACGGAGTGGTGGTGTTCACGAAAGCGATGCGGGTGTGGCCCGCGCCCAGGAGCAACCGGGTGGCCACGTTCCCCCCTTCCCGCTCGTCGGGCACGACCGCGGGGGCCGGCGTCGCGGTGTCGAAGCAGTCGACGAGCACGTACTCGGTCTCGTGCAGCGCCGGCGGAGCGGTGACGGCGCGGTGATACCAGGTGGAGTAGAGGATGCCCCGCACCTTGTGCTCGAGCATCATCGAGATGGCGGCCTCCTCCGCAGCCAGATCGCCCTCGGTGTTGGCCACGAGCAGCACGTAGCCGTGCTTCCAGGCCTCGTCTTGGGCGCCGTGGATGATCTGACCGGCGAACGGGGTGGTGGCGATCGCGTCGGCGACGAGGCCGATGAAGTTCGAGCTCCCGCTGGAGAGTGTCTTCGCGAGGGCATTCGGCCGGAATCCCAGCTCCTTGACGGCGTCGAGAACGCGTTGGCGCGCCTCGGGGCCGATCCTCGCCCCCTTCTTGTCATTGACCACGTAGGACACGGTCGCGATCGACACGCCGGCCGCTTCGGCGACTTGGCGCATCGTGATGGGCTGGCCTGCCCGGTCGGCGCTCATCGGTTCACTCGTTTCGGACACGAGACGATCATCCCTTAGTCGCGCCGCTCGCGAGGCTGTAGGTCATGGCTTTGTTCAAGACCAGGAAGACGAGGAGCAGCGGAGTGATGCTCACGCACACCGCGGCGAAGGTCGCGGTCCAGTCGACCTTGCCCATCGCGCCGATGTAGTTCTGCAGCCCGAGCGGGATCGTCTTGAGGTCGTCGGTCAGCACGAAGGTGTTGGCGAAGATGAAGTCGTTCCAGATGAAGATGCTGTTGACCATCGCCACCGTCACCATCGTGTTCACCGACAACGGCAGCGTGATCTGCCCGAAGATGCGGTAGGGCCCCGCGCCGTCGAGCGACGCCGCTTCGTAGATCTCGCCGGGGATGTACTCGTAGAACGACGAGAACAGGTAGATCGATGTCGGAAGCGCGAACCCGGCGAGCGGGATGATGATCGACTGATAGGTGTCGAGCAGGTTCACTGCGGCGTAGTCGACGAAGAGCGGCACGAGGGCCACCTGCACCGGCACGATGATGCCGATGAGGAACAGCGCCCGCACGAACTTGCTGAAGCGGAACCCCAGCACCTGCAGGGCGTAGGCACCCATCATCCCGAGGAAGACGATCACCACGATCGCCCCGACCGTGACGATCAGCGAGTTCAGGATGTTGAGGCCGAGGTTCCCCGTGGCGAAGGCTCGCGTGTAGTTGTCGAAGGTGATCTCGGTCGGGAGAGCGAAGGGATTGCCTCCGGTGAAGTCCTGTTCGGTGCGCACGCTCGTGATGAACAGCCACGCGAGCGGGTAGACCTGCACGATGACGATGAGGGCGACGATGACGCCGGTGAGCTTGCGCTGCAGATGCAGCTGTCGGCGGCGCGGGCGCGGCAGGCTCTCCTGCTCGGAGGGCCGGATGGGGCGGGTTGCCGTGAGCGTCATGCGTCGGCCTTACGTCGGAGGAGCAGGAAGATGAGGCCGACCGCGACGAGGCACTCCACCACCACGAAAACCGAGATCGTGCTCGCGTAGCCGTAGTTCGTGCTCGTGAACGCCGTCTTGTACATGTAGGTCGTGAGGAGCTCGGACGACTGGCCGGGGCCGCCGTTGGTGAGGAGGTAGGGGATGTCGAACCCGCGGAGGGCGTTGGTGGTGGCGATGATGGTCGTCGTGATCCACACGGGGCGGATGTAGGGGAATCGGATGCGCCAGAACGTCTGCCACCACGACGCACCGTCGAGCTTCGCCGCCTCCTCGAGCTCTGCCGGCACGGCGAGCAGAGCGGCGTAGATGATGAGCATGTAGAGCCCGGTGAATCGCCATCCCTCCGGCACGGAGACGGCGGCCAGCACCGTGCCGACGTCGGAGAGCCACGCATTCTGCAGGTTGCCGAGGCCGATGAACTCCAGCACCTGGTTGATGAGTCCCTCGGGGTCGAGGGAGTAGATGCGCTGGAACAGGAACGCGATCGCCACGGTGGAGATCACCGCGGGCAGGATGTAGAGCGTCTTGACGACTTCGCGGCCCCGGCGGAGCAGGGTGAGCAGGCTCGCCACGATCAGCGCCCCTCCGAGCTGGAGGACCAGGCAGATCACCACGTAGCCGAGGGTGTTGCGGAACGCGATCCAGAACACGGTGTCACCCGTGAACATCCGGACGTAGTTCTCGAAGCCCACGAAGAGCATCGGGCTGATGCCGTCCCAGTCGAAGAAGCTGAGGAACAGCGACTGGAAGATGGGCAGCAGCACGGCGATGCCGTACAGGGCGAGCGGCGGCAGCAGGAAGACCAGCACGGAGAGGCGTGACCGCTGGGGAAGCATCGGCATCCCCTTCCTGTGGGGCCCGGAGGCCCCACATCAGGCGTGGATGGAGGGGGATTACTGGAAGGCTTTCGGCCCGTTGTCGGCGATCACGCCGTCCATGGTGCTGATGAACTCGTCGGGGTCGATCTCGCCCTGCAGCAGCAGCGTCAGTTCCTGCTGGAGCCGGGTGTTGGAGGTCGGGTCGAGCTGGGTGTCCCACGGCATCGCCGTCTTCTCGCCGACGTCGTTGGCCTGGTCGACCGCGCGCTGGTAGAGAGGAGTGGCGTTGTCCGGGATGGTGGTCTGCACGTTCGTGGTGGGAGAGAGGGCACCCGTGGCCGCGTACACCTCGGGGTAGCGCTTGAGCGCGAAGGAGAGGAAGTCGCGCACCAGCGGGTCGTAGGTCTTGGCGTTCACGGCCATTCCGATGCCCGACGGCGAGACGTACTCGTTGGCGGCGGTCACCGAGTCGGCGGTGACGGGGAGCGTGAAGTAGTCGATGTCGTCGCGCACCGAGGGGTCGAGTGCGTCGGTGGCGAGGCTGTTCAGCTCCCAGGTGCCGATGTTGTACACGGCAGCCTTGCCCGAGGTGAAGGAGGCCTGCGCGTCGGAGTATCCGGTCGACGAGAAGCCGTCTTGGAAGCATCCGGCCGACCCGAGGTCGCTCAGCCACTGCACGGCCTGCTCACCGGTCGCGTCGCTGAGTTTCGCATCGCCCTTCTTGAGCTGCTGCACGTAGTCGGGCCCCGCGGTGCGGAACGGGTAGTAGGCCATGTACCGCTCGAGTGGCCACTGGTCTTGGCCGTCGAGTGCGATGGGGGTGATGCCGGCGGCGCGGAGCTTCGTGCACATCGCGGGGAAGTCGTCGAGGGTCTTCGGCACCTCGACCCCGGCCTGCTCGAACAAGGCTTTGTTGTACCAGAAGAACTCCAGCTGGAACTCGAACGGCACCATGTAGAGGGAACCGTCGTCGAAGCGCTGGTAGTTCAGAGCGGCGGGCCGGTAGTCGTCGTAGACGCCGAGATCTTTCAGCAGCGCCTCGGCGTCCATCATCGTGCCTTGCGAGGCGAGCTTCTGGGCGAACGGGGTCGCATCCGTGTCGAACAGTTCGGGCAGTTTGTTCGCGGCGGCCAGGGTCTCGTACTTCTGGATGTACGAGGGCCGGTCGGGCGTGGTGATCAGGTTGAGGGCGAAGCCGGGGTGGTCTTTCGCGTACTCGTCGGCGATCTGCTCCATTGCGGTGATCACGCCGCCGTCGGCCGGCCGGGAGAGCAGCCAGGAGATCTCGCGGGGAACGATCTCGCCCTCAGGGCTCACATCGGTCGGATCGCTGGTGCCGGAGCTGCCACCGGAGCAGCCGCTGAGCAGCAATCCGATGGTGGCCACCGTGGCTGCGAGGGCGAGTCGTGTGCGGGTCGTGTTCATGTGTTCCATCTCCATTGATCGAAGGGTAGGTGAGGATTGGTGCTGGTGGCGAAGCGTGATGGTCAGGCGTACTGCGGGTCGGAACGTGTCATCGCGGAATCCGCGTCGGTGGCGGGAGATCCGTCGGGCCGTACCGACACCTCGAAGTCGTGCGCGGTCACCGCTCCTTCGCCCACGAACACGCCGATCCGGCCGCCGGTGCGGTCGTAGATCCGGGTGCTGAGGGTGGTACGGCCGTCGAGGTTCACGACGCACAGGTCGTTGTCGACGATGACGTCGAGCCGGTGGCGGCCCGGGGTGAGATCGCACGGGCGCTCGAGCTCGATCAGGAACGGCACGTCGCCGGAGATCTCCCACTGTCCGTCGCCCGTGCGTCGTCGGGGCCAGCGATCGAAGACCATCCGGTTGCGCTTGGGTTCGAGACGCACGATGTAGGAGGTGTCGCCGTCGCTGCTGGAGCGGAGGAGGAGGCCGCATTCGGTGGTTCCGGGGTCGATGTCAAGTGTGACCGAGGCGCGGAAGGCGGTCGGTGTGTCGTGGTCGGAGAGCGCCGCGGCGTAGCCGTGCGGGGCGGCGAGCACGAGGGGATCGCCGCTCGGGTGACCGGCGAAGGTGGTGGTCACGGGCTCGCTGAAGCTCGCGCGCGTTTCGGCGGCGAAGCCGAAGGCGAGGGTGCCGTCGGCGTTCTGTCGTGCTTCGAGCACCGACAGGGTGCCGGCCCATTGCCAGGCCCCGTCGTCGCGGGAGTCCTCCTTGCTCGCGATCCAGCCGAAGAAGAAGCGGCGGCCGTTCAGCTCGGCGGTCTTCGAGGCGTAGAAGGCGCGGCCGTCGATGCTGTCGAACTCGGGCACCTGCCACGGACCGTCGAGGGATCGGGCCATCCGATAGCGCGTCGTGAAGCCCTCGGAGAACTCGGAGTACACGAGGTACCACCAGTCGCCCCAGTGGAACACCTCGGGGCATTCGTGAGCGATGTAGCGGCGAGGATCCCAGAACGGCTCAACGGGCTCCCAGGTGACGAGGTCGGTCGAGACGCACTGGGCGATCACACCGCGCCGCCGCTCGGGGCCGTCGATGTGCCGGGCGGCGATGAGCATCCGCCAGACCCCGGCCGCCTCGTCGCGGAACACGAAGGGATCGCGCCAGTCGCCGGATTCGTAGCCGGCGGATGCGCCGAAGGTGTGCTCCGGATGCCGGGTCCAGCTGGCCATCCCGTCGGAGCTGGTGGCGTGCATGACCAATTGCAGCGGCAGCCCGTCGGAGCCCAGGTGGCGCGGGTTCTGGCCGGTGTAGAAGAGGTGGAAGGTGTCTCCCTGCTGCACGATGCTTCCGGTGTAGACGTTGAAGTCCGGGTCGTCGGCCGTGCCGTGTTCGAAGGCCAGCCCTTCGTCATCGAAGTGGACGAGGTCGCGGGTGGTGACGAGGTGCCACGGGGTGCCCGGCTTCGGGTCGGATCGCTCTTCGTAGAGGTAGAAGAGGGCGAGGTCGCCGTCGTGCTGGAAGGGGATGATGTCTCCCACCCACGCGCCGCGCGGCTGGAAGAAAGTGTGATCGGGCATCGTCGTCGAGTCCTTTGGTTAAACGCTTGATCATGACCATAAACGATGGAATTCTTTTGATCAAGCGGTTAAGCAATTTAAGCGTCTGCCCGAGGCGGATGCTCTCGCGGGACTGGCGACCCGACAGTAGCCTGGATGCGAACCAGTTCCGCCTGCATCGAGGGAGAGCAAGGGATGCGACCGCTGCGCTACGGAATCAACGTCACCCTCGACGGTTGCGTTCATCATGAGGCGGGTGTAGCCCCCGACGAGGACTCGATGCGCTTCTGGACCGCCGAGATGGACAGGGCGGACGCGCTGATCTATGGCCGGGTCACCTACGAGATGATGGAGGCCGCTTGGCGGCGGCCCGCCACAGGCGAGTGGCCGAACTGGATGGGGGAGTGGGACATCCCGTTCGCCGAGAGCATCGACGGCAAGAAGAAGTACGTCGTGTCGAGCGCCTTGGCCGAGGTCGACTGGAACGCCGAACTCGTGCGAGACGATGTGGGCGACGCGGTCCGGCGGCTCAAGGCGGAGGTGGGAGGGCCGCTGTCGGTCGGGGGCGTCACGTTGCCCCTGGCGCTCGCCGACCTCGGCCTGATCGACGAGTATGTGTTCGTCGTGCATCCGGTGATCGCCGGCCGCGGCCCGACCTTGCTCGCCGGACTGCGAGAGCGGGTCGAGCTCGAGCTCGTCGAGCGCCAGGACTTCCGCTCGGGGGCCATGGGCCTGCTCTTCCGGCCCGCTGCGGTGTGAGACGAATGAGCCGGGACCGTCTCCGCGCTTCTCGATGATCAGCCAAAGTTCGCGGTGAGGACGACGTCAATCACCATCAGCTGA
This sequence comes from Herbiconiux sp. FW305-C-125, assembly GCF_058783455.1. NCBI lineage: Bacteria > Bacillati > Actinomycetota > Actinomycetes > Micrococcales > Microbacteriaceae > Herbiconiux > Herbiconiux sp. FW305-C-125. The sequence goes on along the minus strand of NZ_JBYSYO010000001.1, from coordinate 518,673 downwards.
ATCGTTCGGATCTGAAGATTGGCCCACGACTGAGCTGGGTTCGCGCTAAAGAACGTCCCGCCGCCGGGTGGAACGGGGTCGTCGACGGACCACTGTGCGCACCACGCGATCGACGCGGCGTCGGAGCACGCGAAGGGTGCGGCGCATCCGGCCCACCACGGTCGCACGACGGCCATGCGGCGCACTGACCCACGGTTCGCGCTGCTGGGCCGGGTCAGCCGCCTCGGCGGCGACCTCACCCTCGACCGGCTGACATACTGTTGCCGACAGCTGAAGGGGTATGTATCGCCGGTACTCTCAAGGCATGTCGCTGCTGGATCGCATTGTCGTCAGCCCGAAGGTCGTGCACGGCCGTCCCGCCGTTCGCGGTACACGGGTGCGTGTGGCAGATGTGCTCTTGCTTTTGGCCGCGGGCGCATCGGAGGCAGAGATCCTCGAGGACTACCCGTTCCTCACGGCCGACGACATCCGCGCCTGCCTCGAGTACGCTGCCGCTCAGGCAGATCACGCGATCGTGTTCGCTTCCTAACCAGCGCGTTTCCTCATCGACGCCACTGCCGCCGGTACCTGCCTGCACGCTGGCCCCGCGCTCCCGCTGCCGCGCGGCCCGAATTACGCCGTCGTTTCCGTAGCCCACGGCGTCAGAGAGTCAAACGCATCCGCTCCGCAAACATTGGAACTCCGGATGCTTCCAGGCGATCGACGATATCAGTGGCGGCCAGATGAGGTGGCGGCTCGTGGTCAAGATTCGTCTCACTGCATCGACAACAGCGACGGGGTCGTCGTCGAACAACTTGGTCAGGAAAGCATCCGGATGCTGCGCTGTCACGCCGTACTGCGCTAGGTCGTCCGCAGGAAAGTCCTTCAGATTTGCGGTGATGATCACGCTGGCGCGGGCCTGGATTGCGGCAGCGAGCACATGCCGATCGTCAGGATCAGGCAACTCGAGCTCGTCGATCAGATACTCGAAGCCGGTCACTGGGGCGTCGCGCACGGCATCGGTCATCAGCGTCCGAGTTCTGTCCAACGCGCCGATGTCGAGGTCCGGCCGGTTTGCGCGAAGGATCCGAAACACCTCGTCCAGAATCTGCTCCGTCCAGCGCGCCCGCACGGCGCCGGCGATGGAGAGCCGGATGAGAATGTCACGGAGGAGCGAAGGGTAGAGAACGTTCGCGTCATAGACGGCGACGACGGTCACCGGTCGAAGCCCATGTCCTCTGTCAATCGCACCAACTCGTCAGCTGCATCATGAGCTCGAGCGTCAGCACGAGCCTTGTACGCGAGCAGCGAATCCGTGTTCACTCGACGATGTGTTCCCACCATCCGATAGTCGATCTCGGCACTTTCCAGCAGCTTGATCAGGTAGGGGCGCGAAACGTTGAGCACCTCCGCGGCCTGCACCGTCGTCAGCTCGTCATCGCGCGACAGCACGCTCACGTGGTGGCCGGCGGCGAGGTTCTCGAGAGCCGCGATAACAACCCCTGTCATCTCCGCGGGGATCTCGACCGGCGACTCCTCACCCACAATCGTCAGTTCGACCACGTTCGACCCCGGCGCCGCTTCTGCCGCACGGCGAACCCGATCAAGGGCGCGCTTGGCGACGCGCTCCGGGCTCTCACCAGGGACGTGATTGGCGGCGGTTGACATGCACCCATTGTCGCGCCACAAACGCAATAAGTGAAGCGAACGCTATGCCGTCACGATGTTGAGTGCGTCGCCTCTGAGATCAACTACGACAGCACGATCGTCGCCGATAGTCGCGCCTGCACTAGAACGCAACTGCAAATGCCGGACCTAAAGGCAATTCAGCTTGAATCGCAGGAGCACCCTCGACGTCTCGTAGCGCCCTGTCCCTCGGGCCTGCCGCCACGTTTGGTGGCACAGAACAGTGCGCGACACGCCGCGTCCCGTGCAGCCGCTCGATACCGGCGGACGTGTGGTCCCACGCGCTCCGAGTGACCCGAGGCTGGTGGATGGCGCTCTCGTGGCTATTACGCACTGAACGACACTGCGCCAGCACCGCGCTTCCGTTCCCTCTTCTTCGGGACTACTCCCGTCATTTCAATCTTGGCTAGGGCAACTTTGAACCCACCGCGAGTGATCTGATCGATCGAGTTTGCAATCTGAACCTTTGTAAAGAAGAAAAGGGACTTGCTTAGGGGTCCGGGCTTCGGCGTGGCGATTGCGAGCACGAATGTTGCGTCGTTGCGTGATAAAGCCTCGGCGCCCGGACGCAAACTTACCCAATGAGCGTGAAGGTGAGATTGGTAGCGTAGGTCTCCCCACGTGGCGGCACTCACCAACGCCTGGGCAACAAGGTGAGAGAGCGTTGCAGAACTGGACGCAGACTTGACGCATAGGAACTCGCCATCGGCAGTCAACAGATCGCATATTTCTAGCTTCTCGCGAGGCCCTAGCTGAACTAGCTTCTTGTCCATCAGGGCATAACCCTTTTGTTTCGCTGTACGTACGTTGTATGACCCTTCGGAAGTTGGGTCAGACGTATCCGCCTTGAGGGCGGGTGCATCCCAAACCGGCAGAGCCAATTGTGCACTTAGGTCGGCAATGTCTTTAATCTTCTGATCTACGGATTCCGCAAAATCCTCTCGAACGGTGAACCATAGTCCGGCAGAGAGCAAGTAGTTGGTGCCATCGTGAGTCACTTCCGTTTGCACGTATGACTTTAGGTCGCGCACTCGGTCGACGAGTCCGCCGTCGCCATCGACTGCATAGACGCGCACCGCAGTTAGCGGATCCTTATCAGCCTTGAGTTCGTCGATAATGTCGAAGATTGCAACGTTGTCGAGCTCTTCAATGTCGAATCTGTGATAGTTCGCGGTGATCTCGAAGTGGTCTAAGCGGTCCAACTCAAACGGATCGGGAGCGGCGAACGTAATTCTGGGCTCTCGCGCCCTTAGTTGATTCGTGACTAATGCGTCGAGGTCTTCGACTACGGGATCGCTCTTGTCGATTGGCGTGATCTGGTCGAGAAACGGGAAGACCGATGAGTAGTGATCAGAGCGATAGGCAGAAAGAACGGCGTCCACCTTCGATTCGATGTCTTGAATCGAAAATTTGGGAACGGTGATACGTAACGAGTCCGATCCTGAAACGGACGTGCCGAAGGTCTTGTCCGTGGCAGTGCCTGCGAGTTGTCGCAGCCAATCTTCATTCACTTCGATGTTGAGGTCCGCGAACTGCCCATCCACAGGAAGAATCGTCTTTTGGTCTCGGGCATCCCTGGCTACGCCTCGTGTCTGAGCGCTGCGAACCTTGGATTCACTCACTACGTTCGCTGTGACGCGAAGGCCAAATCCTCGCTCGATGAGGGCGGGCCGGATCGCGTGGAACCCGATTCCAAAGGTTATCGCGAAGACCCGGCTGTCACGAAGCACCAAGAGGACCGCGCCGAGGCTCTGGTTCTTGAAATCTAGAACACTCTCGCTGAGTTCGGCGATCAAGGCGACATCTTTTACCCAGTCAGGATGCCGGGCGTTACCTGTCATTACATACGTCGCAGAGGTAGCCGAAGAAAGGCTTCTACCGGGAACGAATTGAGCTTTGGCGGTCTCGCGGAACACCTCGTCAGACAGGTCGGCTCCATCACGAAGTAAATACATGGTTAGACGCATCTGAATCCCCCTCTTTCGAACCGACCCATAAAAATCTGCCAGGGAACTGACGTTCGCCATGCCCCCAGTTCTGGGTTGATTTTCTTACTCCACTACAACAGTCGATTGCAGGTAGCTTCAAGATAACGGGATCGACGGGAGTAGCAATGACGCGATACGTACCAATTCTCAAAGGCATGCCAGCCGAATTCAACGCTTGGGCAAACGCGTCCGCAGCTGTCCGGTTGGGCGCCACACCGCTGTTTGAAGTTGTGCCGAAGTCTGGGCTCGACGAGGATCTCAGAAAGTTCACTGACCGCCTCAGCTCTTCTGTCGCTGCTTCGAGCGTGGTCGCATTTGACACCGGATACCTAGATCAGGTGACGCCGGTTGGAACCGGTGTCGATGCAGCGAGCGTCTGGACGGCCAAACGCATACTCGCTTTTGGGGCAATAGCGCGGCCGACAGTTCGGATTGACGACGTGGCTCGCGTGGTTGACGATGCTGCGAGTATTGCAGCGACGCACGGCGAAGGCGTTACTCTCCGCATCGGCGGCAATGAAAGTGACCCAGATGTCGACCTGGTTTCAGCCCAGCTACCGGCCCTACTCTCCCAACTCCGTCTCGCCACCAGCGATATACATCTGGTGGTGGACTTTTTTGACTTGAAGGATGCTCGCGATGTGGCCAGGACGCTTCCGATTGCGAACTCTTGTTTGGCTTGGGCGGCCTCAGTTGGTCAATGGGCTTCCGTGACAGTAGGGAGCGGTGCCTTTCCCGCCACTGTGAGTCATTTAGAAAAAAGCATCGAGAACCGACTACCTCGACTTGATGCCGAGTTCTGGACACGTCTGAATACACCGCATGGACTGATGGTCCAGTACGCGGACTATGCAATTAACCATCCTGCCCTGGGCGGGGTGGGGCGTGGCCCGTTGCCTTCGTTGAGGTACACCGATGGAAACGAATGGATCGTCTGGCGCGAGGCCAAAACTCGACCTGGCAACGAATCGTTCTTTACCGTTTGCCAACGCGTTGTAGCCCTGCCCGCATTCGCGGGGCAGATCTATTCATGGGGAGACAGCGAGATCCACCGATGCTCGACATCGACCGGGGGAGCAGGTACCGCTACGCAGTGGCGGGGATACGGGACAAGCCATCACTTGGAGACAGTAGTCGACCGCCTGGCCACTCTTGGCGCTCCTTGATTCGGGTTCGAACAACATTTCGGAGCTCGGCCGCTGGGACCACCTCTACTAGCCGCTGCCACACGTACCAGCGGGCTTTGCCGCTGAGCCCGGTCGCACTTGATCGACTTCTGAGTTCGTCGAGGGCTTCTTCGCGCCATAGCATCTGGGCCAGGGACATGGAGTCGATTGACTCGTTCCTGCGTGCGCTACGCTGCGTCAGGAGTGAGACTCCACCGGACGCATTAGTCGCGATGATCAAGCCCCAAGACTCCGGGAGGAGGCTCGCGGCCTTGGACGCAAAGCGTTCCGTAGTGACGAGCCAGCAGTAGTCGAGTACTTTGCCGTAAGCCTCTATTTGGCCGCCAAGCCGAGCTAGGGTATCGACGTCGCTCTTGATCTCCCAGCCGGCCATATCGCCGTTGAGTAGCGCGACGTCGACACGTCGGCGCCCCTCCAACAGTCCCATCTCATGACGGATAACGACGTGTCGATCGTAAGCGTGCATCTCGAGTAGGTCCCGCTCGAGGGCCCCTCGAATGTCGATGTCACGCATGCGACGAGCATATTACCCATCGGGCTCAGGCTTGGCCCGGACTTACCTATGCCGAACTGAGTCACGGACTTTGTGAACCAGTTTGGGTCAACAAGGCTATGGGATCGCTGCTCGTGAGAGCTGCAATCCGCTCCACGGACCTGAGGGTGAGGTTTCGTTCGCCTCGTTCGATGCCGCCGAGGTAGGTGCGGTGGTAGCCGAGCTTGTCGGCGAAGTCTTCTTGGCTCATGCCCTGGCTCTCGCGCAGGCGGCGGAGATTGCGGCCGAGGGTCTTTTGCAGTTCGCCTTCCATCTGGTCGAGCGTCGCGGAATGATACTTGAAGGTCTACATACTTATGAGTATCATTTGGAGCAACGAACGGAGGCTTCGCGTGAGGTTCAAGGCGAGATTGCGTCGGTGTCGGCACTGCGGCATCCGGGTGCTTCGCAGGGAGATGCGGTACGACCAGTTGGCCTGCTCGGAGGAGTGCGCCAATGAAATCTGGATTGAGCGGCATCCGGAGGCAGTCGCTGAATGCTGCGTGGGATGGCCCGGCGAGGAGGTGGGGACGTATGTTCTCGCGAGTTGAGGTGCGCGGGTGTGTGTCGAGTGAGCCGTTTGTTGGGGAAGGGCCGGCCGGGGAAGTGGTTGCGTTTCTGGTTTCCGACGATGTTCACGTGGGTCGTCCGGAGCCGACGTGCGAGATCATCTGCGAGGGTGCACTCGCGGATCATGCTCTCGCGTGCGTGGTTGAGGGAGGGCGAGTCGTCGTGACGGGCGCGCTTCGTGCGTCTCAGCCGCCCGGGCTCGAAGGCAGTGACCTTTGTGTGCTGCGAGTCGAGGCTCAGACGATCGAGTGCGCGTAGGCTCGGCGGGGCGCTCGCGTTCGCATCCAGGATATGGGCAGTGAGGGAGCGGCTGCCGAGGTCGCGACATCCGGAGCGCTGGTGAGTCCTAGCCGTGTAGCAGACGACGGGTGGGCTCGCCTGGCCCAGCGTCGATCGCGTTGCGGAAGGCGCTGGCTCTGACGTCCACCAGACTTGTGGGGTGACGAACGTCTCCTACCCGGTTGTCTCCGTTCTGCGCGCCAAGAACACGGCGTATCTGCTGTTCACCTCGCTGCTCGGACGGCTCCCCGGTGCGATGGCGGCGCTCGCGATCGTGCAGCTCGCGCGGTCGACGAACGGCGACTTCGGGTTCGCGGGGCTCATCACGGCGGTCTACGTCGTGGCGGGCGCGGTGGGCCAGCCGCTGCTCGGACGACTGATCGACCGGGTCGGGCAGGTGACCGTGCTGGGGGTCAGCGGCATCCTGAGCTTTCTCGCGTTCACGGGCATGGCGCTGGCGCTCGGTTCGCTGCCGGCCTTGGCGGTGGCGCTCGCCGCAGCCGCTGGGGTGTTCACGCCGCCGCTCGAGCCGGCGTTACGGGCGCTGTGGCCGCGGCTCGTGGCGCCCGGACCGCAGTTGAAGGCGGCGTTCAGCCTGGATGCGGGGGCGCAGGAGATCATCTTCATCCTCGGGCCGCTGCTCACGGTGGTGGGGATCGCGGTGTTCGGGCCGGTGGGGAACCTGTTGTTCGCCGGTGGGCTCGGGCTGGTCGGGGCGCTCGCGTTCATCCTGAATCCTGCGCCGCGGGCGGCCTCGACTCGTCGGCGCGTCGGTGTCAGCGCTCATGCCGGGGTTCGCTCGCCGATCCTCATTCCGGCGGTCGCGCGGGTCGCGGTGTTCACGTTCGGCATCGGTGTGCCGGTCGGTGCGCTGACGATCGTCGCGACGGCATCGGAGGCGGCGCGTGCGAACGACGGGTTGGCAGGGTGGATTCTCGCGGTGAACGCGCTCGGGGCGCTGGTGGGGGCGACGGTCGTGGGCATCCGGCCCCTCGGATCGACGCCGGCGCGGCTGCTCACACTGTGCGGGGTGCTGCTCGCGGTGGGCTACCTGCCGCTCGCGGCGACGGCGCTGCCCACTTGGGCGTTCGTGGTCGTGGCCGGCGTCTCGGGGTTGATGCTGCCGCCGACCCTCGGCCAGGTGTTCGAGCGGATCGCGCAACTCAGCCCGGCCGCCACGCTCACCGAGGCGAACGGGTGGGTGGTGAGCGCGATGACGCTGGGGGTGGGGGCTGGGACGCTTGGGGCGGGCGTGGCCGTGGGGGCGGCGGGGACGGATGTGGTGGGGTGGACGGTGCTGGGGGCGTCGGTGGTTACGGCGGTGCTGGCACTGGTTGCGCTGCCCGGGAGAGTCGCGGCATCTGCTTCCGTGTCGATTTCGGAGGGTTGACCGCATCCGCTTGCCGAGCATCCGCCATCTGTACGGAGCTCAGCTGCGTTCGCGTCGGCCGGCTCGCTCGGCGAAGTCATCGATCGCCCCGAGGATCTCGTCACTCCGCCAGAACGGGCCGGCCTGGTGCTCGGCCTTCGACTTCAGGATGCCCGCATCCGTCAGCGCCTGCAGCGCCGGATAGACGTTCGGCTGCTTGACGCCGAGCGCAGCGGCCGCGGTGGCGGAATCGATGACCGGTCGTTGGGCGATCACGTCGAGCAGCGCCCAGGCGTTGCTCGACCTGCGCGCTTTCAGCGTGCTCTGCCAGCCCGATTTGATTGCGTCGATCTCAGCAACAAGTGCTCGCGAGTTGGCGACGGCGCGGAGCGATGCTTCGCCGAATGCCAGGATGATCGGCGACACGTCTCCCTCGCGATACGCGCTGAGGGCTCGGTGGTACCCCTCGACATCGGCGAGCAGACCCGCCGAGACCGGCACCGCGACATTCCGGGTCACGCCACGGTGACGGAGCAGGGCTTGGGCGAACGCGCGTCCGGTTCGGCCGTTCCCGTCGGTGAACGGGTGAATCGTCTCGAACTGCGCATGTGCGACCGCCGTCAACGCGAGAGCGGGGATGTCGCGCCTCGCAGAGAATTCGATGACGTCGTCGATGAGTGCCGGAACTCGCTCGAAGTGTGGTGCGACGAACTCGGCGCCGATGGGGCTGTTGGACTTCGTTCCGATCCAAACAGCTTCGCGCCGCCACTCCCCGGGGGTGTGACGCGTTTGGTCGCCCATCAGCACGCGGTGCATCTCGGCGAGGGCGGTTGGAGAGAGGGCATCCGACAGGTCGATGGCGGCCTGCATGGCACGCGTGTTCGCGGCGATCAGCTCGGCGTTGCGGCTGCTCTTCGATCCGAGCTCGGCGGTGAAGATGGCGCGTGCACTGGCGGTGAGATTCTCGATCTGAGATGAGGATGCGGCTTCGGATCGCAGGAGCACGGGAGCGAACCCCGCAACCCGAGCACCGAGCTCGGCGTCGAAGCGGCCCAACTCCTGCACTGCAGCCTCCGCGGCTTCTCGGGCCTCGGTGTCGGGCTCGGGAGTGAGAGCAGCTATCGCAGGCGGAACAGAGGACTTGTATGGCTGACCGCCACTCCCGAACTCGGCGTTCACGCTCCACCCTGATGTGGGCAGCCATGCCCCGCGCTCCCACTCGAGGCGTGGCCAGCCGCTTGGTGCCGCGTGCTTCGAAGCGACGTTACTCATAATGGTGAGCAGTCTAGTTTATGACTAACTCAGTTACTCATAATTCCACCGAATCCAATTATTGCCAGATCATGCGGGGCCGAGATGCCCAAGAGCGACGACGGATAGCCTGTCACCATGGTCTCGACGGCGATGTCCTTCTCCCCGGCGCTGCAATACAGCCGAGTGAACACCGCGCTCGAACTGGACGTGCTCGCCCCGCGCCGGAACGCCGACAGCGATCCGCTCCCCACGGCGATCTTCTTTCACGGCGGGGGATGGCATGAGGGCGACCGCGGTGCGGGAATGCACCCGTGGCTGAATCCCCTTCTCGCGGCCCGCGGATACGTGACCGTCTCCGTCACCTACCGGCTGAGTGGTATCGCGCTATGGCCCGCTCAGTATGAAGATGCTCACGAAGCCCTGGCTTGGGTGCGGGAGCACGCCGCCGAATTCGGGGGAGACCCGTCCCGGATCGGGGTGTGGGGCTTTTCAGCGGGGGCGCACCTCGCCGCCCATCTGGCACTTCGTGAGCCCGGGGCCGTCAAGGCTGCATCGTTGGCGGCGTGCCCGGCCGACCTGCGGGATGCGGGAGCCGATGACCCCAACGAGGTGACGTGGTTGGTGGGGCCGTCGCCGAGCGCGGAGGTGCTTGCCGACGTGAGTCCGATCAGCTGGGTGACCCCGGATGCGCCACCCATCCTGATCGTGCACGGAACCGACGATCAGATCGTCGACTTCGCCCAGGGGCTCGCGCTCCGAGATGCCTTGGTGGAAGCGGGTGCGCCTGCTCAGCTGCACGTGATCCCGAACGGAACCCACGAGTGGGCAGACAAGCCGTCGCCCGACGAGAATGCCCCGCGCGCGAATTTCGGAACGGTCACCGCGGACTTCTTCGACCGCGTGCTCTGAGTCGCCCTGGCTGCTCCGGCCCCGGATGCTCATCTGAAATAAATCTGCGTGATCCCGACAGCCACGCTATCGACCGGGAGACCACTTCGTGAGCATCCACCACGACCATCCCACCGACCATGATCACGACGAAATGGGTCCCGCCGCTAGCGTCTCGCGGGTAGCGTGGGAGTGTCGCGGTCGACCAGGGTGCCGTGAGCGCGGTGGCCGCGTGTGGCATCCTGTTCGGCGTGACACGCGGGTGGATTCGCGGATGCTGACGAGACGGGGGACGCCGATGTTCGGGCTCGGAGACAAGTTGAACGACGTGGTGTCCCAGCTGCGCCCCGATCTTTCGCGCGAATCGCTCGGCGTCGGGCCGGCGTTTCCGGGTATCGCGCCGAACCCCGTGCTCAGCCCGGCCTCGCACACCCGCAACGCAGAACTGCGCTCCGGCGCGCTCGCGATCGGCACCCTCGTCGACTGGCGAGAAGTGAGCAACGAGGGCAGCCCCCGCGTCGTTCTCATGCTCGACGTCGACACGCCCGAGGGCGTTTCGTTCCGGGGCATCGCGGATGAGACGCTCACCATCACCGACCTCACCCGACTCCGGGCTGGCCAGAGGATTCCCGTCCGCTACCGCCCCGCGGTCATGGACCACTACGTCGCCCTCGTCCGAGACCTCACGCCCGAGCAGATGCAGGATCTCGCCGACCGTGTCACCCCACGAGCCCGCGACTGATCCCGAGCCTACGAAAGCAGGGTCGCGACGACGTCGTCGGTGTATCCGTCGGGCCCGAACTCGACCCAGAAGGTCGCGATCCACAGGCCGCCGCCGAAGAACTGCGTCTCGCCACCGGACGCCGTCGCATCCTGATGGCTCGTCGAACAACGCGTTCCTCGTTCCTCCGCCTCGCAGGTGTACGCCTCGGCTGTCGCTGTGGTGATGAGTGCGGCTTGCTCATCGCTCGAGATCAGGCTGACGGACGTGGTGAGCCCGACTCCGCCGCCTCCGCTCGGCTTCGCCCAGAAGCAGTCGAGACGGTCCTTCGCCTGAAGCAGGGGCAGCAACTCGGCGTTCTTGGTGCCGAGCGAGGCGGCGCCCTCGACGTCGGTCCACGCGGGATTCAGCACCAGGATGCCGGCCGCAGCCTGCAGTGACTGCAGGTAATCCGGGCTGTAGATCTGCTCGCAGGATGCCGGGAGCGCGACAGGTGCGGTCGTGGGCGTGGCCGACGGGGTCGCCGAGGGAGCCGGAGAGGCACTGGTCGGGGCCGCCGCCGATGCGCCGGAGGGTTGTGTGGCCGCATCCGACTCCGCTGGTGACCCGACGCATCCGGTCAGGAGAAAGGCGACGATGGGCAGTAGCGCGAGCGTTCCCGCGTGACGTCTCATGGGTTGAGAGTAGCGGCGCAACGACACGCGTAGAGTAGCGGTTTCGTAACGGCTCGTCTTCGCAACTCGATTGTGAGCAGATCACACCTCTGGTGATGGATGCGTGGCCATGTAGTCGCGCATCGGCACGAGGTTTCCGAGCGGCGCGAAGTATCCGGCGGCGGGGTAGTCGAAGACGATTCCCTTGACCCCGACGCTCGAGAATGACGCGGCCCACTCGATTGCCGAGGGGAGAGGCACGGCGAGCAGCCAGGATGCCTCCTCCTCGGAGAGGCCCATTCCCAGCGCCGCAGATCTCGCTCGCTCGCCGGTGGTGAAGGCGAAGAGCATCGGCCCCTGCGGGAGCTCGCCGGCATAGGGCCCGGGCTGGTCGGTGGTGCCTCGCGCGATGAAGATCCAGCGGTCGAGTTCATAGACGGCGCGCCAGAGCGCATCCATTGCGGCGAAGTCCTCCGGCTGCGCCTTGAGCGCGTCGGCCCTTCGGTCGATCTCGGCGACCTGTTCAGGCGGGGGACTGAGGTGAGGCGTCTCGGAATTCTCCATGCCTTTCACTCTTCCACGACGACCGATGTCGGCAAGGGCCCGCTCCGTGGCCTGCCGACGGCGCGTGCCGCATATTCGGTAGGGTCGACGCGTGATTCCCGCTCACTCCGCGACACCCGGGTCGCAATCGGATCGTCGCGCTCAGCTGCGGGCCATCCTGGCGGGTTCGGTGCCGAACCTCGTGCAGTGGTTCAACCTGTACCTCTACGCGACGTTCGCTCCGTATTTCCGCACCGAGTTCTTCGATCGCAACTCGCCGGATTCGCTCATCTACGTCTACGGACTCTTCGCCCTGACGTTCGTGGTTCGCCCGCTCGGCTCGTGGCTGTTCGGCAGGTTCGCCGACACGCGAGGACGGCAGCGGGCGCTCGTGACCGCGGTCACCCTGATGGCGGCCGGTTCGGTCGCGTTGGCGGTGGCGCCGACCGAGCGGGCGATCGGTGCGTGGGCGGCTGTGATCCTCGTGGCCGTGAGCATCCTCCAGGGCATCGCCACCGGCGGCGAGTACGCGGCCGCCACGGTGCTGCTGTCGGAGTCGGGCACTCGGGGCCACCGCGGGTTCTTCGCCTCGTTCCAGGGCGCCACGATCGTCGGCGGTCTCGTGCTCGCACAGGTGTGCCTCCTGGTGCTCCTGCTGTTCGGCGATCGCGCGGAGATCTCGGCGTGGGGCTGGCGGGTCGCGTTCGTCGCCGGTGGCGTGGCCGGTTTGGTGTCGCTGTGGTGGGCGCGGGGGACGAAGCGGGCTTCATCCGCCGCGGTCTCCTCGGGGGGCGGCGGCGTCGCGTCCGCTGTCGGTGCCGCATCCGCTGCCCCATCCGCATCCACCTCGCCGAAGCCGGCGACCTCCGGCGAGGCGTCGACGATGAAGGCGTTGCTGCGCGACCACTGGCGCCCGCTGGTCTGGGTGATGCTGCTGACCGCCGGCGGAAGCGCCGCGTTCTACACCGCGACGGTGACCGTTCCCTACATCATTCGCGAGACGTTCTTCGGCGCGGACGGCAGCGCGGGGGAGCTCACCGCCACGGGGCTCGTGCTCGCCGCCTTCGTGGTGCTGATGCTGATGCAGCCGCTCGGTGGAGCGCTGAGCGACCGGATCGGCCGGAAGCCCCTGCTCATCACCTTCGGGGCAGTGGGGCTCCTGGGAGCCGGCGTGCTGGTGACCGCGGCCGCCCAGGTGACGTCAGCCCCGGCGGTGCTCGGCATCCTCGTTCTCGCCTTCGCGGTTCTGACCTGCTACCTCTCGGTGAACGGCATCGCGAAGGCGGAGGTGTTCCCCGCGCACATCCGGGCTCTTGGGGTCGGCTTCGGCTACGCCGTCGCGAACTCGCTCTTCGGTGGCACGGCACCGCTGCTCTATCACGCCACGGCCGGAGACGGCAGTGTCGGCTTCATCGTGTACCTGACCGTGCTGCTCGGGGTGACGCTTGCTGCCGCGCTGGTGATGCGGGGAGGGGCGTCCACCGCGCTCGACGGGCCCGGAGGCTCGCCGAAGGGCTGATTCAGTGTCATGTCGGACTCGGGAGTGATCCGATGACTCGCGGGACGCGCCTGAAGTATCGCGCTAATTCCTGTTCCTGGGCGCGTCAGTTACGGTTGGCGGCCTGGGGTCGACGAATGACGCTGGAACTCAGCCCGGAGAGCATGGGGCATCGAGCCTGAGCTTCGGTAGGGTCGGTCAGTCAGCTCGCCAACTTGTGTTGCGCGAGCAGGAGATGCACCGCCTCGCGCACAAGCTCGGCCTCCGTGCGGCCCGTCTCCTCACGCAGCCGTGTAAATGCGGCGAAGTCCTCCTTGGAGACACGCGCCCGGACTGTCGGAGACGCTCCCGGCATTCTGGTCCCGCGCTTCGGCCTGCCCGGTCGCATCGCGGCTTCGAGGGCTTCTTCGGTGCCGTACTCCCGAAGCAGGAAGGCCCTGCCGTGGGCGGCGGCTTTTTCTCCGTGGAGTTCCGCGATGGCCGGCGTCTCTTGGTCGGGATCAGTCAGTCGGGCTGCCAAGACGTCATAGTCGATCTCATCTCCAGCCATCGGGGTTCTCCTCTCGGTAGCGGCGGTACTTGGGGCCCAAGGGCATTGCGTGGAAGATCGATGCCTCTTGACCTGACTCAGGATGCTCGTGCACAAGGATTTCCAGCTCACGATCGGTCTGCCCGTGAGCCGGTCCGATGTAGATCACGATGCGTCCCCGGCGCACCGGCTCGTCCAGAATTCGCACGTAATCTGCGTGAAGAATCGCGTGGATCTGGTCGTGGCGCGGCACCCCGTGTTTCTCGCTCGAAGGCTCCCATCGGGGAGTCATCGGTTGCGAAATAATTGTAGCCGCATTATCTGTTCCGGTGAAGGCGCCGGTAGTGAGTATTGCTGGTGCGCATTCTCTGGATGAGATCTCATAGTGCAAAGCGTAGCGGCGAAAGTGATGATTCCTAACTTTATCGCGATTGAAGAACGAGACGAGGCCGTCGAGCTGCACAACCAGCCGGATGCCCGAAGCGGGCGGGAGGGCTTGGGACCGATTTCACTGACTAGCCGCCCGATGCACCCGACCGCGTGGGCGCCGCGACGCCGGCCCGGCGGTGACCGGCGCGCGGGTTGATGCCGACCTGCCGCGAGGCCATCTGGAGGGTGATGCCCTGGCGCATCAGTATCAGTATCAGTAGAGTCCAGGCGCGATCGGTGTGCTTGGTGGGGTTGGCGGTGCTCCACAGCTGGTCGCAGTAGTCCACCGCCAGCTTCGCGAGCAGCGAGGCGTTGCGCACTCCTAGCACGCTCGTGGGCGCCGCCTCGCCCCACTCGAACGCCACGGCGAGATGGTCGTCCGAGGTCGAACGCCATCGGCAGCCAGACGGTCGTCTTCGACACTAATCGGGCGTCGCCGCCGCTGCAGACGCCGCCGTTCCTCGTGGGGAGGGCAGCCGCTCCGCTGAGCGGTGCGCGACTTCGGCTGGTCGATCGGAGGGCGCACCGCCGCTGTCACGCCCGGTGTGGCTCTGGCCGTCGGAGCCGGCTTGCCGATCCAGGCACCGCTCCGCATCGTGCCGGCCTGAGCGCGGGCGGTGGCTCGCGGCTCGACGGGGCCGCCGGCCCGGTCGAGACTCAGTCGCCCGTGGTGCCGTCGGCGAGTTCGCGGAGGATGTCGATGTGGCCGTTGTGGCGGGCGTTCTCCTCGATGAGGTGCAGGATCACCCAGCGGAGCGTCGGATGCTCGCCCGACCGGAACGGGGTCTGCGACCGGTCGTCGAGCTGGAGGCCGGCGATGAGCGCATCCGTCGCGGCGGCTTGGGCGCGGTAGCCGTCGATCACGGTCTGCAGGGGGAGCGTCGAGCCGTCGATGAACTCCTGGTCGGGGGACTCGTCGGTCCACGGCCCGAGGTCGGGGCCGCCGACGAAGCGGTTCTCGATCCAGGAGTGCTCGACCCAGCGCATGTGGTTGAGCACGGCGCCGACGCTCATCAGCGGGGAGGTCGCGAGCGGAGTGGCGGCGGCTTGGGCATCCGTGAGGCCTGTGGCCTTCTCGATGCCCGTGTCGCGGGTGTACTGCAGCATGGTGAGGAGGGTCGTTCGTTCGTCCCAGGCCTGTGGGTGATCGGTGCGTTCCATGCGTCGAGTATGTCCGGGCATGGGCGCGACCGCACGGGTTCGGATGTGTCAGGCGGTCACGCACCGAAGCCGGTGAGCGAGCCGCGATCGTCGAATCGAGCGCTCGAGGCCCACGCGATCTCCCAGCGGTTGCCCTCCGGATCGGCGATGTACCCGGATCGGCCGCCCCACTCCCGCGTCGTCGGCTCGCAGAGCGCCTGGCCGGCCCGCTCGAGCCAGGTCAGGTGTGGGCGCACCTGCGTGCGCCGCCGCGGAGGTTGCAGATGCCATAGGCTCTGCAATGCGACAACTGTCGCCGGAGCCGACAGGAGTTGTTATGAACGGACTCGGTATGCGCGGGGCGTGGCTGAGGATCGCGGCGGCGGGCGTGGCTCTAGCGGTCTCGGCAGTTCTCGGAGCGGCGATTCCCGCGGCCGGTGCCGAGCATCCGGGCGGGTCCGGCCGAGGTCTCGGAGGCGACTCCGGCGCCAGCGGAAACTGGGTGACCGGTCCAGCAGGCGCCGCCTCCACGGAGTCGGGAAGTCAGTCGAGCGGTGGCGAGACGAGTTCCTCCGATTCCGGGACCCTCTCGGCTCAGGCTCCCAGCGATGCTTCTACCGGCACCATCACGGGTGACGTCAGCTATGCCGCCGCCGACGGCCTCCCGCAACGGCCCGGGAACGCTGTCCTGGTCGAGCTGGCCCGACTCATCCCTGATTCGGGCGCGTTCGAAGACGTCACGGCCGCCTACGGCCCCACCTTCCGCTTCATCGGACTCGAACCCGGACAGTATCGCGTGCATTTCGCCGACAAGGGCGGCCAGGACGTGCGGAACGAGTACTACGACGACTCGCTCTACGCTTCGGATGCGACCCTGATCACACTGGCCGCCGGCCAGACCGTCGCGCGAGTCGACGCGACGCTCGAGCCCTGGGGCATCTGGACCTACCGCTACGGCGGGGACACCCGGTACGACGTCGCCGCCTCCATCGCAACGCTCGCCTTCGAGCCGGGCGTACCCGTCGTCTACATCGCGAGCGGAGAGAAGTTCGCCGATGCTCTGAGCGCCGGCCCGGCCGCTGCTCGCCAAGACGGCGCCATGCTCCTCGTGACCTCTCACAGCGTGCCCGTGGCCACGAAGTCGGCTCTCGAGAAACTCGAGCCGAAGAAACTCGTGGTCGTCGGCGGTGAGGCCACCATCTCGGCGGCCGTCTACGCTGAGCTGGCCGCGCTTCAGCCGGACATCGTTCGGGTAGCGGGAGCCGACCGGTACGAGGTGTCGCGGAACGTCATCGAATACGCGTTCTGCGATCAGGTCACGGGCGACTGCCCCGATGGCGCGAAGACGATCTTCGCCGCCAGTGGTGCGAATTTCCCCGACGCGCTTTCCGCCGGTCCGGCCGCTGCTCACGTCGATGGCGCCGTTCTCCTCGTACCGAGCGGCGAGTGGCGGGTCGATTACCCCACCCAGCTGCTGCTGCACCGGCTTGGCACCAACCGCATCTACGTGGTCGGTGGCCCCGCATCGGTGAGTGAGTCAGTGCTGTTCGACCTGGTGTCGGCGATTCCCGGAGGCGGTGGCTCGCGCATCGGTGGTGCCGACCGTTATGACGTCTCTGCGAACGTGAACGCTGAGATCTTCACCACGGGGGAAACGGCGTTCCTCGCGTCGGGCTCGGTTTTCGCCGATGCGCTTGCCGGAGGCCCGGTGGCCGCAACGATCGATGCCCCCATGTTTCTGGCGCAGAAGGACTGCTACCCGGGATCGGTCTGGAACGGCATCCGCAGCTACGACCCTGTTGACCTCCTACTGCTCGGCGGACCGAACACCCTCAGCGACTCGGTGCTGCACGTCGAGTACCTGTGTTGATGCCGGCTCGAACGGGCACGGAACTGCGGTAACCGGCGGCGCAGCATGACGCTCACGCTCGACCAATTCCGCGCGGCGCTTCGCAACTCCGCGGAACGAGCCGAACTCGGGATTGCGATGACCGATTCTGAGGCTCAAGCAGTACTGGCCGACGAGCACCAGGTTGCCGCATACTTCGAGATCTGGGAGCAAGACCGGGGCCGCAGGGAGGTGAACGGAAGCTATTGGCAGCCCACGGCGATCGCCGGGTTCGTCCTGGCGATCGCCGGCGCCGCAGCCATTGCTTACAGTTTTCTGCCGTTCGCCTGGACCGTCACGCCGGGGTTGGCGGCAATCGCCACGGTGGCCGCCGTCATACTCTCCGCCAACGGCCTCAGTGCTTGCGCTGCCAACGGCACTCGAGGGCGAGCATTGGCGGCGGGCGGGGTCGTCATCGGCTCAGCTTCGGTGCTCGCCGGCATCGCGATCGTGATCTCCCTCGTCTCGACTTGAGCCGGCAGAGGCTGAGCGTCGCGCCCCCGGTTGCCGCGAAGATGACCGTGCCGCCATCGAGGTGGTCACGGCTTCATGAAGAACGGGGAGTAGTGGTATCCGTCGAGGTCGTCGAACTGGCGCTGATACATGAAGGGGTAGTCGTCGGTGTCACCGACGCGCCCGCCCGCCGCCCCGGCCCGCTCGACCAACTCGTCGACCGCCTCCTGGCTCGCGAGGTCGAACGAGATCGTGACCTTCGATGGGGTGTCGGGCGTGCCGATCAGTTCCTCCGTGCCGCCGACGCTCGCGTACAGCTCGCGGCTGCCGAGCATGATGTACTGCTCGGGGGCGATCGAGAAGCAGGAGACGTTCTCGGCTGACATCTCCTCGTTGAGAGTCCAGCCGAGCGCGGTGTAGAAGGCGGTGGCTCGTTCGACGTTCTCGACGGGGCAGGTGATGTAGAGGCTCATGCCGTTCATCGTGGCGGTCGACGGATGCTCGGTCAAGGCGCCAGGGCGACCGACGCGATCGGGCAGCGATTGTCGGGTGTCGGCGAACGGGGGCTGCGAGGGTAGTGAGCGAAGGGAGAACCGTGATCGCTGAACTGAACCGGCTGGTCGACCAGATCGACGAGCGCCTCACCGACGAGATCGACATCGACGAGCTGGCGCGCGGGCTCGGCACCACCGAGTACCACCTGCGGCGCATGTTCTCGTCGCTGGCCGGCATGCCGCTGTCGGAGTACATCCGTCGCCGGCGCATGACGGTCGCCGCCGCGGAGCTCGTGAACACCGGCACCGGCGGCGCCGCTGATCTCCTCGGTCTCGCCGTGCGCTTCGGCTACGGCTCGGCCGAGGCGTTCGGGCGCGCGTTCCGTTCCGTGCACGGCGTCGGCCCCGCCGACGTGCGGCGCGATGGCGGACCCCTTCGGATGCAACCACAGCTCAGGTTCCGCCTGACCGTAGAAGGGACAACCCAGATGGACACTCGCCTCGTCGAACGACCCGCATTCCGCCTCGTGGGGCACGCCACCCGTGTTCCGCTCATCCACCACGGGGTCAACCCGCACATCGCGGCTTTCATCGGCTCTCTGCCGGCAGCCGAGCACGACCGGCTCAAGGCGCTGAGCACCACCGAGCCCGCCGGGCTGCTGCAGGTGAGCGCGGATGTGGATGCGGACTACCGCGAGGGTACGGAGCTCACCTACCTGCACGGAGTCGCGGTCGACGAGGAGACCGCCGTGCCCGCTGACCTCGACGCCCTGGACGTCCCGGCCGGGACCTGGGCCGTCTTCCGGGCGGTGGGGGAGTACCCCGCTGCGCTGCAGGCGGTGTGGGCGGCGACGGCGACGGAATGGTTCCCGTCGAATCCGTGGCGGTTGCGCGAAGGCCCGTCGATCGTGTCGGTGCTCGAGCGGGCCGCGGACTTCTCGACCGCCACCTGCGAGCTCTGGCTGCCCGTCGAGCGAGCCTGACGCCGCCGGTTGTCAAGCCACCGGCGGCGTGACCCGCCTCGCCGTACGGTGGGTTCACATCCACGACGGAAGGATCACCCGATGGATCTCGGAGCACTCGGCGGCTACCGCCTCCCCGCAGCACTCCGCGACGCCTACGGCGTCGCCACCGCACAAGAGCTGGCCGACCAAGTCGGTATCACCAAACGGCCGACCCCCGACCTTGCCGGCGAAGCGGATGCCGCCTACCGCGCCCTCAAGCGTGGCGACACCGCTCCGGCCCGAACTCTGCTGATCGACAAGCTCGGCGTCAGCGAGACCTCGGCGGACGCGGCGCTGAGCAAACTCCCGCCGCTCTAGCCGCCGCCTCCATCAGCTGGCGAGGGCGTCGAGCCACGCGAGTGGTCGCGCTCCGTCGAGCGTGCCGACGGAGGCCGCGCCCGACTCGAAGAACAGCGCGATCGTCACCGCCCCCGGGTCGAGCACCCCGCGAGCGAGTTCGCCGACGTAGCTCGCCCGGCCGCGGGAGGCGACCAGGCCGGCCGTCGACTCGGCGCCCGCCCGCGCCGCGCCCGCCGCCGCCCTGAGCGCACCGGCGACCGAGGAATCCTGCGCGGCAGTTTCGCCGAGGGCATCGGCCGCCGGCGCCAAGGCGTCGATCATGGTGTTGTCGCCGACCTTCGCGCCGCCGAGCTTCTGGATCGTGGCGAGGCCGCCGGCGACGCCCTCCGCCAACTCTGCGGCCGAGGCACCCACCGGGGAAGCGGAGCGCGAAATGTCGCGGAACCACATCCCGAACAGCGGGCCGCTCGTTCCGCCCGTCGCAAGGAACCCCCGCGACGTCGCTCCGAAGACGGTGGCGAAGCTCGCGATCTCCCGATCCGGCAGTTTGTCCGTCGCCCGCCGGAGCGCGGAGGAGATGTTCGTGCCGAAGTCGCCGTCGCCGGCGAGGCGGTCGAGATCGGTGAGGCGTTCCTGTGCTGCCGCGAAATCCGCTGCGAAGCGGGTGATCCAGTCGAAGGCGAGGGTGCCGGTGATGATGTTCGAATCGGTCATGGTCGTGAGGTTCCTTACCAGGTGAGGTTGGGGGTGCGGACGGGGGCGTCCCACGCGCGGACGAGTTCGTCGTCGGCGACGGTGAAGGTCACGGATGCGCCGTGCATGTCGAGCGAGGTGACGTACGACCCCACGAGCGAGCGCGCGACGCTCACCCCGCGGTCGCCGAGCAGACGGTGCACCTGGCGCGCGATGATCGACAGCTCGAGCGCATACGCCCCGCCGAGCCCGTTGACGATGGCGATGACCGACTGCCCCCGCTTGAGTCCCAGGCTCTCTGCCAGGGGAGTGACCAGCTGCTCCACGAGCTCGTCCGCAGTGGCGAACGGGATGCGCGAGGTGCCACGCTCGCCGTGGATTCCCACCCCGAACTCCACCTCGTCGGCCGCGAGCTCGAACGCGGCCCGGGATTGGCCGGGGTGCGCGCAGGCATCGAGGGCGAGCGCAAGACTCCGCGACCGGCTCACCACGTCCCGCCCGCGCGCGGCGACGGTGGCGAGGTCGGCGCCCTGCTCGGCGAGCGCGCCGAGCACCTTCTCGACGGTGACGACGGCCGCTGTGCCGCGGCGGCCCGGCCCGTCGCCGGCTCCGTCGGACGCCAGGTCGTCGTCGACGATCACCGCCTCCATCGAGATGCCGTCGTCGCTCACCAGCTCGGCGGCGATCTCGAAGTTGAGTACGTCGCCGGTGTAGTTCTTCACGATGTGCACCACCCCCGCTCCGCTGTCGGCCAGCCGGGTGCCGGCCTGCACCTGCTCGGAGGTGGGGCTGGCGAACACGGCACCGCAGACGGCGGCATCGAGCATCCCGGAGCCGACGAATCCGGCGTGCAGCGGCTCGTGCCCCGAACCGCCGCCCGACACCAGGCCGACCTTGTCGACCGCGGGCCTCGCCCGGGAGATCACGTTCGCGTCGGCGTCGAAGGCGAGAAGGGCCGGGTAGGTGCGTTGGAGCCCCTCGAGAGCCTCGGCGATCACGTCGTCCGGCCGGTTGACGAACTGGCGGCGGAAGGTGGACATGCGTTCTCCTGTCGTTGCGGTGGGGTGGTGATGGATCATGGCGGTGTACGGCGTGAGGGCCTCGAAGAGGAGGGCGGCGGATGCGGCACCCGGGTCGAGGTGATCGGCGCTGCGTTCGCCGAGGTAGCTGGCGCGGCCCTTCCGCGCGATGAGGGGAAGTGTGCGGTCTCGCCCGGCCACGGCAGCCCGTGCGGCGTACTGAAGGACCGTGTCGAGCGGCGCCTTTGCTGCCGCTCGGGTGAGCAGGGCTCTGGTGCCCGCGGCGAGCGCGTCGACCATGGTCTTGTCGCCTGTCTCCGCACGCCCGAGCGCGACGACGGCTGCGAGACCGGCCTCGAACGCGCGGCCCAGATCGGAGGCGCTGAGCTCGACGACTGCCCCGACGTGGTCGCTCATGGCCCGGAACATCGAGCCGTACAGTGCCCCACCCGCCCCGCCGACCGTGGCGAGCATCGTCATGCCGCACCGGCCGAAGAGCTCACCGACATCAGTGGCGGCGTGCTCGTGCAGGCTCCGCCGGAGGGCCGAAGTGCCCCGGGTGAGGTTGACGCCGTGGTCGGCGTCACCGATCGCGGTGTCGAGCTCGGTGAGCCAGGTCAACTGAGCGACGCACAGGTCGTCGAATCGGTCGAGCCACGCTACGAGATCGCCGACGGAGAGGGTCTCGGCCGCTTCTCCCCGAGTGTCAGCGGGCACGCGCATCCTCTTCCTCGAGCGCCTCGGTGAGCGTGGTGCGATCGGCGCGGGTGCGGGAGATGACCCCGAACAGCAACCCGGCGGCGATGCCGGCGAGCAGCTCGGCGATGACGTAGACGGGCCACTGCTCCCAGCGCACGGTGCCGCCGAGCAGCTGCTGCACGAGCATCGGGCCGGTGGTCCGGGCGGGGTTGATGGAGGCTCCGGTGGCCGGCGCGACCGGGATGATGGCGGCGAACACCACGAGCCCGATGACAAGGCCCGCGAAGCCGGGCGCCGCTTTGCGGTGGATGACGCCGAAGACGGTGAACACGAGGATGAACGTGCCGAGGAACTCGGCGGTGAACGCCTGCCAGACCGGGATGTCGCCGTACGCCGCGACGCCGAGACCGAGTTCGCTCGCCCGCTGCCCGAGAGCGCCGACGATGGCGAAGGCTCCGGCGACCGCTCCGAGCACCTGGGCGAGCAGGTAACCGGGAACGTCGCGCCAGGCGAACTTGCCGCTCACCGCGAGTGCGACGGTGACGGCGGGATTGATGTGGTTGCCGGAGATGTAACCGAACACGTAGACCGTGGCGATGACGATGGTGGCGAAGGCGAGCGAGATGAAGCCGAGGCTCGCCATCGTGAACGGGGCGTCGCCGTTGACGATCAGTGCGGCGGGCACCGAGCCGACCCCGATGAACACGAGGAACGCTGTGCCGAGGAACTCGGCTGTCAGGCGCTGCCAGGCGCGGTTGTCGTCCATGTGACTGTTCTCCTTTGAACGGATGCGTGGCGAATGGATGCGCGACGGGATGCCCCCACCATCCATTCGATATTGTCGAATAGCTTTCGGTAATATCGAATAATGCACGGTTGCTCGTACCGTGTCAACAAGTCCGCGAGAATGGACACGGCGCGCGCAACGGCGGGCGGTAGGAGAGCGAGTGATCCAATCGATCGACCGGGCGGCGGCCATCCTGTCGCTGCTGCAGGGCGCCCGCCGGCTCGGCATCACTGAGCTCGGAGCGGCACTCGGGCTGCCTCCGTCCACTGTCCACGGCATCGTGAAATCGCTGCAGGCCCACGGCCTCGTCGCCCAGGAGCGAGGTGGTAACCGATACATGCTGGGTCCCGCGCTGGTGAAGCTGTCGAGCGTCTACCTCGACACCCTCGACGTGCGCGCGCGCTCGATCCGCTGGATGCACGACCTGTCGAGTCAGACCGGATTCGCCACGAGACTCGGAGTCGAGTTGTTCGGCGAAGTGCTGGTCATCCATCACGACCGGCGCCCTGACGGGTCGGAGCAGATGCCTGAAACCGGGCTCACCATCCCGAGCCATGCCTCAGCGTTGGGGAAGGTGCTGCTGGCGCTCGACGCCGACCACCGGCGTGACGCCTTCGAGCGCCCGCTGCGCACCCTGACCGGGTCGACGAAGACCGACCCGGCCGAACTCGAGGCGGAGTTCGAGCAGGTGCGACGATCGTCGCTCGGGTACGAGGTCGAAGAGGCGGTGATCGGCGAGAATTCCGTCGCCGCCCCCGTCTATGACAACAGCGGCGCGGCCATCGCCGCGCTGGCGATCGTGGTGCCGTCGTCGGAGTGGCCGCCGCCCGGCACCGCGCTCGTGCACCTGGCCGACGCGGCGCGGAGCATCTCTCGCGAACTCGGCGCACCCGCCCTCACGCGCCCCGGGAGTTGACCGCGGTGCTCCGACGCCCCCAAATGTGGGGGCGTCGGTGCGAACGGGCCGTCTGCCACACTCGTCATGTCCCTGCTACGAGAACCGAGGATGCCCGTGCCCCACCTGTCCCGCCTCCGCGCCGTCCTCACCGCTTCCCTCGCCACCGCCGCGACGCTCGCGGCCGTCGTGGCGCTACCCGCCGCATCCGCCACCGCCGACGGGTTCGACAACTACGTGGTGAAGGGCCAACTGCAGTTCGAGTGGACCTGCAACAACACCACCGCCACCTTCACCTGGAAGGCACCCGAGGTGGAGTTCGGCTCGAGCGCGCAGGGCGGATTCGTACTCGACGACGCACCCATCGGCCGCACCACGACGACGTACCACACGGGCAGTTACGCGCCGTTCCTGCAGACGGTGACCATCCCCGTCGCGTCGTACCCGAAGCACGTCGAGGTGGGCTACTGGATCGGCTACTCCGCCGACGACCGCGCGTTCACCTACCCGGGCTTCGACCTCCCGACCAACTGTGGTACGGGCGGGGGCAGCCCCGTCACCAACCGCATCGCCGGCGCCGACCGCTACGAGGTCGCCGTCAACATCGCCGACCAGGCCTACCCCACGACCGCCGACGTCGTGTACGTGGCCACGGGCGCGAACTACCCCGACGCGCTGAGCGCCGGCCCCGCCGCGGCGTTCGGCAACGGACCCCTGCTGCTCACCGACACCACCACCCTCATCCCGAGCGTGAAGGCGAAGATCGAGTCGCTGAACCCCGCCGAGATCGTGGTGGTCGGCGGCGTCAACTCCGTCTCGGCGGCGGTGTTCGACGAGCTCAAGGGCATCCAGCCGAACACCGTCCGCCAGGGCGGAGCTGACCGGTACGAGGCGTCGCGCAACCTGGTGGAGTCGGCGTTCCCCGACGGCGCCGCCACGGTCTACGTCGCCACCGGTGCGAACTTCCCCGACGCCCTGAGCGCCGGTGCGGCCGCCGCCACGCTGCAGGGGGCGGTGCTGCTCGTCAACGGCTCAGCTTCCGCGCCGGACGCCGCGACCGTCGCCACCCTCACCGAACTCGGCACGACCCACATCGTCATCGCCGGTGGCCCCAACTCGGTGAGCCCCGGCGTCGAGGAGGGGCTCCGCGACATCCCCGGTGTCTCGTCGGTGGTGCGTGAGGGCGGCGCCGACCGCTTCGCCGCATCCGTGAACATCAACGCGGCCGCCTTCCCGACGGCGTCGCGGGCGTTCCTGGCCACCGGGTTCAAGTTCCCGGATGCCCTTTCCGGCTCGGCCTTCGCGGGCGCCATCGACGCACCCCTCTACGTCGCCACCACCGATTGCGTGCCCCAGGGTGTGCTCGCGGCGATGCACGATCAGGGCATCCGCACCGTCACCCTGCTCGGCGGCACGGCCACCCTCACCCAGGCGGTCGAGGCCCTCACCCCCTGCACCTTCTGAGCCTCGGGTCGGCTACGCGTCGGTCGGGGCGTGGCGCTCGAGGAACTCGAAGACCTCCGTGGTGTCGACGCCGGTGAAGCCGGTCGTGGGCATCGCCGCCAGGAGCGACGAGTTGAGCCGGGCCGACGGATGCGCGTGCCCGGCCCAGGCGGCCGCGAGCGACGCCGGCGGGCGGCGGCAGCACGACTCGTCGGGGCAGGAGGAGGTGAAGCGGTTCGCCGTGTCGCGGCCGCGAAACCACTTCGCGTGCGCGAACGCCGTGCCCACCGACACCGAGAACTGGCCGGTCGACCCGGCTTGGATGCGCGAGGTGCACCAGTAGGTGCCCGTCGGCTTGTCGGTGTACTGGTGGTAGGGACTGAACCGGTCCTCCACATCGAACACCCGCCGTGCACTCCAGTAGCGGCACACGGGCTGGCCCTCGACGGAGCCCAGCGCATCCGTCGGGAACGCCACGTTGTCGTTCTCGTAGGCCTTCGAGAGCGTGCCGTTCTCGTGCACCTTCAGGAAGTGCACCGGGATGTCGAGATGGTGCGTCGCGAGGTTCGTGAAGCGGTGTGCCGCGGTCTCGTAGCTCACGCCGAAGGCGTCGCGGAGGTCTTCGACCGAGAGCTCGCGCGCCTCCTTCGCCTGACGCAGGATGTCGACGGCCCCCGCCTCCGGCACGAGCAGCGCCGCCGCGAGGTAGTTCGTCTCGACCCGCTGCTGCAAGAACTCGGCGTAGTCAGCCGGCTCGCGATGCTCGAGCACGTGCGAGGCCAGCGCCTGCAGCACGACCGAGCGGGGGTCGGCATCCGGTGACTGGCCGAGCGGCACGTAGATACGGCCGTTGCGGAGGTCGGTGACCGATCGCGTCGAGCCGGGGAGGTCGCCCACGTAGTGCAGCGTGAAGCCGAGGTGCGAGGCCAGGTCGGAGGCCAGGCGCTGCGAGAGCGGCCCGCCGCTGTGCCCGACTGCCGCGTGCAGTTCTGCGGCGGTGGCCTCGAGGTCGGCGAAGTAGTTCGCGCGTGCCCGCATCGCCTTGCGCAGCTGGGTGTTGGCCCGGCGCGCCTCTTCGGGCGTGGCGGCGCGCTCGTTGTGCACGCGCTCGAGTTCGCGGTGCAGCCCGAGGATCGTCTCGATCGCCTCATCGCTCAGCGACTTGCGCACGGGGAGGGCCGGCAGTCCGAGCGACGCGAACATCGGCCCGCGCTGCGCCCGTTCGAGTGCGATCTCGAGCGCTGCGCGCCGCGAGGGCGGCTCGGCCGAGAGCAGCTGGTCGACGCTGATGTCGAACACCCGCGCGAACCGCTGCAGCTCGCCGAGCTTCAGCTCGCGCTTGCCGTTCTCGATCACCGACACCTGAGAGGGCGCGCGACCGATGGCGGCGCCGAGGTCGTCGAGCGTGAGCCCGCGGTCGGAACGGAGCTGGCGGATGCGGCGGCCGATGGTGAGCGAATCGAGCATGTAGTCATCATCGACGGGTCCGGTGAGCGATGGGGGCATGCCGGAAGTCTCTCACCTCCGGTTCTTCAAGAAAACAGAAGAACGCAAAAAATTCTGTGATGAAAGTCGGTGAAGAAGCATTGCGTGGCCCGGATAGTCGAAGGCAGACAGCAATTCCACGGCAGAGGAGCCACCATGACGAACCGACCCGGAGACCAGACCCAGACCGCCGCCGACCTCGAGCGGGAATGGAAGACGGATGCGCGCTGGAACGGCATCGAGCGCGACTACAGCGCGGACGACGTCATCGCCCTCCGCGGTCGCGTGCAGGAGGAGCACACCCTCGCCCGCCGCGGTGCCGAGCGCCTCTGGCAGCTCATCCACACCGAGGAGTGGGTGCCGGCCCTCGGCGCCCTCACCGGTAACCAGGCCGTGCAGCAGGTGCGCGCCGGGCTCAAGGCCATCTACCTCTCGGGCTGGCAGGTCGCCGCCGACGCCAACCTCAGCGGCCAGACCTACCCCGACCAGAGCCTCTACCCCGCGAACTCGGTTCCGTCGGTGGTGCGCCGCATCAACAACGCGCTGCTCCGCGCCGACCAGATCGAGTGGGCCGAAAAGCATCCTACCGGTGGGAATTCGGCGACCGCGTCGGTGAATTCCCACGCGCACGCCGGACAAGGGCCGGCGTTAGCCGACGAACACAGCTGGCTGGCGCCGATCGTCGCGGACGCCGAAGCCGGGTTCGGCGGGCCGCTCAACGCCTACGAGCTGATGAGCTCCATGATCGCGGCCGGTGCCGCGGGCGTGCACTGGGAAGACCAGCTGGCCAGCGAGAAGAAGTGCGGGCACATGGGAGGCAAGGTGCTCATCCCGACCTCGCAGCACATCCGTACGCTGAACGCCGCCCGGCTCGCCGCCGACGTCGCCGGGGTGCCCACGATCATCATCGCCCGCACCGACTCGCTCGCCGCCAACCTCATCACGAGCGACGTCGACGAGCGCGACCGGCCCTTCCTCGACGGCACCCGCACGCCGGAGGGCTTCTACGGCACCACGCCGGGCATCGAGACCGTGCTGGCGCGCGGGCTCGCCTACGCGCCCTACGCCGACCTGCTCTGGGTCGAGAGCTCCGAGCCCGACATCGAGCTGGCGCGTCGGTTCGCCGAAGTCATCCACGCCGAGTTCCCCGGCAAGCTGCTCGCCTACAACTGCTCACCGTCTTTCAACTGGAAGTCGAAGCTCGACGACGAGCAGATCGCGAGCTTCCAGCGCGAACTCGCGGCGATGGGTTACGCCTTCCAGTTCATCACCCTCGCGGGCTTCCACGCCCTCAACCACTCCATGTACACCCTCGCCCGCGGTTACGGCGAGCGGCACATGAGCGCCTACGTCGAGCTGCAGGAGGCCGAATTCGCCTCCGAGGCCGACGGCTACACCGCCACGCGCCACCAGCGCGAGGTCGGTACCGGCTATTTCGACCGAATCGCCACGGCCCTGAACCCCACGAGCGCAACCCTCGCGCTCGTCGGGTCGACCGAATCCGAGCAGTTCCACTGAGCCGGCACCGCTCAGCCGCCGACTCATCGATTGAAAGGCCTGTCATGACCACCCACACCAGCCCCACCGCCATCACCGTGAACGCCGAGCACGGCGAGCGGTTCGACGAGATCCTCACCCCCGAGGCGCTCGCCTTCATCGCCCGCCTGCACGACCAGTTCGCCGGCCGGCGCCAGGAACGCCTGAACGACCGGATGCTCCGCCGCAAGTCGGTCGAGAACGGCCGTGACCTGCGGTTCCTACCCGAGACCGCCGCGATCCGCGAGAACACCGAGTGGCGCGTCGCCGGCGCCGGCCCCGGTCTCGAAGACCGCCGGGTCGAGATCACCGGGCCGACCGACCGCAAGATGACCGTCAACGCCCTGAACTCCGGGGCGAAGGCGTGGCTCGCCGATCTCGAGGACGCCACGAGCCCCACCTGGCAGAACGTCATCGAAGGCCAGATCAACCTGTTCGACGCCATCCGCGGGCAGGTCGACTTCACCAGCGCCGAAGGCAAGGAGTACCGCGTCGGGGCGCAGACGCCCACCATCATCCTGCGGCCGCGCGGGTGGCACCTGGTCGAGAAGCACCTCGGCTACCGCGACCGCTCCGGCTACACGCGGGCCGCATCCGCGAGCCTGGTCGACTTCGGGCTGTACTTCTTCCACAACGCCAAGGAGCTCATCGCGAACGGGCGCGGGCCGTACTTCTACCTGCCGAAGCTCGAGAACCACCTCGAGGCCCGGCTGTGGGACGACGTGTTCACCTTCTCGGAGAACGCGCTCGGCATCCCGCGCGGCACCATCCGGGCGACGGTGCTGATCGAGACGATCACGGCCGCCTACGAGATGGACGAGATCCTCTACGAGCTGCGCGACCACTGCGCGGGACTGAACGCGGGCCGGTGGGACTACATCTTCTCGATCATCAAGACGTTCCGCGACCGCGGCCGCAGCTACGTCTTCCCCGACCGGTCGCAGATCACCATGACGGTGCCGTTCATGCGCGCCTACACCGACCTGCTCGTGCAGACCTGCCACAAGCGCGGGGCGCACGCCATCGGCGGCATGAGTGCGTTCATCCCGAACCGGCGCGACCCGGAGGCGACGGCCATCGCCCTGGCGAAGGTGGGCGAGGACAAGCGGCGCGAGGCCGGCGACGGGTTCGACGGCACCTGGGTCGCGCATCCGGATCTCATCGCCACCGCCCGCGCCGAGTTCGACGCCGTGCTCGGCGAGGCGCCGAACCAGCTCGACCGGCAGCGGCCCGAGGTGCACGTCACCGCCGGTGAGCTCGTCGACCTCAGCGCGCTCGAACCGCGGGTGACGGATGCCGGGGTGCGGTCGAACGTGTCGGTCGCGCTGCGGTACATCGAGAGCTGGTTGCGCGGAACGGGTGCCGCGGCGATCGACGGGTTGATGGAGGACGCCGCAACCGCAGAGATCTCGCGGTCGCAGCTGTGGCAGTGGATCCACCAGGGCACCGTGACCGCGGAAGGCACCCGCATCACCCGGGAGTACGTGCTCGACGTGCTGCACGAGGAGCTGCGCGGGCTGGAGCGCTCGCTGGCCGACCGCTTCGACGACGCCGAGAACATCCTGCGGCTCGTGGCGTTGGAGGACGAGTTCCCGACGTTCCTCACCATTCCGGCGTACGCGCACTACCTGGTCGACGTGGCGCCCGCGCCCGCGGCTGCCACCGCTCCCGCCCCCGCTCCCGCTCGGGAGGCGGTCGCGGCCTGACGGTCGGGTTCTCCAAACGAAACGGCCACCGTGCGCTCCCGGCGCACCGGTGGCCGTTTCGTTTGGAGAACTCCGGCGCCGAGCGGCTCTCGCGTCGTCCATAATTGCGTTCTATGGACGGCGATACCGTGGGCACGATCGTGTGGGTGGTCTCGTTCGTCGTGGTGACGGTCGCGGTGACGGGGCTGTCGCGGCGCGTGGGCTGGTCGGCGCCGGTCGTGCTGGTGCTCGTGGGGGCGCTGGTCTCGTTCATCCCGGGGGTGCCGAGCATCGCGGTCGAACCCGATCTCATCCTCTACGGACTGCTTCCCCCGCTGCTGTTCGCGGCCGCCATCCGCACCTCGTTCTCCGATGTGCGAGCGCGGCGGGACAGCATCCTGCTGCTCTCGGTCGGTCTCGTGGCGTTCACCGTCGTGACGGTGGGGCTGGCCGCGTGGCTCGTCGTCCCCGCCATCACGCTCGCCGCCGCGTTCGCCTTCGGGGCGGTCGTGGCACCGACGGATGCGGTGGCCGTGACCGCAGTGGCCGGTCGTCTCAACCTGCCGCGCCGTCTCGTGACGGTGCTCGAGGGCGAGAGCCTCCTCAACGACGCCACCGCGCTCGTCGCGCTCAATGCCGCCGTGGCGGCCATCATCGCCACCGTCAACCCCGGCATGGTGGTGCTCGACTTCGGCATCGCCGTCGTGGGCGGCCTGGGGGTGGGGCTGGCGGTCGCCTTCGTGAT
Organism: Herbiconiux sp. FW305-C-125; assembly: GCF_058783455.1. Taxonomy (NCBI): domain Bacteria; kingdom Bacillati; phylum Actinomycetota; class Actinomycetes; order Micrococcales; family Microbacteriaceae; genus Herbiconiux; species Herbiconiux sp. FW305-C-125. The sequence goes on along the minus strand of NZ_JBYSYO010000001.1, from coordinate 488,302 downwards.
GGGGTTCATCCGCAAACAGTTGCGCTCACCGGTGCTCGACACGAGCCTGTCGCTGGTCACGCCGTTCGTGGCATTCATCCCGGCCCAGCTCATCCACGGATCGGGTGTGCTGGCCGTCGTGGTCGCCGGGCTCTACCTCGGCTACAAGGCGCCCGTCATCCAGACCGCCGAGGCACGCATCGCCGAATCGTTGAACTGGCGCACCATCCAGTTCCTGCTCGAGAACGCCGTGTTCCTCTTCATCGGGCTGAGCCTGTACGGCATCCTCACCTCGGCCATGTCGACCGCGCCGGGGCTCTGGACGACGGTGTGGATCTCGGTGGTGATCCTGTTCGTGCTGTTCGCGTCGCGGTTCGTGTGGATGGTGTTCACGACCTCGCTGTACCGCTACGGGCCGAAGCGCATCCGGTCGCGGGGGTGGAGCTGGCGGAACGGAATCGCGGTGTCGTTCGCGGGCATCCGGGGGGTGGTGACGTTGGCGGCGGTGTTCCTGCTGCCCGAAGAGACGCCGGGGCGCTCGTTCCTGCAGTTCCTCGCGTTCATCGTGGTCGTCGGCACCCTACTCGGAGGGTTGACGCTGCCCTTGATCATCCGTGCCCTGAAGCTGCCGCCACCCGACTACTCGCAGGAGCAGACCGAGGCGCACATGCTGATGGCCGAGGCGCAGACCATCGGGCTTGCCCGGCTCGAGGAGGAGGTGAGCGACGCCGACGAGGAGCGCGTGGTGAACCGGCTCCGGCTGAACGCCACCTTCCTGAGCGACGCGCTCGAGAACCCGGCGGCCGACGGAGTGGAGCCGCCGGCCCGTGCCTACAACCGGCTGCGCCGGATCATGATCGCGGCCGAACGCCAGGCGGTGCTCGATGCGCGACGGGAAGGCCGCTACCAGGACCGCGCGGTGAAGTCGGTGCTCGCGAAGATCGACGTCGAAGAGACCGAGCTCAACCTCGGCAAGCAGAAGAAGCTCGACTGAGCCGGGCGCCCGGTCGCCCGGTGGTGCCGGGGCGGTGCTACTCGGGTCGGAGGCGCAGGTTCTGCATGCCGCCGTCGACCGCGATCGACGTGCCGGTGGTGGAACCCGACCGCGGGCTCGCGAGGTAGGCCACCGCATCGGCGACCTCGGCGGCCGCCACCAGACGGCCGTGCGGCTGGCGGGCGTTCAGTGCGGCCCGCTCGGCGGCCGGATCGTCGGCCTGGTCGAGCAACCGTGCCACCCACGGGGTGTCGGCCGTGCCCGGGTTCACGCAGTTGACGCGGATGCCCTCGCGGAGGTGGTCGGCGGCCATCGCGCGGGTGAGCGAGAGCACCGCGCCCTTCGTGGCCGAGTAGAGTGCGCGCTGCGGTAGGCCCGCGGTCGCGGCGATCGACGCGGTGTTGACCACCGCCGCCGACGGCGACTCGCGCAGCAGCGGAAGGGCGGCGCGCGTCACGCGCGCCATGCCGACGACGTTGATGTCGAAGACCCGGTGCCACTCGTCGTCGTCGTTGTCGGCCACGGTTCCCACCGCCCCGATGCCCGCGTTGTTCACGACGATGTCGATGCGCCCGAACCGCTCGCTCACCGCCGCGATCGCAGCGCGCACGGATGCGTCGTCGGCCACGTTCGCCGCCACCGCGAAGTGCTCGGGGTCGGCGCCGGAGGGATTGAGGTCGAGCACGGCGACCGAGGCGCCGCCCTCGTGCAGACGGTCGGCGATGGCCGCGCCGATGCCCGATGCGCCGCCCGTGACCACCGCGACCAGCCCGTCGAACTCGGCCATCAGACGAATTCCTGCCGCTGCCCGCCGAGGCCCTCGATGTCGATCTCGACCACGTCGCCCGCCGTGAGGTAGGGGAAGCGACCGGAGAGCGCGACGCCCTCCGGGGTACCGGTGAGGATGAGGTCGCCCGGTTCGAACGCCAGGTACTGGCTGAGCTGGTAGATGATCTCCTCGACGCCGAAGATGAGGTCGGCGGTGGACGAGTCCTGACGCGGCTCGCCGTTGACGAAGGAGCGCAGACGCAGGTTCGTGTGGTCGACCTCGTCGGGGGTGACGAGCCACGGCCCGACCGGGCTGAACCCGGGTGCGCTCTTGCCCTTCGACCACTGGCCGCCGGAGACCTCGATCTGCCAGGCGCGCTCGGAGAGGTCGTTCGCCACCACGAAGCCGGCGACGTGCGCCAGTGCGTCGGCGGGGGAGTCGAGGTACGAGGTGTGCGTGCCGATCACCACGCCGAGCTCGACCTCCCAGTCGGTCTTCGTGCTGCCGCGGGGGATGCGCGCCTGATCGTTGGGCCCGACGACGGTGTTCGGCGTCTTCAGGAAGATGATCGGCACCTCGGGCGGAGCGGAGCCGGACTCGGCGGCGTGGGCCGCGTAGTTCATGCCGACGCAGATGACGGCGGAGGGCCGAGCGATGGGGGCGCCGATGCGCAGGCTCGTGGCCTCGGGCAGTTCGGGCAGTTCACCCGCATCGAGCGCTGCCCGCACGCGGGCGGGGCCGTCGCCGGCGAGGAACGCGCCATCGATGTCGGCGGTGAGGCCCGTGAGGTCGTAGTAGGTGTCGCCGTCGAGCAGGACCGGTCGTTCGTGACCGATCTCTCCGAGTCGCAGGAATTTCATGGAGCCGCTTTCTTCATCGAGTACGGGCGGTAACATCAGAACTATAGCGGGCAGCCGAGCCGAAAACATCCATCCGCGGCATGATTGACACCATATACATCCGATGTTTATGCTCGGCCGATCAGCTAAAAGGAGACACCTCGGTGAGCACCATCACGACACTCGAGACGAGTGACATCAGATTCCCCACCTCGACGATGCTCGACGGGTCGGATGCCATGAACCCCGACCCCGACTACTCGGCCGCCTATGTGCGGATCGTCACCGACTCCGACGACGCGCTGACGGGTCACGGCTTCGTGTTCACCATCGGGCGGGGCAACGACGTGCAGGTGGCCGCCATCCGCGCCCTCGAGGCGCACCTGCTCGGTCGCGACGTCGAGCAGCTGCTCGGCGCGATGGGTGCGACCTGGCGCGAGCTCGTGCACGACTCGCAATTGCGCTGGCTCGGCCCGGAGAAGGGCGTGATGCACATGGCCATCGGCGCCGTGGTGAACGCCCTCTGGGATCTGAAGGCGAAGCGCGCGGGTCTGCCGCTGTGGCGGCTGCTCGGTCGGCTCTCACCGGAGGAGCTCGTCGAGCTGGTCGACTTCCGTTACCTCACCGACGCGATCACGCCTGACGAGGCGCTGGGGCTCTTCCGCAACGCTCAAGCCGGTCGCGCCGAGCGTGAGGCGCAGCTCATCGCGAGCGGTTACCCGGCCTACACCACGACGCCGGGCTGGCTCGGCTACGACGACGCGAAGCTCGAGCGGTTGAGCATCGAGGCGGTGGCCGAGGGGTTCGAGCAGATCAAGCTCAAAGTGGGCGGAGACGTCGACGACGACGTGCGCCGATTGGGCATCGCGCGTGCGGCGGTCGGTCCGGACATCCGGATCGCGGTCGACGCCAACCAGCGCTGGGAGGTGGCGGAGGCGATCGAGTGGATGTCGAGGCTCGCGCCGTTCGACATCGCCTGGATCGAGGAGCCGACCAGCCCCGACGACGTGCTCGGCCACGCTGCCATCGCCCGAGGGGTCGCGCCGATCCCGGTCGCCACGGGGGAGCACGGCGCGAACCGGGTGATGTTCAAACAGTTCTTGCAGGCAGACGCCCTCCAGGTGCTGCAGATCGACGCGACGCGCGTGGCCGGCGTGAACGAGAATCTGGCCATCCTGCTGCTGGCCGCGAAGTTCGGCGTGCCGGTCTGTCCGCACGCGGGCGGTGTCGGGCTGTGCGAGCTGGTGCAGCACCTGTCGCTGTTCGACTACGTGGCGCTGTCGGGCCGGCTCGACGGGCGCATGATCGAGTACGTCGACCATCTCCACGAGCATTTCGTCACGCCGGTCGACGTGCGGAACGGTCGCTACTGGCCGCCGCTGGCGGCGGGCTCCGGGGCAGAGATGCTCCAGTCGAGCCGACGGGACCACGAGGTGGCCGCGTATGTCTGAGTCGGAGCGCGCAGGCGATCAGGAGCATGTGCCGGCAGTCGAAGGCCGGAGGCGACCGGCACCGGCCTTCGGCGCGGTCGGGTACGGCGCCGCCAACCTCGGCAACCTCTACCGGGAACTGAGCGACGAGTCCGCCACCGCCATCCTCGACGCCGCCTGGGAGTCCGGGGTGCGCTACTTCGACACGGCGCCGCACTACGGGCTGGGTCTCTCGGAGCGGCGCCTCGGGGCCTTCCTGCGAACCAAGCCTCGAGACGAGTTCGTGGTCTCCACCAAAGTGGGGCGGCTGCTGCGCCCCAACCCGGCGGGCGCGGGCACGCTCGATCTCGAGAACGCCTTCCACGTCCCGGCCGACCAGAAGCGTGTGCTGGACTACACTGCCGATGGCGTGCGGCGGAGTCTGGAGGAGTCGCTCGAGCGGCTTGGACTCGACCGGGTCGACGTGCTCTTCCTGCACGACCCCGAGCAGGGCGACCTGCAGCGCGGCGTCGAGGAGGCGTTACCGGCGCTCGCCGCCCTCCGCGACGAGGGAGTGGTGCAGGCGGTGGGCGTCGGCTCGATGTCGATCGAGGCCCTGCTCGCCGGCGCCGCGGGCGGGCACATCGACCTGCTGATGCCGGCGGGCCGCTACACGCTCGCCGAGCAGCCGGTCTTCCCCGACATCCTCGCCGCGTGCGACGAGAACGGGGTGGGCATCGTGAACGCGTCGGTATTCAACTCTGGCCTGCTCGCCACGAACGACCCGCGCGCCGACTCGCGGTACGAGTACGGCGGCGTGCCGGCCGACGTGCTGGAACGAGTGCTGGCGATCGCCGCTCTGGCCCGGGAGTTCGGCGTGGAGCTGCCGGCCGCGGCGCTGCAGTACACCGCTCGCGACCCGCGGGTGCACACCGTGGTGGTCGGCAGCAGCCGCCCGGAGCAGATGCGGCAGAACGTCGAACGGATGAGCGCGGAGATCCCGGCGCAGTTCTGGGCCGAGCTCCGCGATCGAGGGCTGGTGCAGGTGTGAGCGGCGGGCGCGCGGTGGGTGGTGCCTCGCAGCCGGTGATCGACTCGCACCTGCACCTGTGGAACCGGAGCGGCGGTGGCTACGCGTGGCTCACGCCCGCGGCGGGTGAACTCTTCGCCGACTTCGAGGCGGCTGACGTCGCACCCGAGCTCGAGCGGGCCGGCGTCGACGGCGCCGTGCTGGTGCAGGCCGACGACACCGAAGCCGACACCGAGGCGATGCTGCGGGTCGCCGACCAGAACGACTGGGTCGTTGGCGTGGTGGGCTGGGTCGCGCTCGACGACCCGGCGCGGGCGGCGGCTCAACTGGCGCGGTGGCGCGAGCATCCGCGGTTCTGCGGCGTGCGTCACCTCGTGCACGACGATCCGCGCGACGACTTCCTCGAACTGGCGCCGGTGCGCCGATCGCTCGGCCTCCTCGCCGAGAACGGCATCGCCTTCGACGTGCCGAACGCCTGGCCGCGCCACCTCGCTTCGACGACGGCGCTCGCCGCGGCCCTTCCCGAACTCACCATCGTGATCGACCATCTCGCCAAGCCGCCGCGCGGGCGAGCGGATTTCGCCGACTGGCGGGCCGAGTTCGAACGAGTGGCCCGGCGGTCGAACACGGTCGCCAAGCTGTCCGGGCTGCGTGAGCCGACGGCGCCGTACACCGTCGAGGCCCTTCGTGAGGTGTGGGATGTCGCGCTGGACGCGTTCGGTCCCGAGCGCCTGCTGTGGGGCAGCGACTGGCCCGTCACGGTGCCCGACGGCGGGTACCAGCCGACGTTCGAGGTGCTCACCGCGCTCATCGACGAACTCGGCCCCGAGGAGCAGCGCGCCGTGCTCGGCGGCACGGCCACGCGCGTCTACGCCTTGGAGAGATCCGAGCTCTGAGCAGGGTCGGCGGCAGCCGGCGCGAAGTCCACTGTCAGGGTGGCCCCCTCTCCGCGGGAGCGCGCGATCCATTCCCGCAGCCAGCGCTCGATGCCCGAGATGTGCGTGACCATCAGTGCCTCGGCGAGCTTGGCATCGCCGACCTCGAGCGCATCGACCATCGCCGCGTGCTCCGAGAGCGTGCGAGCGGTCGCGTTCTCCTGGGTGAGGCCCCGCCACAGCCGCGCCCGCACGGTGCGGCCGGAGAGCGACTCGACCAGGGTCGCGAGGTAGGCGTTGCCGGCCGCGTCGACGATCGCGGCGTGGAACTCCAGATCGTGCGCCACCAGGTCTTCGACGTTGCGCGACTCGTCGATCTCGGCGATGCGAGCCCGCAACTGTGCGATTCGTGCGGCATCGAGGTGGCCCGCGGCCATCCCCGCCGCCGCCGGCTCCAGGATGCGCCGCACCGCGAACAACTCCAGGATCGAGTCGTCGTCGTGCAGGTCGACCACGAAGCTCATGGCCTCGAGCAGCAGCCGCGGCTCGAGACTCGTGACGTAGGTGCCGTCGCCACGCCGTACGTCCAGCACCCGGATGACCTCGAGTGCCTTCACCGCCTCGCGCATCGAGCTCCGCGACAGGCCGAGCCGCTCACTGAGTTCCTTCTCAGGCGGCAGCCGGTCGCCGGGAGCGAGCTCGCCCGCGAGGATCATGTCTTTGATCTTCACGATCGCTTCGTCGGTGACGGCCATGCAGTGATCCTACCTTTGGCGACGCCCGCCCGCCGGGTCACTGCACCTGTCTCGTGGTGACCACCGTCGTCCAGGGGCCGGGCGGCACTGCGGCGTCGTCGACGAAGCGCCACGAGATTCCCCCCTGCTCGCCGTTCAGCTCGTCGAAACCGAGGTAGCCCACGACGGCGGGGGAGACATCCATTCCCGCGCCGCCGTAGCGGGCGTTCAGCGGGCGGGCGTCGTTCTCGCCGAAGACGTACTCGGCGTCGTCGTACTCGCCCGGGCCGGCGTCCTCGATCTGGGCGTAACAGGTGGCGCCGTTGTAGCTGAGTTGCACCCACCGGTTCTTCAGGTAGCTGAAGTTCGGGTCGCCGTGGTGCGAGGCGTAGGGCTCCGCATTCGCCCAGGGCACCACCTGGTCGCGGCGGGCGAACGCGCCGGGGTCGTTGACGTCGTCGAACGGCAGATCGAGGTAGAACGGGTTCTCCTTCGGGGTGAAGCCCGACGGGAAGAAGTCGTTGGCGGCGGTGCGTGGTTCGGTCTCGCACGAGCCGGTCGCGGTGGAGCCGTCGCACCCGCCGTAGCTCTCGAGCCAGTTGCTGTCGTAGGTGGAGAACACCTGGCTGCCGTCGGCGGCGTTCGGATCGAAGATCTCGCCCACCCAGAAGGTCGTTCCGACGATGTCGGTGTGCAGCGGGTACGTGCTTCCGCCGCCGGGGTTCGCGGTCGGGCTCGGGGTCTCCACGGTTCCTCCACATCCGGCCAAGGCCACGCACGAGCGGAGCAACGAGCATCCGCTGAGCCCCGTCGCGACCACGGCCGCCAGCAGAACCCCCGCGACGAGCCGTGCAGGGCGGTGAGTCGCGGGGGTCCCGGTCCGGCCGGATCGAGTCATCGGCCGGCGCCGCCGGCACCGGCCGACGCGGTCGGCGTGGGTGCGGGGTTGGTGGGCGCCGGGGCGGCCGGGGCAGCAGGAGCGGCCGGCGCCGGAGGAGCTGGGCTCGGCGAAGGCGCGGGGGCGGACGAAGGCGCGGGGGCGGACGAAGGCGCGGGTGTGGGCGTGGGCGTCGCCGCGGGCGGAGGCGAAGCCGTGGCCGAGGGGGTCGGCGCGGGCGCGGGAGCAGCCGATGGAGCCGGCGCCGGCGCCGTACCCGAGCCTGCGGGCGGCGCGGTCGAGTCGCTCGCCGCATCCGGTGCCGGGTTCATGTGCACCTCCACCGGCCCTTGTACCTTCGGCGCGACGCTCGGCGCGGGCGCCGGCGCGGTCGAGGGGGCCGGTGCGCCGACGCTGTCGTAGAGAGCGTAGTCGTCGGTGACCAGCGTGCCGTTGCTGAACAGGTTGAGTCCGAAGCTCACGCCCGTGAATCCGGTCGGCACCGCCGGCGTCGTGTAGACGGCCTCGGTGAAGCCGAGGCTCGAGGGGAACCACGGGCTCGACGTCCAGTACTGCCAGACTCCCGCACTCGTGCGCAGGTAGATGGCGAACTGGGTGACGGTGGTCGAGGTGTAGAACGCCCGCATGGAGTACGTGTGGCCGGGCACCACGGTCGGACTGCACGCACCGAGGTCGAAGGTGGGGAGGAGCTTCGCGTCGCCGTCGACGTAGTTCGCCATCGAGACGTATCCGGCGACGGTGCCCGTGCGCGCGGGCGAGGTCCAGGTGAGAGTCGGGGTGTTGTTGCCGTAGCCGCCGGTCATCCAGCAACTCGGCAGGCCGAATGATCCCATCGTCTCCATGCTGGGGTTGACGACCGCGTTCACGCCGGGGCCGGCCGGCGCGGTGACGGGGCCGGCCTTCGCCGGCTTCAGGGTGCCGCCGATCACCTGGTCGACCGTCTTCACGACGGTGTTGTTGGTGAGGGCCCGCGGCGCGAGCCACTGCACGAACTGCGTGAACACGGTCGGGGTGACATTGAGGTCGCAGCCGCTGGCGCACACGTTGTGGAAGGTGAACGGCACCCAGCCGCCCGTCTTCTCCGCGTTCGTCACCGACGCCTTGAGGTCGGCGAGGGTCCAGGTGTTGTCGACCTGGTCGAGCGCCTTCAGGTAGTACGGATTCGCGGGCGGGATCTTCTCGGTGTAGCCGCAGCCGGCGCAGCCGAAGCGGCTCTGCAGGTCGCCGAGCATCCGTGCGCTGTTGTAGCCGCAGTTCTTCGCCGCGGTCTCGTTCGCCGGGATGCTCGAGGCGAACGGATACGCGAAGCTCTTCACCGAGTAGCCCCAGCTCATGAGGGTGCTGCGATCGTTGCAGATCTGCCGCGCCACCTCGTCGGCCGGCAGCACCGCGAGGTCGGGATGGTTGACGGTGTGGCCGCCGATCTCGTGCCCGGCCGCCTTGAGGGAGGCGAGGTCGGCGCGGGTGAAGTACCCGGCAGCACCCACGAACCCCGACACCACGTAGAACGTGCCCTTCAGGCCCAGCGAATTCATCGTCGTGGCTGCGGTGAGCTGATTGGCGTTGCCGTCGTCGAAGGTGAGACTGATCACCGTCTGTGGCTTCACCGCCGGCAGCGCGACGCCGGCCGCGGCCGCCGCCCCGCTCGGCAGCGCGACGGCGGCCAGCAACGCCGCCGCCGCGGACAGGGCGACGAGCAGCCGGCCGGATGGGCGGGCAGCGCGAGTGTGTCGGTGCACGGTGGACTCCTCTGGCGGGGCGTCGTCGACCTACTCGACGGTGACCGATTTGGCGAGATTGCGGGGCTTGTCGACGTCGCGACCGAGTGCGAGCGCGAGATCGCGGGCGAGGATCTGCAGGGGCACCACCGACTCGAGCGGCCCCCAGCGGTCGATTCCGCCGGGCATCGGTGCGCCGAGGCTGAGCCCCAGGGCGGGGATGGTGCTGCCGGCGCCGCCGATGCGGATGACGCGGCCGCCCCGCGCTTCGACCTCGGCGACGTTGCTCTCGATGCGCCGGTCGCCCGAGTCGATCACCACGACCGGCGTGCCCGGCTCGACCAGCGCCAGCGGCCCGTGCTTCAGCTCGCCGGCGGGGTAGTGCTCGGCCCAGCGATAGCTCAGCTCCTTGAGCTTCAGCGCGCCCTCGGCGGCGTAGACCACCCCGGCGCCGCGGCCGAGGAAGAGATACCCCTCCGCATCCTGCACCTCGTCGATGAGCGGCGGGATCGCTTTCTGCGAGGCCGCGATGGCATGGGCGAGGAGGTCGGGGATGCGCCGGAGGTCGTCGGTCTGCCGCCTGGCGTAGTCCCGATCGATCCGCCGGGTCGCCGCGAGCGCGGACAGGGCCATCGCCACCCCGCTGATCACCTGGGCGACGAAGGTCTTGGTGGCGGCGACGCCGATCTCCGGGCCCGCGTTGCAGCCCAGCATGGAGTCGGCCCGGCGCGCCAGGGTCGAGTGCTCGCTGTTGGTGAGGGCGAGGAGCGAGGAGGTGCCGAGATCGAGGTCGCTGATCGCGCGCAGCACGTCGGCCGTCTCGCCCGACTGGCTGAGCGCGATGACGAGGGTGCGCGGTTCCATCACGGCCGACTGCGCTTCGCTGGCGATCAGCGCGCTGTGCGGCACGTCGCCGAGCGCGCCGAAGGCGTTCGCGATCACGCGTCCTGCATTCAGCGACGTGCCGCAGCCGAGAACGGCCACGCGCTCGAACGGTGGCAGCCGCAGCTCCGACCACAGCGAGCCGTCGGCGATCAGCGGCGCAAGACGGTCGATGATGCGCGCCGCCGTCTCGGGCTGCTCGGCGATCTCCTTGCTCATGTAGTCGCTGTGGCCGGCCAGCCCGTGCGTCACGCCCGACCAGGTCGACGCGGCGTAGGCCGGTGCGGCCGAGCGGGCGCCGCTGCGCGTCCACACGAACTCCTCGGCGAGCTCGACGACGTCGCCGTCGCTCATCGCCTGGAACTCGTCGACGTACTCGGCGATCGCGTTGATGTCGCTGGCCGCGAACACGCCGCGAGCCGAGTGCGCGACGAGAAGCGGCGAACGGTTCGCCGCGGCGACCATCCGCCCGGTCTCGGCGTCGAGCGCCACGATCGCCCAGGAGCCGTGCAGGCGCAGCGTGGCGGCGGTCACCGCCGAGCGGAGGTCGCCCGTGATCGCGAGCTCCTCCTCGATGAGGTGGCTCACCACCTCGCTGTCGACCTCTGAGGCGAACCGGTGCCCGTTCTGCTCGAGCTGGTGGCGCAGGGCATCCGCGTTCTCGATGATGCCGTTGTGCACGATGCTCAGCCGCCCGCTGCAGTCGGCGTGAGGATGCGCGTTCGTCTCGGTGACCGCGCCATGCGTCGCCCAGCGGGTGTGCCCGATCCCGACGCCCGAGAGCGCGGGCCCGCTCCAGCCGGCGAGCTGGCGGGCCAGCGTCTCGACCCGGTTGGTGGTGCGCGAGGAGGCGGTGGTGCCGTCGAGGGTGCGGATGGCGACGCCGGCCGAGTCGTAGCCGCGGTACTCGAGCAGCTTCAGCGCGTCGATGAGGAAGGGACCTGCCGCATCGGGCATGCGGCAGGCGACGATCCCGCACATCAGGAGCCCCAGCTGTCGAAGGCGGCGCGGCGGGATGCTCCGCCCGTGGCCTCGCGCTCGAGCGACCGGGAGCTGAGCATCTCCTCCGCCACCCGCCGGATGATCTCGTCGAGCGGGGTCGCGGGTACGAAGCCGACGAGCGCGTGGGCGCGGCTGTTGTCCGGCACCCGGCGCCGCATGTCTTCGAATCCGGCCGAGTACGCCTCGCTGTAGGGCAGGAAGGTGACGGTCGAGCGGCTGCCCGTGATGTCGATGATGCGGCGGGCGAGGTCGACGATGGACACCTCCTCGGCGCCGCCGAGGTTGAAGGCGCTGCCGTAGGCGGCGGGCTCCTCGACGAGTCGCACCAGAGCGGGCACGATGTCGCCGACGTAGGAGAAGCAGCGGGTTTGCTTGCCGTCGCCGTAGACGGTGAGCGGCTCCCCGCGCAGCGCCTGCCCCACGAGGTTCGGCACCACCATGCCGTAGCGGCCGGTCTGCCGGGGGCCGACGGTGTTGAACAGGCGCACGATCGCGACATCCAGCCCGTACTCCGTCCAGTACCCGTGCGCGAACGCCTCGTCGATGCCCTTCGCGGCGGCGTAGGTCCAGCGCGACTTCAGCGGCGACCCGAGGATGCGGTCGGAGTCTTCGTGCAGCCGGTCGGCGGTGTTCTTGCCGTAGATCTCGCTGGTGGAGACGAGCAGCAGGGTGGCACCGTGCTCCACGCAGGCGTCGAGCACGTTCTCGGTGCCGTGGATGTTGGTGCGCAGGCTCGTCAGCGGGTGCTCCACGATGAGCTTCACCCCCACCGCTGCAGCCAGGTGGAAGACCCGGTCGGCCCCGCGCACCGTCGCCAGCACGGCATCCCGGTCGAGCACGGAGCCGTGCACGATCGAGAGTCGGGGGTTGACCAGTGAGTCGATCAGATTGCGGGGCGCCCCGGTCGACATGTCGTCGAGAACGACGACCTCGTCGCCCAGCTCGAGGAGGTATTCCACCAGATGGCTGCCGATGAATCCGGCTCCGCCCGTGATCACAGTTCGCATGTCGTGTCCTCTTCGTGTTCAGGTCTGAGTGGAGTCAGAGAATGATCCGCTGAGGCACGTCGACCCCGCGGTAGGTGGTGTCGAGCACGAGCTGGTGCGGCTCGATGAAGCCCAGGTCGGCGGATGCGTGCCGCGTGTGCAGCACGACCAGCTGCGCCCCGAAGGCGGCCGGGTCGGTCACCGCGGTCAACCGGGCGCCGCTCGGCAACGTGACCGCGTCGAAGTGGTCGTCGAGGAAGCCGACGGTCGCGCCGCGCTGGATCAGTTCGTCGAGGATCTCGAGGGCGGGCGATTCACGGAGGTCGGCGACATCCGGCTTGTAGGCGATGCCGACGACGAGCACGCGCGTGCCGAGCATCCCGGTGCCGGCGGCCGACAGCACCTCCTGCACGCGGTCGACGACGCGGTGCGGCCTGGCCGCGATCTCGACCATCGCCTGCGTGATCATCGGCGCGGCCACCCGCTGCTTCCGCAACTGCCAGAGCAGGTAGTGCGGATCGCACGGGATACAGTGACCGCCCACCCCGGGGCCGGCGAGGAAGGGCATGAAGCCGTACGGCTTCGTGGCCGCGGCATCGACGACGTCGGCCGGGTTCAGGTCGAGCGAGCGGCAGATGTCGGCGAACTCGTTGGCGAGAGCGATGTTGACAGCGCGAAACGTATTCTCCAAGAGCTTGGTCATCTCCGCAGCCGCCAGCGATCGCACGCGGTGCACGTTGGTGACGTACCGGAGCAGCAGCTTCGTGGCCTCCTCCTCGCACTCGGCGGTGGCGCCGCCCACCACGCGCGGCACCTCGTCGTGGTCGAAGGACGCGTTCCCCGGGTCGATGCGTTCCGCGCTGAAGGCCACGAACACGTCGGCGCCGATGGTGAAGCCGCGCTCCGCCAGCGGCTTCGCCAGCAGGTCGTCGGTACAGCCGACATAAGAGGTGGAGGTGAGCATGAGCACCTGGCCGGCGACCGCGTGTTCGACCACCATCGCGGTCGCGGCTCGCAGGATGGTCAGGTCGGGGATGAGGTGCTCGTCGACCGGTGTGGGCACGCACACGATGACGGCGGCGGCCCGGCTGAGGTCGTCGGGATCGGTGCTCAACACGAAACCGGGGTGGTCGAGGGCGACGGCGAGCCGGGCCTGGTCGACCTCGAGCAGGTCGGCCTGCTGGGCGCGGATGACGGCGATGCGGCGTTCGGAGACGTCGAGCGCGAGCACCCGGCTGTTCGACCCGTGGTAGGCCAGGGCGGTCGGCAGCCCCACGTAGCCGAGACCGACGATGGCGACGTCGAAGTCGAAGCCGGCGCGGGCGGCCGGCTGGGGCGGTGCGCTCCACGTCGCGGTGCCGTCGGTTCGCTGCGGTCGGGTGATGCTCTCGAACGTGGTCACGGTGGTCTCCCTCGATCTGTGACGCGGATCTCTGACGTGGATCTGACGCGGGTCAAGTGCTGCGGGTACGGCGTCCGGTCACACTGTCCCCGGCGCCCGAGCGCGCCGTCAATCGCTTTCGGGAGGACTGCGGTTTCCACCAGTGAGGTTCGCGCGCCCCTGCGGTCGGCCGTCGCGGAGTGCGGTTTCCCGCACGAGGATGCGGGGCGTGACGGATGCCGGACGAACTAGCCTGGGCCCGTGTCAGAAGGGGGGAAGGGCCCATGGTGACGTTCATCGTCGTGCTCGTCTTGGTGCTCGGCCTCAACACGATCATCTGGACGACGGCGGGCGGCCTGCGCGTTCTCGCCGCACGGGTGCACCGCTCCGGCGCCGCACCCGCACGACGCTCAGGACGCGGCCGTGCACCCCGGCGCGACGAGGTGGCCATCCTGATCGCCGCGCACAACGAGGAGGTCGTGATCGGGCACACCATCGGGTCGCTCGAGGCGTCCGGCGACAACCTGAACGTGTTCGTGGTCTCCGACGGCTCCACCGACGGCACCGCCGCCATCGCGCGGGCCCACGGGGCGACCGTGCTCGAGCTCAGCCCGAACCGCGGCAAGGCGGGTGCACTCGTGGCGGCCATCGAGCACTTCGACATCGCGAACCGCTTCGAGGTGCTGCTGCTGCTCGACGCCGACACGCACCTCTCGCCCGACTACTTCGACACCGGCCTCCGCGAGTTCGCCGACCCGGGGGTGGTGGCCGTGGCGGGGCGGGCGTCGACCATCTTCGTGCCCCGCTCGCCCACCTTCATCGGGCGGCTGCTCGTGGCCTACCGCGAGCGGGTCTACATCGCCATGCAGTACCTCTTCAAGTTCGGTCAGGCCGCCCGGTACGCCAACGTCGTGCCGATCGTGCCGGGGTTCGCCAGCATGTACCGCACGAGCATCCTCGCCGACATCGACATCGCCGCGCAGGGCATCACCATCGAGGACTACAACATGACCTTCGAGGTGCACGCCAAACGGCTCGGCCGCATCGCCTTCCACCCGCACGCGGCCATCGCCCTCACCCAGGACCCGGACACGCTGTTCGACTACGTCAAGCAGGTGCGGCGCTGGAACCTGGGTTTCTGGCAGACCGTGGGCCGGCACCGCTTCCGGCTGCGCACGTTCTGGTTGGCGCTCACCCTGTTCATCGCCGAGCTCCTCGTCTCGAGCGTCGTGCTGGCGCTGCTCGTGCCCGCCGTACTGGTCTCGGCCGGAGCGGACGCGGTCGACGCGTACGGGCTCGACCCCTCCGGGTTCGCCGCCTGGGTGGCCGGCGCTCTGCCGCCGGTGGCCTTGGTGCTCGGGGTGGTCGTTCCCGACTACCTCCTCAGCGTGCTCGCCGCCGTGGTGGCGCGGAAGCCGGTGTTCCTCGCGTACGGCATGCTCTTCCCGTTTTTCCGGGTGGTGGATGCGCTGCTCTGCCTGGCCGCGCTGGTCGGTGCGGTCTTCAGCCGGTCGACCGGCCGCTGGCAGAGCCCGGACCGCCGGCCGGCACGGGCAGAGGATGCGCCGGAGCCCGCGCTCAGTTGAGCAGCGACGCGAGGTGCGACCGCGAGCGCGCGCCCACCTTGCGGTAGATGTGGGTGAGTCGCAGCTCCACCGTTCGCAGCGAGATGTAGAGCTCGGCCGCGATCTCCCGGTTGCGGAAGCCTTTGCGCACCATCTCGGCGACTTCCCGTTCTTCGGGGGTCAGCTGCGCGAGCACCGCGCTGGCGGGCACCGCGGGCGCCGTCTCCGGTTGCTCCGCGAACCGGCGGGCCCAGAGGGTGGCGCCGGCCTGCTCGAAGGCGGCGGTCGCCGCGGTGGCCGCGTGCTCCGCGGCCTGGGCGTGGCCCAGCCGCGCGAGGCGTTCGGATTGGGCCAGCAGGGTGCGCCCGTGGTCGTAGCTGTAGACCGTGCCGTCGTAGGTGGCGACGGCCTCGCGGAAGAGGGTGGGGGCGAGGTCGTCGGGCGCCACCAGGGCGCGGCAGCGGGCGATCGCGAGATCGAGCCAGGAGGTGGGGCGGACCTTCTGCTGCTCGAGCAGGCGATGCAGCACGGCTTCGGCCTCGCGCATCCGCCCGATCGCCGCGCAGGCCTCGACCAGATCGGCGGAGTGCCGTAGCAACGACGGGTTCACGATGTGCGCGGCCGTCGCGTCGGCCAGGAGCAGCAGCCGCACCGCCTCGTCGTTGTTGCGCTCCAGGAGGGCGACCTGCCCGCGATGGGCGAACAGTCGCGCGAGCACGGCGGGGTTGCGTTCCGCCGAGGCGAGCTCGAGGCATTCCTCGGCGTACGCCTTCGACTCGTCGAGGCGCTCCTTGGAGAAGGAGTACCAGGTGAGCAGGAGCGAGCGCACCGCGCGCCGGCCGGTGACGGGCAGCGGCATCGCGAGCCAGTCCTCCACCGCCAATCGCGCCCGGTGGAAGTCCCCCGCCCGCAACTCGTTCGTGCAGGCGAGGGTGCGCGCCCACTCGATGGCGAGGAGGTCGGGCTCGGGCTTGCTGAACAGCACCGCGTAGACCCGGCGGGCCTGGGCGTACCGCTCGCGATAGGTCAGGGTCGCGGCGAAGGTCACGAGCGAGTGCGGCGAGAGCGCCTGCAACGACTCCGAACTGATGCGCGCCAGGGTGGGTTCGTTGCCCGGCAGATTGTCGGTGGCGTCGGCGAGCCCCTGCGCCTCCGCGTGCATCGCGCGTGCGGCCTCGTTCGCGCGCATGGTGAACTTCTCGGCCAGGCCCGCGCTCCGCCTGCTCTCCTCGACCTCCCAGCGGGTCGCGTGCAGCACCGACACGAGCGAGAGCAGGTGCACGGCGCCGGCGGGGTCGTCGTCGCCGTAGAGGCTCACCGCCGCCTCCACATCGCCCATCGGCACGATCTGCGTCTTCTCGAACTCGATCGCGATGCGCTCGCTCGCCAACCGCATGTTGAGGGCGGCCGAATGCGGGTCGAACCGCACGTGCAGGAGGTACCGCTGGGCGAGGTCGAGTTCGGCGTGGCTCGACAGCGCCGAGGCGAAGCGGAACAACAGAGCGTGATGCGCTTCGAGGTCGACCGCACCGAGCAGGGCCCGCTCGGCGAGTTCCACCGCCGAGTCGATGTCGCCGTCGTCGGCGAACCGCGTGGCGGCGACGAGGAGTTCGTCGGCGAGTTCCGCGTCGGTGGCGGTGAAACTCGCGTGCCAGACCTGCAGCCGCTCGTCGATGCCGTCGTTGAGTTCGGCCAGCCGGGCGTGCCGTTCGCGGCGTTCCCGCGGCTTCATGTCCCAATACAGGTACGAGCGCAGGAGCGGCTCGACGAGGTGCACGTACTGGCCGTGGGCGATGGCGAGACCCGAGTAGAGGATGTCCTCGAGGGCGTCGATCTCGTCGGTGCCGGCGCGCGTGAGCGCCGAGACGTGGCTGACCGGCGCCAGGGCGATGGTCTCGAGCATGCGTCGTCGCTGGTCGCTGAGTCCGGCCAGCCGGTACGCCGCTGCGTTCTTGATGGTCTCGCTCGGCCGGCAGGGCAGCACGAGCGGCTCGCGGCCCAGCGTCTGCTCGTGGCTGAGGGCACGCGCCGCCTCCATCATCACGAGCGGATTGCCGTCGGCTTGATGCGCGATGATCTGGAGGGTGCCCGGGTCGGTGCCGGGGCCGAGGTCGGCGAGGGCGAGTTGCACCGACTCGGCGATGCTGAGCCGGTGCACCTCGCGCTGCTGGAAACCGGCCAGCGGACTGTCGTCGGCGAGACGTTCGGCGCTCGCCACGAAGCGCAGTCCCGTTCCGGCCAGTCGCCCCGCCATGAAACCGAGCAGGGTCTGGCTCTCGACGTCCATCTTGTCGATGTCGTCGATCAGCACGACCAGGGGTGGCAGGGCGAGGCCGCGGAGCAGCGACAGCAGGTCGCGCGCCGCCGCGAACATGAACTGCGGCTCGGTCGAGCGCAGCGTGAACCGGCCGCCGAACTCCACCGCCCGCGAGTCGTCGATCGAGGCGAACACGCGCGAGAAGCCGGAGAGCGGCCACGCCGCTTCGGCCGGGTTCGCGTGCAGCAGCACCGCCTGCACACCGGATTCGCGCTGCGCCGTCTCGAGCAGCTGCGACTTGCCGATCCCCGCCTCGCCCACGAACACCACGGCGCTCTCGGCGGGAGCCGAAGCGAGGTGCGCGATGAAGTCGAGTTCGTCGCGGTGAGCGACGAACTCCATCACTTTCCCCGCTCTGGCGGGGCGACTCGGGTCGCTGCTTGCAGAGTATTCGTCATGACGACACTGTCTACTCGGCCGCACGGGTGATGCGGGTGTTACGGGTGGTACCGGGTAACCGAATTCTTACCCTATTCACCGATCGTAGACAAGCGGCTGCCCAGCGGGCCGTTCAGTGCCGATTCGGAGGTTGCTCAGCGTTCGGCGAGGAACTGCTCGACGAACGCGGCGGTGTCCTGCCAGCTCTCGACGGCGTGGGTGGCGACGCCGAGCGCCTTCACCGGGTAGTCGTTGCCGCCCTCGTCGAGCCGGTCGCCGACGAACAGCATGTCATCGAGCGGGATGCCCGTGAGCTCGGCCAGCCGGTTCATGCCGTAGGCCTTGTCGATGCCCTCCCGTGTGATGTCGACCGAGGTCGACCCACCCGAGCGCACCTCGAGGTCGGGCAGCTGAGCGGCCACCGCGGCACGCAGGCGCTCCTTCTTCTCGCCGCTCGGGTCCCAGGCCGCCTTCTCGGCGATCGGCGCCGCCTGGCCGAGGGCCGAGAAGGTGATCTGCGAGCCGCGGTCCTCCATGATCGGGCCCCACGTCTCGCTCGCCCAGAGCCCGAGCTCCTTGGCGCTGGACTCCAGGGCGGCCATGGCCCGGGTCTTCTGGTCGTCGCTGAGGTTCTCGGCGTAGACCTGCGTCCACCCGCCGTCCTCGAAGCGGTAGTACTGCGTGCCACAGGTGGGCATGAGGTGCAGTCGTGCGAGCTTGTCGTCGGCGCCGGCGGGGAGGTTCGCGACGAGTTGCGACTGGAACTGGCCGAACTGGCCGCCCGAGATGACGCACACCTCCACCGCATCGAGCAACCGCACGAGCAGGTCGGCCATGCGGGGGTCGAGGGGGGCCTTCGACGGGGCCAGAGTGTCGTCGAGATCGAATGCGACGAGGCGCACGGTGGTCGTCACGGCAGAGGTCTCCTTGGATCGAGGCGGGGATGTCGTCGGCGACGGATGCGCGCGAGGGGCGCGGCGGACATCCGATTCTCTCACGGGTGCGCGGGCACGCATGGTCGGGCACGTGTGGTCCGGCTCAGAGAAAGCCGATCACCTCGTCGCCCCAGGCGGCGCGGATCGCGGAATCCGGGTCGTCGACCACCGTCTCGCCGTGGTCGATCACGAGGGTGGCGCGGGTGGTCCCGTCATAGAGCGGCCATTCGGGGGCGTCGCCCGGCGCATCCGGCTGTCCGTCGCGGGCGAAGCCCAGCCAGCGGGCCTGCAGTGCGGCAGAGACCCGCCGGGCTTCGGGCAGGCCGCCGAGCCGGAAGCTGAAGTCCTTCTTGGCGATCTTCAGCGTGCCGAACACGTAGGCGATCTCGGCGCCGTGCGTCGCCCCGATGCCGAGCAGTTTCAGGAGCGGGGGTGAGTGGTCGAAGCGGTACATGCGCGTCGGCGCCACCCGGCTGTGGGCGGTGGCCAGCCAGATCGAGGGCATCCGGAAGCCGGCGTCACGGGACAGCTCGGCCGGGGTGGTGCCGCGGGGGAAGTGCGGGTAGGCGCTCTCGATCTGCTGCTCGGCCGAGAGGTCGGTGCCGAGGAGGTCGGGGCGTTCTTCGGCGATCTGAGCGAACATGCTGTGCACGCTCTCGTTCGTGATGGGCATGAGCGGCGACTTCATCAGCTTGAACAGCGACGCCTCGTCGTGGTTGGTGCCGATGATGAGCGGCACGGGCAGCTGCACACCGTCGCGGTACGCGTCGATGGGATGCCGGGGCACGAGCTCGCCATCGACGACGGGCGCGATGGCCAGGGTGCCGGGGTTCTCGGCCGAGACCGCGCTCACCAGGTCGAAGGCCGCCTGGTTGAGGGTGGCGACCGGCAGGTCGTGCAGGCGCTGCGCCTCGCTCTCGGGCACACCGGCGAGGTCGAGGAAGCGCCGCGCCGCGCGGGCGGCTCGCTCGGCGGAGTAGACGGAGGTGGCGGGTGAGCTCTCGGCGATCGCCCGGTGGAAGAGCCCGGCCGCCGCGGGCGAGGTGAGGAGGGTGGTGACGCACCCGGCGCCCGCCGATTCGCCGAACAGCGTGACGTTGTCCGGGTCGCCGCCGAACGCGGTGATGTTCTGCTGCACCCAGCGCAGGGCGGCGAGGATGTCGCGGAGTCCGAGGTTCGGCTCGCACCTCTCATCGAGCGAGGAGAAGTCGAGAAAACCCAGGGCGCCGAGCCGGTAATTGAGGCTGACGAACACGACGTCGCCGTTCTGCACCAGGTGCGTGCCGTCGTACAGGGGCTGGGCGCTGGAGCCGGCGAAATACGCACCGCCGTGAATCCACACCATGACGGGTTTCCGGATGCCCGGGCCCGCGTCGCCCGGGGCGAGCACGTTGAGGGTCAGGCAGTCCTCGGACTGGGTCACTCCCTCGGGCAGCGTGATCGCCTTGTTCTCGTGCTGCGGAGCGGCGTGGCCGAACGTGAGCGCGTCGCGCACGTCGCTCCACGGCTCCGGCGGCTCGGGGCTGCGGAAGCGCAGCGCGCCCACCGGCGGAGCGGCGAACGGGATGCCCCGCCAGCTGCGGAGCCCCGCGCGGACGACACCGCGCACGGCGCCGGATGCGGTCGGGACGATGAGCGGGTCGACGGAGACGACGTCCTGGTCGGCGGGCACGGCGGGCATGAGGCAACTGTAGCGAGCGACGACCCGGTTGAATGGTCGGGTGGACCACGAATCGATCGATCTCCTCCGTGCCGACCTCGGTGCCGCCCGCTACCGCGTCGACGTGCTGGACGCGCTCTGGGGCGAGCAGGCTGCGGCGGCCCTGTTCCGCGGGCGGCGGTTGCCGGCGGCCCGGGCGCTCGAGCGGATGCGCGCATCCGAAGGCCCATTGCCGCCCGTCGGCACACTGGCGCGACTGTTCCTGCTGGGCGAGACCGTGCCCGAAGCCGAGCTCGACGCCGCGCTGCCCCGGTTGAGTGCGGTGGGCGCCGCCGCGCTCGGGTTGGTGGGCCCGGCGGAGTCGGGCGGCGGCTGGAGTGCGCTGCTCGACCTGCGCCCCTACAGCTTCGTCGACTCGCTGGGCGCCGGCAGCTGGTGGATCGTCTCCGACCTCGGCGAGGCGCTGCTCGGCCGGCCCCTCGACGAAGACCACGTGCTCGGCATCGGTGGCGCCTCGAACACGCTGAGCGGCCTGATGATCCCGACGCCGGCCGACTCGGTGCTCGACCTCGGCACCGGCTGCGGCATCCAGGCCATGCACGCCGCCCGGCACGCCCGGCGCGTGGTCGCCACCGACATCTCGCGGCGCGCGCTCGAGCTCGCGGCGCTCAACGCGCGGCTGAACGAGATCGACACCATCGAGTTCCGGCACGGGAGCCTGTTCGAGCCGGTGGCGGGGGAGCGGTTCGACCGGATCGTGTCGAATCCGCCGTTCGTCATCACGCCGCGGGTCGACGGGGTGCCGCAGTACGAGTACCGCGACGGCGGACTGGTGGGCGACGCCCTGGTGGAAGAGGTGGTGCGCCAGGCGGCCGACCACCTCACGCCGGGTGGGATCGCGCAGCTGCTCGGCAACTGGGAGTACCGGGGTGCGGGTGCGGCTGCGGCTGACGGGCTGGCGCGGGTTCGCGGCTGGGTCGAGAGTGCGCGCGGCGCGCTCGTGGACGCGTGGGTGATCGAGCGTGAGCGGCAGGATGCGCCGAGCTACGCCGAGACGTGGATCCGCGACGGTGGCACCCGCCCCGGCACTCCCGGCTTCGACCCGCTCTACGAGGCGTGGCTCGACGACTTCGAGGCGCGGGACGTGCGCGAGGTGGGTTTCGGGTACGTGCTGCTGCGGCGCCCGGTGAGCGGCGCGCCGACGCTGGCGCGCTACGAGCGGGTCGAGTCGGCGATCGGCTCGAACCCGGCGGGGCTCGGCGATCACCTGGCCGACTGCCTCGCCGGCCACGACTGGGTGGTGCACCGCGACGACGCCGAGCTGTTGCGCGCGACGCTCGTCTACGCATCCGACGTCACCGAGGAGCGGCACTACTGGCCGGGCCACGACGACCCCGTGGTGATGACCCTGCGGCAGGGCGGCGGGTTCGCGCGGTCGGTGCCGCTCGACACCGGGCTCGCCGCGTTCGTCGGCGCGTGCGACGGCGACCTCTCGGTCGGTGCGATCATCGCGGCCATCGCCACCCTGCTCGAGGTGCCGGAGGCGGCGCTCGCCGCCGATCTCCTCCCGCCCGTGCGCGCCCTCGTCGCCGACGCCTTCCTCCGCCCCGCCCCCTGACCCGTCCGCTCCATCCCGGTCCCCGCGGGTCACACCCCGCCCCCGACTCGTCGCGCAAGGGGGGCATCTGCGGGGCGCCGGATGCTCCTAGAGTGGGGGCATGGGTGGGCGTGTGGTGGAGACGGACGTGTGCATCGTGGGCGGCGGGCCCGCGGGCATCATGCTGGGATACCTGCTGGCGCGGGTGGGGGTCGACGTGGTGGTGCTCGAGAAGCACGCCGACTTCTTCCGCGATTTCCGCGGCGACACCATCCACCCATCGACCCTCGCGCTCCTCGGCCAGCTCGGTCTGCGCGACGAGTTCCTCGAGCTCCCGCACAGCGAGGTGGGCACCCTCGACTTCGTGGTGAACGGGGTGCGCGTGCACGCCGTCGACTTCGGGCGGTTGCCGGCGCCGAACGACTTCCTCACCTTCATGCCGCAGTGGGACTTCCTGACCTTCCTCGCCGGCAAAGCGGCCGAGTTTCCCTCCTTCCGCCTTCTCATGAGCACCGCCGCCACCGGTGTGCGCCGGGCCGGCGCCGCCGTGACCGGGGTGACGGCGACGGATGCGGAGGGTGAGCTCGAGATCGTCGCCCGCCTCACCGTCGCCGCCGACGGGCGCGGCTCGACCGTGCGCGCGGCGACCGGACTCGAGCCGCGCGAGTTCGGGGTGGGCATCGACGTGCTCTGGTTCGAGCTGCCGAATCCGCCCGTGCCAGCGCCCTCCACCCTCGCCTACATCGGTCTCGACGCCCTGGTGCTCACGATCGACCGGCGCGACCACATCCAGGCCGGGTCCGTCATCCCGAAGGGGCGCTTCGCCGAGGTGCAGGCGGCCGGCCTCGACGCCTTCCGCGAATCCCTCGCCACGACCGCCAAGCCGCTCCGCCCCGTGGTCGACACCCTCACCGACTGGGACCAGGTGAAGCTCCTCAGCGTGCAGATCGCCCGGCTGGAGACCTGGCACCGGCCGGGCCTGCTCTGCATCGGCGATGCGGCGCACGCCATGTCGCCGGCCTTCGGCGTGGGGGTGAACTACGCGATCCAGGATGCGGTGGCCACCGCGAACCGGCTCGCCGAGCCACTCCTCGGCGACGGGGTGACCGAGCGCGACCTCGCCGCGATCGAGCGCCGCCGCCTGCCTCCCGTGCGCGCGATGCAGGCACTGCAACTGCGGTTGCACGAGGTCATCGGCCGCCCGCATCCGGCGCCGCTCCTGGCGAACCCGCCCACCTCGGCGCAGCGGGCGGCGCTCAACCTCCTGGTGCCGGTCGTGCAGGCCGTTGCGCCGCGCCTGATCGGGCGCGGTTTCCGGCCCGAGACGATCAGCGAGGTCGTGGTGGGATCCCAGTGATTCCCCAGTCGGCCGGGCGAGACTGAACGTCAGCGACGGCGCATCCGGCGCCCCTGAGATCGGAGCGATCACCATGGGATTCCTCGACCGCCTCCTTGGCCGAGAAGAACCACAGCAGCCCGCCCCCTACCCGCAAGCCCCGGCCGGCCAGAGCTACCCGGCGCCCGGCGCGCCCGGCGCCGCTCCGGCCCGCACCGACGACGAGATCGCGGTCGAGCGCTACCGCTACCTCCTGCGCACCGCTCCGCCCGAGACGATCGAGCAGGTGCACGAGGAGGCGTTCACGAAGCTCACGCCGGAGCAGCGGCGCATCCTGTTCACCCAGCTCAGCGAGAACGCGCCCGCCGGCGAGCAGCCCCGCGGGGAGGACCCGCGCTCGCTCGCGCAAGCGGCGACCCGCTCCGAGATCCGGCAGCCGGGCACGCTCGAGCGCTCCTTCAACGGTGGCCCGCAGGGCGGCGGCATGGGCTTCGGCAGCATGGTCGCGAGTTCGCTGCTCGGAACCGTGGCGGGCTACGTGATCGGCTCGGCGCTCGTCAGCGCGTTCCTGCCGCAGCCCGGCTTCGACCAGGCCGCGGGCGACGGGAGCGGTGCCGGCAACGACGGATCCGGCACCGACGGCTCCGGCAACGATTCGGGCTCGGGCGACGGCGGCACGGATGCCGGCGGCGACGCGGGCGCGGCCTCCGACGGCGGCGTGAGCGCCGACGGCGGCGGGTGGGGCGATGGCGGTGGCGACTGGACCGGAGGCTCGGGCGACTTCGGTGGCGGCGATTTCGGCGGCGGCGACTTCGGCGGCGGCTTCGACTTCTGACGCCGAGAACCGCAACCCGCCTGCGGCGTGCGGTGACGGGCCGGATGGGGAGTGGGTAGAGTCGGCGGTATGACCGACCTGCGCATCGTCGAGCACGAACAAGACGACATCGTGACCTACTTCGTGACCACCGACCTCAACCCGGACGACTTCCCGGGCGCCCCGTCACTCGGGCCGTTCGACACCCGCGCCGAGGCCGAGCAAGCTCTGGCGGAGTGGGACCAGGAGCTCATCGACGACGCGACGCCCGACGACGACGACGCGGCTGCGGCGACGGTCTGACCGACGGCGCGAGCAGCCCGGCACCGTAGCGAGGCGCGGTCGCGCTCAGGCGTTCTGCAGCACGACGACCACCGAGATCGCACCGATGCTGAGCGCCACCAGCCCGATGATCACGATCCAGGCGAGCATGCGCGCGCGACCGAGGCGGCCGATGAAGCCCGACGGGCGGTTGTCGTACTCGTCGTCATCGTTGCTCATGCCACGACCATAGCGGGTACCGTAAGTCCCAGCCCAGCCCGTCGACAACGAAGAAGGCGATGAACCCATACGAGAGCCGCCCGTGGCTGAACAGTTATTCTCCTGAGCTCTCCCCGGTCATCGATCCGGTGGAGTACGAGTCGATCGGCCGGCTGGTCGACGAGGTCTGCCGCCGGTTCTCGGGCCGGCCGGCGTTCTCGAACCTCGGCACCGTGCTGTCGTTCCGCCAGATCAACGCCCTCTCGGACCGGTTCGCCGCGTTCCTCGTCGGCGAACTGGGACTGACGAAGGGCGACCGCATCGTGCTGCAGATGCCCAACCTGCTGCAGTACCCGGTCGCCGTGTTCGGGGCGCTCAAGGCGGGGCTCGTCGTGGTCAACGCGAATCCGCTCTACACCGCGCACGAGATGAAGAAGGTCTTCGTCGACTCGGGCGCCGTCGCCATCGTGGTGCTGCAGAACTTCGCCGACAAGCTCGAGAAGATCATCGGCGAGACCTCGATCGAGCACGTCGTGCTGACCGATGTGGGCGACCTCCTGCCCCCGGCCAAGCGGGTCGTGACGAACTTCGTGGTCAAGCACGTGCAGCGCATCGTGCCGAAGCACTCGCTGAAGGGAACCATCGGCTTCCGGGAGGCCCTGGCGCTCGGCGGCAAGCACCACCGGGTCGCCCTGCCCGAGGTCTCCCGCGACGACACCGCGCTGCTGCAGTACACCGGCGGCACGACAGGCGGAACGAAAGCCGCGGTGGTCACGCACCTCAACCTCATGTCGAACCAGGCGCAGATGCTCGCGCCCATGCGCCTGCGCCTCGACGAGGGCAAGGAGACCGTGATCGCGGCCCTGCCGATGTACCACATCTTCTGTCTCACGGTGAACTGCCTCGCCTTCTTCAACTTCGGCGCCCACAACGTGCTCATCACGAACCCCCGCGACACCGCCGGTCTCACCAAGACCATCGCGAAGACCACGCCGAGCGTGCTCATCCTGGTGAGCACGCTCGCTGCGTCGCTCCTCGATCGGGCCGACTTCAAGGCCCTCGACTTCTCGCGCGTGAAGCTCACGGTCGCCGGCGGCATGGCTCTTCGCGGTTCGACGGCGAAGGCGTGGAAGGATGCGACGGGCAACGACGTGCTCGAGGGCTACGGCCTCACCGAGGCGTCGCCGGTGGTCTCGGTGAACCCCACCTGGAAGCCGCCGCGGGTCGGCACCATCGGGTTGCCGCTGCCCTCCACCGACATCGAGCTGCGCGACGACGACGGCGCGGTGGTGCCGCTCGGCGAGCCCGGCGAGCTGTGCGTGCGAGGCCCCCAGGTGATGCAGGGGTACTGGAACCAGCCCGAACCCACCGCCGAGGTGCTGAAAGACGGCTGGCTCCTCACCGGCGACGTCGCCACGATGTCGGAGGACGGCTACATCACCATCGTCGACCGCAAGAAAGACCTCATCGTCGTCTCGGGCTTCAACGTCTACCCGAGCGAGGTCGAGGAGGTCGCGATGGCGCATCCGAAGGTCAAGGACGCCGGCGTCGTCGGTGTCTCCGACGAGCACTCGGGCGAAGCCGTGGTGCTCTTCGCCGTGAAGGCCGACGACTCGCTCACCGAAGACGAACTGCGTACCTACCTCAAGGGCGAGCTGGCCGGGTACAAGCGGCCCAAGCGCATCGTGTTCAAAGCCGACCTGCCGAAGTCCAACGTGGGCAAGGTGCTGCGCCGTGAGCTCAGGGAGCTGCTGGAGGAGGAGTGACCGCCCGCGGCTTGCGGTAGAGGATCGTGCCCGCGATCACCGCTGCAACGACGAGCGTGATGGCGAGCACGACAGCGGCGAGCGGCAGCGTTCCGGTGGCGACGGGGAGCAGCAGGACGATCGCGGCCGCGCCGAGGGAGAGGCCCGGCGGGATGACCGTCGGCCCGGTCAGCGGACGGTAGAGCGCCCACATCGCCGCCAGGAACACCGCCACCGGCACCGCGATGGCGTAGGCCACCACGATCGCCGGCGCCTCGACCTCGTGGCCGATCGCCTCCACGCTCACCTCCAGCCCCGCGCCGAGCGCGGCCAGCGCCGCGAAGATGACGTAGTGCCCGTACCCCCAGTAGTACGACCGGGCGCGATTGTGCTCGAGCCCCTCGTGCGCGGGCTCGAGGAAGTACACCCACCACAACCCGAACAACAGCGCGAGGCCGGATGCCGCGAGCAGCACGAATTCGCCCGACGACGCCCCGGCGCTCACGATCCCCTGCACGCTCACGCTCGACGCGAGCACCGATTCGCCGAGCAGGATGATCGTGAACAGGCTGTAGCGTTCGGCCACGTGATGGGGGTGCCACGTGGTCATCCGCGGCCGCTCGGCCCAGATCGGTACCGCCATCTCCGCTGCCGCGAGCAGCACGAACACGCCCACCTGCGCGCCGAACGGCCAGGGCTGTGCAAGGAACAGCCGGGCGATCCACAGCGCCTGCACCACGGTGATGCCGAGGGCGTAGCGGAGCGCCGTCGGCCGGCCCTCCGGGTCTTGCGCCGCCGCCCGCAGCCACTGCACCACGAGCGCGATGCGCATGATGAAGTAGCCCGTGGTGATGAGGGCGTACTCCCCGGAGTCGAAGGCGCTCGGCACGCCGGCCGCCAGCACCAGCACACCGCCCATCTGCAGCATGGTGAGCAGGCGGTAGGGCACGTCGTCGGTGTCGTACGCCGAGGCGAACCAGGTGAAGTTGAGCCACGCCCACCAGATGGCGAAGAACACCATCAGGTAGTTCGGCAGCGCGGTGGCGAAGTGGTTCTCGGCGATCGCGTGGCCGAGCTGGGTGACGATGGAGGCGATCGCGACCACGAAGGTCAGGTCGAAGAGGAGTTCGAGCGGGCTCGAGACCCGGTTCGGCTCGTCGATGCGGCGGGAGCGCATCCGCACCACCGGGATCAAGCCGCTCAGCGCGCGCACGTCTTTCGACATGCGCACCAGCTTAGGGGCGGCGACGGGTCAGGCGGCGAGCCGGAAGGTGCTGGCGAAGCGGTCGAGCAGGACGCCTTGGCCGTGCTGCACCGACACCACACCGGTCGCGATCGCCTGCTCGGGTTCGAGCTCGCCCGCGAGGAGCCGATGGATGCCCGGCCCCGCCGTGAAGGCGAGGTCGACCGGCGGGCCGGCTTCGCCCGCATCCGCTCCCGAGGCCGGGGCGCGCGACACGTCGAGCCGGCTGCCGTCGACGCGGATGAGGAGCCCGCCGGCGTCGAGCCGCGCGGCGTAGGCGGTGGGCGGCAGGGTGGTCGCGACCTGCGGCCGGAACGCCGTGCGCAGGTCGATGGCCATCGCGTCGGGCGTGATGACCTGCTCGGCGCGCGGGTCGCCCATCGCCTTGAACCCCCACGCACCGAGCGCGAGCACGACGGGTTCGAGTTCGCGGCCGTACGGGGTGAGTTCGTAGACGATCACGCGGGAGCGGGGCATCCGCCGGATGACGCCGGCCGCCTGCAGCTCCTTGAGCCGGGTCGCCAGGATGTTGCTCGGGATGCGCGGCAGCCCGGCGGCGAGCTCACCATAGCGACGCGGGCCCACCAGCAGGTCGCGCACGATGAGCAGCGCCCACCGTTCGCCGATCAGCTCGACCGCGCGGGTGAGGCTCGAGTACTCCCCGTAATCGCGGGCGGCCACGAGGTTCAGCCCTGCTGCTGATCCGCGAACGCGTCGGGGCCCTGGGCCGCGGCGACCGGGTCCATCCAGCCGAACTCGAGCACGTTGCCGTCGGGGTCGGTGAGCTGGCGCTGGTACATGAAGCCGTAGTCGGAGGGCTCCTGCGCCTCCGAGCCGCCGGCGGCGAGGCCCGCGGCGACGCGGCTGTCGACCTCCTCGCGGCTGTCGACGAAGATCGCGGTGGAGACCGAGACGGCGGTGGCCGGGTCGCCGATGGGCAGGGAGGTGAAGGTCTGGAAGAAGTCCCGCACCAGGATCATGAAGTAGTTGTGGTCTTCTTCGACCACGACGCAGGCGGCGTTGTGGTCGGTGAACTTGGGGTTGATGGTGAAGCCGAGCGCCTCGTAGAACGCCTTCGCGCGGTCGAGGTCGGTGACGGGCAGGTTGACGAACATCTGGGACATCGAGGTCTCCTTCGAGGATTCACGTGCTGACGACGACCACACTTGCAAAAAACAAGTGAGACGTCAAGAGCTCACACGAACAGCAGCACGAACTGCAGGATGATCGCGAGCGCCCCGATGCCGAGCAAGATCCAGCCCGTGGTGCGCAACGCCCGCCCCTCGTGCCGTGGGTCGTCGACACGACCGACCGACGGGTCGCGGGGGCTGACGTACACCGTCACGTCGTCGCCGGGCTCGAGCGACTGCGTCTCGTCGTCGGCGGCCGGGGCCTCGTAGAGCAGACCGTCCTCGCCGAGCCAGCGGTACACGAGGTCGCCCTGCGGATCGAGCACCACCACACCGAGCGTCTCGCGCCAGCCCCGGTAGAAGGCGCCGCGCAGAAAGCCGATGGCGAGCAGCACGAACCCGGCGCCGATGCCGATCCAGCCGAACAGCTCGGTGATCAACGACACCGCGTCGATCGCATCCTCCATGCTCAACACCTTATTGGCCGGGCACGCCGCTCCGGTGACGCGGTCGCGGTGTCGGAGTCACCCCCTAGAGTGGCAGCGTGAACGGTGTCCAGCTCCTGCTCGTGGTGGTGGGCGCCATCGCCCTCACCGGGCTGGCGCAGCGGCGCGGCCTCCAACCGGCGCTCGTGATCACGCTGGTGGGCTTCGCGGCATCCTTCATCCCCGGGTTCACCGGCATCGAACTCGACTCGGACATCATCCTCGGCGTGGTGCTGCCGCCGCTGCTGTACTCGGCGGCGCTCAACTTCTCGTTCTTCTCCTTCGTGCGCAACCTCCGCCCGATCATCGGGCTCGGTGTGGTGCTCGTCGTGGTCACGGCGCTCGCGGTGGGTGTGGTCGCCTCCTGGGTGGTGCCGGCCCTCACCTTCGGCACCGCCGTCATCCTCGGCGCCATCGTGTCGCCGCCGGATGCGGTGGCCGCGGTGGCCATTGGCCGCAAGCTCGGGCTGCCGAAGCGCGTGATGACGATCCTCACCGGCGAGAGTCTGGTGAACGACGCCGCCGCGCTCACGCTGTTCTCGGTCGGCGTCGCCGCGGTGGCCGGCACGCACACGCTGTTCGAGAGCCCGGTGCTGCTCTTCCTCTACAGTGCGGCCGTGGGGGTGGCCGTGGGCATCGCGCTCGCCGGGGTCTCCCTGCTCATCCGTCGCCTGCTGAAGGACGCCGCGCTCGAGACCGTGCTGGGGCTCGTGGTGCCGTTCGCCGCCTACCTGCTGGCCGAGCAGTTCGAAGCCTCCGGCGTGCTCGCCGTGGTGGCGGCCGGGTTCGTCATCGGCACCAACGCACCGCGGGCCGGGTACGAGACCCGGCTGCAGGAGCGTCAGGTGTGGAGTTCGCTCGACGTGCTGCTCGAGGCGTTCGTGTTCGCCTACATCGGGCTGCAGCTGCGCTTCGTGCTGCAGGACATCGTCGACGCCGGGCGGTCCGTGTGGGCCGTGCTGGGGGCAGGGCTCGTGGTGCTCGCCGTGGTGCTGTTCATCCGGCCGGTGTGGGTGTTCCTCTCCTTCGGGCGCAACTGGCTCGGCGACCGGCTGATGCGCCGCAAGTACGCCAGCGACGTGCGGGTGCGGGAGCGCATCGAGCGAGAGAACGCGGCGCGCGTGGCACGGGGGCGGCGGCCGCGCCAGTTCCCGGTGTTCCTCGGCTGGAAAGAGAGCCTCGTCGTCTCCTGGACCGGCATGCGCGGGGTGGTCACCCTGGCCGCCGCGGCCGGTGTGCCCGTGCTGCTCGCGAACGGGCAGCCGTTCCCGGGGCGGGCCGAGATCCAGGCCATCGCCTTCGTGGTCGCCGTCGGCACCCTACTGGTGCAGGGGCTCACGCTGCCGGCGCTCATCCGGGCGCTGAAGCTGAGCGACCCGAACCAGGAGAGCTTCGACCGCGAACAGGCCGCGCGCGCCCACACCATCGCGGAGGAGGCGTCGAAAGAGGTGTTCGCCGCCTTCCTCGCATCGCCGCCCGCCGGTCTGCCGCCCGAGCTGCTGAAGCGGGTGGAGGCGACGGTGGCGCGGCAGTCCGCCGACGCCGACCGCGCACCCGACCCCGAGAGGAGCGAGTTCGGCCGGGCCTTCGGCGACCTGTACCGCCGGGTGCTGCAGGCGCAGCGCACCGCGCTGGTGAACGAGCGCGACGCCAACCGCCTCGACGACGACGCCGCCCGCGAACTCATCGAGCAGCTCGATTACCAGGAGGCGGCGATCGTGTCGCGCCTCGGCAACCGGCTCTGACCATCCGCCGCCCGCCCCGACCCCGAGGAGAACCATGATCATCAGCTACGACGGAGTCACCCCCGCCATCGACGAGACGGCGTGGCTCGCTCCCACGGCCACTGTCATCGGCCGCACCCGCATCGCCGCCCGGGCGAGCGTCTTCTACGGTGCCGTGCTGCGCGGCGACACCGACGCGATCACGCTCGGCGAGGGCTCGAACCTGCAGGACAACGTGGTGGTGCACTGCGACACCGGCGTGCCGACGACGATCGGTGCGGGCGTGAGCGTGGGGCACGGCGCCGTGCTGCACGGCTGCACCATCGAGAACGACTGCCTCATCGGCATGAACGCCACGGTGCTGAACCGCGCCGTGATCGGCGCCGGATCGCTCGTGGCCGCGGGCGCCGTCGTGCTCGAAGACACGATCGTGCCGCCCGGGTCGCTCGTGGCCGGCGTGCCCGCGAAGGTGCGCCGCGAACTGAGCGCCGACGAGCAGGAGCGCATCCGCCGCAACGCCGCCACCTACCTGCGGCTGAGCGCAGGGCACGCGGAGGCGCTCGCCGGCGACGCCTGAACGGCCGCCTCGCCGGCGCGAGCGGGTTCAGGATGCGCGAGTAGCCTGTGCGGGTGACCCTGATCGACGACGAACTCCTCACCCGCATCCGCTCCCGCGCCGCTGGGCACGACCGCGAGAACACGTTCCCGCACGACGACCTGCGTGAGCTGCACGAGGTCGGCTACCTGCGGATGTTCACCCCCACGGCGCTCGGCGGCCTCGGGTACGGGCTGGCCGAGGTGGCGCGCGAGCAGACGAGGCTGGCGACCGCCGCACCGGCGACGGCGCTCGCCGTGAACATGCACCTCGTCTGGACGGGGGTGGCCAAGGTGCTGCTCGACCGCGGCGATGCCTCGCTCGAGTGCGTGCTGCGCGATGCGGCGGCGGGCGAGATCTTCGCCTTCGGCAACTCCGAGGCGGGCAACGACCTCGTGCTCTTCGGGTCGACGACGGATGCCCGTCCCCTTCCCGACGGCTCCTACGCATTCACCGGCCGCAAGATCTTCACCTCGCTCTCGCCCGTGTGGACCCGGCTCGGCGTCTTCGGCCGCGACACCTCCGACCCGGCGGCGCCGCTGCTCGTGCACGCCTTCCTCGACCGCCAGGCGGCGGGGGTCACGACGGTGGAGGACTGGGACACGCTCGCGATGCGCGCCTCGCAGAGCAACACGACCCTGCTCGACGGCGCCGTCGCATCCGCTGACCGGGTGTTCCGCAAGCTGCCCGAGGGGCCGAGCGCCGATCCGCTGATCTTCGGCATCTTCGCGAACTTCGAGATCCTGCTCGCGGCCGTGTACACCGGCATCGGGCAGCGGGCGATCGAGCTCGCGGTGGCGGCGGCGCACCGGCGCACCTCGCTCAAGGCCGGTGGGCGTCCCTACGCCCACGACCCCGACATCCGGTGGAAGGTGGCCGAGGCCGGCATTGCGCAGGACGCGATCCCGCCCCAGATCGACGCGCTCGCCCGTGACGTCGACGCGGGCGTGCGGCGCGGCGCGGCGTGGTTCCCGCAGCTGGTGGGCCTCAAGGTGCGGGCGACGGAGACGGCGCGGTTCGTGGTCGACCAGGCGCTGCGGGTCGCGGGCGGGTCGGCGATCTACTCCTCGTCGGAACTCGGGCGGCTCTACCGCGACGTGGTGGCGGGCATCTTCCATCCCTCCGACGGCGAGTCGGCGCACAACACCGTGGCCAACGCGCTGCTCGGCCCCATTCCCGAGTGATGCGGGGGAGTGTGCTGCGCCGCGTGGGCGCCGGCCTCGCTGTCGTCGTCGCCGTGACGGTGCTGGCGGGCTGCGGCTCGCCGGGCAGCGGGGTGGCGAGCTCCGCTGGGAGCTCCGCTGCGTCCGGCGCCACGGAGACGGATGGCGGGCTCGACGCCTCGCCCGCAGCGGGCACCGCTCCCACGGGCACGGCGACGCCGGCGCCGCGCACCCGGCACCGGGCGGCGTTCCCGGCGCCGACACGTGAGGAGCGCATCCGCTCGTTCGCCGCAGGACGCCTGGCCGGCATGACGCTCGAGCAGAAGATCGCCGCGCTCTTCATGGTGCACGTGCCGGGCGCCGACCCTGCCGTGCTGCAGTCCTACCTCCAGGGCACCGGTGCCGGCGGGCTGCTGCTGCTCGGCGACAACGTGCCGGGATCGGCCGCCGACGCCACCGCTCTCACCGCAGCCCTCGTGGGCGGCGACGGCCTCGGCACCCTGATCGCGATCGACGAGGAGGGCGGCATCGTCGCGCGCCTCGGCGACGACACCTACCCCTCGGCCGAGACGCTGAAGAACGAGCCCGTGCAGGCGACGACGGATGCGTTCACCCAGCGCGCCGATCTGCTCCGGGCGACCGGGATGACGGTCAACTTCGGCGTCATCGCCGACGTCACCGCCGACCCGGCCTCGTTCATCTACGAGCGCGCCCTCGGCACCGACGCGGCCGGCGCGAGCGAGCGGGTGGCGGCCGCGGTCACCGCCGAGAACGGCAAGGTCTTCAGCACCCTCAAACACTTCCCCGGTCACGGTGCGGCGCCGGGGGACTCGCACACGTCACTCCCCGCGACCGACCTGCCGTTCGAGCAGTGGCAGGCGGAGGATGCGCCGCCGTTCCAGGCAGGGATCACCGCGGGTGCACCACTGGTGATGTTCGGCCACCTCGTGTACACCGCGGTCGACCAGGCGCCGGCGTCGCTGTCGCCCGCCTGGCACCGGGTGCTGCGCGACCAGCTCGGCTTCGACGGGGTGGCGGTGACCGACGATCTGCTGATGCTCGAGGCATCCGGAGTCCCGGAGTACGCCGACCGCACCGCCAATGCCATCGCCGCGATCAACGCGGGCAACGACCTGCTGCTCTACAACACGCAGCTCGATCTGCCGGCAATGACGGCCTCGATCGTCGCCGCGGTGCAGTCGGGGCAGATCGCCGAGCAGACGATCGACGACGCGGTGCTGCGCGACCTCGAACTGCGCCGCGAACTCTGGCTGCAGCAGCATCCGCCCGCCATCGCGCCCTGAGGCGGGCGCGACGACGGGTGGGCGCTCACGGCGCGGGCGGGGTGGGGAGCTTCGGCTTCCGGCCGGCGCGGCGGGTGAGCAGCACGATCAGGATGACGACCACCGCGATGACGGCGAGCGGCAGCAGGAACGGGATGAGGAACCCGACCACCACCACGGCGCCCGACAGCGCGGTGAGCAGCGCCGCCCAGCCGGTGGCCAGACCGCTCCAGAAGTCGCCCGGAGCGGCCGAGGGCAGCGCCCCCTTCTCCTGCAGGTCGAGCGTGATGGTGGAGTAGTCGATCTGGTCGCCGAGGTACTCGCGCTGCGACTTGAGGCTGTCGAGCTGGCCCTGGCGGTCGGAGATGGCGGTCTCGAGCTCCACCAGGTCGGCGGTGGTGGCCGCCTGGCCGACGAGGGCGAGCAGCCGGTCGACGGATGCCTGCAGGGCCTTGATCTGCGCATCCAGGTCTCGCACCTGCAGCGTGACGTCGCTCGAACTCAGCGAGACCTGCTCGACCGTGCCGAGTTCTTTGAGGCCGTCGATGGCCTGATCGACCGAGTCGGCGGGAACGCGGATGGTCAGCTGCGAGCTGGCCTTCTGGCTCTCGGTGCCGGCCTGTTCGGTGCGGGAGTCGATGCGGCCGTCGAGCTTCTCGACCAGGGCCACGGCGTCGTCGGTGGCGGCAGCCGGGTCGTCGACGATGACGGTGATCCAGCCGGTGGTGATCACGCTCTGGTCGGCCTGGACGGCGCCGGTGGAGCCATCGGCGGTGGCACCCTCCTTCGACATCTGGTCGGGCATGACGGGGCCCTGCTGGGGCCCGACGATGCCCGAGGGGGCGGACGACGAGCCGCCCGAGGCGGCGCATCCGGCGAGCAGCAGCGTCGCCGCGACGGCGGCGGAAGCGAGGATCGTTCGTCTCATGCCGCTCACTGTAGGGAACGCTGTCTGTACGGTGGCTGGAACGGCCCGGATGGTTATCCGGTCGTTATCCGAGCAGCCGATCGAGGTACGCTCGGAGCATCATGGAGCAACGCATTCTCGGCCGCACCGATCGTCCCGTTTCCATCGTCGGACTCGGCACCTGGCAGCTCGGCGCGGACTGGGGCGAGGTGGACGAATCGGATGCGCTCGACGTGTTGAGCGCATCCGTCGACGCCGGGGTCACGTTCTTCGACACGGCCGACGTCTACGGCGACGGCCGCAGCGAGCGGGTGATCGGGCGGTTCCGCCGCGAGAACCCGTCGGTGCCGCTCACCGTTGCCACGAAGATGGGGCGTCGCGGGCCGCAGGAGCCGGGGGAGTTCACGCTCGCCAACTTCCGGGCCTGGACGGACCGTTCGCGCACCAACCTCGGCGTCGACCGGCTCGACCTGGTGCAGCTGCACTGTCCGCCGACGCCCGTGTTCTCGAGCGACGCGGTGTACGACGCGCTCGACACCCTGGTGGCGGAGGGGGCGATCGCGAACTACGGGGTCAGCGTGGAGACCTGCGCGGAGGCCCTCGCGGCAATCGCGCGGCCCGGCACGGCGAGTGTGCAGATCATCCTCAACGCGTTCCGGCTGAAGCCGCTCGACGAGGTGCTGCCCGCCGCGCGCGCCGCCGGCGTCGGTGTCATCGCGCGGGTACCGCTCGCGTCGGGGCTGCTCTCGGGCCGCTACACGGCCGACACCGAGTTCGCGTCCACCGATCACCGCAACTACAACCGCGACGGGTCGGCGTTCGACGTGGGCGAGACCTTCTCGGGGGTCGACTACGAGCAGGGTGTGCAGGCCGCGCGGGAGTTCTCGGCGCTGGTGTCGCGGGAGCTGCCGGGCGTGTCGCCCGCGGCGGCCGCCATCGCGTGGGTGGCGAGCCAGCCCGGCGTCACCTCGGTCATCCCGGGTGCGCGCAGCCGGGCGCAGGCCGAGGCGAATGCCGCGGCGGGCGACGTGACGGTGCCGCCCGCGCTCGACGAGGGCGTGCACGCGCTCTACGACCAGTACTTCCGGGCCGCCATCCACCCCCGCTGGTGACGTCGCGCGGGTAGCGCCGAGTAACTACGCGAATGCGTGCAACCGACGCCCTATACGGGCTCGGTGTGCTTGATTCGCGTAGTAACTCATCACGCATGCAGAGTTACCCGCCACACTCCGCTCAGTTGCGGTCGTC
The DNA here is from genome assembly GCF_058783455.1 of Herbiconiux sp. FW305-C-125. Classification (NCBI taxonomy): domain Bacteria; kingdom Bacillati; phylum Actinomycetota; class Actinomycetes; order Micrococcales; family Microbacteriaceae; genus Herbiconiux; species Herbiconiux sp. FW305-C-125. The sequence continues at coordinate 452,201 of NZ_JBYSYO010000001.1, read as the reverse complement.
GGGGTCGACGCCGGTGCGCTCCCCGGTCGCGAGACCCGCGATCGCCGTCATGTCGCCGGCGTCGAGCTCGAAGTCGAACAGGTCGATGTTCTCGCGGATGCGCGCCGGCATGACCGACTTCGGGATCACCGCGATGCCCAGCTGCACGTGCCAGCGCAGCACCACCTGGGCCGCGCTCTTGCCGTGCTTCCGCCCGATCGCGGCGAGCACCTCGCCGCCGCGCGCCGGGTCGAAGACGTGACCGCGCGCGAGCGGCGACCACGCCTGGGTGACGATGCCGTGCGCGGCGTCGAAGGCCCGTAGCTCCGGCTGTGGCAGCCACGGATGCAGCTCGACCTGGTTCACGACCGGCGTGCGCCCGGTCTCGGCGACGAGCCGCTCGACGTGCTTCGGGTGGAAGTTCGCGACCCCCACCGACCGCGCTCGCCCCTCCTCCTCGAGCCGCAGGAGGGCGCGCCACGTGTCGACGTAGCGGTCGGTGGCGGGCGCCGGCCAGTGGATCAGGTACAGGTCGACGTACTCCAGCCCGAGCCGCTCCAGGCTCTCGTCGAAGGAGCGCAGCGTGCTCTCGTACCCGTTCTCGGTGAACCACACCTTCGTCGTCACGAACACGTCGTCGCGCGGCAGACCGCTTCGGCGCACGCCATCGCCCACGCCCTTCTCGTTGCGGTACATCGAGGCGGTGTCGATCAGCCGGTAGCCGTGCCGCAGGGCGAAGTCGACGGCCGTCGCCGACTCCGCGTCGGTCGTCTTGTACACCCCGAGCCCCACCTGCGGCAGGCCACGGCCGTCGGCGAGCGGGAGGACGGGTGAGAGCGCGTCGGTCATGCGTCGATTATCGCGCGCGGCGGATGCACGGGTCCCGTGAGCGGGCGCGGTGCAGATGCGCGGGCTGCGGCTGCGGCGCAGCTGCGGGGCGACGCCTACCCGGTCAGCGGCACCGGCTCGGTGTCGGGGAGGGGGCTCGCGTCGCGCCCCCGCAGGTCGGGGTGGAACCGCTTGCCGAGCAGCGGCACGAGGAAGCCGAGGAACGCCAGGGCCGCCGCGACGAGGAAGGCGCCGATCGCCCCGATGCCGTCGATGAGGAAGCCGGCGAGTGCTGATCCCACTGCCGCGCCGATGAGCTGTCCGGTGCCGACCCAGCCGTAGGCCTCCGCGGTGTCGCTGAAGCGCACGCTGGCCGAGACGATCGCGAACATCACCGCCAGCGCGGGCGCGATTCCGATGCCGGCGATGAACAGTGTGGCGGCGAGCCACCAGATGTTGAGCGAAGCGGCGGCGATCGCGGTGCCCACGAAGACGATGGCCATGCGCCGGGCGAGCGCCCACGGCCCGATCGGCTTGTGGCCGAGCGAGAGACCGCCCACGAGGGAGCCCACCGCGAAGAGTGCGAGCACGATGCCGGCTTCGGCGCCCCCCTCGCCGAAGGTCGCGACGACCCCGGCCTCGATGGCGGCGCAGGCGGCGACGAGGAGGAACCCGACCGTCGTCGCGAGCAGCACCGCCGGCTTCTTCAGCACCGCGCCGAGCTTGCGCTTCGAGCGGGGGATGCGCACCCGCCCGAGCTCGGGGCTGGTGAGGAACCAGGTGCCGCCCCCGACGAGGAACGCGACCGCGAGGAGGATGCCCCAGACGGTGCCGATCTGGATCGACACGAACGTCGTGATGACGGGCCCGAGCACCCAGATGATCTCCTGCGCCGACGCATCGAGCGAGAAGAGCGGGGTGAGCTGCTTGGAATTCACCATCTTCGGGTAGATGGTGCGCACCGCGGGCTGGATGGGCGGCATGGTGAGTCCGGCGACGAATGCGACGCCCATTGCGGCCGGGATGGGCAGCGGGAACAATGCGATGCTCGAGATGGCGACGGCGCAGATGATCATGGTGAGCAGGATGACGCGGCGCATTCCCCACACGCCCATCAGCCGGCTGGTGAGCGGGCCGGCGATCGCCTGCCCGATGCTGAGTGCGGCGAGCACGAGCCCGGCGATGCCGTACGAGTCGTAGGTGTGCTCGATGTGCAGGAGGAACGCGAGCGAGAGCATCCCGAACGGGAAACGGGCGGTCAGCTGAGCAGCGATGATGCGGGCGACGCCGCGGGTGCGGAGGAGTTCGGTGTAGCTGCTCATAACCGATCTAGCTTAGCCGTGCCCGCTGGGCACTCGGCAGGCCGGCCCGAGCGGAGGTCAGGCGCCGAGGGCCTTGGTGATGCGCTGCAGCGAAGCGGGCTCGGCCGTGCCGAGCGGCTGCGCGAACAGGCCGATGCGGAGCTCCTCGATCAGCCAGCGGGCGCGCACCAGGTTCTCCGGTGCGTGCGGCCGCAGCGGGATGCTCCCGCCCGCGTCGACGAGACGTTCGGTCGCGGTCTGCACCTCGTTCAGCCAGGCGCGGTCGCGAGCCGGGTTGTCGGGCAGCTTCTCGAGCCGGTAGACGATGCCCGCGAGGTAGCGCGGCAGATGCCCGAGCCGCGCGAGTCCGGTCGCACTGATGAACCCGGGACGCACGAGTGCCGCCAGCTGTTCGCGTGCATCCGTGATGGCCGGCAGCAGGGCCATGCTCGTCACCGCCTTGATGGCGCGCTCGGCATCACGTGCACCGCTCAGGATGCGCAGCACCGTCGCCACGGTCTGGTCGAGCAGGGGGAGCACGGCCGCCGAGAGGCGATCGCGCACGGCCTCGAACTCGGCACGCGTCCAGATCAGGCCGTCGGGGTGCAGCGCCCGCAGCGCCTCGTCGGCGCAGGCGAGCATCGCGTCGTCGAACAGGGCCTGCACGTTCTGGTAGGGGCTGGTGGCGAGCAGCAGTTTCTCGTTCTGGGTGAGATGGTCGCGCACGTAGGATGCGGGACTCGGCACCGCGAGCAGCACGAGCCGCAGCACTCTGGCCGGTGTCGCGCGCGCCTGCTCCTCGGCGGTGGCCATGAGACGCACCGCCACGCTGGACTTCTCGTCGACCAGTGCGGGGTAGGCGCGGATGACGCCGCCGTGCTGGCGGGTGTCGACGAAGCGGGGGAGGTCGCCGATCGTCCAGTCGGTGAGCCCGCTGCGTTCGATGCCGCCGCCCGCCGCTGCGCCCGCAACCCGGGCCGCGCCGCCGGTAGCCCCACCGCCCGCGCCGGTTCCGCCTCCTGTGCCGCTTCCGCCGGGCGCTCCGCCTGCCCGGGCTGACGTGCCCGTCGCGCTCGCGCCGGTCGGCTCAGAGGTCTCGGCAGTCGCCCGGCCGCCGGCTCCGGGCGCGCCGCCGCGCCGGCCGTCGCGACGGCTCGGGCGCACGCCTTCGCGCGGCTCCGCGGCTCCCGACGATGCTCGCGCGATGCTCGCGCGCGCTGCGTCGGCAAGCCGCGCCTGCAGCGCGGTGAGGTCCTTGCCGGCGCCCACGGTCGCGCCGCGCTCGTCCACCACCCGGAACGTCACCCGCAGGTGATCCGGCACCTTCGCCAGATCGAAGTCGCCCGCGCTGACCGGCTCGTGGGCGAGTCGGGTCATGAGCGCCGCGAGCCGGGCGAGAAACCCGCCCCCCGCATCCGCCGCTCCGCCGCGCGCGCTGCGGCTCGCCGAGCCACCGCTGGCGTTCGCATCCGGTGCGCCCGCATCGGCCGGGTCGGGCCCGAGCTCGGCGAGCAGGCGGCCCGCCCAGTCCGTGGCCGGCACGAAGTTCACCCGCAGGCGCTTCGGCAGCGAACGGATGAGCGCCGTCACGAGTTCCTGCCGGAGCCCCGGCACCTGCGTCTGGAACGCCACCGGGTCGAGCCGTGGCAGCAGTGCCAGCGGCACGGTCGCGGTCACGCCGTCGTCGTCGGCGCCCGGCTCGAAGCGGTAGCGCAGCGCGAGCCGCTGGTCGCCCTGCTGCCACTGCGCCGGGAACTCGGTCTCGTCGACCTCCGGAGCGCCCTCGGGGAGCAGCGTCTCGCGGGTCATCGTGAGCAGCGCCGGGTCGTCCTGCCTGGCGGTCTTCCACCAGCCCTCGAAGCTGCGCTGCGACACCACGTCGCGCGGGATGCGCGCCTGGTAGAACTCGAACACCGCCTCGTCGTCGAGCAGGATGTCGCGGCGCCGCGACCGCTCCTCGAGCTGCTCCAGCTCGCGGCGGAACGCTCGGTTCGCCCGGTCGAACGCCTGCTGCGACTCCCACTCACCCTCGACGAGCGCGTGTCGGATGAACAGCTCGCGCGCGTACTCGGGGTCGATCCGCGCGAACTGCACCCGCCGCCGGGCCACGATCGGCACCCCGAACAGCGTGACCCGCTCGTAGGCCACTGCCGCGCCCTGCTTCTTCTCCCAGTGCGGCTCCGAGTACGTGCGTTTCACCAGGTCGCCCGCGAGCGGCTCGGCCCAGGCGGGGTCGATGGCCGCGTTCATCCGGGCGAACAGACGGCTCGTCTCGACCAGCTCGGCGCTCATCACCGCACTCGGCTGCTTCTTCGCCAGCGTCGAGCCCGGGAAGATCGTGAACCGGGTCTGCCGGGCGCCGAGGTAGTCGCGCTTGACCTGGTCGCGCAACCCGATCTGGCTGAGCAGCCCCGACAGCAGGGACTTGTGGATACCGTCGGGGTTCACGCTCGGCTCGCCGATGGTCAGCCCGAGCGGCTTCGCGAGCTGGCGGAGCTGCCGGTACACGTCCTGCCACTCGCGGATGCGCAGGTAGTTGAGGAACTCGGCCTTGCACAGCCGCCGGAACGCGCTCGACGAGAGCTCGCGCTGCTTCTCCTCGAGGTAGTTCCAGAGGTTCAGCAGGGTGAGGAAGTCGCTCGTGGCGTCGGCGAAGCGCGCGTGCAGTTCGTCGGCGCGGCCACGCTTCTCGAGCGGGCGCTCGCGCGGATCCTGGATGGTGAGCCCGGCGACGATCGCGAGCACCTCGCGACTGGTGCCGGTGCGCTTGGACTCGACGACCATCCGGGCGAACCGCGGCTCGATCGGGAGGCGCGCGAGGTCGCGGCCGATGCGGGTGAGTGCGGGGCCGGGCGTCGTCGAGGGCGGAAGCCCGGCATCCGTCGGTTCGCCGCGGCGCGTGCCATGACCGTCGAGCGGGCGCGTTGCAAGGTCTTCCGCGGCTGCGCCGGTCGGGTGACCGGCGCGGCTGCCGCCTTTCGCGCCGCTCACCGCGGCGCGCACCGCGCCCAGTTCGCCGAGGAGGTCGAGGCCGTCCTTGATGCCGCGGGAGTCCGGCGGCTGCAGGAAGGGGAAGGCGGCGATGTCGCCGAGTCCGAGCGAGATCATCTGCAGGATGACCGCGGCGAGGTTCGTGCGCAGGATCTCGGGGTCGGTGAACTCGGGCCGCCTGGCGAAGTCCTCCTCGGAGTAGAGGCGGATGGCGATGCCGTCGCTGGTGCGCCCGCTGCGGCCGCTGCGCTGATTCGCCGAGGCTTGCGAGATCGCCTCGATCGGCAGCCGCTGCACCTTCGAACGCACCGAGTAGCGGCTGATGCGCGCGGTGCCGGAGTCGATGACGTACTTGATGCCCGGCACCGTGAGGCTGGTCTCGGCGACGTTCGTCGAGAGCACCACGCGACGACGGATGCCCGGGGCTCCGCCGCGCTGGAACACCCGGTGCTGCTCGGCCGCACTCAACCGCCCGTACAGCGGCAGGATCTCGGTCTCGCCACCCCGCCCGCCCGCCGCGAAGCGCCCCCGTAGCGCCTCCTCGGCGTCGCGGATCTCGTTCTCGCCGGAGAGGAACACGAGCACGTCGCCCGGCTTCTCCCGCGCGAGCTCGTCGAGGGCGTCGCCGATGGCGTCGAACAGGTCGCGCGGCTCGGCGCCGTCGCGCCCGCCGCCATCGAGTCTCCCGCTCTTGTCAGAATCGGGAGCGCGATTCCGGCCGTTTCTGGAGACTCGAGCGTCGGCCCCGTCGTCGGCGTCGGCTGCATCGACGTCGGTGTCGGCGTCGTCGGTGTCGGGCGCGAGCGGGCGGTAGCGGATCTCGACCGGGAAGGTGCGCCCCGAGACCTCGACGATGGGGGCGGGTTCGCCCGCGGCATCCGCGAAGTGACGGGCGAAGCTCTCCGGGTCGATGGTGGCGCTCGTGATGATGACCTTGAGGTCGGGGCGCTGTGGCAGCAGCTGCTTGAGATAGCCGAGCAGGAAGTCGATGTTGAGGCTGCGCTCGTGCGCTTCGTCGATGATGATCGTGTCGTAGCGCGAGAGCAGCCGGTCGTGGTTCATCTCGTTCAGCAGGATGCCGTCGGTCATCAGCTTGATGCGGGTCGACGCCGAGGCGCGGTCGGTGAAGCGCACCTGGTAGCCGACGAGACCGCCCACCTCCTGGCCGAGCTCGTCGGCGATGCGCTCGGCGATGGTTCGGGCGGCGAGCCGTCGCGGCTGAGTGTGCCCGATGGATTCGCGGCCGAGCTCGAGACAGATCTTCGGCAGCTGCGTGGTCTTGCCCGACCCCGTCTCGCCGGCCACGATCACGACCTGGTGGTCGCGGATGGCGCGCGCGATCTCATCCTTCTTCTGGCTGACGGGCAGCTCAGGCGGAAAGACGATGCGAAGGGGAGTGGGGGCAGACATCAGCCCTCCATCGTACGACGGGCGGGGGTGGGAGGAGCGGGCGCGCGTCTGACGAGCGGGCGGGCGTGCGGCGAGCGAGCGGGCCTCAGGCGACGGCCGAGGCTGCGGCCCGGGTGAAGGCGGCCAGCTCCGCGGCCATCGGCTCGGGCTGCCACGAGTGGTGGGCGCCGGGCACGGTCGTGACGACGGTCCCCGGGATCGCGGCGGCGATGCGCTCGGCGGCTTCGGGCATGCCGGGCACGGTCTCGGTGCCGTACATCGCCAGCACGGGAACCCGGATGCCCGCGAGCACCCCGAGCGCCGCCGAACCCGCAGGCGTCGTGCCCGCCTCCTCGAGCGTGGCGGTGGCCCAGGCCATCGATTCGGCGTCGGCACGCTGACTGCGCACCGCGGTGGCGAGCTGCTCCCAATCCGGGCGGGACCGGAGCCCGGCGAGCCACTCCGGCGGCATGTCCTTCATGTAGTGACTGAGGGCGGCCGGGTAGTCGGCGGCGTCGATGAGGCGGGCGATCTCATCGGCCCAGGCACGGGTGGTGGCGGCCGGCCCGGCGAGCGGGGCCTCCCAGAGGGCAAGACCCTGCACCGGGAGGCCTGCGGCGGCCGCGGCGAGGGAGATCGAGCAGCCGGAGCTGTGCCCGCAGAGCACCGCGGGGGCTCCGGCGACCTCGATGACCGCCTGCACAGCCGCCAGCTCGCGGTCGAGGTCGAGCGGGTCGCTGCCGTCCTCCGCCGCCTCGCTCTCGCCACGGCCCAGCCGGTCGAAGACGAGTGTCGCGACGCCCAGCTCGGCTGCGCGCTCGGCGGTCTCGGTCGTGATCGGGTCGCCGGCGCGGAACGGGCCGGCCCCCGCCACGAACACGAGAGCGGGCCCGGTTCCGCGCAGATCGTAGGCGACGCGATCGCCGCGAGCGGTGGTGGTGAACTCGGTCATGGCTGCCTCCGCTGCCGAGGGTAACGCGCGCATCCGTCACTGGGAAGGGGCTGGGGCGGGGCACTCGGTCGCGATCGCCTGAGCGGCCGGCCGGCGGGCGGATGGAGAGCGGCCGGACGGCGGTCGGGGCGGCGTAGGCTCGATGCGTGACGGAGAACGCATTCGACGACGCCTGGCAGAGCTGGCACACCGCGCGGCTGCGCACGATCACCGCCCCGCACGGTCTCGCGTCGCTCGTCGCGACGCACTGGCTCTCCCCGGAGCCCCAGCGGCTCGACGGCCTCGATGGCGAGTGGTACCTCGACGGAGCCGCGATCGTGGGCGAGAACTTCACCATCGTTCAGGGCGGCGAGGTGCTGGTGGGCGGGCGCATCCTCCGTCACTTCCGGCGCGACGACCAGGTGGCGTTGCGGGTGCTCGATCCGCAGGCGCCGACCCGCGCATCCGTGGTCGACGTCGACAGCTATAAGCCGGATGAGGCATGGAAGCTCGCGGGCCGGTTCACGCCGGCGGCCGAGGGTGAGACCGTGCCGGTGGAGGAGATCGACGGCTACGTCGAGGTCGAGCGGGTGGCCGGCACGATCGCGCTCGAGATCGACGGTCAACCCGTAGAGTTCGTGGCGACCGGAACGCCGCAGAGCATGCAGGTGGTGTTCTCGGACGCGACGAGCGGCACCGAGACCTACCGCTTCCGCTTCCTGCGGCTGCACGCCGAGGTCGGCACCGATCGCATCGAGGTCGACTTCAACCGGGCGTACCTCCCGCCGTGCGTGTTCGCCGACTTCTACGTCTGCCCGCTGCCGCCCGCCCAGAACCGGTTGCCGATGCCGGTGCGCGCCGGTGAGAAGAATCTGATCAGACGCTAGGGTCACGCCGGGCCGAGTGGAAGGCTGGGGGCATGACGAATCGCCTGGCGACCGCGATCAGCCCCTACCTGCGTTCGCACGCCGAGAATGCGGTCGACTGGTACCCGTGGGGCGAGGAGGCGTTCGCGGCGGCTCGGTCGCGGGGCGTTCCGGTGCTGGTGTCGATCGGGTACTCCACCTGCCACTGGTGCCACGTCATGGCCCGGGAGTCGTTCAGCGACCCGGCCCTCGCCGAGTACCTCAACGCGCACTTCGTGGCGATCAAGGTCGACCGGGAGGAGCATCCGGAGGTCGACACCGTCTACCTCACCGCGGCCGGCGCGTTCACGCGCGAACTCGGCTGGCCGCTCAACGTCTTCGTCACACCCGAGGGCAAGGCGTTCTACGGGGGAACGTACTCGCCGCCTGCGCCGGTGCAGGGGCATCCGTCGTTCCGTCAGGTGCTCGAGGCGGTGAACGAGGCCTGGACCACCCGCACCAGCGAGGTGCTCGACTCGGCCGATCAGATCGCGACGGCGCTCGCGGCGGGCCAGGAGGCGCTCACCGGGGCGGCGGCGGGCGGCTCCGCCTTCGATCCGCGGGACGTGCCGTTCGAGGCGGCCGTCGATCTGCTCGCCGAGCACGAGGACACGCAGTTCGGCGGGATCGGCGGGGCACCGAAGTTCCCCATGGCGCCGGTGCTGCGCTTTCTGCTCGCCGCCGGCACGCCGACATCGACGGGGCTGGCGACACGGATGCTGTCGGCGATGGCGGCGAGCGAGCTGCGCGATCCGGTGGAGGGCGGGTTCTTCCGCTACGCGACGCGTCGCGACTGGAGCGAACCGCACTACGAGCGGATGCTCTACGACAACGCCCTCCTCCTCGACGCCTACGCGGCGCTCTGGGCGCGTGACCCCGGGCAGCCGTGGGCGCGGGAGGCCGCGGAGGGGATTGCGGGCTTTCTGATCGACGTGCTCCAGCTGCCGTCGGGCGGCTTCGCCTCGGCTCAGGACTCGGAGAGCACGGTCGACGGTGCCCGCGTGGAGGGCGGGTACTACCGGCTCGACGCGGCCGCGCGCGCAACGCAGACCCCGCCGGCCCTCGACGAGAAGGTGCTCTCGGGTTGGAACGGCCTGGCGATCGGCGCCCTCGCCCGCGCCTCGCTCGTGCTCGACCGCCCCGAATGGGCGCTGGCGGCCCAGCACGCCGCCGACTACCTCCTGGCGACGCACGTCGCGCCCGCGCCCAGCGGCTTGCGGCTCGTGCGCGCGTCGCTCGGCGGGCGGGTGTCGCCGGCGGTGGCGACGCTCGAGGACTACGGCATGCTCGCCGAGGGCCTCCTGCGCCTGGCCGCAGCGACCGGCTCGGCACGCTACGCGACAGCGGGCCGGATGCTCGTCGACGCGGTGGTCGTCGACCCGCACTCCGAGGCCGTGGCAACTGGCGGCGCAGGAGAGCACCGCGACGCGGCGGCCACCCTAGCGGGCGGTGCGGCTGACGGTGCGGCTGCCGCGACCGGCAGCGCGAGTGCGGCCAACGCCCTCGGCGGCGGTGTGGCCGCGGCCGGCGGCGCGGGAGAACACCGCGACGCGGCGGCCCCAGAGGGCGGCGGGCTCGTGGCGGCGACCAGCGGCACCGTTTTCCGCGCGCCCGGCGGGGGCGACCCCGTGCTGCGGGGGCAGGGACTCGCCGTCGAGCTCGACCCCTCGGAGGGCGCGTACCCGTCGGGCACGAGTGCCGTCGCGTCCGCGGCGCTGCTGCTGCACGCGCTCAGCGCCGAGACGCGCTACCGCGAGGCCGCCCTGAGCGCCCTGGCCCCGCTCGCGGTCGAGGCGCTCGCGCGCCCGACCTCCTTCGGTGCCACCCTCGAACTTCTCGTGCGCGCCGCCCGCCCCGCCGAGCAGCTCATCCTGATCGAGCCCGACCCCGGCGCCGCTCCCCTCGACGACGAGGAGCGGATGGCGGCTGACGGTCTGCGGGCCGCGGTGCGGATGTGGTCGGGCGCCGATCTCGTGGCGGTCGCCACCGAGTCGGGCGCGCGCATGCTCGCCGAGGCGGGCTTCGAGGTGTTCGCCGAGCGCCGGGCGCGGGACGGGCATCCGCTGGCCTACCTCTGCCACGACTTCGTGTGCCGGCTGCCCGCCGCCACCGCCGCCGAACTGCGGGGCTGACGCGCTGCAGGCCGGACCCGGCGAAAGGTCACGAGACGGTTACGGTCAGCAGTGCGCTCTGGCGCGCATCCGCCGGCCCCCGCTAGCGTGACCAGGCCGCGCACTCCGCGCGATCCCCGGCCTCATACCGCAGACAGCAGGAAGGACAGAGCCCGTGCCCAGCGAGTACCGCAAAAAGCAGCGCGACGCGCGCCTCCTTCAGCACGTCGACGTGGTGCATCCGCTCTAGACCGCCCGGTCTGCCGAGCCCCGCACCCGTCGTGGTCCGGGGCTTTTTCTGCCTCCCGTCTCTCGCCCGCCCGGGCCGGCGGCCCCGGACCCCCTGGGCACACAGAGAGAAAGGATCATGGAAAGAATCACCGAACGCTTGCTCTCCTGGGCGAGCATCCTGGACGACAAGGCGCGGGCGCAGGCCCTCACCACGTCGGCCATGCCGTTCATCCACCCGCACCTGGCCCTGATGCCGGATGCGCACCTCGGCCTCGGCGCGACGGTCGGCTCGGTCATCCCGACGCTCGGCGCGGTCATCCCGGCCGCCGTGGGCGTCGACATCGGCTGCGGCATGATCGCCGTGAAGACGCAGTTCGTGCGCGGCGACCTGCTCGGCAACCCGCGGGGGCTGACCGAACTGCGGGAGCAGATCGAGCGCGCCATCCCGCTCTCGGCGGGCGGCGTGAACAACAAGATCGTCGCCACCGCCGCCCCGAGGGTCGCCGAACTCGAAGCGCTCGCCGAGCAGGCGGGCTTCGACCCGTCGGCGTCGGCGAAGCGCTGGCGCGAGCAGCTCGGCACCCTGGGCTCGGGCAACCACTTCATCGAGGTCTCGGTCGACGAGACCGATGCGGTGTGGCTGTTCCTCCACTCGGGAAGCAGGGGCGTGGGCAACCGCATCGCTGGCCGGCACATCAAGGTCGCCCAGGAGCTGATGGACCGCTACTGGATCGAACTGCCCGACCGCGACCTCGCCTACCTCGTCGAGGGCACGGCGGAGTTCGACCGGTACATCGCCGAACTGCGGTGGGCGCAGCACTACGCGCTGCTGAACCGCGAGGAGATGATGGACCGGGTCGTGCGCCAGGTCACCGAGTGGCTGGGCGTCGCGGTGGAGGAGCAGGAGCGGATCAACTGCCACCACAACTTCACCGAGAAGGAGCGGCACTTCGGCAAGGACGTCTGGCTCTCCCGCAAGGGCGCGATCATCGCCACCGAGGGGGCGCCCGGACTCATCCCCGGCTCGATGGGCACCGCGTCGTACGTGGTCGAGGGGCTCGGCAACGCGCTCGCGCTGAACTCGTCGCCGCACGGCGCCGGCCGGGAGTTCTCGCGCACCGCGGCCCGCAAGACCTTCACGCACGACCAGCTGCGGGAAGCGATGGCGGGCATCGAGTTCCGTGACACGGATGCCTTCATCGACGAGATCCCGCAGGCCTACAAGCCGATCGACCGGGTGATGGCGGATGCGCACGACCTGGTGCGCATCCGGCACACCCTGCGGCAGCTGGTCAACGTCAAAGGCAACTGAGCGCGCTTGCACGCCGCTGTCGTGGTGCACGACCCCCACGACAGCGGCGTGCAAGAGCGCCGACAGCGCCGCCGCGCACACTCGGAGAGAACTTTCCCCCTTCGAAAGGAGTTCGAATGCCTCCCACATCCGACTGGGCCGTCGAAGCCCACGGTCTCGTCAAGGTGTTCGGCGACAACCGGGCGGTCGACGGCGTCGACCTGAGCGTGCGCACCGGAACGGTGTACGGCGTGCTCGGCCCGAACGGCGCCGGCAAGACCACCACCATCCGCATGCTCGCCACCCTGCTGAAGCCCGACGGTGGCGAGGCCACCGTGTTCGGCCACGACATCCGGCGCGAGGCGCAGGTCGTGCGCCAGCTGATCGGCGTGACCGGCCAGTACGCGAGCGTCGACGAGACGCTCTCCGCCACCGAGAACCTCGTGCTGTTCTCCCGACTGAACGGACTCAGCCGAGCGGATGCGCGCCGCAAGTCGGCCGAACTGCTCGAGGAGTTCGGGCTCAGCGAGGCGGCCAAACGCCCGCTCAAGAACTTCTCGGGCGGCATGCGCCGTCGGCTCGACCTGGCCGCGAGCCTCATCTCGCAGCCGCCCCTCATCTTCCTCGACGAACCGACCACAGGCCTCGACCCGCGCACCCGCGCTCAGATGTGGGACACCATCCGTCGCCTGGTCGCGACCGGCTCCACCGTGCTGCTCACCACGCAGTACCTCGACGAGGCCGACCAGCTCGCCGACCGCATCGCGGTGATCGATCGCGGCGTCGTCGTGGCCGAGGGCACGGCCGACGAGCTGAAGAGCTCGGTGGGCTCGTCGTCGCTGCTGCTGAAGCTCGCCGACGCCGCCAACCTCGAGCGCGCCCGGCTCGCCATCCTCGACGTGCTCGGCGTCGAATCGGTGCTGACGCCCGAGGCCGGCCGCATCACGGCGCCGATGAGCGACGCCGACTCGGTCACCGACCTGCTGCTGCGCCTCCGCCAGGAGGGCATCGCGGTCGCGGAACTCTCGGTGCAGCAGCCGACCCTCGACGAGGTGTTCCTCGCCCTCACCGGCCACGCGGCCACCAACGACGACGGCGACGGAGACGCCCCCGCCGCCGGCACACCCGAACGCGAATTGGAGGATGCGCGATGAGCTCGCTCACCATCACCCCCGGGGTCGCCCGCGACCTCAAGAACCACGTCAGCATCGCGCAGACCGTGCAGAACTCGTTCAGCATGGCCTACCGCGGGCTGCTCAAGATCCGCCGCACCCCCGAGCAGCTGATCGACGTGACGCTGCAGCCGATCATCTTCACCCTGATGTTCTCCTACATCTTCGGTGGTGCGATCGCGGGCAGCGTGGCGGACTATCTGCCCACGCTCATCCCGGGCATCCTCGTGCAGACCGTCATCACCACATCCGTCGTCACCGGCGTGCAATTGCGCGAAGACATGGACAAGGGTGTGTTCGACCGCTTCAAGTCGTTGCCGATCGCCCGCATCGCGCCGCTCGCCGGGGCGTTGCTGGCCGACACGGTGCGCTACGCCATCGCCACCACGCTCACCTTCGTGATGGGCTTCGTGCTGGGCTACCGGCCCGAGGGCGGCATCGGCAACGTCGTGCTGGCGGGGCTGCTCGTCATCGTGAGCTCCTGGGCCATCAGCTGGATCTTCGCGTTCTTCGGCGTCATCGCCCGCAGCGCGAGCTCGGTGCAGGGCATCTCGTTCCTCGTGCTGTTCCCGCTGACGTTCCTCTCGAACGCGTTCGTCTCGCCCGACACGATGCCCGCGTTCCTGCAGTGGTTCGTGAACATCAACCCGGTGTCGCACCTCGTGACCGCGGTGCGCGACCTGGCGAACAACGGCATGTGGACGGCGGATGCGTGGATCTCGCTGCTCGGTGCCGCCGTCATCGTCGCCGTCTTCGCGCCGCTCACCGTGCGGGCCTACATGAAGAAGGCCTAGACCTACCGCCACCCCCACGACCACGGCCCGGGCGTGCGCAGCAGTGCTGCGACGCGCTCGGGCCGTTCGGCGTCGGGGAGCGCGGCGACCCGGGCGCGGGCTTCCGTCACCTCGGCGTCGCCGAAGCGGTCCCCGAAGCGGTCGAACAGGGGCGCGAGGTGCAGCGGCGGCGGGTCTTGACGGGCGGCCATGGCCTCGGCGAGCACCAGCAGTTCGAGGGCGACGCGGGGGTCGAGTGCCTCGGCGTCCTCCACCCACACCGCGAGGCCGATGACGGATGCGCCCAGCACCGGCCGATCGACGTACCCGCCGGGGAGCCGCAGACTCGCCAGCGTGCGGCCGCGCAGGCGGCGGGCGAAACGCATCCGTTCGTCGGCGCTCCCGGTGCCGTCGAGCACGAACGCGCTGAGCATCGCGGAGATGACGATGCGGTACCACGGGCTGGCGCGGTTGCGGGGCACGTCGAACGCATCCAGTGCGCGCAGGTACAGCACGCGGGCCTCGCCCGTCTCGCCGCGTGCTCGGAGCACCTCGGCGCGGCCCGCGAACCCGATCGCGGCGATGTCGATGCCCTCGGTCTGTCCGGGCTCGTCGACCAGGCGGTCGAAGAGTTCGCTCGCCTCGTCGAGGGCGCCGACCGCGACGGCGTTCGTGGCGATGGTCCATTCGAGCTGACGGATGTCTTCGATCGCGCCGATCTTCGCCAGCCCCGCGCGGGCCCGGCGCGACCAGCGCAGGGCCTCCTCCGGCTCGGCGCTCTGGCTGTACAGCGCGCCGAGCATCTGGCCGGCCATCGCCGCGCCCCAGGTCTCTTCGAGGCCGTCGGCCAGCCGAACCGCGTCACGGGCGAGCGCGACGGCTTCGTCGCGTCGGCCGAGGTTCTCGGCGGCGACGCTGCCCACGATGGCGCCGAGCATGGCCGTCGGCCGGTCGTCCGACGCGATGGCGCGTTCAATCTCCGCCATCATGCGCGCTTCGTCGCCCGCATTCAGGGCGAGCTCGGCCATGACGGACAGTCGCCGGTCGGTGAGCGGCTGCGCCCGCACCACCGCGCGCAGCCGCGACCGCACGCGCACGGCGAAGCGCAGGTCGACGATGAGCGTGGTCATGGCGATGATGACGAGCGCGCCCGCGAGGGTGTCGACGGGGACGCGTGAGTCGTCGGGCTCGAGCATCCGGATGCTCTCGAACACCGGTTTGCCGAACGCGATCACCTCGGTGTGGGCGCTCCGCAGCGACCAGTAGTAGCCGAGCAGCGCGAACACCGAAGCCACGACGTCCGGACGTGCTGCGTCGATGGCTCGGCGCAAGACGTCGATGAGGTTGTCCTCCTCCAGCGCGATCAGCGTGAACGCCGCGACCTGTTCCCGGCCGTCGGTGCGCGGCCGCTGCTCGCGGGCGAAGTGATCGGCCCACGCGAACAGCGCGTCGCGCACCTCGTCGCGCGTACCGGTGCGATCGAGTTGGAGCTGGCCGAACTCGCGCACGGTCTCGAGCATCCGGTAGCGCAACCCCGAACTCTGGTCGGTCTCGCGCATCATCACGAGCGATTGCGCGACGAGTGCATCGAGCAAGTCAGGCACGTCGTCGCTGCTGCAGCCCAACACGTGGGCGGCGGACTCGGCGCTGAACCCGTCGGCGAACTCGGAGAGGCGGCCGAGGGCGTGCTGTTCGGCAGTGCTGAGCAGGTTCCAGCTCCACTCGATCACCGCGAGCAGCGTGCGGTGGCGCTCGGGGGCGGAGCGGTCGCCGCCCGTAAGGAGCGCGAAGCGGTTGGCGAGGCGGCGCTCGATCTCGTCGATCGACATCGAACGGATGCGCGCCGCCGCCAGCTCGATGGCGAGCGGCAATCCGTCGAGCCGTCGGCAGAGCCGCGCCACGGCGTCGCGCGGGAGCGTGGCGTCCGGTCGGGCGGCCGTGGCGCGGTCGAGGAAGAGCTGCACGGCGGCGTCGTCGCCATCGCCGCCATCGCCGCCAGCGTCGCCGCCGGGGCGAGGCGTGGGGCCGCTGCTTCCCGCCGCGCGCTGTCCGCTCTCGGCGCCGAGCGGCGCGAGGGCGAAGACGCGCTCGCTCGAGATCGCGAGCGGCGTGCGGCTCGTGGTGAGGACGGTGAGTTGAGGGAGCTCGGCGGTCAGGGTCGCGCTCCACTCGGCGGCGGCGCCGATTACGTGCTCGCAGTTGTCGAGCACGAGCAGAGCGGGTGCTTCGCCGAGGCGCGCCAGGATGCGGCCGTGCAGGTCGTCGCGCAGCACCCGGTCGCCGATGCGCTTGCTGGTGGCGACCTCGCGGATGCCGAGCGCCGACGCCAGCGCGAACACCACGTCGTCCTCGCTGCGCACGCTCGCAAGCTCGACCACGGCGACGAGGTCGTAACGGGCGAGGGCACGGCTCGCGACCTCGTGGGCGACGCGGGTCTTGCCGAGACCGCCCGGCCCCAGCACCGTCGTGACGCGGGCGGTGTCGAGCAGCCGCTCGATCTCTTCCAATGCCCTGTCGCGCCCGAGCAGCGCGTTCGGCGCCGCCCGGATGCCGCGCCCCACCCCACGCCGCCCACTCCTCGTGCGGCCGGTGCTGGTGGTGGTGCCCGCGTCGGTGGTGGTGGTCGAGACCGCGTCTTCGGCGGTCGTCGTGCCCTCGGCGTCCGCGGTCACTGCTGCGGGGCCAGGCGAACTACTCGTCGTCACGTCGGCCGCGGACTCGACGTTGCGCGCTGCTGCAACGTCCGCCGCTGCCGTCCGAATCCCGGTCGCCGGCTCAGCTGACGCGGTGCCGGCCGCAGTCGCCCCCGGTGTGAGCGCAAGCGCGGTGCTGCTGCCGCCGCCAGCGATCGTGCTTCGGGCGCCCGTGGCGGAGTGCGCCGGCAGGATCGCCGCCCCCGTCCCACCTTCCCGGGCGAGGAGATCGAGGTTCAGCGACTGGAGTTCTCGAGCGGGACTGGCCCCGAATGCATCCTGAACCCGCTCGCGGAACTCGGCGTAGACGCCGAGCGCGTCGGTGGAGCGCCCGAGAGCGTCGAGGGCGCGCATGAGCAACAGGTGCGCGCTGTCGTCGAACGGGGAGCGCTGGCAGAGCCGCTGGGCGAGCACCTCGGCATCGACCGCGCGGCCGAGCGCCAACGCCGCGAGCGCGAGGCTGGTCTCGAGTCCGTCGAGCGTGCGGCCGGCTCGTTCGGCGAGAGCGGAACCGAGCGGCTCCGGGTCGAGATCGCTGCCGGGTTCGCCGCGCCAGAGTGCGATGGCGGTGCCGGCCAGGGCCAGGGCCTCGTCGGCGTGTCCGCTGTCGAGGTGGGCGCGAACGGCCGCCAGCTGGTGTTCGGCCACGATGAGGTCGACGACCACGGTTGTGCCGAGTCGGTAGCCCGAGGGGGAGCGACTCGATGAGGTCGTCGCCGAACGCGGCACGGATGCGCGACACCTGCGTCTGCAGCGCGGCCCGTATCGCGCGGGGCGGTTCGTCGCGCCAGACGTCGTCGACGAGACGCTCCACCGACAGCGGATGCGGTGCTGCGAGCGCCAGTGCGGCCAGCAACGCCTTCGCGCGATGCCCGGCCGGCTCCAGCAGGGTGCCCTGGCCGGTGGCCACCGCGACCGCACCAAGCACCGCGACGCGCACGGGCGGCAGCGCGGCATCCGGAGTCGACATCACCCGCCAAATCCTAGCCAGTGTTGCTGCTCAGCAACCCGGTGCGCCAACCGCGACGACGCACGAGGCCGGGGTCAGCGAAGCTGCTTGCGCGCCGAGATCTGACCGGTGTCGAAGCCGAGCAGGTGAAGCCCGCCGTGGAAGCGGGCGTGCTCGATCTTGATGCACCGATCCATCACGACGGTGAGGCCCTTCGACTCGCCGTACTCGGCGGCCTCCTGGTTCCAGATGCCGAGCTGCACCCACACCGTGGGCGCGCCCACCGCGATGACCTCGTCGATGACGGCGGGGATGTCGCTCGCGCGCCGGAACACGTCGACGATGTCGGGCACTTCCGGCAACGACGCCAGATCGGGGTAGGCCTTCTGCCCGAGGATCTCGTCGGCGTTCGGGTTCACGAAGTACACCCGGTAGTCGCTCGACTGCTGCAGGTAGGTGCCGACGAAGTAGCTCGAGCGCGCAGGGTTGGGTGACGCGCCGACGATCGCCACCGACTTGGCGTTGCGCAGGATGCGCAGCCGCTCCTTCGCCGACGGGCCGACCCAGGTGCGCTGCGACTTCAACAGCTTCGCCAGCGGCGAGTCGGCGGGGAGCTCGCAGGTGAGGCCGTTGGTGAGCTGGGTGGTGACGAGTTCGGTGGTCATTCTTCCTCCGCGCTGTTCACGCAGCGGTCGCGGTTGCGAGCGCTTGATCGAGATCGTAGATGATGTCGTCAGGGTCTTCGATGCCGACGCTGAGCCGCACGAGGCCCGGTAGCACGCCGCCATCGATGAGTTGCTGCTCGGTGAGCTGAGCGTGCGTGGTCGATGCCGGGTGGATCACCAGCGTCTTCGCGTCGCCGATGTTCGCCAGGTGACTGGCGAGTTCGACCGATTCGATGAAGCGACGCCCGGCATCCCGCCCGCCCTTCACACCGAAGCTGAAGACGGAGCCGGGCCCGAGCGGCAGGTACTTCGCCGCCCGCTCGTGGTGCGGATGCGCGGCCAGACCCGCCCAATTGACGTACTCCACCCGCGGGTCGGCATCGAGCCACTCCGCGACGAGCCGGGCATTGTCGACGTGTGCCTGCATGCGGAAGGGCAGGGTCTCGACGCCCTGGGCCAGCAGGAAGGCGGAGTGGGGGGCCAGCACCGGCCCGATGTCGCGCAGCTGCTCGGCGCGCAGCCGGGTGAGGAACGCGTACTCACCGAAGTTGCCCGACCACTGCAGCCCGCCGTAGCTCGGCACGGGCTCACCGAACGCGGGGAAGCGGTCGCCGTGCCATTCGAACCGACCCGACTCCACCACGACTCCACCGAGGGTCGTGCCGTGCCCGCCGAGGAACTTCGTGGCCGAGTGGATGACGACGTCGGCGCCCCACTCGATGGGCCGGCTGAGGTAGGGCGTGGCGATGGTGGAGTCGATGATGAGGGGGAGCCCGGCAGCGTGCGCTACCTCGGCGAGACCGGCGATGTCGGCGATCTCGCCGGACGGGTTGGCGACCGTCTCGGCGAAGATCAGCTTCGTGCGGTCGGTGACGGCGGCGGCGTAGTCGGCGGGATCGGAGGAGTTCACGAACGTCGTCTCGACGCCGAAGCGGCGGAGCGTGACGTCGAGCTGGGTGATCGACCCGCCGTAGAGGTTCGCGCTCGCAACGATGTGATCGCCCGCCCCGGCGAGGGAGGCGAAGGTGATGAACTGTGCCGAGAGGCCACTGCTGGTGGCGACGGCGCCGAGGCCGCCCTCGAGGCTGGCGATCCGTTCCTCGAACGACGCGACCGTCGGGTTCGCGAGCCGGCTGTAGATGTTGCCGTACTTCTGCAGCGCGAAGCGGGCCGCCGCATCCGCCGTGTCGTCGAAGACGAACGCGCTCGACTGGTAGATGGGCAGGGCGCGGGCACCCGTCACGTTGTCGGGGATGTTGCCCGCGTGGATTGCCCGGGTGCGGAAGCCGTATTCGCGATCTGCCATGAATTCACCGTACTAGCCGGTGACACCGTGTTACGCGGTACCGACGCAGACCGTAACAACTCGCGCGTGCCCTCCGAATGTGGAGGACTGGACGGCGACGGATTCGCGGTGCACAGAACCTGACCAGGGTGCGGTGCCATACTCTCCACCAAGGCCGCCGAGCGGCCTCCGGACGAGGGCGCAGTACCCGGAGAGCGACAAGACTGACCACGAGGAGTGGACTGTCATGGCCTGGGTCGTTCTGATCGCATCCGGAATTCTCGAAGCCGTCTGGGCGACGGCGCTCGGCAAGTCGGCCGGCTTCACGAGACTGTGGCCGAGCCTGATCTTCGCGGGCGGCCTGCTCGCCAGCATGGCCGGGCTCGCGTTCGCGTTGCGGAGTATTCCGGTCGGCACCGGATATGCCGTGTGGGTGGGCATCGGCGCCGCGCTGACCGTGGGCTACGGGATGGCGTTCGGTGGCGAAGCGTTCTCAGTCGTGAAGGTGCTGCTCGTGCTCGGTATCGTCGCGTGCGTCGTGGGACTCAAGCTGCTGCACTGACACCGTGCTGCGCCGCAGGAGGAAATGTCATGAAATCAGCCGAGAATTCTCACGCCGATCAGTGAGAGCACCGCGATGAGGGCCCAGGAGGACAGCCCGACGATGAGCGCGCGCCAGCCGGTGCGGGCGAGCGCGCGGAAGCGGATGTTGGAGCCCAACGCGAACAGCGCCATGGCCAGCAGGATGGTCTGTCCGGTATCGGCTGCGCTGAGGACGGCCGCCGCCCCTGGGTCGGGCAGCAGCGGCACCAGGAAGGTGCGCGCGAGCACGGCGGCGATGAAACCGGCGATGAACAGCGGCACGATCGGGGGACGTTTGGCAGCGGGACGTTCGACGAAGTCGGGGTGGTCGGGGCCGAGCGCGGCATTGCGGGCATCGGCGCGGCGTTCCACCAGACCGACGATCGCGACCATCGGCGCCAGGGTGAGTACCCTCGTCAACTTCACGACCACCGCCGACGCCAGCGCCACCGGCCCCGCGATCTGGGCTGTCGCCACGACCTGACCGACGTCGTGCACGCTGAGCCCGACCCAGACGCCGAAGTCCTCCGCCGACAGACCGAGCGGGATGCGCAACACCGGCAGCACGAAGATCGCGAGGGTTCCGCAGAGGGTCACCAGCGCGATGGGGGTCGCCGTGTCCTCGTCCTTCGACCGTGTGACGGCGCTCATCGCGCCCACCGCGGAAGCGCCGCAGATCGAGAACCCCGCCGCGATGAGGATGGGCTGCGTGCCTGGCAGCCGAAGCAGTCTGCCGAGCAGGAGCGTCGCGCCGAAGGTGATCGTGACGATGAGCACGATCACCACGATCGCCTCCCAGCCGAGGCCGACGATGTCGACGAGACTGAGCTTCAGCCCGAGCAACACGATCCCGATGCGCAGGAGGCGGCGCGCGGCGATTCCGAGGCCGGGCTTCAGAGCGCCGTCGAGGACACGCTGGGCGGCGGGGATCTGTCCGGCGATCATGCCGAGACCGACCGCTGCGGTGAGCATGGGCACAGCGGGAACCATAAGGTGGATGCCGAACGCCAGCAGTGCTGCCGCGCCCGCCACCGCGACTCCGGCCAGCCACGGCACCCTCGTGGGCGGCCGCCCGCTCAGCGCCACGTGGGCAGCCAGTAGTGCATGCTGAGGAACCACGCGGGCACGGGCATCCCGACCCAGACCGGGTAGAAGAAGGCGGAGACCACCACGCACAGGCCGAGGAACACGCCGACGACAGTCAGGTTGCGGGTGCGGAGCCACCTCGGGTCGCCGCGCGAACCCAGCGCCAGCCCGATCACGAAGGTCAGCCCCAGGATCATGTAGGGCTCGAACGCGATCGTGTAGAACTGGAAGATCGTGCGGTTCGTGTAGAGCAACCACGGCAGGTACCCGGCCACCATGCCCATGAGCACGAGGCCGACCTGCCACTCGCGCTTGCGCACCAGTCGGTAGACCAGATAGAACAGCGCCGCCGTGGCACACCACCAGATGATCGGGTTGGCGATCGAGGTGATGTTCTCGTAGCAGGTCTGGCCTCCGCACTGACTCGGGTCGACCGACTGCACGTACATCTGCGTCGGCCGCACCAGGAACAACCAGCTGAACGGGTTCGCCTGGTAAGGGTGGGGCGAGTGCTCATTGACGTGGTAGTTGTACACCGCCGCTTCGAGGTGCCAGAAGTTCTGGATCGACAGGGGCACCCAGGAAAGGGCGCCGGTCCATTCCCCGTTCGAGGACTGCGCCCAGGTGCGGTACATCCCGCCGGAGGTCGCGAACCAGCCGATCCACGTCACGAGGTAGGCCGCGACGGCGGCCGGAACGAGGAGCAGGAAGGTCGCGGGCCCTTGCTTCAGCACTGCCGAGCTGAACCAGAACGCGATGCCGAGCCGCCGCCTGGCGAGTGCGTCGACGACGATGAGATAGACACCGAACGCTGCCAGGAAGTAGAAGGCCGACCACTTCACGCCGGCACCGAACCCGAAGGCCAGTGCGGCCGCGAACAGCCATGGGCGCCACCACAGCACCGGACCCCACGCGGGTACCGCCCGCTCGCCCTCTGGCCCGGCTGGCCCGCTTCGCGCGGCGACCGCGGCGGCGAGGCGGACCGCGTGCCACTCTCGATCCATCAGGACGGCGCCGAAGCCGAGCAGGCAGAACAGCGCGAGGATGCCGTCGAGGATGCCCACGCGGCTCATCACGATGGCGTGCCCGTCGATCGCGAGCAGGAACCCCGCGATCGTGCCCAAGAGGGTCGACCGGAACAGCTTCGTGGCGATGAGCGTCGTCAGGAGCACGAGCAGGATGCCGCAAACGGCCACCGAGATGCGCCAGCCGAACGAGCTGTCGGCGCCGAACACGGCGAGGCCCAGCGCGATGATCCACTTGCCGAGGGGCGGATGCACCGCGAACGACGGGTTGGTGTGGAAGATGTTCGTGTCGCCCGCCGCGAACTGCTGGTCGGGGTTCGCCGGCCAGGACGCCTCGTAGCCGAGGTTCCAGGTCGTCCACGCATCCTTCACGTAGAAGGTCTCGTCGAAGACGATCGCATGCGGATGCGCCAGGTTCACCAGTCGGAGCACCGCTGCGAGCACGGTCACGGCGATGGGGCCGCCCCAGCGCCAGAGGCGCTCGCGGGCCGGGGTGTTGATCGTGCGTGCCCACCAGTCGTCCAGGCGCGAACCGAGCGGTTCTGCCACCGCCGCGGTCGCGGGCGACGGCTCGGGCGGGGTCGTCACCTCTGTGCTCACCGGGCCATGCTAACGGGTGCGTCTGGCTGCCGATCGCGGCGCGGCGCGGGGCCGGTGTCAGACTGATGCCATGCTCATTCTCGCCGCGACGCCCATCGGCAACCTCAAGGATGCGTCGGTGCGATTGATCGAACTGCTCTCGGCGGCGACCGTCGTCGCTGCCGAGGACACCCGTGTCACCGCCAAGCTCCTGCGCGCGCTCGGGATCGAGAACCGGCCTCGGCTCATCCCTCTGCACGACCACAACGAGCGGGAGAAGTCGGCCGCCCTCGTCGAACTCGCGCGCGATGGCGATCTCGTCCTCCTGTCTGATGCCGGGATGCCGACGGTCTCCGATCCCGGCTACCACCTCGTGACCGCGGCCATCGATGCGGGCGTCGACGTCACGGTCGTTCCCGGGCCCTCGGCCGTCGTCACCGCTCTCGCCCTCTCGGGCCTGCCGACCGACCGGTTCACCTTCGAAGGCTTCCTGCCCCGCAAGCGCGGCGAGCGACTGCAGACGTTCCGATCGCTTGAACGGGAGCCGCGCACGATGGTCTTCTTCGAGTCGCCGAACCGCTTGGCGGATGCCCTGACCGATCTCGCGGAGGCACTCGGCGCCGAACGCCGAGTGGTGGTGGTGCGCGAACTCACGAAGCTCTACGAGGAGGCGCGCCGCGGAACGGCGGCGGAACTGGCTGCGTGGGCGGCCGGCGGCGTGAAAGGCGAGATCTGCCTCGTCGTGGCGGGCGCCGTCGTGGCCGTCGCCGATCTGTCGCAGGCCGTCGGGGACGTGCTCGACCTCGTGGCCGACGGGGAGCGGATGAAGGACGCCGCGGCCGCGATCGCCGAGGCCACCGGTCTCAGCCGTCGGGAGCTCTATGAGGGCGCACTCGCGGCTCGCCGCAGCACACCCTGACGGCAGAGCGTCACACAGACATCGGGCGACGCCCCGGCCTTTAGGATGGTCACCATGTCCGACGGCTCCTCGTTCTACATCACCACGCCGATCTTCTACGTGAACGACGTGCCGCACATCGGGCACGCCTACACCGAGGTCGCCGCCGACGTGCTCGCCCGCTGGCACCGGCAGGCCGGCGACGACACCTGGTTCCTCACCGGCACCGACGAGCACGGCCAGAAGATCTTGCGCACGGCCACCGCCAACGGCATGAGCCCCAAGGAGTGGGCCGACAAGCTCGTCGCCGAGTCGTGGCAGCCGTTGCTCAACACGATCGACATCTCGAACGACGACTTCATCCGCACCACCGACGAGCGGCACGAGGTGAACGTGCAGCTCTTCCTGCAGCGCCTGTACGACGCGGGGTACATCTACACCGGCGAGTACGAGGGCTACTACTGCGTGGGCTGCGAGGAGTACAAGCAGCTCTCCGACCTCGAGGACGGCACCGGGCCCTACGAGGGTCAGCTGGTCTGCAAGATCCACTCCAAGCCGGTGGAGCTCCTCAAGGAGCGCAACTACTTCTTCCGCATGAGCGACTTCACCCAGCCGCTCCTCGACCTCTACGAGAAGCGACCGGACTTCGTGCAGCCGGAGAGCGTGCGCAACGAGATCGTGCAGTTCGTCAAACGCGGCCTCACCGATCTCTCCATCTCGCGCCAGACCTTCGACTGGGGCATCAAGGTGCCGTGGGACGAGACGCACGTCGTCTACGTCTGGTTCGATGCGCTGCTGAACTACGCCACCGCGGCCGGCTACGGCTACGACGACGAGAAGTTCGCGCGCCTCTGGCCCGCCACCCACATCGTGGGCAAGGACATCGCGCGCTTCCACGCCGTGATCTGGCCGGCCATGCTGATGGCGGCGGGCCTCGAGGTGCCGAAGCAGGTCTACGGCCACGGCTGGCTGCTCGTCGGCGGCGAGAAGATGTCGAAGTCGAAGCTCACCGGCATCGCGCCGGAGCAGATCACCGACACCTTCGGTTCTGATGCCTTCCGGTACTACTTCATGCGCGCCATCAACTTCGGGCAGGACGGCTCGTTCAGCTGGGAAGACCTGGCCGCGCGTTACCAGGCCGAGCTCGCCAACGGCTTCGGCAACCTCGCCTCGCGGGTGGTGGCGATGGTGACGCGTTACCACGGCGGCACCGTGCCCGACGCGGTCGAGTCGGCGGTGACCGATGCGGACCGCGCCATCCGCGCCACCGAGCGCCGGGTGACGGCCGAGGCCGACCAGGCGATCGAGCGGCTCGCCGTGCACGAGGCCATCGCGCGGGTGTGGGAACTGGTCGACGAACTGAACGGGTACATCACTCTCCAAGAGCCGTGGGTGCTGGCGAAAGACCCGTCACAGGCCGACAGGCTGGCCACCGTGCTGAACACCGCGGTGCACGGGCTCGGTACGCTCACGGTATTGCTCTCGCCGGTCGTTCCGGAGGCCTCCGCGAAATTGTGGAAAGCCCTGACGGGTTCGGGAAATGTGCAGGACCAGAGCATCCGTTCGGCCTGGGAGTGGACGGGCGCCGGGCGGGTCGAACCCCTCGAAGCGCTGTTCCCGCGCATCGAGGTCGACGCGTCGTGACGTGGTCGACCCCGCCGGCCGACGAACCGCCGGCGTACCTGCGCCGCCGCGAGCCGTCCGAACGGGGTGACCAGACCTATCCGCCGCTGCCCGAAGCGCTGGTGGTGCCGGTGTACGACAACCACACGCACCTCGAGGTCGCCGACGGCGACGATCCGATCGACTACCACGAGCACCTCGACCGCGCCTCGGCCATCGGCGTGCGCGGTGTGGTGCAGGTCGGCACCGACCTCGAGACGAGCCGCTGGTCGGCCGAGCAGGCCGCCCGCGAACCGCGGATGCTCGCAGCCGTCGCCCTGCACCCGAACGACGCCCCGTCCTACGCCGAGGGCGGCGGCCTCGACGACGCGCTTGCCGAGATCGCCGAGCTCGCCTCCTGGCCCCGCGTGCGGGCGGTGGGGGAGACCGGGCTCGACTTCTTCCGCACCGACACCGAGGCCGGCCGCGCCGCCCAGTACCGCTCCTTCGAGGCGCACATCGCCATCGCGAAGGAGAACGGCATCGCGCTGCAGATCCACGACCGCGACGCCCACCGCGAGGTCGTCGAGACCCTCCGTCGCGTCGGGGCGCCCGAGCGCACCGTGTTCCACTGCTTCTCCGGCGACGCCGAGTTCGCCGCCCTCTGCGCCGAGAACGGCTGGTACATGTCCTTCGCGGGCAACGTGACCTTCAAGAACGCCGGCTCCCTGCGCGAGGCGCTCGCCGTGGCGCCGCGTTCGCTCATCATGGTCGAGACGGATGCGCCGTACCTCACGCCCACCCCGTTCCGCGGCCGGCCCAACGCGCCCTATCTGATCCCGCACACGCTGCGGGCGATGGCGGCGCACCTCGGCACCGACGTGTCGATGCTCGCCGCGCAGATCTCGTCCACCACCGAGCTGGTCTACGGCCGCTGGGAGGACGACCCGGTGCAGGCCTCGTGACCGGGCCGGGCGGCGGCGACGAGGCAGCCGCATCCGTGTCGCTGCTCGGGCCGGCCGAGATCCGCGACCTGGCGGGGCTCCTCGACCTCACACCCACGAAAAAGCTCGGGCAGAACTTCGTGATCGACGCGAACACGGTGCGCAAGATCGTGCGGGTGGCCGGCGTGCAGCCGGGCGACGTGGTGCTCGAGGTCGGGCCCGGGCTCGGCTCGTTGACCCTGGGCCTGCTCGAGGCCGGCGCTGAGGTCGTGGCGGTCGAGATCGACAAGCGGCTGGCCGCGCAGCTGCCCCTGACGGTGTCGCAGCTGGCGCCGGATGCGGCGCTGACGGTCGTGCGCGACGACGCGTTGCGCGTGCGCTCGCTGCCGGCGTCGCCGTCGCGACTGGTGGCGAACCTGCCGTACAACGTCTCGGTGCCGGTGCTGCTGCATCTGCTCGAGCACTTCCCGTCGATCGAGTCGGGCGTGGTCATGGTGCAGGCCGAGGTGGGTCACCGGCTGGCGGCCGAGCCGGGGTCGAAGGTGTACGGGTCGCCCAGTGTGAAGGCGGCGTGGTACGGCCGATGGCGCACCGCGGGGAACGTCAGCCGCCAGGTGTTCTGGCCGGTGCCGAACGTCGATTCGGTGCTGGTGGGGTTCGAGCGGGTCGGGACCGGGCTCGACTCGGAGGAGTTGCGGATGCGCACCTTCGAGATCGTGGACGCCGCTTTTCAGCAGCGGCGCAAGATGCTGCGGCAGGCCCTCGCCGTGCTGCTCGGAGACTCCGCTCGAGCCTCGGCGGTGCTGGCGGCCGCGGGCGTGGCGCCCACGGCACGGGGCGAGGAGCTGACGGTGAACGACTTCCTGGCGATCGCCCGCGCGAACGCATGATCGTCGGGCGCCCGGCCTTTCACGGGTGTGCGGGGATGGTGGACGAGGGGCGCGCCCTGCGAGGATCAGAGGGTGACGACATCCGCTGCTGAATCCTTCCCCGTGCGACTGACGACGACCCGATGGGGGCGGGCGGATGCTCGGCCGAGGGCCCTCCTGCTGCACGGCCTCACCTCGGCCGGCGGCACCTGGTGGCGGGTGGCGAGCGCCCTCGCGGGAGCAGGGTGGTCGGTCACCGCGCCCGACCTGCGCGGCCACGGCTCGTCGCCGCGCACCACGAGCTACCGGCTCGCCGACTACGCGGCCGACGTGCTGGCGTTCGAACCCGAGACCCCGACGTGGGACCTCGTGGTCGGGCATTCGCTCGGCGGCGCCGTCGCCGTCGTGGCGGCAGACGCCCGCCCTGGCTGGGCCGCCGCCCTCCTGCTCGTCGATCCCGCCCTGACTCAACCGCTCGAACGGCAGAACACGAGGCTCGCCGAGCTGCTCGCCGATCTCGGGCGGCTCGACCCCGCGGAACTGCTGAGCGCCAACCCGAGCTGGCACCCCGAAGACGCGGTGCAGAAGGTGAACGCCATGCGCGTGGTCAGTCCGTTCGTCGTCGAGCGCACGATGCGCGACAACCCCACGTGGCAGCTCCTCGACACGGCGGCTCGCGTCGACGCGCCGATGCGCATCCTCGGCGCCGACCCCGGCCGCAGTCCCTCGTTCACCGCAGCAGAAGCAGAGCGGCTGAGTGCGGCCGCACCGCACCGCTTCTCGTTCGCGGTGGTCGCGGGTGCCGGACACTCGATCCAGCGCGACGACGCCGATCGTGTCGCCGCAGAAGCGCTCGCGATGGGGGTCGCAGCCCGGCCCTGATCGGCCCCTGAACGGGGGAGCCCGACGCGTGGACTAGGTTGGATGCATGATCACCCGGGGCCTGGCGAAGACCGTGCATGTACGGGCCCCCGGCAAGATCAACGTGTTCCTCAAAGTGGGCGCGGTGATGGACGACGGGTACCACGACGTCGCCACCGCCTACCAGGCCGTGTCGCTCTACGAGGACGTCTACGCCTCGCCGGCGAGCGACTTCTCGGTGCGCTTCGGCGGCCACATCGACACCAGCGCGCTGGAGACCGACGGCTCGAACCTCGCCATCCGGGCCGCGCGCCTGCTCGCCCGGAAGACGGGTTTCCGCGGCGGCGTCAGCCTGGCCATCGACAAGAACGTGCCCATCGCGGGCGGCATGGGCGGAGGATCGGCGGATGCCGCGGCAACCCTGCTGGCCTGCGACACACTCTGGGGAACGGACGTCGGGCGCGAAGAGCTGCTCACGCTCGCCTCCGAGCTCGGGGCCGACGTGCCGTTCGCCTTCACCGGCGGCACCGCGATCGGCACCGGCCGCGGCGACCAGCTGAGCCCGGCGCTCGCCAAAGGTCAGTTCCAGTGGATTCTCGTGCTGCCCGATCACGGCGTCAGCACCCCCGAGGTCTACCGCGAACTCGACCGGCACCGGGAGCGGCACGCGCAGGACATCTTCCCGGCGCGTGGCCAGCCCGTGGTCGACGCCGACGTGTTGCAGGCACTCCGCGCCGGCGACCCGCACATGCTCGCCGAGTCGTTGCACAACGACCTGCAGGCGCCGTCGTTGCACCTGAACCCGGGGCTCGCATCCGTGCTCGAGATCGGCGAGGCCAACGGCGCCCTGGCCGGCCTCGTCTCGGGGTCGGGGCCGACGGTCGCGTTCCTCGCCGCCGACATCGACGGTGCCCTCGAGCTGCAGATCGCACTGTCGGCGGCTCGGTACCACGTGGTGCGGGTGACCGGGCCGGTCGCGGGTGCTCGGATCGTCGGCGACTGATCATCCGGCCGCAGCGCGCGCGTCGCTAGAGTGACGACTATGCGCACTGTGTTCGGGATCATCCGCATCGTGGCGGCCGGAGTCATCATCGCCGCGATCGTGGGCCAGTTGGTTTACAGCATCGGCGTCGTTCCCGACGTGGCCTTCTTCCTGGTCAACTTCTTCAGCTACTTCACCATCCTCTCGAACGCGCTGGCCGCGATCGCACTGCTCATCGGCGCGTACTACTCCTTCACCGTGCGTCGCGATCCGTCCTGGTACAACCTGTCGCTGGCCGCCGTGGTGACCTACATGGCGACGACCGGTGTCGTCTACAACCTGCTCCTGCGGAGCATCCAGCTCGAGCAGGGGCGCACGCTGGCGTGGTCGAACGAGGTGCTGCACCTGATCGCGCCGATCTACATCGTGCTGGTGTGGATTCTCACACCGGGCAAGTCGCGGCTCGCCTGGTCGTCGATCTGGGGGATCATCGCGTTCCCGCTGGTGTGGGCGGTCTACACGATGATCCGCGGGCCCATCGTCGGCTGGTACCCCTACCCGTTCCTGAACCCCGCCCAGCCGGGGGGCTACGGGGCCGTCGCCGTGTACGTCGTGGCGATCGCGGGCTTCATCGGTCTGATGGGCTGCGCCGTGATCGCGCTCAGCCGCACGCGCATCCTCGCCCGGGCGAAGTGAGGTAGCAACCACTCGGCCGGTCAGCCGGGCAGCTCCGCGGCGTCCGGGTCGGGGGAGTCGGTCGCGGTCGCGTCGGTGACCACGGCGGCGTCGCCCACCCAGCGCTCGAGCTCCGCGCCGCTCAGCACCGTGGGGCGCGAGCCCGCCGGGTCGTCGGGCTCGTTGTCGTTGTCGTCGAGGAGCTCCGGATGCTCGGCGACGGCGATCGGCGAATCGCTCGCGAACACCACCACGTTGTCGATCGGCGGATGCCCGAACGGCTCCGTGTCGAGCACGACGGCGACGTGCTCGAACAGCGAGGCGAGGCTGGCCGCCTGCCCGCGGGCGTAGGAGAAGCCGCCGCCGTCGAGCAGGTTGACCGCCATGACGCCGCCCCGCGACATCCGCCGGGCGACCGCCGAATAGAACTCCACACTGGACACATGGGCCGAGACGCGTGCTGCGTCCCACAGGTCGACGACGGTGAACGGCACGTCCGCCCACCCGGTCGCGGTGGGGGCGCTCTCGGCGAGCGATCGTGCGTCGCCCCAGAGCATGGTCACGTCGGCGCCGTCGGGCAGCGGGAGCGCCGCCAGCACGGCTTCGCCGAGCGCCCGCTCGTACTCGACCACGAGCTGGGGCGAGCCGGGCCGGGTGGCGGCGAGGTAGCGGGGGAGCGTGAGCGCCCCGGCGCCCAGGTGCACCGTGCGGAGCGGTGCGCCGGCCGGGGCGGCGGCGTCGAGCATCCGGGCGATGTGACGCACGTAGGGGTAGTCGAGAAGCTCGGGATAGGCGAGCGAGACACGTGACTGGGGGATGCCGCCCACGATCAGTTCGTAGCTCTGGCTGCGCCGGTAGTACAAGACCAGCTCGGCCACGTGGTGGCCGAGCTCGAGCGTGAAGGAGCGACGGTCGGCAAGCACCCGCACAGTCTAGGCGGGTAGTGTCGACGGGTGGCTCATCTCCTGGGCGCTGAGGCGCTCCATCTCGAATACCCCACCCGAGTCATCTTCGATTCCGTCACCCTGGGCCTGAACGAAGGCGATCGGGTGGGCATCGTCGGCCGCAACGGCGACGGCAAGTCGACGCTGCTGAAGCTTCTGGCGGGCCGCATCGAGCCCGACGGCGGCCGGGTCACCCGGCGCCGCGGTGTCACGCTCGGCATGCTCGACCAGGCCGACACCGTCGATTCGGCACTCACCGTGGCGGCGGCCGTGGTCGGTGACCTGGACGAGCACGTCTGGGCCGGCGACCCGAAGGTACGCGACGTCATCGCGGGGCTCCTCGGCGACGTCGACTGGAACGCCGTGGTCGGCACGCTCTCCGGCGGTCAGCGCCGCCGCGTCGCCCTGGCGGCGCTGCTGGTCGGCGACTGGGACGTCATCTTCCTCGACGAGCCGACCAACCACCTCGACGTCGAAGGCATCGCCTGGCTGGCCGAGCACCTCAAACGCCGCTGGCCGGCGGGCAGCGGCGGCCTCGCCGTGGTCACCCACGACCGCTGGTTCCTCGACGAGGTCTCCACCGCCACCTGGGAGGTGCACGACCGCATCGTCGAACCCTTCGAGGGCGGCTACGCGGCGTACATCCTGCAGCGCGTCGAACGCGACCGGATGGCCGCCGCCAGTGAGTCGAAACGCCAGAACCTGCTGCGAAAGGAGCTCGCCTGGCTTCGCCGCGGCGCCCCGGCCCGCACCTCGAAGCCCAAGTTCCGCATGGATGCCGCGGCCGAACTCATCGCCGACGAACCGCCGCCCCGCGACGCCGTCTCGCTCACCCAGATGGCCACCGCGCGCCTCGGCAAAGACGTGGTCGACATCCTCGACGCCTCGGTCTCGTTCGACGACCGGGTGGTGCTGCAGGATGTCGAGTGGCGCATCGCCCCGGGCGAGCGCACGGGCATCCTGGGCGTGAACGGCGCCGGCAAGAGCACCCTGCTCGGGCTGGTCACGGGCACCGTGCACCCCACGACCGGTCGGGTCAAGCACGGCAAGACGGTGAAGATCGCGAGCCTCACCCAGCAGCTCGCCGAACTCGAGGAGGTCTGGAACGACCGGGTGAGCGAGGTCATCGGCCGGCAGCGGAGTTCCTACATCGCGGGCGGCAAGGAGCTCACCCCCGGTCAGTTGCTCGAGCGCCTCGGCTTCACCAGCGCACAGCTCTCCACCCCGGTCAAAGACCTGAGCGGTGGCCAGAAGCGACGCCTGCAGCTGCTGCTGATCCTGCTCGACGAGCCGAACGTGCTCATCCTCGACGAGCCGACGAACGACCTCGACACCGACATGCTCGCGGCCCTCGAAGACCTCCTCGACTCGTTCCCCGGCACCTTGCTCGTGGTGTCGCACGACCGCTACCTCATCGAGCGCGTCACCGACCAGCAATACGCTGTGCTCGACCACCGCTTCCGCCACCTCCCGGGCGGTCTCGAGCAATACCTCGCACTCCGCAAGGCCGGTGAGGCGTCGGCCGCCTCCGCATCCGCCCAGCAGAGAGCGACGGATGCGCGCACCGCGGCTGCCGCGAAGCCCGCCCTGAGCGGTGCCGAACTCCGCGCCGCCGAGAAGGAGCGCTCGTCGCTGGAGCGCCGCATCGAGAAGCTCACCGCACAGATCGACGCGCTGCACCACCGCATCGCCGAGCACGACCAGAGCGACTACCAGGGCCTCGGCGCCCTCACGGCCGAGCTCACCGACCTCGAGTCGCAGATCTCCACCCACGAGACCCGCTGGCTCGAGCTCGCCGAGTCCCTCGACTGAGCTCAGGCCATGTCGAGGGAGAGGCGGCGGAGGAGGGCCGCCAGACGCTCCTGGTCGGCCTTCGAGAGGCCGGCGAGCAAGTCGGTCTCGGCGGCCACGAGGTGGGAGATCGCGGCATCCACCCGGTCGCGGCCCTCGTCGGTCATCGAGACCAGCACGCCACGCCCGTCGTTCGGGTGGGTGCGCCGCTCCACGAGACCGCGCCGCACCATGCCGTCGATGCGGTTCGTCATGGTGCCGCTCGAGACATAGGTCTGCTCGAGCAGCGCCTTGGGGCTCAGCTCGTGCGGATGCCCGGCGCGCCGCAGCGCCGCCAGCACGTCGAACTCCCACGGCTCCAGGTCGGCCGTGGCGAAGGACGCCCGGCGGGTGCGCTCGAGCTGCTTCGCCAGCCGGGTGACCCGCGAGAGGATCTTCAGGGGCGAGAAGTCGAGCGTCGGATGCTCGCGCATCCACGCTTCGACGATCTCGTCGACCGAGTCCCGACTGTCCCTGACGCTCATCCCCCCATTATCCTCACCGGCGTGGCAGCGGGAGCGTGCGGGTCTGGCAAACTGGGTTACTGCCGGTTCCACCCGGTGATCCGCCTTGGTGTAATGGCAGCACGACAGCCTTTGGAGCTGTTAGGTCTAGGTTCGAGTCCTGGAGGCGGAGCGCAGAATTCGATCCAGTGGATCGAATTATGCGCTCCGAAAGGCGGCAGCCGTGCGCCAGGAAGATTGTGGATCGTGACTTTCACGGTCGTGATCCATCGAGGGAGATCCGGAACGTGACCGATACGCGACTTGCCATCATCGTCCTCGCAGCTGGCCAGGGCACCCGCATGAAATCCCGCACCCCGAAGCTGCTGCACGAGATCGCGGGGGTGCCGCTGATCGGGCACGTGCTCGCCACCGCGGGGCAGCTGGATGCCGCGTACACGATCACCGTCGTGCGGCATGAGCGCGATCGGGTGCAGGAGGTCGTGCACGACCACTTCCCGTCGTCGGTCATCGTCGACCAGGACGACATCCCCGGCACCGGGCGCGCGGTCGAGCAGGCCGTCGCCGCGCTCCCCGAGGGTTTCGACGGCGACGTGCTCGTCGTGAGCGGCGACGTTCCGCTGCTCGACGCCGCCACACTCACCGAGCTGATCGCCGCGCACCGGGCGAGCCGCGCATCCGCCACCCTGCTCTCGGCCGTGCTCGACGACCCGGCGGGCTACGGTCGCATCGTGCGCACCGACGACGGGATGCTCGACCGCATCGTCGAGCACAAGGACGCGACCGACTCCGAACGGGCCCTCCGCGAGATCAACGCCGGGGTCTACGTGTTCGGGCTCGCGCAGTTGCGTGACCAGCTGGCGCAGGTCACCACCGCCAACGCGCAGGGCGAGAAGTACCTCACCGACGTGATCGGCCTGCTGCGCCGGGCCGGCTCCGACGTGGCTGCCGTGCCGGTGAGCGAGCCCTGGCTCGTGGCCGGGATCAACGACCGGGCGCAGCTGAGTGAGGCCGCTGCGAAGCTCAATGCGCTCATCGTTCGCGGCTGGCAGCTGAACGGTGTGACCGTGGTCGACCCGGCCACGACCTGGATCGACCTGAAGGCGAGCCTCGCCGAAGACGTGACCGTTCTCCCCGGCACCCAGATCAAGGGCGCCACCAGCATCGCGCGCGGTGCCGTCGTCGGCCCCGACACCACCCTCGTCGACTGCGAGATCGGTGAGAACGCGGAGGTGAAGCGCACCGACGCGACGCTCAGCGTGGTGGGGGCGGGCGCATCCGTCGGTCCGTTCGCCTACCTGCGGCCGAACACGGTGCTCGACGCCGACGGCAAGATCGGCACCTTCGTCGAGACGAAGAACTCGCACATCGGCGCCGGCAGCAAGGTGCCGCACCTCTCCTACATCGGCGACACCGAGGTCGGGGTGGGCTCGAACGTGGGCGCAGGGACGATCACCGCGAACTACGACGGCGTGAACAAGCACCGCACCCAGGTGGGGTCGCACGTTCGCACCGGGTCGCACAACGTGTTCGTCGCCCCGGTTAGAATTGGTGACGGCGCCTACACGGGTGCGGGGACGGTCGTCCGTAAAGACGTCCCGTCCGGCGCGCTCGCGATCACGGTGACTCCTCAGAGGAACATGGCCGGCTGGGTCGAAGAGAACCGGCCCGGAACCGATGCGGCAACGGCTGCCGCGGCGGCGAACAAGAGCGGAGAATAGGTGTCCGGAATCAAGGCCAGCGGAGAGAAAAGCCTCGTCGTCGTCTCGGGGCGGGCACATCCGCAGCTGGCCGAGGACATCGCGGCCGAACTCGGCACGAAACTCGTCGACACCGAGGCGCGCACCTTCGCGAACGGTGAGCTGTACATCCGCTACGGCGAGAGCGTGCGCGGCTGCGACGCGTTCGTCATCCAGTCGCACACCGCGCCGATCAACGAGTGGTTGATGGAGCAGCTGATCATGGTGGATGCGCTGAAGCGTGCCTCTGCCAAGCGCATAACGGTGGTCGCCCCGTTCTACCCCTACGCCCGGCAGGACAAGAAGGGCCGCGGCCGCGAGCCGATCTCGGCCCGGCTGGTCGCCGACCTCTTCCTCGCCGCCGGTGCGAACCGCATCATGTCGGTCGACCTGCACGCGGCGCAGATCCAGGGCTTCTTCGACGGCCCGGTCGACCACCTCTTCGCCATGCCGGTGCTGCTCGAGCACATGCGCAAGTCCCTCGACCCGGCAACGCTCACGGTGGTCAGCCCCGACATGGGCCGGGTGCGGGTGGCGGATGTCTGGAGCGACAAGCTCGGCGCCCCGCTCGCCATCATCCACAAGCGCCGCGACCCGCGAGTGCCCAATCAGGTGAGCGTGCACGAGATCGTCGGTGACGTCTCCGGGCGGGTCTGCCTCCTCGTCGACGACCTCATCGACACCGGCCGCACCATCGTCGCCGCGGCCGAGGCGCTGAAGGCGAACGGCGCGATCGGCGTGGTGGTGGCGGCGACGCACGCCGTGTTCTCCGACCCGGCCACCGAGATCCTCCAGTCGCCGTTCATCGACCAGGTAGTCGTGACCGACACCCTGCCGCTGCCGCCCGAGAAGCACTGGGACAGACTGACCATCCTGCCGATCGCCCCGCTGATCGCCCGCGCCATCAACGAGGTCTTCTCCGACGGCTCGGTCACCACGATGTTCGACGGTGACGCGTGAGCGCCGCGACGCTCGAGAGCTACACGCCCGTCGCCGGGTCGATCACCATGTTCTCCACCAGCTGGTGCGGGTACTGCGCCCGGCTGAAGAAGCAGCTCGACGCCGAGGGCATCGGCTACACCGAGGTGAACATCGAAGAGGTCGACGGCACGGCTGCGCTCGTCGAATCGGTGAACGGCGGCAACCAGACCGTGCCCACCGTGGTGTTCCCCGACGGATCGACGGCCACGAACCCGTCTGCACGTGAGGTGGCGGCGCGAGTTGGCTGATCGCACTCCCTGGTCGCTCTCGGGGGCGCTCCGCGGCATGTTCGCGAAGCGCACCATCGACGACGAGACGTGGGAAGACCTCGAAGACGCACTCATCAAGGCCGACTTCGGGCCGGCCGTCACCGAGGAGGTGGTCGACGACCTGCGCGCCAAGGTGCAGCGCTACTCGACCACCGACCCCAAAGACCTGCAGCGGATGCTCCGCGAGACCATCGAGGAGCGGCTCGCGAAGTACGACCCCACCCTCAAGCTCACCGAGCGTCCCGCAGTGGTGCTCGTGGTGGGGGTGAACGGGGTCGGCAAGACGACCACCATCGGCAAGTTCGCGCGCTTTCTCAAGACCTACAACCGCTCGGTCGTGGTCGGCGCCGCCGACACCTTCCGTGCCGCCGCCGTGGAGCAACTGGCCACCTGGGCCGAGCGCGCCGGCGCCGAGGTGGTGCGACCGCAGCACGAGGGGCAGGACCCGGCGTCGGTCGCCTTCCAGACCATCGAACAGGCCAAGAACCGCGGCATCGAGATCGTGCTCATTGACACCGCCGGCCGACTGCAGACCAAGGGTGGCCTGATGGACGAGCTCGGCAAGATCCGTCGCGTCATCGAGAAGCAGGCGCCCGTGGCCGAGGTGCTGCTCGTGCTCGATGCGACCACGGGCCAGAACGGGCTCGCCCAGGCGGATGCGTTCATCCAGCACGCCGGGGTCACCGGGCTGGTCATCACGAAACTCGACGGCTCGGCCAAGGCCGGCTTCGTGCTGGCCGTGCAGGAGAAGACGGGCATCCCGATCAAGCTCGTGGGGCAGGGTGAAGGGATCAACGACCTCACCGGGTTCACGCCGCACGTGTTCGCGCAGAATCTGGTGGGGTAGTTTTCGGGGTTCGCTGCTTCTTCGGGCTCGCCCGGCCTTCGGCTGGGCGGGCCCTTATTGCTCGCGCCGCCGCTTCTGCGGCGCGAGGCGACATGTGAGCGTTCGGTCGCTTCGCGGCCGAGCGCTCACCCTGGGGCGTCGAGCGCGGCCCGCGGCCTGCGCTCGCGTGCCCCACGTCGTGGGCGGGAGTGGCTGAGGCTGCGCGCTAAGTACGGAGTTTGGCGGGCTTGATCGGTAACGACGGAGGGTCAGTCCGTCGATGGGGCGGGGGTCCGTCGTTCTACGTCAGCCAGGAAGGACTGGACTGCTGCCAGGGTTTCGGGGCGGCGGGGGGTGTCGGCGTGGGTGGCGCCGTCGACGGCGACGAGGGTGGCGGTGGGGAGGAGGGCGCGCACGTGCTCGGCGGCCCGGAGACGCTCACGGTCGCGGGTGCCGGCCACGAGCAGCACCGGCATCGTGAGCGCGGCGAGCTGCGCATCCGTCACGCGCTCGTCGTTCTGCGTCGCACGCATGTACGCGGCGAGGGCGACCTCGTCGTTCGCGCTGAACGCGGCGCGGGTCGCGGCGTCGAGCGGGCGGCCGGATGCCAGTTCCCACCCCCCAAGAAAGCCCGCCATGCCGCCCTGCTCCAGTGCCTCGAGCGCACCCGCGAAGAACACGCGATCGAAGGCGTCCCGGCCGGTGCCGGGAGCGCCGGCGACGCTGATCAGGCTGCGCAGGCGCTGCGGATGCTCGGCCGCTACCGAGAACCCGACCCGCGCGCCGAGTGAGTAGCCGAGGTAGTGCACCTGCTCGAGGCCGAGGGTGTCGAGCACGGCCAGCACATCGGCCAGGAACAGGGGCATGCGATAGGCCGCGCCGTCGTGCGGAGTGGCGCTGCGGCCGTGCCCGCGGAGGTCGAGCGTGACGACCGGG
This sequence comes from Herbiconiux sp. FW305-C-125, assembly GCF_058783455.1. Lineage (NCBI taxonomy): Bacteria > Bacillati > Actinomycetota > Actinomycetes > Micrococcales > Microbacteriaceae > Herbiconiux > Herbiconiux sp. FW305-C-125. The sequence continues at coordinate 414,615 of NZ_JBYSYO010000001.1, read as the reverse complement.
CGTTCGGGGGAGAGCGCTCGAAGATAGCCGAACCCGCGCCAGATGGCCTGGGAGAGCGCGGAGCCGTGCACGAGCACGATCGGCGTGGCCCCGGGCGCGGCCGCCGGCCCGGCCGGGGTGACGCGGAAGGCCACCCGTGCACCGTCGAGGGAGTTCGTCGCGTAGTCCACGGTTTCACGCTAGCGCTCGCGCGCGGTCCAGGGGTGCAGGATTGGCTTCTTGATTGGCATTTCGATCTGCGAGAGCGTGAAGCCAATGACCTACTAATACAAGATTGGCCCCCGATAAGGGGGCCAACCGGACGCATGGAGGTGCGCTCATGATCATCCTGCTGGTACTGCTGGCCATCGGCGCCCTCATCGGCATCGTCGCGACCGTCGTCGACCTGCGCCGCGACGGCTACCGCCGCATCCCTGACCGCGCCGAGGGTCACCCGCGCTGACCCCCGACCGCGCCGAGGGTCACCCGCGTTGACCCCCGCCCAGTGGCAGGGGTCAACTCGGGAAACGCTGTGAGCTCAGAGTCCCTGGGCGAGGCGGTAGTACGCCTGGTTCCAGCGCACCTCGTTCTGGAAACCGCGCAGCGTCGTCGACGCGTCGATGGTGAGGAGCTCGGTGCGGGCGATGGCCGCGAAGTCCTCGAACACCTCGACGCCGACCGCGGTCGACATCACGGTGTGGTGGGCCGCTCCGGCGGTGAGCCACGCGGCGGCCGAGACCGCGAACGAGGGCTCGGGTCGCCACACGGCCCGGCCCACGGGCAGGTGCGGGAGGGGAGCGCGCGGCTCGACCACCTCGACCACGTTCGCCACCAGGCGGAACCGGTCGCGCATGTCGCTCATGGCCACGACGACCGCCGGCCCGGGGTCGGCGGTGAAGACGAGCCGCACCGGGTCGTCCTTGCCGCCGATGCCGAGCGGGTGGATCTCGAGCGAGGGCCGCGCGCTGGTGAGCGACGGGCTGACCTCGAGCATGTGGGCGCCGAGGATGGTCTCCGCTCCCTCGACCAGGTCGTAGGTGTAGTCCTCCATCAGTGAGGCACCGCCCGGGAGGCCCGCGCCCATGACGTTGGCGGCCCGCACGAGGATGGCGGTCTTCCAGTCGCCCTCGGCACCGAACCCGTAGCCCTCGGCCATCAGGCGCTGCACGGCGAGTCCGGGCAGCTGCTTGAGCGCACCGAGGTCTTCGAAGCTCGTGGTGAACGCACCGAAGCCGCCCTCCTCGAGGAAGGAGCGCAGGCCGAGCTCGATCGCCGCGCCGTCGCGCAACGACTGGTGCCGGTCGCCGCCGCGGCGGAGCGAGGGCACCACGTCGTAGAGCTCCTCGTACTCGGCGACGAGGGCATCGACCGCCGCGACATCCGCTTCGGCCGTCTCGACCGCGGACGCCAGCTCGTTGACCCCCCAGGTGTTGACCTGCACACCGAAACGCAGCTCAGCCTCGGTCTTGTCGCCCTCGGTCACCGCCACGTACCGCATGTTGTCGCCGAACCGGGCGAGCTTCAGCGTCTTCACGGCCTGCCAACCCGCGGCGGCGCGCGACCAGTCGGCGATCTGCTGCCGCACCAGCGGGTTGGCTGCGTGCCCCACCACGGTCTTGCGCGCCACGCCCAGCCGGGTCTGGATGTACCCGAACTCGCGGTCGCCGTGTGCGGCCTGGTTGAGGTTCATGAAGTCGAAGTCGATCTCGGCGTAGGGCAGCTCGACGTTCGCCTGGGTGTGCAGGTGCAGCAGCGGCTTCTGCAGCGCGTCGAGGCCCGCGATCCACATCTTGGCGGGGCTGAAGGTGTGCATCCAGGCGATCACGCCGATCACGTTGTCGGCGGCGTTCGCCTCGAGGGCGGCGCGCCGGATCGACTCGGAGTCCTTCAGCACCGGCTTCCACACGATCTTCACCGGGATGACGGATGCGTCGTCGAGCGTCGCCACGATCTCCTGCGACTGCGTGGCCACCTGGCGGAGGGTCTCCTCGCCGTAGAGGTTCTGGCTGCCGGTGAAGAACCAGATCTCGTACGGGGCGAGGGAGGTGTCGAGCTTGCTCAATTGAGGGATCCTGTCGGGTCTTGTCCGTAGACGTTCTGATAGCGGTTGAAGAGGGAGTCGACCGCCTCGGGGGCGATCGGCGTGGGCTCGCCGAGCTGGCGCGAGAGGTGCACGGTGCGGGCGACGTCCTCGACCATGACGGCCGCCTTGACGGCGTCGCGGGCGTTCTTGCCGATGGTGAACGGCCCGTGGTTCTTCATCAGCACGGCCCGCGAGCGGTGACCGCGGAGCGTCTCGACGATGCCGCGCCCGATCGAGTCGTCACCGATGATGGCGAACGGACCCACCGGCACCTCGCCGCCGAACTCATCCGCCATCGCGGTGGTGACGCAGGGGATCGCCTCGCCCCGGGCCGCCCACGCCACGGCGTAGGGGGAGTGCGTGTGCACGACCCCGCCCACCTCGGGCATGTTGCGGTAGACGTAGGCGTGCGCAGCGGTGTCGCTCGAGGGCGAGCGCTCGGCGCCCGGCGTGCCCTCGACCACGCTGCCGTCGAGCCGGCAGAGGATCATGTTCTCCGGCGCGAGGTCGTCGTAGTCGACGCCGCTCGGCTTGATCACGAACAGCTCGGCACCCGGCACCCGGCCGGAGACGTTGCCACCGGTCCAGACCACGAGGCCGTAGCGGGTGAGCTGCGCGTGCAGGGCGGCGACGTCGGCGCGCACCTGGTCGATGGCCGCCTGCACGGCGGGTGGGAAATCGGGCTCGGTCACGCGGGGTTTCCTTTCAGGGGCAGGGCTTCGACGGCGGCCCGCTCGGCGGCGAGACCGTCGTGGTAGCGGTCGAGGTAGGCGGCGAAGCCGGCGACGTCGGCCGGGTCGGGGTCGGCGGTCTCGATCGCCGCACCGGCGAAAACTCGGTCACGCAGGAACGCATCCAGACCCGATGCGGGCGAGACGGATGCCCGGGGCGCCCCTTCGGCGCCTGCCTCATCGGCGTCGCCCGACGCCGCCAGCACGTACCGGGTGTAGGCGGCGAGCACCGCGATGCCCCACGCCCCGCCCTCGGAGGCGGTCTCGGCCACCGCGACGGGCGCGGCGAGCGCTCCGGCCAGGAAGCGCTGGGCGACCCCGGCGGTGCGGAACAGGCCGCCGTGGGCGAACATCCGGTCGAGGGCCACGCCTTCGTCGGCGAGCACGCGCATGCCGAGCGCGAGGGTGCCGAACACGCCGTAGATCTGGGCGCGCATGACGTTGGCGAGCGTGAACGAGCTGTCGGGGGTGCGCACGAACATGGGCCGGCCCTCGTCAAGTCCCGCGATGGGCTCGCCGGCCAGGTGGTTGTACGCCAAGAGGCCCCCGGCATCCGCGTCGCCCGTGAGCGCCTCGCGGAAGAGGACGTCGAACACGGCGTCGGAGTCGACCGTGGTGCCGGTGCCGGCCGCGGCCGAGAAGCGCCCGAACAGGCCGACCCAGGCGGCGAGTTCGCTGGCGCCGTTGTTGCAGTGCACCATCGCGACGGGGTCTCCCGACGGGGTGGTCACCACGTCGAGTTCGTGGTGCACCCGCGCGAGCGGCCGCTCGAGCACGACCATGGCGAAGATGCTCGTGCCGGCGCTGACGTTGCCCGTGCGCGGCGCGACCGACTGGGTCGCCACCATGCCGGTGCCGGCGTCGCCCTCGGGTGGGCAGAGCACGACGCCCGGGCGGAGGGTGCCGCTCGGGTCGAGCAGAGCGGCACCGTCGTCGGTGAGTGTGCCGGCCGGCTGGCCCGCCACGAGCACCTGGGGCAGCAGCTCGCGCAGACCGCGCTCGAGCGGGGTGTCGACGACGAGTTCGGCGTAGCGGGCGATGAGGTCGGTGTCGTAGTCGCGCGTCGTGGGGTCGATCGGGAACATGCCCGAGGCGTCGCCGACGCCGAGCACGGTGCGCCCGGTGAGCCGCCAGTGCACGTACCCGGCGAGCGTGGTGATGTGCCGCACCCGGGGAACGTGCGGTTCACGATCGAGCACGGCCTGGTGCAGGTGTGCGATCGACCAGCGGAGCGGGATGTTCACGCCGAACGAGTCGGTGAGCTCGGCGGCCGCGCGCGCGGTGGTGGTGTTGCGCCAGGTGCGGAAGGGAACGAGCAGCTCGCCCGCCTCGTCGAAGGCGAGGTAGCCGTGCATCATCGCCGAGACGCCGATGGCGCCGAAGGTCGAGGGGCGCACGCCGTAGCGGCGCTCGATGTCGGCGAGGAGGTCGGCGTAGGCGGCCTGCAGGCCCGACCACACGCTCTCGAGCGAGTAGGTCCAGATGCGGTCGACGAACTCGTTCTCCCATGCGTGGCTGCCCACGGCGAGCACCTCGGCGGGGTCGTCGCCGACGAGGCAGGCCTTGATGCGGGTCGACCCGAGCTCGATGCCGAGCGAGGTGCGCCCGGCGCGGATGGCGTCGGCGACGCGGTCGCGGTGGGCGGGGTCGGCAGCGGTCTCGCTCATCGCCTGGGGCTCCTTCGACTCGGGATGTGATCGCTCACATTGCGAGTCGAGCATACGCCAGAATCACCGCTCGGGGAAAGAGCCGGTCAGGCCGGCGGCGCGGCCGAGGCGCGCACCACGAGCGTCGGGAGCACCGAGGGCGGCGGCTCGTGCTCGCCGAGCAGCAGGGCGACGCAGCGTCGCCCCGACTCGGCGAAGTCCTGGCGAACGGTCGTCAGGGGTGGCAGGTAGTGCTCGGCCTCCGGGGTGTCGTCGAACCCCACCACGCTGAGTGCGGCCGGCACCGCCACCCCGGCGTCGCTCGCCGCGTGCAGGAGGCCCAGCGCCATCTGGTCGTTCGACGAGAACACCGCCGTCGCCCCGCGCGCGATCAGCTCGCGACCCGCCCGATACCCGGATGCGGCGCTCCAGTCCCCGCTCACGATCAGGTCGTCGGGCAGCGATCGTGACGCGAGCTCGGCCCGGAAGCCCGCCACCCGCGAGGCGGCGTCGACCCAGTCGGACGGGCCGGCGAGGTGCCCGATCCGCCGGTGACCGAGGTCGGCGAGGTGCGCAGTGGCGAGCCGGGCGCCCTCGACCTGGTCGAGGTCGAGTTCGGCGTCGCCCACCGTCGAGAGCGTCTGCAAGGTCACGTAGGGCACGTCGAAGGAGCGGCGGGAGAGGCTCGCCAGCACTTGCGACTGCGGCGCGATGACGACGATGCCCTCGGCGGACAGGTCGACGAGGTGGTTGATGGCCTCGTCGATCGAGGTCTGGTCGAGTCCGTCGGCGCCCGCGATCGTGACGCTGTACCCGCGACCGCGGGCGGCGGCCTCGACGGCGCTGATGGTCGCCGCGGGCCCGTACTCCCCGCTGGAGGTGGAGAGGATGCCGATGATGCGCGACCGGCTCGTGACGAGTGCGCGGGCCGCCAGATTCGGCCGATAGCTCAGCTCGCGCATGGCGTCGAGCACCTTCTGCCGCGTCGCCGGGCGCACGCTCGGATGCCGGTTGAGCACCCGCGAGACGGTCTGGTGCGACACCCCGGCCGCCTTGGCGACGTCGAACACGCTCGCAGCGCGACCCGGCCGTGCGGCGTCGCCGACGGGCGGGGAAGCGGGTTCGGGCGTCATGCGTCGATTATGCCCTCAGCGCGAACGGATGCCCGCGGCCGCCGCCACGAGCACGTCCTCCGACCCGGCGTAGATGCCCTCGGCGCGCGGCCAGTGGCTGATGACGTCGGTGAAGCCCAGTTCGCCGGCGCGACCGACGAGATCCGCGAAAGCGCCGACACTCTCGAGCGAGAATCGGCCGCCCGAGTCGATCGAGAGCACGCGGTCGATCGACATCGGGTCGCGGCCCGCCCGCTCGGCCGCGTCGTCGAGTCGCTGCGTCAACTCCGCGACGGCCCGCCACCACTCGTCTCCGGTCGCGCCTTCCGGGCCCGTGGTGACCCAGCTCTGACCGAGTCGCGCGACCAGGTCCAGCCCCTTCGGCCCGTTCGCGGCGAGCATGAACGGCAGGCGCGGGCTCTGCGCGGGTGCGCCCACCATGCGGGCCTCGTGCGCGGTGTACCACTCGCCGGCCGCGGAGATGCCGCGGGAGGGCGCATCCGGGGCCCCGCTCTCGAAGCGCAGCAGGCGGTCGAGCAGCTCCACGAACTCCACGAAACGCTCGTGTCGTTGCCGTGGGGTGAGTTCGGGCTGGCCGAGCACGAAGGCGTCGAAACCGGTGCCGCCCGAGCCGACGCCGAGGGTGAACCGCCCGCCCGAGATGGCGTCGAGCGTGGCCAGGTCTTTCGCGAAGGGGACCGGGTGCCGGTAGTTCGGCGACGCCACGAAGGTGCCGAGCCGGATGCGCGAGGTCGCGGTCGCCGCCGCGGTGAGCAGCGGGATGGTGGCGCCCCAGGGCTGGTCGGCGAGGGAGCGCCAGGAGAGGTGGTCGTAGGTCCAGGCGTGGTCGAAGCCGAGCTCCTCGGCGAGCATCCACTTGCGGCGGGATTCCGGCCAGGGGTCCTGCGGGAGGATGACGATTCCGTGGCGCATGGCCACAGTCTTGCACCTCACCCGCGCTTGGCGTCGGCCTCGTCGAGGGCGAAGTCCTCCTCGAGCTCTTCTTCGGGTCGCGTCTCGTTCGCCGCTCCCGCCGGTGCCGGCTCAGCCCCGCGTGCGGCCGGCGGCACGGCGCGCACCGATCCCGTGAGCGTCTCGCCGCCGGTGCGGCCGAAGACCAGATGCGGCCGCCGGTCGGCGCCCATACGCACCCGCAGCCGGCGGTGCACGACCAGCCAGACGGTTCCGACGAGGAAGGCGACGACCCCGGCGGCCGCCGCGACCCCGAGCGCCCAGCGCGGGCCGAGCGTGTTCGCGATCGCCCCGACGAGCGGAGCGCCGATCGGGGTACCGCCCATGAAGATGGCCATGTAGAGCGCCATGACGCGGCCGCGCATGGTGGGATCGGTCGTGGTCTGCACCGTGCCGTTGGCCGTGGTCATGAGCACCTGCCCCGCGAATCCGATCAGCACCAGCGCGCCGGCGAAGACCCAGTAACTCGGCGCCAGCGCAGCGGCGAGCGCGCTCACCCCGAAGGCGGCGCTCGCGAGGAACACCAGTTGCACCCGCGGCCGGTCCCGGCTGGCCGAGACGAGCGCGCCCGCCACCGACCCGACCGCCATGATCGAGGTCAGCAGGCCGAACCCCGCCGAACCCTGGCCGAACTCCACGGTGGCCATGGTCGAGGTGAAGATCTGGTAGTTGAACCCGAAGGTGCCGATCACGAACACGATCACGAAGATGATGAGAAGGTCCGGCCGGCCTCGCACGTAACGGAACCCGGCGAGCAGCTGGCCTTTCGCCCGGGGCGCCTGTTTCATCAGCTGCGCGGCGCCGATGCGGATGAACTTCAGCGACACCACGACCGCCGCGAAGGTCACGGCGTTGATCACGAACACCCAGCCGGCGCCGATCGCAGCCACCAGCAACCCGGCGATGGCGGGTCCGATGGTGCGGGCGGCATTGAACGACGCGGAGTTGAGCGCGACCGCGTTCGACACGTTCGCGCCCGAGACCAGCTCGGCCACGAAGGTCTGCCGCACGGGGGCGTCGATCGCCGATGCGATGCCGAGCAGGAGCGCGAAGACGTAGACGATCCAGAGCTGGGCGAGCCCCGTGATGACGATGATGCCGAGAGCGAGACCCAGCACACCCATCGCGATCTGCGTCGCCATGAGCGTGTGCCGCTTGTTCAGGCGATCGGCGATCAGCCCCGAGACCGGCACGAGCAGCAGCTGCGGGCCGAGCTGGAGCGCCACCGTGATGCCGAGGGCGGCGGCGTCATGGTTCGTGAGGTCGGTGAGCACGATCCAGTCCTGGGCCGTGCGCTGCATCCAGGTGCCGACGTTTGAGACCAGGGCGCCGGCGAACCAGATGCGGTAGTTGATGCTCGCGAGCGAGCGGAACATCGCGCTCATTCGTCGATCATCCTGCGCAGGATGTGCGCGGCCCGGTCGAGCACCTCGAGTTCGTCCGGGCTGAGCGCGGCCAGTCGCTGGTCGAGCCAGGCGTCCCGCCGGCGGCGGGTCTCCAGCACGAGCCGATGGCCCGCATCCGTCACCGTCACGAGCACCAGCCGACGGTCGTCGGCGCTGCGGGTGCGCTCGATGTAGCCGGCGAGTTCGAGGGCGTTCAGGGTGCGGTTCATCGACGGCGGCGTCACGTGCTCGGCGGCGCTCAGCGCGACCGGAGTCATCGGCCCCTCGCGCAGCAGCAGGCCCAGCACTCCGGACTGGCCGTCGGTGAGCTCTTCGCCGGCGCGCTCGCGGCGGAGGCGGCGGGCCAGTCGGAGGGTCGCGGCGCGCAGCTCGGCGCTCAGGGTGCGGGCGGGCGTCTCGACGGGCATGTAGTTAGCATACGCTCATTAGCTTGGCTAATGAAATGCGCGATCCGCCCGATGCCCAGGTGAGACCGGTTAAACTGGATGCACGATGGCTACTTTTGGAAACCTCTCGGACCGGCTCGCCGAAACCTTCAAGAACCTCCGCACGAAGGGAAAGCTGAGCCCTGCCGATGTCGACTCGACCGTGCGCGAGATCCGGCGCGCCCTGCTCGACGCCGACGTCGCGCTCGAGGTCGTGAAGGAGTTCACCGGTCACGTGCGCGAGCGGGCGCTGAGCGACGAGGTGAACCGGGCGCTGAACCCGGCGCAGCAGGTGGTGCAGATCGTCAACGAGGAGCTCGTGCAGATCCTCGGCGGCACCCAGCGCCGGCTCGAGTTCGCGAAGCGGCCGCCGACCATCATCATGCTCGCCGGCCTCCAGGGTGCCGGTAAGACCACCCTGGCGGGCAAGCTCGCGAAGTGGCTGGCGAAGGACAACCACACGCCGCTGCTCGTCGCCGCCGACCTTCAGCGGCCGAACGCCGTCAACCAGCTGCAGATCGTCGGCGGCCAGGCCGGCGTTCCGGTCTACGCGCCGGAGCCCGGCAACGGCGTCGGCAACCCGGTGCGGGTGGCGAAGGACTCGATCAAGTACGCCGTCGACAAGCAGTACGACACGGTCATCATCGACACCGCCGGCCGCCTCGGTGTCGACGCCGAGATGATGAAGCAGGCCGCCGACATCCGCAAGGCCACCGATCCCGACGAGGTGCTCTTCGTCATCGACGCCATGATCGGTCAAGACGCCGTGGCCACCGCCCGGGCGTTCCAGGAGGGCGTCGACTTCACCGGCGTCGTGCTCACGAAGCTCGACGGCGACGCGCGCGGTGGTGCGGCGCTCTCCGTCGCATCCGTCACCGGACGGCCCATCATCTTCGCCTCGACCGGCGAGACCCTCGACGACTTCGAGCCGTTCTACCCGGATCGCATGGCTTCGCGCATCCTCGACCTCGGCGACATCCTCTCCCTCATCGAGCAGGCCCAATCGGCCTTCGATGAAGAGGAGGCGCTGAAGGTCGCCGAGAAGTTCGCGACGGACTCGTTCACGCTCGACGACTTCCTGAAGCAGATGCAGCAGCTGCGCAACGTCGGCTCCATCAAGAAGATGATGGGCATGCTGCCCGGTGCCGGCGGGCTGAAGCAGCAGCTCGAGAACTTCGACGAGAAGGAGATCGTGCGGACGGAGGCGATCATCCAGTCGATGACGCCCGCCGAACGTAAGAACCCCAAGCTCCTGAACGGGTCGCGGCGCCTGCGCATCGCCCGCGGTTCGGGCATGACCGTCACCGACGTGAACTCGCTCGTGCAGCGCTTCGAGCAGGCCGCGAAGATGATGAAGACGGTCGCCAAGGGTGGCGTGCCGAACGTTCCCGGCATGGGGCCGATCCCCGGCGCGGGCTTCGGCGGCGGCCGCGGCAAGCAGCAGGCCAAGAAGAAGAGCGGTTCGCGCTCGGGCAACCCCGCGAAGCGCGCCGCCGAGAACGCGGCGCGCGCGGCGGGGGAGAAGCCGGTCGTGGCGGCGGGCAACGGCGGCGGCGCGGGCTTCGGCTTGGGCGCCAAGGCCGCCGACGGCACGCCGAACCCGAGCCCCGAAGAACTTCAGGCACTGCAACGCTTCCTGCGCTGAATATGCTTGCGGTATGACAACTTCTTCGTCTCGTCCGGTGCGCGTCGGCGTGCAGATCGCGCCGCAGCACTCCTCCTACCAGACCATCCGCGACACCCTCGCCGAGCTCGAAGACCTCGGCGTCGACATCGCCTTCAACTGGGACCACTTCTTCCCGCTCTCGGGTGAGCCCGACGGGCTGCACTTCGAGGGCTGGACGATGCTGGCCGCGTGGGCCGAGCAGACCTCGCGCATCCAGTTCGGTCCGCTCGTGACCTGCAACAGCTACCGCAACCCCGACCTGCTCGCCGACATGGCGCGCACCGTCGACCACATCTCGGCCCGCGACGGCGAGCCCGGGCGCCTCGTCTTCGGCATCGGCTCGGGCTGGTTCGAGCGCGACTACGACGAGTACGGCTACGAGTTCGGCACGGCGGGCCAGCGGCTCGACGCGCTCTCGGAGGCGCTGCCGCGCATCGAGAAGCGGTGGGCGGCGCTCAACCCGGCGCCGACGCGCGACATCCCGGTGCTGATCGGTGGCGGCGGGGAGAAGAAGACGCTCCGCATCGTCGCCGAGCACGCCGACATCTGGCACTCCTTCAGCGACACCGACACGCTCGAGCGCAAGCTCGGCGTGCTGCGCGAGTGGTGTTCGACGGTCGGACGCGACTTCGGTGACATCGAGATCTCGGTCGGCACCCGCGGTGCCCGCGGCGACGGCCTGCCCGACATGGACCGCCAGCTCGAACTCGGCGTCACCCTCTTCACCCTCGGCATCACCGGCCCCGACCTCGACCTGCAGGCGGTGCGCGACCTGATCGCGTGGCGCGACAAGTTGTAGCCCTGCGCACTCGTCGATCCGTCAGTTGTGGTTGGTATGACGGCCTCTTACCAGCCGCAACTGACGGGTCGATCGCAGCGACGCCCGTGGAACGAGAACATGTCGCCTGGCGCCGCAGCCCCTCGGCTACCGCGCCAGCCCGTGCCGCAGCTCGTGGGTCAGGGAGGACACCACCGCGCGCAGGCTGCCGCCGTTCTGCTCCGCCACCCGGAGCTGCCGCTGGTAGCTGGCGCCGCCGTCGAGGATGAGGTTCACCTGCTCGAGTTCGGCCACGCAGCCGAGCCGTTCGGCGACCGGCGCGAGACGTTCGAGTTCGCCGCGCACCGCATCCGTCACCAGCTGCTCGTCGCCCGCCGCGTTCAGGATGATCTCGGCGTCCATGCCGTACCGCGCCGCCCGCCACTTGTTCTCGCGCACGTACCAGGGCTGCATGGTGGGCAGCTCCTCGCCGGCGTCGAGCCGGCCCGACATGTCGTCGACGAGGCACTGGATGAGCGCCGCCACCGCCCCGATCTCCTCGGGGCTCGACAGTCCGTCGCAGGCGCGCATCTCCACGGTGCCCCACTGCGGGCTCGGCCGGATGTCCCACCGCACCTCGGTGTGATCGCTGATCACGCCGGTGCGCACGAGGTCGTCGACGTACTCCTCGTAGTTGGCCCACGCGCCGAACTGGTAGGGTAGCCCCGCGGTCGGCAGCTGCTGGAACATCAGCGCACGGTTGCTCGCGTAGCCGGTGTTCACCCCGCCCCAGAACGGACTCGAGGCGCTGAGCGCCTGCAGGTGCGGGTAGTAGTTGAGCAGCGCATTCACGATCGGCAGCGCCTTCTCGCGATCGTCGATTCCCACATGCACGTGGATGCCCCAGATCATCATGTTGCGACCCCACCACTGGGTGCGGTCGATGAGCTTGTGGTACCGCTCCTTGTCGGTGACGGTCTGCTCGAACCACTGGCCGAACGGATGCGACCCCGCACACATCAACTCCACGTCGAGCGGGTCGGTGATGGCGCGCACCTCGGCCAGCTGCGCCTGCAGGTCGGCGACCGCGTCGTCCACCCGGTCGTGCACCTTCGTGACCAGCTCGACGGTGTTGAGCAGGAGCTCGTTCGTGATCTGCGGATGCGGGGTGCCGTCCGGGCCGCGCAGCGACTCGAGCACCTCGCCCGCAACCGACACCAGGTCGCCGGAACTGCGTTCGACGAGGGCCACCTCCCACTCGACCCCCAGGGTGGAGCGTTTCGACTCGGCGAACGTGATCTGCATGGGAGCCCTTCGAGAATTACCGCTTCGGCCGCGTTATCTGTCAGAATAGCCAGTCGAGTCCGTCCTCGCCCGACCCTCTAATCAGGCGACCCGGAATCCCTTAGAGCTTGTACCGAGTGTGCCCCCACGCTCACGGTCGTCAGTTCGCCCACCTTTACATCACACAGGAGAATTGTGGCTGTCAAAATCCGTCTGAAGCGCCTGGGCAAGATCCGTGCGCCCTACTACCGCATCGTCGTCGCCGACTCGCGCACCAAGCGCGATGGTCGTGTCATCGAGGAGATCGGTCTGTACCACCCCACCGAGGAGCCCTCGCTCATCCAGGTCGACTCCGACCGCGCCCAGTACTGGCTCTCGGTCGGCGCCCAGCCCACCGAGCAGGTCGCCGCGCTGCTGAAGCTCACCGGTGACTGGGGCAAGTTCAAGGGCGACAAGGACGCCGTGTCGACCGTTCGCGTCAAGGGCGAGAAGGAAGCCTTCGTCGCCGACGAGAAGAAGAAGCCCGTGCTGAAGCCCAAGGCCGAGCCGAAGGCCGCTGCCGTCGAGGCAGAGGCTGCGGCTGACGCCGAAGCTGCCGCCGAGACCGACTCCGAGGCCAACGAGGCCGCGGTCGAGGCCGCCGAAGACGCAGCGGACAAGGCCTGACCTTGCTCGCTCCTGCTCTCGAGCACCTCGTCAAGGGGATCGTCGACAACCCGGCCGAGGTGCGTGTCGTCACGAAGAGCTCACCGCGCGGCGAGGTCCTCGAGGTGCGTGTGCACCCCGACGACCTCGGCCGCGTGATCGGCCGGTCGGGTCGCACCGCGAAGGCGCTGCGCACTCTGGTCACCGCGCTCGCCGATGGCAAGCGCGTGCGGGTAGACGTGGTGGACACCGATTACTGAGAACAACAGGACCCAGCTCCGGGTGGGTCGACTCCTGAAGGCCCACGGGCTGAAGGGTGCGATCAAGCTGGAGATGTTCACCGACGACCCGGAACGGCGCTTCGTTCCGGGCGCGGTGTTCACCCTCCAGGTGCCGACCTCGTCGCCCTGGCACGGCAAGACCCTCGAGCTCAGCGAGCTGCGCTGGTACAACGGGCATCCTGTGGGCTTCTTTAAGGGAGTGCCGGACCGCACGGCGGCCGAGGGCCTCGTGAAGGCCATCCTCTGGATCGATCTCGACGAATCGGCCGAGGAGCCCGAAGACGACGCCTGGTACGACCACCAGCTGGTGGGGTTGCGCGTCGTGCGCGACGGCGCCCAGGTCGGCACCGTCCGGCTGGTGGAGCATCTGCCGGCGCAGGACCTGCTGATCGTGAAGACGCCGGCAGGCGAGGTGATGGTGCCGTTCGTCAAGGCGATCGTGCCGTCGGTCGACGTCGTGGCGGGCATCGTCACCGTCACGCCCCCGCCCGGCCTCTTCGAGGACCTGCCTGACGACGACGCGCCTCCGCTCGCACCCGCCGCGGAGCCGCCCGCCGAATAACTACGTAAATGAAGAGGACCGACCGCGTATATCGGGTCGGTCCTCTTCATTTCGGTAGTAACTCATCACCACACTGTCGAGCATGAGTCATGTTATCGACGTATTGGCCGCCAACGGCGGTGTCGCCTCCAACGATCAGCTCGCGGCACTCGGCGTGAATGCGGCGACCCTCAACAATGCTGTCGCCCGCGGCGCACTTCTCCGCCTTCGCCGTGGGTGGGTGGCCTTGCCCGACGCGCCGTCCGAGGCGGTGAGAGCGGTGCGAGTCGGAGGGACGCTCTCGTGCCTGTCCGTACTCAAGCGGCAGGGAATCTGGTGTGCCGACGACAGGCGCCTCCACGTGCGCGTCGCGGCGAATGCGCGGAACCTCTCGTCGCCCCACGACCGCCGCATCCCGCTGGGTCGCCCCGAGCGCTTCGGTGTCGTCGTCCACCGCTCGCTCCCGGCCCCGTACCTCGACGAACCCGAGGGGCCGGTCGACCCCTTCGCCTGGGCTCTGCTGCACTCCATCACCTGCCAGTCCAAGCTCGATGCCGTCGTCACGCTCGACTCCGCGCTCAAGCAGGGACGCGTCTCCCGAACCGAGTTGGAGTTCATCGCTGCGGCGTTGCCCGCCAAGTTCCGCGCCTACCTCGACCTCACCGACCCGAACGCCGCCTCCGGCCTCGAGACGAAGGCGCGTCTTGGCCTGCGCCGCTACAACATCGCGTCGCGGAGTCAGGTGGCCATCCGCGGCGTCGGTAGCGTCGACCTGCTCGTCGGCGACCGGCTCGTCGTCGAGACCGACGGGCGCGAGTGGCACACGAAGCCGGAGGCCTACCTTGAAGACCGCCGCCGCGACCTCGCCCTGGCCGAGCTCGGTTACCTCGTACTCCGCCTCAGTTACGCCCAGGTGATGACGGAATGGGAACGCGTCGTCGAGGTGATCCGTGCGATCGTCGCCCGTGGCGAGCACCGCTGGTCGGCGCGGCAGCGCCGCGCCGGCCTCGGGAGTGGAGCCGAGCTCGGCTGATCAGCACCCGGCGTGCCGGTGCACCCCGCCGGTAGGCTGACCTGATGCGCATCGACGTCGTCACGATCTTCCCCGAGTTCTTCGACGTGCTCGACATCTCGCTGCTCGGCAAGGCCCGCCAGAGCGGCCTCCTCGAGGTGACCGCGCACAACCTGCGCGAGTACACCCACGACCGCCATCGCACGGTCGATGACACCCCGTACGGCGGCGGCGCCGGCATGGTGATGAAGCCCGAGCCGTGGGGTGAGGCGCTCGACGAGCTGCTCGGGGAGGCGACGGATGCCGCAACCGCACCCCGCGCATCCGCAGCCCCGCTCGTCATCTTCCCCTCCCCGGCCGGCGAGGTGTTCACCCAGAAGATGGCGCGCGAGCTGGCAGAGCGCGAGCACCTGGTGTTCGGATGCGGGCGGTACGAGGGCATCGATCAGCGCGTCTTCGACCACGCGGCCACCCGCGCCGAGGTGCGCCTGGTCAGCGTCGGCGACTACGTGCTGAACGGCGGCGAGGTCGCGGTGATGGCGATGATCGAGGCGATCGGGCGCCTGATCCCCGGCGTGGTCGGCAACCCGGAGAGTCTCGTCGAGGAATCGCACGAGGACGGGCTGCTCGAGTACCCGAGCTACACGAAGCCCGCCGAGTGGCGCGGGCTCGAGGTACCGCCGGTCCTGCTGAGCGGCAACCACAAGGCCATCGAGGCCTGGCGGCACGAGCAGCAGCTCGAGCGCACGCGTCGCGTGCGACCGGATCTCCTGCCGCCCGGTCGAACGCCGGACGACGCGGCACTCGGCGGCTAGCGCGCCGTCAGAACGAGCGGGCCGTCGTCCGTGATCGCGATGGTGTGCTCCATGTGCGCGCCGTTCGAGCCGTCAGCCGACCGCAGGGTCCAGCCGTCCTTGTCGGTGTAGATCTTGTCGGTCGTCTCGAGGAACCAGGGCTCGATCGCGATGACGAGTCCAGGCCGAAGCGGCAGCCCTCGTCCGGCGCGCCCGTTGTTCGGCACGTGCGGGTCGCCGTGCATGGTGCGGCCGACTCCGTGTCCGCCGAAGTCGGTGTTGATGCCGTAGCCCGCGGCGGTGGCCACGGCGCCGATGGCCGCCGAGATGTCGCCGAGGCGCCCGCCTGGTCGGGCGGCCGCGATGCCCGCCTCGAGTGCCGCCGTCGTCACCTCGATGAGCCGCGTGTCCTCGGGCGAGCGCGGCGTACCGACGATGACCGTGAGCGCCGAATCGGCGACCCAGCCGTCGACGGATGCCGCGAAGTCGAGGCTCACCACGTCGCCCTCGCGCAAGGCGTAGTCGAACGGCAGCCCGTGCAGCACCGCGTCGTTGACGCTGGTGCAGAGCACCTTGCCGAACGGCGATGCGCCGAACGAGGGGTGGTAGTCGATGTAGCAGGATTCAGCCCCGCGCGCCCGGATCATGTCGTGCGCGATCTGGTCGAGCTTCAGCAGGTTGACCCCCGGCGCCACCCGCGCGGCCAGCTCGGTCAGCACCTCGGCGACGAACGCGCCGGCGGGTCGCATCTGGTCGATCTCGGCCGGTGTCTTCAGCTCGATCATGGTGTTCCTCTCCGCGGGCCTGTCTTGGCGCCCCTGAAGACTTTACCGACCGGAGTCTCAGCGAACATCCGGAGTCGCTGCATACTCTGGAGGAGTGCTGATCCGTCGGGCCTTCTTCTACTGGCAGTTCCCTGCCGCGGTGATCCTGCCCGCCTGGATCCTCGTGGGCTGGGGTGTCTTCGCCGCCACGGGCTGGCAGATCCTCGGCGTGATCGTCGGCGTCATGATGCTGACCGTGGCCATGCTCGCCACCGCCGGGCTGATCTTCGCCCGGAAGGATGTGCGGGCAGAGCGTGCAGTGTCATGGCTCGACGTCGGTCTCCTCGTCGTGCTCCAGGGTCTCATCGTCGCCGTCGGGTTCTTCACGCCGGCCACGGCTCTGCTCGGCACGCTGTCGGTCGTTGCGGTCATCGCTCTGTTCTGGTCAGGCGTCATCCAGCTCATCGTCGAGACCCGTCGTCGCGTGCGCTCGGCGCTCGCCGGCTTCGAGGCGCAGGCCACGCGCATCCAGAGCCCGCCGCAGAAGCCCCGGGTCGATGGCGAGTACATCGTCATCGAGACGAGCGACCGGCCACTTCCGCCCCGCATCTGAGCGGATGCGCGGGGCCGGCCCGGGGCATCCGCCCGGTTTTGCGCGGCTCACGCCTTCTGTGGCACAATTGACCCTTGTGCCACGGCCAGGCTCTGCCACAGGGGAGCCAGCAATTCTCGGGCACGTCCTCTACTGACATCAAAGCCGTAGTCGACCTGTGGCGGGTACAGATTGCGAACAACACCATGCACATCCTCGACTCCGTCGATGCAGCATCGCTCAAGAGCGACATCCCCGACTTCCGTGCCGGCGACACCGTCAAGGTGCACGTGAACATCATCGAAGGTACGCGTTCGCGTATCCAGGTCTTCCAGGGCGTCGTCATCGGCCGCTCGGGCGAAGGCGTGCGCGAGACCTTCACGGTCCGCAAGGTCAGCTTCCAGGTGGGCGTGGAGCGCACCTTCCCGGTGCACTCGCCGGTCATCGACCACATCGAGATCGTCACCCGCGGTGACGTCCGTCGCGCGAAGCTGTACTACCTGCGCAACCTCCGCGGTAAGAAGGCGAAGATCAAAGAGAAGCGCGACGCGTAGTCTTCGAATTCGCTGCACGCCGCCGCGCGGGCATCGTTTATCCTGAGCTCCCGGCCACTACAGTTGGTCGGGAGCTCAGGCGGTTAAATGACAGAAACATCCCTCCCTGCACAGGAGGATCACACCGACGATCGGCGTCCGCGCCGCAGCCGGAGCGCCTGGCTGTTCTTCCGTGACCTGCTGATCATCTTCGTCATCGCACTGCTCGCGTCGGTGCTGATCAAGACGTTCCTCGTGCGATCGTTCTACATCCCCTCGGGGTCGATGGAGAACACGCTGCAGATCGATGACCGCATCCTCGTCAATCAGCTCGAACCGAACCTCATGCCGCTCTCGCGGGGCGACGTCGTGGTGTTCAAAGACCCGGGGGGCTGGCTGCCGCCCGTCGCCGAGCCGAAGAAGAACCCGCTCGCCGCTGCCGTCGACTGGGTGCTCGAGGGCGTGGGCCTTGCCGCCGACGACGCGAACGACCACCTGATCAAGCGCGTCATCGGCCTGCCCGGCGATCACGTGGTGTGCTGCAACGCTCTCGGCCAGATGTCGGTGAACGGGGTGCCGCTCGACGAGACCGAGTACCTGAAACTGCCGGACGGCGTGTCCGCCGTCTCCCAGCAACCGTTCGACGTCACGGTGCCCGCCGATTCGCTCTGGGTGATGGGCGACAACCGCTACAACTCGGCCGATTCGCGCTTCAACCAGGACAAACCGGGCAACGGCTTCGTGCCCGAGAAGAACGTCGTGGGCCGTGCGGTGCTGGTGACGTGGCCGGCTGACCACTGGACCTGGCTCGACAACTACGGCGACGTGTTCAGCGGGGTTCCGGATGCGTCACCCGCCGAGGTCGGTGCACCTACGTCCACGAGTTCCGGGCTGGGGCCGGACGAATGATGACGGTGGTCGATCCGACGCTGCGGTTCGAGCGGGAGATCGCGGGGCTCGGGCGGCGCCGGGGCCGCGCGGTGTCGGCCGAGGCCGCGGCTGCGTCCCCGGAGGTTGAAACGCCTCCGCACAGCGGTCTGGTCATCGGCTGCGACGAGGTCGGGCGGGGTGCTCTCGCCGGGCCGGTGGCGGTCGGGCTCTGCGTCATCGACGTACGGGTCACGAAGTCGGTGCCGAAGGGTCTGCGTGACTCGAAGATGCTCGCCGAGGCACGCCGTGAGGCCCTGGCGCCGGTGGCGCGGTCGTGGGGGCTGGCGCACGCCGTCGGCTACGCCTCAGCCGAGGAGATCGACCGGATCGGGATCTCGGCGTGCCTCGGGCTGGCCGGGCGGCGGGCGCTGGAGGCCCTTGCGGTGTCGGGGGTGGAGGTGCCGACGGCGACCATCATCCTCGACGGTCAGTGGGATTGGCTGACGCCGGCGGTGAGCATGCCGCTGACCGTGCGCACGCGCGTCAAGGCCGACCGTGATTGCGCATCCGTCGCCGCCGCATCCGTCATCTCCAAGGTGGCTCGCGATCGGCTGATGATCGAGCACGACAGCACCTTCCCCGCCTACGGCTGGGCGCGCAACAAGGGGTATGCCAGCGAGGAGCACCGCAACGCGATCCTCTCGCACGGGCCGACGGAGCTGCACCGGCACACCTGGCTGAGCAAGATGCTGGCCGCGCCGTCCGGCGAGGGAGCCGTGGCTCTGGACGGTCTCGAAGACCTCGCAGAACTCGCCGAGCCCGCTGGGTCGAGCGCGGCGGGAGCGGTCGCGAGGAGCACGGTCGGTGGCTCGGCGGCCTAGACTGGACGCACGATGGACGAAGACGAATTCGAAGACTACGACCGAGAGGTCGAGTTGGCGCTCTACCGCGAGTACCGCGACGTGGTGTCCCAGTTCAAGTACGTGATCGAGACCGAGCGGCGGTTCTACCTCGCCAACGAGGTCGAACTTGCACGCCGTGACACAGAGCACGATTTCTACTTCGAGCTGACCATGAACGACGTGTGGGTGTGGGACGTCTACCGCTCCGACCGGTTCGTGAAGTCGGTGCGGGTTTTGACCTTCAAAGACGTCAACGTCGAAGAGCTCTCGAGCAAGGACTTCGAGCTCCCGAAGGAGCTCGCGCTCGACGAGTAGTCGCTGCGTGTCTGCTCCTGCACACCCCGGTGGGTGTGTGGAGTAGTCCACAGAATCTCGTTGCGGCCTCCGTACCCGCATCCTCCCCGGGAGCCTTGTCGCGGAGGTTGCGATGAAGGCGAAAGACGAGTTGGGCCGCCGCGGCGAAGAGTTCGCGGCGCAGTGGTTGGCGAAGTCGGGCATGCGTGTGCTGGCGCAGAACTGGCGCTGCCCGGTGGGAGAGATCGACATCGTCGCGCGCGACGGCCCCGAGCTGGTCGTGGTGGAGGTGAAGACGCGGTCGACGGATGCGTTCGGGCATCCATTCGAGGCCATCACCGGCGCGAAGCTCAAACGGCTGCACCTCCTGGGGGCGGCGTGGCTCGCCGCGCATCCCGACGGCCGACATCAGGCCCTCCGGGTCGACGTCGTGGGCATCCTGTGGCCGACTTTCGGTGAGCCGAGCGTCGAGCACCTCACGGGGCTGTGCTGATGGTGGCGCGAACGCTGTCCGTTGCGTTGCTCGGCATGACGGGGGCCGTCGTCGAGGTGGAAGCCCACATCGCGAACGCCATCCCCGGGTTCCAGCTCATCGGACTGCCGGATGCGGCGCTGTCCGATGCGAAAGACCGAGTACGGGCCGCGGCGGCGAACGACGGCTGCCCGTTGCCGACGAAGAAGATCGTCGTCAACCTCTCGCCGGCGTCGCTGCCCAAGCAGGGTTCCACCTACGACCTCGCCATCGCGGTCGCCGTGCTCGCGGCCGAGGGGTGCATCGCGATCGATGCCATCTCGTCGGTGGTGCACCTCGGCGAGCTGAGCCTGGATGGCCGGGTTCGGCCGATGCAAGGACTCCTGCCGGCGATGGTGGCGGCACGGGCGGCCGGGTTCCGGCGCTTCGTGGTGCCGCGCGGGAACGAAGACGAGGCGGCGCTGGTGCCCGATGTCGAGGTGACGACGGTTGCGTCGTTGCGTGACGCGCTGATCCGGCACGGTGCTGAACTCGAGGCCGATGCGGTCGAGCCGCTTCGCCCGATCCCGGCGCCGGCGGAGCGTCCACCGGTGGGTGACCTCGCCGATGTGGTGGGTAACCCGGATGCGGTCGAGGCGCTGGTCGTCGCGGCTGCCGGCGGGCACCACCTCATGATGCTGGGGCCGCCCGGCGCGGGAAAGACCATGCTCGCCGAGCGCCTCCCCGGGCTGTTACCCGACCTTGATGCGGAGCAGGCGCTCGTGGTCACCTCCCTCTCGTCGCTGTCGGGGCGTCCCGTGAACGGATTGGTCACGCGCCCGCCGCTCGAGAGCCCGCATCACACCACGTCGGCTGCGGCACTGGTGGGCGGCGGCTCGAAGGTCATCCGGCCCGGTGCCGCCGCTCGGGCGACGCACGGCATCCTGTTCCTCGACGAGGCGCCGGAGTTCCCCTCCGCCGTGCTCGACGCCCTCCGCCAGCCGCTCGAGTCGGGGTCGATCACCATCCATCGGGCGGCCGCGATCGCTCATTTCCCAGGGCGGTTCCAGCTCGTCCTGGCGGCCAATCCCTGCCCGTGCGGACAGTTCGGCACATCCGACATCGCCTGCACGTGCACGCCGATGCTGCGACGGCGCTATCTGTCGCGCATGTCGGGCCCGCTGCTCGACCGGGTCGACCTGCAGCTCAGAGTGAATCGGGTGACGACCTCGGCAGTGCGGATGATGACGGAGGAGGGCTCCCGAGTGTCGACTCGTCAAGCCAGAACGCGGGTGGAGCAGGCTCGGGCGGTGGCCCGGGAACGGTTGGCGGGAACGGATTGGAAGACGAACGCCGAGGTGCCGGGCTCATGGTTCCGCGCCGGATCGCGACGACTCCCGTCGACCACGACGGCGGCGATCGATCGGGCGCTCGAGCGGGGAACGCTGACGATGCGTGGATACGACCGGGTCCTGCGGGTGGCCTGGACGATCGCCGACCTCGAGGGTGCGACATCGCCGACCGCCGATCATCTGGGGTGGGCACTCTTCCTGCGGAAGTCGGTGGCGGTATGAATGTGCATCAGGTGGATCGCGCACTCGTGCGTGGTCTCGTGGAGACGGTCTCGGGGCGGCGGGCGGTTGCGGCCGCCGATGGTGCTTGCTCTGATGCTTCGGTGACCGCCGAGCTCGACGACGTCGAGGTGGCTCAGGTGTTCGCCGCGGCGGCGTGGTCGACGATGGTCGAGCCGGGGGATGCGGTTGCCGGCATGGTGATCCGCGCGCTGGGCGCCGATCGGGCCTTGTCGATGTTGATCGAGGGCCGGGAGCCGGCGGACTGGTGGGCCGCGGCGAACGACGGCCTCCCCGGTGTCAACGAGGGTGAGTCGGGTTCGGCGCTGGACGAGCTCTCCAGGAAGGACCTCGCCGAAGGGGTTGATCGATGGCGGCCGCGCCTGTCATCTCGAACCGCTCTCGCAGCGCTCCGCTCCGCCGTGCACTACCGGGCGCGCCTCATCCTTCCGAACGACGATGCATGGCCCGAACAATTCGACGTCCTGGGTGACCACGCCCCGCTTGCTCTGTGGGTGCGCGGTGACGTGGGTGCGCTCTCGCATCCAGGCGGGGCAGTGGCGATCGTGGGTTCGCGGGACGCGACGAACTACGGCGAGCATGTGGCGATGGATCTGTCAGCGGGGCTCAGCGACCGAGGAATGGCCGTCGTCTCGGGGGCGGCCTACGGTATCGATGGTGTCGCGCACCGCGCCTGTCTCGCCAGCGGTGGCACGACGATCGCCTTCCTGGCCGGTGGGGTCGACCGTCTCTACCCGGCGGCGCATCACGACCTGCTCCTGCGGATCGCCGCCTCGGGTGCGGTGGTCTCGGAACTCCCGTGCGGATCGTCGCCGACGAAGTGGCGGTTTCTGCAGCGAAACCGCCTCATCGCCGCATCAGCACACGCGACGGTCGTGGTCGAGGCCGGTTGGCGTTCAGGTTCGCTCAACACGGCCGGTCACGCCGCAGCGCTCGGGCGCCCGCTCGGCGCCGTGCCCGGGCCGGTGACGAGCGTCACGTCCGCCGGGTGCCACCGCCTCCTCCGCGAGTACGACGCGGTGTGTGTCACCTCGGCGGCCGATGTGGTGGAGATGGTGTTCGGCACACCCGATGCACGCCAGGTCTCTGGCGCCGCTGCAGCCGATCCTGATGCCGTGCGCGTGCGGGACGCACTGAGCCGGCGCTCGGCGCGCGGCGTCGCCGACCTGGCGCAGCGCACCGGTATGGCACCGCGTGCCGTCGCGGTCACACTCGGGGTGCTCGCGCTGGAGGGAGGCGCCGTCGAGAACGCGAACGGCTGGTTAAGGTTGTGAGCGCCGAGCGGGTTCGCATGGTCACGTCTGCGAGACTGGAGCACATGGCCCAGTACGGCGAGCCCCAGCACACGATCGTGCACATCAGCGACACCCACTTCCTCGCGGGCGAGCAGCCGCTCTACGGAAAGGTGGACACCGACGCCACCGTGAGGCAGGCGATGCGCCAGCTGGAGGCTTCGGGCATCCGGCCGGAGGCTCTGGTGTTCACCGGCGACATCGCCGATCTGGGTGAAGACGACGCGTACCGCCGCATCCGCGGCATCGTCGAGCCGGCTGCCGAGCGCATGGGTGCGCGGGTGCTCTGGGTGATGGGCAATCACGACGATCGGGCTCGGGTGCGGGTGGAGCTCCTCGATGAGCAGCCGCTGACCGAACCGGTCGTCACGAGCATCCGGCTGGGCGGACTGCGCCTCATCGCCCTCGACACGAGCGTGCCGGGATACCACCACGGCGAACTCTCGGCTGAGCAGCTCGAGTGGCTCCGGGGCGAACTGGCGACGCCGGCGCCCGAAGGCACGATCGTGGCGCTGCACCACCCGCCGATTCCCACCACCGTGCCGTTGATGCCGATCCTGGAGTTGCAGCGGCAGCACGAGCTGGCGGATGTGATCCGGGGCACGGATGTGCGTGGCATCCTCGGGGGGCACCTGCACTACTCCACCCACAGCCTGTTCGCCGGCGTGCCGGTGTCGGTGGCGGCGGCGACCTGCTACACGATGGACGTCGCCGCGGTGCGCGGGCGGCTGAGCGGGCTGGGCGGCGGCCAATCGTTCGCGATCGTGCAGGTCTACGACGACCGCATCGTGCACTCGACGGTTCCGATCGGCGACTTCCCCGTGGTCTCGGGCTTCGACAACGCGTTCGTCGACCGCCTCGCGGCCCTCTCACCCGAAGACCGCCTCGAGGCCTTCTCCCGCCACGCCCAGCCCTGAGGCGAAGGCGCCCCGCAGGGAGGCCGCGCAGCGCTGCCCCGATGCGCCCCTGGACGCTCGCGCAGCGGACACGAGGCGGCGGAGCACGCGCGGCCGGATGGCGATGCGCGGGGCCGGTCGGGGACACGCGGCGGCTGGCGGGACACGCCGGGGCCGGGTGGCGATTCGTGGGCCGGTTGGGGGCACGCGCCGGCTTGCGGGACGCGCCGGGGCCGGGTGGTGGTGCGGGGGTCAGCTGGGGAAACGCGGCGGCTGGCGCGATACGCCGGAGCCGGGTGGCCGGCTGGGGCCCGCGGCGGCCCGGCGGGACAGGCGGGGCTGGAGCGGGGACTCGAGCGCGTGGTGGGGACGCGCTGGGCGGGCGAGTCACGCGGTGGGAGGTGGGGACACGCGGAGCGGGCGGCTGGGCTCTGGGCGAGGGCGGGGGATGCTTGGGGGGTGAGGATCAGCGACGCGCGGGCGGAGTACGAGCGGTACCTGCTGCTCGAGCGCGGGTACTCCGAGCACACCGCGCGCTCATATGGCGCCGACCTCGTTGATCTCGAGGCGTTCGCCGCTGCCCGAGGGGTCCAGGATGTCGCCGAGCTCGACCTCGACCTCTACCGCGACTGGCTCTGGGCCGCCGCGCAGCGCGAGCTCGCCAAAGCGACCCTCGCCCGACGCGCGGCCACCGCGAAGACCTTCTCGGCGTGGCTGCGGCGCACGGGACGGATCGAGATCGACGCCGCCGTCCGCTTGCGGGCGCCCCGACCCGACCGCACGCTTCCGCGGGTGCTCTCCGGAGACTCGGTGAGCGTACTGCTCGCCGAACTCCACGACAGTGCCGCCACCGGCGACCCGATCGCGCTCCGCGACCTGGCCGTCATCGAATTGCTGTACGCCTCGGCGCTCCGCGTCTCCGAACTCGTCGGCATCGACATCGACGATCTCGACCTCGATCGCCGCACCGTGCGTGTGACCGGCAAGGGGTCGAAGGAGCGCATCGTGCCATTCGGGAAACCGGCCCACGACGCACTGGTGGCTTACCTGACACGCTCGCGCCCCGCGCTCTTGGAGCGGCGGCGAGCGGGCGGCATCGAACGCGTGCCGGCGGCCGCGTTCCTCGGCGCTCGCGGCGGGAGGCTCGGCACCCGCTCGGTGTACGAACTGGTCGCCGGTCTGCTCGAGTCGGTACCGGGCACCGGACCGGCCGGCCCGCACGCGCTCCGGCACACGGCAGCCACCCACCTCCTCGACGGCGGCGCCGACCTCCGCGCGGTGCAGGAGATGCTCGGCCACGCCAGTCTCGGCACCACCCAGATCTACACGCATGTCACCGTCGAGCGCCTCCGCGCCTCCTACCAGGCAGCCCACCCGCGCGCCTGAGCGCCATCGAGTCTCCCGTTCTGGTCGGGACGCGGGCGGCCATTCCGGCAAGAAATGGAGACTCGATGCCGCGGGGGCAGCCGGGAGCAGCCGCGCGCGGGGGATGGGGGCGAGCAACGAGCGCGGGTTCACGTACTCGCCGCGCAGGCGCACTCCGACGTGCACGCACGCGGTGGTGCAGTGACCTCCCGAACCCACGGTGCCGATGACCTGACCCCGCTGCACGACCGCGCCGACCGGCACCGCCGCCACCACGGGCTCGACGCTCGACCGCAGATCGCCCGGATGCTCGACCGCGACCACCGGGCGACCCGCCACCATCCCCGCGAACGCGACGGCGCCGTCGGCCGGCGCCACCACCGGCGCCCCCGCGGCCGCGGCGAGATCGGTGCCGCGATGGCCGGCGCTGTACTTCGTCGCCGGCGCGACGAACTCCGCCGTCACGAGCGCGGGCGCCGTGACGGGCCACTGCCACGTCGATCGGCCCACGTCTCCCGCAACCGCAGCCGGTGGGCGCGTCCCTGCGACGATCGACGCCGATGCCGTCGCGGTGCTGGGCGCGCTCGCGGGCCCGAGCTGAGGAGCGGACGCAGCTGCCGCAGCCCATGCCGCCGAGGCGCCGGGCGGGCTCGCGGGCTCACCCTGAAGCGCGGACCCAGCTGCCGCAGGCCATGCCGCCGAGGCGCCGGGCGGGCTCGCGGGCTCACCCTGAAGCGCGGACCCAGCAGCCGCTGCCGACGCGGACCCAGCCGCCGCAGCCGACGCCGACGCCGACGCGTAACCGCGTGCACTGGCGAACGGGGCTGCGGAAGCACGTACCGCCCACGGCACCACGACGAGCGCGACCGTCACCGTCAGGGCCAGAACGGCACCGCGGCACAGGAGCCCGAGCACAAGCATGCCCGCGCGCGGCGGGCGGGGAAGAGGGTGACTCATCCCGCAACACTGCCCGTATCCCGCCCCGCCGAACGCGCCGTGACCACGTTGGTGGAGGAACCGTGCCAATATCGGATATGTGGGGGAGTGGACGTGTCAGACCAAGCCCCGTCACCCATCGGCACGAAGGAGTCCGTCATGAGTTCGAACGAGCCTGCAGCCCGCGGCACAGTCGATGACCACGCCAGCTCCCGGCGGCTCCGACGCAAGGTGATCGCCCTGTCGATCGCCGCTGCCCTCGGCGGCTTCCTGTTCGGTTTCGACTCGTCCGTCATCAACGGTGCTGTGAAAGCCATCGAGCAGGACTTCAACCTCGGCGACCTGCCGCTGCTCAGCGGCTTCACCGTCGCATCCGCTCTGCTCGGCTGCGCCATCGGCGCGTACTTCGCCGGGCGCATCGCCGATCGCATCGGCCGCATCCCCGTGATGCTCATCGGCGCCGGGCTCTTCCTCGTCAGCTCCATCGGCTCCGGCTTCGCCTTCGCCGTCTGGGATCTCATCGTCTGGCGCGTCATCGGCGGTCTCGGCATCGGTATCGCGAGCGTCATCGCCCCGGCCTACATCGCCGAGATCGCGCCGAAGGCCGTACGCGGAGCCCTCGCCAGCCTGCAGCAGCTCGCCATCACGCTCGGTATCTTCGCGGCACTGCTCTCCGACACCCTCCTCCAGGGCGCGGCCGGCGGCGCCAACGAACCCCTCTGGTTCGGGGCGGATGCCTGGCGCTGGATGTTCGTGGCGTGCGCAGTGCCCGCCATCGTCTACGGCCTGCTGGCCTGGCGGCTGCCGGAGAGCCCCCGCTACCTCGCCGGCAAGAACCGGCAGGACGACGCCCGCGACGTGCTCGCCAGCGTGATGCCGCAGTCCGAGGTCGATTCCGCGCTCGACGAGATCGAGAAGTCGCTCAAGGAGGACAAGGAGAACGCCCGCACGGCGAGCCTCCGCGGCAAGATGTTCGGCCTGCTCCCGGTGGTCTGGGTCGGCATCCTGCTGTCGATGTTCCAGCAGCTCGTGGGCATCAACGTCATCTTCTACTACTCCCAGAGCCTCTGGGCCTCGGTCGGCTTCGACACCACGAACCAGAGCACGAGCTTCATCATCTCGGTCATCACGAGCGTCATCAACGTGGCCGTGACCTTCGTCGCGATCTTCTTCGTCGACAAGATCGGCCGCCGGCCGCTGCTGCTCACGGGTTCGGCCGGCATGGTGGTCTCGCTCGGCCTCATGGCCCTGTCGTTCTCGCAGGCGGTCGTGGGCGACGGCGGCACCCCGTCGCTGCCAGGGGCCTGGGGCCCGCTGGCCCTCGTGGGGGCGAACCTGTTCGTCATCTTCTTCGGCGCCACCTGGGGCCCGATCGTCTGGGTGCTGCTCGGCGAGATCTTCCCGAACCGCATCCGCGGCAAGGCGCTCGGTGTGGCCGCGGCGGCGCAGTGGCTCACGAACTTCGCCATCACCGAGACCTTCCCGGCGCTGTCGGGCTTCTCGCTGGCCTTCACCTACGGGCTCTACACCTTCTTCGCCCTGGTCAGCTTCTTCTTCGTCTTCTTCGCCGTCCCCGAGACCAAGGGCCGCTCGCTCGAGAGCATGGACAGCCTCAAGGTCGAGCGCAAGCGCGACCGGGCGGCGGTCGCCCAACCTCGGTAACCACCGCCGGATGGTATGATTCTCGGAGCACCCCGCTCGTCGGGGTGACTTCGCGTGCCCTTCAGGCAGCTCATCCGATCGGTCCCGCTCTCGAACGAGAGAACGAACAGCGGGCCGGATGCGTGCCGGGCACCAGGATCCGCGGCCACCGTCGCGGAGAAAACCGAGAACAGAAGGAGTACGGCCATGGCCGTCGTCACCATCCGCCAGCTGCTCGACAGCGGCGTGCACTTCGGGCACCAGACCCGCCGTTGGAACCCGAAGATGAAGCGATTCATCTTCACCGAGCGTTCCGGCATCTACATCATCGACCTGCAGCAGTCGCTCGGCTACATCGACAAGGCCTACGACTTCGTGAAGGAGACCGTCGCGCACGGCGGCACCATCCTCTTCGTGGGCACCAAGAAGCAGGCCCAGGAGTCCATCGCCGAGCAGGCGACCCGCGTCGGCCAGCCCTACGTCAACCAGCGCTGGCTCGGTGGCCTCCTCACCAACTTCTCCACGGTCTCCAAGCGCCTCGCGCGCATGAAGGAGCTCGAGGAGCTGGACTTCGAAGACACCACCAAGAGCGGTTTCACCAAGAAGGAACTGCTCATCAAGAAGCGTGAGCTCGACAAGCTGCACAAGTCGCTCGGCGGCATCCGCAACCTGTCGAAGACCCCGTCGGCGCTCTGGGTGGTCGACACCAAGAAGGAGCACCTGGCGATCGACGAGGCCAAGAAGCTCGGCATCCCGGTCATCGGCATCCTCGACACCAACTGCGACCCCGACGAGGTGCAGTACCCGATTCCGGGTAACGACGACGCCATCCGCTCCGTCGCCCTGCTCACCCGCATCGTCGCCGACGCCGCGGCCGAGGGTCTCATCCAGCGCCACCAGAAGCCCGAAGAGGGCGACGCCCCCGCCGAGCCGCTGGCCGAGTGGGAGCGCGAGCTCCTCCAGGCATCCGAGAACCCGCAGTCCGAGGCCGAGAAGATCGAGGCCGTCGACGGCCTCGTGACCGGTGCCGAGAACGCGGAGGCCGTGGCCGAGGTCATCGCCGCTGAGGTTCCCGTCGAGGAGAACGACCCCGACGCGCAGGCAGAGGCCGACCTCGCCGCCATCACCGACGAGTCCCTCGTGGTCGAGCACCACGTCGTCTCCGACGAGGAGGCCGAGGCGAAGCTCGAGGCCGAGGCCACCGACGCGGAGAAGACCGCCAAGTAGTCGTCGCGCCAGCGACATTCCGCCGTCACTTCGGTGCGGTAGCGTGACCCGCGCCAGCGGGCACCCGAGACAATTCAAGGAGTCATCAACAACATGGCAAACATCAGCCTGGCCGACGTGAAGGCGCTGCGCGAGCAGCTCGGCACCGGCATGGTCGACACCAAGAACGCCCTGGTCGAGGCCGACGGCGACATGGAGAAGGCCGTCGAGATCCTGCGCCTGAAGGGTGCGAAGGGCAACGCGAAGCGTGCCGACCGCTCCACCAGCGAGGGCCTCGTCGCCGCCACCCAGGAGAACGGCGCAGCCACGCTCATCGAGCTGGCCTGCGAGACCGACTTCGTGGCGAAGGGCGAGAAGTTCATCGCCCTGGCCGACAAGGTGCTCGCCGCGAGCGCGGCCGCCGGCGCGTCCACCGTCGAGGAGGCCCTCGCGGCCCCCAGCGACGGCAAGACGGTCGCCGACGTCATCAACGACGAGGCCGCCATCCTCGGCGAGAAGATCGAACTGCGCCGCATCGCGCGGCTCGAGGGCGAGAACTTCGAGATCTACCTCCACAAGACCTCCAAGGACCTGCCCCCGCAGGTCGGCGTGGTCGTGGCCTACACCGGGTCGGATGCGGAGACCGCACGTTCCATCGCTCAGCACATCTCCTTCGCCGACCCGCAGTACCTCAGCCGCGACGACGTCCCGGCCGACGCTGTGGAGAAGGAGCGCGCCATCGTGACCGAGATTTCGAAGAACGAGGGCAAGCCGGAGGCGGCGCTGCCCAAGATCGTCGAGGGTCGTGTGGCCGCGTTCTTCAAGCAGGTCGCCCTGCTCGACCAGGACTACGCGAAGGACAACAAGCTCTCGGTGTCGAAGGTGCTGGCCGACGCCGGCATCCAGGTCACCGGTTTCGCGCGCTTCAAGGTCGGCGCGTAGCGAACACTCTCGGAAACGGGCTCGGGTCGAATGATCCGGGCCCGTTTTCTCTGTAGCCTGAACACGAGAACGACGAAGGGACACACGACGGATGTCAGAGCCGGCCGACAAGCGCAGGGTACTCCTCAAACTCTCCGGTGAAGCATTCGGGGGTGGTTCCCTCGGAGTGAACCCCGACGTGGTGTCCGGCCTGGCCAAGGAGATCGCCGAAGCGGCTCAGGAGGTCGAGGTCGCGATCGTCGTCGGTGGCGGCAACTTCTTCCGCGGGGCCGAGCTCTCCCAGCGGGGCATGGACCGCGGGCGTGCCGACTACATGGGCATGCTCGGCACCGTGATGAACGCGCTCGCGCTGCAGGACTTCCTCGAGCAGGCGGGTGCCGAGACCCGCGTGCAGTCCGCCATCTCGATGACCCAGGTGGCCGAACCGTACATCCCGCGCCGGGCCATCCGGCACCTGGAGAAGGGTCGCGTCGTCATCTTCGGCGCGGGCGCAGGCCTGCCGTACTTCTCCACCGACACCGTCTCGGCCCAGCGGGCGCTCGAGATCCACGCCGACGAGGTGCTCGTGGCCAAGAACGGCGTCGACGGCGTGTACTCGGCCGACCCGAGGGTCGACCCGGATGCCGTCAAACTCGAGCTGCTCACCTACAGCGACGCCCTCGTGCAGGGCCTCAAGGTGGTCGACTCCACCGCGTTCAGCCTCTGCATGGACAACGGGATGCCCATGCACGTGTTCGGCATGGAGCCGGCCGGTAACGTGGCCAAGGCGATCCGGGGCGAGCGCATCGGCACCCTGGTGGCCACGAGCCACTGACTACACTTGAACCACTGATCCACTGAAGGAGCCCCCGTGATCGCCGATGTCCTGGCAGACGCCACCGAACGCATGAACAAGGCCGTCGAGGTCACCAAAGACGACTTCTCCAACGTGCGCACCGGGCGTGCGAACCCCGCCCTGTTCCAGAAGATCCTCGTGCCCTACTACGGCACCCCGACGCCGCTGGCCCAGCTGGCCTCGCTGCAGAACCCCGAGGCGCGCACGCTCATCGTGACGCCTTACGACAAGGGAGCGCTGCGCGACATCGAGCAGGCCATCCGCGACGTGCCGAACCTCGGGGCCAACCCGACCAACGACGGCAACATCATCCGCATAACCCTGCCCGACCTCACCGAGGAGCGCCGCAAGGAGTACGTGAAGATCGTGCGCACCAAGGCCGAGGACGGCAAGGTGTCGATCCGCAACATTCGCCGCAAGGCCAAGGACGACCTGGATGCGCTGAAGAGCGAGGTCGGCGACGACGAGGTGGCACGGGGCGAGAAGGAGCTCGAGGTCATCACCAAGAAGGCGGTCGACACGGTCGACGACGCCTTGAAGCGCAAGGAAGCCGAACTCCTCGAGGTCTGACCTCGACCGGTCGTCATGAGCCTCGAACCCGATTCCGCCGGGACGCCGCCGTCCAAGCGCGCCAGGTCGTTGTCGCGCGCCGACATCCAGGCTCAGGTGCGGGCGCGCAAGGAGCAGTTCGACGAGGCGAACGAGAAGATCACCGAGCGCACCGGCCGCAACCTCCTCTCAGCCATCGCGATCGGCATCGTGCTGGCCGGTGTCATGGTGGTCAGCCTCGTGGTGATCAAAGAGATCTACATGGCGCTCGCGGCCGTGTTGGTGGCGTTCGCCACGCTGGAACTCGCGGCGGCGCTGAAGCACGCCGGGCTGCACGTGCCGCGCATCCCCACCGTGATCGCCGGTGTCGCCCTGGTTCCCGCCTCGTACTACTGGGGCGCAGAGGGCCAGTGGTTGGTCTTCGTCGGCGGAGTGCTCCTGGTGGCACTCTGGCGGGTGCTCGAGGTCGCCTTCCTGCCACCGCGGCCGGGTTTCGGTCAGACCGTGCGGGATGTCGCGGCCGGCACCTTCGTGCAGGTCTACGTCTCGTTCCTCGCCAGCGCGTCGGTGCTGCTGCTGTCGAAAGACGGCGGGCAGTGGTGGGTGCTCTCGTTCATCGCGGTCGTGGTGCTGACGGATGTCGGGGCATACGCCAGCGGACTGAATTTCGGCAAGCATCCGATGGCCCCCACCATCAGCCCGAAGAAGACCTGGGAGGGGCTCGCGGGAGCTGTTGTCGTGTCCCTCATCGGCGGCGTGCTGTTGGCGATCTTCGTGTTGCAGCAGCCGTGGTGGTTCGGGTTGATCTTCGGCGCCGTGATCACGACCACTGCGACCATCGGCGATCTCTGCGAGTCGTTGCTGAAGCGCGACATCGGCATCAAGGACATGAGCAGCTGGTTGCCCGGGCACGGCGGGTTCCTCGACCGGCTCGATTCGATCCTGCCCTCGGCGGCTGCGGCCTACGTGCTCTGGGTCATCGTCGCGAGTTTGGCACAATAGAGCCGTGAGCGTACCCTTCCCCCGCACCCGGAACTCGACCCTCGGCTACGACGTCACCGAGGTCGACGACTTCCTCGCGAAGGCTCGGCAGGCCTACGACGAGCGCAACGCCGTCTCCGGCGCCTACACCCTCACCAGTGACATGGTGCGGCACACCGCCTTCACCATGCAGAAGGGCGGCTACTACGCGCCGGCCGTCGACGCGGCGCTCGAGCGCCTCGAAGACGCCTTCGCCCTGCGCGAGCGCGACCGCGCCTATCAGGCGGCCGGCGACGAGGCCTGGTTCGCCAGTGCGCGCAGCCGGGCGGCCGAGATCCTCGCCCGGCTCGAACGACCCGACGGCCAGAAGTTCCGCCGCGCGGGCGCTCTGCGGGTGGGCTACCACCCCAAAGACGTCGATGCCTTCACCGCCTACCTCACCGAGTACTTCCGCTCCGGCGCCGACGTGACGGTGACGGATGTGCGCACCGTCGTGTTCCGCTCGCGCCGCGGGGGGTACGACGAGGCCCAGGTCGACGCCGTGCTCGACGCCGTGGTCGACGTGATGCTCGCCGTACGCTGAACATTTCGATCGCGTAAAGATTGCCGCTCCTGGCGTCCCCCGCTTGGGTGACGGAGCTCGTGCTGAACCCGGGGTTGATCGTCGCCGACGAGCCCACCACGGCGCTCGACGTGACGGTGCAGGCCGAGATCCTCGACCTGCTGCGGCGTCTCCGCGACGAGTTCGACACCGCCATCGTGCTCATCACGCACAACATGGGTGTGGTGGCCGACCTGGCCGGTCGGGTCGCGGTCATGTACCAGGGGAAGTTGGTGGAGGAAGCGGATGCGCAGACGCTGTTCGCGCATCCGCAAGCCGACTACACGAAGCGGCTGCTCGACGCGGTGCCCCGCATCGGGCAGGGCCGGGCCCGCACCGAGGAGCGCGGGCGTGCACGCGCCGAGCGGGCGGCCACCGGTGAAGTCGACGTGCCCGTGGTGGAGGCGACCAACCTCACCATCGAATACCCGGGCCGGTTCGGCAGGAAGGGCTTCCGGGCGGTGGACGACGTGTCGTTCCGGATCGGTGCCGGCGAGGTGCTCGGTCTCGTGGGCGAGAGCGGGTCGGGCAAGACGACGATCGGCCGGGCCATCGGTGGCCTCACCCGGATCACCGGGGGATCGCTGAAGGTGCTCGGTTTCGAGATGCTCGACTTCGCCGAGCGGCGCTTCAAGCCGTTGCGGGCCGACATCGGTTTCGTCTTCCAGGACCCGGCGGCGAGCTTCAACCCGCTGCTCACGATCGCGGATGCGGTGGCCGAGCCGCTCGTCATCCACGGTCGTGCGGCGAACGCGCGGGAGGCCCGCGGTCGTGTCGACGAGCTGCTCGAGGCCGTGCAGCTGCCGAAGAGCTACGGCGACCGCTTCCCGCACGAGCTGAGCGGCGGTCAGCGCCAGCGCGCGAGCCTCGCTCGCGGCCTGGCGCTGGAGCCGAAGCTGCTGATCGCCGACGAGCCCACCTCGGCGCTCGACGTGTCGGTGCAGGCACGCGTGCTCGAGCTCTTCGCCGAGCTGCAGCTCGAGTTCGGCTTCGCCGCCCTGTTCATCAGCCACGACCTCGCCGTGGTCGACCTGCTCGCCGACCGCATCGCCGTGCTCTACCACGGCCGCCTGGTCGAGGAGGGCACGGGAGCCGAGGTGCTGGGCGATCCGCAGGACCCGTACACCCGCCGCCTCCTCGCCTCCCTGCCCGTGCCCGACCCGGTCGAGCAGGCGGCCCGCCGCACCGTCCTGGCCCGCATCCAGGCCGAAGCTGGGCGGAACTCGGGGTGATGGGCTAAAATCGTTCGAATCGTGGCAAAGCACTCCCTGACCGAAGCGCGCACGCAGACCTCCACCCGGGTTCGTGGCGTCTGTCGGCGAACCACGAATCCCGCGCGGGTGACGCTGCAGGTGCTCGGTCTCGCTGCCGTCACGGCGTGCGCGTTCGTCTCCGTCGTGGCGCCGAACATCGGGTCGACGGCGACCGCGTCGTCGGCGTTCGAGGGTGACTTCGCCACCTCGACCGCGCAGAAGCAGACCCTCGCAGTGAGCGGGGGCACGGCACTGAGCGTGTTCCGCGACACCTACGGCGTCACCGAAGCGCCGCCGCCACCGCCGCCCGTCATCGAGAAGGCCTCCACCGGGTCGAGCGCCGACACCGGCTGCCCCGACCCGAACGCGGCGTCGCCCGACCCGGCCGGCGCGCAGGTCATCGCGGCCGCGCTGGCCGCCGAACGGGGCTGGACCGGAGCACAGTTCGACGCTCTCGTGGCCCTCTGGAGCCGCGAATCCGGCTGGCGCGTGAACGCGCTCAACAGCTCCAGCTGCGCCTACGGCATCCCGCAGGCGCTGCCCGGCTCCAAGATGGGTGACATCGCTCCCGACTGGCAGACCAACCCGGCCACGCAGATCACCTGGGGGCTCAACTACATCCAGGGCCGGTACGGGGATCCCATCTCAGCCCTTGCGCATTCCGACGTGAACCACTGGTATTGATACCGATGTCCTCCACTCGCGCCTCCGCCCACCCCGTCGTCCGCACGGGGCTGCAGGTGATGGCGTTCGGCGTGGCGGCCGCGTTCGTGCTGCTCTTCGCCGTCGACCCGCACTCGGTCGGCGCCAACGCCGCGTCCCAGGACTACGCGCCGACGGTCGTCGCGGCAGCAGGGGGCGAGCAATCGCTCGACGTCGCAGCGGGTGCCGCGCAGTCCGTCACCCGTGACGGGTACACGGTCACCCTGCCGCCGCCGCCCGCGCCGGAACCCGTCGTGGTGCCGGTCTCGGTGAAGGCCTCGCCGTCAGGCGATTCCGGCGCAGCCGGATCCGGCGGCGGCTGCGAAGCCAACGTCGTGCCCACCCCCGGGCCGCCCGCTCCGGGATCGTTGCAGGACATCGCGTACCAGGCCGTGCTCGGCTACGGCTGGGGCGAACAGAACTACTACTACCTGCTGGCCCTGTGGAACCGCGAGTCGAGCTGGAACCCGACGGCGGCGAACCCGTCAGGCGCCTACGGCATCCCGCAGGCGCTCCCCGGCTCGAAGATGGGGCCGGGCTGGGAGTCCGACCCCAACGTGCAGATCAACTGGGGCCTGCAGTACATCGCGAGCGTGTACGGCACGCCGTGCGAGGCGTGGGCCTCCTCCGAGAACCGCGGCTGGTACTGAACCCAGGCGGGCGCAGCCGCACTCGGGTGGCCGCGCGCGTTCAGTAGGCTGATCGCATGAGGCCAGAACTCGTCGCCGTGATCTGCCTGATCATCATCGTCGGCGTCTCCGTGCTCTCGCCGAAACTGCGACTGGCGACCCCGATCGTGCTCGTGGTCATCGGCATCGGCATCTCGCTCATCCCGGGTGTGCCGCCCGTGCACGTGCCGTCGGAGATCATCCTCGCCGGCGTGCTGCCCCCGCTCCTCTACGCCTCGGCGATCAACGTGCCGCTCGTCGACTTCCGCAAGAACTTCGGCGCGATCTCGATGCTCTCGGTGCTCCTCGTGATCGCGAGCGCCGTGGTGATCGGGCTGATCCTCAACGCGATCCTGCCCGACATGAACCTGGCCGCGGCGATCGCCCTCGGCGCGGTCATCAGCCCGACGGATGCGGTCGCCGCCACGTCGATCGGCAAGCGCCTCGGTCTGCCGCCACGCCTCATCGCGGTGCTCGAGGGCGAGAGCCTCGTGAACGACGCCTCGGCGCTGGTGCTGCTGCGCACGGCGGTCGCGGCCGTGGCGGGCACGCTCGCCTTCGCGGGTGTCGGGGGAGTCGTGATCGACTTCGCCTACTCTTCGGTGGTCGCCATCGCGGTGGGCCTCGCGGTGGGTATCGTCACCGTCTTCCTGCGCTCGAAGCTCACCGACTCCGTGCTCACCACGGCGGTGTCGTTCATCATCCCGTTCCTCGCGTACATCCCCGCCGAGGCGATCGGCGCATCCGGGGTTCTCTCCGTGGTTGTGGCGGGCTTGTACACCGGCCACATGGGCGCGAAGTACTTCACCGCGTCGACGCGCATCAGCGAGCGGCTGAATTGGCGCACCATCCAGTTCCTGCTCGAGAACGGCGTGTTCCTTCTGATGGGGCTGGAGCTCAAGGACATCTTCCTTGCCGCCATCAAGCAGAGCGACGAGAACAGCAACCTCAACGCGGTGGGCGCCGTCGTGCTCGGCATCGCCGCCGCGCTGGTGCTGTTGATCATCCGCTTCGCCTTCGTCGGGCCGCTGCTGACCGTTCAACGTGCACGGGAACGCCGACGCGACCCGGCCGGCCCCGGGGCCCTCGAGCCTTCCGGCTGGAAGAGCGGCATCGTGGTGTCCTGGGCCGGGATGCGCGGGGTGGTGACGGTCGCGGCCGCCCAGTCCCTGCCCGAGTCGACGCCGTACCGCAACCAGCTCGTGCTGATCGCGTTCACGGTGTCGATCGTCACCCTGGTGGTGCAGGGCGGCACGTTGCCGTGGATCATCCGGCTCACGAAACTCCGCGGCGTCGACGAGGCCGCCGATCACGCCGAGTTCGCCACGCTGGTCGACGAGCTGCGGGCGGCCGGACAACTCGTGCTGGAGCAGCCCGATCTCTCCCTGCCGAGCGGGGAAGTGGTCGACGAGAGCGTGGTGGAACGGGTGCGGAGCGATGCGGAGCTGCGCAGCGAGTCGGCGTGGGAGCGCGCGCACTCCGAAGACGAGAGGGTCGGTGCGCCGCACCGCCAGTACCGGATTCTGCGCCTGGAGGTGCTGAAGGCGGAGCGGGTGGCCCTGCTGGATGCGCGGGGTCGAGGGGAGTACTCCTCACGCATCCTCGTGCGGGCCCAGCTCATGCTCGACCAGGAGGAATCGCGCCTGCAGCAGACCGACGGGCTGCACTGAGGGCCCGGACCCGCTCGGTCCGGCCGCCCTCATCCGCTCGTAGGATGGAGGCATGCCTCGCAACAACCGTCCGCGCCGCCGCGCCGGCGACGACGAGGAGGACAACGACCTCGGCCGGCTCCTGGCGGGCTGGAAGCGGGTGGAGCACCGTCGCGACGGCGACTGGAACGTGCAGCCCGTGTCGGTCGTGAGCGCCACGAAGGAGTACCTCTGCCCGGGCTGCGGCCTGACGGTGTCGCCGGGCACGGCCCACCTCGTCACCTGGCGGGCCGACGGCGTGCTCGGTGACAGCGCCGATCTCGCCGCACGAAGGCACTGGCACACGCACT
Organism: Herbiconiux sp. FW305-C-125; assembly: GCF_058783455.1. NCBI lineage: Bacteria > Bacillati > Actinomycetota > Actinomycetes > Micrococcales > Microbacteriaceae > Herbiconiux > Herbiconiux sp. FW305-C-125. The sequence continues at coordinate 377,417 of NZ_JBYSYO010000001.1, read as the reverse complement.
GCTGGAAGATCGGAGCGTAGTACCCGGATGAGCGAGATCGAGATCCGCAGCGGCACCGAGCTGCCGGCACGGCGCGAAGAGATCGAGTTGCACACCGACGACGGTCTGACCCTCGTCGGCGAACTCGCGCTGCCGCTCTCCGGGGCGCCGGTCGCGACGCTGGTGACGCTGCATCCGCTGCCGACGCACGGTGGCTTCATGGATTCGCACATCCTCCGCAAGGCGGCCGCGCGCTTGCCGGCCCTGGCCGACCTGGCGGTGCTGCGGTTCAACCTCCGCGGGGTCACCTCGCCGCGCGGCACGAGCGAGGGCGACTTCGATGGCGGCGACGCCGAGCGCTACGACGTGAAGGCGGCGATGGATTTCGTCGCTGAGCGCGGGCTGCCGCATCCGTGGCTCGTGGGCTGGTCATTCGGCACCGAATTGGTGCTGAAGTACGGCGCGCAGTACCCGATCGACGGCGCCATCCTGCTCTCGCCGCCGTTGCACCGCGCGACCGCCGATGAGGTGGCAGCGTGGGAAGGCAACGGCAAACGGCTCGTCGCGCTCGTGCCGGAGCTCGACGACTACCTGCGGCCCGCCGAGGCGCGGGAGCGGTTCGCGAGCGTGCCGAGCATGGAGCTCGTGGCCGTCGAGGGCGGCAAGCACCTCTGGGTGGGGGAGCAGCAGACGCGGCGGGTGCTCGACGAGATCGTGGCGCGGGTCAGCGCGGCCGCGTACCCGCTGCCCACCACCTACGAGGAGTGAGCCTCAGCGTTCGTTCTGGATGGGGATGACGACCTGCTTGATGATGAGCAGGAACGACGCCGCGATCGGGATGGCGATGAGCGCGCCCAGGACGCCGAGCAGGGTGCCTCCGGCCAGAGCCGCGATCACCACGATCGAGCCGGGCACCGAGACCGCCCGGTTCATGATCTTCGGGCTCAAGAGGTACGCCTCCACCTGCATGTAGACGATGTAGTAGATGCCGGCCACGAGCGCGGTGAGCGGGGAGCCGAGCCCGGGGATGAGGCAGACCAGCACGATGATGACCGAGCCGGAGAGCGTTCCGACGAGGGGGATGAGCGAGAGCATGCCGGCCAGGAAAGCCAGCACCGCGGAGAACGGGGCGTTGATGATCGACAAGAAGATGAAGCTGAGCACCCCGTTGATGAGCGCCAGGCTGATCTGCCCCACTACGTAGCGACCAACGGCACCGGTGACCTGCTCGCTGAGGTCGGCGAAGCGTTCGCGCTTGGACGCCGGCACCAGGCGGTAGACCGCCCGCTTCATGCCGTTCAGCGACGCCGTGAAGTAGAGGGTGAGGATTAGCACGATGATCGCGCCGAACACCCCGCTCGCGATGCCGATGCCCACCTGCAGGGCGCCGCCGGCCAGAGCGGTGACGTTACCGGCATCCTGGAAGTACCCGATGACGGCGTTGTACACCTCGTTGACGTCGATGAACCCGCCGAGCTGCTCGGTGGCCGCGTTCCGCCAGTTCTGGTCGAGCACCTGGTTGATGAGGTTCGGCACCACGGTGATCAACTGCGAGGTCTGCTCGACGATGATCGGCACCACCGCGAAGACGAGGCCTGTGAAGACGCCCAGAACAGCCACTAGAACGGTGAGAATCGCCAGCCACCGTGGCCAGTGCTTGCGCTCGAGCCAGGAGATGATCGGATCGAGGCCGAGCGCGATGAAGATGGCCACCCCGATGTAGGTGAGGATGGTCGCCAGAGAGGTCACGGCCCCAATGATCAAGAGGCCGACACCGACACCCAGTGTGGCGACGAGGCCGAGGGTGAACGCGTTCTGGATCTTCACGGCATAGCTCCCTCGAAAGCGTCGTCCGGGTGGGCGTTGCTCAATCCTAAGGGGGCGGGGAGGTCACGATCCGGTATCGCCTCGCCGGGGGAGCGTGTCGTGGTGAATGCCGCCTGGACGTCAGCTGTGGGAGGGTGTCGGCGGGATCGGCTATCTTTTAATGTCCCTATCAGGAGTCTCCGTGCGCTTTATCTTCGCCATCTTCGCCTTCATCATCGCAACCGCGCTGATCGGCGTCGGCGTCGCGCAACGAACCGTGTTCCTCCCGCCGAGCACGATCGCCTCCACCGTCACGCTCGACGGCGACGAGGCGTACGCGATGATCGACTCGTCAGCGCTCACCGCGCACGCCGGCAAACAGACAATCGTGCTCACCGGCAGCGACACCGTGTTCGCCGCCTACGGCCGCACCGCCGACGTCAAGGCCTGGCTCGACGGCTCGGAGTACGCCGAGATCGGCTACGACGCCGACAACGGTGAGCTGAGCTCGACGACGGTCGCCGCGAACCCGGACGCCGCAGACAACGTGGCGAGCGGTTCGGCCAACCCGGCGAACAGCGATCTGTGGCTCGAGCAGTTCACCGCCGATGACGCGATGTACCGCACGGTCAACCTGCCGGCCGGCTACTCGGTGATCGTCGCATCCGACGGCACCCAGCCGGCCCCCACACAGATCCGGCTCTCCTGGCCCATCGCGAACGCCACGCCCTGGGTCGGCCCGCTCATCGTGGCAGGCGTGGCTTTCCTCCTCGCCGGATTGGTCTTGCTCGTGCTCGGTCTGCTGCACATGCGCCGCTCACAGCGGCCCCGGCGGAAGCCTCCGGCGCTGCCCAAGGGCAAACGTTTCTCGGCTTCCCGCACGAACGGCATCGAGTCCGGCATGAAGCGCGGGCGCCGCTCGATCGCCCCGCGCATCGCCGTGCCGGTCGCGCTGGTGTCGCTACTCGCACTGAGCGGATGCTCGTCGGACTACTGGCCCCAGGCGGCCACGTCGCCCACCGACGCCTCGACGGCTGCCGCCACGCCCGCGCCCGGAGCGACGGCCGCCGCCACCGCGACACCCGACCCGGACGCCCCGGCAGCGGTCGACGACGATGACGACACCCCCATCCCCGCCGTCACCGAGGCGCAGCTCGAGGAGATCGTGGGCCAGATCTCCTCGGTCACGGCCGAGGCCGACGCGGCCAGCAACAAGGACCAGTTGGCCGAGCGCTTCACGGGGCCCGCCCTCGAACTGCGTTCCGCGACCTACGCGATCCGCGCTGGGTACCCCGAGTACCCCGCCCCGCAGGCCATCCCGTCCGGGCCGCTGCAGGTCGTGCTGCCCCAGGCCACCGACTCGTGGCCGAAGTCGGTCTTCACCATCGTGCAGGGCCAGGACACCTCGGTGCCGCCCGTCGCCCTGATGCTGGTGCAGGAGACGCCGCGGTCGAACTACAAGGTGTACTACGAGATCACCCTCGAGCCCGACACGAGCCTCCCGCCGGTGGCCGCCGCGAGCGTCGGCACCACGCGCCTGCCGCTCGACACGAAGCTGCTGACCATGACACCCGATCAGCTCAAGACGGCTTACGCCGACATCCTCAGCGTGGGCGACGCGAGTCAGTACAACGACAAGATCGATGCGACCGGCGACACCCTCCGCACACAGGTCGGTGCCGACTACAAGAACGCCAAGAAGAGCGGTATCGGTTCGTCGGCCACGATCGACTTCGGGCAGGTGGCCGGCACCGGGCAGAGCATCGCCCTCGCCACGAGCGACTCGGGCGCGCTGGTCGCCGTCGACCTGCGTGAATCCGAGACGGCCAAGCCGATCGAGTCCGGAGCGACCGTGAGTGCCGAGGGTGCCGTCAAGGCGCTGTCGGGCATCACCGAGACGGCCAAGGGCGTCGAGGCCACCTACGGCTACCAGCTGCTGTTCTACATCCCTCCATTCGGAGACCCCGGTAAGGCTGAGCTCCTCGGATTCTCGCAGGGGCTCGTTCAAGCGAAGGAGTTGCCGTGAGCATGCCCCCGCCTTCCGCAGCCAATCTGCGCGGCGCAGTCGACCTGTCATCGCTCGTGAACCGGCCCGCCCCGGGAACGCCCGGTGCCGGCGGCGGTGTCGCCGGCGGCGTGCCGGGCGCAGCGGCGGGCGTGGTGCCCTCGCTCGTGCTCGAGGGCACCGACGCGAACTTCACCCAGTTCATCGAGCTCTCGAACCAGGTTCCCGTCATCGTCGACCTCAAGGCCGACTGGGCCGACCAGAGCAAGGAACTGAGCGCCGTTCTCGCCCGGGTGGTGACGAGCTACGCCGGTCGCCTGGTGCTCGTCGCCGTAGAGGTCGAAGCGAACCCCCAGCTCGCGCAGGCGTTCCAAGCCCAGTCGGTGCCCACGGTCGCCGCGCTCGTCGGTGGCCGGCCGGTCTCGCTCTTCCAGGGCAGCTACCCCGAGCAGGAGGTGCGGGCCGTCATCGACCAGGTGCTGCAGCTGGCCGCCCAGAACGGTGTCACCGGAACGGTGACGGTCGAGGGCGCCGACCCGAACGCCGAGCCCGCGGAACCCGTCGAGGAGCCCCTGCCGCCGCACCACGCCGAAGCCTACGAGGCCATCGCGCAGGGCGACTACGCCACCGCCATCAAGGAGTACCAGACCGCGATCGCGCAGAACCCGCGCGACGCCCTCGCGGTCGCCGGTCTCGCCCAGGTCAGCCTGCTCGCCCGCCTCCAGGACAAGTCGCTCGACGACATCCGGGCAGCGGCCGCCGCGAACCCCGACGACCTGGATGCCCAACTCCTCGTCGCCGACCTCGACGTCTCCGGCGGCCACGTCGACGACGCCTTCGACCGCCTGCTCACCCTCTTCCCGAAACAGGACCAGGCAGGCAAGAACGCCGTGCGTACGCGCCTACTCGAGCTCTTCGAGGTGGTGGGTACCGATGACCCGAGGGTTGTGGCTGCGCGCCGGCGGCTCACGGGGTTGTTGTACTGATTAGTTGCCGGGCGGCCCGGGCTTCGCTCGGGCAGCCCGGGTCGCGCCGGTCCCTGACCGGCGCGACGCGACATGTGAGGGCGCGGTCGAGGGGCGCGGCCTGCGGTCGCACCCCTCGGCCACACCCTCACCTTGGGTCGTCGAGTACGGCCCGCAGCATTGCATCGCGCCAGAGCTTCTTCCCGAAAAACTGTCGGGAGCTATTCGTCCCCGCGTAGCTCGTGTTCGCAACGGCACACGATGCTCGTCCCGCCAGTACCTCGTGGGTGCAATGGCACAAGTTGCACGTCCCGCCAGTACTTCGTTGGGGCAACCTTTTCCCGAGCGAAGCGAAGGGCGGCGGGTTTCGTGCTCCCGCCGCCTTTGAGCTCCGCTCAACCCCTAGGCGGGAGTGCGAAACCCGCCGCCCTTCGCGCCCCGCCCCAAGTAGCCCCTACCGTGCAGGCCGCAAGTACAGAGCAGCCAGCGGCGGCAACGTCAACTCCACCGAGGCGGGCCGCCCCGACCACGGCACGTACTCCGCCTCGACCGCCCCGTAGTTGCCGACGCCCGACCCCCCGTACTCCACCGCGTCGGTGTTGACGAGTTCATCCCAGCGTCCGCCGAACGGCAGGCCCACCCGGTACGGCCCCACGGGCTGCCCCGAGAAGTTCATCAAGATCGCGATCGGGTTGCCCTCCGAATCCCAGCGCAGGAACGACACGAGGTTCTGCGACGACGAGCCGCCGTCGATCCACTCGAAGCCCGCCGGTTCGTTGTCGAGCGCCCACAGCGCCGGGTTCTCCCGGTACACCCGGTTCAGCTGCCCGACGAGCGACAGCAGCTGCTGGTGCACGGGCTGGTCGAGAATCCACCAGTCGAGTCCGCGCTCCTCGCTCCACTCGGACGGCTGCCCGAACTCCTGCCCCATGAAGAGCAGCTGTTTGCCGGGGTGCGCCCACATGAAGCCGAGGTAAGCGCGCAGGTTCGCGAGCTTCTGCCAGTGGTCGCCCGGCATCTTCTGCAGCAGCGAGCCCTTGCCGTGCACGACCTCGTCGTGCGAGATCGGCAGCATGAAGTTCTCGCTGAAGGCGTAGAGGAACGAGAAGGTGATCTCGCCGTGGTGGTACGAACGGTACATCGGGTCTTTCTCGATGTAGTCGAGGGTGTCGTGCATCCACCCCATGTTCCATTTCATGCCGAACCCGAGCCCGCCGCGATCGGTGGGGTGGGTGACGCCCGGCCACGAGGTCGATTCCTCGGCGATCATCACGATGCCCGGGTTGGTCTTGTAGGCCGTGGCCGTGACCTCCTGCAGCAGGCTGATCGCCTCGAGGTTCTCGCGCCCGCCGTACATGTTGGGCAGCCACTCGCCGTCTTTGCGGGAGTAGTCGAGGTAGAGCATCGACGCCACTGCGTCCACGCGCAGCCCGTCGATGTGGAACTCCTCGAGCCAGTAGAGCGCGTTCGCCACCAGGAAGTTGCGCACCTTCGAGTTGCCGAAGTCGAACACGAGCGTGCCCCAGTCGGGCTGTTCGCCGCGGCGGGGGTCCGGATGCTCGTACAGCGCCTCCCCGTCGAACCGCGCCAGCGCCCACTCGTCTTTCGGGAAGTGGCCCGGCACCCAGTCCATCAGCACGCCGATGCCCGCCTGGTGCAGCCGGTCGATCAGGTACCGAAGGTCGTCGGGGTGCCCGAACCGCGAGGTGGGGGCGTAGTACGAGGTGACCTGGTAGCCCCAGGACCCGCCGAACGGATGCTCCGCGAGCGGCATGAACTCCACGTGCGTGAACCCGGTGTGCTGCAGGTAGGGGATGAGCTCGTCGGCGACCGACCGGTAGTCGAGGCCGAGCTTCCAGGAGCCGAGGTGCATCTCGTAGACGCTCATCGGGTGGGTGTGCGGGTTCGTGGCGGCGCGCTCGCGCATCCATTCGCCGTCGGACCACTCGTAGGAGGAGGTGCCGATCACCGAAGCGGTGAGCGGGGGAATCTCGGTGTAGCGGGCCATGGGGTCGGCGCGGCGCACCCACTGGTCGTTCTGGGTGAGGATCTCGAACTTGTAGTTGCCGCCGGTGGTCAGCTCGGGGATGAACAGCTCCCACACGCCGGTGCCGCCGAGGCTGCGCATGGCGTGGGTCACGCCGTTCCACGAGTTGAAGTCGCCGATGACGCGCACCGCCTTGGCGTGCGGGGCCCAGACCGCGAACGCGGTGCCGGCCGAGGGCGCATCCGTGCCCCATTTCTCTTCGACCCGGGCGCCCAGCACCTGCCAGAGCTTCTCGTGCCGGCCCTCGCCGATGAGGTGCAGGTCGAGTTCGCCGAGGGTGGGGGAGAAGCGGTAGGGGTCGTCGGCGGTCCACACCGCGTCGTCGTCGTAGCGCGCCTCGATGACGTAGTCGGTGAGCCCGGTGATGGTGACGCCCTGCCAGATGCCACCGTAGAGGTGGGTGAGCTGGGCGCGCGCACCGTTCGCGAGCACCGCGCTCACCTCGCGGGCGAGCGGGCGGAGCGTGCGGATGACCGTGACCGGGTCCGAGACGCCGGCCGCGTTCACGAGGTGCTGGCCGAGCACCTCGTGCGGGTTGTAGTACGAGCCGCTCGCCACGCGCTGCAGCACCTCCTCCGAGAACTCCGGGAGTGCCAGGGCGAGGGTGCCGTCGGGTGTGGCCATCAGTGTGCGCCGCCTTCGTGCTGCAGGCCGGAGCCCGGGGTGAGGTGGAGGATGTGCGCGGGCTGGGTGAACGCATCCAGCCGCACGTAATTGTGGGTCGACCACTGCCACACGTTGCCGGAGAGCAGATCGGTGACCTCGAAGCTCGAGTCGGCCGCGAGACCGAGGAGCGAGAGGTCGAGGTGCACGGTGGTCTCGCGCACCGAGTGCGGGTCGACGTTCACCACCACGATGATGGTGTCGGAGACCCCGGTGGGCGTGAACTCGCCGTCGAGATGCTTGGAGTAGACCACGATCGAGTCGTCGTCGCTGGCGTGGAAGCGGAGGTTGCGGAGCTGACCGAGCGCGGGGTGCGCGCGGCGGATCTCGTTCAGGCGCGTGATCTCCGGCGCGATCGAGCGGCCCGCCTCCTCGGCCGCGGCGAAGTCGCGGGCCTTGTACTCGTACTTCTCGTTGTCGATGTTCTCCTCGGCGCCCGGGCGCGCGACGTTCTCGATCAGCTCGTAGCCCGAGTACACCCCCCAGGTCGGGGCGCCGGTGGCGGCGAGCACCGCCCGGATGCGGTACGCCGGCATGCCCCCGAACTGGAGGAACTCGGTGAGGATGTCGGGGGTGTTCACGAAGAGATTGGGGCGGAAGAAGGCATCCGTCTCTTCGGCGAGGCTCGTGAAGAACTCTTCGATCTCGGCCTTCGTGTTGCGCCAGGTGAAGTAGGTGTACGACTGCTGGAACCCGACCTTCGCGAGCCCCTGCATCGGCGCGGGCCGGGTGAACGCCTCGGCGAGGAAGACGACCTCCGGATGCGCGGCGTTCACCTCGTGGATGAGCCACTCCCAGAATTCGAGCGGCTTGGTGTGCGGGTTGTCGACGCGGAAGATCTTGACGCCGAGCCCGATCCAGTACTCGAGGATGCGCAGCGCCTCGGCGCGGATGCCCGCTGAGTCGTTGTCGAAGTTGATCGGGTAGATGTCCTGGTACTTCTTCGGCGGGTTCTCGGCGTAGGCGATGGTGCCATCGGGAAGGGTGGTGAACCACTCGGGGTGCTCTTTCACCCACGGATGATCGGGGCTGGCCTGCAGGGCGAAGTCGAGCGCGACCTCGAGGCCGACCTTCTTTGCCGCCTTGAGGAACGCCACGAAATCGGCCTCGGTGCCGAGGTCGGGGTGGATGGCGTCGTGGCCGCCGGCCGCGCCGCCGATCGCCCAGGGCGAACCCGGGTCGCCGGGCTGCGGGTCGAGCGTGTTGTTGCGGCCCTTGCGGAACGCCTCGCCGATGGGGTGGATGGGCGGCAGGTAGAGCACGTCGAAGCCCATGCCCGCGACGGCCGGGAGACGCTTGGCGGCCGTGCGGAAGGTGCCGCTCTTCCAGCGACCGCCCGCGAGTTGCTTGGCGCCGACGGAGCGGGGGAAGAACTCGTACCAGGCGCCCGAGCCTGCACGGGTGCGCTCGACCCGGAGCGGCAGCCAGTCGGAGTGGGTGACGAGGCTCTGGGCGGGCCGTTGGTGCAGTGCCGCGGCGACGGCCGGACCGTAGGCGAGGCCGAGCCGCTCGGCGGGCGGGCCCGCCGTCTGCGCGAGTTCGGCCGCGACCCGGGCGAACAGCTCGCGGTCGGCGGCGGGGCGCTCGGCCTCGCCGGCGAGGCGGGCGAACAGCTGTGCGCCGATGGCGAACATCAGCTCGACGTCGATGCCGGCGTTGATCTTGATGGTGGCGTTGTGCTCCCAGGTGGCGAAGTCGTCCGAGTACCCGCGGATGCGGAAGCGCCAGTCGCCCTCGCTCGTCACCTGGGCGAGCCCGCGCCATTCGTCGTCCCAGTCGTGGGTGCGGGCGAGTGGCCGATCGATCAGGGTGCCGTCGGGTGCCTCGAGTTCGAGGTGCGCGCCGACCGCGTCGTGCCCCTCGCGGAACACCAGAGCGCCGAACGGGATGACCTCGCCGACGTAGCCCTTGGCGGGCCATCGGCCGCCCTCCACCTGGGGGAAGATCTCGAGGATCGGAATGCGTCCTACCGCGGGCTGGAAGGGTGCCGCCGCCTGGTCGTTCTGAGTCGCTGCCACAGTCCGACCCTACCGACTCTGCCTTGCCGCGCAACGGTCTGCGCGCCCTCGGCGTCACCGGCATCCGCGCGTATCGCATCCGTTCATACCCCCGTAACCGGGACTGCCATAGGCTAGCGGGGCCGTCGTCTGCACCCGGCGGTGATTGTTCGACCGGCGCACCGCGCCGATGAAGGAGACACACGCGTGAAGGCGATCCGCAGGTTCACCGTCCGATCCGTTCTGCCCGAGTCGCTCCAGGCGCTCGGAGAGCTCGCCGCCAACCTGCGCTGGGCGTGGCACGAGCCCACGCGGCAGATCTTCGCCCACATCTCACCCGACGACTGGCGCTCGACCCTCGGCGACCCGGTGGCACTGCTCGGCGCCGTCTCGCCGAAGCGCCTCGAGCAGCTCGCGGCCGACCCGGGCTTCGTGGCCTGGGCGAACAGCCTGCGCGACGACCTCAACGCCTACCTCAGCGAGCCGCGCTGGTACCAGGGGCTCGACGGCGCACGGCCCGCCTCGATCGGCTACTTCTCGCCCGAGTTCGGCATCGCCGCCGCGTTGCCGCAGTACTCGGGAGGCCTCGGCATCCTGGCCGGCGATCACCTCAAGGCGGCCTCCGACCTCGGCGTGCCGATCATCGGCGTCGGCCTGTTCTACCGCTCGGGTTACTTCACCCAGGCCATCTCGCGCGACGGCTGGCAGGAGGAGAGCTACCCGGTGCTCGACCCCGACGGCCTGCCGCTGTCGGTGCTGCGGCTGGCCGACGGCACGCCGGCGCAGATCGTGCTCGCGCTGCCCGGCGACCGCGCGCTGTACGCCCGCATCTGGCAGGCCCAGGTGGGCCGGGTGCGCCTGCTCATGCTCGACACCGACATCCCCGACAACGACGACGACCTGCGCAGCGTCACCGATCGGCTCTACGGCGGCGGAGGAGAGCACCGCCTGCTGCAGGAGCTGCTGCTCGGCATCGGCGGCGTCCGTGCCCTCGAAGTGCTCGCCGAACTCACCGATTCGCCGATGCCGGAGGTGTTCCACACCAACGAGGGCCACGCCGGGTTCCTCGGCCTGGAGCGCATCTCGAACCTCATCGGCGAGGGCCTCTCGTTCGACGAGGCGCTGCAGGTGGTGCGGGCCGGCACCGTGTTCACGACGCACACTCCGGTGCCTGCGGGCATCGACCGCTTCGAGCGCTCGCTCGTCGAGCGCTACTTCTCCACCGACATGCTCCCCGGGCTCGACGTCGACGCCGTGCTGGCGCTCGGCGCCGAGGACTACGACGGCGGGTCACCCGACGTGTTCAACATGGCCGTGATGGGCTTGCGGCTCGGCCAGCGGGCCAACGGTGTCTCAGAACTGCACGGCGCCGTCAGCCGGGGCATGTTCGCCGGGCTGTGGCCGGGCTTCGACCGAGCGGACGTGCCGATCACCTCGGTGACGAATGGCGTGCACGCCCCCACCTGGACCGATCCGCTGCTGCAGGAGTTGGCCCGCACGAAACTCGGTACGGGCGACACGACGGCCGCCGATTGGCGCTCCGACGCGGTGACCGACGCCGATCTCTGGGCCGTGCGCGGCGACATGCGCCGGCAGCTGGTGCAGGATGCACGACGCCGGGTCACCGAGGCGTGGCGCGACCAGAACCCCGACTCCATTCCGCCGGCCTGGTTCCAGACCCTGCTCGACCCGTCGGTGCTCACCATCGGCTTCGCTCGGCGCGTGCCGACCTACAAGCGGCTCACCCTGATGCTGCACGACCCCGCGCGGCTGAAGTCGATCCTGCTGAACCCCGAGCGGCCGATCCAGCTCGTGGTGGCCGGCAAGTCGCATCCGGCCGACGAGGAGGGCAAGCGGCTCATCCAGAAGTTCGTGCAGTTCGCGGCCGACCCCGAGGTGCGGCACCGCATCGTGTTCCTCCCGAACTACGACATCGGCATGGCCCAGGTGCTCTACCCGGGCACCGACGTGTGGCTGAACAACCCGCTGCGGCCGCTCGAGGCCTGCGGCACCTCGGGCATGAAGGCGGCGCTGAACGGCGGGCTCAACCTCTCCATCCTCGACGGGTGGTGGAACGAGTACTTCGACGGCGAGAACGGCTGGGCCATTCCCACCGCCGACTCCGCCGGCGACGCCGAGGAGCGCGACTCGTTGGAAGCCGAGGCGCTCTACGACCTGATGGAGAACCAGGTCGCGCCGCGGTTCTACGACCGCGACGCCGACGGCATCCCGCAGCACTGGCTGCAGTCGATCCGCCACACCCTGGCGACGCTCTCGCCCGAGCTCTCGGCCGAGCGCATGGTGCGCGAGTACGTGCAGCGGCTGTACATCCCGGCCGCTGCCGCGGAGCGCGTGATGGTGGGCGACGACCACGAGGCGGCGCGCGAGCTCGCGGCGTGGAAGGAGCGGGTGCGGGCCGACTGGCCGGGCGTCTCCGTCGTGCACGTGGAGTCGGGCGGGCTCGACGACACACCGCAGGTGGGCGACACGCTGCATGTTCGCGCGCACGTGCAGCTCGGCGGTCTGTCGCCGCAGGACGTCGCGGTGGAGGTCGTGTACGGGCACGCCTTGCACGGTGACGAGCTCACCGACGCGGCGACCGTGGCGCTCACGACGCCGCACGCGGGCGCTGCCGCCGTATCGGGCGCCGACGGGGCCGCAGGCGCTGCGGCCGCCGCTCCCGCTTCCGACGGTGCGCCGCTCGTCTACTCGGGAACGGTGGAGCTCTCGCGGGCCGGCTCGTTCGGGTACACCGTGCGGGTGGTGCCGAAGCACGCGAACCTCGCCTCGCCGGCCGAGATGGGGCTCATCGCCGTCGCGCACTGAGGGGTGCTGACGGGTGCTGACGAGTTTCTCCCGAAATGAGGCGGACCGACCCCGTATAGGGCGTCGGTCCTCCTCATTTCGGTACTTATTCGTCACGCCGAACGCGGGGGAGTGCCGGGCGGCAGCGGCGGGTGCCCCTGGCGGATGAGGTCGAGCTTCTCGGGGAAGATCGCACCGAGTAGTTCCCGCACCGCGGGGTCGGTGGCGTAGTCGTCGAACAGCCGCACGCCGAGCACCACGTTCGCGAGCATGCCGCCCGCCAGGAACTCGGATGCCTCATAGGCCGACATCCCCGCCTCCTCCCGGAGCAACCGGTACACGTCCATGAAGCCGCAGCGCGCCTGCTCGCCGATCACGGGGTCGGCGCCGAGCACGAAGGCGTGCATCAGGTTGAGCAGGATGCTGCGGTCGGCGGTGAGGGTGAAGTACGCGTTGCCGAGCCTGCGCCCCACCGGCACGGCGGGGTCGCCGGCGATCGCGGCGCGGAACGCCGTCATGATGCGGTCGAGCGCCCGGTGCAGCACCTCGAGGAAGAGTTGCTCCTTCGTGCCGAACATGCGCACGACGTAGGGCTGGCTGACCCCGGCGGCGCGCGCCACCATGTCGGTGGTCGCGCCCGCATACCCGGCGTTGCCGAAGACCGTGCTGGCGGCGTCGAGCACGAGTGCGCGCCGTTCGTCGGCGGGCATCCGGGACTTCTTCGCGCCATCGCTCTCGGTCATGCTTGACATGGTATCAGTCGATTACTTATAGTCGCTCTTGTAATCATCCGATTACCAACTTGCTTCGAAGGAGTCCTTCCCATGGCCCTCGCCGAAACCCTGGCTGAGCCGGATGCGCCCGCCGCGCCCTCCCGCCGGTTCCGCCGCATCCCCGTCTGGCTGGCCGTCCTGGCGGCCTCCGTTCCCATGTTCATGGCGACGCTCGACAACCTCGTCGTCACGAGCGCGCTGCCCGTGCTCGGCCGCGAGCTGCAGGCCTCGATCGAGCAGCTGCAGTGGTTCGTCAACGCCTACACCCTGAGCTTCGCGACCTTCATGCTGCTCGCGGTCGCCCTCGGCGACCGGCTCGGGCGCCGGCGCGTGTTCCTCGCGGGCATCATCGTGTTCACCGTCGCGTCAGCCCTCTGCGCAGTGAGCACCGAACCGTGGATGCTCATCGGCGCCCGCGCCCTGCAAGGCGTCGGCGGCGCGGCCCTGATGCCGCTCTCGCTCACCCTCCTCGTCGGTTCGGTGAGCGAGCGGATGCGCCCCCTCGCCATCGGCATCTGGGGCGGCATCTCGGGCCTCGGTGTGGCACTCGGACCGCTGATCGGCGGTGCGGTGATCGAGGGGTGGAACTGGGACGCGATCTTCTGGCTGAACGTGCCCGTGGGCATCCTGAGCGTTCCGCTGGTGCTCGTCGCGCTGCCGAACTCGTTCGGTGCACGACTTCGAGCCGACCTGCTCGGCGTCGCACTCGTGGGTCTCGGCGTGCTCGGTGTCGTCTACGGCATCGTGCGGGGCAACGACGCCGGCTGGGGCAGCGCCGAGGTGCTGGGCACGCTCATCGGCGGCGCCGCGCTGCTCGTGGCGTTCGTGGCGTGGGAGCGCCGGGTGCCGAATCCGCTGCTGCCGCTGCGCCTGTTCCGCGACCGCAGCTTCTCGGTGGCGAACGTGGTGGGTCTGGTGTTCAGCTTCGGCATCTTCGGGTCGGTGTTCATCCTCATCCAGTTCCTGCAGATCGTGCAGGGGGCGTCGCCGCTCGAGGCGGGCGTGCAGACCATGCCGTGGACCCTGGCGCCCATGATCGTCGCGCCCCTGGCCGGACTCATCGCGCCGCGGGTGGGCACGCGACTGCTGATCGTGGTGGGCCTGCTCTTCCAAGCGGCAGGCGTCGGACTCCTGGCGTTCACGATGGCGGCGGATGTGACGTACGGGCAACTCGTGCCGGCCTTCGTGCTCGCCGGGGTCGGCATGGGGCTCGTGTTCGCCCCGTCGTCGACCGCCGTGCTCGCGAACATGACGCCGCAGGACAACGCGAAGGCGTCGGGCACCAACTCGACGCTGCGGGAGATCGGCGTGGCGCTCGGCATCGCGGTGCTGACCGCGGTCTTCACCGCGAACGGGGGCACCTTCACGCCCGACGGCTACGTGGGCGCGGCCATCCCCGCGATCTGGGTCGGCGCCGCCGCGCTCCTCCTCGCCGCCCTCGTGGCGCTCCTCCTCCCCGCGGGCCGCGCAACCGCACCCCACCCCGCGCGCGGATGACCCCGCTGGGTCGCACAAACGTGCGACCCCGCACCCCGGGAGCACCACTCTGCGCGACCGCGCGCCTCAGCGCGAGGCGGGCACGCGGGCCGCGAAGCCGGCCTTGCGGGCCTGCGCGTACGCGGCGGGGAGCGCCGCCACGAGGGCGTCCACCTCGGCCGCGGTGGTGCCGTGGCCGAGGGTGAAGCGGAGGGCGCCGCGGGCCTCGTCGTCGGGCACGCCCATGGCGGTGAGCACGTGGGACACCTCGGGGACGCCGGCCTGGCACGCCGAGCCGGTCGAGACCGAGAAGCCCTGCATGTCGAGCAGGAACAGCAATGAGTCGCCCTCGCACCCGGGGAAGGTGAAGTGGGCGTTGCCGGGCAGGCGCCCCGCCGGCGCGGGGTCGCCGCGGAGCACGGCGTCGGGCACCGCCGCCCGAACGCCGGCGATCAGCCGGTCGCGCAGCGCCGCGAGCTCGGCCACGAACTCGTCGCCGACGGTGTCGTCGCCCGCCCCGCCCGTGCCCGCGCCCTGCGACGAGGCGGTGGGGTCGGGAGTGGGGTGCGGTGCCTGCGCCGTCGCGGTGGTGCTCGAGTCACCCGGCGGCGCGGTGGAGGCGGGGTCGGGAGTGGGGTGCGGCACCCGCGCGGCCGCGGCGGCGAAGCCGACGGCGCCCGCGACGTCCTGGGTGCCGGAGCGCACCCGCTGCTGGTTGCCGCCGTGGATGAGTGGCTCCACCGCACTCCGCCGCGCGAGCAGCAGCGCACCGATGCCCACCGGGCCGCCGATCTTGTGCGCCGAGACGCTCAGCGCATCCGCCCCGATCGTGTCGAAGTCGATGGGCAGGTACCCGTAGGCGGCGACGGCGTCGACGTGCACGGGCACACCGGCGGCGCGAGCCACCGCGACGAGCGTCGCCACATCGTTCACCGTGCCCACCTCGTTGTTCGCCCAGATGAGCGACACCAGGGCGACGGATGCGCCGTGCACGTCGAGCGCGGATGCCAGCACCGCGGGTGCCAGCCGCCCCACCGCATCCACCGGCAGCACCACCGCCTCCGCGCCCTCGTGCCGCACGAGCCACTCCACCGCATCGACCGTCGCGTGGTGCTCCCCACCCGGCACGAGCACGACCGGCCGTGACGGCGACGACGCGGCGCCCGCATCCTGCCGCGCCCAGTACAGGCCCTTCACACCCAGGTTGATCGACTCGGTGCCGCCCGAGGTGAAGATCACCTCGACGGGCTCGGCGCCGAGCGACGCTGCGACGATCTCGCGGGACTCCTCGAGCATCCGCTTCGCCTGCTGCCCCTGCGTGTGGATGGAGGAGGGGTTGCCCACCACGCCGAGCGCCGCCACGTAGGCGTCGCGGGCCGCCGGCAGCATGGGCGTGGTGGCGGCGTGGTCGAGGTAGACGGGCATGGTCCTTCAACGATTTCGGTGGAGTGATCGGTCACAACTACTGTAAGTCTCATGACTGCGGCCGATCCGTTCGCTCGGATGGGCGTTCGTCAGACTTCTCACGGGGGCGAGATCCGCGTGTGGTCGGCGAACGCCACGAGCATCGACCTCTGCCTGTACGACGACAAAGATCCGAACTGGATCGTCAAGACCGTTCCGCTCACGCCCGACCCGGCCACGAACGTGTGGACCGGCCGCACCCGCAGCCTCACGCCCGGCCGCCGTTACACGCTGCGGGCCGACGGCCCGGTGGGCCCGGATGCCCCCATGAACGCCTTCGACCCCGAGCTGCCCCTGCTCGATCCCTATGCCCGCGGTCTCGTGCGCTCCGGTCGCGAGCAGTGGCGGAGCGTGGTGATCGACGGCGAGTTCAACTGGAACGGCGTCACGAAGCCGAACACGCCCCTCGACCACACCGTGATCTACGAGGCGCACGTGAAGGGGCTCTCGAAGCTCAACAACCGCATCCCCGAGCACCTCCGGGGCACCTATGCCGGGCTCGCGCACGAGACGAGCATCGGCTACCTCAAGAGTCTCGGCGTCACCGCCGTCGAGCTGCTGCCGGTGCACGCCTTCGTCTCCGAGCAGCGGCTGCAGAAGCAGGGGCTCACGAACTACTGGGGGTACAACACCCTCGGCTTCTTCGCGCCGCACAACCTCTACGCCTCGCGCGCTGCCCAGGCCGAGGGCCCCGAGGCGGTGCTGCGCGAGTTCAAGGGCATGGTGAAACTGCTGCACGAGGCGGGGCTCGAGGTCATCCTCGACGTGGTCTACAACCACACCGCCGAGGAGGGGCGAGGCGGCCCGACGACGAGCTTCCGCGGGCTCGACAATGCGAGCTACTACCGGCAGACCACCCGCGGCGACTACATCGACGTGACCGGATGCGGCAACTCCGTCGACACCGCCACCCCGGCGGTCTCGCGACTCATCCTCGATTCGCTGAAGTACTGGGCGAACGACGTGCAGATCGACGGCTTCCGGTTCGACCTGGCCGCCACCCTCGGCCGCAACGAGGACAACTACTACGACCCCGCGCATCCGCTCATCACCGGCATCGTGAACGACCCCGAGCTCGCCGGGGTCAAGATGATCGCCGAGCCCTGGGACGTGGGCATGGGCGGGTGGCAGACCGGCAACTTCCCGCCCGGATGGTCGGAGTGGAACGACCGCTTCCGCGACCGGATGCGCAAGTTCTGGTTGCGCGACATCAAGTCGATCCGCGAGAACGGCTCGCCGGGCGACGGGGTGGGGATGCTCGCCACCCGCATCGCCGGATCGTCGAACACCTTCTCGCAGCAGCGCGGCCCGCTCGCCTCGATCAACTTCGTGACCGCCCACGACGGATTCACCCTCGCCGATCTCACCGCCTACAACGTGAAGCACAACGTGGGCAACGGCGAGGCCAACCGCGACGGCACCGACAACAACATGTCGTACAACCACGGCATCGAGGGGCCGACTTCGTCGCGCACCATCGAGCAGGCCCGGCGGCGGGCGATGCGCAACCTCATGGGCACGCTGCTGCTCTCGGCGGGGGTGCCGATGATCACGGCCGGTGACGAGTTCGGGCGCTCGCAGAAGGGCAACAACAACGCCTATTGCCACGACTCCGAGCTGACCTGGCTCTCGTGGGACCGGCGCACCTGGCAGAAGGACCTCTGGCGCACCACACAGCACCTGCTGCGGATGCGGCGCGAGAACCCGGCGCTGCGTCCGGTTCGCTACGGAGTGTTCGGCGAACGCACGCCGAGCGCGAGCCAGATGGACTGGTACGACGCCGCGGGCGAGTCGATGTCGGTGCCCGACTGGAACTCGCCCGAGAACCGCACGCTGATCTACGTGGCGGCGTCGACGCCCGAGCACGAGGAGTTCAACCGCATCCTCACCGTCATCCACGGGGTGGAGGCGCCGGAGCGGGTGACGCTGCCCGTGCACGACGGGGTGACGGCGTACGAGCTGCTCTGGGACTCGGCGCAGGACGTGCCGGCGACGCATCACCACGACGAGGTGCTGCCCCGGTTCGTGCCGGGCCAGGTCGTCGACGTTGCGGCCACCTCCATGCAGCTCTACCGCGCGGTGTAGGGGCTCTTCGTACGACGGCCCAGCTCAGAGGTTGAGGGTGGTGAGGACGGCGAGGTGGTCGGAGCCGCCCGCGCTGAGCGTGGTGTTCGAGACGACCTCCATGCCGCGCTGCAGCACGTGATCGGGCCGGGTGACGGGCATCGAGGCGGGCCAGGTGAAGCCGAAGCCGCCGTCGCTCTGGTTCGCTTCGCTGAGCTGCGAGGTGAGCCCGGCGATGTTGCGGTCGGCGGAGCCGGCGTTGAAGTCGCCCACCATGAGGATGCGCTCGTTCTCGTCACGCGGGATGTAGTCGGCGAGGTTCGCGAGCATCGTGTCGCGGTCGGCGTGCTCGCCCGGCCGCGCCGATGCCGCGTGGATCACGTAGATGCTCACCAGCCCGGTCGGCGTCTGCAGATCGGCGGCGACAGCGCGCTGCCAGCCGAGCCCGAGGTCGAGCGCCTGCGCGTTCTCGATGGGGTAGACGCTCCACACCCCGACCGTGCCGATGCCGTAGGAGTAGGGGTAGCTCTCGCTGAGCACGCCCTCGACCTGCTCTCGCGCATCCGCATCCATCTCCTGGAGGGCGATGACCTGGGCTCCGGATGCGGCGAGCACCCTCGCCGAGTCGGCCGCCGTTCCCGAGTCGGCTTCGACGTTCTGGCTCGCCACGGTGAGGGTGTCGGCGGAGGCGGCGGGCGCGCTCCAGGAGAGCGGGACGATGGCGGGTACGAACATCGCCGACCAGACCAGAGCGGGCACGAGCGCGGCGATCACCGCGCCCTTCGCTCGGCTCACGAAGGCGAGCAGCAGCAGCACGGGGATGGCCAGCCCGAACCAGGGCAGGGCCGATTCGACGACGAGACTGAGGCCGAACAGCTCGGGCACGAGCACGTGCAGACCGAGTCCGGCAGCCAGTCCCAGCGCGAGCACGCACACCAGCAGGGCGAGGCCCGTCCGGGGTCTCGACCGCCGGCGCGGCGAGGGCTCTCGGGTCTCGCGCGGTGCCTCGAGCAGTGCTGACATCGCACTCATTCTGCACCGATTCGCTGAGCATTCACCTCATCCACAGAGCGGTTGGCGGCCCGCTGCGGTGTCGGAGGTCCACCGTATGCTTGTGGGCATGAAGGTTCTGGCAGCAATGAGCGGCGGGGTCGACTCCGCGGTCGCCGCCGCGCGAGCGGTCGACGCCGGCCACGAGGTGGTCGGCGTGCATCTCGCGCTCAGCCGCATGCCCGGCACTCTCCGCACGGGCAGCCGCGGCTGCTGCACCATCGAAGACTCGATGGATGCGCAGCGGGCCGCCAACAAGATCGGCATCCCCTATTACGTGTGGGATTTCTCGGAGCGCTTCAAGGCCGACGTGGTCGACGACTTCATCGCCGAATACAGCGCCGGCCGCACGCCGAACCCGTGCATGCGCTGCAACGAGCGCATCAAGTTCGCGGCGCTGCTCGAGAAGGCGCTCGACCTCGGGTTCGATGCGGTGTGCACGGGGCACTATGCCACGGTGACGACGGATGCGTCGGGCAATCGTGAGCTCCACCGCGCGGCCGCCTGGGCCAAAGACCAGTCCTACGTGCTCGGCGTGCTGACGGCCGACCAGTTGGCGCACAGCATGTTCCCGCTCGGGGCGACCCCGTCGAAGGCCGAGGTGCGGGCCGAAGCCGCTGCCCGCGGCTTCTCCGTGGCGTCGAAGCCCGACAGCCACGACATCTGCTTCATCCCCGACGGCAATACGAGCGGCTGGCTGGCCGAGAAGGTCGGCACGGCGACCGGGTCGATCGTCGACCGCACCGGCGAGGTCGTCGGCGCGCACGAGGGCGCGCACGCCTTCACGGTGGGGCAGCGCCGGGGCCTCAAGCTCGGCATGCCGGCAGCAGACGGCAAGCCACGCTTCGTGCTCGAGGTGCGGCCGAAAGAGAACACGGTCGTCGTGGGCCCGAAGGAGGCGCTCGACATCGCCGAGATCGCGGGGTCGCGGTTCACGTGGGCCGGGCGAGCGCCGGCCGACCCCTCTGACGACTTCGAGTGCCAGGTGCAGATCCGGGCGCACGCCGACCCGGTCGACGCCGTGGCACGGGTGCGGGCCGATGCGGCGGGTACGCCTGAACTCGTCATCACGCCGGTGACCCCGTTGAACGGTGTGGCACCGGGGCAGACCGCGGTGGTGTACGTGGGCACACGCGTGCTCGGGCAGTGCACCATCGACCGCACGGTGAGTGCTGACAATCCTGTGCCGGTGGGCGCGTGATGGCCCGCACGAACGAGGCGCGGCCGGCCGAGGCTCGAACCGCTGACGAGGGGGCGCTGCCCGAAGAGACGCCCGTCGACCTCGAGGCAGCCAAGGTCGAGGCCGAGCGGCTGACCACGCGCATCCTGGAACTGCGCGACGAGTACTACGAGCGCAACGCGTCGACCGTCTCCGACAACGAGTACGACCTCATGGTGCGCCGGCTCGACGAGCTGGAGCGCGCGCATCCGGAGCTGCGTTCGCAGGACAGCCCCACCCAGACGGTGGGCGGTCGCGCGGTCACCACCATGTTCACGCCCGTCACGCACGCCGAGCGCATGCTGAGCCTCGACAACGTGTTCAGCGAAGAAGAGCTCGACGAGTGGGCCGCGAAGGTGGAACGCGACGCGGGGCGGGCGACCGTGCGGTACCTCAGTGAACTCAAGATCGACGGGCTGGCCATCAACCTCCGGTATGAGAACGGTGTGCTGGTCACGGCGGCGACGCGCGGCGACGGTGTGGTGGGCGAAGACGTCACCGAGAACGTGCTGCAGATCCGCTCGATTCCGGCGCGGCTGGCCGGGTCGGGGCATCCACCCCTGGTCGAGGTGCGCGGCGAGATCTTCTTTCCGGTGGCGGCGTTCGACGAGTTGAACGCCGGGCAGGAGGCTGCGGGGGAGCGCGTGTTCGCCAACCCGCGCAACGCGGCCGCCGGCTCGCTGCGGCAGAAGTCCGAGGGCAAGAACGAGAAGCAACTGGCGCTGGTGCACGCCCGGCTCAGCCGGCTGCAGATGCTCGTGCACGGCATCGGTGCCTGGCCGAACCCGCCGGTGGCGGCGCAGAGCGAGGTGTACGAGCTGCTGAAGGGGTGGGGTCTGCCCACCTCCACCCACTACCGGGTGTTCGACACGATCGACGAGGTGGCGGAGTTCATCCGCTACTACGGCGTGCACCGGGCGGCGGTGGAGCACCAGATCGACGGCATCGTGGTGAAGGTCGACGACCTGGCGCTGCACGAAGAGCTGGGTGCGACGAGCCGCGCTCCCCGGTGGGCCACCGCCTACAAGTACCCGCCCGAAGAGGTGAACACGAAGCTGCTCGACATCGTGGTGAGCGTCGGGCGCACCGGTCGGGCTACGCCGTTCGCGGTGATGGAGAAGGTGGAAGTCGCCGGGTCGGAGGTGCGGCAGGCGACCCTGCACAACCAAGACGTGGTGAAGGCCAAGGGTGTGCTGATCGGCGACACCGTGGTGCTGCGCAAGGCCGGCGACGTCATTCCCGAGGTGCTCGGGCCCGTGGTGGAGCTGCGCGACGGCACCGAGCGCGAGTTCGTGATGCCGGAGTTCTGCCCGGAGTGCGGTACGAAGCTCGCCCCCGCCAAGGAGGGCGACATCGATCTGCGGTGCCCCAATGCACGCAGCTGCCCGGCGCAGGTGCGCGGGCGGGTGGAGCACGTCGGTTCCCGCGGGGCGCTCGACATCGAGGTGCTCGGCGAGGTCAGCGCGTCGGCGTTGACGCAGCCGCTCGAGCCGGCGGAGCCGCCCCTCGTCACGGAGGCCGGCCTGTTCTCGCTGACGATGCGCGACCTGTTCCCCATCCGGGTGATCGTGCGCGACTCCGAGACCGGCATGCCGAAGCTCGACAAAGACGGCTCGTCGCCGAAGGTGGTGGCGCCGTTCCGGCGACAGCGCAAGAAGTCCGATCCGCCGTTCGATCCGGCCGCGCCGCCCGAGGAGTTCGATGGCGACGCCGACTACATCGCGTCGTCCAACGCCATCAAACTGCTCGACGAGATCGAGAAGGCGAAGACCAAGCCGCTGTGGCGCATCCTGGTGTCGCTCAGCATCCGGCACGTGGGGCCGGTGGCGGCTCGGGCGCTGGCCGACTACTTCGGGTCGCTCGACGCGATTCGCGCCGCGACGCGCGAGGAGCTGGCGGCGGTCGACGGGGTGGGCGGCATCATCGCCGACGCCCTGATCGACTGGTTCGCGGTCGACTGGCACCTCGAGATCATCGACCGATGGGCGTCGGCTGGTGTGCAGTTCGCCACACCCGGGCATCCGGGTCCCGGGGCCGCGGGCGGCTCGGGGGGAGTGCTGGAAGGGATCACGGTCGTCGCGACCGGGTCGCTCGAGGGCTTCACCCGGGAGGGCGCGCTGGAGGCGATCATCCAGGCGGGCGGCAAGGCGGCGTCGAGCGTGAGCAAGAAGACCGACTTCGTCGCGGCGGGTCCGGGCGCCGGTTCCAAGCTCGGCAAGGCCGAGGCGCTCGGCCTCCGCATCATCGATGCCGCGGAGTTCGCCCTGCTGGTGACCCAGGGCCCGGCCGCCCTCGGCCCCGCCCCCGGCTCCGACGAGACGCCTCCCGACGCCGGCGACGACGCGGCGAAGCGCGACGATGACCCTGCCGGCAGCAGCGACAGCGCAGCCGGCGACGGCGATCGCGCGGAATGAACCGACGCGTGACCCCGCCACACGGTCGGCCGCGGAGCCACCATTGCCATCGCGCGCCGGCTACAGCCGCGGGCGGTCGTGAGTCGCCCACGGCCGCGGGTGGTCGTGGCGCGATGACTCACGAGCCCGGAAGGCCGGCTGTCGCGGTCGGACCCGTGGCGGCGCCCGATGCCGTGCTGGGGACCGATGATCGGGGCGATCGATGGTGAGGCGCGGCATGGGCGTCGCGGTCGCCATCGCCCTCGCGATCGGTGCGGTCGCGGCCTTCGTCGGTGCGATCATCGCCGTACTGCGGGCGACGCCGTGGCCTTCGGCTCTGGTCATCCGGCGCGTGTTCGAGAAGGGTGCGCGTGAGACCCTCGCCGAGATGGCGCCGCACGTGCCCGACGCCGACTTCGTCGTGCATCGCGACGTCCCCTACGGGGGTGCCGGCTTCGCGCCCACGCTCGACGTCTTCTCGGTCGCCGCGGAGACACCCGGCACGCGCACCGACCCGCGGCCCGCGGTGGTGTGGGTGCACGGCGGTGCCTGGATCTCCGGCAGCAAGATCGACGTCGAGCCGTACCTCGAGCTGCTTGCCGCCGAGGGGTACGTCGGCGTCGGCCTCGACTACACCATCGCCCCCGAGGCCGTGTACCCCGTCGCGATCACCCAGCTGAACCGCGCGCTCGGCTACGTGGTCGAGCACGCCGCCGAGTACGGCATCGATCCCGACCGCATCGTGCTCGCCGGCGACTCGGCCGGCGCACAACTCGCCAGTCAGCTGGCGGTCATCACCACGAACCCCGACTACGCGCGGCGGGTCGGCGTCGTGCCGGCGCTGCGGCCCGAGCAGCTGGTCGGCCTCGTGCTGCACTGTGGTCTTTACGACCTCCGCGCGATGGCGGGTGCCACCGGCATCATCGGGTGGGGCTTCAAGACCGCGCTGTGGGCCTACGCCGGGCACAAGAACTGGTCCGAGTCGCGGGCCGGCGCCGAGATGTCGACCATCGACGTCGTCACCGCCGCTCTCCCGCCCGTCTTCATCTCGGGCGGCAACGGCGACGGGCTCACGCACATCCAGTCGGTGCCGATGGCCGAACGGATGCGCGCCGCCGGCGCCGACGTCACCACCCTGTTCTGGCCGCCCGATCATGAGCCCGCCCTCCCGCACGAGTACCAGTTCCATCTCGACCTGCCCGAGGCCCGGCGCGCCTTCGCCGAGAGCACGGGCTTCCTCGCCCGCGTCACCGGGGAGCCCGCCTCGACCCTCGCCACACTCCCGCAGGGCCGCACCGAATAGAATCGACCCACACCCCTTCGCGAATCGAAACACGGAGCACCATGTCCGAAATCACCCAGGAGCAGGTCGCGCATCTCGCGAACCTCGCCCGGATCGCCCTGACACCCCAGGAGATCGAAAGCCTGACGAGCGAGCTCGGCTCGATCGTCGACAACGTCGCGAAGGTCTCCGAGGTGGCCACCCCCGAGGTGCCCGCCACCAGTCACCCGATCCCGCTGCAGAACGTCTACCGCGACGACGTGCCGGGCGAGACGCTCACCCCGGAGCAGGCGCTGGCCGGAGCCCCGGACCACGACGGCTCGCGCTTCCGCGTCACCGCGATTCTCGGAGAGGAGCAGTGATGAGCCACCACCACGACCTCATCCGTCTGTCGGCCGCCGCCCTCGCCGAGAAGCTCGGCGCCGGCGAGGTCAGCTCGGTCGAGGCCACCCAGGCGCACCTCGACCGCATTGCCGCTGTCGACGGCGACGTGCACGCCTTCCTCCACACGGCGTCGGAGGCGAGCCTCACCACCGCGGCCGCGATCGACGCCCGCCGAGCGGCCGGCGAGCAGCTGCATCCGCTGGCCGGCGTGCCGATCGCCATCAAAGACGTCATCGTGACGAACGACATGCCCACCACCAGCGGATCGAAGATCCTCGAGGGCTGGCTCCCGCCCTACGACGCCACCGTGATGGTGAAGCTCCGCGCCGCCGGGCTCGTGCCGATCGGCAAGACCAACATGGACGAGTTCGCGATGGGCTCCTCCACCGAACACTCCGCCTACGGCCCCACCCACAACCCCTGGGACCTCGAGCGCATCCCGGGTGGTTCGGGTGGTGGCAGCGCCGCAGCGGTCGCCGCGTTCGAGGCCCCACTCGCTCTCGGCTCCGACACGGGCGGTTCCATCCGTCAGCCGGCGCACATCACGGGCACCGTGGGCGTCAAGCCCACCTACGGCGGCGTCAGCCGCTACGGCGCCATCGCCCTGGCGTCGAGCCTCGACCAGATCGGGCCGGTCAGCCGCACGGTGCTCGACTCGGCGCTGCTGCACGACGTGATCGGCGGTCACGACCCGCACGACTCCACCTCCCTGACGGATGCGTGGCCCAGCATGGCCGAGGCCGTGCGTCGCGCCGACGTGAAAGGTCTCCGCATCGGCGTCATCAAGGAGCTCGACGGCGAGGGCTTCCAGGCCGGGGTGCTCGAGCGTTTCCGCGAGGCGCTCGACCTGCTCGCCGCCGCCGGTGCCGAGATCGTCGACGTGAGCCTGCCGAGCGTGGAGTACGCCATCGCGGCGTACTACCTGATCATGCCGGCCGAGGCCTCCAGCAATCTCGCGAAGTTCGACTCGGTGCGGTTCGGCCTGCGGGTGAACCCGCCCGGCGGCGGCACCGTCGAAGACGTGATGTCGGCCACCCGTGAAGCCGGCTTCGGCGCCGAGGCGAAGCGCCGCATCATCCTCGGCACCTACGCGCTCTCCGCCGGCTACTACGACGCCTACTACGGCAGCGCGCAGAAGGTGCGCACCCTCATCCAGCGTGACTTCGCCGCCGCGTTCGAGCAGGCCGACGTGCTCGTCTCGCCCACGGCGCCCACCACGGCGTTCAAGCTCGGCGAGAAGACCGGCGACCCGCTCTCGATGTACCTCAACGACATCGCCACCATCCCCGCCAATCTCGCCGGCATCCCGGGCATCTCGCTGCCCGTCGGCCTGGCGAAGGAGGACGGCCTGCCGGTGGGCATCCAGTTCCTCGCCCCGGCCCGCGAAGACGCCCGTCTCTACGGCGTCGGCGCCGCCCTCGAAGCCCTGCTCGAAGAGCGCTGGGGCCACACCCTGATCAGCCTCGCCCCCGACCTCGCCCCGGGCGAGATGTCGGCGGCCCAGGAAGGAGCCGTCTGATGGCCAAGGCGCAACTGATGGACTTCGACAAGGCGCTCGAGCTCTTCGAGCCGGTGCTCGGCTTCGAGGTGCACGTCGAGCTCAACACTCGCACCAAGATGTTCTCGACCGCTCCGAACTTCTTCGGCGGCGAACCCAACACCAACATCACGCCGGTCGACTTGGGGCTTCCGGGCTCCCTCCCGGTGGTGAACGGGCAGGCCGTGCGCTACAGCATCAGCCTCGGGCTGGCGCTCGGCTGCTCCATCGCGCCGTCGAGCCGCTTCGCGCGCAAGAACTACTTCTACCCCGACCTGGCGAAGAACTACCAGATCTCGCAGTACGACGAGCCGATCGCCTTCGAGGGCTCGGTCGACGTCGAACTCGCCGACGGCCGCACCTTCACAGTGCCGATCGAACGCGCGCACATGGAGGAGGACGCGGGCAAGCTGACGCACGTCGGCGGCGCGACCGGTCGCATCCAGGGCGCCGAGTACTCCCTCGTCGACTACAACCGTGCGGGAGTGCCGCTCGTCGAGATCGTCACGAAGCCGATCTACGGTGCGGGGGCGGATGCGCCGGAGCTCGCGAAGGCCTACGTCGCGACCATCCGCGACATCGTGGTGGCACTCGGCATCTCGGATGCGCGGATGGAGCGCGGCAACCTCCGCTGCGACGCCAACGTGTCCCTGCGCCCGCACGGCCAGGAGAAGCTCGGCACGCGCACCGAGACGAAGAACGTGAACTCGCTGCGTTCGGTGGAGCGGGCGGTGCGCTACGAGATCCAGCGCCAGGCGCAGATCCTCGCCGACGGCGGCACCATCATCCAGGAGACGCGGCACTGGCACGAAGACACCGGCACCACCTCGGCCGGCCGGCCGAAGTCCGACGCCGACGACTACCGCTACTTCCCCGAGCCCGACCTGCTGCCGGTGGTGCCCTCGGCCGAGCTGATCGAGGAGCTGCGTGCCGCGCTCCCCGAGCCGCCCGCCGCGCGGCGTCGTCGGCTCAAGCAGGAGTGGGGCTTCACCGACCTCGAGTTCCAGGACGTGCAGAACGCCGGGCTCCTCGTGGAGGTCGCGTCGACCGTCGAGGCCGGGGCGTCGCCGCAGGCCGCGCGCAAGTGGTGGTCGGGCGAGATCTCGCGCATCGCCAACGCCCGTGAGGTCGAGGCGTCGTCGCTGGTGGCGCCGGCGGATGTCGCGGCCCTCGTCGCTCTCATCGACAGTGGTGCCCTGAACGACCGCCTGGCCCGCCAGGTGCTCGAGGGCGTCATCGACGGCGAGGGTTCGCCGCAGGAGGTCGTGGATGCGCGGGGCCTCGCCGTGGTCTCCGACGACGGTGCCCTCATCGCCGCCATCGACGAGGCGCTCGCCGCTCAGCCCGACGTACTCGCCAAGATCAAGGACGGCAAGGTGCAGGCCGCCGGCGCCGTGATCGGTGCAGTGATGAAGGCGATGAAGGGTCAGGCCGACGCCGCGCGCGTGCGCGAACTGGTGCTGGAGCGCGCGAGCGCCGAGTAGAGCTGCCGGCGGTGCGGACGCGCCGCCGGCCCCCGAACGGGTGTCGGTGGTCGCTCGTAGAGTGACGGTATGGATGTTCTCGTAGCCCAGGTCATCGTCACGACGATCAGCGTCACCGGCGGTGCGCTCCTGGCCCTCCTGATCGACCGCGCGAAGGGCCGTCGCGTCGAGCTGGTGGCCGAGATCAACGCGTTGCGGCTGCTCACCATCGAGATCGCCTCCCGTCGTGCGTTCTCGCCTGAGCAGAGCGCAGGCGCCCTCACCATCGATCGCGCCGACCCCGACTCCGACCTCAACCGGGTCATGCGCTCGGTGGTGCTGCTGCGCAAGGAGGTGCGCACGGCGCGCCGCGCATTGCGGGGGCAGTCGGCGGCGTGGAATCCCCTCAACGACATGGTGGCGGCCTGCAACATCTTCATCGAGAACGTCGACGAGCGCCCGGCATCGATCGTCGTCGAACTCGAGATCCTCCGCAGCGATCTCGATGCACTGCTCGTCGAACTCTGCGCGGTGCACCCGAAAGAACTCGTCTACCGGCCCGCGGGCTCCACCGCCTACCGCCGCCCCTCCGAACTGCGCAGCTGAGCCCGCGTGCTGTGACGGGTGGCAGCCGTCTCAGACCGCGACGCGGTCGTCCCGGCCGGTCAGCGCGAGCAGTCGCGACTGCAGCGGCGCATCCTCCGGCACCGGCACGCTCGGCGCGTACAGCCCGCTCGCCTCGAGGGTGTCACGCTGGGGTTCGAACACCGTCCACACCGCCTCGATCAACTCCGTGTCGAGGCGTTCGTCGGCGCCGATGGCACGGGCGAGATCCCAGGTGTGGATGGTGACGTCGGAGACCTGCTCCTTCAGGTAGTCGATCACGGCGACCGTGTCGTACGACAGGTTCACCTCCGCGTCGGGCTCGGCGTCGTGCCACGCGGTCGTCGCCGCCAGCGAGTACAGCCGCCACTCCTGCAGCAGGTCCCCGCCGAGCGGCCGCAGCCGGCCCTTGGCCTGGCGCGTCGTGAGCCCGGAGAGCAGCCACGGCACCCACTGCTGCTCCTCGATCACGTGGCTGACCAGCTGAGCCACGTTCCACTCCGTGTCGGGCGTCGGCGCCGACCAGTCGGTCACGGCCGCGACCCGCGCGGCGAACTCGCGGTGGGCGCGCTCCTGCAGGCGCAGCCAAGCGCTCGCCTCGGGCTTCGGGGTGGGTGCAGCAGTCATGCGGGGCTCCTTCGATCTCTATTGTCAATGACCGCGCCCGGATGCGCATTCCGGCCGTGCGTGCGCCGGGCTCCGGATACGCGGCCAGCGAACACCGATAGGGTCGCCCTGTGCACAATCGACCCGCTCTCATCACCCGGCCCCTCACCGAGGCCGATGTGGAACGCCTCCTCGAGCTCAACCATGCCGCCGTGCCGGCGGTGAACGACATCGGTGCCGACGAACTCCGCACGCTGCTCGGTCAGTCCCGTGTCGCCGTCGGCGTGACGGATGCGCACGCCGATCCCGCGCATCCGGAGGCCCTGCTCGGATTCGTGCTCGCCCTCCCGCCGGGTGTCGACTACGCGAGCGAGAACTACCGTTGGTTCAGCCAGCGGGGCGACCGCTTCCTCTACGTCGACCGCATCGTGGTGGCCGACGGGCGACGCGGTGCCGGCATCGGGCAGCTGCTCTACGACGCCGTCTTCGACGCCGCGGCGGCCGACGGTGCCACCGAGGTGGATTGCGAGGTCAACGTCGAACCGCCGAACCCGGGTTCGCTGGTGTTCCACGGCCGGCTCGGCTTCGTCGAGGTGGGCCGTCAGGCCACCAAGGGCGGCTCGGTCGTGGTGGCCCTGCTTGCTCGCCCGGCCGCAATCGGCTGATTGCCAGGAAGGACGAGCCAGGGCCGATCCGCCCCGTGATTCCGCGGATCGCGTCGCCCGATTCTTTTCCGGAAACGCTCGATCACCCCCGAACAGGGCACGCCACCCAATCCACCCCGGCGTCCCGCCCCGGACCCCTTGCGCACCGGATGAACCCGGTGAGATCGACAAGACAAGGAGTTCGACCATGAAGAAGACCACCACTCGTGCCGGAATCGTCGGAGCAGCGGGCCTCGGTGCCGCCGCCCTCGTCATCGGGGGCATCGCCGCCCCGGCACTCGCGGCTGACGTCGACGACTCGGGCAACTCGAGTGAGTCGAGCTACAGCGGTTCGCTCGACTCGGCCCTGCAGAACACTCTCGACTTCCTGAACGGCGACTCGTCGGTGGGCAACGGCGTGCTGCTCTCGCCGAGCACCTCGGCCGACGGCACCTCGATCGGCGGCGGCGGACTGCTGAACGCGCCGCTCGTGGAGGGCCCGCTGGTCAGCGACTCGCTGAACGGTGACGCGCTCTCGGGCAACGACATCGGCTCGGGCAACGACGTGCCCGTCGGTTCGGGCAACGACGTCTCCGCCCCGGTCGGCTCCGGCAACGACGTCTCAGCACCGGTCGATGCCCCCGTCGGTTCGGGCAACGACACCTCCGTCGACGCCCCGGTCGGCTCGGGTAACGACACCTCTGTCGACACCGGCGACGCGGATGTCTCGGGTGGCGACACGACGACCGACATCGGCACCGAGGTCGGCGACGTCGTCGATGACGTCACGAGCGGCATCTCCGACGGCATCGGCGTCGACCTCGGCGGCATCCTGGGCGACTGACCTTCTCCGGAACGCCGAAATCCGCCCTGGGGCATCAGCTCCCAGGGCGGATTTCTGCGGTGTGGGTGCCCGTCTCAGGTGAGGCGGTGCGCCGGCGAGGTCGTCTTGGCGGGGTCGCGTTCGGCGAGGTCACCGATGATCTCGTCGATGCGCGCCAGCACCTCGGGCGAGAGCGTGACGCCCGACGCCTTGACGTTGGAGGAGACCTGCTCCGGCCGCGACGCGCCGATGAGCGCCGACGCCACGTTGTCGTTCGCGAGCACCCACGCGATGGCGAGCTGCGCGAGCGTCAGGTCGAGTTCGGCGGCGACCGGTGCGAGCTGCTGCACGCGCTCGAGCACCTCGTCGCGCATCCAGGTCTTCACCATGTCGGCGCCGCCCTTCTCGTCGGTCGCCCGGCTGCCCGAGGGCGCCGGCTGGCCAGGCAGGTACTTGCCGGTCAGCACCCCCTGGGCGACCGGCGACCACACGATCTGCGAGATACCGAGCTCGCGCGAGGTGGGCACGACCTCCTCCTCGATCACCCGCCACAGCATGGAGTACTGCGGCTGGTTCGAGATGAGCTGGAAGCCGAGCTCCTTCGAGAGCGCGTGGGCCGCGCGCAACTGCGACGCGTTCCATTCGCTCACGCCGATGTAGAGCGCCTTGCCCTGCCGCACGATGTCGGCGAAGGCCTGCATCGTCTCTTCGAGCGGGGTCTCGTAGTCGTAGCGGTGCGCCTGGTAGAGGTCGACGTAGTCGGTCTTGAGGCGCCGCAGCGACGCGTTGATCGACTCGCTGATGTGCTTGCGGGAGAGGCCGGTGTCGTTGGGCCCGAGGGGGCCGGTGGGGAAGTAGACCTTCGTGAAGATCTCGAGCGACTCGCGCCGCTGCCCGGCCAGGGCATCGCCGAGCACGGTCTCGGCGGCCGTGTTGGCGTACGCATCCGCCGTGTCGAACGTCGTGATGCCCGCATCGAGGGCGGCCTGCACGCACTGCGCGGCCGTGTCGTTCTCGACCTGCGACCCGTGGGTCAGCCAGTTGCCGTAGGTGATCTCCGAGATCTTGAGTCCGCTGTTACCGAGGTATCGATACTTCATACCCCACAACTTACTCCCGACCGGAGAGCGCCCGAACGGCCTGTCGTGCCGAAAGCGTCGGCAGGTAGGCACGCCCCAGTGCCAGGCCGATCGCGGGCAGGGTGAGCGGGTCGCTGTAGCAGAGGTAGAGCTGCTGGAACGAGGGCTGGAACTTCATCTTGAACCGCAGCAGCGACCGGAACCCGTACACCGGCTCGAGCGTGCGGCTGAGGAAGGGCAGGATGCCCGTGGCCTGCTCCTCGCGCCCGGACCCCGCCACGGCGAGCGGTGCGCCGGAGAGGCTGACGAACGACACACCTTCGTCGCGTGCCCGGAGGATCGTCTGCGCGATCAAGAACTCCATCAAACCGTTCATGCTGTCGGGCCGCCGCCGCATGAAGTCGAGGGTCCAGCCCACCACACGTCCGTCGCTGTAGGTCGGCAGCCAGCTCGTCACCCCCTGCACCCGGTTCGATTCGTCGAGCGCCACCATGAGCCGCACCTCGGGTGCGAGCAGCTCGTCCACCCCACCGAGGGTGAACCCCATCTCCGGCAGGTCCTTCTCCGCCACCCACAACTCCGAGATCTCTTGGATCTGCGCCGTCACGAACGGCCCGAACTCCCCGTACGACCGCCATTCGGCGCGCACGCCCTCCTTCGCCGCGCGGTTGATCGAGGTGCGGATGTCCTGCATCTTCTTGCCCTCGAGCGACCACTCGGCCGGGTGCACGATCGTCTCCTCGGCCACCCGCAACGACGACCAGCCGGCCTCGCCCAGGGCGTCGCGCACCGCATCCGTCACCGAGTAGAACGCCGGGGTCCACCCGCGGTCGGTGCAGTAGGTCGCGAACGCGAAGGCGGTCGACGGATGCGCGGGCTCGGGCCCCAGCGGGTCCCCGGTGGTGATGGCCACGTTGTTCACCACGCGGTAGGCCACCGCGCCGCCGTCGGGCGCGAACCAGTAGTGGTTGCCGGTCCAGGTCGTCATCCAGGAGAGCGTGCCGCCCGATCCGGCCCGCAGGAGCTCCCGCACCCGCGCCTCGTCGGTGACCGCGCCGGGCGGATGCACGTGCCGCATGCTGAGGAACGCCAGCACGATGAGCGCCCCCCAGAACACGGGCCCCACCCACTGCGAGGCGATGACCGCCACCGGCCCCACCGGGAAGATGTCCTTCGGCTCGAACGACAGGAAGCTCACCGGCACGAAGCGCTCCGGCAAATCGAGCAGCAGGTCGCCGAGCTCGGCCGTCGGGCTGAACTGGCCGCGGGCCGGGTAGACGATCGCGAGGTACAGCAGCGACAGACCCACGAACAGCACCGCGACGAGCCCGAAGAACCGCAGCGTCGACCAGGCGCCGACCTCGGCGGGGAAGAGGCGGAGCGACGCCACGAGAACGATCGCGATCACGAGCGGCACCAGCGCCGACACCGTCTCGAACGGCCGGAAGTCATCGGCGGCCGCGGTCTGGAACGCCGTGTACTCCGAACTCGACAGGAGCGGCAGGAACCCGTAGTAGACGGCGGCGAGGAAGGTCAGCGCGACATTGATCCAGACCGCGAGCCAGAGTGCCACCCGCCGCCCGCGCTGGATGCCCCACGCCGCCACGAGCAGGGCGACCAGGGGCAGCAGGGTGAGCAGCACGGCACCCGGGCCGTCGAGGCGAGACAGCGCGAGGGCGTTCACGCAGTGGCGGGTGTAATCGCCCGTCTGGCAGTGCGCCGCGATGGCGGCGTAGTCGCGCAGCGGGTCGCGGAAGAGCAGCCCGAGCGGGTTGAGCACCCCGGTGCTGGTGGGCGCCGCGATGGTCACCAGCGGTCCGAGCGCGGTCACGGCGACGACCGCGGCGAGCAGGGTGCGCGTCTCGCGGCGGGTGGCCCGGGGGCGGCGCACCACGAGACGCGTGCGGGCGAGCACCAGGCCGAGCAGCAGTCCGACGACCGCCGCGAACAACCGGTACAGGTCGGAGGGGTGCCCCGAGTACAGCACGAAGACGAGGATGACGGCGAACCCGACGATCCGCACCCGCCGCTTCAGCAGTGGCCCGGCGAACGCGCTCGCGGCCATCACCACACCGACCACGGCGATGATCGGGTCGACGGTGCGGTGGGTGCGCGTGATCTCGGCCGAGTAGAGGTCGAGCACCACGCCGAGCTCCTCGGCGACGAGTCCGAGCACGATGCCGAGCACGGTCACCGTCACGAACGCGACGACGGTGCGCCAGTGCCCCATCCGGCGCTCGGCCCAGCCGAGCCCGATCACGATGGCGACCGCCACGAACACCAGCACCACCGGGTTCCAGACGAAGAACACCGAGGTGATGGTCGAGACCCAGTCGTGGTTCACGAACACGGTGTCGAACCCGGTCGATACGAATGCATCGATCCCGCCGCGCGCCCGGCCGGGGCGCATCGTCAACCGCACGATGCTCGCGGCGAGCACGAGCCCGAGCACCACCCAGGTGACCGGTATCGAGCGCGCCCGGCCCGCCGCCTCGCGCAGGAGGCGACCGCGCGCATCCGCTGTGCCAGGGGTGGGGGAGAGTGTCATTGCCGCACCTGCTCAGCGTCTCACCGGTTGAGGCCCCAGTGATCGGCGATGAGGCCGAGTCCCTGTGCGAAGACGTACGACCAGGTGGTGGCGTCGTGGCCGCTGCCCGGCGCCTCGACGTAGGTGGCCGTCATTCCGGCGGCCTGCGCGTCGTTGTAGAGGGTCTGGATGCCCGGCAGGTAAGCGCTGTCGTCGCTGCCCACTCCGAACACGGCGAACATGTCGCTGTAGGGGGCGTGCGCGGCCATGATCGCGGCGGGGTAGGCCGCGGCGTACTTCGCGGCATCGCCCCCGAAGCCCTTGTCGATGGTGGTCTGCGCGTCGCCGATCTTCGGGAACTCCTCACCGGAGGCGTCGAGGATGGCGCCGAAGAGTTCCGGATGCGCGGCGCCCAGCTGGATCGAGCAGGTGCCCCCTTGCGAGTACCCGCCGATGCCCCAGTAGTGCGGGTTCGGGAGCACGGGGAGGTTGGCCGTGATCCAGGCCGGCACGTCGACCGTGAGGTAGGTGGCGGAGTTGCCGATCGGCGAGTCGACGCACATCGGGTTGACGGTGGGGGCGCTGAGCTGGTCGGGCGACACCACGATCGGCGCGAGACCCTGGTGGGCAGCGGCGTAGGCATCGAGGCTCTGGCGGAGCTTCGCGGTGTTGAGGGGCGCATCCGGGCTTCCGGGCTGGCCCGAGAGCATGATGAGCACGGGGAGCTTCGGCGGGTTCGCGGTGAGGGCGGCCGGCGGGAGGTAGACCACGGCGTTCCGGGCGGGGAACTTCGAGACCGTGGCGGGGATGGCGACCTCGCCCACGGCGCCCTGGGCGGGCAGGTCGGCGGGCGCGGTCCACGTCGCGATGCTGGGCTGCGTGGCCGGGTCGGGCTTCGCGATGGTGGGCAGCACGTCGCCCGCGTAGGCGCTGAGGCCGAGCGCGCTGCGGAGGGTGGGGTACTGGCCGAAGTCGATGTTGATGGTCATGGCGGTGGTGCCGGCGAACAGGATGATCGCGAGCACCGCGGCGATGCGGCGCCGCCAGGTGCCGCGCCAGAACGAGGCGATCGCCACACCGAAGCCGGCGAAGCCGATGGCGATCCAGGTGCGCACGGTGAGGGTCAGTTCGGCGCCGAACAGGTCGAGGGTGTCGTTGAGCAGCCAGGTGAGCCCGACACCGACCGCCGCGCCGACGACCGCCGCGAGCAGGGCGGCGACGAACCAGTAGGAGCGCCGCCAGCGTGGGCCGGGGCGCACGACCAGGAGAAGGAGAGCGGCGAGGGCTGCGACCGCGTACACCGCGATGACGAAGGGCCCCGAGAGGAGCCCGACGTCGAGGAGTGCTGTCACAGATGGTTCCTGTCGGCTCGGCGCGCGCGGCCGGCGATGGCCGGGCGTCGATCAGTATTTTCCTACGGACTGGGCGATCTCTGGGAGAACGCCGTTTAGGCTCGGGGTATGGATGCGGAACTGTCGGCTCCCGGGGGCGATCCCGGTCGCGTCGCCGAGCCCAGTCCGCCCATCCTGCACGTCGACATGGACGCGTTCTTCGCCTCGGTGGAGTTGCTGTCGCATCCGGAACTCCGCGGCAAACCGGTCATCGTGGGCGGCCGTTCGGCACGCGCGGTCGTCACCAGCGCGACCTACGAGGCGCGGGCGTTCGGCGTGCACTCGGCGATGCCGGTGGGCGCGGCGCTGCGGCTGTGCCCGAAGGCGATCGTGCTCGAGCCGCACATGCAGCTCTACCGCGACGCGTCCCGCACGGTGATGGCGCTGTTCCGCGAGGTGACGCCGCTGGTCGAGCCGCTGAGCATCGACGAGGCCTTCCTCGACGTGGCGGGGGCGCGGCGGTTGCTCGGGGAATCCGACGTCATCGCCGCCCGGCTGCGGGAGCGGGTGCTGGCCGAGACCGGGCTGACCTGCTCGGTCGGGGTGGCGCCGACCAAGTTCATGGCGAAGCTCGCCTCGGGCCGGGCCAAACCCGACGGCATGCTCGTCATCCGGCCGTCGGAGGTGCTCGCGTACCTGCATCCGCTGCCGGTGCGAGCGCTCTGGGGGGTGGGCGGGAAGACCGCCGAGCAGCTCGAGCGACTGGGTTTGCGCACCGTCGGCGACATCGCCGACACACCGCAGGATGCCCTGGTGCGCGCTCTGGGCGAGGCCACCGGCACCCGGCTGCACGAGCTCTCCCGGGGCATCGACCCGCGGTCGGTGGAGACCGTGAGTCAGGAGAAGAGCATCGGGCACGAGCGCACCTTCGACGTCGACGAGCGTTCACCGGAGGTGCTGCGGCGGGAACTGCTGCACCAGTCGAACCGTGTCGCGGCCCGGCTGCGGGCGGGTGGCCTCGTCGGTCGCACCGTCGCGCTGAAGCTGCGCTTCGCCGACTTCACCACGATCTCGCGCTCCCGCACCCTCGACGAGCCCACCGATCTGGGCAAACGCATCTTCGACGAGGTCTCGGCCATCTACGAGGCCGTCGGTGCGCGCGGCGAACCGATCCGGCTGATCGGCGTGCGGGTGGAGCAGCTCGCCGAGGCGGGTGCGACCCTGCACCAGCCCGCGCTCTGGGCCGACGAGACCGCCCCCTCGGAAGGCTGGCGCGATGCCGAGCGCACCATCGACCGCGTCACCGCGCGCTTCGGCACCGACATCGTGCGCCCCGCCTCGCTCGTCAACGCCCCGCGCTCGGGCGAGACCGCCGACCGCAACGGCACCCGCCGCTGACGCGTCCCGCGCCCGCGCGGGCGCCCGCGGTGCGTGTCAGGGGCGGGCGACCGCCGCGGAGTGCGGGGGGAGGGCCGTGAGCGCCGCGGGCAGGGGGAGCCCGCGCAGGGCCTCGTGGCTCGCGAAGACGGGGGTGCCGAAGCCGGGCGCGATCGCGGCGAGGTCGACCGGCGCGTCCGAGAAGTTGACCGCGACGACGAGCGGCGGGCGCTCGAGCACCAACCAGCGCGCCGCCTCGTCGAAGCGCACGTGAACGTCGGCCAGCCGGAGCTCCTCGCCGGGCGGCAACGTCGCCCGGATCGCCCCCAACGCACGGTAGACCTCGAGCACCGCCCGGTGCTCCGGATGCTCGGAATCGTCGATCTCACTCCAGTCGAGCTTCGAGCGCTCGAAGGTCTCGGGGTCTTGCGGGTCGGGCACCACCGACTCGTCCCAGCCCATCTTCGCGAACTCGGCGATGCGCCCCTCGGCGGTCGCGGTGCCGAGCTCAGGCTCCGGGTGCGAGGTGAAGAACTGCCACGGCGTCGACGCCGCCCACTCCTCGCCCATGAAGAGCATCGGGGTGAACGGGCCGAGCAACGTCAGCGTGGCCGCGATCGCGAGATCGTCCGGCGACAACGTCGCGGTCAGGCGGTCGCCGATCGCGCGGTTGCCGATCTGGTCGTGGTTCTGCGATGCCACCACCAGGCGCCAGGGCGCGGTGCGGGCACGATCGAGTTCGACCCCGTGCATCCGCCCGCGGAAGCTCGACCAGGTGCCGTCGTGGAAGAACCCGCGCTCGAGCACCTTCGCCAGCGCCCCCACCGAGTCGAAGTCGGCGTAGTACCCGCTCGTCTCGCCCGTGAGGTTGACGTGCACGGCGTGGTGGAAGTCATCGCTCCACTGCCCGTCGAGCCCGTACCCCTCGTCGCGCTCGAGGAACATGACCGGGTCGTTCAGGTCGGACTCGGCGATGAGCGCGCGCCGGATGCCGGTGGCCCCCGACAGCTCCGCCGCCGCGGCGCCGAGCTCGGCGAGCAGGTGCACCGGCCCGCCGTCGACCAGCGCGTGCACCGCGTCCAGTCGCAGCCCGTCGACATGGTAATCGCCGAGCCACATCAGCGCGTTGTCGATGATGAAGCGCCGCACCTCTGACGAGCCCTCGTGGTCGAGGTTCACCGAGGTGCCCCAGGTGTTGCTCGAGGCGTCGTTGAGGTACGGGCCGAACAGCGGCAGGTAGTTGCCGCTTGGGCCGAGGTGGTTGTACACGACGTCCTGGATGACGGCGAGCCCGGCCGCGTGGCAGGCGTCGACGAAGCGGCGGTACGCCTCCGGGCCGCCGTAGCCCTCGTGCACCGTGAACCACGCGACCCCGTCGTAACCCCAGTTGTGGGTGCCGTTGAAGCCGTTCACCGGGAGCAGCTCGACGTGGGTGACGCCGATCGAGCGCAGGTGCTCGAGCCGCCCGGCCGCGGCGTCGAGGGTGCCCTCGGGGGTGAAGGTGCCGAGGTGCAGCTCGTAGATCTCGGCGTGGTCGATGGGGGAGCCGCGCCAGGCGGCGTCGGCCCAGACGTGCTCGGTCGGGTCGTCGGTGCGCGAGAGCCCGTGCACCCCGTGCGGCTGCCGGCGCGAGCGCGGGTCGGGGTAGGGGCCTGCGCCATCGAGCAGGTAGCCGTAGTCGACGCCGGCCCGCCAAGCAGGGGCGTCGGCCCCGGGCCGCCACCAGCCATCGTCTCCGCGGGTCATCGGATGCGCGGTCCGCGGCCCCCCGCCCGTGCCGTCGGCGGCGCCGGGGCTGTCGTCACCCCCGACGATCAGCTCCACCCGCTCGGCGCGCGGCGCCCAGACGTCGAAATCGCGGTCGCCCATCACTCGTCGATCCTCTCCAGAAGCGCTACGGGGTAGCGTTCGAGCAACGCGGCGAGGCGTACCTCGCGCCCGTCGAACACCCGGCCGGTCAGCGCATCCACGTAACCGCTGACGGTTTCGGGCAGCTCGAGCGTCGTGTCGTCCCAGCCGCCGCGCCGATCCAGCCCGAGGGGGAGGCGGGTGGCGACGGTGACGGCGCCGCCACGGTCGAAGGCGAGCACGTGCTCGGCGGCCGTGCCCCGCGCCTCGAGGCCGCGGTACCCGGTGAACAGCTCGGGCCGATCGCGCCGGACGCGCAGGGCCGCGTGCACCACGAGTTGCTTCGCGGCGCCGGTCTCGTCGACCTGCGGCGGTTCGCCGGCCTCCAGGAGCCCGAGCAGCTCGGAGCGCTCGTCGAAGTCGACGGGCCGGCGGTTGTCGGGGTCGACCAGCGAGAGATCCCACAGTTCGCTGCCCTGGTAGACATCGGGAACTCCGGTGGTGGTGAGCTGCACGAGCTTGGCCGAGAGCGAGTTGCTCCAGCCCGCGGCCCGGATGAGGGCGAGCTGGCCTTCCAGCACCCCGCGCGGGATCGGGTCGGTGTAGACGGCGTCGATGGCCTCGATCATCCGCTCTTCGAACTCGGGATTCGGGTCGAGCCAGTTCGTCGACACCCCCGCCTCGCGCACCGCCTTCAGCGCGTAGGCCTGCGCGCGCTCGCGGGAGAGCGGCCACCCTCCGACGAGCGCCTGCCAGAGCAGGTTCTCGAACGAGGCGTCGCCGAGCGGCAGCAGCCCCTGCAGCTTGCTGAGCGTGCCCGCCCAGCCCGCGGGGATCTCGGCGAGCACCGAGATGCGCGCCCGCACGTCTTCGGAGCGCTTGGTGTCGTGCGTGGAGAGCGTGGTCATCGAGTTCGGCACGGTGTCGAGCCGGCGCTTCTGCGCGGCGTGGAACTCGGCCGGCGAGAGGCTCCACAGATCGGGGTCGGCGCCCACCTCGGTGAGGCTCGTGAGCCGGGTGAAGCGGTAGAACGCCGTGTCTTCGACGCCCTTGGCCATCACCATGCCCGAGGTCTGCTGAAAGCGGATGCTCGGCGCCGTGCCCGTGCGCCCCAGCACCTCCGCGGTCTCCACCAGCACCGCATCGAGGTCGGGCCGGTTGTCGCGGGCGAGCGCGAGCGCGTGGTCGAGGTGCTCGCGCCCGGCGGGCAGGTAGGAGCGATACACCGGGAAGCACGCCAGGAGCTCGGCCAGTGCATCCGCCACCAGCGCGCTCTCGGTGGGCGTCGGGAGGCCGCCGGTGCGGTCGATGTCGCGTGCGAGCCGCAGCACCTCGGCGCGGAGGATGCCGTCGGCGATGCCCCGCTTGGTGCCGTGGATCATGGTGTGCCAGGCGTGCTCGCCGTCACCCGCCGGCACCAGGGCCAGCTCGGTGAGCGGCACCTCGCCGGCCGGGTCGACGAACACGCGGTCGATGCCGGCCAGCGCGTCGTACCCCGTGGTGCCGGCCGCTGGCCAGTCGGGTTCGAGCGGCTCGTCGCCCTCGAGGATCTTCTCGATCAGGATGTAGGCGCCGCCCGTGAGCTCCGACAACCGCTCGATGTAGCCGCCGGGGTCGGCGAGGCCGTCGGGGTGGTCGACGCGCAGGCCGTCGACGAGTCCCTCCCGGAACCATCGGCCGATCTCGGCGTGCGACTCGTCGAACACCCACGGCTCCTCGACCCGGATGGCGGCGAGCGACGACACGGCGAAGAACCGGCGGTAGTTGAGGTCGGTGCTCTCGCGGCGCCAGCTCATCAGCTCGTAGTGCTGACGGTCGTGCACGGTGCGGGCGTCGGCGCCGTCGTCGGCGGTGCCGGGCGCGACGGGGAAACGGTGGTCGTAGTAGGCCAGCACGGCCGCGCCGTCGGCCCCCCGCTCGACGCGCAGCGCATCGAGCTCGTCGTCACCCTCGCCGAGCACGGGGAGCCGCAGGCGCCCCTCGCCCGCCGCCCAGTCGATGTCGAAGGCCTCGGCGTAGCGCGAACCCTGCCCGGAGGTCAGGACATCCCACCACCAGGGGTTCTGCGCCGGCGTGGCGACTCCGACATGGTTGGGCACGATGTCGACGAGCACACCGAGGCCCGCCTCGTGCGCCGCCTCGGACAGGGCCCGCAGGCCCTCCGCACCGCCGCGGGACTCATCGACCCGCGAGTGGTCGGTGACGTCGTAACCGTGCTGCGACCCCTCCTCGGCCTGGAGCACGGGGGAGAGGTAGACCCAGTCCACGCCGAGGCGCGCCAGGTACGGGATCTGGCGCGCCGCGTCCCAGAGGGTGAAGTCGGCGGTGAGCTGGAAGCGGTACGTGGAGCGGGGGATGCGCATCCGGAGTCCTTGTCTGAGGGAGGAACTACGAGGTCGATGGGCCGGGCGGCCGTCGCTCAGGAGAGCAGCGGCGTCGCCGGGCCCACCGTGCTCACCGCGTCGGCCTGAGCGGTGAGCGAGGCGGCCACGGAGTGGTCGGGCTCGACCTCGGGCTCCTGGTGGGCGCGCAGCACCACCATCGACCGTGCCTCCACCGTGAACGGCGTTCCCGCCGCCGTGGGAGGCGCATCGGCGGCCTCACCGGCGGTGTCGATCACGACGTCCCACTCCTCGGAGTACTCGGCACTCGGCACGGTGAAGACCTGCGGTTCGTCGTGCGCGTTGAAATAGAGCAGGAAGTTCACGTCGGTGAGCCGCTGCCCGCGCGCGTCGCGGGCCCGGATGCCCTGGCCGTTCAAGAACACGCCGACCGAGCGGGAGAGATTCGAGTCCCAGTCTTCGGGCTGCATCTCCCGCGCATCCGACCCCAGCCAGACGATGTCGGGCAGCGGTTCGCCTTCGCCGCGCCTGACCGGCCGGCCGTCGAAGAAGCGACTGCGGCGGAAGGTGGGGTGGTCTTTGCGCAATCGGGTGACCGCGGCCGTGAACTCGATCAGCGGCAGGTCTTCGGTATCCCAGTGCACCCAGG
This sequence comes from Herbiconiux sp. FW305-C-125, assembly GCF_058783455.1. Lineage (NCBI taxonomy): Bacteria > Bacillati > Actinomycetota > Actinomycetes > Micrococcales > Microbacteriaceae > Herbiconiux > Herbiconiux sp. FW305-C-125. The sequence goes on along the minus strand of NZ_JBYSYO010000001.1, from coordinate 336,216 downwards.
TGAGCTCGGAGTCTTGAGCGTAGGTGTTGTTGTTGCCCTGCTGGGTGCGGCCGAGCTCGTCACCGTGCAGCAGCATCGGCACGCCCTGGCTGAGGAGGAGCGTCGCGATGAAGTTGCGTTGCTGGCGGGCGCGCAACGCGAGCACCTTCGGGTCGTCGGTGGGGCCTTCGGCGCCGCAGTTCCACGAGCGGTTGTGCGATTCGCCGTCGTTGTTGTCTTCGCCGTTGGCGTCGTTGTGCTTCTCGTTGTACGACACGAGGTCGCGCAGGGTGAAACCGTCGTGGGCGGTGACGAAGTTGATCGACGCCACCGGGCGGCGGCCGGAGTGCTCGTAGAGGTCGGCCGAGCCGGTGAAGCGGCTTGCGAACTCACCGAGGGTCGAGGGCTCGCCGCGCCAGAAGTCGCGCACCGTGTCGCGGTACTTGCCGTTCCACTCCGTCCACTGCGGCGGGAAGTTGCCCACCTGGTAGCCGCCGGGCCCGACATCCCACGGCTCGGCGATGAGCTTCACCTGCGAGACCACCGGGTCTTGCTGCACGAGCTCGAAGAAGCTCGACAGGCGGTCGACCTCGTAGAACTCGCGCGCGAGGGTGGCGGCGAGGTCGAACCGGAAGCCGTCGACGTGCATCTCGGTGACCCAGTAGCGCAGCGAGTCCATGATGAGCTGCAGCGAGTGCGGCTGCCGCACGTTCAGCGAGTTGCCGGTGCCGGTGTAGTCCATGTAGTAACGGAGATCGTCTTCCACCAGCCGGTAGTAGGCGGCGTTGTCGATGCCCCGGAAGCTGAGCGTGGGGCCGAGGTGATTGCCCTCAGCGGTGTGGTTGTACACCACGTCGAGGATGACCTCGATGCCGGCCGCGTGCAGCGACTTCACCATGCCCTTGAACTCCTGCACCTGCTGACCGAGGTCGCCGGTGGACGAGTAGGAGTTGTGCGGCGCGAAGAACCCGATGGTGTTGTAACCCCAGTAGTTGCTGAGCCCCTTGTCGAGCAGCACACTGTCGTTCACGAACTGGTGCACGGGCATCAGTTCGATCGCGGTGATGCCGAGCTTCGTGAGGTGACTGATGACGGCCGGATGCGCGACACCGGCATAGCTGCCCCTCAGCTCCTCCGGAACATCCGGATGCAGCTCGGTGAGCCCCTTCACATGGGCCTCGTAGATCACGCTCTCGTTGTACGGCACGCGCAGCTTGCGGTCACCGGACCAGTCGAAGAAGGGGTTGATGACGACGCCGTAGGTCATGTGGCCGGCCGAGTCGTCGTCGTTCCGCGAATCCGGATCGCCGAAGTTGTAGGAGAACAGCGACTGGTCCCAGTCGATCTCACCGCTCGTGGCTTTGGCGTAGGGGTCGAGCAGGAGCTTGTTGGGGTTGGCCCGGCAGCCCTTCTCGGGGTCGTATTCGCCGTGCACCCGGTAGCCGTAGCGCTGGCCCGGCTGCACCTGCGGGAGGTAGGCGTGCCAGACGTAGGCGTCGACCTCCGTCAGCTCGATGCGGGTCTCCGTGCCGTCGGGGTCGAAGAGGCAGAGCTCGACTCGCTCCGCGGCCTCACTGAAGAGGGCGAAGTTGGTGCCGCTCCCGTCGTAGGTCGCGCCGAGGGGGTAGGCCGATCCGGGCCATGATTGCATGTGATCTCCTGTCGGGTCGGAGCCCACGCTACCCGGATCCGCCGACACTTCAACGGCCACTCCGGCCCCTACCCGCCGGGGCTCGAACCGGGTAGCGTGTGAACATGCCGAATCTCGTTGAGACCCTCACCGACGCCACCCGCAGCATCGGAGTCGGAGCCGCCTACGGAAACCCGGTCGAGATCGACGGAGCCACCATCGTTCCCGTCGCGCTCGTCTGGTCGGGCTTCGGCGGCGGGAACGGAACGGCCTCCTCCCCTGGGGCCTCGGTCGCGTCCTCGGACAAGCTCGGCGCGGGCGACGCCAACGGCGAGGGCTTCGGCGGTGGCGGGGTCGCCATCCCGATCGGCGCCTACGTGACGACGGCCGGCGAGGCCAAGTTCCAGCCCAACCTCATCTCGCTCCTCGCGGTCTCCATCCCGCTCATCATCACCGCGGGCTGGTCCCTCGCCCGCGTGATCCGGGCCCTCAAGAAGTAGCCCGCGCCGCCTGCGCGGGGCGGCGTATACTCGAGGCACACGGGAGTCCGGTGAGCCGGGCTGAGAGGAAGGTTCTCAACCTTCGACCGTCGAACCTGATCTGGATCATGCCAGCGCAGGGAGGCATCTCTGGGAATGGCGTAGTGACCGTCCGCGACGCGGACAGCAGCTACGCCCCCGCCCGTGCCCCTTCCACGGAACGAAAGGGCACGAACAGTGCACACCACCACCGCAACCTCCACCGCTCCGCGTCGCGTCCTGCGCTGGCGCGTCGTCGACATCGTCGTCGCCAGTGTCATCGGCGTCGCCTCCGGACTCATCTTCTGGGTCTGGAACCTCACCTACACCCCGGTCAGTGCCCCCCTCGAAGCACTGCTCCCCGGTGCGCAGTCGCTCGTCTACGGATTCTGGCTGTTCGCCGGAGTGCTCGGTGGTCTCATCATCCGCAAGCCCGGAGCCGCCGTCTTCACCGAACTGGTCGCCGCGGTCGTCTCCGCCCTGGTGGGAACCCAGTGGGGCGTGCTCACCCTCGTCTCCGGCATCGTGCAGGGGCTCGGCGCCGAGATCGTGTTCGCCGCGTTCCTCTATGCGAACTACCGCGCCTACGTCGCGGTGCTCGCGGGGGCGGGCGCGGGCATCGCGATGGGCATCAACGACAGCATCCTCTGGTACGCCGGCAACGGCCTCGACTTCAAGACGATCTACGTCGTCTGCGGTGCCATCGGCGGCGCGGTCGTCGCGGGCCTGCTCTCCTGGCTGGTGGCGCGTGCGCTGGCGCGCACGGGAGCGCTCAACCGGTTCGCCGCCGGGCGCGAGGTCACGGCGAGGGCGTAGCGGATGCCCCACCCATCCACCCCGGCCGAGGCACCCGCCGCGCGTGCCGAGCCCGAGCCCGCCGGCCTCCGTGCCACGGGCTGGGGCTGGCGGCACGCCGGGCGCGCGGACTGGGCGGTGCGCGGACTCGACCTCGTGATCGAGCCGGGCGAGCGTGTGCTGCTGCTCGGCGCATCCGGTGCCGGCAAATCGACGCTGTTGCAGGCCTTCGCGGGTGTGCTCGGCGGCGCCGACGAGGGGGAGGAGGAGGGCGCGCTCGAGCTCGCCGGCACCGACCCGCGGCACGCGCGCGGCTCGGCCGGTCTGGTGCTGCAAGATCCGGACTCCCAGATCGTGCTCGCGCGAGTGGGCGATGACGTGGCGTTCGGCTGCGAGAACCTCGGCGTTCCGCGCCCGGAGATCTGGCCGCGTGTCGAGGCTGCGCTCGCGGCCGTCGGCCTCGACCTTCCGCTCGACCGCTCCACGGCGGAGCTGTCGGGCGGGCAGAAGCAGCGCGTGGCGCTCGCCGGTGTCGTGGCGATGCGCCCAGGGGTGCTGCTGCTCGACGAACCGACGGCCAACCTCGACCCGGTGGGGGTCGTGGAGGTGCGGGATGCGGTGGCCGAGCTGGTGCGGCGCTCCTCGGCCACCTTCATGGTGATCGAGCATCGCGTCGACATCTGGCTCGACGTCGTCGACCGGGTGGTGGTGCTCGAAGCGGGCGGTGGGGTGCTGGCCGACGGAACGCCCGCCGAGGTGCTCGGAGCCCAGGGCGAAGCGCTCGCACGCGCCGGTGTCTGGGTGCCCGGCCACGACCCGCTCGCGTCGTGGCCTGATGCCGTGCGCCCGACGGGCCGCCCCGGCGAAGCCATCACAGTGCCAGTGCCAGTGCCAGTGCCGGTGCCGGTGCCAGTGGCAGGGCCGGAGCCGGAGCCGGACGCCCGGCGCGGGGTGCTCCTGCGCGCTCGGGGGCTCGATGTCGCCCGGGTCGCGGGAGCGGTGGTCGCTCGCGGTATCGACGTCGACGTGCGCGCGGGCAGGTTCACCGCAGTGACCGGGCCCAACGGCGCGGGCAAGACCACCCTCGCCCTCACGCTCGCGGGTCTGCTCGCACCAGCGGGCGGCGTGCTCGTGGCTTCGCCCGAGCTGGCAGCCGGGACACATGCCCGCCGGGGAATTCGTCGCGGCCGGGCATCCGAGGGCCGGCCGGGTGCGTCGTCGCCATCGACCTGGCGCTCGAGCGATCTGTTGTCGCGCATCGGCACCGTCTTCCAGGACCCGGAGCACCAGTTCGTCTCCGGCACCGTTCGCGCCGAGCTCGAGGTCGGTCTGCGAGCCTTGAAGCTCGACTCCGCCGAGGTCGAGGCGCGCGTCGCCGACGTGGCGGGTCGGCTGCGGCTCACCGGGCTGCTGACCGCCAACCCGTACACCCTGTCGGGCGGCGAGAAGCGTCGCCTCTCGGTGGCGTCGGCGCTGGTGGCCCGCCCTCGGGTGCTCGTGCTCGACGAGCCCACCTTCGGCCAGGACTCCCGCACGTGGGCCGAGCTCGTGCGGCTGCTGGCCGAGCTGCTCGATCGCGGCACCGCCATCGTGGCGGTCACGCACGACCGCGCCTTCGTGGAGGCGCTCGGCGGCGACGAACTCGTCATCGGCGCGGTCGGGCGCGGGGTGCCCCGATGAGCGCCGTCGCGTCCGCCGGCAGCGGCGCGGGGGCGGCCGAGGCCACCGCTCCGACCGGCGCCCGCCGTGTCAGTGCGATCGGCACGATCAACCCCGTCGCGAAGCTCGCCGCATCGCTCGTGCTGAGCGCCATCCTCCTGGTCACGATCGACTGGGTCTCGGCGGCCGTGGCGCTCGCGCTCGAGAGCGTGCTCCTGGTGTGGGCGGGGCTCGGCCCCCGCGCGTTCTTCCGCCGCACGGCTGCGATCTGGATCGCGGCTCCGCTCGCGGGTCTGACGACCCTCCTGTACGGCGTGACGAGCGGACAGGTGTACTGGCAGTTCTGGCTGATGGAGATCAGTGACGGGTCGATCTCGCTGGCCGTCGCCACGGTGCTCCGCATCCTCGCCATCGGCCTGCCCGCGGTCGTTCTGTTCGCCACCATCGACCCCACCGATCTCGCCGACGGGCTCGCGCAGGTCTGGCACCTGCCGAGCCGCTTCGTGCTCGGCGCCCTGGCCGGGATGCGCCTGATCGGCCTCTTCCTCCAGGACTGGCGTCAGCTCGAACTCGCCCGGCGTGCTCGTGGCCTCGGCGACTCCGGCCGCATCCGGCGCTTCGCCGGCCAGGCGTTCGCCCTGCTCGTGCTCTCCATCCGCCGGGGCAGCAAGCTGGCCACGGCGATGGAGGCCCGCGGATTCGGCGGTGCCACCGTGCGAACGTGGGCGCGACCCTCGACCTTCGGCCGACGCGAGTGGCTGCTCATGCTGGCCGGTGGGGCGATCGGGACGGTGGCGCTGACGGTGTCGATCGCGACCGGTTCGTTCAACCTGATCGTGGGATGAGGGAGCGATGACGGTCATCCTCATCGACGGACCCAGTGGGTCGGGCAAGACCGCCCTCGCCCTCCGGATGCGCGACGACTGGGCGGGCGCCGACGTCCCGACCGTGGTGCACCTCGACGACGTCTACCCGGGCTGGGACGGCCTCGCGGCGGGAAGCGCGCACCTCACCCAGCACCTCCTCGAGCCGCTGCGCGCGGGTTCGCCGGCGCGCTGGCAACGCTATGACTGGGCGGCCGGTCGCTCCGCCGAGTGGCACGACGTCGATCCCGCGCGTCCGCTCATCGTGGAGGGCTGCGGCGCGCTGTCCCGGCGCAACGCCGAACTCGCCGACCTCGCCATCTGGGTCGAAACCGACGACGCCACGCGCAAGGCGCGTGCGCTGGCTCGCGACGGCGAGCTGTACCGCCGCGAGTGGGACCGCTGGGAGACGCAGTGGCAGGAGTTCGTGACGCGCGAGCAGCCGCGTGAACTCGCAACCATGGTGGTGCCCACCTGAGCCTGTCGGGTCAGCCCGTCGTGCGCGATTCGATGAACGCCGAGATGACGGGCACCGGGTTGGTCAACCGCCAGAGCGGCCCCGGGTCGCCGATGCGCCGGTCGAGCTCGAGCAGCACGGTCACGTCGCCGTCGGGTGTCGTCACCGTGACGCTGCCGACCTGCTCGCCGAGCGAGCCGGTGGCGAGGGGTTTCGCGTCGACGCGGTACTGCAGGGGCGACGCGCCCCAGAGCATCCGTGATTCCGTCGCCATCGCCACGCCCTGCGCGGTGTCGCCCCACGGCGTGGTGTAGGTCACGAACGGCTGGCCCTCGGTCACCACGGGAGTCTGCGTGATGGTTCCCGCGGCCGAGGCCGCGAGGGCTTCGAGGTCGGCGTCGAGGGTGTCCCAATCGGGCTCGCGGATGAACGCGCCGTACAACGTGGCCTCGGCGTCGGCCTGGGCGCCCGTGCCGCCGCTGCCGCCCGCGACCGGGACGGTGAGCGCGAAGAGGTAGCAGACGCCCGCCTGATCGGTGTAGCTGCGCGAGACACCGGTGTACCCGAGGTCGGCGCGGTAGGCGGCGAGGTTGTCGACCCGGCGGTTGCCGGGGAGCACGACGTCGTCGGCGTCGGACGACATGATCTCGGCGATCGACGCCTCCGAGTAGGCGAGGGCACTGATGCGGGCGAGGTCGGATGCGGTGCCCAGGTCGTTCTCGTCGAGCCCGGTGGCGTCGACCAGCGTGATGCCGGTGAGGTCGCGAGCGGCCAGCCAGGCGTCCGCCGCCTCGAGGTAGTCGTCGATCGAGCCGTAGGCCCAGCGGGCGAGGGTGTCGGCGTGGTTGTTGCTCGACCCGAGGAGCATCGCCTGCATCATCTCGCGCTGGGTCCAGTTCTCGCCCTGCGCGACCGGCACGGTGCGTGCGCTCTCGGCGACGTACTGGGTGTAGCCGTCGGCATCGGCTTTGGTGACCGCGATGGTGGGCCCCTGCGCGCCGGCGGCGAGGGGCTTGGCGTCGAGCACCACGAGCGCGGTGATGATCTTCGCGACACCGCCCATCGGCACGGCTTCGGTGAGACCGCCGGACGCGAAGACGGGCGAGGCGACGTCGGCCACGATCGCGCTGGCCCCGGTGGTGGGCATGGTCGGCGCGGTGGCGGCACCCGACTCGGCGGGGGAGTCGGCGACGGATGCGCTCGCCGGCGGCAGCGGACCGACCAGTGTCGCCGGGCCGTACAGTCCGAGCCCGAGGATGACGACGACTCCGACCACCACGACGAGTGCTCGGAGCGCCTTACGTCCCGCCGAATTCGCCATGCGTCCAGGCTACGGGGCGCACCATCGCCTCCGGGGTATCGACTCGGTTGCGGATGCCTGGGTAAATGCTGCAGACGGGCGTCTCAGGCCCAGCCGAGTTCGTGCAATTTCTCGTCGTCGATGCCGTAGTAGTGCGCGATCTCGTGAACGAGGGTGATGTGCACCTGGTCGCGTAACTCGTCGAGGTCGTCGCAGATCGCGAGCAGAGGCTCGCGGAAGACGGTGATGCGGTCGGGCATCTCGCCGAAGCCGTACTGCCCGCGCTCGGTGAGAGCGACTCCGTCGTAGAGGCCGAGGAGGTCGAGCGAGCCGTCCTCCGGGCGATCCTCGACGACGAACACCACGTTGTCGAGGCCGTCCATCATGTCGTCAGGCAACTCGTCGAGTTCGTCGGCGACCAGCTGCTCGAAGGCGTCGGCATCGAGCTCGACCATGGGCATCCTGTCGTGACGGAGAGACGACGATGGCCCGGGACGAACCCGGGCCATCGAGTTGGGGTGAATAACGGGACTCGAACCCGCGACATCCGGCACCACAAGCCAGCGCTCTACCAACTGAGCTATATCCACCATGACCGCCGTGCAATCGAGATTGCCTGGCGACGAGAAAATATTCTATTACATCCTCGCGTCGAATTCGCGCACAACGTCGGCCGAGATGGTCTTGAGGTCGGCCGAGGTGGGCCCGGGCTCGGCGATGAACACGGCTTTGCGGTAGTACTCGAGCTCGCGGATCGACTCCAGGATGTCGGCCAGCGCGCGGTGCCCGCCGGCCTTCTCGGGGGCATTGAAGTACACCCGCGGGAACCAGCGGCGGGAGAGTTCCTTGATCGACGACACGTCGATGCTGCGGTAGTGCAGATGCCCGTCGACGCGAGGCATGAACTTCGCGAGGAACGAGCGGTCGGTGCCGATCGTGTTGCCCGCGAGCGGCGCCGACTGCGGTGCGGGTGCGAAGCGCAGGATGTACTCCAGCACCTGGTACTCGGCGTCGGCGAGGCTCACACCGTTCGGGATCTCCTCGGCGAGACCGCTGGTCTCATGCATCTTCGTGACGAAGTCGCTCATGTTCGCCAGGGCGGAGTCGTCGGGTTTGATCACGATGCTGAAGCCGGGGTCGACCAGTGCGAGGTCGAAATCCGTGACGACGACCGCCACCTCGACCAGCTCGTCGACCTCGAGGTCCAGTCCTGTCATCTCGCAGTCGATCCAGACGAGACGATCCGAGGAAGCACTCATGCCCCGAGTCTAGGGCGTGCCGATGACACCGAGGGCCGCGCGGGTGCGGGATGCCGAGCTCGTAGACTTGCGGCGATGATCATCACACTCGCCGTCCTGCTCTTCGTCAACGCCGCCTGGAACGCCATCGTGTGGCCCCAGTTCTTCAAGCGGGTCAACCGCGACGAACGTTCCCGTGACGCGGCGGGTAAGCCCACGCCGTTCCTCATCGTGCACGCCGTGCTCATCGGCATCTCGCTGCTCATCGCCGTGATCTCGGCTGTGGTGGCCGTGGTGGCGCTCGTCACGATGTGACCAGTGCGAGCTGAGCGGCGCAGGCTGAACTGCGCGGCGTGAGCGGCGTGCCCCGAGTGTGCCCCTGGCTGGATTCGAACCAGCGACAAACGGATTAGAAGGCCGGTGCTCTATCCACTGAGCTACAGGGGCGACCCGAAAAGCGTACTACGCCGGGTTCAGGTGCTCTGGCGCGTCTAGTCGTTCGTGGCGCGAGGAGGGAACGCGTGCACGGGCGGCGGAACGTCGCCGGCAGCCCGAGCCTCACCCGGGTCGACCGTGTACTCGAGGTCGCCCAGCGAGGATGCCGAGCTCGACCCCTGGCCGCTCGGCGCTGGGTTGCCTGCCGTCTGATGCCCCGCCGCAACACCCCGCGTTCCCGTGCCCGACGCGACCTGCTGCACCGTGGGCCGGGGCTCGTGGGTGGGCGGCAGCGGGGCGGCCGGCGCGATGACGGCGGTGGAGACCCCTGCGCCGTAGGAGGCCGCGCCCGAGCCGTAGCCGGCGGGCTGTGCGACGGGCGACGGGGAGGCTTCGGGGCTGACGCCGGAAGCGGTGGTCGACGCCGGAGCCGCGCTCGGAGTCGGGGTTGCGGCCGCGCCGCCGAGTGCCTCGGTGCCGGCGTACTGGGCGTGGTGCTGCTGCGCCACCCAGGCGTCCTGCTGAGCCACCAATTCACGCTGCGCCGACGCGTCTTCGGCCGCCCAGCGCTCGAGGTCGCTCTGGAACACACGCTTCGCGCGACCTGGGCGCTGCTGCCATTCGATCAGCCGATCGCGGAACTCGACGACCGCGGGCTCGATCTGATAGCCGAAGGTGGCCGACTCGCGCTTCATCTCGGCCAGAGCGTGTGCGGCCCAGTTCGCCGCGACGTCCGCCCCCTTGATCGGCAGCAGACGCACCTGGATGTCGGCCTGGCCGGTGGCCCGATCGGAGAGGATCTGCTCCTGAGGGGTCAGCGAGTTCCACACCGAGGCCTGCTCGGCGGCGTCGATGAGCGACGCGATGGCTGAGATCTTGAGCTCGCGATCGTGCTTGGCGAGCAGCTGCTTGACGGCGCCGCGGGCGATCCACGCGGCCAGGAGACCGGCCACGATGATCGCGAGCGCCGGCAGGACCACGTCGGACACGACGAACCCTCCCGCGGGCGAGGTCAGCCACCGGACGAATGCATTCCACCATTCCATGTGCGGCACACTACCTCGCGCCATTCGGATGCCGGTGCCGACGAGCCGGTGTCGTGCGAACTCCCACGATCAGAGCCCCGACCGTCGGAGGACCTGACGTCAGCACCGTTCCAGTCAGCGCAGACATTCGGCAGCTTCCTCCCGACCACCGAACTCGCCGATAGGAAACAGCCGCAACGGCGGATGAAGTCGAGTCGCCCGGTAGCGCAGCCGCCCCTCGTTCTCCACCTCCTCGACGTAGCCGAGGACGATGCCGGAGGCGGCGGTCACCCGCCAGTACCCGTCGCGTACGCGACGGAGCTCCGGGCGGTTCACGAGAGGGGTCGAGGTGCTCATGCTCCGACGGTAGACCGAGCCACCGACATCGGGCCGACCGTAGAATCGGGGCATGGAAACCTTCGTTCTCGCAGGAGGCTGCTTCTGGTGCCTCGACGCCGTCTACCGCACCCTGGACGGTGTGCACGACGTCGTCTCGGGCTACACCGGCGGCAGCGTTCCGAATCCCAGCTACGAGCTGGTCTGCACCGGCACCACGGGCCACGCCGAAGCCGTCGAGGTGAGCTTCGACCCTGCGGTCATCCCGCCCGACATCATCCTGGACGTCTTCTTCACCCTGCACGACCCGCGGCAGCTCAACCGGCAGGGCAACGACGTCGGCACCCAGTACCGCTCGGCCATGTTCTACCAGGGTGAGGAGCAGAAGGCCCTGTTCGAGGCGGCGCTCGTGCGCGCCGGTGAGCTCTGGGACGGCGGGATCGTCACCACCCTCGAGCCCCTCGGCGAGTTCTACCGTGCCGAGGAGTACCACCAGGACTTCTTCGCGAAGAACCCCGGCCAGGGCTACTGCATGGCCGTCGCCGTGCCGAAGGTCACCAAGGTGCGCAAGGCCTACGCGAGCTACATCAAGGCGGCCTGACCTCTCCTCCACGGTTTCGAACGGCCGGGTACTTGTCCACAGATCGGGCGCCCGGCCGTTCTGCCGCTCGGCTCGTGCCGAGAATCGGTGAGTCAGAACGAATCCTGACCTCGATTCAACGCAAGGAGCAGAACATGCCCGACCACTTGACCCTCACCGGAGTCGTCGCCACCGAGCCGCGACACATCACCACCAACTCGGGGCTCGACATCACGAGCTTCCGTTTGGCGTCGAGCCAACGGCGCTACGACCGCCAGCAGAGCCGCTGGGTGGATGCCGACACGAACTGGTACACGGTGAGCACGTTCCGGCATCTCGCACTCAACGTCGTCGGCTCGGTGCAGCGAGGCCAGCACCTCGTCGTCACCGGGCGCGTGCGCGTGCGTGCGTGGGAGAACGGCGAGAAGTCGGGCACCACCGTCGAACTCGAGGCCGAAGCCGTCGGTCATGACCTGAGCTGGGGCACGGCCGTCTACACGAAGTCCGTGCTGGCGGGGTCCGGCGCCCCGGGAGAGTCGGCGGATGCTCCTGGCACCAGCGCGCCGTCTGCCGATCCGGGCGGGCCGACGGCGGCGTCGCAATCCGTGTGGGCCCCGCCCCTGGGCGGCGACGAGCACCCCGCAGCGGACTCCGATACCGCCGATGGTGTGCTGGTGCCTTTCTGACCGGTGGCGCATCACCCGGTGACCCACGGCACGGAGAGTGGGTGGTATCTCACAGCCGCGCAGCGCCCGGAGCGCATAAACTCGTGGACGGCCTTGGGAGGTGGACGGCCTTCGGGTCGTCGCGGGGTGCACGAACGAGTCGCAGGGCTCACGAACGAGAGGACGCCGCGAGCGATGCTGCGAGGGACGCATGGCAATCGAGGGCGCTGGGCGCTGGCAGCGGCGGGTGCGCCGCTCGTGCTGGCCGCGCTGCTGACCGGCTGCACGGCCGAGCCCGCCGACCCGGGCGTCTCGTCCGCTCCCGCCACCGCGGGTGGGGATTCCTCAGCGGCGGCGACGTCCGCACCGGTCACCGAGCAACTCGACCCCGCCGGGTCGGCCGCTGACAACAAGGCGTTCTTCGACCAGGTCAATCAGGCGCTCATCGCGGCGAACCCGGCGGCCGGAGGTCAGGACTTCACGAGCAACCTGCGCAGCAACGGCTTCGACATCGCGGCCATGCAGGTCACGCCCGACGTGACGACGGTGGGGGTGGCTGCCGACTCCATCCAGTTCTCGGTGCACTGGGGTGACGACTGCCTGATCGGGCAGTACGGGCAGGGCCAGTACGAGAGCATGGTGGCGCCCGCTCTCGGCACCGGGGCGTGCCTGGTGGGCCAGACCCGCGCCATAGACTGGTGACCATGGCCGAATACATTTACTCGATGGTGCGCGCCCGCAAAGCGGTGGGCGACAAGCTGATCCTCGACGACGTCACCATGGCGTTCCTCCCCGGGGCGAAGATCGGTGTGGTGGGCCCGAACGGCGCGGGCAAGTCGACCATCCTCAAGATCATGGCGGGGCTCGACACCCCGTCCAACGGCGAGGCGAAGCTCACCCCCGGCTTCACCGTGGGCATCCTGATGCAGGAGCCGGAGCTCGACGAGTCGAAGACCGTTCTCGAGAACGTGCAGGAGGGCGTCGGCCCCATCAAGGGCAAGATCGACCGCTTCAACGAGATCAGCGCCGAGATGGCCGAGCCCGACGCCGACTTCGACACGCTGCTGGCCGAGATGGGAAGCCTGCAGGAGGAGATCGACGCGGCCGACGCGTGGGATCTCGATTCGCAGCTGGAGCAGGCGATGGATGCGCTGCGCACGCCTCCGGGCGACGCGACGGTCGCCAATCTCTCCGGTGGTGAGAAGCGCCGGGTGGCCCTCTGCAAGCTGCTGCTGCAGAAGCCCGACCTGCTGCTGCTCGACGAGCCCACCAACCACCTCGACGCCGAGAGCGTGCTCTGGCTCGAGCAGCACCTCTCGAAGTACCCCGGCGCCGTGCTTGCCGTCACCCACGACCGGTACTTCCTCGACCACGTGGCCGAGTGGATCGCGGAGGTCGACCGCGGTCGCCTCTACCCCTACGAGGGCAACTACTCCACGTACCTCGAGAAGAAGCGCGAGCGCCTCGAGGTTCAGGGCAAGAAGGACGCGAAGCTGGCCAAGCGCCTCTCTGAGGAGCTCGACTGGGTGCGCAGCAACGCCAAGGGCCGTCAGGCCAAGTCGAAGGCGCGCCTCGCCCGCTACGAGGAGATGGTGAACGAAGCCGAGCGCACCAGAAAGCTCGACTTCGAGGAGATCGTGATCCCGGTGGGCCCGCGCCTGGGCTCGCAGGTCATCGACGCGAAGAAGCTGCACAAGGCCTTCGGCGAGCGCGTGCTCATCGACGACCTGTCGTTCACCCTGCCCCGCAACGGCATCGTGGGCGTCATCGGCCCGAACGGTGTGGGCAAGACCACGCTGTTCAAGACCATCGTCGGGCTCGAGCCGCTCGACGGCGGCGATCTCAAGATCGGCGAGACGGTCGACATCTCCTACGTCGACCAGTCCCGTGGGGGCATCGACCCCAAGAAGACGCTGTGGGAGGTCGTGTCCGACGGGCAGGACTACATCCAGGTCGGCAAGACCGAGATCCCGTCCCGCGCCTACGTGTCGACCTTCGGCTTCAAGGGTCCCGACCAGCAGAAGCCGGCCGGCGTGCTCTCCGGCGGTGAGCGCAACCGGCTGAATCTCGCGCTCACCCTGAAGCAGGGCGGCAACCTGCTGCTCCTCGACGAGCCCACCAACGACCTCGACGTCGAGACGCTTGGCAGCCTCGAGAACGCGCTGCTCGAGTTCCCGGGCTGTGCCGTGGTCATCACCCACGACCGGTGGTTCCTCGACCGCATCGCCACGCACATCCTGGCCTACGAGGGCACGGAGGACGACCCGGCGAACTGGTACTGGTTCGAGGGCAACTTCGAGGCCTACGAGGAGAACAAGATCGAGCGCCTGGGGCCCGACGCCGCGAAGCCGCATCGCTCCGCGTACCGGAAGCTCACCCGCGACTGAGACGGGAGACCGCCGAACCGCATGCGACTGCACGTACCGATCCAGCTGCGCTGGAGCGACCTCGACGCCTACGGGCACGTGAACAACGCCTCCATGCTCAAGATCCTCGAAGAGGCGCGCGTCTTCGCCTTCTGGGTCGACGGCGATCTCGCCGACCCCACCCAGGCGGAGTGGACGACCGCGGTCATCGACGCTAGCCCCACCACGCGCACGAAGAGTGTCATCTCGCGGCAGGAGATCGAGTACGTACGGTCGATGCCGTACATCCGTCAGCCCATCGACGTCGAACTCTGGATCGGGCACCTCGGCGGCGCGAGCCTCGACGTCTACTACGAGATCAAGAGCCCGCTCGCCGCGCCGCCCCAGATCACCTACGTGAAAGCGTCGACCACGCTCGTGCTGGTCGATGCCGACACCGAGCGGCCGCGCCGCATCCTGCCGCACGAGCGGGAGGCGTGGGAACCCTACCTCGACGAACCGCTGACCTTCCGCCGCCGCAGCTGAACCGGCGACAGCCGCCGACTACCGCTGGCCCGCGCCGCCGCCTGAGACGCGCAGCATGCCCTCCTGCGCCACCGAGGCGATGAGCCGCCCGCCGCGGTCGTAGATGCTGCCGAGCGCGAGCCCTCGGCCACCGCCCGAGCTCGGGGAACTCTGCGTGTAGAGCAGCCACTCGTCGGCGCGGGCGAAACGGTGCCACCACATCGCGTGGTCGAGGCTCGCCATCTTGAGGTCGGGCCGGCCCCACGGGATGCCGTGCCGTCGCATCACCGGCTCGAGGATGGCGTAGTCGCTGGCGTACGCGAGCGCCGCCCGGTGCAGGTTCGGGTCGTCGGGCAGCCGCCCGAGCGCCCGCAGCCAGACCGCTTGATGCGCCACGTGCTCGCCCTCGACGCTCAGGTAGATCGGCGACGGCATGTGCCGGATGTCGAACGCCCGCTCCCGGGCCCAGGTGCGGGCGATGGGGTGGTCGATCGCCGAGAGCACCTCGGCCGCGCTCGGCAGCTCCTCGGGCTCGGGCAGATCCGTGGGCATGCCTACCTGGTGCTCCAGCCCCTCGTCCTCGGTCTGGAACGAGAAGATCGCCGAGAGGATCGGGACACCGTTCTGGTAGGCCTGCGTGCGCCGGGTCGAGAACGAGCGGCCGTCGTGGATGCGGTCGACCGCGAAGGTGATCGGCAGTGCCGCGTCCCCCGGTCGCAGGAAGTACCCGTGCAGCGAGTGCACCGCCCGGTCCGGCTCGACGGTGCGCACGGCCGCGATCACCGACTGCGCGAGCACCTGACCGCCGAAGACGCGCCCGTTGGGCATCCACTGCGAGGGCCCGGTGAAGATGTCCTCCGAGGTTCGGGCGCCGGTGTCGGCCAGATCGAGGGTGGTGAGGAAGCCGGAGAGGGCGTCGGACATGGTTCCTCCGGGGAGTCGACGACGCGGCGTCGTGACAGGAGCCGTTATCGCCGCTGTGAAGTAGTTTAGACAGCACAGATGGTCACGCTCTTCACCCTCATCGACGCCGCGTCGCTCGGCGACCTCAAGGTGTACCTCGGGCGCGCCGCCCGGGTCGAGAACGGATCGGTGCGGCTCATCGGAAGTCTCGGTGTGCTCGCCGCCTACACCGCCGCTCTGACCCCCAAAGGGTTGCTCGACCGCACCCCCACCGTGCTGGGCCTCCGAACGTTCGCACTCGGGTCTCCGGATGCGTTCGACGTGGTCGTGCCCATCCGCCCGCTGCTCGATCGGCTCGCGCAGCTCTCGCTCGTGAGCAACTCCGAATCCGGCCCGATCGACGTGCCGCTCCCGCCGGTGGAGACCGGAGTCGCCTGGGCCGGCGTGAGCCCGCCGCGCGGGGGCTGGGAGCCGGTGGGAACGCTGCCGTCGACGCTCCTCGAGGCGGTCGCCCGCACCGGCATCGCCGAGGTCGCCGCGGCCGTGCCTGACGGCACCGGCGAGCAGCTCGTGCACCGGGTGCGCTCCGAGGTGTGGGGTCGCGACCTGGCCGACGACGTGCTGCCCGAACTCCGGCCCCGCATCCCGGCCGGCGCCGCCTTCTGCGCGGTGAGCCTCGGCTTCGTGCGACGGGACGACGAAGACGTGCGGGTCTTCCGGGCGGGTCAATGGCTGCGCCTCACGCTCCGCCGCGGGCACGTCCTGGTCAGGGCGTAAGGCTCCGCGCGCTGGTCACGCGTGCCGCCGACCGACCGGCCACGCGCCCCGAGAACAGGCAGCCACCCAAGAACGTGCCTTCCAGCGCGCGGTAGCCGTGCATCCCGCCGCCGCCGAACCCGCTCGCCTCGCCCGCCGCGTAGAGCCCCGGCACCGGCGCCCCGGCCGGGTCGAGCACGCGCCCTTCGAGGTCGGTCGAGATGCCGCCGAGGCTCTTCCGGGTGAGGATGTGCAGCTTCACCGCGATCAGCGGCCCCGCCGCCGGGTCGAGCAGCCGGTGCGGCTTCGCCACCCGGATCAGCTTGTCGCCGAGATACCGCCGCGCGCCGCGCAGCGCGGTGACCTGCGCATCCTTCGTGAAAGTGTTGGCGATCTCGCGGTCGCGGGCGTACACCTCGCGGGTCACCTGTGCGGGGTCGAGTGCGGGTGCGGGCTCGAGGTCGACCATGCCGCGCACGAGCTCGGGCAGCGTCGGCGCCACCACGAAGTCGGCTCCGCGCGCCTTGAACGCCTCTACCGGCCCGGGCGCGCCGGGACGGATGCGCTGCGCCAGCAACCGCAGGTCCTTCCCGGTGAGATCGGGGTTCTGTTCACTGCCCGAGAGCGCGAACTCCTTCTCGATGATCGCCTGCGTCAGCACGAACCAGCTGTAGTCGTACCCGGTGCCGAGGATGTGCTCGAGCGTGCCGAGCGTGTCGAAGCCGGGGAACAGCGGCACCGGCAGCCGCGCCCCGGTCGCGTCGAGCCAGAGCGAGGACGGCCCGGGCAGGATGCGGATGCCGTGCAGCGGCCACACCGGGTCGTAGTTCGTGATGCCCTCGGTGTAGTGCCACATCCGGTCGGTGTTCACCAGGCGCGCACCGGCCTGCTCGGTGATGCCGAGCATCCGGCCGTCGACGTGCGCGGGCACTCCGGAGAGCATGGTCGCCGGGGGAGTGCCGAGCCGCGAGGGCCAGGAGGCGCGCACCAGGTCGTGGTTGCCGCCGATGCCGCCGCTGGCCACGATCACCGCGTCGGCCGAGAGCTCGAAGTCGCCCACCACCTCGCGCGAACTGGGCTCGCCGCGACCCACCGCGCTCGGGGCGAGCACGCTGCCGCGCACGCCGGTGACCGCTCCCGACGCCGTGGCCAGCTCGTCGACCCGATGCCGGTGCAGGACGGATGCGCGCCCCGCCGAGATCCCCTCCTCGAACCGTGCGACGAACGGCGCGAGCACTCCCGGCCCGGTGCCCCAGGTGATGTGGAAGCGCGGCACCGAGTTGCCGGGGCCGTTCGCGGTGTACCCGCCGCGCTCGGCCCAGCCGACCACCGGGAAGAAGCGCACGCCCCGCTCGTGCAGCCAGGCCCGCTTCTCGCCGGCGGCGAAGTCGAGGTAGGCCTCGGCCCACTGCCGGGGCCAGTGGTCCTCGGGCCGGTCGAAGCCGGCGGTGCCGAACCAGTCCTGCCGGGCGAGCTCGAGGGAGTCGCGCACGCGCATCCGTCGCTGCTCCGGGCTGTCGACCAGGAAGATGCCGCCGAACGACCACCAGGCCTGCCCGCCGAAGGAGCTCGCGGGTTCCTGCTCCACGATGGTCACGGTCTTGCCCGCGTCGAGCACCTCGCACGCCGCCACCAGGCCGGCGAGCCCGGCTCCCACCACGATCACGTCCGGCATGCGACCCCCTCGTCGTTCAGAACCGCGGCGCATCCGGCCGCGGCGCCACCTCACTCGTCGAAAGTATTCACCATCGCATGCGCGGCGCGCTCGAGGTAGCCCCAGAGCAGTTCTCTGTCGAGCGGCGACAAGCCGAGCGAGTCGACGGCCACCCGCATGTGCGAGAGCCAACGATCGCGGGCGTCGGGGTTCACCTTGAACGGGTTGTGGCGCATCCGCAGCCGCGGGTGCCCGCGCTGCTCGCTGTAGGTGCCGGGCCCGCCCCAGTACTGCTCGAGGAACATGGTGAGCCGGTCGATCGCCCCCTGCCAGTCGTCGGCCGGGTACATGGGTTTCAGCACCGGATCGGTCTCGACGCCCTCGTAGAACTTGGTCACCAGCGCCACGAAGGTCTCGTGGCCGCCGATCTGCTCGTAGAAGGGGTTCTCGGGCACTTTCGGGGAGATCTCGATCACGATCTAATTCTCTCCCTTGCCCTTGCCGCGGGGCGACCGCCGGGGCGACGGCGGCGGTTCCTGCGTGCTGATCGGCTTCGTGCGGGGCGGCCGGGCGCCCTTCACGCTCGTCGCACCCTCGAAGCCCGACAGCACGACGGTGTTGAGCGAGGGCAGTGTGACGTCGAGCTCGTCGAGCGCGTGCTTCAGCCGCACGCGCAGGTCACGCGCCACGTCGTCCTTCGCCGAGGTGCGGGTCTTCACCACCAGACGGATGACCATCGCCTCGGCCGAGATGGACTCCAGCCCCCAGATCTCGGGCTTCTCGATGATGCGCGAGCGCCACTTCGGCTCGTTGGACATGGCGACCGCGGTTTCGAGGATCTTGTCCTGCACCAGTTCGAGGTCGGAGTCGTAGGGGATGGCGAGGTCGATGATCACCCGCGCCCAGCCCTGCGACATGTTGCCGACCCGCAGGATCTCGCCGTTGCGCACGAACCAGAGCGTGCCGTTGACGTCCCGCACCTGCGTGACCCGGATGCCCACCGCCTCCACGACGCCCGTCGCCGGGCCGAGGTCGACCACGTCGCCCACACCGAGCTGGTCTTCGAACACCATGAACATGCCGTTCAGCACGTCTTTCACGATGTTCTGCGCGCCGAAGCCGAGGCCGGCGCCGAGAGCCGCGGTGAGCAGCGCCAGCGAGCCGAGAACGGTCGGGTCGATCGTGTTCACGATCAGCACGACGCCGACCACCACGATCGTCACGTTGATGACGTTCGTCAGCACCGTGCCGAGCGTGCGGGTGCGCTGCACGATCCGCACCGCCGCGAGCGGCGAGGCGTTCAGGGCCTGGGTGTCGGTGACGTTCTGCTTCTTCTTGACCCCGTTGACCACCTGGTCGACCAGCCGCCGCACCGTGAACAGCAGGATGCCCCGCAGCACGAGCGCGCCGACGATGATGGCCAGGATGCCGAGGGGCACCCGGTAGTCGTGGAGGAACGAACCGAAGTTCGCCCACATCGTGTTCCAATCCATATGGGCTCCACCCTACGGGCGCACCCTTGGCAGACCCTTAGCGCGCGCCCGCGTCGCGCGCCTGCGCCGCCAGTGCACGGTCGACCCCGGCCAGGTTCTCGATGACGAGCCGACGCAGAGCCGGAATGCCCGCGTTGGCCGGGTCGTCGAGCCACGCCTGGGTCGCATCCCGCAGCTCCTGGTTCGCGAGCGCCGAGGGGTACAGCCCGTTGATCACCGAGGCGGCGATGGCGTAGCTCCGCGTCTCCCAGAGGGTCTGCAGGGCGGCGAAGTAGCGAGGCACCAGCGGGGCGAACAACGCCGGGTCGGTGCCGCGCTGGAAACCGAGGCCCGTGGCGCGCACGATGGCGTTGGGCGCGGCGTCGCTGTCGACGAGGGACGCGAACGCGGCCGCCTTGCCCTCCGGCGTCGGGATGGCGGCGGTCGCGTGGGCTGCCGACTGCTGGCCCGACGCGGTGTTGTCGGCCGCGAGCGTCGCGTCGATCTCGGTCTGGCCGGCTTTGCCGCCCGCGACGAGCGCGATCAGCAGCTCCCAGGTGAGGTCGGTGTCGATGTCGAGACCGTCCAGCACCACGGTGCCGTCGTGCAGGTGGGCAACGTTCTCGAGCTGCTCCTCGGTGCTCGCCAGCGCGGCGAAGAACTTCACGAACTGGAACTGGGCGTCCGAACCGGGTGCCGCGTCGAGCGCGAGCTTCCACAGCGCGTCGGCGGCGGTGCGGATGGTCTCGGCCCGCGCATCCGGAGCCACGTACTGCGTGGCGGTGAGCACGAGCTGGCCGAGCACCGTGCGGATGGTCGTCGACTCGGTCTCGGTCGCGATGTTGCCGAGCACGAGGCGCACGAAGTCGCGCCCGCTCGTCTCGGCGTCGCGCGTGGAGTCCCACGCCGAGCCCCAGACGAGCGACCGGGCCAGCGGGCTCGCGATCGATGCCAGGCTCTGGATGGCGGTGTCGAGCGAGTAGCCGTCGAGCCGGATCTTGGCGTAGGCCAGGTCGTCGTCGTTCAGCAGCACGAGCGCCGGACGGTCGCGGCCGACCAGCTGCGGCACCTCGGTCTCGGCGCCGTCGACATCGAGCTCCACCCGGTAGGTGCGCACGAGCGCGTCGCCCTCGAGCTCGTAGACGCCGATGGCGAGCCGGTGCGGGCGGATGGTCGGCCACTCGAGCGGGGCCTCCTGCAGCACCGTGAACGAGGTGATCACGTCGTCCTCGTTGTACTCGATGCGCGGGCGCAGCGTGTTCACACCGGCGGTCTCGAGCCAGAGCTGCGACCACTCGGCGAGATCGCGCCCGCTCGTGGTCTCGAGCTCGGTGAGCAGGTCGTTCAGCACCGTGTTGCCGAACTGGTGCTTGTTCACGTAGGCGGCGACGCCCTTCATGAACTCGTCCTGGCCCACCCAGGCGACGAGCTGCTTCAGCACCGAGGCGCCCTTGGCGTAGGTGATGCCGTCGAAGTTCACCTGCACGTCTTCGAGGTCGTTGATGGTGGCGACGATCGGATGCGTCGACGGCAGCTGGTCCTGCCGGTACGCCCAGCTCTTCTCCATCGCCGCGAAGGTGGTCCAGGCCTCTTTCCACTCGGTGGCCTCGGCCGTGGCGAGGGTCGACATGTACTCGGCGAACGACTCGTTCAGCCACAGGTCGTTCCACCAGCGCATGGTCACGAGGTCGCCGAACCACATGTGGGCGAGCTCGTGCAGGATGGTGACGACCCGGCGTTCGCGCACCGCGTCCGTCACCTTCGAGCGGAACACGTAGGTCTCGGTGAACGTCACCGCGCCCGCGTTCTCCATGGCGCCGGCGTTGAACTCGGGCACGAAGAGCTGGTCGTACTTCGCGAAGGGGTAGGGGAAGTCGTACTTCTCCTCGTAGAAGGCGAAGCCCTCGCGGGTCTTCTCGAAGATGTACTCCGCGTCCATGTACTGCGCGAGGGAGGCGCGGCTGAACACGCCGAGCGGGATGGCGCGGCCGTCGGCGCTCGTCAGCTCGCTGCGCTCGACGATGTAGGGGCCGGCGACGAGCGCCGTGATGTAGGAGGAGATGCGGGGGGTCGGCTCGAACGACCAGGTGGCCGACTGGCCCTCGACCGCGGTGACCGGCTCGGGGGTGGGGGAGTTGGAGACGACCTCCCAGTAGTCGGGGGCGGTGACCGTGAAGGTGAAGGTGGCCTTGAGGTCGGGCTGCTCGAACACCGCGAACATGCGGCGGGAGTCCGGCACCTCGAACTGGCTGTAGAGGTACACCTCGTCGTCGACGGGGTCGACGAAGCGGTGCAGGCCCTCACCCGTGTTGGTGTACATCATGTCGGCGTCGACCACGAGCGTGTTCTCGGCCTTCAACGCCGGGAGCTGGATGCGCACGCCGTCGCTCACCGCGGCCGGATCGAGCGACTCGCCGTTCAGGGTCACCGCGTGCACCGTACGGGTGATGGCGTCGATGAAGGTCGACGACCCCTCGGTGGCGGTGAACTCGACGGTGGTGGTGCTGCGGAACGTCTCGGGACCGGTTGTGAGGTCGAGTACGACGTCGTAGCTCTTCGTGTCGATGAGCGCTGCACGCTCCTGGGCTTCGGCGCGGGTGAGGTTTTCTCCTGGCACGGGTTGCTCTCCTTTTCGATTGCCCGATCAGCCTAATGCGATGATGAAGTGGTGACCTCAGACAAGACAGCTGTTGACTTCTGGTTCGACCCCTCCTGCCCCTGGGCATGGATGACCTCCCGCTGGGTCGACGAGGTGGCGGAGCACCGCGACCTCGACGTGACCTGGCACATCATGAGCCTCGCCGTGCTCAACGAGGACAACGACGACATCCCCGATTCGTACCGCGCGTTCTTCCCGCGGGCGCTCCGCTACACGCGGCTCGTGACCGCGGCGGCCGAGTTGCACGGGCAGGAGGTCGTGAAGCCGTTGTACGACGCGCTCGGCACGCGCATCCACCCCGGCGGCTCGCTCGATCCCGATGAGGTCATCCCGGCGGCGCTCGCCGAAGTGGGTCTGCCGGCGTCGCTCGCGGCGTACTCCGAGTCCGACGAGTACGATCAGCAGATGCGCGCCTCGCACTTCGACGGCATCGAGCGGGTGGGGCAGGATGTCGGCACCCCCGTGATCGCGGTGAACGGCACGGCATTCTTCGGGCCGGTGATCAGCCCGGCGCCCAAGGGCGAGATGGCGCTGACGCTGTGGGACGGCGTGGTGGCCGCCGCGTCTTACGACGGCTTCTTCGAACTGAAGCGCTCCCGCACCCGCGACCCGCAGTTCTAGCTGCCGGGCGGCGCCGGTCCCTGCCCGGCGCCGCGCGACATGTGAGGCCGCGGTCGAGGGGCACGGCCTGCGGTCGCACCCCTCGGCCACACCCTCACCTTGGGTCGTCAACGAGCGGCCCGCTGCTTGCGATCTCGTGATCCCACTTCGGGCGGAAGCTCGTCCGCGCGATCGGGGGGCGGCGGTTGAGCCACCAGGCGACCCACGCGGCGAGGGCGACGAGGCCGGCCAGCGAGCTCAGGTAGTGGAGCCACACGGCGATCGGGATGCCGCCGAGGCGGCGGTCGAGCGCAGGCACGAGCGCCGTTCCCCAGCGGCCGGCGTGGGTGAACCCGTCCCACACGATGTGGGTCGCCACGCCGATCGCCAACGCGGCGACCAGCAGGGCGACGTCGCGACCGGACCGGCCGAGGGAGCGCCAGCCGTCGGCGGCGCCGCCGGACCAGTCGGCGGGCATCCGTTCGCGGAGAACGCGGGGCAGCACGCCCGGCAGGACCGGCCGCACCACCACCCGCCACAGTGCGAACGCGACGAAGGCGAGCAGCAGGCCCGTCACGGGAAACCACGGCAGCTCGTGGGTGGACTCGTAATCGAAGCCGACCGGCAGGAACAGCGGCAGGTCGGGCGCCATCGCGCCGGCGGCCACCGCCCCGGCGGGCACTGCAGTGCGGGCGAAGGGCACCGCCACGATCGCGTGGCTGAGGGTGAACGGCACCCCGGCAGCCTAATCAGTCGCTCGGCCAATACACTCGATTCCATGCGCATCCACATCGGCACCGATCACGCCGGGCTCGACTTCAGCAAGCAGATCCAGGCGCACCTCGCCGCCGCCGGCCACGAGGTCATCGACCACGGGCCGGAGAGCTACGACCCGGTCGACGACTACCCGTCGTTCTGCATCAACGCCGCCCACGGCGTGGTCGAAGACCAGCGCGCCGGCGTCGAGGCGCTCGGCGTGGTGTTCGGCGGATCGGGCAACGGCGAGCAGATCGCCGCGAACAAGGTGCAGGGCGTGCGCGCCGCGCTGGCCTGGAACGAGGCCACCGCCAAGCTCGCCCGCCAGCACAACGACGCCAACGTCGTGGCCATCGGCGCCCGCCAGCACACGGTGGAGGAGGCGCTCGCGCTGATCGACTTCTTCGTGAACGAGCCGTTCTCGCTCGAGGAGCGGCACGTGCGCCGCATCGCCCAGCTTGCGGAGTACGAGACCACGGGCGACATCGCCGGGCACCACATCGAGGCGTAGCGTCGGTTGTGGCGGCGCAGGCGACCGCCGCGCCGCCGACGCCGGCCACCGCCACCGAAACCGAGGGAGCACCGGATGCCCGAGGGTCATTCCGTCCACCGCATCGCGCGCCAGTTCGCGCGCAACTTCGTGGGGCATCGCGTCGCCGCCAGCTCGCCGCAGGGCCGCTTCGCCGACGGCGCCGCCCTGCTCGACGGCCGCACCATGACGGCGTCGCGAGCGGTCGGCAAGCAGATGTTCCTCGAGTTCGATGGGCTCCTCTGGCTGCGGGTGCACCTCGGCATCTACGGCGCCTGGGACTTCGCGGGCGAGATCACGACCGACGCCACCATCCGCTCAGCGGGCGGGCGCATGGGACAGACCAACCAGCGCGGCACGGTCCTGGGCGATCAGCCCGAGGGCACGATCGACGAGATCGCCCTCGGCGAAGCAGCGGAAGCAGCGGAGGCCGCGGAAGCAGCGGAAGCGGCGGAGGTCGCGGATGCGAGCCGTCCCGTTCCCGAGGGCCCTGACGACGCCGACGGCGAAGACTCCGTGCGCTCGATTGGTGCGCCGCGCCGCGCGCGCCTGCGCATGTCCGAGCAGGAGAAGGCCGGCGAGGAATACGGCGACTTCCCGCCCGAGCCGGTCGGTGCCGTTCGGGTGCGGCTGCTCACCGAGACCGCCGTGGCCGACCTGCGCGGCCCGACCGCGTGCGAGGTGCTCGACCCGGCGCAGGTCGATGCGGTGATCGCGAAGCTCGGCCCCGATCCGCTGCTCGACGACTCGCCCGAGGCCGAGGAACGCTTTGTCGCGGCGGTCACCAAGAAGTCGACCCCCATCGCGCTGCTGCTCATGGACCAGAGCGTCGTCAGCGGAATCGGCAACGTGTACCGCGCCGAGATGCTCTTCCGCGCCCGGCTCGAACCGCACACGCCTGGCAAGCTCGTGCCCACCGACACCGTGCGGGCGCTCTGGCGCGACTGGGCCTACCTGCTCGACCTCGGTGTGCGCACCGGCCAGATGCTCACCATGGACGGGCTCGACGATGCCGATTACGCGAAGGCCATGGCCAGTCGCGCCGACCGGCACTGGGTGTACAAGCGCGAGGGGCTGCCCTGCCGGGTGTGCGGAACGAACATCCTCATGGAGGAGATCGGCGGCCGCAAGCTCTACTGGTGCCCGAAAGACCAGGTGTGAGGTGCGGCACAATCCCGTCTTCGAACTGACCGACCCCGACGAGATCCGTCGGCTCATCCGTGAGAACCCGTGGGCGACCATCGTCTCCGCCACCTCGGGCGGCATTGTCGCCTCGCACTACCCGGTGCTGGTCGACGACTCGAGCGACGAGCTCGCCATCGTCAGCCACGTCGGGCGGCCGGATGAGCGACTGCACGAATGGGGCGAGCACGAGGTGCTGGTCATCATCCAGGGTCCGCACGGCTACATCTCGCCCGGCTGGTACGACCCGTCGCCGGCGGTGCCCACCTGGAACTTCGTGACCGCCCACCTGTACGGCGTGCCCGAGATCCTGCCCGCCGAGGAGAACCTGCGCGTGCTCGAGCGACTCGTCGACCACTTCGAAGAGCGGATGCCCGAACCGCGACGGATGCGCGGAACCGCCGAGAACTCCGCCTACGCCGACCGCATCAGCGCCGGCACGGTCGGCTTCCGGCTGCCCGTGACCCGGTTCACCGCCAAGGTGAAGATGAGCCAGAACCGCGACGAGGACACGCAGCGGCGGATCGTGGCTGAGCTCGAGGGCACGGGCCCCTACTCCAGCGAAGAACTCGCGGCCGAGATGCGGCGGGCGAATCCGGCGACGTTCGGCGGGGCGGGTCAGGGCGCGTGAGCGTGCCACCGCTGCTCCTGGCCGGCGGTCGGCTGCCCGGCGGTGCAGCGCCGGTCGACGTGCTGATCGTCGACGGACTCGTCGCCGAGATCACGCCGGCCTCGGGTTCGTCGACGGGTCGTGCCGGGCGCGATCGACAGCTCGAACGCATCGACCTCGACGGGCGCTTCATCGTTCCGGGGCTGTGGGACAACCATGTGCACTTCAGCCAGTGGGCCGCCGTCTCCCGCCGGCTCGACGTGTCGGCGGCGCGCTCGGCGGCGGAGGCCGTGGCGCTGGTCGGGGCGGCGATCGGCCCCGGCTCCGCGGGCGGCGAGGTGCTCGTGGGATTCGGGTTCCGCGACGGATTGTGGCCCGACGAGCCGACCGCCGCGGCTCTCGACGCCGTGGCGGGAAGCCGGCCGGTCGTGCTCGTCTCGGGTGACTTGCACTGCTGCTGGCTGAACTCGGCGGCGCTCGCGCACTTCGGGCGGGACGGGCATCCGACCGGCGTGCTGCGGGAAGAGGATGCGTTCGCGGTGCATCGGGCGCTCGATGACGTGCCCGCCGAGACGATCGACGCGTGGGCGCTCGATGCGGCGCGGGCGGCGGCCGCGCGCGGAGTGGTGGGGATCGTCGACCTCGAGATGGCGTGGAACCGCTCCGTCTGGGAGCGACGGGCGGCAGCCGGGCACGACCTCCTGCGCGTCGAGTTCGGGGTGTATCCGCAGCACCTCGAGCGCGCGATCGCGGAGGGGCTGCGCACCGGCGACGAGGTCGATGAAGCGGGACTCCTGCGGGTCGGGCCGTTCAAGGTCATCACCGACGGGTCGCTCAACACACGCACCGCCTACTGCTTCGACGAGTATCCGGGGCTCGAGGGCCACGCCGATTCGCGGGGTCTGCTCACGGTGCCGCCGGACGAGCTGCGTGCGCTGCTCGAACGTGCCACCGCCTCGGGCCTCGTGCCGGCCGTGCACGCCATCGGCGATCACGCGAACCGGCTCGTGCTCGACGCGTTCGAGACCATCGGATGCGCGGGCTCGCTCGAGCACGCCCAACTCCTCGCCCTCACCGACGTTCCGCGCTTCGCGGCGCTGGGCGTGGTGGCGAGCGTGCAGCCCGAGCACGCGATGGACGACCGTGACGTCGCCGACCGGTACTGGGCTGGGCGCACGGACCGCTCGTTCGCACTCCGGAGCCTGCTCGAGGCGGGGGCGCAGCTCGCCTTGGGGTCCGACGCCCCGGTCGCGCCGCTCGATCCATGGATCACGATGGCCGCCGCGGTCACACGCTCCCGCGACGGTCGCCCGCCGTGGCATCCTGAGCAGCGCATCCCCGCGACCGCGGCCTTGACGGCGTCGACCCGCGGCGCTGCGGTGAGCATCCAGGTCGGTGCCGCAGCCGATCTGGCGGTCACCGAGGCCGAGCCGCTGGTCACAGACGCGGCAACCCTCCGAGCGATGCCGGTAGCGCTGACCCTCCTCGCCGGTCGCCCGACGCACCGCGCACTCTGAGCCCCGTGCCGTCGTCGGAGACTCGCGTCAGCTGAGCTTCAGCGCGCCCGGGCGTGTTCACGGAAGCGGGCGATGCGCTCCCAGGTGCCGGGGGAGGCGAGGTCGAGCGTCTCGGTGAACACGATCGCTGGGTGTGTGCCGAGGTACTCGCGCCGAAACGGCATGTCGTCCGAAGCAAGGTCGGCCGACGCGGCACCGAGGAGGTAGACGCGCTCGACGTTCGAGGTGGTGCGCCCCGACTCGGAGCGCTCGTGACACGTGCAGAGCCCGACCTCCCACTCCCCTCGGGCATCCGCGCCGCGCAGGTGCAGGGGAACCGCGATGATCTCGCCGTCTGCCGGCGTTGGCCGCGGCGTCGGCCCGGCGGGCAGGGGCACGTCGACGTCGAGGGTGAGGCGGTTCGCCGCCGCGAAGCGCGCGAGGCGGCACCGGAGGCGCCAGCGCCGCGCCGTCGACCGTCGCGCGAGCACCCAGGCGAGCACGAACAACGCCGTCAGGCCGGCCGCCAGCCATGGCACCAGCGAGAGCTCCCAATCGGACAGGTAGAACGACAGGAACACGATGAGGGCGACGGTGCCCAGGAACCCGCCGACCCGACCCCAGAACTTCGCCCGTTGCGACGCATCCGTCGCGAGCCGATAGCGTCGCACCTCGGCCCGGCTCAGCGGCGCGGTGAGGGGGTCGAGTCGTAGGGCATCCGTCATCCGCTCAGCTTAGCCGAGCAATGCTCAGAAAAGAAGCGGCGAAAACGACCGAGCGGGCGCGACCCCGAAGGGTGCGCCCGCTCGATGGGGTGCGGAGACTACGCGGCGATGTGCGCGAACAGGAACCAGCGGTCTTTGTCGAGCCCGCGGGCGATCTCGATCGCGACGTCCTGGCTGGTCTGGTCGATGGCGTCGAGCTCCTTCACGGCCTTGTTGACCACGGCGAGCGCGACGTCGATCTGCGCGATGACCGACGAGATCATCTCGTCCGACTTCACGAAGCCGGCCGGCATGAGCGCGGCGCCGGTCTTCTCGGCGACCGTCTGGATGCGCGCGTCGATCGGCAGGCCCAGGGCCACCACGCGCTCGGCGGCGAGGTCGGCGTAGTCCTGCGCGTGGTCGACCACCTGGTCGAGGAGCTCATGCACGCCGATGAAGTTCGCGCCGCGCACGTGCCAGTGCGCCTGCTTGCCGTTCACGGCGAGCGCCTGGAGTTCGATGACCACGGGGCCGAGGAACTGCGCGGCGGCGGCCGCGACATCCGGCGTGGTTGTGCTGGTGGGGGTGCTGATGACGTCGCTCATGGGGTGTCCTTCCGATTCCCTGTGCTTCAACGGTACTCAGCCGGAAATCTTCCGCAAGCAAGCTGAGGCTGGGCTAAATACCTGCTGAGGCGGGGAATGGGCGCCGGAAGTAGGCGTTCGAGTTGGGCAGGTACATCGCCACGATGGCCACGATCGCCACCAGTGCGTGCGCGATGGCGACCGCTCCGTTGCTCTGGAACTCCACGAACACGCCGAGCAGCCCCAGCACGCCGAGGATGGTCAGCGTGTTGCGCGCCCACACCCGGCCGCGCAGCATGAACACGGCCGCCACGATGCGGAACACCGCCACCGCGACGATGAGGATGCCCACCACGACCACCACGGCCACGGTCGCGGCCGCCGCGTCGTCGTCGAGCCCGACCACCGCCGCGACCAGGGCAGCGCCGGCGATCGCCCCGATGCCCCCGATGATCGAGAGGATCGCCTCGGCCAGCCACAGCCCGAACGAGAGCTTGACCTCCCAAGGCGACGCGACGAGGGCGGTTTCGCCCGTGAATTCGGGGCCGGAGAGTTCGCTGTCGGTCATGCGACGACCCTATCGGTCATCCCACTCCGTGACGGGAGTCGCGCAGGTGTTGCGGAAGACGTATTGCGACGGCAGCTTGCGCTCGTGGCTCGACCAGTCGATCGCGGGCCGCTCGGCCGACTCCGGTAGGTAGCCGAGCCGGTACACGGCCATCAGCTCCAGGTCGTCGGGCACGCCCAGCAGCTGCTCGATGAGGGCCCACTTGCCCGGCACCTCCATCGGGAACGAGACGAACTGGATGCCCATCCCGAGCTCCACGGTCGTCAACCACACGTTCTCCATGGCGGCGCCCATGCTGAACACGGAATAGAACGACGACAGCTCGCCGGGCCGGTACTCAGCGCGGTCGAGCATCACGCCGATGAGGAGCGGCGACCCGGCGACGAGCTTGCGGTTCTCCTCACCGAGCGTCTGCGGCACGTGGAAGGTGTTCATCATCTTCTGGCCGCGCGGGGTGAACACCTGCTTCGTGAACGGGCGGAGCGGCGCGGGCAGCTTGTCGAAGAGCATCCCGCTGCGCTTCTCGGCCATCTCGGCGGCGCTGAAGCGGAAGTACGGCTTGTAGCGCTCGAAGAAGGTGCCGTTCGACATCGCCTCGGTCATGCTCTCGCCGCTGATGCGGGCGATCTGCTCGATCGTGGCCCGTTCGTCGACGAGCACGAACCGCCACGGCTGGCTGTTCAACTGCGAGGGCGCACGCCCGGCCACCTCCATCAGCAGGCGCTGGTGCTCCTCGCTCACCGGGTCGGGACGGAACGGACCGTTGGTGGTCTTGCGCCGACGGACGACATCGAGAAAGTCCATGGTTACCTCCGGGTGGTGGCGAGGATGAGGCTGGTCACGAAGAACGGGGCGGCGCTGAGCGCGAGCGCCACATGGCCGCCGGTGCGGGCGCTCACGCGGGGGATCGCGGCCAGCGGCGCGGCGGCCGGAAGCAGCGCCAGGGCGGCGCGGTCGTCGCCGGCGTCACGCCCGCGATTCCAGGCGAGCGAGCTCGCGGCGGCCGCGGCGAGCACGCAGGTGCTGATGTAGACGGCGTGGTGCACCCACCGGATGCGCCGAGTATCGACGAGACGGGTCGCCACCGCGGTGCCCAGCGCGCAGTTGGCGAGGTAGCTCGCGCTCGCCGCGACGAAGAGCGGGCGAGGGGTCATGGCGTCAGGATACGCGCATCCGTCGTTCCTCGACTGTGACGGATGCGCGGGGCTGAGTTCGGGAAATCACCCCCGGATGCGGGTGCAATCGGACGGCGCCAGTGCCACACTGGGAAAGGTGACGAATCTTCCACCCGACTCCGGACAGAACGACAACCCCGAGGGCGAGAAGGAGGCGGCGGTTCCCCCCGTTCCGCCGCGGCCCGAACAGCCCGAGGTGCCTCCCGTGGCGCCGCCGCCGGCCGCTCCGCCGACGCCGCCGGCCGCCCCGGCCGCGCCACCTGCTCCTCCCGCTGCGCCGTCGGCACCGCCCGTGCCGCCCGCACCGAGTGGCGCACCCGGCGGTGCGTACCCGCCGGTCCCGCCGGCGCCGCCCGCGTACCAGCCTGAGGCCTACGCGCAGGTGCCGCCGGGCCAGGTGCCCCCGGGCCAGGTCCCGCCCGGCCAGTACGGCCAGGCGCCGCAGTACGGCGCGCCCCCGCCCGCGGCCCCGCCGAGCAGGGTGAACGGTCTGGCGATCGCCTCGATCATCGTGGGCGGGGTCGCCTTCATCGGCGCCTTCATCCCGTTCCTCAACTACGCGGTCTGGTTCGTCGCGCTGGTGGGTCTCGTGCTCGGCATCATCGCGCTCGTGCGCAAGGGCAAGAGCAAGGGGCTGGCGATCGGTGGCACGATCCTGTCGGGGGTGGCGCTCATCCTCTCGATCGTGCTGGCCATCGTGTACACCTTCGGCTTCATCGCCGCGGTGAACGACGCCGTCGACGAGGGGCTGTCGAGCATCACGCCCGTGCCCATGGACCCGCTGCCCTCCGACGACCCGTTCGCGACCGACGAGCCCGACGACGGCACGGGCGACGTGATCGCCGCACAGTTCGGCCAGGTGGTGACCTACGACGACGGCATGCAGATCTCGGTCTCCGCGCCTTCGCCCTTCACTCCGTCGGGCACCGCGGTCGGCGCCGATCAGGCCACGAACCTCGCGTTCACGGTCACGATCTTCAACGGCACCTCGGCCGACTACCAGCCGTTCTCGTTCTCCACGGTCACCTCCGGTGGGGTGGATGCGAGCCTCATCATCGATCCGGACAACGGCATCCAGGGTCTGCCGCCGGTCGACACGATCGCGGCCGGCCAGACCGTCACCTACACCGAGGCCTACTCGGTGGCGGATGCGAACGACATCACCTACGACGTCGCGCCCGGCTTCGAGTACACCCCGGCCAGCTTCACCAACTAGCCCTGCGGTACTGACCCTTTCGTCCCGTCCGCCCCGAACTGGGGGCGGGCGGGACGAATCCGTCTGCCGACGGCAACGGACCTGAAACCTCCTCGAAACACCGGACCGGCATCATCGACCTGCACCACCGGTCGCTGAGACCGCCGCACCGCCTGCACTGCCAGCACCGAACGCACCGCCCGCACCTCTGCATCTCATGCACTGCCTGCACCGCCCGTTCCGTCCGCACTGCCGTCATCGTCCGGTTCCACAGCACCCGAGGAGCTTCCGCATGCCCGATTTCCGCGCGCCGTCCGCCACTTCGTCCACCTCCGCCGCCGCCACCGTCCCCGCCGTCGAGCGGGCGGTGTCACGCCGAACCGTCGTCACCGCGGCCGCGTGGACGCTGCCCGTCGTCGCCGTGGCCGTCGCGACACCGCTCGCCGCCGCATCCGACCTCACGG
This sequence comes from Herbiconiux sp. FW305-C-125, assembly GCF_058783455.1. NCBI lineage: Bacteria > Bacillati > Actinomycetota > Actinomycetes > Micrococcales > Microbacteriaceae > Herbiconiux > Herbiconiux sp. FW305-C-125. Next base: position 304,559 of record NZ_JBYSYO010000001.1, on the reverse strand, counting down.
CCACCCTCGATCTCGTGCCCGCGTTCGGGCAGCCGTCGAACCCCACCAACGTCAAGGCCGTACCGCTGAGCGTGAAGGTCTTCGACCAGAACGGGGTCGATGACTGGACGGGGAGCTTCGATCTCGAGGTGTTCTTCACGCCCGACGACTCCGTCATCTACGTGGTCACCGGCGTCAGCAACCCGCAGCCGTCGGCGGCGAGCCTCGCGGCCGGCTGGGCGTTCACGGGCTGGGGGACTCCGGGGCCGAACGGCGTCTACAGCGCCAAGTACCAGTTCAGCGGCACCATCCTGAACGGCAACGCAGCTCAGCTGGTGGTGGACACGAACGCGAACCCCGTGGAGTTCTTCACCTTCGAGCGCGTCGGTTCACCCGCGGCGCCGTTCTCGACCATCCGCACGGTCACCATCTCGAACGTGGCGGGTGTGCCCAACACCGACCAGACCGCGAACAACTCGACCCCGCAGGCCATCACCTACTCCTGGTGAGAGGTGCCCTTCACCGCGCCGACCAGCCGCCGTCCATCGCGTAGCTCGCCCCCGTGACCATGGCGGCATCGTCGGTCGCGAGCCACGCCACCAGTGAGCCGACCTCGGCCGGTTCGACGAGCCGCTTGATGGCGCTTTCCGTGAGCAACACCTGGCTGAGCACCTCCGACTCGGCGATGCCGTGCAGCGTGGCCTGGTCGGCGATCTGGCGCTCGACCAGCGGGGTGCGCACGTATCCGGGATTGACGCAGTTGCTCGTCACACCGTGCGGGCCGCCCTCGAGCGCCGTCACTTTCGAGAAGCCCTCCAGGCCGTGCTTGGCGGCAACGTAGGCGCTCTTGTAAGCCGAGGCGCGAAGGCCGTGCACCGATGACACGTTGATCACCCGTCCGAATCCGCGGGTATACATGTGTGGCAGGGCGGCGCGCACGAGCAGGAACGGCACCTCGAGCATCAGTGCGATGATGCGGCGGAAGTCGGCCGGGTCGAAGTCCTGGATGGGGCTGATGCTCTGCACCCCGGCGTTGTTCACCAGGATGTCGATGGGGGAGAGGATGTCTGCCAGCCGGCGATCCTCCAGTGCAGCCGGCTCCAGGAGGTCCACGGCCCAGGCGGTGCCGCCGACATCGGCCGCCACGGCCGCAGCCGCATCGCCGTCTCGGTCGGCCACCACCACCTGTGCCCCGCGCTGCGCGAGCGCCCGCACCGTTGCGGCGCCGATCCCGCTCGCCCCGCCCGTGACGAGAGCGCGCCGGCCCGCCAACGGGAGACTCACGCTCATGGTCGGCTCCTTCTCCATGGGCTGCTCCTTCTCGGTCCTCGTCGACCGGCGGTGACATCGTCGACAGGACGAGTATTCGTGCAGATCTCTGAGGGGACAATGGCCAGTTGGTCGCAGCGGGTGTGCATAATTGCAGATGTGCAGCCCGGAACGCCGACGACCGCCCCTGGTCCGCCCGATCCGCAGGATCTGCTCGTGCTCCTCTCCGTGGCGCGCACGGGACGGTTCACGGCCGCGGCCGCGACGTTGGGCGTGAACCACACCACCATCTCCCGACGGATCGCGACATTGGAGCGCCGTCTCGGTGGGCGCTTGCTCACGCGGGCCGGCGGTGGTTGGCAGGTCACCCCCTTGGGTCGACAGGCCGTGCACGCCGCCGAGGCCATCGAGTCGGCGATGACGATGCTGGCGGCCGATCCCGCCGACCCGGCCGAACCGCCTCGGCTGAGCGGTGTGGTCCGCATGTCGGCGACGGACGGCTTCAGTGCATTTGTGGCGGCACCGGCGGTGGCCCGGTTGCAGCGGCGCCATCCGGATCTGCGGGTGGAGATCGTGACCGTGACGCGCCGGGCACTGCAGCACCGCTTCGGCCTCGACATCGAGGTCGTCGTGGGGCGCCCCCAGGTCAACCGGGCCGAGACCTTCGAGCTCGGCGAGTACACGCTCGGCATGTATGCCTCGCGCGATTACCTCGAACGCAACGGGACGCCTGCTACGGCGGAGGAGTTGTGCGAGCATCCGCTCGTCTACTTCATCGACTCGATGCTCGAGGTCGATGATCTCGATGCGCCGCGCAGGCTCGTTCCGGCCATGCGCGATTCGCTGACGTCGACGAACGTCTTCGTGCACGTCGAGGCGACGAGGGCGGGTGCGGGGGTCGGCTTCCTTCCCTGTTTCGTGGCCGACCGGCACCCCGATCTGGTGCGCCTGCTCCCCGACGAGTTCGTCGAGAAACTCTCCTACTGGATGGTGGTGCGCCCCGACGCGCTGGCCCTACCGGCGGTCGCCGCCGTCGCGCAGACCCTCCGCGACCACACCAAGTCGATGTCCCGAGAACTTCTCGGCGTCACCCCGGAACCGGCGGCGTCCCCGAGTGACCGAGGAAGTGGCCCAGACAGAGCCCCCGAGGGGCGGGGCGCGCGACGCCGCAGAAGCGGCGGTGTCCCGGAGCCACGTGAGTAGTGGCCTCGACATCCACCCCGAGCCGCGGGGCGCGCTGCGCCGCAGAAGCGGCGGCGCAGCGAACAGCACAGAGGGGATGACGGGAATCGAACCCGCCGTCAGTTCCCCTCGCCGTGGCTAAGTTGTCAGTGTTTATGCGGGTAGACGAGGTTTCGCCTAGTCACCAGAATAGGGCTTCCTGCCCCTGAATTGTAGGCGTGCCTACATTGCCTACACAGTTCGCCCAGCGCGATTCCTGGCGCTATGCTCGGTCCAGGATTTCTGAGGGGGAGTCGATGCATATCATCCGCCGCGTGCCGCTATGGGGGTGGGGGATTGCGCTGCTATTGGTTATCACGGTGGCTGCAGCCATCACAATTCCGGCTGTCTTGCAGCACAATCGCGAGCAAGGTTTCTTGAACGCTCTCGATAGGGACGGATCAACCAGCGTGGGGAAGTTGCCCGACGAGCAGTTGCTGGTTTCGATGCGTGTGAACTGCGACAAGATTGCGGACGGTTGGACGATAGAGCAGGAGGTTGCGGCGGCTCAGACAAATTGGGCAGCCGTGCAGGGCTCATCGCGGGTTACTGAGGCGGAGTACATGGCGAACGTGCGTGCGTTGTTCACCGCCGCAGAGGCTTTCTGCTAGGCGTCTCGAGGCATAGTGCGTGCGGCGGTTTCGCGGTGTCTCTGTTCCATGCGTGCCCTGATCCGGTACACGAGCTGCGGGTTGTACGGCAGCGCGTCGGGGTCGCGGACGATCGCGTTGAGTCTCTGTTGGTATCGGACGGCGGTGAGTCCGAGTTGTCGCCGCGACCGCATTTCTTTCTCCCACCTTCCGGTTGCCCAGTTGGTTTCTTCGAAGTCGAGGATGTGTTTGTCGTCTGGTGTGAGCATGACGGTATTGTGCCGCCGGCCACCGACATGGGAGTTTTGCCGGAGTTTTGCTTGACCCTTCACTGCCGCGTAAAGGGCAACAAAGTTCCGTTGTCGGTGCCTGCTCGTACCCTGTTCTCATGTCGCGCCCGTACGAGAAACCGTCATGGCATCCGGTCCAGACCCTTCGAGCCACGGAATGGGCGATGCCGAAGCCTGGGACGCGTGAACGGTTCGCGGTGATCTCCCACCTGCTCGGCGACGACGGGTGGGCGTATTGGGCGGTCACGGTAACCGGTGAGAGGTTGGGGCCGTTCCCGACATTGGAGGACGCTGCAGCGCGCGTCTACCGGTCAGCGCTTCACAAGAGCGTGCGGCCCGAGTTGAATGAGACACCGCCCTCACACGATTGACTGTCGGTGGGTGGTGGGAGGATCGGGGTATGAGGATCACGTCCACGATTCGTAACGTCGAAACCCGCGAACTCGACACTGTTGAAGTTGAGGCGGGCGACTACGACACCGGGTACACGGAATTGCGTGGCATGGTGCCAGCGGGGTGGCAGATGCTCAACGTGGGGGTCGAGCGGTAAACGAGAAAAGAGCCCCTGACCTCCCGAGGGAAGCCAGGGGCTCGAGGTCTTTACACCCAGCGTTCGACCGTGACGGACCGGACCGTTGCGCTGCGGGCAGAACTCGTGGTGCTGTTGTTCGCCAGACGGAACGACGGTGCCACGGTACCGATATCCATCAACGATCCAACAGACGGCCACACGTCGATTACGGTGTCGTCCATCATCAGGTACACGTCCTTATCCACGCAGTCGAGCAGCAGGGACACGTCGTACTTCCTGGCGTTCTGGAAGTACGGGAACCCTGACTGGATCAGCTTCGTGGTGCTCGCCGCCGTGACAGCGATCAGTGTCGGTTCCGCGGTGGAGTCGGTGCGGAACTTACCGAACCGCACTCCTCGGGTTGGTGTGGCGGCGTCGGTGAGACAGACCTGAAGTATTCCCATGGTGGTTCCTGCAGAACTTGCGTCGAACCGGATACGGAACCTGACTGCACGGTATTTCGTGAGATCCAACGTGGGACCGGTGAGGATAGCCGACCTCGAGATAGCTGCGGCGGTGGACATGAACAACCCTGGTACGGCTGTGGTGGGGACCTGGATTGTGTAGGTGGCACCCTCACCGATGGTGGATGCGGTGGTGGGGTACGTGGTCAGCCACGACGGGAGTGTGCCGTCGCTGCCGTCCCAGTAGTGGCGTGCTGTCGGTTCCCCGAGGAGGGGGCGGCTGTTCTGGTCGAAGTCGATCATCAGTAGATCTCTCCAATCCCGAACGCGCCCTGGTGGCCCCCGGAGCGGTACATGAAGAAGCACCGGCCCTGGAAGGTGAACACGTTCCCGAGGGCGTCGAAGTTCGCGTCCGAGTCCTCCCATGCTGCGTCCGCGCCGGTGTCGAGCTCGGTTGGCGGTTCGGCCAGCGCGTTCATCGACGTGGATAGGACACCCGTGACAAGGGTCTGGTCGTTGACGAGCCCCCCGGATTGGCGCGGCCCGACACGGAACAGGGCAGTGGGCCGGCCGCGGAACGCGAACAGGTCCATGTGGGAGGCCGCCCACCCGATGTCAGCCGTGGCCGGCCCGTTGGTCGCTGATGCGGCTGCGGAGTCCGTGGTGGGCGTTCCGGTGATCGCGATGCTCTTGCCGGGCATGAGCCGGATCATCTCTTTGCCGTTGCTCATCGTCCGCACGTCCCGCTGGAACGTGACATCGTTCGTGGGCCGGCGTCGCCACATCGTCCGCTGGCCACGGATAGTTCCCCCGAAGAGGGAGTAGGCGTACTCGCGGCCGCTGATCACCCATCGGCGCAGGTAGCCGGTGTGGCCGTCCCCTGGGTCGGTGGGGAGCACGTCGGCGGCGATGCCGCCCACTGTCCAGTTGACGAGGTCGGTGGAGTATCCCCACTTCGTCACCTGTGACCCGACCGCGGCCGGCACGACCGGGGACTCGGCCGCGTTGCGGATCGAGTAGGTGGAGACGAACTTGCCGAGGCGTTCGTCCCACCACACCCACGGAGTCTCGTGCTGGATGCCGCCCGTGTCGTCCCGGAACACGAGACCCCGGTCGGTGAACGGCCCGAACGGACTGGGGGCGGTCGCCGCGAACATGCCCGACTGGTTGTGGAGGGTCGAGTGGTCGGTGGAGTAGAACAGCCACCACCGCTTGTTCGGGTCCGCGTGGGCCGCGAACTCGACCATGTTGGCGTGGGTGATCGACCCGGCCACCGTGACCTGCGAGAAGTCGAACACCGGGGAGCCGTCAAGCTCGGGAGCACGCCGGAATCGCGGACGCGACGACTCGTTCTGCGGCGACGGCGACGCCATCACCGCCACCTCGGCGAGCGTGGTGACAGACGCGTATCGGGCTCCGAGCTCGGCGGTCGTGGCAGAGGATTCGTCGGCTACCCTTGAGGCGATCTGAGCATCTGCGATGGTGCCGACGCTCTCGGCGGCGTCTTTGGCTGCTAGGGCTTCGTCGCGGAATCCTTCCGCTTCGTCACGCCACCCCTTAGCCTGCTCGGCCCAAGTCGGTCCGTACTCGGGGTTCGTGACGGCATCCACGGCCGTCACCCCGTCTGGGTATGCGATTCCCGTGGGGGCGGCGTCCGGGATTTGGAACAGCACCGCAGCGCCCCCGCCAACGACCTGGTTGCGCTTGTCGAGGAATGTGACCCGCATCTGCCAGGTCACTTTCTCCCCGTTGGAGTCGGTGTCTTCCAGGCCCTCGATCACGAACTCCGCGTCAGAGGTCTGGTAGGTGACCACGACAGGCCAGTTCACGGCACCATCGGCGCGTTGGAACTGGTACGCGGGCGCGATACCGATCGTTGCCGACCCGCGCGACTGGGTGGGCACACTGTTGCCGATGAGAAGCGGCACAGTCAGGTTATGGGCGCTCACAGTGCCGCCTTTCAATCAGGGCAAACAAAAAGCCCCATGACGGGGCAGAGGGTAGAGCGGGAGTGGGGTCAGGCGGAGTGCTTGCCCGTAGGCACATTGGGGCTCGTGACCGTCAGCTGGAAGATTCCGAAGAGGCCGGCGACGATGATCGCGGCAGGCCCGGTCACGTCTGAATAGTTGATCGCCTCAATGGCACCGTCCACGAGGGTCGCGATGGACAGGATGAGGGTTGCGCCGGCCAGAACGTTACCGGCGATCTTCCGAACCAGCGGGTTCTGGACGATCACGTTCGGGGTGTAAGTGGGGTTGGGGTTACTCATTCTGTGCTCCTTAGTTTCTGTCTGATCCACTGCGGTGGGATGGTGTCTTCGATCTCGGCGATGTCTGCCGGGTCGAGGTTTGGGCCGGTCGACTCGCCCGTCCACTGGGCTGCGATCGCCCTGAGGATGCGGGTGAATGCTGAGGTGCGTCGCACGTCACGGTTCTCGAACTCGTCGAGGCGGGTGTAGACGCGATCCAGTTCGGCCTTCACTCGGGCGTCAATCCGTGCGTCAAGAGCGGTCTTCGCGTCCGCCTTGGTCTTACCTTTCGTGCCCGCAAGCAACGCCAAACCGCCGAACACGGAACCCGCGAGACCGAGGACGGCAACGATGATTCCTGCTATCCACTGCTCCGGGCTCATGCGGTGGCCTCTTCCGCGTTGCGTTCCTTCCACTCCTCGCCGAGGAGATTGAGGCGAAACAGGGCAAGTGGGAGCCCCCAGGCCAGCATCGCAACCACGAACAGGTTCGTGAACGGCTTCTCCGACAGAAGCAGAATCGTTGCGATGTAGCTGACGACCATGCCCAGAAGCAGCACTTTCCCGACCATCTCCACGGGCCACAAATGTGGGAACGCAACCCCGGCCAAACAAACGGCGGCGACGACCATCATGGTGATGCCGAGCAGATCGATGATTGTCGGCGGGAACAGCCTGTTGAGGATGTTCGAACCTTGATCGAACGCGAAGTATCCGGCGATGATCGCGATCACGTCGTAGAGCGGAAGCCACACCCGTTTCAGGTTGCGGTACTTCCACTCGTCTAACGGGATCGCGCCCTCAGCCCAGATTGTCGCGGCGAACAATCGACGCATGAGATACCCCTCTCGAGGGTCGAGGAGGGGTTTAGTCCTTCGGCTGGATGTCGGCCTTGATCTTCGCGAGATCGGGGGCGACAGCGGCAGGCAGGGACGACTTGATGTCTTCCACGTCATCACTCACGTCATCCAGGACAGCGCCGAGCTTCGCGAACCCGGCAGTGACCATCGACCGCAGACCGGCGCTGGGGTTCTCGTTGCCGGTCAGGGCCCACTTGTTCACCCCGACCCAGCCGCGCAGCTCATCCAACTTCTGTTCGATGCGGTACAGGCGCACAACCGTGTCGACCACTCCAGCGTTCGTTGCCGCCGCAAAAGACCGGTCAGCGTCTGTGTACATGTCGTCCTCCTCAATAGGGGTGATGGTGTCCGCGCTGAAGCCGGACAGGTCAACTTGGGGGTCGCCGCGCACGGCGTAATGCCACGACTCCTGCGGCAGCATGGTGCGGATCAGCCCGACCATCGCTGCGAGCTCGGTGCGCAACCCGATGTCGTCGGCGTCCCAATCGACCGCCCCAACATCCCAGTCGCCATGATTCGAGTAACCCGGTGCTGCCGCGTTTCCGGGGTATCCGCGGTCGGTCCAGTACTGCTTCCAGTACACCTGCGCGTCGTAGTCGCGGTAGATCTCGTTCGGGGTGATGTAGCCGCCAGGGTTGCGGCGCATGTACTCCCGTTCCACCCACGCCACACGGCGTGCCATGTCCGGGGACGCCTTACAGCCGCGGTAGACGACGAGCGCAGAGTCGGGTGCTCGACCATTCGGATACAACGCCATGACGGCCTCCTTAAACGACGAAAGCCCCGACTAGCGGGGCTCGAGAGAATAGGTCAGGAGGTGCGGGGTTTCGCGCCAACCTCCACCGTTGTGTCACCGGTCTCCCAGTCCACAAAATTCGTGAGATCCAACCAAGTCGTCTCCCACGACGAATCAGCCTTCGTGAACCCGCGGAAATACACGCCCATCCCGCGACGGATCGGCCACGTCTGACCCACACACCGGATGATCTCCGGGTAAATGACCTGCCCCCGGTACAGGACTTGGTTGTTCTCGTCGTAGATGCCACGCAACCGGTCGAACACGTACACGTTGTCACCAACACGCACATCCGCACCAATGTCGTACGACACCGACGAAACCGTCAACTCCTGATGCGGGTAACGGAACTTACCGAAATCCTTCGCCGCCGCAGCATCCGCCGCGGTCTGCGCGTCAGTCGGTGACGTGCCATCCGGGAGGTTGCCGAACTCCTCTGTCAGCAAGTCCATGTCGATCGCGGAACCGTCAGGGCCACGGTACGGAACGTTCAGTTCAGTGACGCCACCATCCCCGAACCCGACAACAGGGGCCTCCTCCGTGCCCAAATAGTGCACGGCGCGGCGCACCCAATCCTCAAGATCCCGTTCAACCTCAAGATCCCCGACAATGCCGGTGATGTTGTAATCACGGCCACCGTCACCCTTACGGCGAACAACCACCGCAGTCGGGTCCATCTGGAACAAATCAGCGGGCAGACCGGCGTCGAACGAGAAGTCAGGGTTCACCCGCCACTCCGCGCCGAAGTACTCGCACACCTCATCAAGAGGCAGCCGCAACCCCGTCCGGTGGTACCACTTCAGAAACCCGCCAGCGATCGACGACACCGTACCAGCGGTCAACGCGTCAGGTCGGATAGCGTCAATCCACCCCTCAAACGTGCCGTCAACCTCGTCCCCGAAACGGCCCGGATACGAGGGCCCCTTACCGTCCTCATCACCAATCCACACCGCCAACCCGGCACCGGACATCTCAAACTCAGACGGCTGCTTCCGGTACACACCCGCATACCGCGCAAGTGACAGAATCCCATCACCCAACCCAAGATCAACCGGTGTCGCCGTGATCACCACATGCCCGAACCCGACCCCGGGTCGGCGCACATCCAACAGGTCAAGAACATGCCGGGGAGTGTCGTCGTGCAGCGTCAGGCCCCACGCCCCAACACCCATCAGCCGTTCCGTGACCGTCACTCAGACTCACCCCACTCTTCAATGGATGGAGCATCCGGTGCGAGCTCGACCGACCACTTGCCGACGCCCAGAATCTTCTCCGTGATGCTCACTGCGCCACCACCGACTGCTTCTCAGATGCCGCCCAAAACCACTCATCCACGCTCCGCGCAGAATCATCCGTGCGCGCACCATACGTAACGCCATCCGTCATGCCGAAACAGAACTGCCAATCCGGGACCGGAATCGACACAGGGCCGAAATTCGGGGGACTACTCGTCGGCACGTTCGACGCAACAAACTTCGTCACACCACTGACCGTCTTATCCCACCCCGCCGGGTCAACATCCCCAGGAGACGAGAAATTAGACAACGAAACCATCGTCCCCAAACCACCAGCCTGCGAGTACACCGTCTGCACGTACCGTGCCCCACGCCGCAACGTCAGATCCACCGTGAACGGCACCCACCCGAAACTCGACAGCAACCGAACCGTCACAGCCTCCGGCGAATTCCGCGACACCGTGATCGTGTGCGGGGCAGGCAACGTCGACGTAGGCAACAGTTTCTTGAACGTGATCGACTCCCACACCGACCACTCCGAACCCAGCCACATTCGGAACTGCAACGCGAACCCGGCCTCAAAGAACGGGCGAACCTCCAAAAGCCCATTCCCCAACACCCACGAACCCACCACATTCTGGGGTTGACGGCCAACAACAACCCGCAACGGGTCACCCATCCGCAACGTCGCCGCCGCATCATAAAAACGGGCCGGGTCAATGTAATACGCGATCATCGACGAATCCGAACGCGCCTCACACGCCACCACATCACCCGACTCACCAGGACGCGTGAACAGTTCCGCCACACCATTCCGCTGCGGCAACCCAGTCACCCGGTACACCTCAAGCGCAGACTCAGCAGACGCCGGCAACCCAAACCCATTCGACCGCGAACCCCAACCCGTCGTGTCCGACCGCATCAAACCAAGCTGCGTCAACTCCACCAACGGGGCAGCGAAACCCTGCACACGCACCAGATCAACAGACCAATCCAACACACCATACGGGGCACCTTTGGGTGACGAATCCACGCTGAGACCCGTCACCCGGTAGAAGCCGTTGATCTCTGGCTGTTCCGACCAGACGACGGGAACGAAGTCCTCGTCCGCCTGCTCCACATAGCCGAGCATCTGCTCCCGAACAACCAACGCCTCAGCTACCGCGTCAGAGCCGTCACCCCACTTCGTGTGCCCAGAAACGCGAACCCCGGAACCGCCAGATGACCAGCCGTGAACCTCACCAGTCGTATTCTCGAGACCCACCCGACCGAGTTGAAATGTGCCCACCGTCGACTCCTACCTTCTACCGAAGCGCGCGAGTATTGGCGCGCTGACCATCAGCAATGAGTTGGCTGCTGTTGCCGATCGTGCTGCGAACAATCCCCTCGAAGGTCTGACCGCCAATATCGACAACCACGCGGGCACCAGCCAGCGAAACTGTCGGGCTCACATTCACTCGACTCGACACGGCTCCACCGTTGGCGTAACCCATGCCGCTGTGCAGCCCCGCTCGGAACGAATAAACGCCTGCCTGGCCGCCGAGAGCAGCCACGTCAGCAGCAGTAAGAACATGCTCACCGTTCGAAAGCAGCCGCGGCACACGGTCGTCTCGAGGCCCACCAGGACCGTAAACAGCACCGCCAGTAGCCTGACCCTGAACACGGAAAATCTGATCCGTCTCCACCGTCACGCCAATAGACGTGCGCCGGATCTCCGGAACCGAGTTCAACAGGTCAAGCACCCGCTGAATGTCCTGGTTCGCCTGCGCTGTCTCCGCAATCATCGTGAACTGCTTCTCAGTCGGAATTGCATAGATCTTGTCAGCCAAGATCTGCGCCTGATCAGCCGTGGCACCCAGCTGCATGGCGCGATCGATCACAGCCTGACGACCAGCCTCGAGCGTCGACCGATAGTTGGCCGTGTTACCGTCCAGGTTGAACTGTGCGAGAGCGGCAGCTTGCGAATCAGATGCCATACCGCGCAGCATCTCCGCATTTGCGGACCCTGAAGCGGTGGCCTCATCCAAACCGAACGAGTAACCCTCGACACCCTCAGCAGCCTTCGCAATGTAGGCATCCACATCTGCGATGGCCTGCTGATAGGCGGCGTTCGTAGAAACGGCGTCTTGACCCACCTTGTTCGACTCGTTCACCGTGTCGATAAGGTCAAGAATTTGCTGGTTCAGATCCTGCGCTGTCTTCGCTGCGTCGCTGTAGGACTGTGCCGCGAATGAGCTCGTCTTCGCGGTTGACCCGAATGCCACCGACAGCAGGTTCTGCTGCTTCTCAAGATCAGACCCAGAGGTGAGACTGATGCCTTCCTCGCCGGCCGCCAACTGCAGCGCATCCTTGTAATCGGTCATCGTGTTGATGAGCGTCACAGCCTGAAGATCCGTTAGACCGTATGCGTCACGCAACTGCCGCATCGCCGCTTGCGCAGCAGGTAGGTCCGTCTTAGCCAGATCGCCAAGGCTCGTGCCCAGGCTTCGGATCGAGTTCAACGCCCCGTACTCGTTAGCGCTGATGCTCAAGTTGTTGATCACGTTGTCCTGGCCGGCCTTGACCTTATCCAGCAGATTCGGAAGATCCGACAGGGCATCCTTGTAATCACCAAACACCGTCGCCGTAACCGCGTCGGACTTAGCTGCAGTTGCGAGCAAATCAGACGCGGTTTTCGCGGTCAGTAAGGCGTTAGTCAGTTCCTCCGCAGAGCTCTGCCCCGCCTTGATGAACTGAGTCAGTAGCGAAATACCAACCCCTGCTGCGGCGGTGGCAACACCCCACGGGCCGGTGAGGAAACTTGCTGTCGCCGACAGGGCTCGCCCTGCTCGGGATGTTGCTTGCGTCAACCGTGCAGCAGCACCCGCCACAGCCGGAATATCAGAACCGGAAAGGGTCTGCAGAGCTGAAGCGAACTCTGCCACCTTGGGGACCCCAATGAGGAAAGCGCCACCAGCGAGAGCAGCGGCAGCTGCCACCGCAGTCAAAGCCAACGCACCCTGCTGGATCAGTGGGGGTGCGGAACCAAATGCGTCCACCAGGCCAGTAGCGGTCTGCACCAAGAGCCGGAGAGCATCGTTCGCGCCCGAACCCGTCTTGATCAAAACGCTGTCAAACGCCCCACCAAGCTTTTCGATGTCCCCGTTGAGGTTGTCGAGCTTGATTCGCGCAGTCTCCGCTGCATACCCGCTGTCGTCGACCTTGGCGGTCCACTCGTTGATACCCTTCGCCCCGTTGGCGTACAGGACGTTAGCCGCGCGCACGGCATCATTACCAAAGATCGTTGCCAACGCTGCGTTGCGCTGCTCATCAGTCAGCCCACCGAGCTTGCCCTGCAACTGGTCGGCGATACCAGCGAAGGAAAGCATGTTCCCGGAAGAGTCATAGACGCTGATGCCGTACTGATCCATCACGTCACGCGCTTTTGTGGACGGATTCTGGAGAGCCAAGATGGCTGTCTTCAGCGAAGTTCCGGCATCCGATCCCAGGAGACCAGCAGCCGCGAACGCAGAAAGAGCGCCAGTAGTCTCCTCGATCGAGAAGCCGGCCTGCGAGGCGACGAGGCCGCCCTGGTTCAACGCCTGCGACAGGTCCTCAACCGAACCTTGAGCCTTACCAGCGCCCGCCGCGAGCAGGTCAGCGATGTGCGGCACCTGCTCGCCACTCAAAGAGAACTGAGTCATCGCAGTAGCAGCGATCTGAGCAGCGTCCGCCACCTCAAGACCGCCAGCCGACGCCAGATCGAGCGCCCCAGCCAGGCCGCCCTTGAGGATGTCTGCAGTAGAAACGCCAGCCTTGGCCAGCTCCTCGATCGCGTTCGCCGCTTCCTTCGCAGTGAACACCGTGGAAGCGCCGGCCTCGATCGCCGCGTCCCGCAGCAATGCCATGTTCGCCGTGGACTCGTGAGTAGCTGCCTGCACAGCCGACATGGCCTCGTCGAACTCCGCGTACTTAGCCACGGCCAGGCCGACCGCGGCGGCAGCAATGGCCCCAAAAGCCACCATGCCAACGCCGACCTGAGTCATCGCAGCGTTCTGCCGCTGAAACTTCTGCTCCGCGTCAGCCGCGGCATCCGCGGTTCCCTGCGTCGCCTTCTTAGCCGCGTTGAAGTTGGCGATGTAGCTCGAGACCTGTGCGGTGAGCGAGACTGCCACGGTACGGTTGGTCACAAGAACCTCCCGTCCGGGGCGTGTGGAGTTGTATGCTCAGGGCATGCCAAATAGGGGGACCTCGGCACCGGTGTGGCAGACGATTCTTCTCATCGGAGCTATCCAGCTCGTTGTGGGAATCGTCTTGATGCTCGTCGGCGCGCTAACGCAAGCCGGGACACTTCTAAGTGGCGGAGGCGATGTTGTAATCACAGGAGCGCTCACAGCCGTGGTCGGCGTGGTTCTCTCGTGGGTGCGGGCTCGCGCCTAGTACTCAACCTTCTCGACCGGGATGAAGATGCCGTTCGGGTTCCATGTATCGCCGTGCTCTCGACGCATTTCGTCCATCCGGTCGAGCTTGGCTTTCAAAGCCCAGTTCGTCTGATGGGGCTTTGCCACGTACCTATACGGAACGGAATACTCGGTGGGACTCGCCCCCGGATTCGTCGCCTCAGATAGCAGCATTCCTGTCTGCGGGTCGATGTCGTCCTCGTAAGCGCGAACAGCGATCAGCATGTCGATGTCGTCTTCAGAGAACTCAGCCCACATTTGCGACGGCGGCACACCCATCGAAAGGGCAAGTTTCAGTTCTGCGCGGAAGCGGGGGCTCCCGCCGATCCTTTTTTTAGTTCCTGCACACGAGCAGCCGGCCCCCACTCGTTCAGCTCCCAGATCGCATCCGAAAGCAGGGTAACTTCAGCGCCCGAAAGTGTCTCCCACACGTCATCCCACTGCTCAGCAGTGAGCGGCGTCTCAACATCATCCTCGAGCAGGTACCCCGACCGGACGGCAGCCATCTTGCAGGCACCGTGGAAGTTGTACCCGTACTGGGCATCCAGGGGAGCATCCAGCCGGAGAGGGTTTCGGGCCGTCAGCTCAACCCAATCCTTGCCAGGCATCCGGTAAAACCGGAACGTGGTGAGAGAGTGACGCTCTGACTCAAGCAGCCGCTCGAGCTCGGCACGTGCCTCCGCAGCCGGGTCTGCCGCGAGACGCGCATCCTTTGACGCCTCAAGAATCTGCTGCTCAAGCTCAGCGCGACGATCAGCCACATCCGCGTCGAAAGCCACCTGCACATCATTGAACTTCCGCGACGCACCCTTAGCGCGCGCCAACTTCTCCTCAAACGAGGACATGAAAACCTCCACCGACCACCGAACGAAAAGAGACCTGCCGGGCAACCCGGTGGAAAGCCACCCGGCAGGAGTTGTTACGCCGCGAGAGCGACGGGAGCGCCCACGACGTTGCCGATCGCAACTTCCTGAAGGATCGTGAACTTGCCGGTCCCATCGATCGGACCGGGGTTCTGCGCACCAAGAGTCACCTTGATGACACGCACCTTCTGAGAAGCCGCAGCAAGAGTCGAGTTCGGAATACTGCGACGCTCCACGAAGTACCCGCTAAGCCCCTCCTGGAGGACCACCGCGGCAGAACCCGAATCCGTCGAGTCAACATACTTCAGGGTCAGAGTCGTAGCCTTTCGACCAAGAGACTCAAGAGACTGCTTCAGGGTCAGGCGGTCATCCGGGTTCTTCTCCTGCGTGCCCGCAAGTGTCCAACCATCCGAAGTGAACGAGTAGGTCAGCCGGAACGAACCAGCAGCACCAATCTCCGTCGCAGCCTTCGGAGCAGACGTATCCGCAATGGTCGGAACCCACCAGATAGTGAGGTTGCCCGACTGATCAACAGCGGGCGGGGGAACAAGCGACTCGGCCACATCAGCCATGAGTGTTCACCTTTCGAATTCATCCACCGAACGATGCCCATCGGGCACCCCACACGGTTGTGTGAGGTTGAAATTGGAGACCCGTCAGATTGGGTCAGAGTTGAAGCCGTAATCGGCATCCACATAGAACAGCGAAGGCGTCGCGTTGCGATCCTCAGCCACCTCATCGGAGGAGATGTACTTGATAGGCGTGCACTGCCGCCCAGCCACCACAGGCACCTTCGCCATGAGCGCCGCGTTGCCCGCCGCGAACATCAGCCGGCACGAGTTCGCATCAATACCCACGTACCGAACCGTGAATTCCCACTCCGCCCTAGAGGTTGCGTACTGCAGCGAAGTCAACCGATCATCATCAAGCGCCGCCGGCCCACCGAAATACAACACCGCATAGTTAGCGCGCACCAACCCACCGGTGGAGTTCACCTTCACGGTGTCCTCAATTTTCCCCGCCAACGGGGCATCAGCGGCCAGCAGTGACTTCACCGCGTTCGCGTGCTCGACGATCACAGTTGGCCCTCCGTTGCCTTCAACAGACCTTCAACGAAGTCTTTCTCCACCGCTCGAGCAACCCGAGCCGATGTGCCCTGCGGGGCGTCGATGAGACCGAGAGAACCTTGCCCGCCGAGCACCGGACCAACCTCAGCGCCGATCACACCATCCGTACCGAGTTCCATGTCATACGACACTTTGCGCGGGTACAGGCGGGCGTGGCGTCGGTTCAGCCGGGCCGCGTCCTCGCGCCACAGATCCTTCGCCGTTCGCGCACTTACCTCGACGGCTTTACGCACGTTAGGAACTATCTCGACCGTTGCCTTGCCAAGGTCGGCCACCAGCTTTTTCAGGTCGGTGAAGTCGAAATCGATGTCATCAGCCATCAGGAGATCCGTTCCACCGGGAACCGGGAAGCTGTCATCTGCGACCCGATCGTCAAGGCCATCACCCGCAACCGGGAACCCTCCAACGACTGATCACCCGTGGCAGCCTCAACCGGCCCATACACGATCAAGTCGCCCTCGCGGACACCAGCAGCAGCGTTGACCGGCACGGAAAGGATCAACTGCTGCGACACGAAATTCTGCGCCGCCGCGTTGCCATCCGTTACCGCTGAAGAGTTCGATGACAGGCGGCATTTGCCGGAGTAGTGCTCATCCCCAACGGTGCGTGTCACATCCAAAGTCACCGGGTCGGTTTCCACAACCTCTACCCCGATCGTGCACTGGTCGAACATTCGCGACTCAGCCTGAGCACGCAACTCCGGCAGGTTCGAGGCAATATCCCACCCGAGATTCACAGATCCTCGCCACCCTCGAAGATCGGCACCCCCGCGATATCCACACCACAAGAGCAGTAGTTCGCACCCAGTATCAGCGAACACCACGGAAGATGAACCGAGCCCAGCCCGAGCATGTCGATCGCGAACGCGCCCGTAGGAGCAGTGAGCCCGAGGAGAGACCACCACTCATCAAGAATCGTTACCCGACCCTTACCCGACCGGTACGTGCGTGACGACGACGAATCATCCACCGAAATCGTGACCTGGGTGGCATCGTCAGGACGCTTCACCTGCGCCACAACCGCCTGCCGCACAACATAGTCACGCGTCAACTCGGACGGCTCATCAGCCCCAAGTTGCTCAACCCGCAGGTCGATCAGCATTTCTGCTTCATCAATCCACAACTGCCACTGCTGAGCAGTGATAGTCCCGGATTCGGGGGCGGCCACACCAAGCGCAACCGCGATGTTATCCGGCGTCACAGCCATGACCGCCCCCTACCCGTTATTCGGACTTCTTGGCCCGCGTGGTGCGGGGCTTCTTCTCGCCATCAGCCGGTTCCCACTCGGAACCGAGACGATCGACCTTCTCGTCCGCCACCTCGACGACAGCGCCGGAGTTGACGTTCACCAGGCGAGCCATCAGGCAGCGTCGATCACTTTTGCAAAGGCGTTAAGGTCGGCGATGCCCCACCCGTAAACAACCTCCGCGCGGAACGCAACCTGGTTCTTGCGCTTCAGGTCACCGCCACCATCCGGGTCACCGTAACGGATGACCTCGAGTCCGATGGACTTCTGCACACCCCACCGGATCGCGCCGAAGTCACCCACGAACGCCAGCGCGGTCGTCGCAACAGCGGCAACACCCACAGCGTCGACCGTGTTCGACACGGATGCGCGGTGACCGTCGAGCTCGCTGGTTGCGACGCCGAGACGGAAGTTGGGGTACAGCTTCTGCTCCGAGTTCGTCCCGCGCAGCGCCGAGAACTTCGACGCGTACAGCGGCGAAAGAGCGATGTCACGCGGCACATACCCGTCAGCGAGAACAAGCGCGTCAGCCGCGTCGAGGCTCACGTACGGCTTGTCAGCAGACGCGTACTCGACCGAGTTCGTGGTGTCGCACAGGCCACCGTTCATCGCGGTGACCTTCGCTCCACCGGTCGGGTTGATCTCGTGGAACACACCGAAGTCGAGCGCACGCGAGAGTGCCGGCTGGATGAGGTTGAGGATTTCATCGACGACCTCGAGACGGCGGTCCTGGTCAGCCCACAGAACCTCTTCGTTGAAACGGAGAGTCTTGTGGAACTTGAAGGGCTTGATCGTCTTCGTGGTCGGGGTGATTGTCGAAGCGCCCTTGTCGCCGCCCTCAGCGACGTACTCGGCCTCTCCGATGTCAAACGTCCACGACTCGCCCTCACCGAACGTCATGGGGGTCTGAGCGGAAAGCTCGGCGACAGCGGACCCGTTCTGGATCTTGCCGAGCCAAGGATCGATTTTCTGCTTCGGGATCGTGAGCGACCCGGTGGCGAATGATGCCATTGTGTTGCCTTTCGGTTAGTCGGCCGCTCCGAACAGGCTGTCGACGAATTCGCGCATGTCCTGGTCAGAGTTGCCGTTAGTTGTCCTGGTAGCGCCCTCTTTGCGGGCGGTGTTGCCGTTCTTCTTCCGGTCGGCTTCCCGTTCAGCAAGCCGCGTGGCCTGCGTCTCGAGCGTCACCTCGTCAGTACCGGTCAGAAACAGGTCTCGGTCCTCGGCGTTGATGCCATAGCGAGCAGCGATATCGGATCGCAGCGCCCGAGCGTCTGCAGCCGCGAGCTTCGACTGAAGGTCAGCTAGCTGCTGCTCCACCGTCTTCGCGCCTTCAGCTTTCGACTTCAGGTCGTCGTAGTCAGCGAACTTCTCGGTCGCTTTCCGCTTCTCCTCAGCCCGTGCTTTCGCGACGAGCCGGTCGATGTCGGCCTGTGTGAACTTCTGGTCACCGCCATCCGGGTTAGTCGGATCGGTGGTGGGGTCAGTTGGTTCGGTCATTTCCGGTACTCATCCGTTTCTGTTCCGTCGAACATCAGACCGGCCTTGAACGCGGCCGTAGCGTCACCCCACGTCGTGGGAAGTTTCAATAGAACGAATTCAGGTAGTCGCGGAGGTCAGCGCGCTGCTTAGCCGTCCGACTACGCCTCGACGCCATGTACTGCAACGGGGAGGCTTCCGGGCCGAAGTCGTTCTCGCCAAACACTGGTTGCGCCGTGCAATGACAGTTAGGGTGCGCCGCGAACCGCGCCGTGGACTCCTTGTACACAGCGCCACGGTCAGCGAGCATCCGACAGAACTTGCACCCGCCACTCGTTATGCGACGCCACCCAACCGCGGACGGGTCAGCACGCCTGTTCGTGGTGATCGTGTCCCGGAAAGGCTTCGCGGTCTCCAACTGCACGATCTCCGCAAGCCTGGCCGCTGCGTCACCGTCGTTGCCGTCGAACAACGGCTCAGACGCCCACGCAATACCGCGGCGAATTTTCACCGTCCGGTCGTTCACAACAAACTTGGTCGTGAACACCTGCTTCGCGCCGGCATCCGCGCGCTGCTCTTCGTAGAAGTCCACCGCCAACGCTGCAGACCCGTCAGCGAAGTACCCGATCAGATCAGGCACCGCATCTAGAAGAGCGAGGCGGCGAGCCTCCGGAGCGCCGTTGGTGCCGTTGAGGATGTCCACAGCGGCAGCAACAGCATCACCCGTGACTAGTTGAAGAGCGGCCCGAGTTTCACGCGGAGATGGCATTCTGTGATGCCTCCCGTGCCCGACCCACGACAGCCTCAACCACAGCCCGACCAGTCGCCTTACGGCGCTCCTGCTGAGCCAGATCGATCTCCTGCTGGGTGAGACCCAGACGCTTCAAACCAACCGTCGTCTCAGCAAGCCACGGCACCGCACCAACGATCTTCGAACCCGCGTCAGCAGCCGCGGAACGGGACAGGTACAGTGGTGACCGCCACTCCGTATCGATCGACGCCCACAACTTCGGGATCTCCGACAACCCGTTCTGCATCGCCAAAGCCCGAGTCACCGTCCGACGAATCGAAATCGACCAGTCATCCATAGCGCCCTCAGCCTCAGCCACGAGATTGTCGCGGCCCGCAATGTACGAACCTTCGCTCGTAGGGTTGGCGAGATCAGTGAGAGCAAAGTCCGCATCAGGGAGATCGAATTCGCGAGCCTCAAGCTTCGCAAGCGCGTTCAGATCAGCCAGGTGAGGTTCCGGTGAGGAAGCAGCGAACTGCTTCACATCAGCGCGCGGGTTCACCTGCTCATCATCATCAGGGATACCGAACACGCGCCCAAGAACTACCTGAAAAGCAGGCTTGTACGACCCGTCCGGGTTCTTGAACATCGCGTCCGACGCGCCCAGGATTACCAACTGGGGGATCGAGTAAATGTCCATGTGGCCCTCGAGACGCACCAGAGCCCGTAAGGCTGAATCCTGGTGAGACATCGCCGCCCGCGTGATCCGCGACCGCCCCAACCGCTTCGACGTGCGCGGCCGATAAACCATCGGCTCCGCCGGCACATGCCACGGATGCTCGTTGCGGTCGACCTCCCACACGTTCCCGGATTTCTCCGCCGTGATCGTCACACCATCGAGGTACAAGTTGAACCCCGAAATGCGGTTATCGCGCCACTCCGTGACTGACAGAAGGTTATCCAGGCGACGCTTTCGGTTGTTCCACTCACCCGTAGCAGACAGCGCGTCACGGGCGTGCACCAGAGCTCGCGGCTCATCATCAACACCTTGCGTGGCGATCAGAAACGAAACCCCATGCAGCGCCGAATCCACCTCTGCCTGGGCAATCTCAGACAGAAGAAAGTTGGAGTCCTGCAACTCTCGCATCCCCAGGGAACCGATGTCCCCATCAGCCCATATCATCTGCTCGAGATTGCATCGGCGCGTCAGACCATCAACACCCTTAGCCGCCCACCCCAAAGCAAGGGCCAGAGTGCGATACTGCGGCGGGATCACATTCCCGACCATCTTCACCGCACGCTTACCGTCGTAGTAGTTCGACCGCACACGGTTGCGGCGGGCACGTTCCGCGAGCTGTTGCACCAGCAAATTCAGGGTGACAGTCTCATCCTCATCCAGCCCAGGAACGGCAAGCTTCTCAGCAACCACTAGAGAATCACCGCCGTCCTAGAGCTAGTACGCGACTGAGGCCGCTTCACGTTGTTGTTCTGCGCCCCCCAAAGGGCAAGCGACTCAGCGACAATCGGCTTGATGTTCGATGTCGGGTCTTTCCGGTTCCACGCCCACGAGCCCGCCAGCGGACGCTTCGTGGCAACGGATAGCGCCACATTCACCTGTGGCTGATCGGTGTGGAACACGGTACCGTCATGGATACCGTCGTAAACAGCCGAACAGGCGAGAGCCATGTCTTTGCCCTCAGCCGCAGCGAGCGTGACCTCGATCTTCGTTCCACGCAGAAAATGGCGACCATGCTTCTCAACCGTCAAACCGGCCATCTCATCAACGACTACCGCATGCAACCGGTTCTTCTCCGCCCGAGCAACCACCCACGGAATGGCCCAATCGACGCCGTTGCGTTCCTCGTCCAACTCCATGTGCCACTTGCCATCCGCGCGCTGCCCGGCCAAAGCAACTGCAGCACCCTTCCTATCCGGCGGGACCTCAATGGAGAGCGTCAACCGCTGAACAGCCATGGACGCAGGATCAGCCTGCTTACCCCATGTCACCTCATCGATGACCCGACTCGACGCCAGAGGGTCCCAAATGCCGCGACCCTCACGGTTCCAAGAGTCGTCATCCTCAAGGTTCTCCCGCAGCCGCTCCATCGCTTCCGGAGGAGTGCGCTTCGGGAACGAAGGATTCATCAACGGCCACTGAGACACATCGTTCGGGTCCGACTTCGGATCAGCACCAATCTCAAGCCAGATCGCCTTCGGCGCTTTCCCCTCGAGGGCCTTCGCCCGGCGGCCCTCGAAAGCCTCCGAAGGGTCAGAGGGGCGCGGCGGCGTGCCCATGAAGAACAGCAGAGCACCATGCTCATGGCGGGACTGGTTCGTCGCCGCAATCATGTCCTCGAGCGCTTTAGTGTCGAGGATTTGCGACTCATCGAACACTTCCGCGTCGATCTCATCGAAACCGCGCCCGAAGCCCTGCGAACGGGCACCGAACATGATCATCGACCCGTTGACGAACTCGACCTGACCCTCACCATGCGAGGTTCGAACCGCCCGCACATGAGGAGCGATCTTCTTACGCCGAGCCATCCCCCGAGCAGTCGTCAGCGTCTTGTTAGTCGTCCGAAGGTGATGCGAAGTCCACACAACCTGAAACCCAGGAAACAAGATGCACAGAATGAACAGCAGAGCCAATACGAAGTACGTCTTCCCGACCTGACGTGGAATCGAAAGCCCGATCCCGCCGACCGTCGCAACATACTTGCCGGTCTCGTCATACCCCAAGCACACCGAACCAAGCTGCGCCTGCCACCAATCGAACAGCAGACCAACCTCACGGCCCTTAGCCTCCACGCGAGGCCAAACCGTCTTCTTGATCGTCTTCGGGAAGACGAAAGCCCGCGCAAACTCAGACAGCCGAGGCGTCGAACTCGCCATCTGAGACTTCGGCATGCTCGTCAGCCTCCTGCGCCTCACGTGCGTCAATGGATTCGATCTCCCGAACCGTCTCCATCAACCGCTTCGTCAACGCCGCCAAATCCCGAGCAGCCGTATTCGGATTCTCAACCGCAGTCGCAATCCGATCCCGAGTCGCCACCAACAGCTCACGCGTAGTACCCGACTGCGCCGCCTCCACAACCGTCTTCACATGAGCCGGCTCAGCAACCTCATCACGACCCACAGCCCTCAACTGCGGCTTCTGAGTAGACACGATCAATCACCACCCTTGTGGAAAAAACGTGGGGGGATATATCGCCTAGCCCCGGAGGTACGGCTGGGTTGGCCTTGGGGGGTGGTCCCCCTGGGGTGAGTTTCCCTCAGGTGAGGGTGTCTCAGGTGAGTGAGTGGCTGCGTCTGATGATGGGTGCCACGATGCGTGCTCTCTTCTTTGAGTTGCACTGGTTGTGGGCAGCAGCCTTGTTGTCTAGTGTATCGGTTCCGCCCTTGTGGAGGGGGATGATGTGGTCAACGACGAAGCATTGCGGGTCGGGCCATTTGAGTGTGTAGTCGATGTTGTTGCCGCAGATGTGGCAGCAGGCTCGGGTGGCTCGGATGCGTGCTCTGTCTCTGTCTCGCTGGCTGGTGTTGCGGCCGGTGCTCATGCCTGACTACCAGGCTGCGGTTGCGGTGATGACAGCCCATGCCACGTACGCGAAGCACACAGCAGCGGTGGTCAGAGCCAGGACCACGCTGAGCTTGCCTTTGTGTTCGGGGCCTCGGCGGATGACTAGGCGTGTCGCGATTCGGGGGTCGGCGTCTGTGCCGACAATCACTGCGTTGTGTGTGCCTTCTTGGTAGACGACCTCGCGCAGGACGATGACGCCGAGCCCGCGGAAGACGATGGGGTCGCTGACGAGCTTCCACATGCCATCCCATGACTCGGGCTGGTAGCCGAGGGAGGCGATGAGGTCGAATGTTTCGGCGTCAACGTCGCTGGTTGCGATGATGCGTTCGCGTTGTTGAGCGAAGGTTTCAGTCATGCTCGCTCCCTGAGTATGGCAGCTGCTCGCACGGAATCGGAGCCGAACCGTTTAGCGAGAAGACGGTAGGTGTCTTCGACGGTGTCGCCATTGCTCGCTTTGATGTCGGCGATGAACTGGTCGAAGGTAACGTCGTCGGGCGTGATCTTACAGATGTACCCGAATGATGTGGTCGCGTCCGAGCCGATGAGACCAGCCTCGGCAAGTAGGACTTTCGCGTGCAGCCGCTCGGCGTTGGAGATCTTCATGATTCCTCCGTCTGCCAGGGCCACAGCGCAGCGCCTTGCCCGTCCCAGCCGATCGGTTCCATCTCGATGATGGGTTCGTGGCTGATGGATGCGCAGTCAGGGCCGGCGCATTCGTGGGGTGCCATCGTCGACCCTTCGTTGGTTCCTGCTGGGAGCGCGCATGGGCACATACATCCAGCAGGAAGACTTGGTTGTCGCACGAGGAACGGGGGCCTTTGGTTTGCCGCTGATGCCATTGTGTGGCACCACTTGAATCGGTATCTCTGCCCCCGCTCTCGGCGGGGCGGCAGCTTTGCTTGGTCTTCACCTGGCGGGCCACTGCATGAAACCGCTCAGCCTGTCTAATCCGTACCGGGCCAGTACAGGCAAATGGTCCCCGGTAAGTTATTCGTCGCGCCCGTAAGCCTTGTCACGGGCCTTTCGTAGCGCGGCGATGGTCGCGTTGATGTCTCGGCGTGTCATCACGTCTGACCAGATCATGCGTTTGTCGCTGGAGTACCCGATGTTCGGGTCGGGAGTGGCGATCTGTTCAATGTCTCCGACGCTGAGCTCGAGGCTGACTTGCACCCATCCGGCTTCTGCGTTCCATCCGACGTGCAGGTTCCGCCCGTGGGCGGTGATCTCGGATGTGCTGCCGCTGGTAAGCGACTGCGATGTGACGATGCGGTCTGGGTTGTGTGTTACTTGTTCTCGGGGCATCACGCCCACCTCCATCACGGAGAAACGGCTTCACGCCGTCAACCCAGCCTTGTTGCCGGGAAGATCAGGAGGCGACCGGGACAATTTGGAAGGGGTCGCGCCCAACACGGCTAGCGCGCTTGTCTCGGTTCTTATCTGCCGTTGATGGCCTCACCCCGGCCTAGCCCTTGGGGCACGCACACACCATACGGAGACTATTCAGCCGGGAGGTTTCGGTACCGCGTTGGCAGTCCGAAGTGATCACGTTCTCGGCATCGCGGTTCAGATTCGGTCGACCGCCGTGCCGGGATTCTCTCACCGAGCTGGGTAGGACCAGTGTTGAAGTGTTGTGATGCGGAACGTGAAGTGTTGGTTAGGCCGCGTTCGCCTTGCGGCGCTGATACAGATTGGCGGCATAGTCCTTGCGACAGGTTTTGCAGATTCGTATCTGCCTAGATCCCCGAGTCTCAAGTCGCGTGTTCTCTGGAGTGAATTCGTGACCACGTTTGCAGTGCGTCTTGTGCCCAAGTATTCCCCGTTCGACGTTCTCGATGTGAGTCACGGGCTCGAGGTGGTCTGGGTTCACGCATGCATGGTTCCGGCAGAGATGGTCTAGCGATAGGGACTCATCGAGCTTGTGGCCCGCGTCCTTGTAGGCCACGCGGTGTGCTTGCTGCCAGTTACCGAAGATGCGGAAGCGCCCGTAGACAGGATTGGCTCGCTGGCTCTCCCAGTTCCAACAGCTACCCTCAGCAGTGGCTAACGGGTCAGCGGCGTGTCTGACATCGTGCGAAAAGTCGACGTGCTGCCAGAAACGCTCAAGGTCGAACTCATCCATGTACCAGCCGCAGTTATCCGGGATACGATTGGGCATATCAACTCCTTACCGAGTTGGTCACGCCCGGGCTGTTAGTAGCAGCGCCGGGACTTTCTTTACCTAGAAACACGAAAAGGCCCCCTACCGAAGCTGGGGGCCTTTCGAAGTGCGGGCATGGAAAACCCATGCGAGGTCAATTAAATCACGAATCGTCAGCTTTCCGCCACTTCATGTTGCGGCGTGTTGAGTGCGATCTCCTGCTGCCCCACCTCCCAACTGAGTAGTCGCACTTGGTGTCCTCCGCGCCATACCTGCTCGCATGCTCTGCAGAGTCCGGTGGCGTTCTCGAGGGTTTGGTTTCCTTCGTCGCGGAACTCCAGGATCAGGGCGGGCATCTGGTCGCCGTTCTTCGGATCGAATGCTCGCTGCGCGCCACACACAGGGCATTCGGCTAGGTGCCGGTTCCTGACCTTGCGTCGCATGCCGCCGTCCGGGTTCTTCTCCAACTGCCAGACTGGTTCGCCCGCGTCGTTGAACTCCGGTTCCCCGTCGTCGTCGATTGCTTGTTCGTACTCGTTGACGGTCAGCTCAAGCGTTTTGGGCGGGTTGAACTTGGTTTCGATGGCGTACACCCAACCGTTGAGGGTGCTGAGGTAGGAGCGTTCCACAGAGTCGGCCACGGTACCGCGTTGGACCTCTACCTTGAAGCGGATGAACCATTGCCGCAGGTTCGTTTCCGGGTCGAGGTGCACAGGTTGGCGGGTGAACGTGACGAACCATTCGGCGATCTGCTCTTCGATGGCGTTGTACATTTCGAGGGCATGCGCGTCGAGGGGTAGACGGGTTCGTGGGTCGGATGAGCCGGCGTGTGCGCCGATACCGCCGATGATGGAGTCTCTGAGCTGCTTGAGTAGCCCGTCTCTCTTGAGTCTGACGATGGCGGTGGCGTCGGAGTCGTCATCCTGCAACCAGTGAGCGTCCCGGTACTCGGTGGTGAGCTTGTCGACGGCGGCGAGGATGTCGGCGAGGATGTTGCGTTCTTCGGTCATGCTTCCAATCCCTTATCGATGGCCTTGAAGATGAGAGCCCCAGTAGCTACGCATGCGAATGCTTCGACCGGAACAACGACTATCAGTAGCAGGGTCCACCAGCTCAGGTAGATGAAGCCGCCGATGATGGTTATGAGCGTCAAACCACCCAGGCCAAGCAGAAGGAGGAACAGCAGTACGTAGAGCGTGAACCAGAGCAGTTTTTTCATGCTGCCTCCTTGTGGCACATGCATTCGTTGTTGCCGCAGAAGTACGGGGTCTTACACCGGGCGCAGCAGCGGGTAACAGAAACGCCCCTGTCCGAAACGGAAGGGGCGTAAGGGTGGATACCGCGAGGAAGGTTCGTCATTCGGGCGCTTCTTCATCAGCCATACCGTCGTACCAGTAGGTTTTCGCGTCCCCGCCGGGAGCGGTAGTGACAATCTTGGGTGGGCTCACGTACCCGTCATGCGTGACTATCAGTTCAAGCTGCTCGCCGTTTGAGGTTTTGTAGATGAGTCGGTTCGTTTTGTCCATGGTCGTATTTTGCGCCATTTCAGTCTTGTGTCCTTTCTTCGTTACGGGTATCAGCGGGGTCAGGGCGCGAGAGCGCTTCGCGGACGCTCATCCCGAGTGGCACCCTGGCAACAGACATGCTGTTCGATAGCGCATACCGCAGACACTCCAGTCCGCCAGCGAACACGGCGATGTCGGAGAAGTCCCAATAGTGCGCGACCCACACAGCTTCGCGATTCGGGTTGAAGTCGTCGAGCGCTTTCTGGTTCTCGGTCATGTGTTGTCTCCTGGGGTCTCAGAGGCGGCGAATGCGATGCGAGCTGCGAGCCAACGTGACCGCAGGATCATCGCCGCTATCTCGTCAGCATCGTTGATGTTGAGGCCTCGATGCTTCGCGGCCCACAGGACATGTACGAGCGCGGTTCCGTCGTGTTCCCACGGCTTGAATGGCGGGAGCGTCCCGTATTGTTCCGTGTCGTTGTCGAGTCGCGATTCTGTCTGGCTCAGTTCATCCCAGGTCACGAACACCCGCAACACGGTCCCGGTGCTGGTCGTTTTCGTTTTCGACGCCCACAAACGCTCAATCGGGGTCACAGGTGCACCGTCCCGCACTCGTCGCACCGCCAGATGACCGGCCACCGCCCAAGGTCACGGATCGGACCTTCAACGCCGGTCGAGGTGTCGTGGTCGCAGTGGAGGATGACAGCGGTGGAGGGCATCACTTCACCTGCCCTCGGAGGGTGGATGCCCGGTTCCTCAGCCAATACCGCAGATCCCCGACCGACATCGGCCTGTGGAAAAGTCCCGAGTCGCTGTAGACCGTGGTCGGCATATCGGTGGCTGCCTGGTCGATCGCCTCGGCCGCGACTCGGGCGTCACGCCGAGCCAGCCAGTCAGAAGCGAGCACCCGGTCAGCGGCGGCACGCGGCCACGGGTACGCGTTGAGTTCGAGCGCGTTCGGGTCGATCAGGTGAGCCAGTTCATCGCGTTCTGTGTCACTCATCATCCTGTGCCGCCTTACCCCGAGCTTCTAGCAGGTTGATCCAGCGCTGCTCGCCCGCGAGAGCTGCCCTAACCTCCTCTACAGCGACGTGGGTGATGTGAGACGGAAGCCAGTCGAGCAGCGCGTTGAGGGCCTTGGTGTAGCCCCATCCTTCGACAACCTTCACCACCTCATCATCCGGGTAGAAGGTCACTCCGTTCTGCCAGCCGCCCCTCGTGCGCTCAGCCAGCGGGTATTCAGTCAGATCACCGCGTTGAACGGTCAGTCGTGCGATCACGGGCTCATTCCTTTCGTCTCGGCTCGGCGACATGGCGTCGAACATCATCCCTGCGTACTCTGCGCTCACTGTTCGGCTCCTGCACGGTGCGGGTTGTCGGCCTCAGTGAGCCATGCGCGACCGTCGAGGTCGCCGGTGAGTTCTGCGTACGCCCACCATGCCCCTTCGTCCCACACGGCGGCGTCGTGTTCCCGCAGAACCGAAGCAGGGGCAGCAGACAGGGTGGCACGTGCGCGTTCACGCTGCCCCGACATGAAGCCGAACACACCCATGCCGCGCTCAGCAGTCTCACCCTGCAACGCCTCCTTGGCGTTCGCGATCACCGTATCTCGTGCCGCCGTCTCGGCTTCGGTTGCGCGTAGACGCTCGATCAGCCACGGGATGTCAGACCTTGCCGCAGCTATGAACTCAGCATCGGCCTGACTGACGTTGACGTAACCCTCGGTGTGCATACCGTTCGCCCAGAGGACTGTTTCGGCAGCGGGCCCACCGAGGGAACATTCGCCATCCTCAATGTCGCCGGTCCAGCCCCACGGCCCTTCGGTTGCGGCTTTCTCGCGTGCTTCGATCTCAGCCACACGCACAGACGGGTCAGGGGTGGGGTGGTTGTCCAGCCAAGTGGCGAACTCTGGGTACTGTTTACGCCAGTTCTCATGGCCTTCGTTCTCGGCGGTCATGAAGACACCCCCTCAGGTGCGTGGATGTCGCAGAAGCGGAATCCGCCTGGCGTGGTCGTCATCACGGACGGCTGCGCGCAGTCAAGGGCGTCGCAGACGGACCGCACTCGCGCCTCGGGCTCACCCCGGAGCAGGTAGACGTGCAGGGCGTGGCGAACGATGTCCGTCTGCGAGATGCGCCGATCAAATGCTTCTTGGCGCAACCGCTCCGCGTCAGCGTCATCGATCCTCAGTGTCATTGCTTTCATGCTGCTTCTCCTCTCGTGTGGTTGACAGCGGCAATCAGTTGGTGTTCGAACTCGTTGAGAGCGTCCGCGAACACCTCGTCGTTTTCGTCGTCCGATGCGTCCCGTTGAATTGGCGGAACGTATCCTGGCGCGAGGTCATCGAGAAGATCGGCAAGGAACTCGCCCACCCGTTCGCGGAACACCGCCGCCATTCTTGTGACCATCCGCTCAACCGCGGCTTCATGCGTCGGTTCCACTTCTGGTATGCCCGATGACTCCCGGTAGTAGTCGCTCATGTTTTCTTCTCTCCTCCCCAAGGGGCGCTCAGAACGGCGCGTCTCCGGCCGCCCAGTCATCGACAGCAGGGGCAGCAGGACGGGCAGGAGCACCAGAAGTGGTGCGGGTCACGGTTGCGGTCGCGTACCTCAGCGACGGACCGATGTCGTCGACCTCGAGCTCGATAGTGGTGCGCTTCTCGCCCTCTTTCGTCTCGTAGGAGCGCTGCTTCAGTTTCCCGGTCACGATCACCCGCGACCCCTTCACCAGCGACCCGGCAACATGCTCCGCGACCTCACGCCACACCGACGCCCGCAGGAACAGTGCGTCGCCGTCCTTATACTCGTTCGTCGTCTTGTCGAACTTGCGGTCCTGCACGGCAATCGTGAAGTTCGCCACCGCGAGACCGTTCTGCGTCCATCGGAGCTCGGGGTCAGAGGTCAGATTTCCGACGACTGTGACGATCGTTTCGCCGCTCATGCTGCGTCCCTTCGTGCGCTCTCGCGCTCTTTCTCGCAAGCGATGCACTTGCGAAGGATGGTGTTGCGCCGCGATTGCAGGCGCGTGTTCTCTGGTGTGTACTCGTGCCCGTGGGGGCAATGGGTCTTTCGCGCGTTCGAGTTGTGAGAGTTGTTGACGTTCTCGCTGTTCGTTGTGCGCCGATGATGCCGTGGGTTGCAGCAGATCCGGTGCTCGCACGGCCCAGGAGGGCACCCGGTGTCGTTGTGGCATGTGTGGTCGACATGTTGCGTCGGATCGGCTAGTTCGATGACGCCAGCGAGTGAAGCGGCGAACCGATGCGCTGAAACCGTGTGGGGGTATCCAGAGGTTCTAGACGGGTGGAAGATGCCGTAACCGGTCACCTTGTTCACGGCCGCGGTCCAGGGCCAACAGGCGTCATTTCCGCCAGACCTATCGACTTTTCCCCAGAATGTTTCGATCTGGGAGACCGGAGATATGGGCGTTCGGGTACCATTCATGGCAGCCCTCCAATCAGTCAAGTGATTCGGATGGTTAGGCCCGGGCGAGTGCTTCCAACACTCGGTTTCGGGCCGTTTCCATTCTATCAAAAAGCCCGGTTTATCTGGGCTTTAACCCGCTCTCCTTTTGGTCTCATTGAACAGGGTGACGGCTTCTATCAGCTCGTCGTGTTTGAGTCGGGCGAGTGTGCGTTGCGCGGCCCGGTATGCGTATGCGGCTTCGATGGACCGGAAGTTGTATCCGGCTGTGTGCAGGTCGGCGAGGGTGCGGTTTTCCCAGGCGGTGTGCTGGTCCAGGACGGACTCAAGACGAGCCGCCTTCTGACGGGCGTTCACTCGTTGACCTCGTTCCATGTCTTCCCGCAGATGACGCAGCAGTCCTCGAACTCGTGATCGTGGTCACCGATGGACGCATGCGACGCACGCTCCGCTTGCAAGGTCGCGAACGTCTCAATGTGCCGAGCTTGCGCTTGATCTCGCTGAGCCTCGAGAGTCTTCACATACGCCTGAACCTCGGCCCGTGTCTCGCGCCAGCGGAGCCATTCGAGGTCCGACATGCGGATAGCTTGGAAGAATGCCTCCCGGTTGTCTGGTGACATGGCGTTCCATCGCGCCGCGAACTCTTCCGCGTTTGATGACTCCAGTGTTGGGGTAGGTAGATCGCCTGCCCCGTCGAGTTGCGTTGTGTCGTTCACGCGTCTACCTCCCGCATGCAACAGCCGGTGATGTGCTCGCCGCCACAGAAGCACCGGAGTCGCGGGCCCACATACTCGGCCTCGGGGTCAGCATCGTTCTGTTCGTCATCGCGGAAATCGACCATCAGTTCACCTCCGTGTACGGGTTAGTGGTGCTCACCTGCGGGTAGCCGTTAGCGATTGCACGTAGTCGGTCGTCAATGCGCGCCTGGTATCCCTCCCGCCACGCGATCGCCCGCTCTCGCCTTATCGCCGCAGGAACAACCTGCGAGACGATCTCCCACAAGCGCTGCTCTTTCTCTGACATCTGCGCCATCACCGCACCGCCCTGTAAGGGTTGCTGCGTGGCTCGGGTTCGTCGCCCTCGTGGAACCGGGCGGCGGTTTCGTAGCCGTCATCCCACGCATCCGCGAGGTCGCGTCGCTGTGCTTCCTGCCATGCGTCTCGCGCGGATTCTGCTTTGATCAGATCGGCCTGAGCTCGTGTCTTCTCGGCGCTGAACTTGTCAGTCGCCCGGCTGGCCCAGGACCGGGACCATGACGTTGCGGCGATGCCTGCGGCTATCACCAGGATGGTAAACACGATTGCGGTGTTGTCGTCCATCAGTTGATGACTCCCTTGTTGACTTTGCTGAAGCATTTGTCGAGGGCCTGGGTTTGCCACACTTGGCCCGGCCCGAGCACGAACCGAAGCGGGACTTTCTTGGCTTCCATCACTGCCTGTCTGCGCCGCTTCACCCATCGCGGCTCACGCATGATGAAACCCGTTCGTCCCGCCGCACATGCACCAGGTGACGGTCATGCCGGGTTGCGATGTGTCCGGGTAGTGGTGGCCGATGTAGTGGGCGGGTCGCCCGCACTCACAGAGCTCGCTATCGCACGGCCATGGTCCGTCCCAATGCAATGAATCGTGGTAGCCCGCACTCATAGCGTCTCCTTGGCCTTGCGTCGCCGGTTGTAATCGAAAGCGGCTTCCCGGCCCGCCATGCGGCCTGCGTCGAGTAGCCACTTGTTGGCCAGCCACTGCATAAGCGCGGCCTCCATCTGCAATCGGTGCTCCGCGCGGGGCAGTGATTCGATCTCGCGGAGGTGAGCGGCGATGGCTGGGTCGTCACACGCAAATGTCACTTCGAACCGGACGCTCATTGGTGGTCCGTTCGGGGCGACGAATTGGGGTTATCCACAGGGTTCGCCGCATGCAGAACTGAACGATTTATCCCTGAGTCTTGGAAGCGTTCGTCAGTTGCGTACGTTCGTTCGTGGGTAGTGTTCGTTCGTGCCATCGGGCAGCTATATGGGTACCTATGTAGGTCTGCCATGTAGCAGAGGGGCTGATCAGTCATCTCCCCACCTCTTCTCAGCACCCTTCTTTCCCGCGGCAGCCTTGGCCTCAGCGATCACCTGCTGTGTTGCGCCGACGATTTGGCGGGTCCCAAAATTCTTGATTCGCCACCCTTCCGGGTCCGTTTCCCACAGCTCGGATTGCACCAAAATGGCGGCGTCGGCGGGTGTTCCGTGCACCCATTTGAGTGTTGTGCGCTTGATTAGGCCGTCAGTTACGTGCCCAACTGAGTGTCCGAGCGCGCACATGTACACGAATCCGGCCTGTTTTCCCTTCGCCCCGTACGTTTCTACGAGGGCGGTTATCTTGTCGTGAACGGCGAAGCTGGTGTCCGCTCTGAACCATGTGAGTTCCATCAGCCCTTCTTTCTGAGTCGCGCGAGTTGCCGCCCGTAGAGCCCGCCCCAGATGCCCCACGTTTCGCCGTTGGTGAGTGCGTAGTTGAGGCATTCACGGCGAACGGGGCAGGATTGGCAGATGCGGACGGCGCGGGCTCTGGGTTCTGTTTGGCCGGGGAACCAGATGTCGCCGCCGATGTTCGCGCAGGCGGCGTCTGTCATCCACGGAAGTTGTTCGATCGGGTTATAGGTCACAGGACTTCGATTCCGATGACTGAGCGCATCTCGAGCGCTCTTTCAGGTGCGAGGAAGATGCGCCCGAAACCGATGTTGGATAGTTGGTACCAGTTGCCGTCTGGGTAGGACGCGGGAATGTCTCCGGGGTCGATGTCCCGGTTACGTGGTATCGACCATCCGTTGCGCACGCAGAAGTTGTGGAAGCTGCCGTTGGCGGGCTCTAGCGCGTTGTGGACAGCGCACATTGTGATGAGGTGGGTTGGGGTGTCGAACTTTGCGGACCCGCCCATACCCCTGCCGATGCGATGCTGAATGGTCAGCCCGCCTGCGCAGGGGAACAGTTTCGTCCATGAGCTGTTCGCGGCAACGCACCGGTAGTCGTCTCGCAGGTAGATGCCTTCTCGGTTCTTCTCGACTTGGCTGCGGGATCTCTTGCCCAACGTTTGTCGTTTGGGTGTTTTCTCGTATTTGGGCCTGATTGTCATGGCGTCCTTCGGGTATGAAAAAGGTCGGCCCGACAGGAGTGGTCTGGGCCGTCCGAGAGAACTAGGGCTGCGTTACGTGCGCGCCTTTGTGTCGCGTTCGAGAACTTGGGTCACAACCCTGCGAGGAATCACGCGATCGCCCCGAAGTCGAAGGCCTGCTGTGAGAGCCGTCCGATCGCGAGATCACAAAATCGCGCTTCCAGCTCGATCCCGACTGACCGAATGTTGCGGTCCGATGCAGCGCGTAAGGTTGTGCCTGAGCCTGCGAACGGGTCAAGCACCGACCGCGCGCCAGTCGCCTCAATTGCTCTGCCAGGCAGGGACAGCGGGAATGGGGCCGGGTGTTGCCCGGTCATCTCGTGGTCGATGCCTAGATCCCAAACATCACCCATCCCGGATGCGGAATGGGAGACAAGTTTGAAGTCGGGTTTGGCGAACAGGTAGATGTACTCGCCGCGAGTGCAGAACGCCCGCAAATTCACGTCGATTCCAGTGCCGCGATTCCAGATGATCCTCTGGCGCAGGGGGATGCCGAAGTCATTGTCTAGCGGGTCGCGCAGCACGCCATGTTCCACGCGGGGGCGGTGGTTGTAGAAGACGGCCATCTTTGCGATTCGCCAGCACTCGGCAAGCGCGTCTCGCTGCCAAACGTTGTAGTCCTGCTGATCCATGGCGTCGTCGTGCGCGCCGTACCCATCCCGAAAACGGCCTCCCTTGTTGCTCGCACCGGGCTTGTACATTCCGCGCCCGTTGCCCCCAGGTACAAGCCCCATGTTGTAGGGCGGGGAGGTCACGATGATGTCAATTGATTGATCGGGGATGGTCCGCATCACATCAAGGCAGTCGCCGTGGTACAGGGTCACGAGGTCGTCTTCGTAGTACGGCTTCATGCCGTTTCCTTTCGGAGCGTGTAGTGGCGGGCGTCTAACACCCGGTTGAGTTCTTCCCCATCGACCCGGACCACCCACATGGTGTCGGTGTGGCCGATGCGAACACCGGTTACGGGTTGGGCTTTCCGGTCCGGGTTGCGCCGTGTCGGCGTCAGGGTAATGACGGTCATGCGGTCACCCTCTCTTCTAGCCAGTTATCGAGAGGCCGCACCTTGAGGCCGAGGGTCGCGCCGACATTCACCTCAAGGCGGGCACCACCGGATGCCTCCCAACCGGGAAGC
Source organism: Herbiconiux sp. FW305-C-125 (assembly GCF_058783455.1). Classification (NCBI taxonomy): domain Bacteria; kingdom Bacillati; phylum Actinomycetota; class Actinomycetes; order Micrococcales; family Microbacteriaceae; genus Herbiconiux; species Herbiconiux sp. FW305-C-125. The sequence goes on along the minus strand of NZ_JBYSYO010000001.1, from coordinate 270,286 downwards.
AGCGCGATCGCATCGCATCTGATCAGTTGGGCAAGTCCCGCGCGAAGCCAGCCGTGGTAGTCGCCGGGTGTCGGGTTGATGTTGGTCGATGGGTCTTCCACCTCGAAGCCTGCATCTCGCAGGCAGTTGGCCGCCCATTGGAACGTTGGGTAGTTGAAGTCGGGCAGCCCTGTCATCGGACCGGCTACATAGATGGTCGTCATGGTGCCTCCGTGTAGTAGGCGCGAATCTCGGTTCTGGCGCGTTCTCCGGCCCCGTGGTGCCGCCAGGCATGCAACTCTGTGATCTGGGCGTCATCGGCGTACAGGACACCGTTGAGGGCGTCCTGGGCGGTTTTCACGAGGTTGTCGAGGTCCGCGCGTCGGGCACCCTTGCGGTAGAAGTCGAACTCCAACCGGATGTCGTCGCTCACTGGTTCCCAGAGGGGGCAGGCGAGGTCGAACGCTTCGATGACTGCGTGTTCTGCAGCGACCGTGTTCTTAGACGTGAACGCTCTACCTTTCCCGAACCGGGGGCGTTCCTTGGGTTTCGGTTCACCCCACACGGTGAACGCGGCGATGAGGTCAGTCACGCTCGTCTCCTGCCGGGATGTCGAGGGTGGGGAAACCGGGGTCGCCATCGCCTTCGGGTGACTGGTCGACGACTGCGAGTTCTCCGTCATCACGGGTGACCTGCAGTTCGTCCAACCCCTTGATGTGCTGGACTTTCTGTTCGTCGGCGTTGAGCGCAGTGCCGAGGTCGGTGGACTTCGGGAGGTACTTAGCCAAGGCGCGGACGGCGGACTTCTTCGCCATCTCGTCGCCGTGGTCACGCCACGGAGTGGACTGCCAGTACGACGGCCGGCGTTTCTCGACCTGCTCTTTGGTCAGGTACGCCCACGTGGTGCCGCCGCCTCGCATAACAGCGGTTGCGAGGACACCGACCATGGGGCGGGTCTCGTCGAAGTCGCGGGGACGCCACTCGTGGAAGATCCCGCGGGTTGCGTCCGAACCGTAGGTGAAGTCGTCGCCTTCGCGGACTATCGCGGACTGAATGTTCACCACGGAACCGGATCTGAGGGCGAGTTTCACGAACCCTTGGAACCCGATGATGGGGAGGCAGATTTGTTTGCCGTGGTCTTTGCGGGGGGTGAGGTAGAACTCGCCCATCCCGGCCCCGATTTCGAGTCGGAGCTGTGCGGCCAACATGACACCGCCGAGGAGGGTTTTCGGGTCTGCTTGCTGTAGGTCGGGTGACTTGGTGATCTCGGAGAGGATCGCCCGAATGAACGCGTCCGAGTTCATCGCCCCAGCCAGTTGCCGTTCGATCGCGGGTTTCTGCGCCTCGATCAAATCGCGGACTGTCGGGTTCTTCTGCTGCTGTACCGCTTTGGTAGCGGTGGCTTGCGCGAGTGCGCTCATCCTTCGACTTCCTTGACTGTTTTGCGCACGAAGACGCGGGTTGGTTCTGCCTGCCGGGTGTACTCGGCGGCAAGGTCGGGGTGGTCTTTCTTGAACGCGGTGGTGTCGAATCGTCTCGATCCGGCGCGCGGGTTCCAGGTGAACAGTTCGCGTCCCCCGTAGGTGAGGCTGGTGGCGTCCTGCATGGCCTTCTGGAGCGTCAAACGGATCTGGTCGAGTTGCTGGTCAAGTTCGACCCGTTCTGCCTGCATAAGCCCATACGCGCCCCACGCCTCATAGAGGCGTTCGTCGCCTTCGATGGATGCGCCGGCCGCACCGGGCCACAACTCGGCTGCCTCAGCACTGGTGACGGGCTCTGGTGCGACTTGCGCGAGCACGTGGTTCTCCCAGAACGCTTTCGTCTTCGGGATCAGATGCTCTTGGATGAACTCTTCGTCCCGTTCGACTCGGAACAGTTCAGGACTGTTACCGCCATGTAGAACGGCAAGCCATCCGTATGGAGCATCGAGCACCGCGAGTTGAGCCTGCACCTGGGCCTCGTAGTAGAGAGGTACGCCCTGCGCCCACGCCTCTTTCGAGTACGCGCTGCTGGTCTTCAGTTCGACAGGGATGGTGGGGTTGGTGTCAGGCCAGTTCCACGCCCACCGGTCTGGCGACGCAGTAAGCCATGGCCACTCGATCGAGCGCGCGGAGAGGGGCCAGTCGCGGTAGTCCGGAAGCATCCCAACCTCGGGATGCTTTGCTTCGACCCATCCGGCAATGACCGGCTCGAGAGCGTGCCCGAAGTAAGCGAGGTCTTCGGGGATCTCGTGCGGGACACCCATCTTGCTCTTCCACACCTCAAGCGGGGTCTGCCATGGTGACAAGCCGAGAATCGCGGCTACTTCACTTGCCCCGATGCCAGAGCGTCTTGCATCGTGCCACTCGGGGCTGTCTTGCTCGAATTCGGGCAGAACTTCGTACGACATATTCGGCTCCAAAGCTTGCGAAGAGAAGAAGAAAGGCCACCGACCCGAATTGGGGGACGATGGCCGTGAGGACCGCTACAAGACCAGTCAAGGCCAACAGCAGGGAAGGTAAGGGGGTCATGGGGTCGGGCCCTTGTTGTCGCGATTCAGTGCAGGCTCGGCTTGCGCTTTCGCCCGGGCCTCGGCGCGCTGCTTGTCATACTCCTGGATGAGTTCCCAGGCGTAGTCGAGGCTCGCGTCGGCATGCCAGCCGAGTTCGCCAGCGATCGTCGAGAGTGCGCTTATCCGGCGCTCCGCGTCGACAGCCAACTCCATCTGGCGCTTGATGTCCGCTGGATTCCAAGGGCGCACGGGGAGGCTGCTCAGTGCGCCGGACAGCCAGCTGCACATCTTCGCCCTGCTCGGTCGAGTTCCCATCACTGACCGCCGTTCTCGTGGTTCAGGGTCGGCGCGATGTAGCCGCGGGCCCCGCACACCGGGCAGTCGGTGAACTCGTAGCGCGGCTGCCCCGGCTCGCGCTCTCCGACGCGCTCAACCCGGAAGTACCCGCGCCCATCGCAGGCCGTGCATTCGGCGTTGCCCGGCTTGTGGCGCGGGCAGAATGTCTGCTCGCCCACGACCGTCCACGACTCGTCGTACTCACCGCGCTCTTCAGCGAGTGCTTCGCGCACCGACTCAATCGGCCAGTGCGTGCCGCTCTCGTTCTCGTCGTTGGGCAGGGTGGCCTTGCAGCCGACACCATCGCATTCGGCGCGATAGAACGTCTCGTTGGTGATCATCACTGGCCGTCCTTTCGAAGATTCAGGTTCATTTCTCAATTCCCCATTCCGGGTCTTCGTTCCAGTCCCACTCGACCTGGTGTGTGGTTCGGCAGTCGGGGCAAAACCACCAGGACTCTTCGGTTTCGTAGTCGTCTTTCACGTCCACGGTTCCGGCGAACCCGCATTCGCAGTCGAAGTCGAGGTGCGATTCGGATTCGGACACGTAAGCACCCGACGACCTCACGAGAACTCACCTCGATGGAAACTGAAGCCATCCGCGTCGAGCCAATCTCGATCCATGAGACCAATGCCTATGTTGTCGAGAAGCCACTGGTGCTGCCGACTCCGGTTGGCCGGAGTCTGTGCTTCAACGTCAGCGATGAACTCCTCGGTCTGAATATCTCGCTGGTACTCGTCGCGGATAGTAACGGCGTGGCGGTTGCTTATCAGGAAGTTCTTCCACGCCGACCATGAGTTGAAAACTGCGCCCTGGAAGCTAGTCAGCGACTTGCAGATGTGAAGTGTCAGAGTCAACGCAGGCTGGTCGATGCCCCACGGAGAGTCACGGGAGGGTTCGCTGATGCGCCATTGCGCGTAGTAATTAGTTCCCATCACGGCACCTCCGTGAGTACTTCGATTACCCACCCGTCGTTCGCCCAAATGTCGAACGTGGAGAACGGGTGATCGTTCAGGCCGTGCGGAAGGATAGTCATCAATGGTTGCGTGTGATGCGAGTAGCCGACGACTTCACCGACGATGGTTGTGGGTCCGCGAGTGGCTCTGACCGTTTGGCCGAGCTCGAACACAGGGGCTGTGATGGCAGTCATTTGGTCCTCCTTGCACAGGTGCAGAACACCGCACCGTTCGTGTGCCACAACTCCGGGCGGTCACACTGAAAAGTGATCCGGTGACGGGTCGGGCGGGTCAGATACGCGATGATGCGGTTCACGGCAAGGACCGCCATTCGCGCATCGAGAAGCCGCTATTTGGGTCGCTCCAGACACACACTCGGAATTGACCGAATCGGGTCTGAACGATAGTCCCAGCGGGGTACAGCCAGGGCGGGCGTCGAGGGTATCGGAAGACAATCGCCATCAGATCCTCCCTGACCTATGGGTGCTGGATCGGACGGTCTTCTCGAACTCATTCAGAAGTTCCGAAACGATCGCGTCAGCCTTCTGCCAAGCGGTGATCGCCGCCCGGATGTCACGCCGCCACAGGCGAAGTTCAGCCGGCGTGAGGCTGCGCCCCCGCTCAAACCACTGGCTGTGCATTGACTCACGAACCGCGTCCATCGCCGCTTGACGAGCCTCGGTCAGGAGGCGGTTACCGTGCTCTTGCAACTCGTCGCGGCTGAGGGCAGGGGACTCATCGATCACCGCTCGCAGCGTCGGTCCATTGCCTCTCATCACACCCTCCCGTCGGAGTAGTCACGCTCAACGAAGTCGTCCATGTCGACGCTGTAGTTGACGGCACCGTGGTCCCAGCGAATGTGCATCCGCCGAACCTCCGGGAAAGCACCCGTCACTGTTGCCGTCATCGATCCGTTCCAGTTCTCGTTCACCGGGGCCGCGGCGACCACACGGTCACCTACTTCGAACTCGGGCATTAGATCCTCCCGTTCACGAGCACATGCCACACCAACACCGGAACACCCCACATCAGGGCCGACACCGGGACAGCGAAACCCAGGCCGCGCATGAACCGCGCACCAGCAGGCAAATCACGGGCCGTCATCAGTAGTCCTCCGTTGCGTAATCGCAGTGACGGCAAACCATCACGTCAACAGACTCAGACGGGCACCACCGCATCGAATGGAAACCCAGAATGCAAAGCAGACGGCGGATCACGGGATCAGCCCCTTGAGAACCCAGACGACCTCGAAGCCATCCGCATCATTCAGCCTGCGAAGACCAGAATCCTCGAGCAGGCCGTGTCTCCGGTACAGGTCACTGCGACGCTTCCGAGGGGTCTCGTACCGAACCTCCGGGAAGCCGCTGCGTTCCTTTTGCTGAAACGAATACGCCTTATCCAGTTCAGAGTCGGTTAGGCCCTCAACGCCAGCGAACTGAAAAAAAGCGAGAACGATCCTTTCCAGCCGCGATAGTTTCTCTGACGACCGGTCGGCAGCCGCATGAGACGTGTCCGGATCGGTTGCGCGGGCTCTCGGCTGGTCACCGGCCAGGTAGATCGAAGGGGTAGAAGTGGACATCAGGACTCCTCAGTGATCAGCTCGAAGCCACAATCGGCCAAGCTCTGATCGGTCACGAGATAAGGCGTTACGCCAAACAGGGAATGCGCCTCCGCGCGGTAGATGCCGCCGAGGGTCTTGAAAGCACCGACATCCGACGCGAAACCGGTCACATGCAACTCGGCGTCACGGCTATTGCGATACAGCCCGTTCTTCATTTGGTTCGATCCCTTCGTCTACTCGGCGTAATTGATCGAGGCGTCAAGGTCTTCGTAGACGCTTCGCACGCGCTCCAGGTCACCGTCTTCGAGTGCCCGCTCAAGCGACTTGCACCAATCGGCCAGCGTCGTGTGGTCAAACCAGACGCCCGTCTCTTCCTGTGTTGCCATTTCGTGCTCCTTACACGGTGGGGAAAGAAGAACCCCGCCACCCTCAGGGGAAAGGGCGACGGGGCGGTATAAGAAAGGGACGAGCCAACCCGAAGGTCAACCCGTCCCCCAAGAACGTGCGGCGGAAGCTACCGGAGCGTTATCCAACAACGATCCTCATCAGCGAGGTCGTAAATCGCATCCAGCACAGCATCGAAATGCTCCACATCCTCGGCATCCTTGATCTCGTCCCAGAGAATCCAGAGTTCGTCATCGTCGGAGTGAGCCACAGCCCGGAACCAGGACGAAGCCTTGAGCGCCGACGCGAACTCATCGCGCTTCTGCACGAATGTCAGGCCGTCATCTAGCTGAGCGAAGAACTTGTACTTCCAGACGTTCTTGCCGCTAGCACGAAGCGCAGCGGCCGTCTCATGGTTACGGACGATCGATTCGATGGTGCGAGGCATGATGCCCTCCTTTCACTAAAAGTGATTATGACCTGAGGAGTGACTGGACGGTATGTGGGGCTGCGTGGCTAACGCAGCTTGTAGTACGGGTGCTTCACCTCGACGGGCTTAGCGTCATGCATCTTGCGTCGGTGCTTCCGCAGTTCCCGTTCGGCTTCTTCTCTGAGCGTCCATTCGCCCAAATCAAGCCACTGCCCATTCGTGCACTGACAATCGAGGCAAGCGGCCCAGAAACCCTGCTCAGTAGGTGCGACCGGCATTGTCTTCTCCGTCCTCCGGTTAGGAGAGGCAGGTGTGGTCGAGCTTCACGAACATGGTGATCAGCTACCACACGTCACAGGCCAACCCGGAAAGAACGAGATCATCACCTGCCTCAGTGCTGCGCCGGGAGTTCGAATCCCGCACCTTCACCCCGCAAGGATCTTGATGAGCCGATAGTGCGCAGCCCCGGCCCCCCGCCCGTCCTAGCCACCTGACAGCGCCTCTACGCCCGATGATGTGACCGTGTAGCAGCGTCCCCTGCGAAAGCAATGAGGTAGGGACGCCCCCGTAATGCGGGAACCAAAACTTGTGTGTCGAGACCACTCAGGTCTCGCTTACTTGCCCATGCTCGACGGGGTTCACCGTCAGCGCTTGCCGTCAGCCATATGGAGCCTGATCTACTGCGACGCGGGGCCTGCTGTGGAGTTGTCAACTTGCTGTCGTGCAGCCCCCGAAACCGGTCAGGTTCAAGGCGCGACGATTAGTGCCCTAGACGCCGACGAAAGCGACTGGGGCTGAGATGCCGGGCTACGGCCTGTACGGAACTTGCTGTTCGATCAGATCCAGGTACCGCTTCTCCGCGAAGAGCAGAGTGTCGAAACTCGCGTCGTTGATACGCCCGTACTTCGACGCCACATGAGGGGCCTCGTCGTGCCTGGTGTGCTTCTCGATGTAGTCGAACAGCACCGGGTCCGCCTCGAACCACTCATGGCCCAAAGCGAGATCAGCGAACTTCGCGTGCATCTTCCGCTCCATCGCGGGACCACCACGCTTCCAACCCAGCAGTTCCATCTGGGTGAAGCGCTGGTTACCCAGGGCGTATAGACGTGAGTACACCTGCGTGGAGAAACCGATCTTGATCTCCCCGGTGCGTTCCGCCTGAGCGAAGTACACCGGCACCTTCGCGCAATAGCGAAGCTGCTTCTGCACACGCTCCAGGCATGACTCCCAGTGGCGGGTGTTGACGACAGGCGCGGTCTTCACGATGCCCTCCGCAACTTCGGCTTAGCCGCCGGCAGGTACGCCCACGGATCGACGGGTTTAGTCATGTGCTCGCGCACAGTGGATGGGAAGAACTTCCAACGGGAGCCGATCTTGAAGCCCGGGATCTGCCAGGGCTCCGGCTCTTGCTCTGCGACGTTCACCGCTTTGCGGTAGACGCTCTCTTTGGATGTCTTGAGAATGCGGGCGATGCCGATGACATCGACCGCCTCCTCTTGTTCGGTGCTCATGCTGCACGGCTCACTGACGGCTCGGTGACGATCTCGAACGCTTCTCCGAGACCAAGGGTGAAGGTCTCGCAGAGCGCTGCCATGAAGGCACCAGACGGGGTACTGCCTGCATCGACGCGTCGGAGGGTTGTCCGATCAACGCCCATCATGCGTGCCTGGTGCTCTTCGCTCGGGATGTTCCGAACCTCACGGAGCCGGGCGAGTAGACCGGGTTTGATCTGGAGCCTGCTGGCCACTTCGCCTCCTTTGGTTCGTGTTGCTTGTCGCAATTCTGCCACGCACTGTCGCAGATGTACAGCACTTGAACGGACAATGACGCATTTCTGCGACGCATCTCCGCGGTATTTGAGGCGAATGCGCTTGACAATGATGCAAAAGTGCTACAAGCTTCAACATGTGAATGAGACTTACGGCACGTACTTGAAGGGCTACCTCCCCGCGCGCAGTATGCGCGAGATGGCGAAGCGGATCAGCAAAGATCCCGGAACCCTGGCACGGGAGCTAAGGGGAGAGGTCAACCCATACACCGTGGCTGACCTGTGCCGCGTCTACGAGAGACCGGTAGTACCAGCCCTCATCGAGGCTGGGATCATCACTGCGGAGGACATCGCAGAGATGTCACTCGATATGGCCCTTCAAAACGCCACCGACGCCCAGCTTGTTCGCGAGACCCTTCGCCGCGTTGAAGCCGGAGCGGCTAGCGAGACCATCACGGAGCCTGTCCCACTGTCTCTCGTGCCCGATGTCGGTGGTCGGGTGCAGAATCCTGACCTATACACAACGGAACTCAATGCGGAACTGATAGCGGCTGCAGAGAAGCAGGAGCCGCCGTCGCAGGAGAAGGACAACCTATGACTATCGCTGATGCCTACGCCGGTACGACCGCCTACATGTTCGGCCGGGATAGCTTTTACGACGGCCCTTGCGCCCGGCGATACGATCCTTACGCTCACGCCGAAGACTTGGGTATCCCGGTCATCTATCGCGAATTGCCGCGTGATGATATCGATGCGTGTTACTCGGAAGAACACCACGCGATCTTCGTTCGGCCGAACCTTCACGGCATCGTGGAGCGCTGTGCCATCGCCCACGAGATCGTTCACTTCGAACATGGCGACGTTGGCGACGATAAGAAGCAGGAAGATCGAGCCGATCGCATTTCCGCTCGGCGTCTCGTCCGTCCTCGTGACGTTTACAACGCTCTCGAGTTCACCAACGACATGGAGCGGGTGGCCCTCGAGATTGAGGTCACCGAGAAGGTGATGACAATCTTCATCCGCGAGTTCGCGAACCGCTAGGCGACGATTTCGCCCAGGGGTGTCAGGCTGGATGGCAGCACGTTCTCCATGACCTCAGCCAGGACCCGCGCTGTCGTATTCTGCATGTCTGGCAGCAGGTGCCCGTACAAGTCGACGGTGGTCGTGATGTTCTCGTGGCCGAGTCGGTGCTGGATGTAGGGGAGCGGGACTCCCTTCGCGATGAGCCACGATGCGTGTGAGTGGCGGAGGTCGTGAACCCGTGGCTTCTTGCCAATCGGTTTGACGCCCTCTGCGGCGCACCTTTCGGGATCATTCGCGGCGGTGATGGCGGGCACCCATGCTGCCTTGTGGAAGCGCTCGGACCACATGCGATTGCCGGACAGTTCGCCCTTGAATATCAGCTCATTGCCGCCCTGACGGTCACCAAGCGCCGCTACAAGCTCCGGCCACAGCGAGATTGTACGGATGCCCTTCTGCGTCTTGGGCGGCCCCAGGACGGGCGTGCTGCTGGCGCTCTTCTGCCATGCCTTCTCGATATGCACCATCGGCGGGTTCGTGGCCGTGTCGATATCGGACCATGTGAGCGCAGTTGCTTCACCCCACCGCATCCCGGTGCCGGCGAGCATGAGCGTCAGCGGCTTGTAGTGGGCCGGGATGAACTTCATGATGATCTCGAACTCGTCCTTGGTCACGAACGTGACACCTGCGCGACGCCCTTTCGTGAGGCTCGTTCCACGTGCCGGGTTCGATTCGATCCTCTTCGCCTCGACAGCCGCCGCGAGGATGGCTGAGAGCAGCCCGTGGTAGTTGCGAATGGTCTTCGCCGCCACCTTGCGGTCCTTGTGACGGGTGGATGGCTGGTCTTCCTGCCAGGTCACCCACGCGGCCACGTCCTGCTTTGTGATGGCGTCGATTGGGTACGGACCCAAGATCGAAAGAAAGGACCGTTCAGCGATCTGCCGGTAGCCGTTGCGGGTACCTGGCGTGACGCCGGAAAGAAGCCCGGTTGTTGGGTCGAGGTACTTCTCGGTGAACTCGGCCAGGGTGGGGGAGACGGACACGTTTCGGGCCGCGCGAGCTCGGAGCGCTGCTTCGCCGCCGATCCGGTCTACGAGGTTTCCGAACTTGAGAGCTGCGGCTTCATCCGCGAACGACTCCTGGGTCATCCGTCCTTTGATGCGGAATTGGACGCGCCAGGTGACGTCTCCGTTTGCTTTGCGACGGGCGGTAACGCTTGCCATTGTGAGCCTCCTACTGTGAAACGTAGGCACAACCACCGACAATGTAGGCCGAAATGTAGGCACGTCATCTGTCGGAGGCTAACTTCCGCGTGATTCCGGGCCTGTTTTGGAGGGGATGACGGGAATCGAACCCGCGTGATCAGTTTGGAAGACTGAGGCTCTACCATTGAGCTACATCCCCATGAGGGGCTCACACCCCAGCACCCGAACATCGTAGTACAGCTTCGGAAGCGCTGTGTGTCGGCCCGTGGGCGTGCAGTAGACTTGCCGAGGCCATTTCGCCGCCGGGGCGTAGCTCAGCTTGGCTAGAGCGCCCGCTTTGGGAGCGGGAGGTCGCAGGTTCGAATCCTGTCGCCCCGACACGACGCCGAACCTCAACTCATCAACAAGCCAGATGGCATCAGGAGAGACCCCAACGTGAAGACCACGGTCGAAAAGCTCAGCCCAACGCGTGTGAAGATCGCGATCTTCGTGACCCCCGACGAGCTGAAGCCCAGCATCGATCACGCTTACAGCCACATCGCCGAGCAGGTGAACATCCCCGGCTTCCGTAAGGGCAAGGTGCCGCCGCCCATCATCAACCAGCGCGTCGGCAAGGAAGCCGTGCTGGAGCACGCCGTCAACGACGGTCTCGACGGCTTCTACCGCGCCGCGGTCACCGAGAACGACCTCCGCCCGCTCGGCCGCCCTCAGGCCGACATCGTCGAGTGGCCGAAGGCCGCCGACTTCTCCGGCGACCTCAAGCTCGCCATCGAGGTGGATGTGCGCCCCGAGATCGAGCTGCCCGACTACGAGGGTTACGAGGTCACCGTCGAGCCGGCCGAGGTCACCGACGCCGATGTCGAGGAGGAGCTCGAGCGCCTCCGCAGCCGCTTCGGCACCCTTGTGACGGTCGACCGCCCGGCCAAGACCGGCGACTTCGCGCAGCTCGACCTCGTCGCCACCGTCGACGACGTCGAGGTCGACACCGCTTCGGGCATCTCGTACGAGATCGGCTCGGGCGAGCTCCTCGAGGGCATCGACGAGGCTCTCGACACCCTCACCGCGGGCGAGACCACCACGTTCGAGGCGCCGCTGCTCGGCGGCGAGTACGCCGGCCGCGACGCGCTCGTCACCGTCACGCTCAACTCGGTCAAGGAGCGCGAGCTGCCGGATGCCGACGACGACTTCGCCCAGATCGCCAGCGAGTTCGACACCCTCGACGAGCTCAAGGCCGACCTGAAGACCCAGGTCGAGAAGCAGAAGGCGTTCGGCCAGGCATCCGAGGCCCGCACCAAGATCGTCGAGTCGCTGCTCGAGAAGGTCGACGTGCCGGTGCCGCCCGCGCTCATCGAAGACGAGGTGCACCGTCACCTCGAGGGCGAGAACCGCCTCGAGGACGAGACGCACCGCGCCGAGGTCACCGAGTCCTCGACCAACACCTTCAAGACCCAGATCCTCCTCGACGCGGTCGTCGACCGTGAGCAGGTGAAGGTCTCGCAGGACGAGCTGACCCAGTACCTCGTGCAGTCCTCCGCACAGTACGGCATGGACCCGAACGAGTTCGTGAAGATCCTCTCCGAGTCGAACCAGATCCCGGCCATGGTCGCCGAGGTCGCCCGCAACAAGGCGCTCGCGATCATCCTGTCGAAGGCGAAGGTCGTCGACACCAACGGCAAGGCCGTCGACATCTCCGAGTTCACCACGCTCGCGGCCGACGACGAGGGCGAGAACCTCCTCGACGCCGAGGCGGCCGACGACCACGCCGACCACGACCACGCGGGGCACTCGCACTAGTCCCCAGCTCGACGAAGGGCCTCTCATCCGGTGACGGATGCGGGGCCCTTCGTGCGTTCGCCCGACGAGCGACCCGGAAACCCCACGAATCTGGGATGGTTCCGGCTCAGGCCCGGCGCGAGGCTGGAGGCCGTGTTCCAGCTGTCCTCACCTCGGTTCGTGCCCACCCTCCGCCGCGCCGTCGCGCGCATCACCGTGACGCTCGGCGTGGCCGCCCTGCTCTCCGCCGTCGTCGTGACGCCCGTGCTCCCGACTGCAGCGGCCGCCGAGTCCGAAGCGTCGGCCACCGACCCGGGCGGCGTCTGCGCGTGCGGCGCCGTCGGCGACTTCGTCGACCCGGATGAGGGCGTGCTCGCCCGCGTGGTCTACACGGCCCCGCGTGAGGGGACGTCGCCGGGCGGCCGCTACGACATCGTGGCCGGTGACACCAGCACCTCGATCTACCGCGGAGCCGATCGAACCCGCCCGCTGCTGACCCTGTCGACGGTGGGCGCCGACTACCGCTGGGGCTTCAGCCCCGACCAGGACCGGTTCGCGGCGTGGTGGATCGACAGCAACCGCCTCTTCGGCTACGCGCTCTACGACCTCAGTGGCGGGAACGGTGCGCGCCAGATCGCGGGAGAGTCGGGCCTCACCGGAGTCTCGAGCGCCAACCTGTCGTTCAGCCACAGCGGCTCCCGCTTCCTCGTGGGCTATTTGCGCAACGCCACTGCGATGACGCTGAAGGCCTTCGACGCCCGCACCGGCAGCGCCCGCTTCACCGAGGACATCGCCATCCAGTTCCCGCCCGGCGACCCAGGCGGCGGGGGCGACCCCGGCGCGTCGTCGCCGGCCGAGAACTTCGAGGTCTCCGTGGTGAAGAACCAGCCGCTCTTCGACGTCACCTGGGACCCACCGCATTACATCGGTGACGGCGCCGTCACCGGATACGTGCTGACGAGCGACCCCGAGGCGCCGGCCGGAGCGCGCATCAGCGAGGTCGGTGAACGGCACCTCCGGCTCAGCGGCTTCACCCCGGGCGTGCGGTACACCTTCGCGTTGCAGCTCGTGAACCCGGCCGGCAAGAGCGCAGCGGTCGAGTCGCCGCGCGTGAAGATCCCGCTGCCGAAACCTCCGAAGGCCGCCGAGTTCGGCGCAGGCGCGGATACGGATGCGGATGCGAGTGCGGACGTCGAGGCGCTCGCCGCCGCGTCGAGCGCCGCCTGGGGGTTCAGCCCCGACGACGACGACCGCTACCTCATGCTCAGCACGGTGGAGAACGGATTCACGCGCGTGCGCGTCATCGATCTCGAGACCGGATCGACGACCCTCGAAGAACGCGTCACCGCCGCGTCGGCGCAGTGGGGCTTCAGCCCGTGCGGCGAGGCGTTCGGCTTCATCCTGTCGCCGCCGACAGGCGCGAAGGACGTGAAGGTGCTGAGCACGGCGACCGGCGCCCAGCTCGGTGCGACCGCGAAGGCCACGGGCCGCACCGTGCGACTCGGCGTGTTCGGCGACGACGAGCAGGGCATCCTCAGCTACCTGCTCATCGTGGGCGACAAGGCCACGGTGATCGCTCGCGTGACCGGCGGCGACTGCGGTGACCCCGATCCGGACCCCGACCCCGGTGAGGAGCCGCCCGCGACTCCGGCGAAGGTGACCGCGCAGGGTGGAGCCGGCCGCGCGGTCGTGACCTGGGAGTACCCGGCGGATGCGCCCGCGGCCGACCGGTTCGAGGTGCAGGTGATCGTCGACGGCGCCCCCACCGACACCGTGACCGTCGACGGCTCCCGGCGGACGGCGCAGATCGGTTCGGGATCGAGCGCCGTCGCGGCCGGGCAGTACTCCTTCGCCGTCACGGCGCATCGTGGAGACGTCGCCGGCGAGCCATCCGCCCCGACCGCAGCGGTTCCGGTCGGCGGAGCGGCGGCGTGCGGACTGGTGACCTGGACGGCCGGGCCCACCTCCGGCACCGCGCGGGGCGTGCCCACCGCGGGCGGGGTCACCGCGTCGCTGCAGTACTCGATCGAGGGCACCGCCGTCACGGTGCGTGACACGAGCACGCGTGCGGGATCGAGCAGGCCGGCGTCGAGCCTGGATGCGGGCGCGCCGGGCTGGGCGTACGAGCATCCGGCGAACTCCACCGAGACCCGCGAGCACGTGGTCTACTACCCGGGCTGGAACGACTACCTGCTGACCGTCGAGGCGCGGGATGCGGCCGGCGCCGTCTCCCTCGCCGCCGTCGTCGTGCACGTGGCGCCGTCGCGCGCCCCCGCGAACGACGCCTTCGCGACCGCCACGCCCCTCACCGGCACGTCCGGCGACCTCGCTGGGGTCAGCACCTGGACCACCTGCGAGACCGGCGAACCGGGAACCGCGGATGGCGCGATCTACACGCAGTGGTTCGAGCTCACCCCGCAGCGCGACTCGCGGCTCGTCATCGACGGCTACCACCCGGCCATCGCGATCTACCAGGGCGACGATCTGGCGTCGCTCACCGACGTCACCCAGCAGCTCGGCACCTGGCCGAACCTCCGGCAGAGCGCCTCGCTCGATGCCGGCACGAGCTACCACGTGCAGATCGCGGCCGAGGCGGCCTCACCCGACTTCTCGCTCCCGTGGCAGCTGTACGAAGCGCCGGCGAACGACGATCGCGCCGAGGCGAGCGTGATCGATCCGTCGGGTGCGTCGGTCTACAGCGTCGACCTCAACGGCGCGGGGGTCGAACCGGGCGAGACGAACAGCTGCGAATCCTGCCGGACCGTCGCATCCGTGTGGTTCACCTGGACGGCCACCACCCACGAGTGGGTGACGGTGCACTCGGCGGACCCGCTGGCGGCGCTGGAGTTCTTCGTCGCCGACCCGGATGCGCCGCTCGGCGTGAGCGCGATCGACGCGACCTGGAAGAAGAAGGAAGGGCACAAGGCCGGGATCGAGCAGCAACCCGGGACCACGTACTACGTGCGGATCGCCAACGACGCGGTCGATCACCTCGCGCACGGACCGGTCGATCCGTTCCCCGTGAGCTGGCACCCGGCGCCGGCCAATGATTACATCACCGCTGCGCAGACGATCGAGGGATCGTCGGGTGCCGTGGCGGGTTCGAACCGGTGGAGCTACCTGGAGTACTTCACCGGGACCGACGCCGAGGTGCGTTCGGGCGTCGTCTGGTACCGCTGGCAGGCGGATCGGACCGGGCCGGTGAGCTTCACCGTCGACACCACCGAGATCGCCCGTCCCGAGGTGTACGTCTTCGACGACGATCCGGCCGACCCGACCCTGCTCGCGCCGTCGGAGGTGCAGACCACCGACGGCGACGCCCGCCCCCGCACCACGTTCGAGGCCGTTGCGGGGACGAGTTACCTGCTCGCCGTCTCCGGGCACTGGACGGGTGGCTACTACGGACCGCTCGAAGGCGACTTCACGCTCCGCTGGGGCGCCGCGACCCTCCCCGGCGCGGCCACGGCGGTGACCGCCCAGGAACTGCCCGGCACCGACCGACTCTCGGTGGAGTGGGAACCCGCCGACGACGGCAATGCCGACATCGTGCGGTACGAGGTGACGGTGACGCCTGACCTGCCCGCGGGCGGGACCGTTCTGGTCGACGACGACCTCCGATCGGCGGTCGTGAACGGGGTGGCGCCCGGTGAGACCTACATCGTGCGCGTGGTCGCGGTCAACGTGCTCGGCGCCGGTCCCGAGGCCGTGTCGGCGCCCGTGACGACCTCGGGTGGTCCGCGCATCCGCACCGGGCTGATGACCGCGACGGCGGGCGAGCCGTTCGAGCAGGCGCTGGAGGTGACGGGTGGCACGATGCCGTACGCGTTCGTGCTCGTGAACGGGCCCGGATGGCTGCGGGTCGACGCCGAATCCGGTGTGCTCTCCGGCACCCCCGACGCGGCGGGTACGCATCCGGCGACGGTGCAGGTCACGGACGGCGACGGCCGCACGGCGGTCGGCGTGGTGACGATCGAGGTGACGGCGCCCGGGCCGGTCGACCCGGGTGAGGACCCGGGCGAAGACCCCGGCGATCCGGTGCAGGGGATCGACGGCGACGCCGTGCCAGGCGGCACGCTCACCGCGTCGCTCGTCGGGTTCGCGCCGGGCAGCACCGTCGACGTCTGGTTGCACTCGACGCCCATCCCTCTCGGTGCCGTGCGCGCCGACCCGGCGGGCGTCGCCCGGGTGACGTTCGTGGTGCCGCCGGAGTTCCGCGGTGAGCACCGGGTGGAGGGCATCGGGATCGGCCCCGACGGCCTGCCCCGGGTCACCTCGGTGTCGTTCACCGTGACTGCAGAAGGCGATGCCGGTTCGGCTGCGGGCCTCCCCTCCCTGCCGGTGACCGGGGCCGCGGGGCTGGTCGGGTGGGTCGCGGGGGGCGTGCTCCTCCTGACCGGCGGCCTGGTGGCGGTGCTCGTCCTGCGCCGCCGGGAGCGGATGCGCGCCGGCGGCTGAGGGCGCCGGGCTCTGCCGACGGCGAACACGTGCCCCGTCGCACGTTCACTCCAGTAGATTCAAACCACTGCAAGTGAATTGGAGCGACACACATGGCCGAAACGGCTCTTCCATCCAGCGTCTTCGACCGTCTGTTGAAGGACCGCATCATCTGGCTCGGGTCTGAGGTTCGCGACGACAACGCGAACGAGATCTGCGCCAAGATCCTTCTGCTCGCGGCTGAGGACCCCAAGCGCGACATCTACCTCTACATCAACTCTCCCGGCGGCTCCATCACGGCGGGCATGGCGATCTACGACACCATGAAGTTCGTGCCGAACGACATCGTGACCGTGGGGATCGGAATGGCCGCGTCGATGGGCCAGTTCCTCCTCACCTCCGGCACCAAGGGCAAGCGGTACATCACGCCGAACGCGCGTGTTCTGCTGCACCAGCCGCACGGTGGGTTCGGTGGCACCGCATCCGACATCCAGACCCAGGCGCAGCTCATCCTGAGCATGAAGCAGCGCCTCGCCGAGATCACCGCCGCCCAGACGGGCAAGACCGTCGAGCAGGTCAACGAAGACGGCGACCGCGACCGCTGGTTCAGCGCGCAGGAGGCGCTGGAGTACGGCTTCGTCGACCACGTTCGCGAGTTCGCGACCGACGTGGCCGGCGGCGGCGGAACCGACGCCTGAGCACCGATCCGAGCTTTCGAGAGAACAGGGAACAGAACCAATGGAGACACCCACCTTCGGTGCGAGTGCATACCGCAACGGCACGATGCCGACGGATCGCTACATCCTGCCGAGCTTCGAGGAGCGCACGGCCTACGGGTTCAAGCGCCAAGACCCGTACGCGAAGCTGTTCGAGGACCGCATCATCTTCCTCGGCGTGCAGATCGACGACGCGTCGGCCGACGACATCATGGCCCAGCTGCTGGTGCTCGAGTCGCAGGATCCGGATCGTGACATCGAGATGTACATCAACTCGCCCGGTGGCTCGTTCACCGCGATGACGGCGATCTACGACACGATGCAGTACGTGCGCCCGCAGATCCAGACCGTGTGCCTCGGCCAGGCGGCCTCCGCCGCGGCCGTGCTGCTCGCGGCCGGCACCCCCGGCAAGCGGCTCGCGCTGCCGAACGCCCGCATCCTCATCCACCAGCCGGCCACCGGCCAGGGCGGCGGCCAGGCGTCCGACATCGAGATCCAGGCCCGCGAGATCCTGCGCATGCGCGAGTGGCTCGAGGGCACCCTCTCGAAGCACTCCAACCGCACCCTCGAGCAGGTCAACAAGGACATCGACCGCGACAAGATCCTCTCGGCCGACGAGGCGCTGGAGTACGGCCTCATCGACCAGGTGCTCTCCTCGCGCAAGAACGTCCCCGCGCTCGTCAGCTGACACCGCGCGGATGCGGGCCGCTCGCGACCCCGACCAGGACTGGTTGACCGACAGCCGGGCCATCCGGAAGATCTCCTTCTTCCCGGATGCCCCGGCTGTCGCCGCATCCTGGCCCCTCACGGTGCCCGCGGTCGCCCAACTGCACGAGGACGGGCTCGAGCTCGCGCCCGGGATCACCTTCCTGGTCGGCGAGAACGGCAGCGGCAAGTCGACGCTGCTCGAGGGCATCGCGATGGCGTTCGGCTTTCCGGCCGAGGGCGGCTCACGCAACGGGGGCGCGTCGACGAGGCGCAGCGAGTCGCCGCTCGGCGAGTGGCTGAAGCTCCAGCGCGGCGTTGTGTCGCCGAAATGGGGGTTCTTCCTCCGCGCCGAGACGATGCACGGGTACTACAGCTACCTCGAGGCGCTGCCCGGCTCGCCCGACGGCGACCTCCATGAGATGAGCCACGGCGAGTCCTTCCTCGCCCTGCTCGAACGCAAGATCGACTCGCCGGGGTTCTTCTGCCTGGACGAGCCGGAAGCCGCGCTCAGCTTCGGGTCGACGCTACGGTTCATCGGAGCGCTGGATGCGCTGGCCAAGGCGGGCGCGCAGGTGATCTGCGCGACGCACTCGCCGGTGCTGGCGGCGCTGCCGGGGGCGACGATCCTCGAGGTGGGTGAGTGGGGCATCCGCGAGACCGAGTGGGACGACCTCGAGCTGGTGCAGCACTGGCGCGGATTCCTGAACGCACCCGGGAGATACCTGCGGCACGTCATCGATTGAGTCACGGCGCGAGCGAATGTGGCGTGGGTGGCGGTGTCTGTCGGGGGGACGGGTTAGGCTCGTCAGAACACAGTGTTGAGGAGGCTGGGCATGGCACGCATAGGAGAGAGCGCCGACTTGCTCAAGTGCTCGTTCTGCGGAAAGAGCCAGAAGCAGGTTCAGCAGCTCATCGCCGGCCCAGGTGTGTACATCTGCGACGAGTGCGTGGAGCTGTGCAACGAGATCATCGAAGAGCGTCTGTCCGAGGCCAGCGAAGAAGCGGCCGGCGAATTCGAACTGCCGAAGCCCAAAGAGATCTACTCCTTCCTCGAGGAGTACGTCATCGGGCAGGACGCCGCGAAGCGCGCCCTCAGCGTCGCGGTCTACAACCACTACAAGCGCACCCGCGCCCGCACGGCCATCGTCTCGGCCGAGCAGCAGGCGCAAGAGGTCGAGATCGCGAAGAGCAACATCCTGCTCATCGGGCCGACCGGATGCGGTAAGACCTATCTCGCGCAGACCCTGGCGAAGCGGCTCAATGTTCCCTTCGCCGTCGCTGACGCGACAGCGTTGACCGAAGCGGGCTACGTCGGCGAAGACGTCGAGAACATCCTGCTGAAGCTCATCCAGGCCGCCGACTACGACGTCAAGCGGGCCGAGACGGGCATCATCTACATCGACGAGGTCGACAAGATCGCCCGGAAGGCCGAGAACCCGTCGATCACGCGCGACGTGTCGGGCGAGGGCGTGCAGCAGGCGCTGCTGAAGATCCTCGAGGGCACGGTGGCGAGCGTTCCGCCGCAGGGCGGGCGCAAGCATCCGCATCAGGAGTTCATCCAGATCGACACCACGAACGTGCTGTTCATCGTGGCGGGCGCCTTCGCCGGCCTCGAAGAGATCATCTCGCAGCGCGCCGGCCGCCGGGGCATCGGCTTCAACTCGCCGCTCTACAGCAAGAAGGCCGAAGCGAGCCTGTTCGGTGAGGTGCTGCCCGAAGACCTGCACAAGTTCGGGCTGATCCCCGAATTCATCGGCCGCCTGCCCGTCGTCACCACCGTCACGCCACTCGACCAGACGGCGCTCATGGCCATCCTGACCGAGCCTCGCAACGCCCTGGTGCGGCAGTACCAGCGCATGTTCGAGCTCGACGGGGTGGAGCTCGACTTCGACCACGACGCGCTCGAGGCCATCGCCGACCTCGCGGTGCTGCGCCAGACCGGCGCCCGGGGCTTGCGCGCCATCATGGAGGAGGTGCTCGGGCCGATCATGTTCGAGGTGCCCTCCACCGATGAAGTGGGGCGCGTCATCGTCACCCGCGAAGCCGTGCTCGAGAACGCGGCGCCCACGATCGTTCCACGCAAGCCACGGCGTGAGGAGAAGTCGGCCTAACCGAGGGCCAGGCTCGTGCGCCGTAGGGCGCGCGGATTCATCAACCCGGTGCTCCGAAACAGGGGGAGGGGCCCCGGCCGGGGGAAGGCACGCTCATCATCCAACCGATATCGGCAGGGATCGTCTCTGCCATCACGGGATTCGCCAGTTCGTTCGTTCTCGTCGTCGCCGGCCTCCACGCCGTCGGTGCGACGGACAGTCAGGCCGCCAGCGGGCTGCTCGCCGTCTGCGTGATCAGCGGGCTGTGCTGCATCCTGCTGGCCTGGTCGTTCCGCATGCCGATCTCGTTCGCGTGGTCGACACCGGGCGCGGCATTGCTCGTGGCCGCGGCGGCGACCACCAACGACTTCCGCGCTGCCGTCGGCGCATTCCTGGTCTGCGGCGCGCTGATCGTGCTGTGCGGGCTCTGGCCCGCGCTCGGCCGGGCGATCACCCGCATCCCGAAGCCGCTCGCGAGCGCGATGCTCGCCGGCATCCTCTTCCCGATCTGTCTCGCGCCCATTCAGGCGTCCGTCGAGATACCGTGGCTGGCGCTGCCCGTGGTGCTGACCTGGCTCATCTGCTTCCGGTTCGCGCCGCGCTGGGCGGTGCCCGCGGCCATGGTGGTCGCGGCGATCGGCATCGGTGTCACCGCCGGCACCGGCTGGCTCTCCGAGGCCAGCCTCGCACCGAGCCTCAGCTTCGTGCTGCCGGCGTTCGATCCGCTGGTGATCGTGAGCCTCGGGCTGCCGCTGTTCATCGTGACGATGGCGGGCCAGAACGTGCCTGGTTTCGCAGTGATGTCGACGTTCGGATACACGGTGCCGCCCCGACCCGCCCTCCTCGCCTCGGGCATCGGCACCATGACGGCCTCGTTCTTCGGCGGTCACGCCATCAACCTGGCCGCGATCACGGCGGCCATCATGGCCGGCCCCGACTCGCACCCCGATCGAAACAAGCGGTGGGTCGCTTCGGTGACGGCCGGCATCCTGTACGTCGTCTTCGGGCTGGCGGCGGGCGTCGCCACCGCCCTCATCTCGGCGGCACCGCCCATCCTCATCACCGCGGTCGCGGGTCTGGCACTGCTGGGCGCATTGGTGGCGGCGGTGTCGAACGCCATCGAGGAGCCGGCCCACCGTATCCCGGCCATCGCCACCTTCTTGGTGACCGCGTCCGGCGTCACCATCGTGAGCATCGGATCGGCGTTCTGGGGTCTGCTCGTCGGCGGTGTCATCATGCTGTGGAGCGCCTTCCCGTGGCGGCGCCGCACACCGATCGAAGGAGCTTGAACACCGTGCAGTACACCCGCCTCGGCCGCTCCGGCCTCGAGATCTCAGCGATCGTGCTCGGCTGCATGAGCTACGGCGACCCCGCCCGCGGATCGCACCCGTGGTCGTTGCCCGAAGACGAGTCCCGCCCGTTCTACCGCGCCGCGCTCGAGGCAGGCATCACCACCTTCGACACCGCCGACAGCTACTCCGCCGGCTCGAGCGAGGAGATCGCGGGCCGCGCGCTCGGCGAGTTCGCGCGCCGCGACGAGATCCAGATCTTCACCAAGGTCTATTTCCCCTTGCACGACGGGCCGAACAGCCGCGGACTCTCGCGGGCGCACATCCTCGATTCGATCGACGGCAGCCTGCGACGGCTCGGCACCGACTACGTCGACCTGTATCAGATCCACCGTTGGGACCCGGACACGCCCATCGAAGAGACGATGGAAGCACTCAACGACGTAGTGCGCCAGGGCAAGGCGCGCTACATCGGCGCGAGCTCGATGTGGGCCTGGCAGTTCGCGAAGGCGCAGCACACCGCCGAGCGGAACGGCTGGACCCGGTTCGTCTCGATGCAGGACCAGTACAACCTGTTGCAGCGCGAGGAGGAGCGGGAGATGCATCCGTTCGCCCTCGATCAGGGTGTGGGCGTGCTGCCGTGGAGTCCGCTCGCGCGCGGGCGGCTCACCCGTCCGTGGGGCACCGAGACGACACGCACCGGCACCGACGAGGTGGCGAAGCGCATGTACGGGCAGGCCGAGGAGGCCGATCACGCCATCGTCGACGCCGTCGGCCGGGTCGCGGATGCGCGGGGCGTCACCCGCGCGCAGGTCGCCCTGGCGTGGGTGCGCCAGCAGGAGGCCGTGTCAGCGCCGATCGTGGGCGCGACGAAGCTGCACCAGCTCGAGGACGCGATCGCGTCGGTCGACCTCGTGCTCGACGCCGAGGAGCTGGGCGCGCTGGAAGCGCCGTACACGCCGCGCCTGCCCGAGGGCTTCTGAGGCGCAGCTCAGGCGCCGGGGGTCACCACCGCAGCGTCCGCATCCGCGTCGTACTCGATGACCGTCTCGTCGTCGAGCTCGACCACGGGTTTGCCCTCGAGCCAGGTCAGCGTCCAGCTCCAGTCGTCGGCCTTCACGCCCTGTTCCGCCAGCTCGCCCTCGACCTCGTAGATCGCGTCGATCACGGCCTGAGGCAGCCGCGAGGGCGGCTCGTCGCCGACCAGCCAGCGGGTTCCCAACTGGATCATCACAGCGCCTTGTCGTACGTGACCCACTGGGTCTTCTCGGCCACGTTCTTGTACAGCGAGCGGGCCGTCTCGTTGTCTTTCGCCGTGATCCAGCGCACGATGCTCGCCCCGCGCGCCCGCCCCACATCCGCCACGCCCTCGATCAGTGCGCTCGCGATGCCCTGCTTGCGCTTCTCCGGCAGCACGTAGAGGTCGTCGAGGTAGATGCCGCGGTTGCCGGCCAGCGGCCGTGCGAACTCGCGGAAGTGTGCGAGCCCCACCACCTCGTCGTGCTCGTCGACGGCCACCAGGCATTCCACCTCGTTGGCGGGATCGATGATCCAGCTCCACACCAGCACGGCCTTCTCGTCGTGCAGCGGGGTCTCGTAGAACTCCCCGTACCCGGTGTACACGGCATGCCACGGGAAGAACTCGTTGCTCCTCACCGGTCTGATCTCGATCGGCATCGTCGCCTCCTGGCTCACTGGGCGCCCTCCGTCTTCTCGTCGGGCGCAAGAACTATATCGCTGACCGCCAGTTCAGCCGCTTCGGCGAACCGCAGTTCGGCGATGCGGCCCACCGCCTGCAGATCGGCGGCGGCGAGCTGCAGCTCGGCGATCTCCTCGGCGGAGCCGGCGATCGTCGCCGAGGCCACCGGGGTCTTCTGCGACGCCTTCGCATCCGTCTTCGCCCGGCGGATGCCCACCAGGGCGGTGCCGGCGAGGCCGAGCAGCGGGGCGTGCGCGGGCAGGCCCGCCGTCACGCCGGCGGGAAGCGCGGCCGCAACCGACGCCGGCCACGCCGCGTTGTGCACCGAACTCTCGTGCGTCCACGACCACACCTCCTCGGTCGCGAACGGCAGATACGGGGCGAACAGGCGCAGCAGCACATCGACGGCGGTCTGCAGCGCGAGCACGGCGGAGGCCTTGGCCGCGGCCTCCGATTCGTCGCGGTAGGCGCGCTCCTTCACGAGTTCGAGGTAGTCGTCGCAGAAGGTCCAGAAGAAGGTCTCGGTGACTTCGAGGGCTCGCGCGTGGTCGTAGTTCTCCAGTGCGGCAGTGGCCTGCCGCACGACCTCGTCGAGGGCGGTCAGCATGCTGAGATCGATGGGTTCCGTCACCGTCGTGTACCCCTCGGGCAGCGTGAACCCGTAGACGAATTTCGCCGCGTTGAGGATCTTGATCGCGAGGCGCCGCCCGATCTTGATCTGCGTGGGGTTCTTCTCGTCGAACGCCGCGTCGGTGCCGAGACGCGACGACGCGGCCCAGTACCGCACCGCATCCGAACCGTGGGCGGCCAGGATGTCGGCGGGCGTCACGACGTTGCCCTTCGACTTCGACATCTTCTTGCGGTCGGGGTCGACGATGAAGCCCGAGAGGGCGGCGTGCGCCCATGGCTTCTCGTCGGTCTCGAGCGCGCTGCGGAGCATCGTGGAGAACAGCCAGGTGCGGATGATGTCCTGGCCCTGCGGCCGCAGGTCGTACGGGAACACCATCTGCCAGAGCTCCTCGTCGCGCATCCAGCCCCCCGCCAGCTGCGGGGTGAGGGAGGAGGTGGCCCAGGTGTCCATCACGTCGACCTCGCCCTGGAAGCCGCCCGGCACACCGCGCTGGGACTCGTCGTAGCCCGGCGCGGCATCCGACGACGGATCGACCGGCAGCAGCTCGGGGGTGGCGAGGATGGGCTCGTCGAACACGGGGTTGCCGTCGGCGTCGAGCGGGTACCAGACCGGCAGCGGCACGCCGAAGAAGCGCTGGCGCGAGATGAGCCAGTCGCCGGTGAGGCCGCCGACCCAGTTCTCGTAGCGCACCCGCATGAAGTCGGGGTGCCAGTCGAGCTCGGTGCCGAGCTCGAGCAGCCGGGCGCGCAACGCCTCGTCGCGTGCGCCGTTCTTCACGTACCACTGGCGGGTCGACACGATCTCGAGCGGGCGGTCGCCCTTCTCGAAGAACTTCACCGGGTGGGTGATGGGCTTCGGGTCGCCGATGAGGTCGCCGGACTCCCGCAGCAACTCCACCACGGCCTGCTTGGCCGAGAACACGGTCTTGCCGGCCAGCTCCGCATAGGCGGCGCGACCCGCATCCGTCGTGATCGCATCCGGGGCGTCGCTCACGATGCGCCCGTCGAAGCCGATGATCGCGCGGTTCGGCAGGTCGAGGTCGCGCCACCAGATGACGTCGGTGAGATCGCCGAAGGTGCAGATCATGGCGATGCCCGAGCCCTTGTCGGCCTGCGCGAGGTGGTGGGCGACCACCGGCACCTCGACGCCGAACACGGGGGTGGTGACGGTGGTGCCGAACAGTGCCTGGTAACGCTCGTCATCCGGATGCGCGACGAGCGCCACACAGGCGGGCAGGAGTTCGGGCCGGGTCGTCTCGATGAAGACGGGCTCGCCATCGGGCTTGTGGAACGCCACCCGGTGGTAGGCGCCCGGCTGCTCCTTGTCTTCGAGCTCGGCCTGCGCCACCGCGGTGCGGAAGGTCACGTCCCAGAGGGTGGGCGCCATCGCCTGGTAGGCCTCGCCGCGCTCCACATTGCGGAGGAACGCCAGCTGCGACGCGCGCTGCGAGTCGGCCGAGATGGTGCGGTAGGTCTGGGTCCAGTCGACCGAGAGACCGAGGTCGCGCCAGAGCGCCTCGAACTGCTTCTCGTCTTCGACGGTGAGGCGCTCGCAGAGCTCGATGAAGTTGCGGCGGGAGATGGGCAGCTGGTCGGCGGCCTTCGAGCTCTTGTTGTCGCCGCCCTCGAACGGCGGGGTGAACTCGGGGTCGTAGGGCAGCGACGGGTCGCAGCGCACACCGTAGAAGTTCTGCACCCGGCGTTCGGTGGGCAGGCCGTTGTCATCCCAGCCGATGGGGTAGAAGACCCGCTGGCCCTGCATGCGGTGGTAACGGGCCACGACATCGGTGTGGGTGTAGCTGAACACGTGGCCGATGTGGAGCGAACCCGACGCGGTGGGCGGCGGGGTGTCGATGGAGTACACCGTCTCGCGCGTGGCGCCCTCGCGGGGGAACAGGTAGGTGCCCCGCTCGCGCCAGGCGGCATCCCACTTCGCTTCGAGGCCCTCGAGGGCGGGCTTGTCGGGCACGTTCGTCGTCACGGGGGCCTCCTGGCTATAGACGGCACCGTGTCAAGTGGAGAGGTGCCTCACTGTGCAGGCCAGTTTACCGAATTCGCTGTTCCGGGGCGCCCGTTGGTGTCCGGAGCCCCGGAACAGAGATCTTTCCGCGGTCAGTGCTTGATGTTGGCCTTCAGCGTCGAGAGCTGACGGCGCAGCTGCGCCGGCACCGTGCCGGCCTCGTCGAGCTCGTCGAAGTAGGCGCCGATCTGGTCCACCTCGCGGTTCCACGCACCGCGGTCGACCGAGAGGATCGACTGCAGCTCCTCGTAGCCGAGGTCGAGGCCGTCGACGTTGAAGTCGCGCACGCGGGGCAGCTTGCCGATGGGGGAGTCGACCACCTCGACCTCGCCCTCGATGCGGCGCACGATCCACTCGAGCACCCGCGAGTTCTCCGAGAACCCAGGCCAGATGAACCGGCCTTCGCTGTCCTTGCGGAACCAGTTGACCGAGAAGATCGGCGGCGCATCCGTTCCCAGCTGCTCGCCCACGTCCAGCCAGTGGCCGAAGTAGTCGGTGATGTTGTAGCCGCAGAACGGCAGCATCGCGAACGGGTCGTGACGGAGGCGACCGACCGCGCCCTCGGCGGCGGCGGTGGTCTCCGACGCCATCGTGGCGCCCATGAACACCCCGTGCGCCCAGTCGCGCGCCTGCGAGACCAGCGGCACTGTGCTCGGGCGTCGTCCGCCGAACATGATGGCGTCGATCACGACACCCTCCGGGGCGTCCCAGTCGCTCGCGATCGTGGGGCACTGGTCGGCGGTGACCGTGAACCGGGAGTTCGGATGCGCGGCGGGAGTCGTCGCATCCGGCGTCCAGTCCGCACCCTGCCAGTCGATGAGGTGCGCCGGCGCCTTCGGGGTGAGGCCCTCCCACCACACGTCGCCGTCGTCACGCAGCGCGACGTTGGTGAAGATGGTGTTGCCCCAGACGGTGTCGACCGCCGTGGGGTTGGTGGTGATGCCGGTGCCCGGTGCCACCCCGAAGAAGCCGCGCTCGGGGTTGATCGCGCGGAGCTTGCCGTCGGCGCCGGGGCGCATCCAGGCGATGTCGTCACCGATCGTCTCGACCTTCCAGCCGGGCACGGAGGGATTCAGCATCGCCAGGTTCGTCTTGCCGCAGGCGCTCGGGAAGGCGGCGGCCACGTGGTAGACCTTGCCCTCGGGGCTCGTGATCTTGATGATCAGCATGTGCTCGGCCAGCCAGCCCTCGTCGCGGGCCATCACGCTCGCGATGCGCAGGGCGAAGCACTTCTTGCCGAGCAGCGCGTTTCCGCCGTAGCCCGAGCCGAACGACCAGATCTCGCGGGTCTCCGGGAAGTGCGAGATGTACTTCGTGGGGTTGTGCGGCCAGGCGACGTCGTCGTGGCGAACGCCCTCGTCGTCGATGAGCGGGGCGCCCACCGAATGCAGCGCCGGCACCCAGGGGGTCTCTTCCTCGATGAGGTCGAGTGCGGCCGCGCCCATGCGGGTCATGAGTTGCATGCTCACCACCACGTAGGGGGAGTCGGTGACCTGCACGCCGAGCTGCGAGATCGGCCCGCCGAGCGGACCCATCGAGAACGGCACCACGTACATGGTGCGACCGCGCATGCTCCCGGCGAAGAGCGTGGTCAGTTCCTCGCGCATCGCGAAGGGGTTGCGCCAGTTGTTCGTGGGGCCGGCGTCGGCCTCGCGCTCGGAGCAGATGAAGGTGCGGTCTTCGACGCGGGCCACATCGGCCGGGTCGCTGCGCGCGAGGAAGCTGTTCGGGCGCCATTCCGGGTTGAGGCGGATGAGAGTGCCCTGGGCGACCATCATCTTGGTCAGATCGTCCCACTCCCGGGTGGAGCCGTCGCACCACACCACGTTGTCGGGTTTGGTGAGCAGTGCGACGTCGCGCACCCATTCGTTCACGGCGGCGTTCTTGCTCGGTCCGTCGACATCGATCATGTTGGTTGTCTCGAGGATGCTCATGGTGGGCCTTTTCTCGTCAATTCCGTGGCGGTTCTTCCACTATCCGACTTATTCGAGGTAGATTCGGCGAGCAGCGCGGAAAAGATCCGGCGATCTTTACAAGAAAACAAGATCTTCACAGGAGAGCACCTTGAGCGACAACGGCGACCTCATCACCCTCGGCCGGCGCATCCGTCACCACCGGAAATTGAAGGGGCTCACGCTCGACCAGCTCGGCGCGCGGGTGGGCGTGGTCGGCAGCCAGCTCTCGCTCATCGAGAACGGGCGGCGCGAGCCCAAGCTCTCGCTGCTGCAGGCGCTCGCGGCCGAGCTGGGGGTGCCGGTTCCCGATCTGCTGAGCGCTGAGGCTCCGGATGCGCGGACCGCCCTCGAGATCGAGCTCGCCAAAGCGCAGCAAGCTCCGCTCTACGCCTCGCTCGGCCTGCCCACGGTGCCCGCCAGCCGGAGTCTGCCGTTGGAGACGCTGGAGGCGCTCGTGGGACTTCACCGCGAACTGCGCCGTCGCGCCACGGAGTCGATCGCGACGCCCGAGGAGGCGCGCCGTGCGAACACCGAGAACCGGCAGGCGATGCGGCAGAAGAACAACTACCTGCCCGACCTCGAGCGCCTGGCCGAGGAGACACTCGCGACCGTGGGCCACACGACCGGTGCGCTCACCCACCGCAGCGTCTCGCTGCTGGCCGAGAAGCTCGGCTTCTCGCTCATCTACGTCGACAACCTGCCGCACTCCGCGCGCTCGGTGACCGATCTCGAGAACGGGCGCATCTACCTGCCGCCGGCGTCCATCCCAGGCGGCCACGGCCTCCGGTCGATGGCACTGCAGGCGATGGCGCACCGCCTGCTCGGCCACCAGCCCCCGAAGAGCTACGCCGAGTTCTTGCAGCAGCGGCTCGAGATCAACTACTTCGCGGCGGCCTGCCTCATGCCGCTGACGCAGTCGGTGGCGTTCCTCTCCGCGGCGAAGCAGCGCAAAGACCTCTCGGTCGAGGACTTCCGTGACGCGTTCGGCGTGACGCATGAGGCGGCGGCCCTCCGCCTGACCAACCTCGCGACCTCGCACCTCGACATGGGCGTGCACTTCTTGCGGGTGGGGGAGGACGGGGCGATCTACAAGGCGTACGAGAACGACGGCCTGCCCCTGCCGGCCGACGTCACCGGCGCGGTCGAGGGCCAGCTGGTCTGCCGCAAGTGGGCGGCGCGCGGCGCGCTCGGGCGCACCAACCGCACCACGGAGTTCTACCAGTACACCGACACGCCCGCCGGTACCTTCTGGTGCGCCACCCAGACCGGCAAGACGGATGCGGGGGAGTTCTCGATCACGTTCGGCGTGCCGTTCGCCGATGCCAAGTGGTTCCGCGGTCGCGACACCCAAGGGCGGGTGCAGTCCACCTGCCCCGACGAATCCTGCTGCCGCAAGCCCGCATCGGAGCTTGCGGAACGCTGGTCGGATGCGGCCTGGCCGAGCGCCAAACTGCACGCGCACATCCTCTCGCCGCTGCCCTCCGGCAAGTTCCCCGGGGTGGACGAGAACGAGGTCTACCAGTTCCTCGAGGCGCACTCGGCGAGTTGAGGGTCGGCCCTCGGCCTACGCTTGAAGCATGGAACTCGGCGCCTACGGAGTGATCGCCGTCGCGGTGATCGTGGGCGTGGCGGCGTTCTCGAAGAAGCTCGGCATCGCCGCGCCCATCATCCTCGTGGTGGTGGGTGTCGGCCTGTCCTACCTGCCGGGGGTTCCCGACATCGAGGTGCCGCACGAGATCATCCTCGACGGCTTGCTTCCGCCCATCCTCTACGCGGCGGCGATCAGTGTGCCGGTGATGGATTTCCGGCGCAATCTCGCGCCCATCGCCAGTCTCTCGGTGGTACTGGTCATCGTCACCGCCTTCGCCACGGGCTTCCTGCTGTTCACGCTGCTGCCGGATCTCGACTTCGCCGCGGCGGTGGCGCTCGGGGCGATCATCAGTCCGCCGGATGCGGTCGCCGCGACCTCGATCGGCCGCCGGCTCGGACTCCCCCCGCGCCTCCTGACGGTGCTCGAAGGCGAGGGGCTCGTCAACGACGCCACCGCCCTCGTGCTGTTGCGCTCAGCGGTCGCTGCGGCGGCCGGCGCCCTCGCCTCGCCCTGGGCAGGGGTGGCCGACTTCCTCTATGCGGTGGTGGTCGCCGTGCTGATCGGCCTCGCGGCGGGGTTCGTCACCGTGTTCGTGCGCTCGAAGCTCAACGACTCCGTGCTCGACACCGCTTTGTCGCTGGCCGTGCCGTTCGTGGCGTTCATGCCCGCGGAGGCGCTCGGCGCATCCGGAGTGCTCGCCGTCGTGGTGGCGGGTCTGTACACCGGGCATGCCAGCCCGACCCGGTTCTCGCCGCAGTCGCGGATCAGCGACCGCATCAACTGGCGCACGATCCAGTTCTTGCTCGAGAACGGGGTGTTCCTGCTCATCGGGCTCGAGATCCGCACCCTGGTCGAAGACGTCGATCCGAGTGTGCTGGGCGTGGGCGAGTCGGTGGCGATCGGTCTCGTCGCCACGCTGGCGCTGATGGTGGTGCGCTACCTCTGGATCGGGCCTCTCGTGTACGGACTGAGACGCCGCGAGGAGCGCAACGAGAAACGCACCTACCGGGCGTTGCTCGCGCTCTACTACTACCGCACGCACCCGGTGAACACGGTCTGGCAGGCGCGCACCCGCAACCGGCTGGAGCGGGACTACGAGCGACGCCGAGCCGACCTGGAGCAGCAGCGCCAGGAGCGCATCGACTGGCGTGGCGGCATCGTGCTCGGCTGGTCGGGAATGCGCGGCGTGGTGACCCTCGCGGCCGCGCAATCGTTGCCGGACAGCACGCCCTACCGGCCGCAACTCATCCTGATCGCCTTCACCGTCGCGGTGGCGAGCATCGTGGTGCAGGGCGGGACGTTGCCGTGGCTCATCCGTCTGCTGAAGGTGGAGGGGGTCGACGCGGCCGAGGACCGGCGCGAACTCGCGGCACTGCTCGAGGACATCAGTGGTGCGGGCCTCGAAGCTCTCGACGACATCGAGTCGGAGGCGGCGGGTGCCCTGCCGATCGATCCCGATGTCATCGAGCGGGCCCGGCAGTCGTCGTTCCTGCGCACGGAGGCGGCCTGGGAGCGCGCCCGCTCGCGCCGCTCGTCGCCCGAGCGGCCGCATCAGCAGTACCGCGACCTCCGGCTGGCGGTCGTGGCGGCCGAGCGGGAGCGGTTGCTCGCCCTCCGGGCGCAGGGCAGTTACTCGTCGCGGGTGCTCAGCGAGGCGCAGGCGCTGCTCGATCTCGAGGAGACGCGGCTCGCACGGCCCGCCACCGGCCACTGAACGCGGTGCGCGGGGCGGATGCTCGCACTTCGCGTTTCAGAGGAGCTTCGAGAGCTGTTCTGACAGGCCCGCGCCATCGGGTGCGAAGACCCAGGGCGTGGTGTTCGCGGCCGGCACCTGGTCGAGCTTCGAGCGCCCACCGGCAAGCACCGCCTCGCTGGCGGAGAGCTGCCGGATGGCGATCGCCCGCACGTGGTCGGGGTGGTCGAGGGCGAACTCGCCGTAGATCTCCTCGTCGTGCTGGCCGTCGTCGCCGATCAGCAGCCAGCGGATGTCGGGGAATTCCACGGCGAGGCGCCTCAGGTTCGTCTCCTTGTGCTCCCGCCCACTGCGGAAGAAACGGTCGTGGGTCGGCCCCCAGTCGGTGAGCAGCATCGGCCCGCGCGGGTAGAGGTTGCGGCCGAGGAAGCGGGTGAGGGTCGGCGCGACGTTCCAGGCTCCGGTGGAGAGGTAGATGACGGGGGCGCCCGGATGCTCGGTCATCAGCCGGTCGAGGAAGACCGCCATGCCCGGGGTGGGGGTTCGCGCGTGCTCGTCGAGCACGAAGGTGTTCCAGAACGCCAGGAGCGGCCGGGGGAGCGTGGTCACCATGACCGTGTCGTCGATGTCGCAGACCACCCCGAAGTCGGTGCCGGGGGTGACGATGTAGATCGGCGCTTCGACCGCATCCGACCCCTCGGTCTGCATGGTGATGGTGTGCCAGCCGGGTTCGAGATCGACGTCGACGGGAGTGTCGACCACACCACCACGGTCGGCGCGCACGGTGCGCACGACGCCCTCGATCTCGATCGTGACGTCGACGTCGCCCACCGGAACGCTCGTGAAACTGCGCCAGCCGCGGACGCGCTCCTCGCGACGCTGCGGTTTGCGGGCACCCCGTGAACTCGGCTTCGGCTGCTTCGTGAGGAGCACCCGCCCGAGCACGCGGATGCGGGTGGTCGACCCGTATCCGGCATACGGAATCACGGTCGGCTGGTGCCCGCGACGCCTGGCCCACCGCTCGCGGACTTCATGGATCGCGTCATCGATACGCGCGGCACGGTGGAGCCGAGGTGCCGCGACTGGGTTCTCTGGCACGCAACCAGTCTGTCATGTCTTCCCGACGGGCCGCCCAGCGTGTATGCGACTGACAGGATCTCGGAACTACACTTGGGTGTCGGGATTCGGGAAGGAATGGGCGGAGTGTCATTCAACGAGCTAGTCAGCGGAGCGCTCACGACAACCGGACAGGTTCGCAACGAGCCCGTTCAGGCTCGGAGCAGTGAGCGCATCGGTGCCCTTCTCGATGCCGCGTCGGCCGTGGTCGCCGAAGTCGGAATCGAACGACTGACCACCGCGATGGTGGCCGAGCGCGCCGGAGCCTCGATCGGCACGGTCTACCGGTACTTCCCCGATCGCATCGCGGTGCTCAGCGCCATGAGTCTGCGCGGGTTCGAACGGTTCCTGCGGCTGGGGGTCGAGAACCTCGAGCGCGTGCAGCCCACGACGCTCGAGGGTGTCTTCGACTGCCTCATCGACGCCTCGGTGCAGTTGCACCGTACGGAGCCCGGGTACACCTCCATCCGGTTGAGCGACCAGATCGCGTTGCCGGAGGTCGATGGCGGCACCACGGCGGCACGCGTTGCCGGCCCGTTGGCCGCCATCCTGGTGTCCGACCTCGGTCTTGACGGCGAGGGTCTGGCGGCCCGTATCGACATCGCACTCACCGTCGCCGACGCGTTGCTCGTGCGCGCGTTCATCGGCGCTCCTGAGGGCGACGAAGCGGCGATCGCAGCCGCGCGGGCGGTCGTGGCGTCGTACCTGGCCGGGTCCGCAGTCGCGGCCTAGCCTTCCGAGGAGTGGCGGTGCGGCGATGACGCGACCGACCGGGCTGACCCGAGAAGATGTGTTGGAACTGTGTGCCGGGTTGCCGGCGACGACGGATGAGCGCCCGTTCGGGCCCGAGACATCCGTGTTCAAAGTGGTCGGCAAGGTGTTCGCGCTGACGAACCTCGATCGGGAACCGTGCACTGTGACGCTCAAGGCAGCGCCGCCGCATGCCGAGGCGCTGGTGCGGGAGCACTCGTGGATCATTCCGGGTTACCACATGAACAAGCGGCACTGGGTGACGGTGACGCTCGGCCCGGAGACCGATGGGCAGTTGGTGTCGGATCTGGTGGTGAACTCCTACGATCTCGTGGTGGCGGGGTTGCCGCGGGCGCAGCGACCGTAGGGGTTCGCTCGGTTCGCTCGGTTCGCTTGGTTCGCTCGGTTCGGCTCAGAGGCGCGCGATGCGGTCGATGTCCTCGAGGAACTCGCTGGCGACCTCGTCGGAGACGGTGCGGCGGGTGGAGCGCACTGCCTCGAGGTAGTCGGCGGTGAAGGGACCGGCGATCTCGGCCGTGGGGGAGTGCAGGGCGCGTTCGAGTGCAGCCTGGGACGCCTTGCGGGCGGCGAATTCGATGTCGGCGGGAGTGAATCCGTCGGTGTGGGCGACCAGGGCGTCGACGTCGACCAGACCGGCGGCCGCGACATCCGTGGGGAGGTAGCCGGACCAGATCGCGCGGCGGGCGCCGGTGTCGGGAAGCCCGATCGGCACCACGTAGTCGAATCGGCCGTGGCGGAGGAACGCGGTGTCGAGCGAGCGGATGAAGTTGGTGGCGCAGATGAGTAGCCGCCCCGACTGCTCGCGGAACTCGGGGATCAGTTTGAGCAGTTCGTTCGTCACACCCTGGAGGGGTGAGGGCGGTTCGCCTTGGCGGTGTGAGGCGATCTCTTCGACCTCGTCGATGAAGACGACGGCGTGTTCGAGTTCGGAGATCTTCTGGAAGGTCTCGCGTAGGGCTCCCGCCAGACCTTTCGGGTCGCCGGCCAGTCGAGAGGGAAAGACCTCGATGAACGACCATTCGAGACGGGAGGCGATGGCTTTGGCGAAGGTGGTCTTGCCGGTGCCGGGCGGGCCGAACAGCATGACGGCGCGGGGCGGCACGACGCCGAACCGTTCGGCGAGGTCGGGCCGTGCGAGAGGTGTGACGAGGCGCAGTTCGAGCAGCTCTTTCTCGTTCTGCATGCCGCCGACCGCCTCCCAGAGGCCGCGGGAGAGGAGGCGGCCGCCGAGTTCGCGCAGAACGACGAGTTCTTCGCGTTGCACGGGCAGCTCCCGTTCGACGTAGCGCAGGTTCTTCTTCAGTTCGAAGCCCTGTGCCTCGAAGTCGTCGAGGCGGGTCTGTGATTCGGGCATCAGGGCCGAGAGCTTGGCGAGGCCGAGCGGGGCCATGTGCCGCTCGAGGGCGGCGAGCATGCGGGCGCCGAGGTCGGAGTCGCGCACGGCGGGCACGGAGCGGTCGGTGGCGAAGAACACGATCCAGCCCTGGGCGTGAGCGGCGCGGCCGACGGCGGCGCCCACCACTCGGTCGCCGATGACGGCTACGACGGCGTGGTCGATCTGGCAGGAGGCGATGACCTCGGAGAGTGCGTAGACGGGTTCGGTGCCGTCGGCCTTGGCCTGCTCCCAGAGGTGCAGGATGCCGTCGAGGTCGTCGGGGTGGAAGTCGCGGATGTGCGGGGTGGTCATCGTTCCTCCTCGGTGAGGTGCGGATGTGGCGGTCGGGCGGGTGCTGGGTGCGGGGGTGCGGCGGATGGGGTGGCCGACAAAGGGGAGTGAGCCGGGTGCGGGAGCGAGCCTGAGTGTGGTGGGCCGCGGTGTGGCTGGTCGACGCTGGGGTGATCAGTGAGGTTAGCAGCGCCGGGATGTCGTCGGGCATGCTCCGGTAAGACGGAGGGCGAAAGTTCGGCCGAACTTCTGTTTTCGGCACGACGAGGCACGTTGGAGCGCGATGGTGCGCCCTAGATGCGGTGACACGCGCGCGGGGTCACTCGCGTCGACGCCAATAGGTGGGTCTTTGGCCGGATCTACCCAGTGGGTGGTGGGTTGGGGGGTTTGGTGGTGTGTTGGCGTCCGTGGGGGCTGGTCCAGGTGAGGTGTCGGGGGTGGTTGGGGTGGGTGGTGATGGTCCAGTTGGTTTGGTGTTTGAGGTGGTGGTGTTTGGTGCAGAGGTGGTGGAGGTTGTTGGGGGTGGTGGTGCCGCCTTTGGCCCAGTCGTGGGTGTGGTCGAGTTCGCAGCGGTTGGCGCGGCGGGTGCAGTGGGGGAAGCGGCAGGTTTCGTCGAGGGTGGCGAGGAGGAGGCGGAGGTCGTTGGGGGCGCTGTAGCGTTCCCGCCCGGTCAGGGCAGGGGCGGGGGTGGGGGGTTCTGCTGGCTCGGGTGTGGTGGGGGTGAGGTTGGTGGGGGTGGGTGGTTTGCGGTGGCGGGTGAGGGTGGGTTCGCCGGTGGTGGGGTGGGTGGTGACGCGGAGGTGGGTGGGTGCGGTTGCGGCGGTGGTTCGGGTGGTGGTGGGGTCGATGGGGCCGTAGCCGTGGAGGAGTCCGGGTGGTGTGTTGGGGTGGTTGGGGTTGCCGGTGATGGTGGTGGCCGGTGCGGTGATGATCACTTGGGCGGTGATGGTGGCGGGGTGGGCGGGGTTTCCTGGGCCGAGGAGCAGGTCGGTGAACGCGTCGGCTCGGCGTTGCAGGTGGGTGCGGTGATCCGTGCTGATGGTGGGATCCGTGCTGATGGTGGTGGGGTCGGTGCTGGTGCTGGTGCTGGTGCTGGTGGTGGTGGTGGGGTCGGGGAGGCCGGGGCGGCCGAGGTGTCCGTAGGGGTTGGTGCGGGAGGTGCGGGCGATTTTGTCGATGAGGTCGTCGATCGCGATGGCGTGGATGGCCGGGAGGTGGGCGGTGAGGGTGGCCATGCCGTCGCAGGTGGGTTCGATGAACACGGTGCGTTTCTCGACCGCTGATTGGGTGCGGGTGGTGATGGATTCGGGGTGCGCGGTTTCGCGGAGGCGGCGGGCGGTGTCGTCGAACCGGTACGGGGTCGTCTCCACCGCCACGGCCAGAAGCTGCTCCTCGAAGGCGGCCTGCGCTTCCACCGGGATGCTACTGGCGTGGTTGATGAGGTGCCGGGCGTGCTGCACCGTGATCTGACCGGCGTCGAGCGCGGCCAGGGTGGTGGGGAATCGGGTGATCAGGGTTTCGGAGTCGTTGATCCGGGTCGTGACGGTGCGCTCGGACTGTTTCGTGGCGGTCGCGATCTCGGTCGCAACCAGCTGCCGTTCACGTGCCCGGGCGTCTGACCTCGACACCGATTCCGGGCGAGCAAGCCCCGCGCGGGCATCCGCGATCTGGGCGGCCTCGGCGAGGCAGCGGGCGATACCGGCTTCGGCGCGGGCGATGATCTCGCGGTAGGCGGTGACGCGTTCGATGACGGAGTCCAGGTGCAAGTCCAGGAGGCCGAGTTCGGACACCGCAGCGCGGGCGTTGGCGGCGGCTTGCGCGTCAGCAGCTGCCTGCTCCTCGCGCGTGTCGGGGGTCTCGAACCGAACCTTCATGAGAATAATTCAAGCATGAGCCTCCGACATTGAGCGGTGCTGCCGCGCGCTACGCGCTTGCCCGAAATGAGACCCGGTCACCACGCGTGGATGGCTGGGTTCGGGTCAGGCCACGCGCATCCGTCTCGACAACGAGACCAAGACCGGATGGCCGGGTGACCGAGCCGTGTTTGCGGGTGTTCCCTGATCCCATCGTCGGCAAGCGCGCAGCGCGCGGCAGCACCGTCAACACACGGCACCCCGCTACTCTGGAAGCGCTTGCCGGCGAGAAGGAGTGACGGATGCGCGAATCAAACCCCGTCACGCTCGCCGAAGTGGCCGCGCACGCCGGGGTCTCGCTGGCCACCGCATCGCGTGCCCTCAATGGCAGCGAACGCACGGTCAAGCCCGAACTGCAGGAACGCGTCGCCGCCAGCGCCCGCGCCCTCGGCTACGTCGTGAACGCACACGCGCAGGCCGTGGCCAAGGGTTCGAGCTCGATGGTGGCGCTGGTGCTGGGCGACGTGGCCGACCCGTACTTCGCCGGCATCGCCGCGGGCGTGATCGCGGCGGCACGCCGCAGAGAGCTCCAGGTGACCATGGCCATCACCGGCGGAGACGCCGCAGTGGAGCGCGAGACCGTCATCGCCCTGCGCTCCCAGCGACCGCGCGCGATCGTGCTGGCGGGCAGCCGGCACGTGGATGCCGCCGTCGAGGCACTGCTCGAACGCGAACTCGCGGAGTTTCGTGGCAGGGGTGGTCGGGTGTCGTTCGTGAGCGGTCCGCCGACTGCGGACGACGCGACCGCGACCGTGACCGTGACCGCGCGCACCGTCGAGGTGCGCAATCGCGAGGGGGCGCACGACCTCGCTGCCGCGCTGGTCGAGCTCGGATACCGCGACTTCGCCGTGCTCGCCGGATCGCCCGAACTCGCGACCCCGGTCGAACGCGTGGCGGGGTTCGTGGCGGGGGCGCAGGCCGCAGGGGTGACGGTGGGAAGCGACGACGTGCACCCAGGGCCGTTCTCCCGCGACGGCGGCTACGAGGCGATGGTCCGGCTGCTCGACTCCGGGCGGCGTCCGGAGTGCGTGTTCGCCGTCACCGACGTGATGGCGGTGGGAGCGATGACCGCCCTCCGCGAGCGCGGACTCCAGCCCGGGCGGGATGTGGCGGTGGCCGGGTTCGACGACATCCCCATGCTGCAGGACGTGCATCCTGAACTCACCACCGTGCGCCTCCCGCTCGCCACCATCGGGGAGCGCGCACTCGAATCGGCCTTGGCGGGCGACGACGCCCAACCGTTGGCTTCGGTGAGCGGAACAGTCGTCCTCCGCGAGAGCACTCCCCGTCGCTGACGATCGTCGCTGGACGGATGCGCGTTTCTGTGCCACAGTTGGAAAGCGCTTTCCGCGGTAAGCGGCCCATCAACGCAGAACGACAGACAAGGAGTCGCCGTGCCGACCACCACCCTCCGCATCATCATGAACGGCGTCACCGGGCGCATGGGCTACCGCCAGCACCTGGTGCGCTCGATCCTCGCGATCCGTGACGAGGGCGGCATCCTGCTGCCGAACGGCGACCGCATCCAGGTGGAGCCCGTGCTGGTGGGCCGCAACGCCGAGAAGCTCGCCGAGCTCGCCGCGAAGCACGGCGTCGCCGAGTACACCACCGACCTCACCGCCGCCCTCGCCGACGAGAGCGCCACCATCTACTTCGACGCGCAGGTGACGAGCGCCCGCAAGGATGCGATCCTGCAGGCCATCGCCGCCGGCAAGCACATCTACACCGAGAAGCCGATCGCCAACTCGGTGGCCGACGGCCTCGAACTCGTGGCCGCAGCCGAGGCCGCCGGTGTCGTGAACGGCGTCGTGCACGACAAGCTCTTCCTGCCCGGCCTCCTGAAGCTGAAGCGCCTGGTGGACTCCGGCTTCTTCGGCCGCATCCTCTCCGTGCGCGGCGAGTTCGGCTACTGGGTGTTCGAGGGTGACTTCCTGCCCGCCCAGCGCCCGAGCTGGAATTACCGCAAAGAAGACGGTGGCGGCATGACCCTCGACATGTACTGCCACTGGAACTACGTGCTCGAGAACCTCTTCGGCCGGGTCGAGGCCGTGTCGAGCAAGGCCGTCACCCACATCCACGAGCGCTGGGACGAGCAGGGCAACCGCTACGAGGCCACCGCCGACGACGCCGCCTACGGCATCTTCGAGCTCGACGGCGACATCATCGCGCAGATCAACTCCAGCTGGGCGGTGCGGGTCGACCGCGGCGAGCTGGTCGAATTCCAGGTCGACGGCACGCTCGGCTCGGCCGTGGCCGGCCTCTTCGGCTGCCGGGTTCAGCCGCGCGTCAACACGCCCAAGCCGGTCTGGAACCCGGACCTGCCCACCGACCAGGACTTCCGTAGCCAGTGGACGCAGATCCCCGACAATGAGGAGTTCAGCAACGGCTTCCGCGCCCAGTGGGAGCAGTTCCTGCAAGACGTGGTCGCCGGCCGCCCGCACGCCTACGACCTCGCCGCGGGAGTGCGCGGCCTGCAGCTGGTGGATGCGGCCATGCAGTCCTCGGCGGAAGGTCGCCGCATCGAGATCGAGCGGGTGGCGCGATGACCCTCACGTCGGCCCGCGGCACCGTCGCCCTCCCCACCGCGGAGGGGTGGCGCGAGATCACGCTGAACGACCCGCGCGAGTGGGCCGAGCATCCGGAGCCCTACTCGTCGCGCGTCGCGTTCGCGGCCGCGCACGTGGTGGCCGACCCACGCGGCAACAACGTGCCGGGCGCCCCGGCCGCCATCGACTGGGATGCGACGCTCGCCTTCCGCCGCGGCCTCTTCCGCTATGGGCTCGGGGTGGCCGAGGCCATGGACACCGCGCAGCGCAACATGGGGCTGGACTGGCCCGCCATCCAGGAGCTCGTCTCCCGAAGCGCCGCGCAGGCGGCCGAACTCGGCGCGCGCATCGCCTCGGGCGCCGGCACCGACCACCTGCCCGACGCCGCCACCGCCGCCCGCCCGGCCACGCTCGCCGAGGTCGAGGCCGCCTACCTCGAACAGGTCGCGTTCGTCGAGGGCACCGGCTCGCAGGTGATCGTGATGGCGTCGCGCCACCTCGCGCGCGCCGCCGCTGGTGCGGACGACTATCTCGCCGTCTACGACCGCATCCTCAGCCAGGTCTCGCGGCCCGTGGTGCTGCACTGGCTCGGCGAGGCCTTCGACCCGCAATTGCGTGGTTACTGGGGCTCGACGGATGTCGGGGCCGCCACCGAGACCTTCCTCACCCTCGTGCGAGCGCACGCCGCGAAGGTCGACGGCGTCAAGGTGTCGCTGCTGGATGCGGGCCACGAGATCGCGCTCCGGCGTGCGCTGCCCGCGGGCGTGCGCCTCTACACGGGCGACGACTTCAACTACCCGGAGCTCATCCGCGGCGACGATCAGGGCCACTCGGATGCCCTGC
The DNA here is from genome assembly GCF_058783455.1 of Herbiconiux sp. FW305-C-125. Lineage (NCBI taxonomy): Bacteria > Bacillati > Actinomycetota > Actinomycetes > Micrococcales > Microbacteriaceae > Herbiconiux > Herbiconiux sp. FW305-C-125. The sequence goes on along the minus strand of NZ_JBYSYO010000001.1, from coordinate 230,703 downwards.
TCGGCGCGTTCGCGGCCATCGCACCTGCCGCATCCGCCGCGCTCAGCGCTCTCGACGCAGACGACCTCGACCGCTACGACGCCGAGCTGGCCCCCACGCTCGAGCTGTCTCGGCACATCTTCGAGGCGCCGACGTTCTACTACAAGGTCGGCATCGCGTTCACGGCGTGGCTGACCGGTGCGCAGAGCGGGTTCCAGATGGTGGGCGGGTTGCAGTCGGCCCGCAGCCTGCCGCACCTGGCGCGGGTGTTCGAACTACTGAACGACGCGCGGCTCCTGCCTGACCCGGAGCTCGCGGCGCACCGCCTCTCCCTGCTCGCCGAGACCCTCGGAGCCACTCGGTGAGCGGCGCGCGGCAGCGGCTCTCGCTGAACCAGCGCACCACGGCGAACTGGTCGCTCCGCGAAGCCCTCGACGGCACCTTGGCCGCCGGGCTCGAGTCGATCGGGCTCTGGCGGGAACCGGTGGCCGAGGTGGGGCTCGCGACGGCCGCGGAGTGGGTACGGGCATCCGGACTGCGGGTCTCGTCGCTCTGCCGGGGCGGTTTCTTCACCGCGGAGGAACCGGATGCGCGGCGCAGCGCCCACGAGAACAACCTGCGCGCCATCGAGGAGGCCGCTGAGCTCGGCGCCGTCACCCTCGTGCTCGTGCCGGGCGGGCTGCCCGAGGGTTCGACCGACCTCCCCGGCGCCCGAGCGCGGGCCGCCGAGGCGATCGCCGACCTCGCCCCCGTCGCGAAGCAGCACGGAGTGGTGCTCGGCATCGAGCCGATGAACCCCATCTTCGCCGCCGACCGCGGCGTGGTGTCGACGTTGGCGCAGGCGCTCGACATCGCCGAGGCCTTCCCGGCCGACGAGGTGGGCGTCGTGGTCGACACCTTCCACCTCTGGTGGGAGCCGGGCGTGGAGCAGCAGATCGCGCGCGCCGCCGAGCGCATCGTGAGCTACCAGATCGGCGACTGGATCACACCGCTGCCGGCCGACACGTTGCTCTCCCGCGGCATGATGGGCGACGGGCACATCGGCTTCCCGGCGTTCACCCGCGCCGTGGCCGCCGCCGGGTACCAGGGCGACGTCGAGGTCGAGATCTTCAACGCCGACGTCTGGGCGACGCCCGGCGCCGAGGTGCTCGCCACGATGTCCGACCGCTACCGGAGGCTCGTCGAACCCTGGCTGTGAGCCGTGCGCGGTGGAAGGCTGGACGCATGACCACCGAACCCCGGCACCCCCGCCCCTCGTTGCACGCGTTGCTCACCGACCGGCTGGGGGAGGTGGGCATCCGCAGCGCGCAGATCCTGCTGGCGCTCGCGCTCGCGGCGGTGATCGTGTTCGGGCTGGTGCAGTTGAAGCTCGTGGTCATCCCGGTGCTGATCGCGCTCATCCTCGCCGCCGCTCTGGCGCCGGTGATCGGCTGGATGCGCCGCCGCGGCCTCCCGGCGATGGTCGCCACCTGGATCACCCTGGTGGGCGGCATCGTCGTGTTCGGCGGGATCGTCACCCTCATCGTGATCGCCGTGCGCGGGCAGTGGGACGACCTGTCGAGCTCGGCGGCAGACGGCATCGACCGGATCGGCGACTTCCTGAAGTCGGGGTCGCTTCCCATCGACCAATCGCAGCTCGACGACGCGCGCGACGCCGTCACCGGCTTCCTCACCAGCAGCCAGTTCGGCACCGGTGCCCTGGCCGGCGTCTCGGTCGCCGCCGAGGTGATCACCGGCGCGCTGCTGGCCGTGGTGGTGCTGTTCTTCTTCCTGAAGGACGGCGACCGCATCTGGGCGTTCTTCCTCCGCCCGTTCACCGGCCGGCGGCTCGAGCGCGGTCGGCGCATCGGCGCCACGGCGGTGCGGACGCTCGGCGGCTACGTGCGCGGCACGGCGATCATCGCCTTCGTCGACGCCGCCGGCATCGGGATCGGCCTCGCCATCCTGCAGGTGCCGCTGGCGCTGCCGCTCGCGGTGATCGTCTTCATCGGCGCGTTCATCCCGATCGTGGGCGCGACCGTCGCGGGCATCCTTGCCGCACTCGTCGCGCTCGTGGCAAACGGACCGGTGGTCGCGCTGATCGTGGTGGCGATCGTGATCGCGGTGAACCAGCTGGAGGGCAACTTCCTTCAGCCAGTGGTGCAGGCGCGGTCGCTGAAGCTGCACCCGCTCGTCATCCTGGTGGCATTGACCGCCGGTACCATCCTCGGCGGGATCGTCGGCGCTGTGCTGTCGGTGCCGATCGCGGCGGTCGCCTGGGCGATCGTGAAGGCGTGGAACGCACCCGACGAGGCTGCGCCGCCGTTCGCCGAGCCCTCGCACGAGGGCGAAACCGAGCCTCTGCCTGCCGCGAGCGTGCAGGCCGGGCCGGGCGCACCTGCCGCGCCGGTCGCGCCTGCCGTGTCGGGCGCCCCGGAGGCGGAGGGGCCTGGCGCTCAGGCGGGGTAGGGCGCCGACTTGAGCTGGCGGGCGAGGTGGGCCGCGTTCGCGGCCAGGGTCGCCGTGGCGGCGGCGGTCGCCTCCGGCACGGCCGGGAGCTGGTTGTAGTCCACGGTGTGCATGGCCTCGCCGTTCCAGTACGTGCCGCCCTGGGCGGGCACGGTGAAGCCCACGTCGTTGAGGCCCTGGAAGAGATCGGCGGTGATCTTGTGTGCGCCGTCCTCGTTGCCGACGACTCCGACCACGGCGACGCGCCCGAAGAGGATCGGGCGACCCTCCGCATCCGTCTCCGACAGCTCAGCGTCGAGTCGCTCGAGCACGCGTTGCGCCACACTCGACATGTGGCCCATCCAGGTGGGGGAGGTGACCACGAGGATGTCGGCGGCCCGGATGCGGTCGCGGATGCCCGGCCACGCGTCGCCGTCGCCCATGTCGCCCTCCACCCCGGGTTTCACGTCGTGATCGACCACACGGATGCTCGTTCCGCTCACACCGTGCCCGCCCAGCGCGTCGAGAATCTGAGTCGCCATCAGCTCGCTGCTCGACGCGGTGGGCGAGGGGCTGAGCGTGCAGACCAGCGCGAGGGCGGTGAGCGGGGCGGATGCGGCGGTGGCGGTGTCGGTCATGCTTCGAGCATGCTCCGGTCGGCTCAATCCGGCACGGTGAGCGCCGGCGAGCGGCGGCGGAAGCCCTCGCGCAGGTGCACGGTCGAGGGGTCGAGGCGCGCGATGTCGTCCCACTCCACGAGGAAGCTGCCGCGGTGCCGCCACCTCAGGAACTCCGCGATCGGCCACGGGCTCCGGGTGTCGTGCCGCTCGTAGCCGAGGAACGACGATCCGCTGTGCGGACTGACCACGAGCCCCGCCAGCCGCGCCTCGGCGAGCAGCACCGACGGCGCTCCGTCGACCACGAAGCGCGCGTCGATCACCTGACCGAGCTTCTCGCCATCCGGGCCCAGCACGGTGTTGCGCATCAGGTCACTCAGGATCATGACGACCTCCCGGGATGTGGGCGATGATGTGGTCGCGCACCCAGCGCTCCACCCAGGTGACGTCGAGCTCGCCGCCGCGAATGCCGAGGCGTACCACGATGCCGGCGTCGGCGACGTGTCGCCACGCGATGCGATGCAGGCGCGACGCGGGCGGGCGGCCGCCGAAGATCCGGGTGCCGAGCACCGGCCCGCTGAGCAGCGCCGTGATGACGGGAGCCGGCGTTCCGGGCGGAATGGGTTCGCCCCAAGGCACGTCGCTCAGCTCGAGGTCGTCGACCACCGTGACCGGCACCTCGTCGACGTCGAGCACCTGGCGGTCGAGCAGGTTCAGCTCGGCGTCGAGCACCTGCCCGTGGTACTCCGGTGCCGGATCGAGCTCGGTCATGCGCCCGCTCCCGTCACGATCATGAGGGGGATCGCCGCGACGGCGGCCACGACGATGATGACGAGGTAGATCATCCCGAACGCGTTCGTGAGTCTGCCGTTGACGTCACGCCCCATGTACTGCTTGTCGTTCGCCACGATGAGGATGGGGATGTAGGTCAGCGGCAACGCCACCGCTGAGAACACCACCGAATACTCGGTGACGAGGATCGGGTCTACCCCTGTCGCCAGGATGCCGAGCCCGATGAGCAGGCACACAATCATGGCGATGTGGAAGCGCGCGGCCTGCGCGGGCCGACGGAACTTGCCCCACGACCATCCGAAGAACTGGGCCAGGGTGTACCCGCTGGAGAGTGTGGTCTCGAGCGCAGCGCCGAAGGTGGCGGCCACCACGCCCACGAGCACGAACGCGAGCGCGAGCTTGCCTCCCGCCTCGACGACCGGCTGCACGACCTGGGAGAGCGTCGTCACCTCGATTCCCCGTGGCATCAGCACGATCGCGGCGCACGCGGCGATGGAGATCGAGAGGATGCCGCCGAGTGGAAAGCCGATCACGACGTTCAGCCGGGATTGCGAGATGTCCTTGCGCGTCCACTTCTCCTCCACCGCCCCGGAGGAGAAGAAGAACACCTCGTACGGGGTCATCGCCGCACCGAACAGCGCCACCGCGTAGTACCAGTAGGCTCCGCCGGTCTCGCCCGCCGGCACCGAGGGCGCCATCGCCTGACCAGCGAGCTCGGCCCAGTCGGGGTGCAGCAGGAAGACGGCGACGGCGAACACGATGAGCGTGAGACCGAGGAGACCTGTGACGTTCTCCATCACGCTGAACTTCACCCGCCAGATGACGAGCCACACCGCGAACGCGGCCACCGGCACCCAGAGCGTGGGTTCGACGCTCGAGGCCAGCTGAAGGGCGAGTGCCACGCCGCCCACCTCGGCGGTGAGGGTGAGCAGGTTGATCAGGAACGAGGCGGCGAGGTTCGCGAGCCCGGCACGCGGCCCGAGGCGCTCGCGGATGATCTCGAACGTCGCCCGCCCGCTCACCGCCGCCACCCGGCCGGACATCTGGGCGAACAGGCAGATGCCGATCACTCCCACGACCACCACCCAGACGAGCGAGAGCCCGAACCGCGAGCCGACGACCGCGTTGGTGACGAGATCACCGATGTCGACGAACCCGCCGATGGCGGTGAGAATGCCGAGGGCGACCCCGAGCAGCCGCTTCATTGCCGCTCCTCCAACTCGTCGCCGAGCTCGGAAGCGGCGTCGGCGGCGGCTTCGAGGCGGTGCAGCAGGGCGTCGGCGTCGCTCGTCCCACTTGGATCGCTGACCTGCTCGCGTGCGGCCACGATGCTGTCGCTGCACTCGCGGATGGTCGCGGCGGCGGTCTGTCGCACCTCGCGTTCGTCGGCGGTCGACACCTCCAGCTCGGCGACGGATGTCGCGGCGGTCTGCACCTCGTCGAGCATGTCGTCAAGGGTGACCCCGGTCGCGGCATCCGTCGTCCGGTCGCCGAGGTGCTGCTCGAACGCGAGAGCGGCCGACTGGGCGGCCGAGGCGGCGTCACTGACCGATCTCGCCGCGTCGCCCGTGGCGCCGCCCGACATAGTGGCACAGCCGGAGAGAACGCTGCCGGTGAGCGCAGCCAGGACGGCGGTTGCGACCATCCGCTGTGCTGCCGGGGGCCGACGGTACTTCATGCCGGTCAACCTACTCGCGAGGAGCTCGCGCGGCAGCAAGGCCCTCAGCGCATCATCCTCAGTGCATCAGCACCGGACTGATCAGTACCAGACCTTCACCTTGCCGACGGTCGCGTAGACCGCGCTCAGCAGCGCGGTGAACGGCACGAACGCGCGCAGGAAGTACACCACGACGGTGACCTCGTTGAGGTCGGCCCAGAGGAAGAGCAGAATCGCCACCGCACCCGCGATCAGGGTGTTGCGGAAGGGCTTCGACCAGGTGATGTTCAGTGCGGCGAAGCCGACCGAGGCGAGCACGATGCCGGTGTCGACCACGAAGGCGCCCCAGCGCGCGTCGGTGAAGTGCGGTGCGATGATCCACAACGCGATCGCGACAAGCCAGAAGAGCACGAAGACGCCGCCCTTGGCCGGCTTGGGCAGTTCGCGGCGCGGGGCCTCCGGCAATACAACAGTCGTCACGTCGAGCGCTCCTTCGTCGAGATGTCTTCACCCAGAACTCTAGCGGGACTGCGGCCGAGGGCGCGCCCGGCCACGGAGAGAGGACCTAACTGCTCGCCGCCGACGACACGTTCGACCGGGCGCGCCCCTGGCAATCTAGGCAGAATCGCGCCCCTTCTCCGCGGCCGGAAGGTGGAAACATCCGATGAATTTTCCCGCCCAGCAGGATCGCGCGTTCAGATCCAGTCGAGCCGACGGCGTACGGCCGTCACCGCCGCGCCCGGGAACTCCGGCCAGGTGGGCGCCAGGCGCTGCTCCACGATCTCGAGCAGCGACCGCGCAGCACTCTCGGCGTCGGCCGACAGAGCCGCAGCGATGAGCGCGGCTTCGTCGGGGTAGGAGCGCTCGAAGCGCCGGCGCGGATCGAGGCTGTCACGGGCGGCGCCCTCGGCGGGCGGCAGCCGGCGCCGGATCAGGTCGAGCAGCGACTCCTCCGCCTCGGCCCGGATCACCTGCGCACCGCTCAGCAGCTCGCCGCGCCGGAGCCGGCCCACACCGACCAGCAGCTGGGTGAGGAAGACGCCGAGGATCGCGTCGTCGCCGACGCGAGGCCGCGCCTCGGCGGCCGCGATCGTGCGATCGTGCACCTGGCGCATCCAGCCGGCGACGACGCCCTCGCCCTCGCCCGAACCGGCACCCGCGTCCGCGTCCGCGTCCGCGTCGCGTTCGTAGAGCACGGCGTAGTCGTTCGCGGCGAAGGTCAGCAGCTCGTCACGATCGACCACGGCGAACTCGATCACCCGCCCCTCGGCGTCGAACGCCTTGAACCCGTTGTGGTGCTCGCGCGCCGCGCTGACCAGCCGGAAGGCGTTCGGCAACCATGCCAGGTCGCCGCGCAGACGCTCCTGTGCACCCGGCTCGGTCACCACGGCGACATCGTGGTCGGACCACTCGTCGACCCGGGAGCGGTCGCCGGTGGAGCCCATGCCCACGACCCCGATCACCGTGGGGTCGGTGCGGGCCCACGCCACGAGTTCGTCGACGAACCGGTCGAAGCGCTCCCGCTCCGCGGTCATCCGCGGCCCGCCGAGGGGGCGAAGACGTCCGCGAGGGAGTCCCAGGCCGACGCCCGCGCGTAGACGGGCACCTCGCCGATGGGGGTCGGCCGCGACAGCTGCCGGTCACCGTCCACCCGCTCGCCGCTCCACACGTCGACCCACGAGCCCGGCGGCAGCAGCACCTCGTGCTCGGTCTCCCCGGGTGCGAGCACCGGCGAGACCAGGAGGTCGTCGCCGAGATACCACTGCACGGGGCCGCTCCACATCCGCTCGTCCTGCGGGTGCTCGAAGTACAGGGCCCGCATCAGCGGCCGGCCCGAGCGGATGCTCGCGGCCGCCTGCTCCGTCAGGTACGGCACGAGCCGTTCGCGCAGCTGCGCGAACCGGCGGAACACCGGCAGCACGTCCGGCGAACCGGTGCGCTCCGCGATGTTCCACGGTGTGCGGTCGCGGGAGGGGGAGCGGTGGTGGTTGAACTCCGAGTGGTACTGCATGATCGGCACGAACACCGAGGTGCCCGTGGCCCGCAGATACAGCTCGGCATCGGGGATCTCGCCCGAGAACCCGGCGATGTCCCAGCCCCAGTAGAGGATGCCGCAGGCTGCCGCCGAGAGCCCGGCGTTCATCGACCAGCGGTAGGCCTCCCAGGTGGAGTTCTCGTCTCCGGCCCAGAACGCGCCATGCGCTTGCGATCCCGTGAACCCGGCCCGGCTGAAGGTGACGGGCGCCTTGCCGGCCCGTTCGAGCAGGTCGCCGTACGCCTTCGCGTACGCGACCGGGAAGCGGTTGTTCCCCTCGTCGCCACGGGTGCCGTCGAGGTAGACCAGCTCGCGACCCCAGGCGTGTTCGCCACCGTCGGTCTTGAAGCCGTCGATGCCGACCTCGTCGACCAGGTAGCGGCGCTTCTCCGTCCACCAGCGGGCGGCGCGGTCGTCGGTGAGGTCGGGCATGAGCCCGAGCGGGAACCACCAGCCGCGGTTGCGGTACGGGCGCAGCGACCCGTCCGGCGCCTCCTCGCGGATCAGCACGTTCTCGCGGATCGCGGCCTCCGCATCCGCCCGCACCTGCCCCGACGGATGCGGACGCATCTTGAGCAGCGGGATCTGCCAGAGGTGCAGGCGCACGTCACGGGCGTGCAGCTCGTCGACCATGCCCTTGGGGTCGGGCCACGCGCCCTCGGCCGGGAACTCGAACGCGTCGAGGCGCAAGGGCGCGCCGTCGGCGGCGACCTCATAGCGCGCGTCGCGGAACGCGGTGAAGGTGCTCTCGTCGCTCCAGGCCTCGATCACGATCGACCCCACCGGGATGTCGTGCTCGCGGTGCAGGTCGGCCTGCCGCATCACCTCGCTCTGCGTGTTCCACTCGTTGCCGCTGGCCCAGAGCCGGAACACCCAGTCCGGCAGCTCGCGCGGCCGCCCGACCTCGTCGAGGAACGCGTCGAGCACCTCGGCGGGCGCACCGGCGTAGAGTGCCACCGTCACGGCCGCGCCGGCTGCGGCGGGGGCATCCGTCTCCACCGCCACGATCAGGCGCCGTGAGTCGGCCGCGCCGACGTCGAACAGCACGCGGCGCGAGGTGCGGACGTGGAAGCCCCAGCCGGCACCGCCCACCACGTGCGCGAACGGCATCGGGAGGTAGGTCTTGCGCTCCGCGCCCTGGCTCTTGTACTGCTCGAACAGCACCGAGTCGACCGTGCTGCCACGGTGATCGATCTGGTCGAAGCGCTCGCCGAACCCGGTGACGTGCTCGTGCGGGTCGAGCGCGAGGGCGAACTCGACGCGGCGGATGCGCTCGCCGTCGGTCAGCTCGCGCACGCTCCCGCTGACGAGGCGGCCGAAGCCCGTCGGTGCGTCGAACGCCACCGCCCCGTCATCGGCAGCACGCCACTGGTGCGTGGTGGCGCTGAACCACGCGGTGCGCTCGGTCGATCCGTCGCCGCGGGTGCCGATGAACCGGTAACGGATGCCCTCACCCGCCGTCAGATCGTCGAGCACCGCCTGCCAGCCCCCCGACCGGCGGGCCAGCCGCGCCTGCGCGGAGGCGAGGTGACCGCCGTCGACCGTCTGCCCACGGGAGTGCCGAGTGACCGGCCGGCAATCGATGTTCTGCCGCACGACTTCCGTCGCACCCCGAGGCCGCCGTTCGAGCACGAGCTCCACCGCCGTCACGTCGGGTGAACTGCGCACCCCGAGGGTGAGCGGCTCGCCGGCGATCGGGAAGAACGGTTCGCGCTGCTCGGTGTCGACCGAGAACGGATGCCCGGAGCCGCCCGGGCGGTGCCGGATCATCGCTCGTCCGCCGTTCGGTCGGCCGCCGCCATCGGGGCGACGACACCGAGGTCGACGGCGAGACGCAGGAACATCCCGTGACTCCAGAGCAACGGATCGGCGACCTCCCCCCAGCGCTCCACCCACTCCGCGACGCGGTCGGGCGCGAGCAGGTGCTCGGCCACCTGCTCGGGCAACGACCCGTCGTCGCCGGCGGTCGACGCGGCCCAGAGCAGCGTCGCCTGCGCCGCAGCCCGGTCGCCCTGCGCGAGGCGGGCGAGCCCGAGGAAGCAGCTGAGCAACGGCCACTGGCCGCCGCCGTAGTAGCTGTCGGCGAGGTAGCGGTGCACGCCACCGCCGACGTTCAGGTCGCGGTCGATGACGTCCACCGTGCGCCGGCCGAGTTCGCTCTCGGCCGGCACGACGCCGAGCGGACTGATCAGCGCCAGCAGGCTGGCGTCGACCTCGGTCGAGCCCAGCCACTTCGCCAGGTGCCCGTCGACCGTGCCGGCCTCCTCGATCAGGCTCTGAATCGCGGCGACGGCGGCCTCCGCATCCGCCCGTCGCACCGCGTCGAGCACGCCGAGCTCGGCCACCGCCCGGAGGCCGGCCGAGATGCAGCCGAGGGTCGACACGTGCACCTGCTCGGCGTTCTCCTCCCACCAGTCGAAGCACGGGCGCTGCCACGACGACAGCAGGTAGTCGACCGTGAGTTCGATCGCCTCCCGCCACCGCCCGGCGTCGAGACCGTGCCGCGCGCTGTGCTCGGCGACGGCCCAGAGCCAGGTGCCGTAGCCGTCGAGCTGGAAGTCCCACCAGTCGTCCGCCCCCTCCTCCCCGGTCAGGGTGAACCGGGTGGCGAGCATCTCGGCATCCGGCACCGGGTCGCCTGCCTCCGCCCGGGCGACGATCCGTTCGATCGCCGCTCGTCGCGCCAGCAGCACGCCGGCGCACCAGTCGAAGAACCGGTCGGCCGACGCCACCCCGCCGTAGCTCGACATCCCGTCGGCGATGAACGCGCCGTCGCGGAACCAGCTGTACCCGGCGTAGGCCGAGAAGGTCGGGCTCGCGGGATAGGCACCCGATTCGTGCTGTTCGGCCGAGATCAGCCGGGAGCCGAATCGGGCGAGGGCGGACAGCGGCTCGTCGCCGGCGGGGGAGCCGGGGGCGGCGGAGCGGAGGGCGGCGTCGGTCATGACGGCCTTTCTATGACGTCGTCGAAGCGAGGACAGGAGAGGGGAGGGGCGGACGAGCGGATGCGGGTCAGCCGCCGATGACGGCGTTGATGCGCTCCTCGGCCGAGGACAGGGCGTCTTCGACGCTCTTGCGGCCGGACTGCGCCTCGACCAGCTCCTCGGTCATGATGTCCTGCATCTCCTGCTGGCCGGTGGCCACCACGGGCGGCAGGGCGATGCCGTCGAGCGAGTCGAACACGGCCTGGCGGTTGGCCGGGTCGTTCTTGGTGAGGTAGGTGTCGAGCTGCGCCTCGTCGGAGATGGGCGGCAGCTCCCACCCGGCGTCGAGCCGGGTCTGCACCATGACGTCGGACGAGGTGAGGAACTCGGCCCACTTGGCGGCCGCATCCTGGTGCTTCGACGACGCCGAGACCGCGACCGCGTTCGAGAACACGGCGCTCGCCTTCTCGGTGTTGCCCGGCTCGACCGCGATGTCCCAGCCGAAGGGCACGTCGGCCATGGCCGAGAACACCCAGATGCCGGTGTGCAGCATGGCGAGCTTGCCATCGGTGAACAGCTTCGTGTCGAAGTCGGGGGTGCCCTGGCCCTGCTCGATCGTCGGCATCACCGTGCCGCTCTTCTCCACCAGCCACTTCGCCGCCTCGATGCCCTCCGGGGTGTTGAAGGCGACCTTCGTGCCGGAGTCGTCGAGGAACTTCCCGCCGTTCTGGGCGAGGGTCTTGTAGTACTCGTAGAAGCTCACCGGCTGGTGGTCGCCCCAGACGCCGGCGGCCTGATCGGTCAGCTTCTCGGCGGCCGCCTTCTCGTCGGACCAGGTCCAGTCGGAGGTGGGGTACGAGAGCCCGGCGGCGTCGAAGAGGTCCTTGTTGTAGTAGAGCACGACGTCCGAGAACGAGCTCGGCAGCGCGTACTGTGTGCCGTCGGTCTGGTAGGCCTCGAGCAGCGTCTGCCGGTAAGCATCCGGGTTGCTGACGGTGAGCGGGGCGAGCACGCCGTTGGCCTGGTACTGCGCGTAGTTGGCGTACTCGATGTCGAACACGTCGGCCGCGGTGCCGGCGGCCAGGTCGGTCTGCAGCGCCGTGCCGTAATCGGCGTAGGGGAGGGTCTTCACGTCGACCGTGATGCCCGGGTTCTCCTTCTCGAACGCGTCGACGATGGTCTGCAGGTTCTCTTCGTTCCCGTCGTTGGAGATGAAGTTCGAGTAGGTGATGGTGACGTTCTCGTCGGACGAGCCGCCGCCGGTCGAGCACCCGCTGAGGGTGAGTGCGGTCGCGGCGAGGGTGACGCCGGCGACCACGAGGGCGTGACGCTTCATGCTGGTATCTCCTTTGATGTGATGGTGCATCGGGCTGGGTGATGGTGCTTCGGGCTACTTGATCCCGGAGTTGGCGACGCCCTGGATGACGTATTTCTGGGCGAAGAGGTAGAGCGCGAGCATCGGGATGATGCTCACCACGGAGCCGGCCATCACGATGTCCCACTGGGTGGTGTACTGCCCCTGGAGCCCCGCGAGGGCGATCGGCAGGGTCTGGAGCTCGGGCGAGCGCAGCACCACGAGCGGCCAGAGGAAGCTGTTCCAGCTGCCCATGAAGGCGAACACCACGATGGTCGCGATGGCGGGGCGGATGTTGGGCAGCATGATCGTCCAGAAGATGCGGAAGTGCCCCGCGCCATCGAGCGTGGCCGCCTCGTCGAGCTCGAACGGCACCTGGTTCATCGCCTGCCGGAGCAGGAAGATGCCGAACGCCGAGGCGAAGGTCGGCAGCAGCGCCCCGAGATAGGTGTCGATGAGACCGAACGCCTTGAGTTCGGCGAACAGCGGCACGATCAGCACCTGCAGCGGGATCATCATCGTCGCCAGGTAGACGCCGAAGACCACGGTGCGCCCCCGGAAGGCCAGGCGGCTGAACGCGTAGGCGGCAGTCGCGCTGGTGAACAGCTGCACGATCGTGGTGATCGCGGCCAGCAGGATGCTGTTCAGCACCACCTGGGCGAACGGCCGCTCGGTGAACAGCTGCTGGTACGCGGCGAGCGACGGATCGGTCGGCACCACCTGCGGCGTCACGCCCAGCCCGGCCCCCGGGCTCAGCGAGGTGACGAGCGTCCAGTAGAACGGGAAGAACATGATCAGCGCGCCGACGATCATCACGACGTGCAGCACGATGAATCGGCTGCTCACGCGGCGACGCCGGGCCGCAGGCGCGGTGACGGGCATCCGGGTCGACAGTGTCTCAGCCATAGTTGACCCACTTCCGCTGGCCGCGGATCTGCACCACGGTGACCGCCAGGATGACGATGAAGAGCATCCACGACAGCGCCGATGCCTCGCCGGCGCGGCTGTACCGGAAGGTCAGGTCGTAGATCTGCTGCACGACCACCTGCGAGGCCCCGGCCGGCCCGCCACCGGTCATGGCGTAGACCTGGTCGAACACCTGGAAGCCGTTGATCAGCGAGATGATGAGCACGAAGAAGGTGGAGGGGGAGAGCAGGGGCAGCGTCACCGAGAACAGCCGCCGCCACCAGCCCGCTCCGTCGACCTTCGCGGCGTCGTACATGTCGGGGTTGATGGTCTGCAGCCCCGCGAGCAGGATGACCATCACGAAGCCGAGGTCCTTCCACGCGGAGGCCAGGATGATCGAGGGCATCGCCCAGTTCGGGTCGGTCCACCAGCCGGGCCCGGCGATGCCGAAGAACCCGAGCACCGTGTTCACGACGCCGTTGGCGGGGTTGAGGAGCCAGCGCCAGACCAGGGCGACCACGATCCAGCTCGTGACCACGGGCAGGAAGTAGACGCCGCGCAGGAGCGTGCGCCCCTTCAGCGCCGAGTTGAGGGCGAGCGCGAGCGCCAGGCCGCCGACGTACACCAGCGGCAGGTACCCCACGATGTAGTACAGCGTGTGCAGGAAGACGTCGCCGGTGCGCGGGTCGCTGAGGAGCTTCGCGTAATTGTCGAGGCCCACCCATTTCGCGGGCGCGAGCAGGTTCCACTCGGTGAAGCTGATGCCGGCGGCCGCGACCATCGGGCCCAGCACGAACAGCAGCATCGGGATGGCGCTCGGCAGCAGGAAGGCGAGCACCACGAGGGCGTAGCGGATGCGGCTGCGCCGGCCGCGCGCGCCGCCTGCGACGGGGCGCGGGGGAGCGGGGCGACGCGGTTCCTCCGCCTCCTCGGCGGCGAGGGTGGTGGCAGGGACGGCGGTCATGAGCGCTCCGGCTCTCGCGAGCTGGACTGCTCGACCAGGCGCTCGCGCACCAGCCGCCCCTGGTCGCCGGCGACGCCGTCGGAGTCGAACGGGGTGGCGAGCACCAGGGCGGCGGCACCCTGCGCCCAGCTGTCGTCCTGCCAGCTCTCCACCTCGACCGGCAGGCCTCGGCGGCGCGGCATGAGGTGGGAGCGCAGGGCCGGCTCGAAGCCGAAGGCCCAGTGCTTCCAGGCCGCCGTGCCCTCACCGAGCAGCACGACGAGTTCGGGGTCGACCGTGTGCACGACGCCCGCCACCGTGCGGCCGAGCAGGGCGCCGGCCTCGCCGAACACCGCTGCGGCCGCCTCGTCGCCGCTGTCGGCGCGGGCGCGGAGCTCGGCGATGCCGCTCTGCTCGCCCAGCAGGCCGGATGCCCGGGCCCTCGTGACCAGCGCGGCTTCGCCGATGAAGCTCTCGAGACAGCCGCGGTTGCCGCAGACGCACTCGGGGCCGTCGTCGCTCACCGGGATGTGCCCGAGTTCGGCGGCACCGCCGCTGCCGCCGCGGAGGATGACGCCGTCGGCGACGACGGCGCCCCCGATGCCGGTGCCGATGGTGACCACGAGCATGTTGGCGGCGTTACGGCCGAGGCCGTAGAGCCGCTCGGCGACGGCCAGCGCATTCACGTTGTTCTCGACGATCACCGGCAGGGCGAGGCCACGGCGGAGGAACTCGCCGAGCGGCACCTGGTTCCAGTCGAGCTGCACGGAGTCGACCACGCCGTTGCCCTGCCGGTCGACGCTGCCGGGAACGCCGACCCCCACCCCGAGGAGCGGGAGCGCGTTGCCGCCGGCCACGAACAGCTGGATGAGCCCCATCAGCCGGCTGAGGAACAGCGGGTCGGTCGCGTCGAAGGGTTCGCTGGCCGATCGCAGCACCCGGCCGTCGAGGCCGGATTCGACGAACGAGAGGTGATCGGCGGAGACCTTGACGCCCACCACCCGGCCCGCGTTCGAGACCAGGCCGAGCAGCCGCGCCGGGCGCCCACCCTGGGAGGGCTGCTGCTCGCGCTCCTCGACCAGCCCGTCGGCGATGAGGTCTTTGGTGAGCTGCGTGATGAGCGCCGGTGAGACTTCGAGCGTGCGGGCGAGTTCGGCGCGCGACGCCGGGCCCACCGCTCCCAGCCGGGCCAGGATGGCCGACCTGCTCACGTCGGCGTTGTTGAATCGAGCCACGATGCTCCTACCGGTCTGGTCGTTACTTCAGTCGTAAATTAAGTCGTGTAGAAAGTAACACACCTTCGAGCGGTGGCTCAACAGATCCGGTCGGAATTCGTTCTTGACAGCCTCGGAGACATCCGGTTTTATCGATTTAGTAAAACGTACACACGCTCCGTTCGGGTGCCATGGCCGCAAGCGTGGCGCCCGAACGGTCACGACGGCAGGAGAGCCGGTGCAGTCGACGCAGGACGCCTGGTGGACCGACGCGGTGGTCTACCAGATCTACGTGCGCTCCTACCGCGACGCCTCGGGTGACGGGATCGGCGACCTCGCGGGCATCCGTGCCGGGCTCGACGACATCGCCCGGCTCGGCGTCGACGCGATCTGGCTGAACCCCTGCTACGCCTCGCCGCAGCGCGACCACGGTTACGACATCGCCGATTACTTCGCGGTCGAACCCGACTACGGCACGGTGGCCGAGCTCGGCGCCCTCGTCGAGGAGGCGCACGCGCGGGGCATCCGGGTGCTGATGGACCTGGTGGCCAACCACTGCTCCAGCGAGCACGCCTGGTTCCGCTCCGCGCTCGCCGCAGCGCCCGGCAGCCCGGAGCGCGGGCGGTTCCTCTTCCGCGACGGGCGCGGGGAACAGGGCGAGCTGCCGCCCAACAACTGGCAGAGCGTGTTCGGCGGGCCGGCGTGGACGAGGGTGACCGAGCCCGACGGCAGGCCGGGTCAGTGGTACTTCCATGCCTTCGACCCGGGGCAGCCCGACTTCGACTGGCGGAACCCGGAGGTGGTGGCCTACTTCGAGGAGGTGCTGGCGTTCTGGTTCGCGCGGGGCGTCGACGGATTCCGCATCGACGTGGCCCACGGGCACGTGAAGGCGGCCGATCTGCCCGACTGGCCCGGCGCCGACGACGGTACGGGCGGACACAACTACGCCATGTGGGACCAGCCGGAGGTGCACGAGATCTACCGCGGCTGGCGGGCGATCGGTGAGCGTCAGCCCGAGCCGAAGTACTTCGTGGGCGAGATCTGGGTGCCGTCGGCCGAGAGCCTGGCCGCCTATCTCCGATCCGACGAACTGCACCAGGCGTTCAACTTCGACCTGCTCGTGCAGCCGTGGGAGGCGGGGCGAATGCGCGATGCCATCCGCACCGGGCTCACCCAGGGCACCTCGCACGGCGGTGCCCCGGCCTGGGCGCTCGCCAACCACGACGTGCACCGCGCCGCGACTCGGTACGGCCAGGATCAGCTGCTCGAAGCGCCCGTGCCCACCGACATGATCGCGGCGGCCCGGCGCACCGGTGCGGTCGACGTCGCGCTCGGCGTGCGGCGCGCCCGTGCGGCCGCGGCGCTGCTGCTCGCCCTCCCCGGTGCCGCCTACCTCTACCAGGGGGAGGAGCTCGGGCTGCCCGAAGTGCTCGATCTGCCGGACCATTCCCGCCAAGACCCGATCTGGCACCGCTCGAACGGCACCGAGTTGGGCCGGGACGGGTGCCGGGTGCCGTTGCCGTGGGTGGCGGATGCGCCGGCGTTCGGCTTCACCCCGGCGGGCAGTGCTGCCGACCCCTGGCTGCCGCAGCCCGCGTGGTTCGCCGAATTCGCCGTCGACCGCCAGCGCGCCGACCCCGGCTCGACGCTGCGGCTGACCGAAGAGCTCGTGCGGCGGCGCCGGGAGTTCTTCGCCGCCGGCAGCACGCTCGAATGGCTCGAGCATCCGCGCCCCGACGTGCTCGCGTTCCGGCGCGGCCAGGGCGTCTGCGTCGTCAACTTCGGGCCGACGGCTGCACCCCTCCCCGCCGACTGGACGATCGACGGGCGGGTCACGCCCCTCGCGACCGGTGGCGGCCCTCTCGACTCCGCGGACGACCAACCGGTCGTTCACGCGGACAGCGCGGCCTGGTTCGCGCTGGCCCCCACCCGTGCAGATGCGGCTGCGCCGGACGGGATCGAACGAGCCGGCGACGGCTCACCCTCACCCCTGCACACGATGGTCTCCTGAGACCTCGTTCATCACCAAGGAGCAATGATGCACCGAAAGTCACTCCCGCTCGCTGCGATCGGCGCCGTAGGGCTGCTCGCCCTCGCGGGCTGCAGTCCGGCATCGGGCGGCGATTCCGGCCAGCCCACCGAGGTCACGGTCTGGCACTACTGGGACGGCACGAACGCCGACACCTTCGACGCGATGGTCGACGAGTACAACTCCGCGCATCCGGATGTGAAGGTGTCGGCCTCGAACGTGCCGAACGCCGACTTCCTCACCAAGCTGCGCGCCTCCGCCACCTCGAAGACGCTGCCCGACATCGCCATCGGCGACCTCGTCTGGGTGCCCGAGATCGAGCAGCTCGGCTCGCTCGTCGACCTCACGCCGCTGCTGCCCGCCGAGACCCTCGACGACATCACCCCGGCGCTGACCTCGTTCGGCACGATCGACGGCAAGCAGGTCTCCGTGCCGGTCTCGGCCAACAACCTGGCGTACATGTACAACAAGACGCTCTACCAGGAGGCCGGACTCGACCCCGACTCGCCGCCCACCACCTGGGAGGAGCTGATGGCCGACGGCAAGACCATCCTCGAGAAGACGGGCAAGCCCGGCTACGACCTCTTCACCGAGGCCGGCGACACCGGCGAGGGCCTGACCTGGAACTTCCAGGTCAACCTCTGGCAGGCCGGCGGTCAGTTCCTCACCGAGGACAACTCCGCTGCGGCGTTCAACACCCCGGGGGGCAAGCAGGCGCTGCAGTTCTGGGTCGACCTGATCGACTCGGGCGTCAGCCCCTACGCGAAGTGGGGCGAATTCGAGAAGGGCCAGGGCGGTTCGGCCCAGGAGGGCTCGTGGATGGTGGGCATCTGGGCGGCCGACCCGCCGTTCGAGTTCGGCACCGCCAAGGCGCCTTACCCGGCAGACGGCACGCCCGCCACGAACCTCGGCGGTGAGCAGGCGATGGTGTTCGGCAACTCGGATGCGAGCTCGCAGGCCGCGGCCGACTTCCTGGCCTGGTTCCTCGAGCCCGAGCAGGTGACCAGCTGGAGCGAGGCGACCGGGATGCTGCCCGTCACCACCTCCGTCGCCACCGGGAGCGAGTACCTCGACTGGGTCGACCAGACCGAGCCGCGCCTGCGCCCGTTCGTCGAGCAGATGGCCGACGCCCACGCCCGCCCCAACACCCCGCTCTACCCGAAGATCTCGCTCGCCTTCGCGCAGCAGATCGAGAAGGCGCTGAGCGGCGACGCGACCGTCGACGAGGCGCTCGACGCCGCGGAGCAGGCCGTCAACGACGTGATCGCGAAGGGTTGACGCCGGTGGCCCTGACCTTCTCGAGTTCCCGGCGTTCGTCAGGGCCACCGCGACCGCGCTACGACCGGGAGCAGGTGCTGACCGCGGGTCTGTTCCTGCTCCCGGCCCTCGTGGTGCTCGGCGTGTTCGTCATCTACCCGATCGTCGCGGCGGGCCAGATCAGCCTGACCTCGTGGAACGGGTTCGACCCGGTGAAGGAGTTCATCGGGTTCGACAACTACGTGCGCCTGGCGCAGGACCCGGAGTTCTGGAACAGCCTGCTGGTGACCTGTGTCTACGCCGTGGGGGTGTGTCTCCTGTCGGTGGCGACCGGCCTGGTCGTCGCCCTGCTGCTGGACGCCCCCATCCGTGGCCGGGGAATCTACCGCGGCATCTACTTCCTGCCGGCGGTCACCTCATCCGTCGCCGCCGCCATCGTGTGGAAGTACATGCTCGACCCGGCGGGGTTCGTGAACGGGCTCCTCGCGCAGGTCGGCATCGCCGGCCCCGACTGGTTGCAGGACCGCTGGCTCGCGCTCGGCGCGCTGACCGCCCTCACGGTCTGGAAGAATCTCGGCTTCAACGCCGTGCTCTACCTCACCGCACTCCAGGCGCTGCCGCAGGGCGTGTTCGAGGCGGCGCAGATCGACGGGGCCGGGTGGTGGCAGCGGTTGCGGCACATCACCCTGCCGCTGCTGGCCCCGATGACCTTCTTCGTGGTGGTGCAGGCGCTCATCACGAGCTTCCAGGCCTTCGACCTGGTCTACGTGCTGACCGGCGGTGGTCCCCAGGGCGGCACCGAGGTGCTCGGCATGCTGATGTACCGCGAAGCCTTCCGGCTCGGCGACTTCGGCTACGGCACCGCCATCGCCTTCGTGACCCTTGCCCTCGTGCTGGGCGTGACCCTCGTGCAGTGGCGCGCATCCGGCGCCGGGAAGTCGAGTCTGCGATGAGACGATCCCTCCGCGTGAACCTGGCGCGGCACGTCGTGCTGATCGCCGGCGCCGCCTTTGTGGTGGTGCCCTTCCTGTGGATGTTCACCACAGCCCTGCAGACCCGCGCCGAGACCTACACGAACACCTCGATCTTCCCCACCTCCTGGCACTGGGAGAACTTCGCCAAGGCGTGGGAGGCGGCGCCGTTCGGGCAGTACTACCTCAACAGCATCGTGATGGCGGTGGGCATCGTGGCCGGGCACCTCGTGCTCGACGCGCTCGCCGCCTACGCCTTCGCCCGGCTGAGCTTCCCGTTCAAGAACGCCATCTTCGTGGTGCTCCTAGCGGCTCTCCTCATCCCGACCTTCGTCACGATCATCCCGGCCTACGCGATCGTGGCCGACCTCGGCTGGATCGACACCTACTGGGGGCTGATCGTGCCAAGGCTCGCCGACGTGTTCGGCATCATCCTGCTGCGGCAGTTCTTCACCTCCATTCCGCAGGAGATCGAAGACGCGGCCCGCATCGACGGGTGCAGCCGCATCGGCATCTTCTTCCGGGTGATCGTGCCGCTGTCGACGCCGGCGTTCGCGACCCTCGCCATCTTCAGCTTCCTGTTCGCCTGGAACGACTTCCTCTGGCCGCTGCTCGTCACCAACACGGATGAGGTGCGCACCATCCAGATCGGCCTCGCCTCGTTCGTCGGCCGGTACGGCACCTCGTGGAACTACCTGATGGCCGGCACCCTCACCGCCACGATCCCGAGCATCGTGGTGTTCCTCTTCTTCCAGCGCGCCCTCGTGCGCGGAATCGCGACGACAGGACTGAAAGACTGATGCCCACGCCCGACTGGGTCGCCGACGCGACCTTCTACCAGATCTTCCCCGAGCGCTTCGCCAACGGCGACCCCGCGCTCGACCCGCCGGGCGTCGAGCCCTGGGGAGCCGTGCCCACGCGCGAGAACTTCTTCGGCGGCGACCTGGCCGGCATCACCGCGCACCTCGACCACATCGAGTCGCTCGGCGCGAACGCCCTCTACCTCACCCCGATCTTCGAGGCCGACACCAACCACCGCTACGACGCGAAGGACTACTTCGCGATCGACCACCGGCTCGGCGACCTCGCGGCCTTCCGCACCTTCCTCGACGCAGCGCACGCCCGCGGCATCCGGGTGGTGCTCGACGCCGTGCTGAACCACTGCGGCGACGGGCACTGGGCGTTCCGCGACGTGGTGGAGAAGGAGCGCGACTCGGCCTTCGTGAACTGGTTCTCGGTGGAGGGCTTCCCGGTGCGGCCGCATCCGGTGCCGAACTACCGCACCTGCTCCGGCTGCTACTACCTGCCCAAGTGGAACGCCTACAACCCCGAGGTGCGCGACCACCACTACCAGGTGGCGCGGTACTGGATCGAGCAGGGCATCGACGGCTGGCGGCTGGATGTGCCCTACTTCATCAACCACGAGTTCTGGCGCGGGTTCCGCGAGGTCGTGAAGGGGAAGGGCGACGACCTCTACATCGTGGCCGAGGAGTGGCGCGAGCCGGAGGAGTGGCTGCAGGGCGATCTCGCCGACGGCACCATGAACTACACCCTGCGCGACCTCGTGCTCGGCTTCACGGCCGACCGCTCACTCGACGCGGCGGAATTCGCGGCGGGGATGACCGCGCTCACCGAGCGGATTCCGAGCGGCTTCCGCACCGGCATGCTCAATCTGCTCGGCAGCCACGACACCGAGCGGGTGCTCACCCGGCACGGCGGCGACGAGGGCGCGGCGCTGCTCGCCTACACGCTGCTGCTCACGGCCGAAGGGGCGCCGATGATCTACTACGGCGACGAGGTGGGGCTGACCGGCGGCAACGACCCCGACTGCCGCGGCACGATGCCCTGGGAGCGCGAGCAGTGGTCGGAACGACTGCTCGCCGGCATCACGGCGCTCACGCGCATCCGCCGCGAGAACACGCCGGTGCGTCGCGGGGAGCAGCGCGTGGCAGCCATCGGCGAAGATGTTGTCATGATGATTCGTGGCGCCGTGGGCGACGGCGTCGTGGTGGCGCTGGTGAACCGGGGCGCTGAGATCTCGGTACCCGTCGCAACCCTGCCCGACCCGGGCGCCGAAGGCTCGTGGCGCGTGCTGCACGGTGACGCCGACGCCCTGGGCTCGGCCGAGGTACGCGTGCCGGCCGGTGAATCGCTGGTGCTCACGGCCGAGGTGGCGCGATGAGCACACGCAACGGCCGGGTCACCATGCAAGACGTCGCCGACCGCGCCAACGTCTCCAAGACCGCCGTCTCGCTGGCCTTCAACGACTCCAAGCGCCTGTCCGAGGCGACGGTGAAGAACATCCTCGCGGCGGCCGCCGAGCTCGGCTACGCGCAGGATCCGGCGGCACGGATGCTGCGCACCCGCCGCACCGACAGCCTCGGACTCCTGCTGCCGCAGCAATTGGACCGCGTGCTCGAGAACCCGTACTACACCCAGTTCCTCCAGGGCATCGGGCAGACCTGTCAGCGCGAGGGGTTCACCCTGCTCCTGGCGCCGCCACTCCGCGGATCGATGCTGAAGACCATCCCCTACGCGGCCGTCGACGGGTTCATCGTGAGCGGGCTGGAGGACGACCGCGGCGAGGTGAACGCGCTGCGGCAGCGCGGCATCCCGTTCGTGCTCGTCGACAGCGAGGTGCACGGCGACGTGCCCTCGGTCGAGATCGACGACGGCGAGGGGCTCGAGAACCTGGTGAACCACCTGCTCGACCTCGGGCACCGCCGGATCGCGCTCGTGGCGTTCGAGACCGGCACCGAGGGCGACCACCGCACCTGGCGCGGCCCGGTGTTCCGGCGCATGCAGGGCGCGATCGCCGCGCTGGCCTCGCGCGGTCTCAGCCCGGAGAGCGAGGGGGTGCAGGTGGTCGAGGTGGCGTGCACCCGCGCCGGGGGAGTGAAGGCCTTCTCGGAGCTCTGGGCGCAGGAGGTGCGCCCCACGGCCATCGTGGCGTTCAGCGACATCATCGCGCTCGGGGTGCTCGACGCCGCCCGGGAGGCCGGCGTCTCGGTGCCCGGGGAGGTCTCGGTGAGCGGGTTCGACGACACCGTGGCCGCGAGCTGGGCGTCGCCGTCGCTCACGACGGTGCGCCAGCCGATCGAGACCAAGGGCCGGCTCGCCGCCGAGTACCTGGTGGAGGCGATCTCGTCGGAGGAGTCCTCACGCGACCACCACCAGCGCCTGCACACGGCCCTCCTGGTGCGCGACTCGACGGGGCCGGTGCCGGCGGGGGCGTAGGCACGCTCTAAGCTCGCTGTTCGTGACGCTCTTCTGCTCCGACATCGACGGCACGCTGCTGAACGCCGAGCGCACGCTCTCCGTGCGCACCATCGCCGCCATCCGTCGGGTCGTCGACGCCGGGCACGTCTTCGTGCTGTGCTCCTCGCGCATGCCGGCATCGATGCGGCCGATCGAAGGGCTCTACGACGGCGGCGGGGTGCCGCTCATCGCCTACAACGGCGGCATCGTGCTGCGCAGCGACGGCAGCACGGCACTGGACGTGCGCATCCGGCCGGACGATGCGATGGCCGTCTACGATCTCTGCGCCGAACTCGACCTGCACGGCAGCTTCTACAGCGGCGACGACTGGTTCGTCTGGGCGCACGATCGCTGGGCCGAACGGGAGACGGCCAACACGGGAGTGACGCCGAACCCCGAGCCGGCGGTGGTGTACCGAACCAGCGGGCGCATCCTCACCGCCCCTCCACACAAGATCATGTGCATGGGCGACCCGGCCGCCATCGACCGGGTGGAGCGGATGCTCGCCGAGCGGCCCGGCCTCGTGGGCTACCGTTCCAAGGACACCTACCTCGAGATCGCGAACGCCACCTGCTCCAAGGGCGACGGGCTGGCCGTCGTCGCGGCGGAACTCGGCAGCGAGCCCCGCGACTGCGTGTACTTCGGGGACAACGACAACGACCTCTCGGCCTTCGCCGCCGTGGGCACCGCCGTCGCCGTGGCCAACGCCAAGCCCGCGGTGCTGGCGGCCGCGACCACGGTGACGACCCGGCACCACGACGACGGGGTGGCGGCATACCTCGAGACGTTCCTCGCCGCGCACACGCAGGGCAATATTTCACTATCGTGACGGGCGTCAGGATGGTGTAGCGTCGGGCGCATGACAGCCGACGAGAACACGCGGGCGTTCGACGAGGGCATCGTCACCGATTTCGCCGAGCGCATGAGCTACGGGTCCTACCTCGCGCTCGACGAGCTGCTCGCGCTGCAACGACCGGTCAGTGTGCCGGAGCATCACGACGAGCTGCTGTTCATCATCCAGCACCAGACCAGCGAGCTCTGGCTCAAGCTCATGCTGCACGAGCTGCGCTCCGCCCGCGACAACCTCCGCGACGACGACCTCGGCACCGCCCTCAAACGCATCGCCCGGGTCAAGCACATCCAGGAGACGCTGACGCAGCAGTGGTCGGTGCTCGCGACCCTCACACCCACCGAGTACGCCGAGTTCCGCGGCTTCCTCGCCAACTCCTCGGGCTTCCAGTCGCACCAGTACCGGGCGATCGAGTTCATCCTCGGCAACAAGAACGAGCGGATGCTCGCGGTCTTCGACGCCGACCCGGCAGCGCGTGCGGTGCTCGCCGCGCTCCTGGCGGAGCCGACGCTCTACGACGAGTTCCTTCGCTACCTCGCCCGGGCCGGGTTCGCGATTCCGGCCACGGTGCTCGAGCGCGACGTCTCGCGGGCGTGGGTGCTGCAGCCGGAGCTCGTGCCCGTCTTCCGGTCGATCTACGAGGCCGCGGGCGAGCACTGGCGAGTGTACGAAGCGTGTGAGGAACTGGTCGACCTCGAGGACAACTTCCAGTTCTGGCGCTTCCGGCACCTGCGCACCGTGCAGCGCACCATCGGCATGAAGCACGGCACCGGCGGGTCGACGGGTGCGGCGTTCCTCGAACGCGCACTGTCGCTGACGTTCTTCCCCGAGCTGTTCGCGGTGCGCACGGAGATCGGCGCGTGAGCGTCGTCGCGGTCGACGACGTCTGGGTGGGCCGCTGGACGGGGCCCGCTCTCCTGAGCGTCGGTGGGGACGTGCGCGCTGCCGCCGGTGGAGGCATCTCGGATGCGGACATCGTGCCGCTCGGCGGCGTGGTGCTGCCGGGGTTCTGCGACTCGCACGTGCACCTGGGACTGGTCGATCGAGCGGCGCTGGCGAGCTCCGGGATCGCCCGGGTGGTCGATCTCGGGTGGGACCCGACGGAGGTGGCGGGCTGGGCATCCGGTGCTGACGAGCGGATGCCCGAGCTCACCTTCGCCGGCGCCTTCCTGACGGGCGTCGGTGGATACCCCGTCGGCCGGTCGTGGGCGCCGGATGCCGCGGTGCGCCAGCTCGCCACCGCGGGCGACGCGCGGGCCGCGGTGGCGGAGATGCACGGCCACGGCGCCCGGTTCGTCAAGCTCGTGTTGCACGCGACATCCGCGGCCGGCGAATCGTCGGGTGCGCTGAGCGACGAGGTCGCCGGGGCGGTCGTCGAGGAGGCCCACCGGCTCGGGCTCGAAGTGGTCGCGCATGCCGAGGGCCCGGGCCAGGCCGCGCGGGCGCTGCGGCTCGGGGTCGATCGCCTGGCACACACACCCTGGACCGAGCGACTCCCCGACGACCTCGTCGCCGCCATGGCCGGGCGGATGTCGTGGGTCAGCACTCTTGACATCCACGGCTGGGGTTCGCCGACGCCCGAACACGCGGTCGCCCTCGACAATCTCGCCCGCTTCGCGGCCGTCGGCGGCCACGTGCTCTACGGCACCGACCTCGGCAACGGCCCCCTCCCGCTCGGCCTGAACGAGCGCGAACTCCGCGCCCTCCTCGCCGCCGGCCTCACCCCCGCGCAACTCCTCGACGCTCTCGCGCCCCTCCCGCCCGCACACCCCGCGAAGGACCATCGCGAGGTAGCGCAAAGTGTCCGAAAAGTGCCCTTCGAGCAGCACTTTGCGCTACCTCGTAGCGACGATCCCGAGTGGGAAGTTGAGCTCGGGGGGCGTGTGTCGTGGGTGGCGAAGAGTGCGCCGGGGGAGCGCCACGAACTTCCGGCGTGGTTGCAGACCGCCCGCGTCCTCTCCGCCACCGACCTCGAGGAGCTCCGCCCGTGACCGACCCGAAAGTGCTCGCCTCCGGCATCGCGGAGGCCGCCGCCATCGACGCGGCCGATCCGCTCGCGCGATTCGCCGAGCGGTTCGTGCCGAACGACGGCGTGATCGCCTACCTCGACGGCAACTCGCTCGGGCGTCCGTTGCGCGTCACCGCCGAGCGCCTCGGCGCCTTCGTCGCCGACGACTGGGGCGGCCGGCTCATCCGCGCCTGGGACGAACAGTGGATGCAGCTCCCGTTCGCCCTCGGCGACCGCATCGCCGCCGCCACCCTCGGCGCCACGCCCGGCCAGACGGTCGTCGCCGACTCCACGACCGTGCTCCTCTACAAGCTGATGCGTGCCGCCGTCGACGCCCGGCCCGGGCGGCACGAGATCGTGCTCGACGACGACAACTTCCCGACCGACCGGTACGTCGCGGAGGGCATCGCGCGCGAGCGGGGGCTGCGCATCCGCTGGCTGCACGTCGACCCGGCGCGCGGGGTGGAGCCCGCTCAGGTGCAGGAGGCCGTCGGCCCCGACACCGCGCTGGTGGTGCTGAGCCACGTCGCCTACCGCTCCGGCTTCCTCGCCGACGCCGACCGCATCACCCGCATCGCGCACGACGCCGGCGCGCTCGTGCTGTGGGATCTCTGCCACTCCGTCGGCTCGGTGCCCATCGAACTCGACGACTGGGACGTCGACCTCGCCGTCGGCTGCACCTACAAGTACCTCAACGGCGGCCCGGGCGCACCCGCCTTCGGCTACGTCGCGCGCCGGCTGCAGGGCGAGCTCGAGCAGCCGGTGCAGGGCTGGATGGGCGCCCGGGACGTCTTCGCGATGGGCGACGGCTTCGAACCCGGCGACGGGATGCGCCGGTTCGTGAGCGGCACACCGCCCGTGGTCGGGATGCTCGCCATGCAGGACATGCTCGCGCTGATCGAGGAGGCGAGCATGCCGGCGATCCGCGCGAAATCGATCGCCCTCACCGAGTTCGCACTGCGACAGGTGCAGGAGCGGCTGGTGCCCCTCGGCGTGGTCGTCGCCACGCCGCTCGTCGCGGCGGAGCGGGGGAGCCACGTGACCGTGCGGCACCCGGCCTTCCGCGCCGTGACGGCACGGCTGTGGGAGGAGGGCGTCATCCCTGACTTCCGCGCGCCCGACGGTCTGCGCATCGGGCTCTCGCCGCTCAGCACCACCTTCGCCGAGCTGCAGCGCGGCCTCGACGCGATCGAAGCGGCGCTGACGGATGCCCGGGGCGACGCCCCCGGCGCCCCGCAGTCGGCAGGGCCGGCGGGCGCGGCGGGTGCGGCACGGGCATCCTCGTGACGGCCGTCGTCGACGACCTCGAGTCCCGGCCCGGCAGTGCCACCTCGCTCCTGCGCACCGTGATCGGTCTGTACCTCCGCGACCTGGGCGGCTGGATCGCGACCGCCGACCTGGTCGCGCTGATGGGCCTGCTCGACGTGGCGCCGGGGCGCACCCGCACCACCCTCGCCCGGGTCAAGCAGAAGGGCCTGCTCCGCGCCGAGACCCGCGACGGCAGCAGCGGTTACGCCCTCGACCCCGCGGCCGCGGCCATGCTGGCGAAGGGGGACCGGCGCATCTTCGCCGCGCGCAGCATGCAGCCGGACGACCCGTGGTGCCTCATCTCGTTCACCCTGCCCGAGGAGGAGCGCCGGCTCCGGCACCAGCTGCGGCGCCGTCTGCAGGGCATCGGCTGCGGCACGGTGTCGGCGGCGCTCTGGGTCTGCCCGGACTTCCTCGCCGATGAGGTGGCGGAGATCTTCGCCGAGCTCGGCATCCGCGCCGCCGCCACCCTGTTCCGTGCGGAGCAGCCCCGGGTGGCGGGGGAGCTCGACGCGGCGGTGGCGACGTGGTGGGATCTCGACACGATCGCCCGCCTGCACCACGATGCGATCGCGGGCCTCGAGGCGCTGCTGCCGGTCCCGGCCAGCTCGGCGAGCGGCGGCCAGACCGCCTTCGCCCGCTACGTGCGCGGCGTCGACGTCTGGCGACCCGTGCCCTACCTCGACCCGGGTCTCCCCGCCGACCTGCTGCCCGCCGACTGGCCCGGCGCGCGCAGCACCGCCCTGTTCGCCGAGCTCACCGCACGGTATGCCGACGCATCCGCCGCACTCGTGGCCGACGTGGTCAGGCGTCGAAGCGTGCCCGGCTCGCCTCGATCTCGTCCTGGTGAGCCTGCGTCCAGGCGATGAACGCGTCGACCGGCTCCTGCACGGTCACGCCGAGCGGCGTCAGCGAGTACTCCACGCGTGGCGGCGACTCGGCGTAGCTCTGCCGGTGCACGAGCCCGTCACGTTCGAGCGACCGCAGGGTTCGGGTGAGCATCCGGTGCGAGATGCCGTCGACCGCCGTCATGAGCCGGGTGAAGCGCTGCGGGCCGTTCTCCAGAGCCTTGATGACCTGCATCGACCACTTGTCGCCGGTCATCGTGAAGATGTCCTTCACGAGCTCGCGGGTCTCGGGCACCGCGCACGCCGATTCGAGGTCCAGGTGGGTTGCCGCCAGGGGAGCCGTCATGCCGGATTACGTCCTTTCGTGTGCGTCACGCACGTCAAAGTGCGTGGCCGAAGTCGGGACTAAATCGGCCCGCACGCTGTTGCGCACTACTGACAACGCGCATTACGCACGATTCGTTCCTGAAGGAGAAACGCATGACCAAGATCGGGATCATCCTCGGCAGCACCCGCCCCGGACGCAACGGCGAGGCCGTCGCGAAGTGGGTGACGGAGATCGCCTCGCGCCGCACCGACGCCGAGTTCGAGCTCGTCGACCTGGCCGACTACCCGCTCCCGCACCTCGACGAGCCCATGTCGGCCGCCTGGGGCAACTACCAGAACGACCACACCAAGGCCTGGTCGGCGAAGATCTCGGAGTTCGACGGCTTCGTGTTCGTCACCCCCGAGTACAACCACTCCACCTCGGGCGTGCTGAAGAACGCGCTCGACTACCTCTACGCGGAGTGGAACAACAAGGCGGCCGCGTTCGTCAGCTACGGCGGCGTCGGCGGTGCCCGGGCCGTGGAGCACCTGCGCCTCATCGCCTCGGAGTTGCAGCTGGCGACCGTGCGGGCGCAGGTCGCGATCTCGCTCCTCACCGAGTTCAAGGACTTCCGGGAGTTCACGCCGAGCGACTACCTCGAGCCGCAGGTCGACACGATGCTCGACCAGCTCGTCGCCTGGTCGAAGGCGCTGGCTCCGCTGCACGCCGCGCCGGCCACGGCCGACGCCGACGAGGTCGAGGAGACCGTCGCGGCTTAGCGCGACATCGGCGGGGCTGGTTGTCCGGCGCGGCGGTTGCGACCAGAGTGGAAGTGACCGACCGTGAGAGGACACGCATGTCAGACCAATCCGGCCAGCCGGCCCTGCAACTCACCCACCTGAGCAAGCGCTTCGGCGAGAAGGTGGCCGTCGACGACCTGAGCCTCACGGTTCCGGTCGGCTCGTTCTACGGCCTCGTCGGGCCCAACGGTGCGGGCAAGACCACCACGCTCTCGATGGCGACGGGCCTGCTGCGGCCGGATGCGGGGCAATCCCTCATCCACGGCGTCGACATGTGGCAGGAGCCGATCAAGGCGAAGTCGCTCGTGGGCAACCTCTCCGACGGCGTGAAGCTGTTCGACCGGCTCACCGGCGAGCAGCTCGTCACCTACAACGGACTACTGTTCGGGCTCGACCGCGCCGAGGTGGCCACCCGCACCGCCGACCTCCTGAAGCTGCTCGACCTCGAGCAGGCGGCCGGTACCCTCGTGGTCGACTACTCGGCGGGCATGACGAAGAAGATCGCCTTGGCGTGCGCCCTCGTGCACGCACCGCGGCTGCTGGTGCTCGACGAGCCGTTCGAGTCGGTCGACCCGGTGTCGGCGGCGAACATCCGCGACATCCTCACCGGGTACGTGCAGAACGGCGGCACCGTCATCGTCTCGAGCCACGTGATGGACCTGGTGCAGCGGATGTGCGACCACGTCGCCGTCGTCGCCCACGGCCGGGTGCTCGTGGCCGGCACGGTCGACGAGGTACGCGGCGAGTCCACGCTCGAAGACCGTTTCGTCGAACTCGTCGGAGGACGCACGCACGCAGAGGGGCCGGAATGGTTGCGACGCTCGTAAAGCTGCGGTTCCTGGTCCTCCGCAACTCGCTGAAGCGGAGTGCGTGGCAACTGGTGGCCGTCATCATCGGCGCGATCTACGGCGTGGGGGTGCTGGGGCTCGCCGTTGCGGGCCTCGTGGCGCTCGCCTTCGCGCCGACCGAGCTCGCGACCACCGTGGTCGTGCTGGCCGGCTCCGCCGTCATCCTGGGCTGGATCGTGGTGCCGCTCGTGGCGTTCGGCGTCGAGCAGACCCTGGACCCAGCGCGGCTGGTGGTGTTCCCGCTGCCGATGAGCAAGCTGTTGGTCGGCCTGACCGCCGCCGGGGTGCTCGGCGTGCCGGGTATCGTCACGTCGATCGCGGCGCTGGCGACCATCGCCACCTGGGCGCGCTCGCCGTTCGCCGCGGTCGCGGCGGCCGTGTGCGCCGTGCTCGCCGTCCTCATCTGCGTGACGGGCTCCCGTGCCGTCGCCGCGCTCTCCACGAGCCTGCAGTCGCGGCGGCGGTTCCGGGAGCTGGCGGGCATCCTCATCTTCATCCCACTCATCCTGCTCGGGCCCATCATCGCCGGGCTCAGCCGAGGCATCGCGGTCTCGGCGGATGCGCTTCCCGGTGTCGCCCGCGCGCTCAGCTGGTCGCCGCTCGGCGCCCCCTGGTCGGTGCCGGCCGATCTCGCCGTCGGCGACGTCGGCGCGGCGGGGCTGAAGTTCCTCATCGCCCTCGCGACGCTGGCGCTCCTGGTGCTCCTCTGGCGCTGGAGCCTCGGGGTGGCTCTGGTGTCGCCCGTCACCTCCGGCACCAAGCGGGTCGCGCGCGGCAAGACCGGGCTGTTCGGGGTGCTGCCGGCGACGCCGGTGGGAGCGATCACGGCTCGGGCGCTCACCTACTGGCGGCGCGACCCGCGGTATGCGCGCCAGCTGATCGTGGTGCCGCTCATCCCCGTGCTGCTCTGGTTCTACTCGAACAACCTGGGTTCGCTCGCGCTCCTGAACGCATCCGGACCGATCATCGCGTTCCTGCTGGCCCTCGGCATCTACACCGACATCTCCTACGACGGCACCGCGTTCGCGACGCACATCGCCGACGGGGTGCGCGGGCGCGACGACCGGCTCGGGCGCGTCGCGGCGCTCGCCATCATCGCGGTGCCGCTGGTGCTGCTCATCACGATCGGGTCGGTGGCCGTCACGGGATCGTGGTCGCTGTTGCCGATGCTGCTCGGCCTCGGCGCGGCGGCACTCCTCGGCGGCTTCGGCGTGGTGAGCGTGTCGTCGTCGCAGCTGATCGTGCCGGTGCCGGCGGCGGGGGACAACCCGTTCAAGTCCGCGCCCGGCGCCGGGTTCACCACGGCGCTGTCGGGGTTCGCGACCTGGGGGGTGTCGCTGCTGCTCATGATCCCGGCGTCGGTGCTGGCGGTGCTGAGCCTCGTGTTCTCGTCGGCGCTGCTCGGCTGGCTGACGCTCGTCGTGGGCGTGGCGCTCGGCGCGGTGTTCTTCGTGGTCGGCGTGCGCATCGGCGGTGCGCAGCTCGACCGTCGGGCGCCCGACCTCCTCGTGCGCCTGAAGGCGCAGCGCTCCGCCGCCTGACCGGTGCTCCGCCGCCTGACCGGTCGGGTCAGAGGCGGGCGAGGCGGGTGCGGGCGCCGAGGAAGAGGCCGTAGGCGATGAGACCGATGCCGATCGCCACGAGGAGGACGACGCCGAAGGGCAGGTCGGTGAGGGACTTGAGGGCGCCGTCGAGTCCGGCGGCCTTCTCGGGGTCGTAGGTGACTGCCGCCACCACGAAGAGCACACCGACGACCGCGAACGCGACGCCCTGGGCGATGTACCCGACCACGCCGAGCACCGTGACGGCGCGGCCGGCGGCGCCCGCCGGCGTGTGGATCAGCTTGCGGAAGGTGCGGCGGATGCCGATCGAGACGAATCCCACCCCGAACCCGAACACGGCGAGCCCCACCGCGATCAGGAGGAAGACCCCGCCGGGGGTGGCGAGCAGCCGGGCGCTCGCCGTCTGGCTCGAGTCGGACGAGTTGCTGGTGCCGCCGAGGGCGAACACGAGCGCCGTGCCGCCGAGCACGAAGTAGACGACGGCCTTCGCCGCTTCGGTGACGCGCTTGCCCCACCGCTTCTTCGCATCCGCCCCGGGCGCGAGGATGACCTGCGCCACCTCCCAGAGGCCGAGCGCTAACAGCCCGACCACGGCGATCCAGAGCACGACCAACCCGCCCGGAGTGCCGGCGACGCCCTTCAGCGCGCCGCTCTGATCGGCCTCGCCGCCCTGGCCGTCGTGGAAGGCGATGCCGATGGCGATGCCGCCGATCAGGATGTGCAGCAGCCCGTTCATGGCGTACCCCGTGCGGGCCAGGATGTGGAAGGCACGGCTCTCGCTGACGTCACGGACGGCGCTTTTCGGGGTCGCGGTCATCTCCCCAGCGTGGCACTGCTCGGCGGGAAGCGGATCCGGCACGGTGCCGCCCCGTAGAATCGGGGGCAAATGAGCACTCCTTCTTCGCATCCGTTCTCCACCGCCGCAGGCCCCGACGTGCGCGTGCGGTTCTGCCCGAGCCCCACCGGCACGCCGCACGTCGGCCTCGTGCGCACCGCGTTGTTCAACTGGGCGTACGCGCGCCACACCGGCGGCAAGCTGATCTTCCGCATCGAAGACACGGATGCGAACCGCGACTCCGAAGAGAGCTACGAGCAGATCATCGACGCGCTCACCTGGCTGGGCCTCAACTGGGACGAGGGAGTGAACGTCGGGGGCCCGCACGCGCCCTACCGGCAGTCTGAGCGCTACGACATCTACCGTGACGTCATCGCGAAGCTGCTCGAGTCGGGGCACGTCTACGAGAGCTTCTCGAACGCCGAGGAGATCGACGCCCGCAACGAGGCCGCGGGCCGCGCCAAGCAGCTCGGCTACGACAACTACGACCGCGACCTCACCGACGAGCAGAAGGCGGCGTTCCGGGCCGAGGGCCGCGAGCCGGCGCTGCGCCTCCGGGTGCCCGACACCGACCTCTCGTTCGACGACCTCGTACGCGGGGAGATCACCTTCCCGGCGGGTTCGTTCACCGACTTCGTGATCGTGCGGCCGAACGGGCATCCGCTCTACACCCTCGTGAACCCGGTCGACGACGCGCTGATGGGCATCACCCACGTGCTGCGCGGCGAAGACCTGCTCTCATCCACGCCGCGGCAGATCGCGCTCTACCACGCCCTGATCGACATCGGCGTGACGACCTTCGTGCCGCGTTTCGGGCACCTGCCCTACGTGATGGGCGAGGGCAACAAGAAGCTCTCCAAGCGCGACCCCGAGTCGAACCTGTTCCACCACCGCGACCGCGGGTTCATCCCCGAGGGGCTCGTGAACTACCTCGCGCTCCTCGGCTGGTCGCTGGCGCCCGACCGTGACGTGTTCTCGCTCGACGAGATGGTGGCGGCGTTCGACGTGGTCGACGTGCTGCCGAACCCGGCCCGCTTCGACCTGAAGAAGGCCGAGTCGATCGACGGCGACCACATCCGCCTGCTCGAGGTCGGCGACTTCGCCGAGCGGCTGGTGCCCTACCTCGAGGCCGCGGGTGTCGTGTCCGCGCCGCTGACGGAGGAGCAGCGCGACATCCTCGCGCGGGTCGCACCGCTCGTGCAGACCCGGATGGCGCTGCTCGGTGAGGCCCCGGAGCTCGTCGGCTCCTTCTTCACCACCGCGGCCGAGCTCGACTACGCGGAGGATGCGCTGGCGAGCCTCCCCGAGAACGCCGGCGTCGTGCTCGCGGCCGCCATCAACTCGCTCGGCGAGGTGCCGGTGTCGGAGTGGACGACGGAGGCGATCCAGACCGCGTTGGCCGGCGCGCTCATCGAGGGTCTGGCGCTGAAGCCCCGGGTGGCCTACGGTCCCCTGCGGGTGGCCGTGTCGGGCCGGCGCATCTCGCCGCCGTTGTTCGAGTCGATGGAGATCCTCGGCAAGGAGGAGACCATCGCCCGCCTGCTGAAGCTGGCCGAGGCCCGCTAGGCAGGTCAGCCGGCCGAGCCGTCCTCGAGCTGCGGCGGACAGGTGCCTGACGCGTCGGCCGCGAGCTCGAAGTGCCAGGGCTCGTTGGCGTAGATCTGGCAGAGGCCGAACTCGCCGCCGAAGCGGTTCAGCCAGTCCATGGCGTCGGCGGTGGCGAGGTCGACGGCCTCACCCTGCACGTGCTTGGACTCCGTGGGCGATTTCACCCATTTCGCCGCCTGGTCCGCGCTGCCGTACTGGGCGACCGCCTGGTCGAACAGGTACTGCTGGTAGCGGGCGCTCCGCCACCCGTCGACCAGGGTGAACTGGGCGTCGCGCCCCGCGGCCGCTGCCGCGTCTGCGGAAGCCTGAAGCGCCTCCCGCAGTGCGGGGTCGAGGTTCGCGACGGCCGGGACGTCGTCGCTCAGTGCGACGCGCTCTCCGGCGGCGATGTACCCGTCGTCGGGGCCGAGGTCACCGAGCTCGGCGGCGGCGTCGCTCACGTCGCCGCCGTGGTCCGCGGCCCCGTTCGCTGGTTGCGCGGGAACAGCCTGATGCGCACCGGCGGCGAGGCCGGAGCATCCGCTCAGGGCGAGAAAGAGAGTTGCGCTGGTGAGTGCGAGGGAGAGACGGTGAAACTGCACGGGAGATCCTTTCGATTCGGATCCAGCCTCGCCGCCCCTGCTCGCCGGCGAATCCGGCGCAGGAACCGATCTCCTCCGCCCGAGGTGCCTGCCGCCCGGCACCTTCCGCCGGTGGCCCGGCGTACCGGCGGTCAGACGAGGTCGTACTCGTAGGCGAAGACCACGATCTGCACGCGGTCGCGGAGCGCGAGCTTGCGCAGGATCGACCCCACGTGCGTCTTGACGGTCGATTCGCTGGTGAACAGCGCCTTCGCGACCTCCGCGTTGGAGGCGCCGCGCGCCACCGCGTCGAACACCTCGCGCTCCTTCTCGGTGAGTGAGGTGAACGCCTCCGGCGCCTCCGCCCGAGCCGAGAACTGCCCGCTCAGCAGGGTCGCCAGACTCTGCGGTGCAAGCACCGCATTGCCGGCGTGCACCGTGCGGATCGCGTCGATCAGCATGGCCGGCGTCGTGTCCTTCAGGATGAACCCGCTCGCGCCGTGGCGGATGGCCGTAGCCGCCCGGTCGTCGAGATCGAAGGTGGTGAGCACGAGTACCCGCACGGGTCGCTCCCGTGCCCGGGCACGGTCGGGCGCGAAGATCTGGCGGGTCGCCTCGACGCCGTCGAGTTCGGGCATCCGGATGTCCATCAGCACCACGTCGGGCGACAACGCGTCGACGAGTTGCACGGCCTCAGCGCCGTCGCCGGCCGCGCCCACCACCGCCAAGCCGGGCTGCGCGTCGATGATGACGCGCATGCCCTCGCGGAAGAGGTCCTGGTCGTCGACGAGGAGAACCCGGATGCCCGCGCTCTCGCTCACCGCCCCGCCACCTCGAGCGAACGCCCCGCGCGCACCGGGAGCGTCGCCGTGATGGTGAAGGCCGGCGAACCCGCGGTGCGCTCGTGCACCTCGAGGGTGCCGCCCACCGACTCGAGCCGCCGCCGCATCCCTGCGATGCCGCTGCCCACCGTCGTGGGCGCCACTGCGCCATCAGCGCCACCAGCTTCATCCGCCTCATCGGGCTGCGGGGTGTCCGTCGAGGGTTCTGCATGGTTCGTGACCGTGAGGCTCAACCGTTCGTCCCAGTGTCGGGTCACCGCGATCGCGCCGTCGCGGCGCCCGTGCTTCAGGGCATTGGTCAGCATCTCCTGCAGCACCCGGAACGCCACCGCCGACAGCTCGGGAGGCAACGGCCGCGCGGTGCCGAGGTCGGTGACGATGATCTCCGCCCCGCTCGTGCGGGTGGCGTCGATCAGCGTGTCGAGGTCGGTGCGGCGCGACGGATCGCCGTCGGGCGCGGCGAGCACGCTCCGCACCTCCTGCAACGAGGTGCGCGCCGACTCGGCGATGGTCGCCATGGTGCGCTTCAGCGCTTCGGGGTCGGCGTCGTCGAGGAACTGCGCCGACTCCGCCTGCGCCAGGATCACGGTGAGGGAGTGCCCGACCACGTCGTGCACGTCGCGGGCGAGCCGGGCCTGACCGTCGCGGAGCGCGGCGATCTCGGCCATCCGCATCCGCTCGAACTGGGCGCTGACCGCCTCGGCCTCGGCCTCCGATCGCGATTCCTGCGAGGTGCGCGCCGCATCCCAGTAGCGGGCGGCCAGTCCGGCCGCCCAGGGCAGTGCGAGCACGCCGGCGATCATCGGCAGCACCACGATGGGCCACGGCAGACCACTGTCGACGATCGGAACGATCAGGTTGCGGGTGACCCGGGTCGACCACAGTCCGCCGGCGAGCACGCCGATGTAGCTGAGCGCGAAGAGGGCGGCGATCGGGATCGACAGGCCACTGGCCCAGAGCAGCGGCCGCGACCCCCATCGGGCGAGCCCGAACGCCACCGCCACCACCGCGAGCTCGACGAGCATGAGGTCGGTCACGGTGAGCGCCTGCAGCACGAGCAGCGCCCAGAGGATGCCGAACGACCACCACCCCTCGCGCCGCACCAGGGTGACCGCGGCGGCCGTGCCGACCACGATCAGGGCGGTGCCGAGGCTGCCACCGTAGCCGGAGTAGGCGCTGGTGAAGGCTTCCCAGAGGCCGAGCAGCAGCACGGCGCCGCCGGCGGCGAGGTCGGGCGCCCAGGCGCGCACGGTCGGGGAGATCATGGCGTTCATTATCGCCCGCTCGTCTGGAGGCGCAGGTGTCCTCCGCGTGTCGCCAGGGCGGCGTCGACGAGCAGGTCGAGCAACGCGCTGTAGCCGATACCGGCGGCCGCGAACATCCGCGGCACCTGAGAGTGCTCGGTGAACCCGGGGGTCGTGTTGACCTCGTTGAGCACGAGCCCCACCTCGGTGAGGAAGAAGTCGATGCGCGCGACGCCCGAGCAGTCCAGCGCGTCGTACATGCGCACGGCCGCCGCCTCGAGTTCCTCGCGCTCCTCCCGGGTGAGCGTCGCCGGCACCCGGAAGTCGGCAGCGCCGCCGTACTTCGCCCGCTGGTCGAAGACGCCGTCGGTCACGATCTCGAGCGGCGGCGACACCAGGAGCGAGCCGGATGCCCGCCGCAGCACGGCCACGTCGATCTCGCGGCCGAGCATCCGCTCCTCCACCAGCACGTGATCGTCGACCCCCAGCGCGGCGTCGATCGCGGCCGGCAGCGCCGCGGCGTCGGCGACGAGACCGACCCCGACGCTGGAGCCCGCCGAGACCGGCTTCACCACCACCGGGCCGCGGAAGCGGTAGGCGTGCGCGGTGCCTCGGTCGAGCAGCACGCCCGGAGCGGTCGGGATGCCGGCGGCGCCGGCGAGCAGCTTCGTCATCCGCTTGTCGATACCGATCGCGCCGGCGCCGATGCCCGATCCGACGTACGGCGTGCCGACGAGTTCGCAGAGCGCCGCGAGGGCACCGTCCTCGCCGAGCCGGCCGTGCACCATCGGGAACACGAGGTCGACCGAACGCAACAGGTCGATGGCGCGGGGCAGGCCGATCTCCTGGCCCGCGGCGCCCGTCAGAGGCCCCGCTCCCGCCTCGCACCAGCGCCCCTCGGGGTCGATCGTGAGAGCCGTGACCGAGTACCGCTCGGGGTCGAGACCGGCGGCGACGGCGGCCGCCGACGCCAGGGACACCTCGTGCTCGGGGCTGCGGCCGCCGCCGATCACGGCCACGCGGAGGGCGCTCACGCGAGCGCCTCCGCCGAGCCGGCCCGCCGCGCCCCGCCGACCGTGCGGCGCCGCACCCGGGCGCCGACCCGCGTCACGATCTCATGCGGGATGGTGCCCGCCCACTCGGCCCAGTCGGCGACCGTCGGTTCGCCCCGGTCGCCCGGGCCGAACACGGTGACGCTCTCGCCCGGCTCCGCTCCGCAGTCGCCGAGGTCGATGACCGCCTGGTCCATCGACATCCGCCCGACCACCGGATGCCGCCGCCCGCGCACGAGCACCTCGGCCCGGGGGCTCGCGGCGCGGGGAAGGCCGTCGGCGTAGCCCAGCCCGATCAGCCCGAGGTGGGTCGATCGGGGTGCCGACCAGTCGTAGCCGTACCCGACCGAGGTGCCCGCCGGCACCCGGCGCACGAGCAGCAGGGGTGCGGTGAGCGTCATGGCCGGGCGCAGCCGTGCCGTGCCCGAGAGATCGATGCCCACGAGACCGGCCCCGACGCGGCAGTCCGTGTGGTGCGTGCCGGGCAGGGTGAGCGTCGCGGCCGTGGCGGCGAGATGGCGGATGCGCGGTGCAAGCCCGGAGAGCCGGGCCACGTCGAGCGCCCAGTCGAACAGCGCCTGCCCGAGTCGGTTGCTCGGCGCAGCCGGCTCGTCGCCATGACTGAGGTGGCCCATCAGCCCGACCACCCGGATGCTGCCGTCGAGTTCGGCGCGCCGCGCCGCCTGGCAGAGTTCGATCCAGCGGGCGGGGTCGGCGCCGTCGCGCGCCATACCGGTGTCGAGGTGCAGGTGCACCCGGGCGACGCCCGGCGCGGCGGCGATCGAGTGGAGGTGCTGGATGCTCGGCACGGCCAGGTCGACGCCCGCCGCGATCGCGTCGCCGAACCGCTCGTCCGCCGGCCCGTTCAGCCAGCTGAGTACCGGGGCGGACACCCCGGCACGCCGCAGCGCGAGCGCCTCGTCGATCGAGGTGACACCGAGACTACGCGCTCCGCCGGCCAGCGCGACCTCGGCCACGTCGATCGCGCCGTGCCCGTACCCGTCGGCCTTGACCACCGCCATCAGTCCGCCTGCGACTCGCGCACCGAAGAACCGGGTGTTCTCGGCGACCGCGTCGAGATCGACGGTGAGCAGCGGGCTGGTCGAGACCGGAGCGGCTCGCGTCGCGGGTGGGGAGGGCTGGGTGAGCGTCGTCATACCGGTACGGTACGAATGCTGCGGGTGCCGGTACATCCGCCGCTGGTACAGCACGCCTCCGCCGCTGGTGCCGCCCCACGGCGGGCGACGGGATCCGGCCGCTACGCGATGCGGATGAGCTTCTTGTTCACGAACTCCTCCAGGGCGAAGCGGCCCATCTCGCGGCCCGAGCCCGAGCGCTTCACACCGCCGAAGGGCAGCTCGGCGGCGTCGCCCAGCACGAGGTTCACCCACACCATGCCGGCGTCGATGGCGTCGGCCACCCGCAGCGCCTGGGCCTCGTCGGTGGTGTAGACGTAGGAGCCGAGACCGAACGGGGTGTCGTTCGCGAGCTTCACGGCCTCCTCCTCCGACGACACGCGGTAGAGCGCGGCCACCGGGCCGAAGAACTCCTCGCGGTAGGCGTCCATCTCGGGCGTGACGTCGGCGAGAACGGTCGGGGCGAAGAAGTTGCCCTCGCGCGCACCCTCGGCGAGTACCGTCGCACCCTGCGCCTTCGCGCGGTCGACCTGCTCGCCGAGCCTGGCGGCCGCGGCCGCCGACGACAGCGGGCCGAGCTCGGTGCCGGGCGCCGTGGGGTCGGCGGGTTGCACGGCCGTGAACACCTCGGTGAACTTCGCCGCGAACTCGTCGTAGAGTCCGTCGAGCACGATGAAGCGCTTGGCAGCGTTGCACGACTGGCCGTTGTTGTCGAGCCGGGCGTTCACCGCATCCTGCACCGCCGCATCCAGGTCGGCCGTGGAGAGCAGGATGAACGGGTCGGAACCGCCCATCTCGAGCACCACTTTCTTGAGGTGCCGGCCGGCGAGCTCGGCGACGGCAGCACCGGCGCGCTCGGAGCCGGTCACCGAGACGCCCTGCACGCGGGGGTCGGCGATGACCGTCGCGATCTGCTCGTTCGTGGCGTAGATGTTCACGTAGACACCGGTCGGTGCGCCGACGGATGCCGCAGCCTCCGCGAAGATGGCCGCCACCGCGGCCGCCGACTCCGGGCACTGCGGCGCGTGCTTCAGGAGGATGGTGTTGCCCGCCACCACGTTCGGCCCGGCGAAGCGCGCGACCTGGTAGTAGGGGAAGTTCCACGGCATGATGCCGAGCAGCACGCCGAGACCGGCGCGACGGATGAACGCCGAACCGGTGCCGTCGGAGAGCTCGATCGGCTCATCGGCCAAGAACTCGGCGCCGTTGTCGACGTAGTACTGGTAGATGGCGGCCGCGAAGTCGACCTCGCCGAGCGCCTGCTCGAGCGGCTTGCCCATCTCGCGCACCACGATCGCGGCGAGTTCCTCCCGCCGCTCGGTGTGGAGCTCGGCCACCCGGGCGATCAGCGCGGCGCGCTCGGCCACACCCACCCGCCGCGACCACGTCTCGAAGGCGTCCGACGCGGCGGCGATCGCCGCCTCGAGCTCGCCGTCGGTGATCGTCGGGTACTCGCGGATGGTCTCGCCGGTGGCGGGGTCGATGACCGCGTAGTCGCTCATGTCTGCTCCTTGACTGCTCGGGAGATGCTGCGGGGTGGAGGTATGGTATCGCGCCCGATCAGGCTTCGCCGCGCATCCGGCGCAGCCACGACCGGCGCCCGTCGAGGAACGGCTCGATGTCGACGACCCGCCGCAGCGCGACGTCTTCGAACGGCACGTCGCGGGCCACGACCGCGAGCGTGCGCCCGCCGAGCGTGGTCGCCGCCCACCACACCGCGCCCCGCACCCACACCTCGAACGGCTCGGGCCGGTCGTCGACCAGCAGGTCGACGATGCGGTCGGGCAGGTGCTCGGTGGGGCTCACCGGGCGGTACCACGAGCTGGTGCGCGCCTGCAGCGCATTCTCGCGGCGGCGCAACCGTTCGACGATCGCGCGGCTGTCGCCCGTGCGCCAGTGCACGTGCACGTCGAACGGGTCGGCGACCGCGGACTCGTGCGCGGCCAGCGTCGCAGCCCCCTCCCCGGCGGCGCGGTTGCCGGCCTCGGCGAGGCGCTCCTCGAGGTCGGCAAGCGTCGCCGCGTCGGGTGAACCGGATGCGACCGCCACCTCGTCGGCCCGTGGGCTCGGCGGGATGACCGCGGGCATCGCCCGGGCATAGGAGAGCACGCGGGTCAGCCCGCCGAAATCCCATTCGGTCACCATCGAGAAACCGGGCCAGCGCACCAGCCCGAACGCGTTCGTGGGGGCGAAGGTGGCGCGCAGCTTCGCATCCGTCTCCTCGACATGGGTCCAGAACTCGTCTGGAGTCAGCTGGCGACCGAACTGCATGTGTCCAGCCTGCCAGGATGTGGGGCTAGGGTCGAGCGCATGGCGCCCACGGATCTGTTCAACATGCAGGGCACGATCGAAGGGGCCGGCGCCTGGGGGCTGCTCATCGTCTGCGCCGTCGTGTTCGCCGAGACCGGGCTGCTCATCGGGTTCTTCCTGCCGGGCGACACCCTGCTGTTCTTCACCGGGCTGCTCACCTACACCGGCGCCATCCCGTTCCCCATTGCGGTGGTGGTGCTGTGCGTGTTCGCCGCCGCGTTCCTCGGCGACCAGCTCGGCTACGTCATCGGCCGCCGGGCCGGGCCGGCGATCTTCGAACGGCGGGAATCGGGTGTCTTCAGCCGCAAGAACGTCGACCGCACGCAGTCGTTCTTCGACCGCTTCGGCGGCTGGGCGGTCACCATCGCCCGGTTCGTCGGGGTGGTGCGCACCTTCGCGCCGGTCGCCGCCGGAGTCGGCAAGATGAACTACCTCCACTTCGCCGGCTTCAACGCGCTCGGCGCCGCGATCTGGTCGGCCGCCGTGATCGGGCTGGGCTACGCGCTCGGCTCGATTCCGGAGGTGGCGGCGATCGTCGAGCGGTACATGGAGTGGGTGCTGATCGGCATCGTCGTGGTCACGGTCGGCTCAGCGGTGGTCGCCTACCTCCGGCAGCGGGTGCGCGCGCGTCGCTCGGGCGGGGCAGCCCGCACCGACGGCGGTGCGAGCGAAACCGGCGCCGAACCGTCGTCAGAGTAGCCGCAGCTTCTTCACCAGCGCGTCGACGGTGGCGCGCGGCCCCACGATGCTGAGCGCGCACGCCTGGAGGTCGGCCGGCTCGGTGCCGGCGAGGGTGCTGAGGTACTCGTCGTACACCCGGGTGGTCTGCGCGCTCAGCGGCATGTCCGCCAGCCATACCCCCTCGGCCGTCACCGCCTTGGCGCGCACGTTCGCGAGCCGTTCGGCGGTGGCACCGAGCACCGTGCAGCCGGCCCAGGGGAGTCCCGGGTGCATCCGGCCGCTCGCATCCGCGCCATCAGGCCCCAGCAGCCCGCCGATCGCGACCCCGGTGGCCGAGGCCACACACGCCACCGCGTTCACCATGCGCCCGGGCGGCAACGCCGTGTCGACCACCACGACCCACTTCAGCCGCGCCGCTCGGGTCGACTCGCCGGTCTCGATCTCCTCGGCGGCGAAGGCGGGCGGGTTGGGCTGCTCTATGCTCACGGTCTCTCCTCGTTCGCTGTCCGCCGAAAAGACTAAGCACTCATTCGAACCGATTACAATCGGACCGTATGAAGTACGGCAACGGAGAGTGAAGGCCGATGCTCGACGAACTTGATACGGCGATCCTGCGCGAATTGCAGGCGGATGCACGGCGCACCAATCGCGACATCGCAGCCGCCGTCGGGGTCGCCCCCACCACGGCGCTCGACCGTACCCGGGGGCTGCGCGAGCGCGGGGTGATCCGCGGCGCACGCCTCGATGTCGACCTGCCGGCGATCGGGCGGCCGGTGCAGGCACTGATCGCGGTGCGCATCCGGCCGCCCTCGCGGCGCAACATCGAGGCGTTCCGCAACTGGGTGAGCGCCCTGCCCGACACGCTCGGCGTGTTCGTGACCTCGGGCTCGGAGGACTTCCTCATCCACGTCGCCGTGGCCGACAACGACAGTCTCTACGCGTTCGTGATCGACCGGCTGACCGAGCGGCCCGAGGTGGCCGACGTGCGCACCTCGGTGGTCTACGAGCACCTGCGGAACGACCGCATCCAACCGGTCAGCGCGCGCTGAGCTCGGGGTAGAGCGCGTCGACCGGGCCGGAGAGCCCTGCGCGCACGGCCCTGGTGTCGTCGTCGGCCAGCACCTCGAGCTCGCCTCGGGCGAGTCCGTCGAGCGCGGCCCGCACGACGTCGACGGGATCGTTCATCGTGCTCTGGTCGAGCGCGACCGTGAGCGGGGTCTTCGTGTAGGTGAGGTACAGCCCCATCACGTGGGTGCCCTGTGCCGCGAGCTCGAGCCGGAACGAGTTGGTCGCCGACCAGAGTGCCGCCTTCGCGGCCGAGTAGGCGCCGCTGCGGGCGTTCCACGACATGATCGAGCAGACATCCACCAGCGCGCCCCCGCCGTTTCGCGCGAGGACCGGAGCGAACTCCTGCACGACATCGACGGCGCCGAAGAAGTTCACGTCGAAGATGCGCCGCACGATGCTCATGTCCTGCACCGAGAGCGGTTCGCGCACCGTGATGCCGGCGTTGTTGATCACGAGGTCGACGTCGCCGGCCGCAGCGGCGGCCCGGGCGATCGACGCGCGGTCGGTCACGTCGACCTCGAGGGGGACGATGCGCGGATCGGCGCTCGGCGCCGCGGTGAGGTCGGCGGCGTAGACGCGCCGCGCTCCGCGCTCGAGCAGCTGCCGGGCGAACTCGCCGCCCAGGCCGCCGTTGCCGCCGGTGATGAACGCGGTGCCGCCCTCGAGCTGCGGCGTCATCGTGCGACCGCCGCCAGATCGGGCTCCATCACGAGCAAGACCTTGTTCGCCGGCGCCGTGCCGTCGGCGATGCCGTGGAAGGCGGCGGCGCCGTCGGCCAGCGGCTCGGTGCGGTCGATCAGTGCGTCGAGCTCGGGCTGGCCCGCGCTCACCCACTCGGCGGTGCTGCGGAAGTGCTCGACCGAGTAGCAGTAGCTCCCGATCAACGTGCGCTCGCCCGTACTGATGCCGTAGGGCGCGATCGGCAGTTCCACCGAGCCCATGCCCACCAGCACCACCCGAGCGCCGCGCACGGAGTGGGTGAACGCGTCGGCGACGCTGGAGCGCACGCCCACCGCGTCGACGACGAGGGTGGCGGGGGCGCCCAATGTGCCGGCGACCGCGGTGATGAGGCTGTCGGGCGCCGTGACGGCGAAGCCGAGCGAGGCCAGCAGGTCGCGGCGCACGGCCTCGGGTTCGCTGATGAGCACCGAGCGGATGCCCGCGCGTCGCGCCGCCAGCGCGACCGCCTGGCCGATGGGCCCGCCGCCGATCACGAGCAGCCGGTCCTCCGGCCGGGGCAGGCCGCGCATGAGCGCGTGGTAGCCCACGGCGAGCGGCTCGACCAGGGCGCCGTGCAGCAGCGGGATGTCAGGAGAGATGGGGACCACGTTGGCAACCGGCAGCGCGATCAGTTCGGCGAAACTGCCGTCGAGCGCGGGATCGACGCCGATCACGCGCTGGAGCTCGCACTGCTGGGTCTGCCCGCTCAGGCAGGCTTCGCACTCCCCGCACGAGGTGATGGGGTTGAAGGTGACCGGTGTGCCGATCTCGAAGCCCCGCACATCCGCACCGACCTGCACGACATGGCCCACGCTCTCGTGGCCCATCACCTGACCGACGTGCCGCCGGTCGGTCTCGCCGCTGTAGCCGTGGACGTCCGACCCGCAGATGCCCGTGGCCACGATGGCGATCACCACCTCGTCGGCGGCCGGGACCGGGTCGGGCCGGGTCTCGAGTTCGAGCCGCCAGGGGCCCTGGAATCCGAGTGCGAGCACGGACCCCTCCTTTCTCTTGGTGCGGGCTACGTGCCCGGGTGGCCAGGCGGTGCCGTGGCCACGATGCCGCCCGGGAAGCGGTCGAAGTTCGCCGGGTCGTAGAGCGGCAGGATGATGTCGGCACTCGTGCGCACCCGCTCGTATGCCCGGAGGCATTCGTAGATGTTCTCGCTGATGCCGAGCGGAACGTCGTCGGTGACGTTCGAGAGGTGGAAGTAGGTGTCGGAGGCGGCGACGACGCCGTCGGCGGTGTCGATCTCGACCACGACCGATGCGCGGTGGTGGCCACCCGACCACCAGGTGCGGAGCCCGGGAGCGATCTCGTCCTCGTCCTTCAGCAGCCGCACCCGCGGCCACGCGGTGGTGACGAGCTCGACCAGGATGTCGTCCGGGATGCTCGTCGCCCGGTTGTCGTGCGGATGCTCGTGCGTGGTGTGGAAGTGCACCCAGCCGCGCTCGGCCAGGCAGATCTGGGCGTTCGGGAACGCGAGCACGTTGCTCACCGTGTAGAGCTGCAACGGCGTGAGGATGACGTGGGTGACCTCGTCGGGGCGCACGCCCTGCCGCGCGAGCTGCTCGAGCACGAACTGCCCGTCGTCGCGCTGCATCCGGGCCTGCTCGCCGAGGAAGGAGGCCCACTGGTCGTTCATCGACGTGAGGTCTTCGGCCGGGCCGGTGTTGACGAGGGCGACGACGCCCTCGCCGCGGATCAGCACCGCCTGGAAGACGAGCGGGAACCACTCGCCGAAGTTGTTCATCCAG
Source organism: Herbiconiux sp. FW305-C-125 (assembly GCF_058783455.1). Taxonomy (NCBI): domain Bacteria; kingdom Bacillati; phylum Actinomycetota; class Actinomycetes; order Micrococcales; family Microbacteriaceae; genus Herbiconiux; species Herbiconiux sp. FW305-C-125. The sequence goes on along the minus strand of NZ_JBYSYO010000001.1, from coordinate 185,996 downwards.
GTCAGTTCGGGGCCCGGGATGAGCGCGGTGCCGAGGTTCAGGGTGGTGACCGAGTAGACGCTCATCGCGCGTCACCGTCCTCCGCGGAGCGGGTGTCGATGACGGTCAGCTCGCCGCGCACCTGCCGCATGTGCAGCAGCATGGCGGCGGATGCGCTCGGCGCGTCCTGTGCCCGCACGCCGTCGATGATCTGGCGATGCCACATCACCGCCCGGTCGATGGCGCCGGGCACCGCGGAGGCCGCGGCGCGCGTGCGATGTCCGAGCCCCGTGATGGAGGCGTGCATCGACACCAGGATCGCGTTGTCGGTCGCCCTGGCAAGCGCGTCGTGGAAGGCGATGTCGAGCTCGGCGTGCCGCTCGGGGGAGTCCTTCACCGCCTCGAGCTGGTCGTTGATCGACTCCATCTCGGCGAGCGCCTCGGGGGTGGCCCGCTGGGCGGCGACCGCCGCGAGCTGCGGCTCGAGCACCTCCCGGGCTTCTTGGAGAAGGGCGAAGAACTCCTCGCCGCTGTTCACCGCGAGGAACTCCTGATCGAGCACGTGCCACTGGTAGCGCGGCGCGACCGCGGCCACGCTGCCCTGGCGCACGATGATGAAGCCTTTGGCATCGAGCGCCTGCAGGGCCTCGCGCACCACGCTGCGCCCGACGCCGTAGCTCTCGCACAGCGTCGACTCCGGCGGCAGCGACGATCCCGGCGCGATCTCACCGCTGCCGATCATGCGGAGGTAGTCGCTGACGATCGCGTTACTCAGTCGTTCGCGGGCCACGCTGCCCCCTCTCTTCCGTGCGGCGGACGTGTTCTCGGTTCTGGTCATGCTCCGATTGTCATGTACCTCGACCGAAGTTAGCCACAGTTCAGACAAGTGTCAAGCAATCGGCTTGAAATGAGCTAATCTGGGGCCCAATAACGGAAACATATATGAGAGGTTTGCAATGTCGCGACCAACCGTTCTCTTGACCGACAGCGATCTCGGCGATCGCTCCTTCGAGGTGGGCCTGTTGACCGACGCCCTTCCGGTGGAGGTCGTCGTGGCCGACTGCGTCACCGACGCGGACGTGCTCCGCGCGGTGCAGCAGCACGACCCCGTGGCGATCGTCACGCAATGGGCGCCCGTCTCGGCCGCGACGATCGCCGCCGCCACGAGCTGCGCCATCATCAGCCGCGTGGGCATCGGGGTCGACATGATCGATCTCCGCGCCGCCGAGGAGCGCGGAATCCCGGTTCGGAACGTGCCCCACTACTGCACCGAGGAGGTCGCGACCCACGCCGTCGCCATGGCGATGAGCCTCTGGCGGCGGCTGCCGCAGTTCGACGCGGCGGTTCGGGCGGGGGAGTGGGACGCGGCATCCGGCGCCCCGCTGATCGGCCGGCTCTCCACCTCGACCGTGGGGCTGATCGGCTGCGGCCGCATCGGTGCGATGGTCGGGCGCGCCTTCGAGGTGTGGGGCGCCGACGTCATCGTCGTCGACCCGATGCCGGGCGACGACGGGTTCGAGCGGGTCTCGCTCGACGAGCTGGCCGAGCGCGCCGATCTCATCAGCCTGCACGCGCCGCTGCTCGAGAGCACTCACCACGTGATCGACGAGACGTTCCTGGCCGCCACCCGGCGGGCCCCGGTCATCGTCAACACCTCGCGTGGGGGGCTCGTCGATCTCGACGCGGCCGTCGCCGCAGTGGTCGACGGGCGGCTCGGCGGCCTCGGCCTCGACGTCTTCGAGGAGGAGCCGCTGGCCGCCGGGCATCCGGTGCGCCAGGCGCCCAACACGCTGCTGGCGCCGCATGCCGCGTGGTGCTCGCGGGACGCCCTGCCGGAACTGCGCGCCGGGGCGATTCAGAACGTGATCGATGCACTGAGCCAGGAGGAGGCACGGAAATGACGACGGACGAGTTCGCCGGCCGCACGGCGGTCGTGACCGGAGCGGGATCGGGAATCGGGGCGGCGACGGCCCTGGCGTTCGCCGCCGCCGGCGCCCGGGTCGCGCTGGTCGACCTCGACGGGGCGGCGCTCGCCGCGAGCCGCGCCGCCATCGAGGACCAGGTCGCGGGTGCGTCGCTCGAGACGCATCAGCTCGATGTGCTCGACATCGACGCGGTGCGGCGGATGCTCGACGCCGTCGCCGCCGGCGGCGGCATCCATCACGTGGTGAACTCCGCGGCGAGCTTCATCGCGGCGGGCCTGGACGCGACCGCGGAGCAGTGGAGCCGCTCGCTCGGCGTCAACGTCACCGCATCCGCCATGCTCACGGCTCACGCGAGCGAGTCGATGCCGCCCGGCTCGACCGTGGTCAACATCGCGAGCATCTCGGCGCACGCCGCCCAACCCGGGCGGTGGACCTACAACGCCACCAAAGCCGCCATCCTCGCCCTCACCCGCGGTCAGGCGATGGATCTCGCCCGGCGCGGCATCCGGGTGAACTCGGTCAGCCCGGGGTGGATCTGGACGGCCGAGGTGCAGAAGGCCGCCGGTGGCGACCGGGCGGCCTGGGAGCCGATCTGGGGGCGGTATCACCTGCTCGAACGGCTCGGCGAGCCCTCGGAGGTGGCGTCGGCCGTGCTCTTCCTGAGCGGCCGCGGAGCGAGTTTCATCACCGGCACCGAGCTGATGGTCGACGGCGGCTACTCCGCGATGGGGCCCGAGGGCCTGGGCGACAGCGCCCAGTTCGCCGGAACGGATGCCGGCTCCTGAACAGCAACATCTCAGATGTGCTGCACCAATTCAGGATGATTTTGGACGATTTCGAGGCAGAGAATTGACACTGTTCAGACAAGTTGGCACACTGGGCAAATCGCCCCGACGGCCCGGACTCGATGAGGAGGACTCCATGGCACGTGCGCCCCGCCCCGGTGCCCCGCGCATCCGCCGGCCTCGCAGCGGCGGCCGGATGACCCGGCTCACGCTCCTGTTCGCGGTGCCCGCGCTCGTGTTCTACCTGTTCGTCATCGTGGTTCCGACGGTGCAGGGCGCGACCTACGCGTTCACCGACTGGGACGGCCTGTCGGCCACCTTCTCGTTCGTCGGGCTCGACAACGTGGTGTCGGTGCTCACCGACCCGGCGTCGCTCAAGGCGATCATCAACACCGTGATCATCGCCGTCGTGTTCACGGTCGTGCAGAACCTGATCGGCCTGGGGCTCGCCCTCGGCGTCAACTCCCGCATCAAGTCGCGCAACGTGCTGAAGGTGCTGCTGTTCATGCCGACGGTGATGACGCCGGTGGTGATCGGCTATCTCTGGCAGTTCCTGCTCGCGCCCACCGGCCCCGTGAACTCGGCGCTCGAGGTGATCGGGCTCGGCTCCCTGACGCACGCCTGGCTCGGCGACCCCACGTCGGCGCTCATCTCGATCATCGTCGTGCTCATCTGGCAGTTCTCGGGCTACTCGATGGTGATCTTCCTCGCGGGGCTCCAGGGCATCCCCGAGGAGGTGCTCGAAGCATCCGCGGTCGACGGCGCGGGGCCGCTGCGCCGGTTCTGGTCGGTGACCTTCCCGCTGCTGGCCCCGGCGGTCACCATCAACCTGATGCTCAGCATCGTCGGCGGCCTCAAGGTCTTCGACCAGGTCTGGGTGCTCACCGGCGGCGGCCCCGGCAACTCGACGCACACCCTGTCGACCCTGATGTATCAGGACGCCTTCAGCTTCGGCGAGTTCGGCGAGAGCGTCACCCTCGGTCTCGTGCTGCTGGTGCTGGTGGCCGTGATCTCGATCGTGCAGTACCGCTCGCTCATCGGCAGGGAGGGTCGGAGTTGAACCGCTACACCTGGAAGACGGGTCTGCTCGAGGCCCTGATGATCGTGGTCGGCGTGCTCTACGCCTTCCCCATCTACATCCTCATCAACATCTCGCTCCGGCCCGCCAACGACCCCGCGTCGCCCATCGCGCTGCCGCAGAGCGTCACCTTCGAGCACTACGTCGACGCCTGGAACAGCGCGGGCCTCGGTCAGGCCATCGCGAACAGCCTGTTCGTGACGGTGGTGAGCCTCGTCATCATCATCGCGTTCTCCTCGACCGCCGCCTACGCGCTGGTGCGGGTCACCTCGCGCTGGTCGACCGTCATGTTCTGGCTGTTCCTCGGCGGCCTGCTGCTGCCGTTCCAGATCGCGATGATCCCGCTGTACTTCACCATCCGCGACCTGGGCCTCCTCGGCAATCTCTGGTCGCTCGTCATCTTCTACGTCGGCAGCCAGATGCCGTTCTCGATCTTCCTCTACACCGGCTTCCTGCGGTCATTGCCGAAGGAGTACGAGGAGGCGGCGTGGATGGACGGCGCGGGAGTGCTGTACGGCTTCTTCCGCGTGGTGTTCCCGCTGCTGCGGCCGATCACGGGCACCGTGATCATCCTCAACAGCATCCTGGTCTGGAACGACCTGCTGACGCCGTTGCTCTACCTCAGCGGCTCGACGAGCGAGACGATCCCGGTGGCCATCCTCGGCTTCGTCGACCAGTACACCTCGAATTGGCCGCTCATCTTCGCCGGCCTCATCATCGGCGTGACCCCCATCCTGATCGCCTTCTTCGCCCTGCAGAAGACCGTCATCAAGGGCTTCGCCAGCGGCCTCAAAGGCTAGAGCGGCCCGCCCGGCCGGCCTCCGGCCACCGATTTGCACCCGAAACACACCACATACAAAGGAGTATCCATGAAGACACGTCGTGTCGCCGTCGCGGTGACCGTCTCCCTCGCAGTCGCCTCGCTGGCCGCCTGCAGCACCCCGGCCGCCCCGGTGAACACCTCCGGCGCGGGCACGCTCACGGTGGCGAGCATCCCGAACTACCAGACCTCGCTCACGGAGCTGATCAAGGAGTTCGAGGCCGCCAACCCCGACATCGATGTGCAGGAGCAGTTCATCGACGTCGCGTCGTACCACACGACGCTCCGCACCCAGCTCTCGGCCGGCACCGCGCCCGACGTGTTCTCGGTGTTCCCGGGCAACGGCACGCCCACGGCGATGCAGGTGCTGCAGCCGGCCGGATACCTCGCCGACCTCAGCGACCTGGCCTTCAACGACTCGGTGCCGAGCGGCCTCGACTCCACCACGGAGGTCGACGGCAAGCGCTACATCATGCCGTACGCGCTGGGCTCGATCGGCATGATCTACAACGAGGAGGCCGTGAAATCGGTCGGTGTCACCCTGCCGACCACCTGGACAGGTGTGCTCGACTTCTGCGACGCCGCGAAGGCGGCGGGCAAGGTGGCCTTCGCCTACGGCGCCCAGACCCCCTTCGTGAACCAGCTGATCGACTACGCCCTCACCGCCACCCTCGTCTACGGCGAGAACCCCGACTTCGACGCCGAGCAGGCCGCCGGCAAGGCGACCTTCGCCGACTCGAACTGGTCGGAGGCGATGGAGAAGCTGATCGAGATGCGCGACCGCGGCTGCTTCCAGGACTCGCCACTCGGCACCTCCTACGAGACCGCGATCGACATGGTCGCGAAGGGCGACGCCCTCTCGATGGTCTCCGTCGTCTCGACGCTCGGTGCGCTGGGAGCCGCCGCCCCGGCCGGCACCACCTTCGGCCTGGTGGCCCTCCCCGCCGACGACAACTCCGACCCGGCCGCGACCTGGATGCCCGCCGGAGCCGGTGGCGCCTACGGCATCAACGCCAAGGCGAAGAACCCGACGGCTGCCGAGAAGTTCATCGACTTCTTGAGCACCACCCAGGCGCAGGCGACCATGTCGGAGGTGCAGGGCGCTCCGCCCGCGAACCTCGACGGCTGGGACGCCCCGGCCTCGATGACGAGCATCGTCGACCACGTGAACGCGGGCACCGTGCACCCCTACGCCGACCAGCTGTGGCCGAACGCGAAGGTGGCCGACGCGCACATGTCGGGCGTGCAGCAGATCCTGGGCGACCAGGGCAGCATCGCCGACGTGCTGGCCGCGATGGACGCCGCCTACGCCGAGGGCTCGAAGTAAGACTGATGGAGGCCGAAGCCGTGCAGTCAGACAGCGCCGTGCAGCTGCATCCGCGGGCGGGCCTGCGCCGGTCGCCGCACGGCCTGCCCACCGCCGAGGGCGTGCACCTCGCGTGGCAGGCCAGCGGCCCGGGCGGCCTCGACCTCGACGCCGGCTACACCGTGCGGGTGGCGGAGGACGAGCAGTCGCTCGCCTCCGCCGCCTGGCGGGCCGACGGGGTGCGGATGCCGTGGGTCGACTACCGCGAGCCCCTGGAGTCGCGCGAGGCGCGGTTCTGGACCGTGACGGCCCGGGCCGCCGACGGTTCTCGGGTGCAGAGCCCGGTGGCACGGTTCGAAGCGGGACTGCTGCACGAGTCGGACTGGTCGGCCGCCTGGATCGGTGCTCCTCTGCTCGCCGGCCGTCGCGAGACCTGGGAGCCCGTGCCCCTGCTGCGGCGGGAGTTCGACCTCACCGAGGTGCCGGCCGAGGCGCGGATCTATGCGACCGCGCTCGGCCTCTACCGGCTCTGGCTGAACGGCGCCGAGGTGACGGCCGACGAGCTGCTGCGGCCGGGCTGGACGGACTACCCGCGCCGGGTGCTGCACCAGACCTATGACGTCGCCGGTCTGCTTCAGCCCGGCCGCAACGTCATCGGGGTGGAGCTCGCGCGCGGCTGGTACGCCGGACGGCTCGGCCTGCAACGGCAGCCCTGCTTCTACGGCGAACAGCCGCTCGTGCGGCTGCAGCTCGAGGCCCGGCCGCTCGGTACGGTGCTGGTCGCCACGGATGCGACGTGGCGGTGGGCATCCGGACCGGTGCTCGCCAGCGACCTGCTGCAGGGCGAGGCGCAGGATCTGCGTCAGGAACAGTTCGGTTGGCCGACGGCGTCGTTCGACGATTCGGGCTGGTCGGCGGTGGAGGTGCAGCATCCGGCGGTCGGGCTCGTGACGCCTCAACCCCACGACTCGCCCCGGCGGTATCGCACCTTCCCCGGCCGGGTGGTGCGCCAGCACGCCCGCGGACCGGTCGTGTTCGACTTCGGGCAGAACCTGGTGGGCTGGACGCGCCTGCGCACCCCGAGCAGCGAGCGCGCCGACCTGATCGTGCGGCACGGCGAGATCCTCACCGGTGACGACCTGGTCTGGCGGGACAACCTGCGCGGCGCCTTTCAGGAAGACCGGTACACGAGCGCGACCACGGCGCCGCAGGAGTTCGAGCCGCGGTTCACGCTGCACGGCTTCCGCTACGCCGAGGTCTGGGGGCTGCCCTCGGCCGATGAGTACGGCATCTTCCGCCTGCGCGACGACACGGCGATCGAGGCGGTGGCGATCGACGGCGGGATCGAGCCCGCCGGCTCCTTCCGGTGCTCCGACGAACGGCTCGACCGGTTGAGTTCGGCCGTGGAGTGGACCATCCGCGACAACTTCATCGAGGTCATCACCGACTGCCCGCAGCGCGACGAGCGGCTGGGCTGGCTCGGCGACGCCGGGGTGATCGCGCCCACCGCCGCGGACTACTTCGACATCGCCGCGTTCGTGTCGAAGTTCGTGCTCGATGCCGCCGACTCGCAGGCCGAGAACGGCGCCCTGCGGGACTACGCGCCGGTGCTGCCACCGGCCTCCAGTCGGGTCGGCGCACCCGGCTGGGCCGACGGCTTCGTGCGCCTCGTGCACCTCGCCGTGACGCGTTACGGCGATCTGGTGACGGCGCGCCGCTGCTGGCGCGCGCTCGAGCGGTACGCCGAGTTCCTCGAGCGGTCGAACCCGTCGGGCATCCGCGTCGAAGAGGTCGGTGCCGACTTCTCGGACTGGCTGTCGCTGCCCGAAGACCCCGACGAGCCGCCGCACCCCGGCTACGCCTACACGGGCGCACGCTCCACGAGCGCCAAGCCGGTGATCGCCACCGCGCACTCCATCCGCACCGCCGACCAGCTGGCCGAGATCGCCGAGCGACTCGGGCTGAGCGAGCGCGCGGCGGCCTTCCGGCAGCGGGGTGCCGAGATCCGTGCGGCCTACCGGAGCCGCTTCGTCGACGACGCCGGACGCATCGAGGGCGACACGCAGACCGCGTACGCCCAGGCGATCGGCAACGGCATCCTCGACGGCGACGACCTCGAGCGCGCGGTCACGAGACTCGCCGAGAAGGTGCGCGAGCAGGGCTACGCGACCACGGGCATCCACGGCGTGGAGCACCTGCTGCCCGCCCTCGCCGAGCACGGTCACTCCGACCTCGCGTTCGAGCTGCTGCTGCGCGACGCGGCGCCCGGCTGGCTGCACATGATCGAGCGCGGCGCGACCACCATCTGGGAGAAATGGGACGGCATCGACGGGCAGGGCCGGCTCTCGACCGCCGAGATGAACTCCTTCAACCACTGCGCCCTGGGCGCCGTCGGCGACTTCCTCTTCCGCACGGTGGCGGGCCTGGATGCGCGTACCACCGCGTGGGATTCCACCGTCGTCGTCGCCCCGGGCTTCCCCGCCGCCCTCGACTGGGCGGAGGCGGTGCAGGACACCCCGGGCGGCCGGGCCAGTGTGCACTGGGCGCGGGTGCCGACGGGCATCCGGCTCACCGTCGGTCTCGCCCCCGGGCTGCGCGCCGAGGTGCGACTGCCGAGCGGGTACGCGTTCGCCGATGACGGCGCGCGTTCGCCTGACGGCAGCCGCACCCTCGCCGCCGGCCGGCACGTGCTCGAGCTCCGGCCGCTCGACGAACCCGGCGACGCCCCCGCAGTCGAACCCCGAAAGGACTAGCAGCATGCCCAGCGACGAATCCATCGCCTCCGTCATGAGCCTCGGCGGCCGCCCGGCCAACAGCCGGCGCACCATCCGGATCATCGACACCACCCTGCGCGACGCACACCAGAGCCTCTGGGCGACCCGGATGCGCACCGAGCACATCGTGGCGCTCGCACCCGAGTTCGACCGGGGCGGGTTCGCCCAGGTCGACCTGATGGCGCCGATCCAGTTCGACGTGGCGGTGCGCTACCTCAAGGAGGACCCGTGGGAGCGGGTGCGGCTGGCGCACCAGCACGCCCCGAACACCACGTTCCGGGCGCTCATCCGGTCGAAGAACATCGCGTCGTTCGACTTCCTGGCCGACGACGTCATCCTGGCCTGGGTGGAGAGCCTCTACGCCAACGGCTTCCGGGTGATCGGCTCGTTCGACGGGCTCAACGACATCGACAACATCGCCCCGGGGCTGGTGCGGGCCAAGGAGCTCGGGGCGTCGACATTCGGCGCCGTTTCGTTCTGCGAGAGCCCCGTGCACACCGACGAGCTGTTCGTGGCGAAGGCCCGCGAGCTGATCGAGAAGGCCGACGTCGACGCCATCATGCTGAAGGATGCCGGTGGCCTCCTCACCCCCGACCGGGTGCGCACCCTGGTGCCTGCCCTGAAGGCGGTGATGGGCGACCGGCCGCTCGAGATCCACAGCCACTGCCTCACCGGCCTCGCGCCGCTGGTCTACCTCGAGGCGGTGGAGGCGGGGGCGGATGCGCTGCACACCTCCATCGCCCCGCTCGCCAACGGCAACGCGCAGCCGGCCACGCAGGGCATCGTGCGCGACCTCCGCGTGCTCGGCTACACGGTGGAGGTCGACGACGAGCGCATCGACGCGATCAGCGAGCGGCTCACCGCCATCGCCGAGGCCGAGGGCAAACCGCTCGGCGCGCCGGTGGCCTACAACGGACTGCACTACCTGCACCAGACGCCGGGCGGGATGCTCTCGAACTTCCAGTCGCAACTCGCCACCGCCGGGCTGTCCGACCGCTTCGACGAGCTCCTCCTCGAGGTCGCGCGGGTGCGGGCGGAGCTGGCGTTCCCCATCATGATCACGCCGTTCGCCCAGTTCGTGGGCACGCAGGCGGTGATGAACGTCATCTCCGGCTCGCGGTACTCCGTGGTGCCGAACGAGATCAAGAAGTACGTGCTCGGCTACTACGGCGCTCTGCTGGCGCCGATCGAGCCCGAGCTGCGCGCCACCATCATCGCCAACGGCGCCTCGAACATCGCGCTCGAGCCGGCAGCCATCGAGCCGATGCTGCCCGATCTGCGGCGACGGCATCCGGATGAATCGATCGACCTGCTGCTCCTGCGCGCGATGTTCGCGGGCACCCAGGTCGACGAGATGAAGCGCACCGTCGCCGCCGGTGGCAACCCCGACGAGCGGTACGGCCCGGTGCTCGGCCTTGTGAAGTCGCTGCACCGCACGAGTGCGTCGGGCCGGCAGTCGCTCACCGCGGGCGCGCTGCAGATCACGCTCGACAAGCTCGACCCCAACGACGACCTCGACTCGAACGATGAAGGAGACACCGAGAATGCCGCTTGACCCACCCGACCTCAAAGAACTCCAGGCGATCGTCGACTGGGTGAACCTCACCGACGACGTGCGGGAGCTGTCGATCAAGTACGGCGAGGTGGAGCTGTTCATCTCGCGCAACCGGCAGGCGGCGGGGGAGCGGAGCGCGCCGGCGTCGGCCGTCGCGGTTGCCGCGCCCGCCGTGGTGCAGGCTCCGGTTCCCGCCACTGCGCCGGCGGCTGCGACCCTCGCGCCGGCTGCGCCGGTTCCGCCCGCCGCGCCTGCTCCCGCGCAGGCTGCGGGTCTGCCGCCCCAGGACGCCGCCCCGGCTGCCGACGAGGTGGTCGTCACCGCGCCGATGGTGGGCGTGTTCTACGCCGCGCCCAAGCCCGGCGACCCGCCCTTCGTCGCGGTCGGCGACCGGGTGACGGCCGACACGGTGCTCTGCATCGTCGAGGTGATGAAGCTGATGAGCAACATCGAGGCGCCGGTCGACGGCACCGTCACGCGCATCCTGGTCGAGAACGAGCAGGCCGTGGAGTACGGCCAGCCGCTGATGGTGATCAAGCGCGATGGCTGAGCCGCTCGGGAGCGTGCTGATCGCGAACCGGGGCGAGATCGCGGTGCGGATCATCCGCGCCTGCCGGGAGCTGGGCATCCGGAGCGTGCTCGTGTACTCGGAGGCCGACGCCGGTTCGCTCGCGGTGCGGCTGGCCGATCGGGCGGTGTGCATCGGCCCGGCGCCGGTGAACGCCAGCTACCGCAACGCCCGCGCGGTGGTGGCGGCGGCACAGGCCTTCGGGGCCGACGCCATCCACCCCGGCTACGGCTTCCTGTCGGAGAACGCGGATTTCGCGGCGCTCTGCGAGGCGGAGGGCGTCGGCTTCGTGGGGCCGTCGGCCGAGGTCATCCGGCGCATGGGCGACAAGATCGAGGCGAAGAAGATCGCCCGGCGCGCGGGCGTGCCCACGGTGCCGGGGTCGGACGGCGCGATCGCGGAGTTCGGCGAGGCGCTCGCCGTGGCGGCGGAGGTCGGCTACCCGCTGCTGATCAAGGCCGCGGCGGGTGGTGGCGGGCGCGGGATGCGCGTGGTGCCCACGGCGGCGACGCTCGAGAAGGACCTCGCCGAGATCATGGCGGAGGCCGAGGTGGCGTTCGGCGATCCGTCGGTCTACATCGAGCGGTACCTCACCGATGTGCGGCACATCGAGATCCAGGTCGTCTCGGACGGCGACACCGTGCTGCACCTGGGGGAGCGCGACTGCACAGCGCAGCGGCGCAACCAGAAGCTGGTGGAGGAGTCGCCGTCGCCGGTGCTGACGGATGCGCTCCGCAGCGGCCTGGCGGAGGCCGCTGTGGCGCTCTGCCGCGAGGTCGGCTACCGCAACGCCGGCACGGTGGAGTTCGTGTTCGACAACATCGAGCGGCGCTACTACTTCATCGAGATGAACACGCGGATTCAGGTCGAGCATCCGGTCTCGGAGCTGGTCACGGGGATCGACCTGATCAAGCTGCAGCTGCAGATCGCCGGCGGCGCGGCGCTCTCGCTGCGCCAGGAGGACGTGGTGGTGCGCGGCCACGCGATCGAGTGCCGCATCAACGCGGAGGACCCGGATCGCGGCTTCGCGCCCAACCCGGGGCGGATCACCGGATTCCGTGCCCCCGGTGGGCCCGGTGTGCGGCTGGACACCCACATCGAGGCGGGCTACGTCATTCCGCCGTACTACGACTCGATGATCGGCAAGCTGATCTGCTGGGGCCAGGACCGCGACGAGGCGATCGCGCGGGCACTGCGTGCGCTCGGCGAACTGGAGGTCGACGGGGTGGTGACCACCGCATCCGTTCAGCAGCGGATTCTCGACAGCCCCGAGTTCCGGAGCGGTGCGTTCAACACGGCGTTCGTGGCGGACTTGCTGGCCCGCGGCCCGCTTTTGGCGGCGGGGGCCGGATAGGCTAAAGTAAACACTCGGCCCGGGCTTCGGTGCGGGCCAGTGGGGTATGGTGTAATTGGCAACACGGCGGTTTCTGGTACCGTTGTTCTTGGTTCGAGTCCAGGTACCCCAGCCAGATAATCCAGCACAAGCCAGATAATCCAGCACAGAAGGCCTCCTCCGGGAGGCCTTTCTCGTTGCGGCGGGACCCGGGCAGTCGGGTGTTCAGGTGGGGGTCGGGCGGGGTTCACCTCGCGTTCGCCTGAGGGCGGCACTGTCGGGGCGTGCTGAAGTCTGCCTCGAGACCCCTTGCCCTTGCCGCCGGCGGAGCCTTCGTGCTCGCCGGGCTGTTCGCCGTTCCGGTCGCCGCGTCGGCCGCCGAGACCGCGACCGCCGACACCGCGACCCTCGAGACCGCGGATGCCGCTGTGCCGAACGGCCTCGTCATCAACGAGATCGAGACCGACGGCAGCCCCGACTGGGTCGAGCTCATGAACACGGGAACCGCGCCGCTCGACGCATCCGGCGCGCAGCTGACCGGGCGTGCGAACGCCGTGACGCTCACCCTCCCCGCCGGGACCGTCATCGCACCGGGCGCCGTGTACGTGGCCGAGGGCGGCGACTTCAAGCTCAAGAAGAACGACCTGCTGAGCCTCTACGCCGCCGACGGCAGCACCCTCCTCGATTCGTACGAGTGGGGCGACTTCCACCTCGACACCTGGGGCCGCGTGCCCAACGGCACCGGGCCGTTCGCCGAGCAGACGACGCCCTCCAAGGGCGCCCTGAACCCCGAGAGCACCGACCCGACCGACCCGACCGATCCCACGGACGACTCCTGGAAGAACATCGCGCTGAACGAGGTCACCTCGGCCAACGACGACCCCACCCACGACGCCTACGAGCTCGTGAACACGGGCGACACGGATGTCGACGTCGCCGCCTGGAAGCAGGCCGACTCCACCAGCAACCCGGCCCCGGTCGAGGCGCCGAACGGCACCGTCGTGCCGGCCCACGGCTACCTCGTGCTCCTGTCGAACCAGGGGCTCTCCTCCGACGGCGATTCCGTCAAGCTCTACCTCGCCGACGGTTCGACCATCGTCGACGTCGCCAGCTGGGGCGCGAACGACGCCCAGCCGGGCTCCTGGTCGCGCTGCGGCGACGCCACCGGCAGCTGGGTGCACACCGCGGCGACGAGCTGGGGCGCAGCCAACGCCGCGGCCTGCGCCGGCACGATCATCCCGCCGAGCGACCCCGGCACCGGCACGCCCGTCGACTGCCAGACCGAACTCCCCTCGGGCAGCGGCCCGGCCCTCGCCGGCGGCCTCGCCTGGCCCGGCAGCCAGGACTGGACGGTCTCCGACAACGAATGCCAGTTCGTCACCCCGCTCTCCGGCCAGGACGTCTCGGGCCTCGACATCGACCCGAACGACCCCGGCGTCATGTGGGCCGCGAAGAACAAGAGCCACCTGTTCCGCCTCGTGAAGCAGGGCGGCCTCTGGGTGAACGACACCGCGAACGGCTGGGCGAACGGCAAGGACATCGTCTTCCCCGACGGCACCGGGCTGCCGGATGCGGAGGGCCTGACCGTGGGCCCCGACGGCTTCCTCTACGTCACCACCGAGCGCGACAACGCCGCGAGCAAGGTGCCGCTGGACAGCGTGCTCCGCTTCGACCCGAACGCCACCGGCAGCACGCTCACGCCGACCACGCAGTGGGTGCTCACCGCCGACCTCGCCGACGCGATCGACACCACCGGCGGCGCCGACTCGAACCTCGGCTTCGAGGGCATCACCTGGGTGCCGGACTCGTACCTCACCACGAACGCGTTCGCCGACCAGAGCACGGGCGCCGCCTATGACCCGGCCGACTACCCGGGCCACGGCACCGGCCTCTACTTCACCGCACTGGAGAAGAACGGTCACCTCTACGCCTACGCGCTGAACGCCGACGGCTCCTTCCACCGCGTCGCCGCGATCGACACCGGCCTGCCGCTGATCGCCGACACCCAGTGGGATGCGGATGCCCAGCGCATCTGGGCCGTGGCCGACAACTCGGTGGGCGGCTCCAGTACCCTGCTGAAGATCGACGCCAAGGGCTCGTTCGTGGTCGACCGCGTCTACGACCGGCCCACCGATCTTCCGGACTACAACCTCGAAGGCTTCGCCATCGCCGCGAACTCGACCTGCGTCGACGGCGTGAAGGAGGTCATCCGTTCCGACGACGGCAACAACGGCGGTCACTCGCTCTGGTCGGGCACCATCTCCTGCGACCTGGCGCTCGGCTCGCAGGGCCCGACCCCGCCCGTGACGACCGACCCGACCGACCCGCCGGCCACGACCGACCCGACCACTCCCGCCGCCCCGTCCGCCCCCGCGGGTGACAGCACGAAGCCGGCCGCGCTCGCGTCGACCGGTGCCGAGCCGCTGCCGTGGGCGGGGGGAGCCGCGCTGCTCGTGCTCCTCGGCGTCGTGACGGTCGTGCTCCGCCGCATCCGCCGCGCTGCCTGACCGGCCTCGGCCGCCGCACTCCGCGCCCGGCCTGCTCTGATCGCCCGACGGCGTGTCAGGACGGGCCGGGCGTTCGCGCGAGCAGCGCGCGGAAGACGTCGCCCAGGGGAGCGCTGAGCTCCGAGTGGCCCGCCGAAGCGAGCGGCTCCACGCCTGCGGAGGCGCGCAGCATGACCGTGCCGAGCATGGTCGCGATGGCGAGCTGAGCGCGCAGGAGCACCCCGTCGGTTGCGGGGTCGTCGCGATCCCACCCCGCCGCGGCGGCGAGCTTCTCGGTGAAGTGCTCGAGCGTGCGGCGACGGATGCGGTCGGCGTTCTCGTCGCCCGACGAGCGCAGCAGGAGCAGCAGCTGCAGCGGGTCGTCGCCGTCGGGGGAGTTCACGACGTGCGCGACGAGGCGCTCGATCACGTCGTCGAAGTGCACCGGGCGGGAGCTGCTCTGGCTGTCGAGCTCGTCGGAGGTGCGGAGCATGCAGGCCTCGAACAGGCCGTCCTTCGACACGAAGTAGCGGTTGATCAGTGCCACGTTCACGCCCGCGTCGGCGGCGATCTGACGCACAGTCGTCGCGCGGTAGCCGTCGGTGGCGAATCGGCGTCGCGCAGCCCGCACGAGCGCGCGCCGGGTGGCGGTGGCGTCGCGGCCGGAGCGCATCAGCTCGTCGCTCATCTGGTCCCTTTCCACCGGTACTGTACCCGCTCGCCCCCGAAAGTAAACCAATGTTGACTTCGGTCAACGAACACGGAATACTCGTCAAGTCAGCGCCTGCTTACATCCGAGGAGATCATGTCCGCATCCGCTCCGAGCTCGGCCACCGGCTCGATCCCCGCCGTCACCGGTGCAGCACCGCGCCGCACCCGCGGCACCGCCATCGTGCTCTTCCTCTCCCTCGGCGGCCTCTCCTTCGCGGTGCTGCAATCGCTCGTCGCCCCCGCGCTCGGCACCATCGGCAACGACCTCGGCGTCGCCACGGCGGATGCGAGCTGGGTGCTCACCGCCTACCTCCTCTCGGCCTCGGTGCTGACCCCGATCCTCGGCCGCCTGGGCGACATGGTCGGCAAGCGCCGAGTGATCATCGTGGTGCTCGCCCTCCTGCTCGTCGGCACCGTGCTCGCGGCGCTCGCCCCGAACCTCGGCGTCTTGATCGTGGGCCGCATCCTCCAGGGCGCGGCCGGCGCGGTGATGCCGCTCTCGATCGGCATCGTGCGCGACGAGCTGCCGCGCGAGCGGGTGAGCATCACCATCGGCCTGCTCTCGGCCATCTTCGGCATCGGCGCCGGCGTCGGCATCGTCGCGGCCGGGCCGATCGTCGAAGCGCTGTCGTGGCACTGGCTGTTCTGGCTGCCGGCCGTGCTCGTGGCCATCGCGCTCGTCGGCGCGATCTTCGGCATCCCCGAGTCGCCCGTGCGCACGCCCGGCCGCCTCGACATCCTCGGCACCGTCGTGCTCAGCATCGGGCTCGTCGGTGTGCTCCTCGCCATCAGCGAGGGCGAGAAGTGGGGCTGGGGCGACGGCAAGACCATCGGCCTGCTCGTTCTCGGCGGTGTCGCGCTCGTCGCCTTCGTGCTCATCGAACTCCGCGTCAAGGAACCGCTGATCGACGTGCGCCTGTTCCGGCACCGCGGCGTCTGGACCGCGCACATCGTGGCCCTCGCCTTCGGCTTCGCGATGTTCGGCACCTTCATCCTCGTGCCCACCCTGCTGCAGCTGCCGAGCGTGCTCGGCTACGGCTTCGGCAAGACCGTGAGCGAGGCGGGCATCTTCCTGCTGCCGACGGTCGCGGCGATGGTGGTGGCGGGAGTGGTGGCCGGTGCGCTGATCCGCCGTATCGGCCCGAAGATCCCGATGCTGCTCGGAGGCGTCTCGGTCACCGTCGCCTTCCTCATCCCCGCCCTGGGGCACGCCGAGGAGTGGCAGATCGTCGTGTCGGGCATCCTCACCGGCATCGGGATCGGCATGGCGCTCGCCGCCACCTCGAACGCGATCGTCGAGAGCGTTCCCGCCGCACAGACCGGCGAGGCGATCAGCGCCAACACCGTCATCCGCACCGTCGGGTCGAGCGTCGGCACCGCCGTGATCGCCGCGCTCCTCTCGGCCGACGTCACCCCGCAGGGCGCGCCGAGCGACGACGCGTTCACCGTCGGGTTCTGGGTGTCGGCGGGGGTCGGCGTGCTCGCCATCCTGGCCGCCCTGGTCGCGCCGTCGCTGGCGGCCCGCCGCCGCGAGGCCGCCGCAGCGGGGGTCGACGACTTCGACGAACTCGACGCCGCCGGGTAGACGCGACAAGTCGTAAGCGCGGATGAACTACCGCCCCGCGATTCGCGGGTGCAGGATGTATACACGACCGAACGAAGGAGATGGCCCACCGTGGCGACGCACATGACCCACAGCGAGAACACCGGTACTCTGCACGAGCTGATGTCGCCGGAGCAGAACGTCAAACGCATCATGCACACGGGAACCATCTGGTTCGCCGCCGCCGTGGCCTCGGTCGCCCTCTTCCTCGGCCCGCTGCTCGCCTCGGGCTGGCGCCCCTCGCAGCTCGGCGGCTTCGATCAGTTCCTCTGGTGGGTGGGCGCGCTCGCCGTGGTGCTCAGCATCGGGCTGATCGGATGGTCGGGCTGCCCCATCCTCGAAGTCGACGTACCCACGGCCGACCGCAACAAGACCCGCACCATGCAGTTCGGCACCGCCATGTTCATCGTGGGCAGCGCGCTCGCCGTGTTCGCGGTGCTGCTCGGCCCGGGCGCGTGACGCCGGGCGCGTGACGCCGGGCGCAGCGCCTCAGCGGCGCGAGCGCGCCGGCGTCTGCGGCCGCAGCCGGATGAGCCGCTGCGGCCCCTCCTCCTCGAGCTCCGCGATGTCCGAACGCGACGCGAGGAACTCGGTGAAGGAGCGGTAGCCGAGCGGCTTCTCGTTGAACGACGGGTCCATGCGGCGCATCTGGTTCTTCACCGTGCCGGTGTTCAGCCACTCGTCGGCATCGCCCTTGGCGTGCCCGATCTGCAGTGCTCGCACCAGCAGTTCGGTGGCCACAGTCTGCGGGTCGATGTCCTCCGCCGGCTCCGGCTCGTCGTAGGACGTGTCGTCGCTGTGCGAGAAGGTCGGCACGGTGACCCGGCGGGAACGCGCCGGCGTCTTCTTCGCGGCGCCCGCATCCGCATCCGGCGCGGCCGGCTCTGCGGCCTCGGCCGTTTCCGCCGCCTCGGCCGGTGCGGTCGCGGCCGCCCGCCGGCCCGAGGGCTTGCGCGCGGGCGGCGCCGCGGCGGCGGTGGTGGCGGCGACCTTCTCGACGCCGGGCAGCGAGTCGTAGTCCTCGAACTCGTCGCAGGCCGCGGCGAGCGAGGTGCTGGTCGAGCCCGCGACGCCGATGCCCACCACGAACCGCCCCAGCCGCTTCGACTTCTGGGCGAGCGCGATGTAGTCGGAGTCTCCCGCCACGATGATGATGTGCGTGAGGTCGGGCAGCCGGAACAGGTCTTCGACCACGTCGACCGCGAGCCGGATGTCGGCGCCGTTCTTCGTGCCCCGCGTGGTCGTGGTGAACAGCTGGGTGAGGTCGACCGCGCGCGACATCAGCTGCCGCTGGTAGCTCGCGTTGACCGGAACCGACCAGTCGGCATAGGCCCGGTTCACCACCAGCGTGCCGAACGACGCGGCGAAGTCGATGATGGCGTTGAAGTCGACCGTCGCCGCGGCCAGGCGGGCGGCGACCTCCGGGTCGGCGTCGGGGCTCGTGCGATCGAAGTCGCGGATGCCGTCGCGCTGGAACGCGTTGCGCCCGTGCAACTGCTGGTAGCGCGAGATGACGATGTTGTCGAAGTCGATGTACAGGCCGACGCGTGCGTCGTTCGGTTCGGTGATGGCAGGCTCCCTGGCTCGTTGCTCCAGTCTCCCGTGCCGACGGCTCCGGGGCAATTCCTCTGCCGGTATCGTGAGCAGCATGCCGAAGATCGATCTCGCATCCGCCAGCTGGACCGACGTGCGCGACCACGTCGCCGCGGGCCACTCGATCGCGTTCCTCCCGTTCGGTGCGCTCGAGCAGCACGGCCCGCACCTGCCCTTGTCGACCGACACGATCCAGTGCGCCGAGCTCGCCTCCCGGCTCGCCGACCACTACTCCGGTCTGCTCCTGCCGCCCGTGCCGTACGGCGAGACCTGGGACAACGGGCGGTTCCCCGGCACCATCTCGCTCTCACCGGCGACCGTGACCGCCATCTGCGTCGACATCGCCACCTCGGCCATGTCGTTCGGGGTGACGACGCTCGTCGTCGTGAACGGCGACTTCGGCAACCGCGCCCCGGTGCACGCCGCCGCACGCCAGCTCTCGATCGCCGGCTCCGACGTGATCGTGCTCGACTACCCGGGCCTCGTGGAGGCCGGCGACGCCATCAAGGAGACGCCCTGGGCGTGGCCCGGGCTCTGCCATGCCGACGAGCTGGAGACGTCGATGGTGCTCGCCGCGCGGCCTGAGCTCGTGCATCCGGAGCGCTACGCCGCTGCGTACCCCGAGCTGCCCGCCGACTTCGGCACCCGGCCGATCCGCTTCGACACCCTGTCGCCGAGCGGCGTGTTCGGCGATCCGCGACCCTCCACGGCCGAGAAGGGGGAGGCGATCTTCGCCTTCGTGCTCGAGCGCTCGATCGGCGTGGTCGACGCCCACCTGGCGGCCGTCGCGGGCGGTTAGCCCGGGTCGTCGGGCAGCGCGAAGGTGAGGGTCGCAAGACCCCGCGCGCGCTCGTTCGGCCGGCGGGCGAACTGCGGCGAGACGACCTCGATGATGATCACCTCGGTGGGGTACTGCACCGTGCCGGCGAGCACGTGCCCGGCGCTCGCCCGCGACGAGTCGCCCTTCGCGCCCACTGCCGCGTGCAGGTGCACCTCGGGCCCGTTCTCGCCAGGGGCGACGGTGGCCGAGCCGAGCCCCTCGCAATTGCGCACGGTGACGGATTCGGGCAGCGGCGCATCTTCGTCGGCGGGCGGATGCTCGGCGCCGATGAGCGTGAGCTCGGTGAACGCGCCCAGGAACACCGGGACGAACGCGCTGCCGATCTCGAACCGGCGGCAGGCGGTCGCGAGGGATTCGAGCACCTCGTCGCCGGGCTCCAGCACCACGACGACGGTTCGACCGGTCTTCGCCTCTGCGCCGAACATCCGCCGGTCCTCTCCTCGCGTGGCGGTGCTCCGCCGGTGGGTATCGTAGTCTGCTCCGTGACCCACCCGAGAATCGCCGAGCGAGCAGGAGCGCCATGAACCCGTCACTGGAGGGCATCACGATCTGGGACGGCGTCTCGGTCGCCGGGCCGCGTCGGCTCGAGTGGTCGGGCGACCGCATCGAATCGGTGCAGCCCGCCGACGACCGATTCCCCGGGCTCAGCGTCATCCCCGGTCTCGTCGACACCCACGTGCATCTCGACACCAACGTGCTCGACGGCGCAGGCCCGGGCGACGCCTGGCCGCTCGTCACCCCCGACGAGGAGAAGGCGATGCACGTGGCGGCCCACGCCCTCCGTTTCGCGGCATTCGGTGTGACGACCCTGCGCGACCTCGCCGCCACATCCGTGCAGATCGCGGTCGGCCGGGCCTTCGACCAGGGCGTGCTCGACGGTCCGCGGCTGCTCGCGAGCGGGCCGGTGGGGATGACGGCCGGCCATGGCGACCTGTTCACCCCGCCCCGGTTCCGCGACCGCCCGCCCGTGGCCGACTCGCCGGACGAGTGCCGCCGGCTGGTGCGGCAGTGGGCGCGGGAGGGCGCGTCCGGCATCAAGATCTACACCAGCGGCGGCATCTTCTCGATGGGCGACCGGGTCGGCTGGCGCAACCAGACCCGTGCCGAGATCGCGGCCACCGTCGACGAGGCGCACGCCCTGCAGCTGCGCGTCGCCGCGCACGCGCACACCGCGGAGGGGATCGACATCGCGCTCGCCGAGGGCGTCGACTCGATCGAGCACGCGACCGGCGTGACCGAGGAGCAGTTCGCCGCCCTCGTCGCCGCGGACATGCCGGTGGGCCCGACCCTGCTGATCAACGATCAGGTCGCGGCCGGCGGCAACGGTATCCGCGCCGAGTCGAGCGAGAAGGCGCGGGACGTCGTGGCCGGCCGCGACCCGGCGTTCCGGGCGGCTGCGCGCGCGGGCGTGCGCTTCGTGCTCGGCACCGACGCCAACGGCCGGTTCGTGCGCCACGGGGGGCAGCTCGACGAGCTGCGGGCCATGCAGCAGCTCTTCGACTGGACCGCCGAGCGCGCGCTGGTCTCGGCCACCTCCGACGCGGCCGCGAGCCTCGGGCTCGGCTCGAGCCTCGGTCGGGTGGCCGAGGGCTACCACGCCGACTTCGTGGTGGTGCGCGGGCGGCCCTGGGAGAGCCTCGACGAGCTCACCACCGACCGCATCGTGGCCGTCGTCAGCCGCGGCCGCGTGCTGGCCGGGCAGCTGCCGGGTTGAGCGACACGCCCTAGTTCCAGAAGCCGAGGTGCGCCTGGGCGGCCTCGTCTTCGAGGTGCGGGCCCGAGACCGCGATCTCGCGCTGCCCACGCGCGAACACCTCGCGGCACGGCAGCGAGAACGTCGGATTCTCGGGGTGATCGCCCGTGAGTTCGAGCAGCCGGCGCTCCGAGAGGGCGTACACCACCCGGTCGATCCCGGTCCAGTAGACCGCCCCCGAGCACATCGCGCAGGGCTCGGCGCTCGTGTAGAGCGTGCTGCCGGCCATGCCCTCGGCACCGAGCGCCCGGAAGGCGGCCGCGACCGCGCGCATCTCGGCGTGCTGGGTGGGGTCGCCCTCGGGCGGCAGCGAATTGTTGCCGAACGACGCCACGATGGTGCCGGCGGCATCCGTCACGACGGCGCCGAACGGATGCTTGCCCTCGGCCCGGGAGCGTTCGGCCACGAGCAGACTCTCGCGGAGCAACTCCGCGTCGGCGGGCAGCAGGTCGTCGGTCATGGGTCCTCCACATGTGTACAAGAGCGATTCGAGTCGCTTCGAGGATTCCATGAAATCGCGCGAATACGTCATTGTGTTACGCCGCGGTTACGGTCTCGAAACAAGTTGCGCTGAACTTGTGAACAAGTGCGGAGCGCCGGTTAGCCTGCTGGACGCACCGCTTTCCGCATCTCCGAAAGGTCCGAATGTCCACCCAGGCCCCTGCACCCGCCGCCTCGCGCATCGACGAGCAGGACATCCGCCTGCTGCCGAAGGCCGAGGTGCACGTGCACCTCGAGGGGACGTTCGCGCTGGCCGACATCCTGCGGTTGGCCAAGGAGAACGGCGCCACCCTGCCGGGCCCGGCGGTGACGCTCTTCGACGTGAGCACGCACGACGAGTTCGTGATGCCGGAGGTGACGACCGGCGGCACCGGCCAGGGGGTCGGCGTGGCCGGGCTCAGCGGGTTCCTCCGCTTCCTCGACTGGCAGTGCGGCCTGGTGCGCACCGCCGAGCAGGCCGCTCGGGTGGCGTACGCGTTCGCAGCGCGACAGTCGGCATCGGGCATCCGGTACTCCGACGTCATCGTCAACCCGACCCACTGGAACGCGTGGCGGGGGCGGGAACTCGACCTGATGGACGCGCTCGCCGCGGGCCTCGACGAGGCGGAGCAGGACGGCCTCTGCTCGGCCAACATCGCCTACTCCCTGCTGCGCACGCAGACGGCCACCGTGGCCGACGACATCGTCGCGGCCCTGGCCGCCCGGCGGCCGCGCCGGGTGCTGGCACTCAGCGTCGACGGTGACGAGAAGGCGAGCGGCCGTACCGGCGAGAAGTTCCGCTCCGCCTTCCGCGCGGCCGAGGCCGCTGGCCTGCGGCGCACCGTGCACGCGGGGGAGTCGAGCGGCCCGGAAGGGGTGTGGGATGCGATCGAGCACCTCCACGCCGAGCGCATCGACCACGGTGTGCGCGCCGTCGAGGACGACGCGCTGATGCGCCGCCTCATCGACGACGACATCCCGCTCGATCTCTGCCCGCGCTCGAACATCACCCTCGGCCTCTACGCCGATTGGGCGTCGTACCCGCTGGCCCGCCTGCTCGACGCCGGGGTGCGGGTCACCCTCAACACCGACGACCCGGCACCCCTCGCGAGCACGCTCGACCAGGACTGGGCCGTTGCGGCCGCCGCCTTCGGCCTGGACCGCGCCGATCTGGAGCACCTGGCCGCGGAGTCCATCCGCGCCTCGTTCGCCGACGACGACCTCAAGCGGGACCTGCTCGGCGAGCTCGCCGCGCTGACCGCGCCGCGGGAGGTCGCATGAGTGCAGCTCGGTCCCGCCCCGTGCTCCGTGATGCCCGGAGCGTGCGCGGCCTCGTGGCGCTTGCCGTCGCGCTGGTGGTCGCGGTCACCGTCGTGCTGGTGGTCGTGACGGGCGCATCGCGTTCGCGCGCCGAGGCAGCGGTCGCCGACGGCACAGCGATCGCCCTCGCCCCGGTCGTGGCCGCCTGGCCCGACGGATACGCCGTCACGGGCACGAAGTCCGAGCCGCTCTACGTCGAGCACATCACGTCCACCCGCACCGGCGACCGCTACGCGCTCACCATCGAGGTGGTGGCCCAGGGCGACACCCCGCTCGGGGTGCAGCGCTCGGCGGTGCAGCTGGGCGACGACGGCGCGGTGCACTGGATCGACGGATGCACGAAGCCGGCCGCTCAGTGCTCCGACGACCCCGGTCTCCGCGGCTTCCTCAGCCAGGCCGCGCTACTCGGTGCGCTCGAGCGGGGCGTGCTCCCCGCCGACGCCACCGGCGTCGCCCGCACCCTCCACGGGCATCCGGTCGTCTGCGTCTCGGATCGCGCCCTGCACCCGGCCGACCCGCCCGTGGTCGAGGGGCTCGACCCCTGCTTCTCGATCTCGACCGGTGCCCTGCTCGGGCACTGGTCGACCCCCAGCGCGGCCTTCGTCGGCCCGACCCTCGCCGAGGGGCTCGTCGACGAAGCCCGCTGAGTCCTGCTCCACCCCCACCCCCCAAGCACCACTCCTGCCTCACCCTCCCGAAAGGATCACCATGAGAAGAAGAACCGCCTCCCTCCTCGGCGCTCTCGCCCTCGCCACCACCGCCGCGCTGACCCTGGCCGGCTGCAGCTCCTCCGGCTCGGCGACGCCGAGCGACAGCGCCACCAGCAGCGCCAAGGTCATCAAGGTCGGCGCGCTGACTCCCGGCAACACCAACGACGGAGCCTTCAACCAGGCCCTCGCCGACGCCCTCGCGAAGCTGAAGGACGAAGGGCTCATCGACTACGAGCTGCGCGACCAGATGTCCGACCCGGCCGCCAGCGAGCCGGTGATCGCCGACTTCGCCAGCCAGGGGTACGACCTCATCATCGGTCACGGCATCGAACTCGGCGACGCGGTGTTCTCGGTCGCGCAGCAGTTCCCGGACGTGAAGTTCACCGCGTCGGGTGGCCCCGACATCCTGGACAAGTTCACCGACAACGTCGAGACCTGGACCTACGACACCCCGCAGGTCGGCTACCTCTCCGGCTACATCGCGGGTGCCACCGGCGTGTCACCGATCGGTCGCGTGGAGAGCCTGGAGCTCGACTTCGTGAAGGCGACCGACGCGTTCTTCCAGCAGGGCGTCACCGCCGCCAACCCGTCCGCCGAGCTGCTGCCGGTGGTCTACGCGGGCAGCTTCGACGACGCGCAGGCGGCCGCGGCAGCCACCACCGGGCTCGTCGGCCAGGGCGCCAAGCTCGTCTACACCACCGGTGACGGCATCGCGACCGGCGTCGGGTCGGCTGCGGCCGAGGCCGGCGTGCTGAGCGTGGGCGTCTCCTCCGCCGCCGGCGAGGCTGCGCTGGCGAACAACGTCTCGACCGTCGACCTCGACATGTACCCGATCGTCAAGGCGTGGGTCGAAGAGGTCGCCGACGGGAAGTTCGGCGGCAAGGGCGTCACCTCGACGATCCAGAACGGCGGAATCGTCTACGCGCCGATCAACGACGTCGACGGGAAGGTTCCGGCCGACGCCGTCAGCAAGGTCGAGGACGTCATCGCGGGCATCACCGACGGATCCGTCACGATCGGCTGATGACCGTCTCACCCCAGGAGATGGATCGCGCCCTCCAGGCGCGGTCCATCTCCAAGAGCTTCGGGCCGGTGCGCGCCCTGACCGACGTGTCGATCCTGGTGCGCCCCGGTGCCGTGCACGCACTGGTCGGCGAGAACGGGGCGGGCAAGTCGACGCTCGCCAAGGCGCTCGCCGGCATCGAGCGGCCGACCAGCGGCACGATGACCATCGGCGGCCGCCCGTTCGCCCCGGCCGACCGGGCCGATGCGAAGCGGGCGGGCATCAACATGGTGCCCCAGCAGCTCAGCCTCGTCGGCGAGCTCAGCCTGGTCGAGAACTTCCTGCTCGTAGGCCGGAATCGCATCGCCCGGCGGCGGCAGGCGCGCGCCCTCCTCGCCGCGACCCTCGAGCGCGCCCGCGTGGAGGTCGACCTCGACGCCCCCACCGCCACGCTCACGCAGGCGCACCGCCAGCTCGGTGAGATCGTGGTCGCGCTCGCCGAGGGAGCGCACACGCTCATCCTCGACGAGCCGACGGCGAGCCTCGGCCCACTCGAGGTGGGCGGCTTGTTCGAGCATCTGCGATCGCTGTGCGCGCTCGGCACCGCCGTGGTGCTCATCACCCACCGGCTCGACGAGGTGCGGCAGGTCGCCGACGACATCACGGTGCTCTCCCACGGCGAGAACGTGCACAGCGGCACCGCCGCCGGACTCCAGCCGGCCGAGATCGCGCGACTCATGGTGGGGGAGCTCCCGCCGCCGGTGGCCCGCGTGGAGCGCACGCCGGGTGACGTGGTGCTCGCGGTCTCCGGCGTCACCGCGGCCGCGCCGCGGGATGCCCGGCTCGACGACGTCTCGTTCGCGGTGCGCTCGGGCGAGATCGTGGGCATCGCCGGGGTGGCCGGCAGCGGCCAGAACCTCCTGCTCGACGTGCTCGGCGGCTTCGTGCGCCCCGAATCCGGGCGCGTGGAGCTCGACGGCGCGGAGCTCGCCTCGGCCGCCGCCTTCCAGCGGGCCGGGCTCGCCTGGATCCCGGAGGAACGCACCGAGGCCGTGGTGCCGACCATGAGCCTCGCCGAGAACCTCACGGTCTACCGGAACGCGGTGGGCGCCGCCGGAGGCGGCCCGCGCGCCGCCCGCACGGGGCGCGACGAGGTCGCGGAACGGCTCCGCGCGTTCGACGTGCGACCGGTGCGACCCGAGCTGCCCGCGGCGGGTCTGTCGGGCGGCAACCAGCAGAAACTCCTCGCCGCGCGCGAGCTCGCGGATGCCTCCGCACCGCGCGTGGTGCTCGCCTACGGGCCCACCCAGGGCCTCGACCTCCGGGCCGCGCGCGCCATCCGTGAACGCTTGACCGGTCTCGCGGCCGGCGGTGCCGCCGTCGTGGTGGCATCGCACGATCTCGAAGAGGTGCTCGACGTCGCCGACCGCGTGCTCGTGATGTTCGGCGGTCGCATCGTCGCCGACCTCCCCGTGGCGGCGGCCACGACCGACCGCCTCGGGCGCGCGATGGCGGGACTCACCGACGAACCGGAAGGCGGCCAGGCATGACCGAGAAGACCGACCTCTACCCGACCGCCGCCGAGCTCGGCCGACTGCGCGCGGTCGCCGTGGGCCGCGAGCGGCCCGACCTGATCGTGCGGGGCGGGCTGGTGCAGTCGCCGGGCACCGAGGAGTGGCTCGAGCGCGACATCCTCGTGGCCGGACGGCACATCGCGGCGCTCACCCCGTGGGGGCACGTGACCGACGCCGGCGACGAGCTCGACGCATCCGGCTGTCACGTGGTGCCGACGTTCATCGACGCGCACCTCCACATCGAGTACACCAACCTCACCCCCGGTGAGCTTGGCCGCCTCAGTGTGGCGCGGGGCACCGGAACCGTGCTCACCGACCCGAACGGCGCCGCCAACGTGTGGGGCGCGCGCGGGATGGACGCGCTGCTCACCACCACGACGCCGCTGCACATCTTCCAGCAGGTCTCGCCGACGACGCCCGCGTCGCCCGTGCTCGAGCGCGGCGGCGCCGTCATCCCCGAAGAGGTCGTGCGGGGACGGCTGTGGGACGACGTGACCACGAACCTCGGCGAGGGCAACCCGTTCGACTACGGCGAGGTGTCGACCGGCCGGTTCCGGGAGGCGCTCGTCGCCGGCCGCCGCATCACGGGGCACACCGCCGCCCAGACCGCCGAGTCGCTCTGGGGCTACCTCGCGGCGGGCGTCGGCGACGACCACAACTCCGCCACCATCGACGAGGTGCTCGAGCGCGTGCGCCTGGGCGCGATGATCACGGTGATGGGCGCCTCGCTCACCGACAACACCGTGCCGATCTTCTCCGACCTCGAGAAGGTCGCGCCCGCACTCCGCAGCCTCTGCTTCTGCGCCGACGACAAGCACGCGCTCGACCTCAGCACCGAGGGGCACATCGATCACCACGTGCGCCAGGCCATCCGCTTCGGCGTCGATCCGCAGCTGGCGTACCGGATGGCGACCACGCAGCCCGCGGCCTACTACCGGCTCGACCAAGTGCTCGGCCTCCTCGCCCCGTCGCGGCTGGCCGACCTGCAGATCATCCCCGACCTCGCCGAGGTGTGGCCCTCGGTGGTCGTCGTCGAGGGCCGGGTGGTGGCCCGCGACGGCGTCGCCCTGTTCGAGAACACCGACGAGCTGCCCGAGTGGATGACCGACACCGTCCGTCTCCCCGACACCCTCGACCCCGCGATGTTCGAGGTCCGCGCGCCCGACCCGGCGGCCACGACCGCCCGGGTGCGGGCGATGGAGATGTACAAGGGCTACTTCAAGCACGAGTTCGAGGCCGAGCTCGCCGTCTCCGGCGGTCTGGTGCAGGGCGACACCGTGAACGACGTGCTGAAGATCGCGGTGGTCGACCGGCACCACGGCGAGGCGCTCACCGGCCTGGGCTTCGTGAAGGGCTTCGGGCTCCGCCGGGGCGCCGTCGCCATCACGATGAACTGCCCGAACATGAACATCGCGGTGGTCGGCGCCGACGACGCCTCGATGCTGCACGCCATCGAGGAGCTGCGGGCCATGCAGGGCGGCTTCGTGACGGTCGCCGACGGCGAGGTGCTCGCCCGGGTGCCGTTGCCGGTCGGCGGAATGATGAGCGCGGCGCCCTTCGAAGAGACGGCGGATGCGCTGCGCCGCGGTCACGAGGCCACGCACTCCCTCGGCTGCACGATCCCGTCGCCGTACATCATCCTGTCGTTCGTGGGCCTCTACGTCGTGCCCGACCTCGGCGTCACCGAGCTCGGGCTGATCGATGCGACGACCCAATCGTTCGTCGACCTGCTGCTGCCCGGCCCCGCCGACCGCTGCGGGCACGACGGGGAGCATTCGTGAGCGCGATCGACCGCCGGCGCTGGGTGCTCACGGCGGCGGTCGTGCTGGCCGTCGTCGCGGTCGCCGGGGCGCTCATCCTGTTCGCGGGCGCCGACCCGGTCGTCGGCATCCAGGGCCTCGTGCAGGGTGTCTCGAGCTCCCCGTACCGCGTGGGCGAGGTGCTCGTGGGCGCCGTGCCGATCGGCATCGTGGCGCTCACGCTCATCCCGGCCCTCCGCGCGGGCGTCTTCTCGGTGGGCGCCGAAGGCCAGATCGTGGTCGGTGCCATCGGCGCGACGGCGGCGGTGTTCGCGGTCGACCGTGTGCTGGGCGGCGGCGCCCCGGGCATGCTGCTCTGGCTCGCGGGTCTCGTGGGCGGAGCCGCCGGCGGAGCGGTGATGGCCCTCATCCCGGCCTTTCTCGCCGTGCGCTGGCGGGTGAACGAGATCCTCAGCACGCTGCTGCTCAACTACCTCGCGGCCGGCTTCCTCGGCTGGACGTTGCGGACGTGGCTCGCGAGCCCCGACGACACCGCGACGCCGCAGAGCGCGCGGCTGCCCGAGGCCGCCGCGATCCCGCCGCTCCTGCCCGGAACGCGGGCGCACTGGGGCGTGCTCCTCGTGCTGGTCGTGGCCGTGGTGTTCTTCCTCTGGCGCCGCTCGGCGGCGAGCACCCGGCTCACCGTGTTCGCCAGCCGCCCCAAGCTCGCCCTGCGGCTCGGCGCCACCCGGTCGCGCACCATCTACTCGACCATGCTCGTCTCCGGCCTCGGCGCGGGGGTGGTCGGCTGGATCCAGGTCGCCGGTGTGAACGACCGCCTGCTCAACTCCGTGTCGGGCGGCGTCGGCTTCTCGGGCATCGCGGTCGCCCTGCTGGGTGGCCTCGCGCCCATCGGCATCGTGCTCTCGGCCTTGTTCTTCTCGGCGCTGACCGCCGGCGCCGTCGGCATGCAGTCCGCCACCGGAACCGTGCCGGCGTCGATCGCCGAGGTCATCAAGGGCGTGCTGCTCGTCGGCGTCGCCTGCATCGCCGCCTACCAGCGGAAGCCCGCGGCGGTGATCGCCCCGGTGGGCGGCCGCAGTGCGGTCGACGCGACGGCCGACCCCGCCGCCGAACCCCCGGGCGCCGGAGCCGAACCCGAAGCGACCGTCGGCACCCTCGTCGAGGCCGAGCACGAAGGAGACCGCCCGTGAGCGTCGAACTCTGGGTCGCCATCCTCGCCGGCGCCCTCGCCCTCGCTGCCCCCCTCGTCTTCGCCGGCATCGGCGAGGGCTTCGTGGAACGCGCGGGCCGCATCAACCTCGGCATCGAGGGGATGATGATCATGGGCGCGTTCGTGGGAGTCTGGGCCGGCAGCATCGGCGGCCCGGTCGTGGGCCTCGCCGCCGGGATGCTCGTGGGTCTCGTGCTGGCCGTCGGGATGAACCTCGTCATCTACCGCCTGCACGCCAACGAGATCGTGGTCGGGCTCGCCGTGACCATGCTCGGCCTCGGGCTCAGCACCTACCTCTACCAGCTCTGGATCCCGAGCGGTCAGACGAACGTGACGGTGCAGACGGTGCCGCGCTCGGGGCTCGGGCCGCTCGCCGACATCCCGGTCGTCGGCCCGATCCTGTTCGGGCAGAGCGCGCTCGTCTACCTCGCGGTGGTGCTGCTCGTGGTCGCCTGGGCGGTCTCGCGCTACACCCGCTTCGGCCTGGCCGTGCAGGCCGTGGGAACCGACCCGGCGTCGGCCGCTCTGCGGGGCGTGCGTGTGCAGAAGACCGGCGCATCCGCTCTGCTCATCGGCGGGGCACTGGCCGGCCTCGGCGGTGCCGTCATCACGGTGGGCACGATCGGGTCGTTCACCCCCGACATCACCGCCGGCCGCGGTTACATCGTGCTCGCGGTGGTGATCATGGGCCGCAGCCGCCCGATCGGCATCGCCCTCGGCGCCCTGTTGTTCGCGTTCCTGCAGAGCTTCGCCCTGCTGTCGCAGTCCACCGCCTTCACCCTGCCGAGCGAGGTCTACCAGGCCGCGCCCTACTTCGTGACCCTCGTGGTGCTCGTCATCACCTCCAGGCGGCAGCTGCGGCGGCTGTATCGTGACCCGAATGCGAGGACGACGTGACCAGTGAGAATCAGCGCGTGCTCGCCGGGGTGCTGCGCTTCGTGCGCGACGCGGCGGCGGCCGGATCGACCCTGCCGGGCGAGGTGGAGATGGCCGAGCGGCTCGGCAGCACCCGCAAGCAGGTGCGCGACGTGCTCGCCTCGCTAGAGCAGCAGGGCATGGTGCTGCGCCGGCAGGGTGCCGCCACCGAGGTCGATCCGGTGGCCACCCGCATGAGCGTGCGGTTCGAGGACCAGCTCGAGTACAGCGTGCTGCTGCGCCAGCTCGGCTACGAGAGCAGCGTAGAGGTGCTCGAGATCGCCGACACCCTGATGCCGGCGGAGATCGCGCGCCTGCTGATGACCGAACCCGGGCGGCCCGCGGCGCGCATCGTGAAGCGCTGGCGGGCGGACGGCGCCGTCGCCATGCTCTCCTTCGGCACGCTGCCGCTGCCCTTCCCGCGCGCCGACGTCGATCTCGGCGACTCCATCTACTCGGCCATCGGCAAGGTGTGGAACGAGTCCATCGCCTGGGAGGTCGCCACCCCGTCGGCCGAGATCCTGAGCGAGGCGGATGCCGCACTGTTCGAGCATCCGGCCGGCACCCCGGTGCTCACGCTCGACATCGTGGGCATCGGGTTGAGCGGCCGGCGGCTGTTCCACGCCCGCGAGCTGCACGACCCGAAGACCGTGTCGTACTCGATGATGCGCACCCTCCGGCCACCCCAGGTGTTCTCCACCGCCCGCTACCAGTTCTGATCCCCTGATCGAGAGAGGCCCCGATGCTCACCCGACCGTCACCCGTCATCGTCCCCGACCACGAGTCCCGCTGGATCGACACCGCCGCCCGGCTCGCCGAGCAGCTGGCCGCGACCGTCGCCGCCGACGACGAGTCGGGGGAGCTGCCCATCGGCCACCTCCGGGCGATCGGCGCCAGCGGCCTCGACACGGCGTTCCTGCCCGTGGAGTTCGGGGGAGAAGGGCTGTCGTACGCCACCCTGGCGTCGGTGGTGCGGATGTTCGCGACCGCGCATCCGGCCGTCGCCGCCGTCTGGCTGATGCACATCGGCGCCGCCCACGGCCTCGTCACGATGTCGCCTGCACCCGCCGCGGCGTACTTCGCCGAGCGTCTGCGGGCCGGCGACCGGTTCGCGAACGCCCTCTCGGAGCCGGCGGGCGGCAACCACTTCCTCGCCTCGCAACAGGACGTCGAGGCCGTCGACGGCGGCTGGCTGCTGAACGGGCGCAAGCTCTTCGTCTCAGGGGTCGAGGCCGCCGACCACCTGCTGCTCAACGTGCGGGTCGACGGTGCGCCGGCGTTCTTCGGCGTCGACCGCGACGCGACGATGTCGCTGCCGCCGATCGACCAGACCATGGGCATGCGCGCCACCCGCAGCCGCACCATCCTCTTCGACGGCACGATCCTCGAGCGGTCAAGGCTGTGCGGTCCGCCGCCCGCCGACTACGCGAACCTCATCACCGTGGGCTTCGCCTCGCTCTCGATCGGCATCGCCGAGTCGGCCATCGATGCGTTGGTCGCGTCGGCGAACGCCAAGAAGGGGCCGGCGGCCGAGCGGCTGGCCGACGCCTCGTGGGTGAAGTCGGAGACCGCGATGGTGTGGGCCGAGCTGCGTGCCGCGCGGCTCGTCGCCGAGCAGACGGCGTGGCTGGCCGATCGGCGGGACCCGCAGGCGATGGCCGCGGCCACCGAGGCGAAGATGCTCGCCAACGAGGTCGCCAAGAAGGCGGCGGCGCTCGCCCTCAAGGTGGGCGGCGGCGGGGCGTATCTCGCGCGGTCGCCGATCCAGCGCATCTTCCGTGACGCCCAGGCCGGGGCGCTGATGGCGTACTCGGTGCCGTTCAGTCAGGAGATCGTGGGCGGCTGGGTGCTGGAGCCGTCAGTCCCGGGCGGCGATGGCGACCGCGCGTGACCCCTGGTCGACGCCGAGCGATTCGAGGATGCCCTCGATCGACTCGGCCTCGAACAGCTGATCGGCCGTGATCAGGGCGAGCCCGGTCACCCCGGCGAGGTCGCGCAGCTCGGAGACCCTGATGCGCAGGTTGCGCGTGGCCAACGGCAGCGACTGCTGGTAGACCCGCTCGCGCACCCCCGAGAGCAGCACCTCGTCGCAGTCGGCGAGCTGGCCGGACACCACGATCGTCTCCGGGTTCAGGATGCTCACGAGCGCCGCCACGGCGTCGCCCAGCGTCCGCCCGGCCTGACGCACGAGCCGCACCGCCTCGAGGTTGCCTTGCTTCACCAGCGCCACCACGCCGGCCACGTCGTCGACCTCGATACCCGCCGCGGCGAGGTCGCGCACGATCGCCCAGCCGCCCGCGTAGGCCTCCACGCAGCCGACGTTCCCGCAGCGGCAGGGCTGCCCGGGCCCGTCCGAGGCGACCGCGGCGCGGGTGTGCCCGATGTCGCCCGCCGCCCCCTCGCTGCCGCGGATGATCTGGCCGTTGAAGACGAGCCCCGAGCCGATGCCGGTGCCGATCTTCAGGCTGATGAGGTTGTCGTGGTGATTCGGGCGGGCTTCGGCCACGGCACGGGAATTGGCGTCGTTCTCGACGATCACGGGGACTCCGTAGCGCGAGAACCAGCCCGCGATGTCGAAGCCGTCCCAGCCGGTCATGATGGGCGGATTCACCACGCGGCCGGCGGCGAACTCCACGGGCCCCGGCACGCCGATGCCGATGCCCCAGATCTCGTCGCCGTTCGCCAGCAGGGCGTCGAACGCGGCGTCGACCTCGGAGAGCACCCGGTCCGGCCCTTCCCACACATCCACCGACACGCTGCGATGGCGCAGCGGGGTGCCCGTGAGGTCGCAGATCGCTGCGACGAACCCCGTGGCGCCCACGTCGACGGTGGCGAGGTAGGCGCGGGTGCGGTTGAGCGCGAAACGACTCGAGGGCCGGCCGCCCGTCGACTCGCCACCGCCCACCTCACGGATCAGTCCCGCCGCGAAGAGCGCGTTCAGGCGCTGGTTAACGGTCGAGCGGGACAACCCCGAGATCTCGATCACGTCGATGCGGCTGAGCTCCCCGTGCTCGCGGAACAGCGCCAGGACCTCGCCGACGTGGGTTCGCACATCCTTCACTTTACGCAGAGCTCCGTCGCTGTCGTGGTTCGACACCCGTGGAATTAGGCGCCACATAAAGAGTACACACTTTTGAGTTGCGATAAATCAAAAGGTCGCGTAGTTTGCTCACGACGGCACGTGGTGGTGCCCCGACTCGCAAGGATCACAATGTTCAGCAAAGACGCAACATGGATGCGCACGGCTCGCATCGCCCTCCCGCTCGGCATCGCCGCGGTCGCCCTGACCGCGTGCTCCGGTGGCGGTTCGGGCGACGCCTCCGGTGACGGCTCGTCCTCGAGCAAGGTCGCTGCCGTCATCAAGGGCCTCGACAACCCGTTCTTCCAGTACATGGAGGACGGCATCAACGACACCGCGAAGACCGACGGGGTCGACGTGACCGTGCAGGCCGCCGCCGACATCGGCGACACCACCGGCCAGGCCGACAAGCTCACCACGCTGGCGGGCCAGGACTTCGGCTGCTTCATCGTGAACCCCATCACCGGCTCCAACCTCGTGCAGTCGCTCAGCCAGATCTCGTCGGCCGGCAAGCCGATCATCAACATCGACCAGCCGATCGACGCGGATGCCGCGAAGGCCGCCAACATCGACGTCGCCACCTACATCGGCACCGACAACGAGGCCGCGGGCGGCAAGGCCGGCGACTTCGTGAAGGAGAACGTCGCGGCCGGCTCCGAGGTGGCGATCATCGGCGGCATCGCCGGCGACGTCACGAGCGCGGCTCGCATCGACGGCTTCAAGGCGGCGATCGGCAGCGACCTCGACGTCATCCAGGAGTCGGCAGCCGACTGGAAGCGCGAGGTCGCCCTGACCACCGCGACCGACATCATCGCCGCCAACCCGAACGTCAAGGCCTTCTTCGCGGCGAACGACGACATGGGACTCGGCATCGTGAAAGCCGTCGAGAACGCCGGGCTCACCGGCAGCATCACGGTCGTGAGCGTCGACG
Organism: Herbiconiux sp. FW305-C-125; assembly: GCF_058783455.1. Lineage (NCBI taxonomy): Bacteria > Bacillati > Actinomycetota > Actinomycetes > Micrococcales > Microbacteriaceae > Herbiconiux > Herbiconiux sp. FW305-C-125. Next base: position 151,901 of record NZ_JBYSYO010000001.1, on the reverse strand, counting down.
GCAACCAGGATGCGCTCGAGTCGATCAAGTCGGGCGGCCTCACCGCCACCGTCGCCCAGTACCCCTTCGCCGTCGGTTCGCTCGGCGTGCAGGCCTGCGAGGTCGCGACCTCGGGCGGCGACCTGCCGAAGAACATCGAGTCGCCCACGGCGCTCGTCACCTCCGCCGAAGCCGACAAGGCCCTCGCCTCCTTCCCGCAGCCCTTCGAGGAGTTCGAGAACCCGCTGACCGACCTCCTGCCGTCGAAGTGATGACCGCGACCACCGAGACCCGCCCGGGTGTGCTGCAGAGCATCGGCGCCCAGACGCGGCAACTGAGCTTCTGGGCCGAGAACGCGGCACCGATCGGGCTCGTCGCCCTGGTGATCGTGTTCTCGATCCTGAGCCCGACCTTCCTCACCCTCGGCAACATCAAGGCCATGCTGGTGGCGGCCGCGATCCTCGTGATCCTCGCCATCGGCCAGGCCTTCGTGATCACCACGGGCGGCATCGACCTGTCGATCTCGGCCACGATGACCCTCGGCGCGATCGGCTTCGGCCTGGCGTTCTCCAACGGCCTCGGCTTCTGGGTGTCGGCACTCGTCGCGGTGGTGGCGGCGATGGTCATCGGGCTCATCAACGGCCTGCTGATCGCGAAGGGGAAGGTGACCGACTTCATCGCGACCCTGGGGACGCTGTCGGTCGCGACCGGCCTCGCGCTCATCGTCTCGAACGGCAAGCCGATCACCGTCACCAGCCCCGAACTGCTCACCCTCACCTCGGGTTCGATCGGTATCTTCGGGTACCCGATCATCCTCGCGGCGGTCGTGGCGGTGCTGGCGTGGTTCTTCATGTTCCGCACCCGCTTCGGCCTGCACGTGCAGGCCGTCGGCGGCAGCGAGGAGAGCGCCGTGGCCAACGGCGTCAGCGCCACGAAGATCCGGATGGCGGTCTACTTGATCGCCGCCGGGCTCGCGGGCCTCGCGGCGCTGCTCCTGGTGGCCCGCGTCGGCGCGGCCGAACCCGCCATCAACACGCAGTACCTGCTGAACTCGATCGCCGCCGTGGTGCTCGGCGGGGTGAGCCTCACCGGCGGCAAGGCGAAGATCGTCGGCCCGGTGATCGGCGCCCTCCTGCTCACGGCGCTCACCAACGGGCTCACGCTCCTCGGTGTCTCGCAGTTCTACCAGCCGCTCGCTGTCGGACTCGTCGTCGTCCTGGCCGCCCTACTCACGAGGTTCCAGAAGAAATGACCGACCAGTACAACTCCCGGCCCGACGTCGCACCCTTCACGGGGTCCACGCCCGCCCGCGACTTCATCCTCACCGCCACCGACATCAAGAAGTCGTTCGGCGGCGTGCACGCTCTGAAGGGCGCCTCGATGACCATGCGGCGCGGCGAGATCACGGCGCTGATCGGCGACAACGGGGCCGGCAAGTCCACCATGGTGCGCACGCTCTCGGGCATCCACAAGCCCGACTCCGGCGAGATCACCCTCGACGGCAAGGTCGTCACCTTCGACAACCCGAAGGCTGCACAAGCGCAGGGCATCGAGACGGTGCAGCAGAACCTGGCGCTCGTCGAAGACCTCACGGTGTGGCAGAACTTCTTCCTCGGCCGCGAGAAGACCCACGGCATCGGGCCGTTCCGCACGCTCGACCGCAAGCTCATGCGCACCACCGCGGCCGACCTGCTGAAAGACCTCGCCGTGAACGTCCCGCCGGTCACCAGCAAGGTGCGCCGCCTCTCCGGCGGCCAGCGTCAGGCGGTCGCGATCGCCCGCGCCGCCGGCTGGGGCTCGAAGATCGTCATCATGGACGAGCCCACCGCTGCGCTCGGCGTGCAGGAGACCGCCCGTGTCGAAGGCGTCATCACCTCCCTCCGCGAGGCGGGCGTGGCCGTGCTCCTCATCAGCCACAACTTCGACCAGGTGATGCGGCTCTCCGACCACGTGTGGGTGATGCGCGCCGGCATGGCCGTGGCCGAACGTCGTACCGCCGAGACCGACGGCGACGAGCTCGTGGCGTTGATCACCGGCGCGAAGGCCGCCTGAGATGGCGGGGTTCGACCGCCGCATCCCGTTCCGGCGGGCGGCGGCCGGCAAGGCCGTGCCGCTCGGCGTGCACGCGGGGCTCTGGGTGTCCGGCTGGACGCCGGGGGCGGCCCGTGCCGCCGTCGAGGGAAGTGCCGCGGCCGGCTTCGACCTGATCGAGATCCCGGTTCCGTATGCGTCGCCCGCGGCCGGGTCGGCCACTCCGGCCCTCACGACGGGCCTGCTCGAGGACACCGGGCTCGATGCCGTGGTGTCGCTGGCCCTCGATCCGTCCTCCGACATCAACACCACGGATGCCGCCACCTCGGCCCGCGGCGAGCGACGGCTGCTCGACGCGGTCGAGTTCGCCGCCGCGATCGGAGCCGGGTACGTCGGCGGCGTGACCTATTCGGCCATGACGAAGTACGCGCATCCGGCCACCGCTGCCACCCGCGCGAACTCCCTCGACGTGCTGACCCGGGTCGCCGCCGTGGCCCGCGAGGCCGACGTGCGGCTCGGGCTCGAGTACGTCAACCGCTACGAGAGCAACCTGCTCAACACCGCCGCCCAGACGGTCGACTTCCTCGACGAACTCGGTGCACGCGGCGTCGACAACGCGCTGCTGCACATCGACACCTACCACGCGAACTCCGAGGAGACCTCGCTCGCGGCGGCCGTGCACGACGCCGGAGCCGCACTCGGCTACCTGCACCTCTCCGAGAGCCACCGCGGTGCGCTCGGAACCGGATCGCTCGACTGGAGCGGCCTGTTCGGAGCGCTCGCGGCGGCCGGCTACCGCGGACCGCTGACCGTGGAGTCGTTCTCGCCGGCCGTGGTCTCCGCGGCCACCCGTGACGAGATCGGGGCGTGGCGCGAACTCTGGAGCGACCCGGTCGCCCTCACCCACTCGGCGGTCGGCTTCCTGCGCGAGCAGGTCGCGGCATCCGCTCTGCTCACCTCAACCACCGAAGGAATGTGACATGACCAACCAACTCGGAGTGCACGCGCTCGTCTTCTCGGGGGGCACCACGCCCAGCGATATGGAATACATCATCGGCGAGACCAAGAAGGCCGGCTTCGACCTGCTCGAGCTCTCGCTGCACGACGCGGCGAACCTCGACGTGCCCGCGGCGCGGGCGGCCCTCGACGCCGCCGGGCTCGGCATCGTCTGCTCGCGCGGCCTCGCCTTCGCCGCCGACGTCTCGAGCGACGACCCCGCGGTCGTGGCCAAAGGCGCCGAACTGCTGCACTACTCGCTCGGGGTCACCCACCAGCTCGGCGGCACGCACTTCACCGGCGCCCTCTACAGCGCGCTGGGCAAGTACGGGCACGCGCTCACCACGGCGGGCCGCGCCAACGTGGTGGCCACCCTCAAAGACCTCGCCGTCGAGGCAGAAGCACTCGACATGACGCTCGGCCTCGAGATCTGCAACCGCTACGAGACGAACGTCATCAACACCGCGGCGGATGCGCTGCGCCTGGCCGACGACATCGGGCACGACAACGTGCTCATCCACCTCGACAGCTACCACATGAACATCGAGGAGGACGATTTCGTGCGCCCCGTGCACCTCGTGGGCGACCGCCTGGGGTACGTGCACATCGGGGAGAACCACCGCGGCTACCTCGGTTCGGGCCACCTCGACTTCACCTCGTTCTTCCACGCCCTGGCCGACATCTCCTACACGGGCCCGATCACCTTCGAGTCGTTCTCGTCGGCCGTCGTGTCGCCCACCCTGTCGAACGACCTGGCGATCTGGCGCAACCTCTGGAACGATGGACCGGCGCTCGCCGCGCACTCGAAGAACTACCTCACCACGATGATCGAGGGGACCCGTGCCCACTGAGTCCGCCGCAACTGAGTCCGCCGCCACTGCGGCCGCTGTCGCTCCCGTCTTCCCGCAGCTCGACGAACTCGCCGAGCGGGCGCTCGGCCTCGTGCGGCCGGGGGAGCGCGCGATCCTCGGCATCGCGGGGAGCCCCGGTGCCGGCAAGACGACGCTCGCGATCGCGCTCGCGACGCGCGTGAACCAGCTGAGTACCGCATCCGGTGGCCTCGGTGCACCGTTCGCGGCGCACCTGCCGATGGACGGCTACCATCTCGCGGAGTCGACCCTGCGCCGGCTCGGCCGTCTCGACCGCAAGGGCGCCATCGACACCTTCGACGGCTGGGGCTTCGTGGCACTGCTGCAGCGGCTGCTCGCCGAGCGCGACCACACCGTCTATGCGCCGAGCTTCGACCGGCGGGTGGAGGAGCCGATCGCGGGTGAGATCGCGGTGGAGCCCTCGACGCAGCTCGTCGTGGTGGAGGGCAACTACCTGCTCGTCGACGAGGGGCCGTGGGCGGGCGTGAAGGGGCTGCTCGCCGAGGCCTGGTTCTGCGAGACGAGCGAGGCGGAGCGGGAGCGTCGCCTCGTTGCGCGCCACGAGCTCGGCGGTCGCTCGCCCGAGGCGGCGCTCGACTGGGCGCGCTCCGTCGACGGCCGCAACGCCCTGCTCATCGAGAGCACCCTCCCGCGGGCCGACCTGGTCGTCGCGGGCACCTGACCCCCTCCTCGCGACCCGTCAATTTTGGCCCTTCCCGCACGGCTTTAGGGCCAAAAGTGACGGGTCGCGAGGAGGTCGGTCGCGAGGAGTTCAGTAGCGGGGGCGGTCGGGGCGCTTGGCGGAACGGTTGCCGCGGTCGGGGCGGATGTCGATGAGCACACCGCTGATACGGGTGTTCTCGAGACGGCGGAGGGTGTCGGGCGAGAGGTTCGCGGGCAGCTCGACGAGCGAGAAGTCCGGGCGGATCTGGATGGCCCCGAAGTCGCCGCGGTTGAGACCGCCCTCGTTGGCCAGTGCGCCCACGATCTGACGCGGCTCGACCCGCTGCCGCTTGCCGACGGCGATGCGGTACGTGGTCTTGGGGCCGGAATCGCGATTGCCGCGGTCGGGCCGGTCGGGCCGGTCGCGGTCGGGGCGCGAGCTGCGGTCGCCGCGCATCCGCTCGCCGCGGTCGCCCCCATCGGACTGACGCGGCTCGAAGCGGTCGAAGCGCTGCGCCCGCTCCGCCTCGGGGTCGAGCAGCAGCGGCGTGTCGCCCTGCGCCACCACGGCCAGGGCTGCCGCGACGTCGGCCTCGGGCACGTCGTGGTGCGAGACGTAGTGGGCGATGATGTCGCGGAAGCGCTCGATGCGCTCGGTCTCGGCCAGCGCGGCCGTGATGGAGTCGTCGAAGCGGGTGAGCCGGGTGGAGTTCACGTCGTCGACGCTCGGCAACTGCATCTGGGTGAGCGGCTGGCGGGTGGCCTTCTCGATCGAGGTGAGCATGCGGCGCTCGCGCGGGGTGACGAAACTGATGGCGTCACCGGTGCGCCCGGCGCGGCCGGTGCGCCCGATGCGGTGCACGTACGACTCCGTGTCGATCGGCAGGTCGTAGTTCACCACGTGGCTGATGCGGTCGACGTCGAGGCCGCGCGCCGCGACATCCGTCGCCACCAGGATGTCGAGCTTGCCCGACTTCAGCTGGTTCACCGTGCGCTCGCGCTGCAGCTGAGCCACGTCGCCGTTGATCGCGGCGGCCGCGTAGCCGCGGGCCCGAAGCTTCTCGGCGAGCGTCTCGGTCTCGTTCTTCGTGCGGGTGAACACGATCATGCCCTCGAAGTTCTCGACCTCGAGGATGCGGGTGAGCGCGTCGACCTTCTGCGGGTACGACACGACGAGGTAGCGCTGGGTGATGTTGGCCGAGGTGGTGGTCGTCGCCTTGACCGTGATCTCGTCCGGGTCGTGCAGGTACTTCTGTGAGATGCGGCGGATCTGCGCCGGCATCGTGGCCGAGAACAGCGCCACCTGCTTGTCGTCGGGGGTGTCGGCGAGAATGGTCTCGACGTCTTCGGCGAAGCCCATCTTGAGCATCTCGTCGGCCTCGTCGAGAACCAGGTACTTCAGCTCGGAGAGGTCGAGGGTGCCCTTGTCGAGGTGGTCCATGATGCGGCCCGGGGTGCCCACCACGATGTGAACGCCACGGCGGAGCGCCGAGAGCTGCACGCCGTACCCCTGCCCGCCGTAGACGGGGAGCACGTGCACGCCGCGCAGGTGCGCCGCGTACTTCTCGAACGCCTCGCAGACCTGCAGGGCGAGCTCGCGGGTGGGGGCGAGCACGAGCGCCTGCGGGGTCTTCTGGGCGAGGTCGAGGCGGTCGAGGATCGGGAGCGCGAAGGCGGCGGTCTTGCCGGTGCCGGTCTGGGCGGTGCCGAGCACGTCCCGGCCGGCCAGGAGCGGTGGGATCGTGGCGGCCTGGATGGCCGAGGGGGTCTCGTAGCCGACGTCTTTCAGCGCCTTGAGAACCGCGTCGCCGAGGCCGAGATCGGTGAACGTCAGTTCTTCGCGGGCGGTGTCGGCGTCGGCAGGCGGGGTGGTGCTGGTGGAGGGCATGCGTCAACGGTAGCCCCTGCGCCCGTCGGCGTGCCTGAGAAGCGGGCTGCGCGGGCGCGATTGCTTTGCACAATAGTTGTGCATACTTTCTGTGCATGCAATGATCGAGTCATGACGACGAGTGACGACGGAGCTGCGCAAAGCGACTACCGGGGGATGCACCTCGACGCGCGGGCCGTGCGGGTGCTGGCGCATCCGCTGCGGTCGCGCATCCTCGGCCGGCTCCGGCTGGCGGGGCCGGCGACGGCCACCGAACTCGCGGCCGCTCTCGACACGAACACGGGGGCGACCAGCTACCACCTCCGGGCGCTCGAGTCGGTCGGCCTCGTCAGCGACACCGGCTCGGGGGAGGGGAAGCGCCGGGTGTGGCGGGCGTCGACCGACTACCACTCCTGGGTCAACTCCGACTTCGCCGGCGACGAGGATGCACGCACCGCCCTCGACTGGCTGCAGCGCGACTACGTGCGGCAGTTCGCGCACCGCGCCGAGCGCTGGCTCGATGCGGCCGAGAGCTGGCCCCGCGAATGGGTCGACGTGCTCGGCCTGAACGACGCCTTCGTCGAGGTGACGGCGGAGCAGGCGGCGGCCCTGCAGGCCGACCTCGGCGCGGTGCTGGCGCGGTACCGCACGAAGGGTGCGGGGGGCGCGGGGGCGCGGCGCATCCACGTCTCCATCCAGTCGAGCCCGGTCGAGCTGCGTCCGCCGGGGGATTCGGGGGCGCAGTGAGCGGTGCCGCGGTCAGTGCCCGAGCGGCGGAGCGCCGGCTCGTGCTGCTCACCGCCACCCGGTGGCTGCCGGTGGGTCTCGTGTTCGGCCTCACCGTGCTGCTGCCGCTCGAACGCGGACTCTCGCTCGCCGAGGTCGGGACACTCCTGGCGATCCAGGGCTTCGTCGTGCTCCTGCTCGAACTGCCGACCGGCGGACTCGCGGATGCGCTGGGCCGGCGCCCCCTGCTCGTCGCCTCCGGGGTCATCGCGGTGGGATCGACCACCCTCTTCGTGCTGTCGACGGGGTTCTGGATGTTCGCGGTCGCGCTGGTGGCACAGGGCGTGTTCCGGGCGCTCGACTCGGGCCCGCTGGAGGCCTGGTACGTCGACGCCGCGCAGGCGGACGACCCCGGCGCACCGATCGAACGCGGTCTGAGCAGGGCAGCCACCGTGCTCGGGGTGGCGATCGCCGTGGGAGCGCTGATCGGCGGCGGGCTCGTCGCGTGGCATCCGCTCGGCGCGGGGGCGGCGCTCGCGGTGCCGTTCGCCGTCGCCGCCGTGCTGTACACACTGCACACGGTGCTCGTGGCGGCACTCGTCCGCGAGCCCGCGCGGCACGGTGCCGGACTGCCCTCTCGCGGGCGACGCGGCACCACGCGCCTCCGCACCCGGCGGCTCGGCCCCGCCCTCGCGGCGGCCCGCGAGGCCCCGCGTACCATCGTGGCGGGCCTCGGCCTCCTCCGCCGCAACGGCGTGCTGCGCGCGGTGGTGCTCGTCGAGGTGTTCTGGAGCGTCGCGATGATCGCGTTCGAGACCTTCACACCAGTGCGCCTGGCCGGTTTCCTCGGCAGCGAAGACGCCGCGGGTGCGCTGTTCGGCCCGGTCTCCGCGGCCGCCTGGGGCCTGTTCGCCCTCGGGTCGCTGGTCGCGGGGTTGGGGAGCCGCGTTCTCGGGGTGGCCTGGACGGCGATCGTCGCGCGCATCCTGAACGGCCTGTTCGTGGTGGGCATGGGGCTGGCGCTCGGGGTGGTGGGCCTTGTGGCCGGGTACTGGCTGGCGTACCTCACGCACGGTGCGGCGGGCCCGATGCACAGCACCCTGCTGCACCGTCAGGCGACGAGCGCGAACCGGGCGGTCGTGCTCTCGATGAACTCCATGGTCGCGGGCGGCGCCTACAGCGTGGGACTGCTGCTGCTCGCCCCGCTCGCCGACCTCGCGGGCACGGCGGCGGCCTTCGTCGTGGCGGGGTCGTTCAGCGTCATCGGGGCGGTGCTCTACCTCCCGGCGCTCCGCCAGGAACGAGCCACCCGCCCGTGACCGGGCCCGCTAGCATGGTGCGGGCGGAGGGGCCGCACGGGGGGGGAGTTCCGGGGTATGGACGAGCTGGTTTCGAGGCCGACGACGGGGCGCATCCTCGCCGCCCGCATCTGGTTCGGCGGCATCGCGGTGGTGGTGGGCGTGGCGCTCATCATCCAGATCGTGCTCATCTTCACCGGCGGCCAAGACGTCAACGCCTTCCAGACCACGGTGGGGCAGAGCCTCGGCACACGGTTCTTCCACCTGTTCAGCTACTTCACCATCCAGAGCAACCTGTTCGTGCTCGGCACCTCCATCGCCCTCGCCCTCAACGTGTGGCGCAACGGCGCGGTCTGGCGCGTGCTCCGGTTCGACGCGCTGCTCGGCATCATCATCACCGGGCTCGTCTACGAGGGCATCCTGGCGGCGCTCGTGCACCCCACCGGCTGGGCGCTCGCGGCCACCATCGGCTTCCACTACATCTCGCCGTGGGCGACGCTGATCGGCTGGTTCATCTTCGGTCCGCGCCCGCGGATGCCCTGGACGACCACGCTGTTCGGCTTCATCTGGCCGATCGCGTGGCTCGTGTTCACCTTCGTCGTGGGCGCGATCATGAACTGGTACCCCTACCCGTTCCTCGACGTGTCCCTGATCGGCTTCGCCGACTCGGTGCGCAACTGCCTCGTCATCCTGCTGATCGGGGTGGTGATCGCGGTCGTCCTGACCCTTCTCGACCGGCGCCTCCCCGCCCTCGTGCACGACGGCCCCCGCCGCTCCCGCCGCTGACCGGGCCGGCTCCGCGCCCGCGGGCCAGGAGCGCGGATTTTACGAACCCGTAACCGGTCATTCACCCGGCGTCCGCGCCCAGAACTTACGCTCGCCCGATGACCTGCGAATCCGGGCGCCGCGCATGATCGATCACGTCGATCCGTTCATCGGCACCGAGCCCACCGCCCTGCCTGCGCCGACGGGGCTGGCGGCGACCTGGTGGTGGCCGAAACCGCAGATCGGCAACACGCATCCGGGCGCCACGCATCCGCTCGGCATGGTCTCGGCCTGCGCCTATTCCGGCGCGTACCCCACGGGGTACGGCCGCTACGACCTGAGCCTCGAAGGCGTGCCGGCCACGATCTACGACGAGCAGCTGGCCAGCGGATTCACGCACTTCCAGCAGTCGGGGACGGGTGCCATCCGCAAGTACTACAACTACTTCCGGGTGACGCCGATGATCGAGCCGCTCGACGAGCTCGGCCGCACCTGGGCGCTCACCGAGGAGCAGGCCTCGCCCGGCTACTACGCCGCCACCCTCGACTCGGGCGTTAGCGCGGAGATCACGGTGGGGCCGAAGAGCGCCGTGCACCGGTACACCTTTCCGCGGCATCCGAACGCCCGCATCGTGGTGGACTTCTCGCTCGGTGGCCTCGCCATCCCGTACGGCCGCACCATTCCGCTGCGCGCGCACCTCGAGACGCGGGAACCCGGCGTGGCGAGCGGAGTGATGGTGGCGGAGGGCGCCCCGATCGCCGTGCACGTCGAGTGCGACGCCCCGCACTGGCGGCAGATGCTCTGGTACGACCGGCGTCTGATGCCCGGCGGCAAGCGGCTCGACTTCGACCACATCCGGCCGACCACCCTGCGCCCGTTCGGCCTCATGTGGGCGGGCCCGAGTGAGCCGGGGCAGACCATCGAGCTGCGGATCGGGTTCTCGCTGCGCGGGGTCGAGCAGGCCGAGCAGAACCTCCGCGCCGATTGCGGCCCGGGGCCGGGGCGCTTCGACTCGCGGCGGGAGCGCACCCAGAAGACCTGGCGCAAGCACCTCAAGACCATCTCGGTCGACACCCCGTCGCCCGAGCGCAAGACGGTCTTCTCCACCGCCCTCTACCACTCGCTGATCAAGCCGTCGTTCGCCGCCTCCGAGAGTCCGTTCTGGCCGAGCGAGGGCCCGTTCGCCTTCGACATCGCCACGATGTGGGACATCTACCGCACCCAGCTGCCGCTGCTCACCGCCCTGCAGCCCGAGAAGGCGGTCGAACTCGCCAATGCGCTCCTCACGATCTGCGAGGAGGAGGGCAACTTCCCGATCGGTTACCGGATGGCGCGCGGCAGCGACCGCTTCTCCCGCCAGGGCAGCGCGCTCGCGCACACCTTCCTCGCCGACCTCTGCCAGCTCGGCGTCGCGGGCATCGACTGGGACTGGGCGCTCGTGCACATGAGCGACGACCTGCGCCGCACCTACGGCGAGGAGTACCTGCTGCGGGGGGAGGCGCATCCGATCACCCACACCCTCGACATCGCGTTCGGCTACTGGTGCACCGCGCAGGTCGCCCGGCACGTGGGCGACCGGATGCTCGCCACCCAGCTCGAGGAGCTCGCGACCCGGTGGCCGAACGCCTTCGATTCCACGACGGGCCTGCTCAAGGATTCGACGTTCTACGAGGGCAGCCGGCACAACTACTCGTTCCGGGTGCAGCACGACATGGCCGGCCGCATCGAGTTGAGCGGCGGGCGCGAGCGGTTCGTGGCGCAGCTCGACGAGTTCTTCGGCTTCGGCGCTCCGGCGGTGCGGCAGCCCGGCCTTCGGCCCGAGCTCGCCGAGCTCGCGGCCGGGTACGCCCTCGGCCGCTTCGAAGGGCTCAACAACGAACCCGACATGGACGCCCCGTGGGCCTACCACTACGCCGGCCGGCCCGACCGCACCGCCGAGGTGGTGCACAACGTGGTGCACCAGCAGTTCGGCACCGGGCGCGGCGGACTGCCGGGCAACGACGACTCGGGCGGCCTCAGCTCGTGGTTCGTGTGGGCGTCGCTCGGGCTGTTCCCGGTCGCCGGCCAGAACCTCGTGCTGGTGAACGCGCCGTCGTTCCGCGCGGCCGAGATCTCGGTCGGCGGCGGGACGTTCTCGGTGCAGACCTCGGGGTTCCGGGAGCCCGTCGCGGGCGGGCCGGTGCAGTACGTGCAGGGGGCGACGCTCAACGGGCATCCGCTCGAGCGCAGTTGGCTGCACGGCGCGGAGTTCCACGGCGGGGGAGAGCTGCTACTCGAGCTCGGGCCGGAGCCGAGCGAGTGGGGCACGGCGGTCGTGCCGCCCTCCTTCTCACCGGGCGAGGCGGCAGCGCCGATGACGGCGCCTACGACAGCAGCACCGACAGCACCGACAGCACCATCGACAGCACCGACGACAGGAGTGACCCCATGACCGCCATCCGTAACCGCCTGGTGATCGTGAACCGGGCCGATCCGGTGATCTGCGGGCACTCGGTCGAGGGCCGCAACCTCGCCGAGGCGGCGCTCACCCGCGGCTTCGACGAGGTGCGCATCGTGACCTGGCCGATCGAGCGGCTCGAAGCCGCGGGCCTGCCGCTGAAACCCCTCGACTCGGTGCTGCCGTACAGCCCGGGAATCATCGTCGAACGGCCTGAGCCGGTGGGCGACTACAAGGTGCCGGACGGCCGCTACCTCGCCGGCATCACCGGCCGACTGGTGGAGCTGTTCACCGACGGCGTGCCCACCGTCGCCCTCTCGCTCTACCTGAGCCCGCACACCATCGCCGTGGCCGATGCGGTGCGCGCGGCCTGGGGCACCGGGCTTCCGGTGAACGTCACCACCATCGCCGAAGCGGTGGGGTCGGACGTCACGAACGTGGTGCGGAGCGCCGTGCAGGAGGGGCGGCTGGGAGCGGCCGCGCACATCCTCTCGTCGTACCTCTCGCAAGACCACTGCGTCGCGGTGTCGGAGTACACCCGCGACCTCATCATCGAGGAGGCGGCACAGGTCGACGCGCAGCACGGCACCCGCTTCGCCGAGCAGTGCCGTGAGCGCATCGCCGTGTCGTACCCGGCCATCGACGCGTCGGCGTACCTCGACCTCGATGCGGCCGTCACCGACGACCTGCTCGCCGCGCGGGGCCTGGCGCGGGACGGCTACCTGCTGTTCCTGTCGCGGCTGACGGATGCGAAGGGCGTCGACGACCTGATCGCCGGCTTCGAGCGCAGCGAGCTGGCGGCGACGTCGGCGATGCCGCTCGTGATTGCCGGGCGCGGGCCGCAGGCGGATGCGCTGCGGAACCTGGCGTCGCGGTCGCCGTTGGCGGAGCGCATCCGCTTCTTCGATGATGTCGGGGATGCGGAGAAGCCGCACCTGATGGCCGGCTGCGCCGCTTTCGTGCTGCCCTCGAAGCCGCGGCCCGAGTTCGTCGAGACCTTCGGCATCGCGCTGGCCGAGAAGATGCTCGCGGGCGGCGGGCCCGTCATCACGACGCTCACCGGCGGCATCGGCGAGGCGATCGGCGACCACGCGATCGTGGTGCCGGTCAACGACCCCGACGCGATCGCGACCGCCATCGACGCCGCGGTGCTGCACACCACGCCCGAGGCCCGAGCCGAGGCCGCGCACGCGGCCCGCGCCTACGCCCTCCAGTTCGACCGCGGCGCCGTCTTCGACAAGCTCTTCGCGGGCATTCCCCTCGCCGCTCCAGTGCTTTGAGTGTTGCATTTATGATACGCTTTTGGTGCTGATCCGACACGAAAGGAGTGATCTACATGGCCGCGACGGAGGTCTTCTGGAACGATTTGCGAGACGATCTCCGCGACCCGGAGTTCCTGCGCGAGTACGTCGCGCAGTGGGCGCGCATCGCGACGACCGACGCCATCGTGAACGCTCTGGATGATCGTCGCGCCGAAATCGGGCTGAGCAAAGCAGCGCTCGCACGGGCGATCAACGCTGATCCGGCCGCTCTCCGGCGGCTGCTCAGCGCTCCCCGAACCAACCCCACCGTCGGCACGGTCGCTGAGATCGCTGCGGCGCTGGGGTTGCGCCTGGTGCTCGAGCCGCTCGACGCCACCGACCGCGAGCTGATGACGACGACTCTCCTTGAGGGTCAAGCCCCGGATGTGGATGCTCTGATCTCACGCATCGGAGCGCCCGGCCAGGCCCTCGTCGAGTGACCTCGGGTTTCGTCGCCAATATTCGACGCCGAGTGCCCGAACCTTTCCGTAGTCGCGGGCGCTCAGGGTGGTGCGAAACGGTTTCGCGGCACCCGCGATGACCACGAGCAAAGGTTTCTCAACGCAAACTGCCTCGTAATCGAGCAGGCAGAACAGTCGGTAGTGAGCACGTCGCGGTCCATCGACGCGCACTTCGAACCATCCCGTCATCTCGCCGTGCATCGCCTCCCAGTAACCGCCACCCGAGAACCGCTTGGGCGGTGCCTGTGCTACGGCGACGAGCGCCGCCCGCATGGTCGCGCGCACTGCCGTCGGGAACGACTTCAGTGCGTCGCGCCCGGGTGTGGCCTGTGCGGGATCGTCGTGCGCGTGGCGACGGAAGAAGACGATGTCGTGCGCGTCATCGCTCGACTTCCGCCGAGGCGGCTGCGGATTCGGTGGGGCGGCGACTCGCGCTGTTCGGCGCGCCCGCGAGTCGGGAGACATGCGGGCACGCTACCGGTGCTCTTATGAGGGGGGAGCTGTTCGGCGAGATCCGTGGATGATTGCGGTCTGTGGAGAACGCATCCGGTGGTCAGGCCTCGGACTGGACGGTCGTGGTGGCCAGGGGGATCTCCTTCACGAAGCAGAGGAGGAGCGCCGCCGCGAGCATCAGGGGGACCAGGTAGAGGTACACGGGGCTGAGGGCGGTGGAGTAGGCGTCGACGATCATGGCGTGCAGCTCCGGCGGCAGCGCGTTGATGGCGGCGGGGGTGAGGGCGTTGGTGTCGGTCGGCACCGCGCCGCCCGCGGCACCCCCGGCGGCAGCGGATGACGCCAGCTGCTCGGTGAGCCGCGCCACGAACAGCGACCCCACGATGGCCGAGCCGAGCGACGCCCCGATCTCGCGGAAGAAGTTGTTGCCCGCGGTCGCGGTGCCCACCATCGAGTGCGGCACCGAGTTCTGCACGATGAGCACGAGCACCTGCATCGCCAGGCCGATGCCGAGCCCGAGGATGGTGAGGTACGTGAGGATCAGCCAGAGCGGCGTGTCGGCGCGCATCGTCGAGAAGAGCACGAGCGCGGCGGCGACGACGAGCGAGCCCACGATGGGCATCCACTTGTACCGCCCCGTCTTGGTGATGAGGAAGCCGCCGCCGATCGCGGTGACCAGGAGGCCGCCGAGCATCGGCAGCAGCATGAAGCCCGACTGGGTGGCGTTCACGCTGTTCACGATCTGCAGGAAGGTCGGCATGTAGCCGATGGCGCCGAACATCGAGATGCCGATGGCGAGGCCGCCCAGCGTGGTGAGCGTGAAGTTGCGGTTCTTGAACAGCGACATCGGGATGACGGGCTCGGCCGAGCGCCGCTCGATCAGCACGAAGGCGACCGCGGAGACGATCGTGATGACGATCATGGCGATGATGACGGGGGAGTTCCAGTCGTACTCCGTGCCGCCCCAGGACGCGGTGAGCACGAGCCCTGCTGCCGCGATGGCGAGGGTGATCATGCCGGCCACGTCGATGCGCGGCTTCTGACCGGCCCCCACGGGAGGCAGCTTGATGAACGCGACGGCGGCGAGGATGGCGGCGATGCCGAGGGGCACGTTGATCCAGAACGCGAGGCGCCAGCTCAGCACATCGGTGAACAACCCGCCGAGCAGCGGCCCCGCCACCGAGGACAACCCGAAGACCACGCCGATGAAGCCCATGTACTTGCCGCGCTCGCGGGCCGGGATGACGTCGGCGATGATGGCCTGCGACAGGATCATCAAGCCGCCACCGCCGATTCCCTGGACGGCGCGGCCGGCGATCAGCCACTCCATCGAGTTCGCGAAGCCGCCGAGGATGGAGCCGAGCACGAAGATCGACAGCGCGATGACGAACAGCGACTTGCGCCCGATGAGGTCGCCGAGCTTGCCGTAGACCGGCATCACCACGGTGGAGGCGAGGATGTACGCCGTCGCCACCCAGAGCATGTGGTTCACGCCGTCGAGGTCGCCGACGATGGTCGGGAGGGCGGTGCCGAGGATGGTCTGGTCGAGTGCCGAGAGCAGCATCGCCACCATGAGGGCGGCGAAGATCAGGCCGACGCGTTTCTGCGAGAGCGGGGCGGGGGCGGTGCCGGAGACCTCGTCGAGGTCAGGGGTCGTGGACATGCTTCTCCTGGGGCGTTCGGGTGGGGCGCGGGGTGTGTGGGGTGTCTGGGGTCAGTGGCGGGGCTGCGCGAGGTCGAGGATCAGACCGCGCGCGTCGTCGATATGGGCCGCGAGGGGGCGCCGGGCACCGGGCTCGTGGGTCCAGGTGTGCAGTCCGAGGCGCAGCGCGGCACCCGCGAGCATCACGATGCCCCAGGCGTGGCTGCCGCGGTCGGCTGCCGGAACCGAGCCCTCCTCGCCGAGCAGTCGCTCGACCTGCTGGGCGAGGTCGTCTTCGATGGCGCCGAGGCGCTGGAAGTCCTTCACGAGCAACGACGGATTGGCCAACGCCACCGCGCGTCGCTTGGCCTGAAGCTCCGGCGTGCCGAAATCGAATGACGCGATCTCGTCGCGCACCGCGTCGATCAGCTGGTCGAGCACCGGCACGCTCGGGCGGTAACGGATGCTCGGCAGCACGGGCGGGCCGAACGCCTTCGAGGCGCCGATCACCGCATCCTCTTTGCTGGCGAAGTAATTGAAGAAGGTGCGGCTCGTGACGTCGGCACGCTGACTGATGGCCTCGACGGTGACCTCCGCGAGACCGAACTCGGCCGTGAGCTCGACGGCCGCCACCTCGATGGCGCGCGCGGTCTCGCGCTTCTTGCGTTCGCGCAGCCCGAGCGGCTCGTCGGCCACCAGAACGTCCCCGGATGTCATGAGGCGATTCTTTCACAACAGGAAAAGTTTCGCAACGAGAAAGTTTTGGCGCATAATCTGATCTCTTGACCAAGTCATCAGATTAATGTCATGCTGGCCGCACTTTCCCACCGATACGACGGAGTATTCAATGAGAAGAACCCTGCCCGCGCTCGTCGCCGGCACCCTCGCGGCCCCGCTGGTGGTCGCCGCACTCGTCCCAGCGGGCGCCGCCTCGGCGGCCTCGCCGTGGACCGTGTCGACCACGCGCGCCGGCTACGTCGGCGCGTCGTACTCCTACGCGCAGACCACGGGACCTGCGACCACGATGACGTACCTGCCCGATCTGCCGCACGCGGGAACCTGGCGCGTGGACTACTCGATCCCCAACACCAACAACAACTACCTGGTCACCGCGACGACGGTGGGCATCGATCACCAGGGTGGCCATGACGACGTGGTGATGAACCAGCGCACCGGTGGCACCGGCTGGCAGACCCTCGGCAGCTTCACCTTCGACGCCGAACGGTCGGGCGACGTCGTCATCTCCAGCGCCGGCACCGGCGGCACCATCGTGCTGGCCGACGCCGTGCGGTTCGTCGACCCGGTATCGGGAGTCGAGGTTCTCGTCGACGACGACGAAGCTGAGACCGACGCGCCCGCGGCCCCCGTCGCGCCCACCGCGACAGCCTCGTCGAGTTCGAGCGCCGTACTCGATTGGAGCCTGCCATCCGGCGCCACGGCTCCCGCGCGTTTCGACGTCGCGCAGCGCACCGCCGTCCCCACCTGGAGCACCTCGTCGACCCGCACCCCATTCGTCGGCTCGTCGTACTCCGTCACGCCGGTCTCGAGCGCGCGGACGGCGCTCCAGTACACCCCGGTGCTCCCGCACGCCGGCACGTGGCGCGTGGAGTACTCGCTGCCTTACAACAACCTCAACAACCTCGTCACCGCCACGAGCGTCACGGTGACCCATGGCGGCGCCACCGAATCCGTGAGCATCGACCAGCAGGCGAGCCCGGGCGTGCAGTGGCGCACCCTCGGCAGCTACGCCTTCGACGCCGGCGACTCGGGGTCGATCACGATCACGAGTGTCGGCTCCGGCGGCACCTATGTCGTGGCCGACGCGTTCCGGTTCGTCGACCCGGCGACGGGTGACCAGGTCGTGGTCGACGACTCCGCCGCTGTGCTCCGGCCATTCGGCAGCGCCGGTGGCACGGTCGGCTCCGCGACCTCGTACACGGTCGGCCACCTGGATGCATCGACCGGCTACACCTTCCGCATCCGGTCCCGGGTCGGTGACGCGGTCTCGCGCTGGGTCACGATGCCGGCGGTGACGACTCCGGGAGCCAACTCCGTGGTGCGCAGCACCATCGTCGCCCCTTCGACCACCGCCAACCCGCGCAATGGCGACGGCACGCTGCTGGAGCTCGACGGCGGCGACCTGTTCTTCGTCTACGCCCGCTACGAGGCCACCGACGACTTCGCCGACGCCGAGATCGCGGCACGCACCTCCGGCGACGGCGGGCGCACCTGGTCGGCCGAACGCATCCTGTTCGGCACGATCGGAGGTGGCCAGACGTACATCCAGCCCTCCATCGTGCGCCTCGCCGACGGCGGCATCGGTCTCACCTTCTCGGTGCAGGAGATCTCCGGCACCAGCACGACCGTTGCCCACAAGGTCTTCACCCGCAGCGACGACGAGGGTGCCACCTGGTCGACGCCGGCCACCTTCTCCGACGGTTCGTCGAACATCATCACGAGTGCGGGCGGCCGGCTGATCGTGCTGGCGAACGGCCGGCTGCTGCAGGTGGTGAATCTGAGGCAGCCCACGGCGCAAGACCGGTCGACCGGCATCTACACCTCCGACGACGACGGAGCCACGTGGACGAACCGCACGCCCACCCCGCTGCAAGGTCCCAACGCGTTCATCGAGGCGACCGCCGCCGAGTACGCGCCCGGCCAGATCCTGCTGCTCGGCCGCACCACGATCGGCCGCAGCGGGTTCCTCTGGCAATCGGTCTCCACCGACTACGGCGTCACCTGGTCGACCCCCTCCCGCACCGATGTCGCCGAGCCCAACAGCCCTGCCTACCTGCAGAAGCTGCCCGGCGGCGGGCTCGTGCTGCTCACCAACGGCGACACGAACCACGGCACCCGTTACATCCTGGCTTCGCGGGTGAGCACCGACGGCGGCGCGACCTGGTCGAACTACCGGCAGATCGAATACGCCGAACCGAACCATGTCAGCTATCCGTCGATGTACTTCGCGGCCGACGGTGCCCACCTCGTGTACTACTCGTCGCCCTCGGGCTCGCGCGACAGCGCCCAGCTCTCCCTGCCGGCGAGCTGGTTCACCGAGACGGATGCGTACCCCTACGCCCCGACGACGGTCGCGCACCTGAACGGCTCGACTCTCACCTTCACCACCGTGAGCGGTGGGCAGGGCACGGTCGGCGTGAATCCGCGAGTGACGGTCGACGGCGTGTCCGTGACACCCGTCGACGGACGGCTGACCCTCACCAGTGGAACGCACGCCGTCAGCTGGTCGGCCGTGGACAGTGCCGGGCGGGAGGAGGTGTGGCGAACCCAGACCCTCGTCGTCCCGTGAAAACTGGCTCTTGACGATTAATAGATCAGATCCTAGTTTTAAGTCATCAGATAACAGCAACAGATTGTCTGATCAAAGTCCGACCCACACCATCCGCACCAGATTCCTGCACACTGCTCAAGGAGGAGCAATCAATGAAGAGAACCCGAATCATCCGGGGCGCCCTGGGTGCCGTCGCGCTGGGGGTGGCGGTCGCGCTGACGGCCTGCTCCGCGCCGGCCTCGAGCGACGGCCCCACCGAGAGCGGCGCCCCGGCCGTCAAAGAGCTCACCGTGTGGGCCTTCGACAGCAAGACGCCACCGAAGCTGCAAGAGGGCTTCGCCGCGGCCTACCCCGACTACGACCTCAACATCGTGCAGATCCCGTCCGCCGACATGGTGCAGCGCCTCGTCGTCGCCCTGCAGGGTGGATCGGGACTGCCGGATGTGGTGCAGCTGTCCCCGCGCGACGCCGGCGGCCTGCTGAAGACCGGGCAGTTCCTGGACATGACCGCGGAGCTCGAACCGATCAAGGACAAGTTCGCCGAGGGCACCCTGGTGGGCACGGGCGATGAGCTCAACACCTTCACGATGGGCCCGGGCAACATGGGCCTCTGGGTGAACAAGGCGGCGCTCGCCGAGCACGGCCTGTCGATCCCCGACGACCCGACCTGGGACGACATCGTCGACGTGGCGAAGAAGCTCAAGGACGCCTCGGGCGGCACGCAGTACCTGTTCATCCAGCCGCCCGGCACCAACGGTTTCAACTACTTCAACGCCTTCTACCAGTCGCGCGGTGGCACCTGGTGGGATGACGACGGCAACCTCTCGGCCGACCCCGAGCTCGCCGCCGACACCCTCGAGTTCCTGGTCGACCTCGACAAGCAGGGCCTCGTCTATCACGGCATCTGGACCGACCCCACCTGGTGGGACGCCATCCGCAACAAGACCGTCGTGGGCTGGGGCATGAACTTCGGCGTCGGGTCGACGAACCTGCAGCAGAACGTGCCCGAGCAGTCCGGCGACTGGGAGCTCGTCACCTGGCCGAAGTGGAAGGCCGGCGACGAGCAGATGACTGGCGCGTTCGGCGGCAGCATGTACATCGGGCTGAAGGCGGCCAAGAACCAGCAGGGCGCCAAAGACCTGCTCATGTGGTGGCTGAGCGACGAGGGCCTGAAGGCGCAGCAGGACACGCTGGGCATCGTGGCCTACGACGCCCCCGAGGGCGTGCTCGACCAGGACAAGGCCGACCCGTACTTCGGTGGCCAGACCGTGATCGAGGACCTCAAGAGCGTGCCCTACCCGGCCACGAACTACCTCAACTGGCCGCAGACCTCCTCGGCGCTGACCGACGCCGTCGACAAGGCGTTCGCCGGCGACCTCAGCCCGCAGGATGCGATCGACCAGGCCCTGCAGGAGCTGAAGAGCGAATGACGACGACACGGATGCCGGTGAGCATCAAGCGCAAGCCGGCTCGCCGGCATCCGCGGTCCGCCCCCTACCTCTTCATCGCCCCGTTCTTCCTGCTGTTCCTGCCGTTCGGGGCGGGCTCGATCGTGCTCGCCCTGGCGATGGCGTTCGTCGACTGGCCGCTCGGCCTGCCGCCGTCGTGGGTGGGAATCGCGAACTTCACCGACGTGCTCTCCGACCCCATCTTCGGCAAGGCCATGGGCAACACGGTGCTGATGCTCGGTGGGTTCCTGCTGGTGCTGATGCCGCTCACCATCTTCATCGCCGTGCTGCTGAAGCAGCTGCGGAAGGGCGCCGTGAACGCCGTGCAGATCTTGATCTTCGCGCCGATCACGATGTCGCTGATCGCCGTGGCGCTCATCTTCGACCTGCTCTACGACGACAACATCGGGCTGCTCAACGGCCTGCTCGGACAGGTCGGTCTCGGCCCGGTCGGCTTCCTGACGGATGCACACATCGCGCCCTGGGCGATCGTGGCCCTGCGCATCTGGCGGGTGGCCGGCTACTACGCGATCATCCTGTTCGCGGGGCTGCAGTCGATCCCGGAGGACATCCACGAGGCGGCCGCGATCGACGGCGCCGGGGCGTTCAAACGCTTCTGGTACGTGACGCTGCCGCTGTTGAAACCCGTGATCCTGTTCGTGCTGGTGGCGGCGAGCATCGCCTCGTGGGAGCTGTTCGCCGAACCCAACGTGCTGACCGACGGCGGCCCGGCGCGCTCGACGCTGACCGCCGTGATGTACATCTTCCAGGCCTCGTTCGACGAGTTCAGCCTCGGGCGGGGCGCCGCGGCATCCGTCGTGCTCGCGGCCTGCATCATCGCCAGCACGCTGCTCGCCAACCGACTGCTGAGGAGCGACGACCGTGCTTAGACCATCCCTCTCCGCGCGCGTGGTGACGATCGTGGCGCTCGCGATCATCGCCGTCGGCTGCGCCCTGCCGCTGTACTGGCTGGTGCTGTCGTCGCTGCGCCCGACCAGCGAGCTCGGCGACCCCTCGCTCGTGCCGACCGGGCTCACGCTCAACAACTACGTGGCGGCGTTCCAGTCGAGCATTCCGCGCTGGATGCTCAACACCCTCGGCATCGCACTGCTCACGACGGGGTTGGGACTTGCGGTGGCGACGCTCGCGGCGTTCGGTTTCGCGCGCTACCGATTCCGCGGGCAGACCGTGCTGTTCGCCCTCATCCTCGCCAGTCTCGCGGTGCCGGAGTACGCCACCGTGCTGCCGCAATTCGCGATCATGCGCCAGTTCGGCCTGCTCAACACCTGGCTCGCCGTCATCCTGCCGCTCGCCGCGAATGCCCTGGTGCTCTTCCTGCTGCGGCAGTACTTCTCGCAGCTGCCGGAGGAGCTCTTCGACGCGGCCCGGCTGGATGGCGCGGGGGAACTCCGGTTGTTCCTCTCGGTCGGGCTCCCGCTCGTGCGGCCGGGTCTCGGGGCCGCGGGTCTGCTCGTCTTCCTCAGCAGCTGGAACGCCTACCTGCTGCCGCTCGTGATGCTCACGAACTCCGAGCAGTTCACCATGCCGATCGGCCTGGCCTTCCTGCACTCGCAGCTCTCGGTCGGCTTCGCCACCGCCGACCCGTGGGCGGTCATCACCGCCGGCACCGTCATCTCCGTCCTCCCGCTCATCGTCTGTCTGCTCTTCATGCAGCGGCAGTTCATCGGCGGCCTCACGGCGGGAGCCGTGAAGTGACCGCCGACCCCACCTCCACCGAAAGGCACCTCGTGACAGTCCCGTTCAGCGGCACGATCCCCCCGGTCGTCGCGCCCCTCACCCCCGACCGCCAGGTCGACGTCCCGGCGGTGCAGCGGATCGCCGATCACCTCATCGCCAATGGCGCCGACGGCCTGTTCGTGCTGGGCTCCTGCGGTGAGGGCCCGACGCTCACCGCCGAGGTGGCGACCACCCTGGTCGACGCCTACGTGCGGGCCGCCGACGGGCGCGTGCCCGTGCTCGCCGGGGTGGGGGAGACGAGCACCGAGCGGGCCGTCGAGGCCACGCGACGCCTCGAGGCCGTCGGCGTGTCGGGCATCGTGGCGATGGCGCCGATGTACTTCGCGGTGGAGGGCGACGAACCGGTCGAGCGCCACATCGCGGCGGTCGCCGCGAGCACGACGCTCCCCGTGGTGATCTACAACATCCCGCACCTCACGCACCACCCCATCACCCCCGCCGCCGTCACCCGGCTCGCCGAGCTCGAGAACGTGGTGGCGCTGAAGGAGTCGTCGGGCTTCTGGGAGGTCTACGCGCCGCTGGCCGAGGCGGCACGCGCCGGCGGGCTCGCCGTGTTCCAGGGTGCCGAGGGCCTCATCGCCCGCAGCCTCGCCGAGGGGGCGACCGGCGCCGTGCCCGGCATCGCCAACGTCGCGCCCGCCCTCTCGTCCGAACTCGTGCGGGCCGGGCTCGCGGGCGACCGAGAGCGGGCGGCCGACCTGCAGGCGCAGCTCGACGCGGTCTGCGAGCTCTACGCATCCGGCTTCTGGCTGGCGTCGCTCAAGTACGCGGTCGAGGTGCTGGGTCTCGCGGATGCGACGGCCGGGCAGGCGCTGCCGGTGCTGACCGACGAGGGCCGAGCGCGGGTGCGGTCGATCGTCGAAGAGCTCGTGCCCGCCGCGGGCGAGGTCGCGCGATGACGGGGTACGCCGTCGACGTCGCGATCATCGGGGGTGGCCTCGGCGGCGTCGCCGGGGCGCTCGCCGCCGCCCGGGCCGGCGCCCGCGTCGTGCTGACCGAGGAGACGAGCTGGATCGGCGGGCAGCTGACCTCGCAGGCGGTGCCGCCCGACGAGCATCCGTGGATCGAGCAGTTCGGCAGCACCGCGAGCTACCGGGCCCTCCGCGACGGCATCCGCGACTACTACCGCCGGTGGTACCCGCTGTCGCAGCGGGCGCGGGACCAGCGCTTCCTCAATCCGGGCTCCGGCTCGGTGAGCGCGATCTGCCACGAACCGCGGGTGGCGCTCGCCGTGCTCAATCGGATGCTCGCGCCGTACACCGCGTCGGGTCAGGTGACGGTGCTCACCCGGCACGTGCCGGTCGCGGCCGAGACCGACGGCGAAAGCATCACGGCCGTCACCGTGCGCGACCTCGCCTCCGGACGCGAGCTCGAGCTGCGCGCCCCGTACTTCCTCGACGCGACCGAGACCGGCGAACTGCTGCCCCTCGCGGGCGTCGAGTACGTCACCGGCACGGAGTCGCGCGCCCAGACCGGTGAACCGCACGCGCCCGAGGTCGCGAAGCCCGGGTCGATGCAGAGCTTCACGGTCTGCTTCGCGATGGACCACCTCGAGGGCGAGGACCACACCATCGACCGCCCCGAGCAGTACGCGTTCTGGACGAGTCCGGATGCGCCGGTGCGCCCCGCGCCGCAGATCGGCTGGCACGCAGTGGCCGAGCCGGGGCGGGTGCTCGTGCCCAACCCCGATCCGGCCACCGACGCCGCCATCGTGGTGTCGGCCTCGCAGCAAGGCCGCTTCTCGCCGCCGCCGGACTACAAGCCCATCGAGGACCTCTGGCGCTTCCGGCGCCTGCTCGCCCGTGCCAACTTCGAGCCGGAGCTCCCGAGCGACGTGACGCTCGTGAACTGGCCGGCCAACGACCACACCTACGGCTCCATCGTCGACGTGCCGCCGGCTGAACGGGAGGCGAACCTGCACGCCGCCCGGCAGCACAGCCTGAGCCTCCTCTACTGGCTGCAGACCGAGGCGCCGCGCGCCGACGGTGGCACCGGCTTCCCCGGCCTCCGGCCCCGCGGCGACGTGCTCGGCACCGACGACGGGCTCGCGATGGCGCCCTACATCCGCGAGGGGCGGCGCATCCGGGCGCAGTACACGATCGTCGAGCAGGACATCGCCCGCTCGAGCCTCGGCGACACGCCGCGGGCGCCCTACGCCGACTCGGTGGGTGTGGGCAGCTACAAGATCGATCTGCATCCGTCGACCGAGGGCGGCGAGCGGATGTACGACTCGGCCTGGCCGTTCGAGATCCCGCTGGGTGCGTTGCTGCCCGAGCGCGTGACGAACCTCGTGGCGGCCGCCAAGAACATCGGCACCACCCACATCACGAACGGGTGCTACCGCGTGCATCCGGTGGAGTGGAACATCGGCGAGAGCGCCGGCGCGCTCGCCGCGTTCTGTGTGCGGGAAGGCGTGTCGCCGGCGGCGGTGCGGTCGTCGCCGGACCTCGTCGCCGACTTCCAGCGGGAACTCGAGCAGCACGGCGTCGAACTGCACTGGCCGAACGTGCGGGCCTATTGACGATGGGCAGGGGATTGGAGAACAGGATGACCGGCGCACTGCGCGAACGATCTGTCGACGTGCTCGTCGTGGGTGGAGGAGCCGCGGGCGTCGCCGCGACCGTCGCCGCCGCGCGCACCGGCGCCCGCACCATAGTGGTGGAGCGGGCCGGGTTCCTCGGCGGCATCTCGGCGACGCTGCCCTGGCTCGGCTTCCACGACCAGCGGTACATGCAGGTGGTGAAGGGCCTCCCGCTGGAATTCGTGCGACGGCTGCAGGATGCCGGGGGTGCGGGCCCGATCACGCTCGATCCGAAGTGCGGGTCGCTGGTGAGCATCCACCCGCACCTCTGGAAGGTGGAGGCGCTCCGCGTGGTGCGTGAGGCCGGGGCTCAGGTGATGTTCCACACGCTCGTGGTCGAGGCGATCCGGGAGGGCGACCGGGTGACGGGCGTGGTCGTGGAGACGAAGTCGGGGCGCGAGATCATCCGCGCCGCCACCGTCATCGACTGCTCGGGCGACGGCGACGTGGCCGCGCTCGCCGGCGCCGCGTGGGAGAAGGGACGCACCGGCGACGGTCTCGTACAGGCCCCGACCCTCGTCTTCCGCCTCGGCGGTGTCGACGACGAAGCGTTCAAACGGGCCTGCCAAGACCCGGCATTCAACTACCGCGAGTGGCTCGCGCCTTACCCGGAGCTCTTCGCCGAGATGTCGGCGAAGCTCGACGAGGTCGACACCTTCGTGCTCGGTGGCTTCGCGGGGCTGATCGAGCGCGCCCGGGCGGCCGGCGAGGCCGACTTCCCGCAGACCCGGGTGGTGGGCGTGAAGGTGAACACCCCGAACTCGCCGCACGAGATCAGCGTGGTGATGACGCGCGTGCTCGGCCTGGACCCCACCGACGTCGACTCGATGACGGAGGCCTACGCGCGGGTGTACGAGCAGGTGCCGGTGCTCGTGTCGTTCTTCAGACGCTGGGTGCCCGGATGCTCCGACGCCTACTTGATCGAGATCGCACCCATGCTCGGCGTGCGCGAGAGCCGCCGCATCACGGGCGACTACGTGCTCCCGGCCGAAGACCTCGTCGACGGGGCACGGCACGACGACGACGTGGCGATGGGCGGGTACCACATCGACATCCACCGGCCGAGCGGCAGCTGGGTGGAGTCGTACAACGTGCAGGCCTACGGCATCCCGCTGCGCTCGCTCATCGCCGCCGGGCTCGACGGACTGATGATGGCGGGCAAGTGCCTGTCGGCGACGCACGAGGCGGTGGCGTCGACCCGGGTGATCCCGATCTGCATGGCCGAAGGAGAGGCGGCGGGAACGGCGGCGGGGCTGGCGGCGCTCGCCGGGGTGGACGTCCGTGCGGTGCCCGTGGCGCGCATCCGTGCGGTGCTCGAGGCGAACGGCGCCGAGATCGGTACCACGCTCACCGAACCCGACCCGCGGGAGATCGCCGGCTGGCCGCAACTGCCGCAGGAAGCCGAGCAGACGACGGGGGAGTCGGATGCGGCGACGCAGGTGACGGCGGCATGGCTGAGCTGAGCGGGTCGCGGCCTCGCCCTCGCTCAGGCGTCGCGGGTGTCGTTCACGATCGCCCAGTCGCGGATGAGGGCGAAGTGGTCGCGCATCGCCTGCGCGAGCTGCTTCTCGTCGCGCGCTGCGAGCGCGTCGACGATGGCGAGGTGCTCGGCGGTGAGCCGCTCGGGCGTCGGCACCGGAACGGTGTGCGATGCGCGCATGCGGTGGAACGCCTGCCAGAAGGTCTCGATGATCTGGGTGACGAGGGCGTTCTCGAGCGGCAGGTAGAGCTGCTCGTGGAAGCGGCGGTCGAGCTCGGCCTGGTCGTCGCCGGTGCCGGCGTCGGCCATCGCATTCGCGATGGCGCGCAGGCGCTCGACGTCGCGTGGCCGCAGCACCTCGAGCAGCCGGATGCTCAGCCCCTCCTCGAGCGATTCGCGGAGCTCGAGGAGGTCGCGGAACGAGCGGCCGTCGGCCTGGAGTCCGTAGGGCAGGTTGTCGAGGATCGGGGCGAAGGAGAACTCGGCCACCCGCACGCTGCCGCCGTGCTGCACGGCGAGCACGCCCACGGTCTGGAGGCCGCGCACCGCTTCGCGGAGGGAGAGCCGGCTCATGCCGAGTTGCGCGGCGAGTTCGGCCTCGGGCGGGAGCGAGTCGCCGGCGACGAGTCCCTCGTCGAGGATGAACTGGCGGATCTGCTCCTGGCCGCGGAGGTAGAGCGGTTCTTTGCGCGACATGTCATGAATCATCGCAGACCGGATGCGTACGTCGCTGGTGCGACGAGGGGACGGCGATGAAGTCGGCCGAGCCGCTGTACCGTCGCGGGCAGGCGCAGATCAAGCGGTACATCGTCGAGCACGGTCTGACGCCGGGGAGTGCGCTGCCCACCGAGGCCGAGATGGCGACCCTGTTCGGCATGAGCCGGCTCTCGCTCCGCGAAGCGGTCAAGGGGCTGGAGACGGTGGGTATCCTCACCTCCAAGCAGGGCGACGGCGTGCGGGTGGCCGAGTTCTCGTTCGCGCCGATCGTGGAGAGCCTGCCCTATCTGTTCCAGACCTCGGGGCGTTCGTTCCGCGACCTGCTGGAACTGCGGGAGTCGCTCGAGGAGGGGTTGTGCGGCCGCTTGCTCGGCGTCGTGCGCCCGCGCGACCTCGACACGCTCGACGCCCTCGCGCGGGCGATGGGGGAGCCCGACTCCCCGCCCGATCACGTCGCCGAACTCGACCGGCGGTTCCACTCCCGCATGTACGCTCCGCTCGAGAACACCCTGGTGACGCAGCTGATCGAGCTGTTCTGGCAGGCGTTCAACCGCATGCAGGCGGCCTACGATCTGCCGCGGCCCACTCCGCCCGAGCTGGTCGCCATCCACCTCGCCATCGTCGACGCGCTGCGCAGCGGAGACGAGATCGCGGTGGCGGCGGCCATCCGGGCGCACTTCGCCACCATCCGCGACTGGGTCGACGTGCACCTCAGCGACATTCCGACGTCGTTGCCGGGCGAGGAACGGCGGGCGTGACGGTGCCGGCGCTCAGCCCCGGCGATCCGCGGCTCGGAGCGGCCGGCCTCGCCGAACTCGTGCGAGAGGGGGAGTGGTGGGTGCCGCTGCGGCTTCCGTCGGGCGACGGTGGGTTCGTGCATCCGGAACTCGCGCTGCGAGCACGGATGCCCGCGGGCGGCCGGTTCGCGTTCGTCACCACGGCCACGGCCCTGGAGTGGGAGCTGCGGGTCGACGGGCTGGCCGGCAGCGACCATCCGGTCGCACCGTTCGACGTGCGGGTCGACGGTGAGCTGCTCGTACGCCGGCACATCGTGGGCGAGGACGTGCTCTCCGTCGCGCTTCCGCCGGGACCGTCGGCGGTGGAGGTGTGGTTGCCGCACTACGGCTACCCGCGGCTCGGCGAGCTGCGGCTCATCGGGGGCGATGGCGCCCCCTCCGTCGCACCGATCGCGGAGCGACGCCCGCACCTGGTCGTCTACGGCAGCTCGATCTCGCAGTGCCGTGAAGCGCCGGGCCCGACCGAGACGTGGCCGGCGCTCGTCGCCCGATCTGGCGGGTGGAACCTCCGCTGTCTCGGCTTCGGCGCCCAATGCCACCTCGACCCGACGGTCGCCCGGTTCATCCGCGACAGTCCGGCCGATCTGATCGTGCTCGGCGTCGGCATCAACATCTACGGGTCGGCCAGCTTCTCGGCGCGATCGCTCGGGCCTGCGCTCGAGGGTTTCATCGCCACCATCCGCTCGGGTCACCCCGCCACGCCGATCGTCGTCGTGACCCCGATCGTGTCGCCCGACCGCGAAGCGTCGCCGAACGCCGTGGGGTTGACGCTCGCCGACATCCGGGCCCTGGTGGCCCAGACGGCGCGGCAGTTCTCCCGGGCCGACCCGCATCTGACCCTCATCGACGGCTTGAGCATCCTGGGCGCCGACGACGCGCATCTCCTCGTCGACGGCCTGCACCCCGGACCGGAGGGTTACGCCCTGATCGCCGAGCGGATGCTCGCCCGACTCGCCCCGCTCGCCGCCGTGCCCCGCTGAGCCGAGTCGGCCCGTGAGCGCTGTGGGCTGCGAGCAATCACTCGTGGTCGTCGCTGTGCAGCCGGAGCTCCTCGTGATCGAGGTCGCCCTGCACCCGCAGGAAGACCAGGTCGTCGATGCGCCCCGACGCGCGCAGCTGCTCGATGGCGTGGCGCTTTCGCGCGATGGCGGCCAGCAGCAGCGCTCGCACGGTCTTGTCGGCTCGCACCGCCGAGTCGTCGCCGGCCTTCGAGAGTGTCTCGTCGAGGCGTCCGCGCACGATCCGCTGCGCCTCGGGCGACGCCTCCACCGCGGCGGCGTCGGCCTCGAGGTGTTCGAGGGCGTCGTTCACCATGGTCGTGATGGCGAGACGGTACTCCGACGCGGCCGCGTCGTCTCGCGGGAGGCGAGCGCGCTTGACCAGCACGGGCATGGCCGCGCCCTGGCCGACGAGCAGCAGCACGATCACCCCGAACGTCACGGCCACCAGGAGCTCGCGGTCGGGGAAGCCCAGCCCGTCGGCGATCAGTGCCGGCACCGAGAGCGCTGCCGCCAGCGACACCGCGCCACGGAACCCGCCGCCGATGATCAGCGCTCGGATGCGGAACGGCACCCGCCGATCGCGTTGCGAGGGCCGGCGATCGAGCACGCGGATGGCCGGCGCCATGGCGACCACCCAGAGGAAGCGCACCCCGAAGATGGCCACCGTCACGGCGAGGGTGAGCAGCAGCACGTTCAGCCAGCCATCCCTGAGGTACACGTCGAGCACACTGCGGGCCTGCAGCCCGATCAGCACGAAGAGCGCGCCGTTGATGACGAAGCTGGCGACGCGCCAGAAGTCGAAGGAGAGTGTGCGCGCCTTCGCCGAGACCACCCGCGGCAGCAGCAGGCTGAGCAGCAGCCCGCCCGAGACGACCGCCACGACCCCCGAGCCGTGCGCCACCTCGGCCGGGAGGTAGAGAACGAACGGCGTGATCACCGAGATCGTGGCGGCGAGCGTCGGTGTGCGTGCGATGCGCCGGAGCAGGTACACGGCGTAGCCGGCAACGAGGCCGAGGGCCACGCCCACCACCACCGCCCAGACGAAGCTCAGCGAGATCTCGCCGATCGACGGATCGCGCCCCGCGACCACCGCCGCGACGGCGACCGAGTAGAGCGCCAGCGCGCTCGCGTCGTTGACGAGGCTCTCCCCGCGGAGCATGGTGTCGATGCGTCTCGGCAGGCGAGGGGCCATTGCGGAGACGGCGGTGGCATCCGTCGGCGATAGCACGGCACCGAGCACCAACGCCACCGGGAAGGCCAGGCCCATCAGTGTGCCGATGCCGGCGACCGCGGCGGCGGTGACGAACACCAGCCCGATGCTGAGCAGCGAGATCACGCGCAGATCGAAGCGGAACCCGTGCACCGAGATGTTCAGCGACTCCCAGTACAGCAGGGCCGGCAGGAAGATGTACAGCACGACATCGGGCGGCAGCGCGATCTCGGGGATGCCCGGCACGAACCCGATGGCGACGCCGATCGCCACCCACGCCCACGGCCCTGGAACGCGCAGGTACCGGTTGGCCAGTCCACCGGCCAGCACCGCGAGCCCCAGCACGACGGCGACCTCGAGTCCCTCCATACGCCACAGGATAGTGGTGCCGCGGATGCGCGGGGGATGTGCTCAGGAGGGGCGCGATTCGAGTCAGCTCAGGCACGACGTCACCACCGCTCGCCAGGCGTCTGGCCCGCATGCTCCGGTGCCGACCGGGGGTGGATGAGCGGGGACTGTCTCGTACTCGTCTCGAGCCACCCCGTCGTTCGGGGCGCGTTCGTCACGCTGGTCAGCGTCGGCGCCGTTCTTCGGCGGCTGACCGGCACGGGCGTCTGCGCCGGGTCGAGCCACGGCGGCTGGATGATGCACGGCACACCGTTGCGCATCGTCAGTTTCCACTCCGGGGTGTGGATGCGCGCGTGGTGGTGTCGGCACAGCAACGCCGCGTTCTCGATGTCGGTGCGGCCCGGCGGATGCGACCGCGACCGCCATTCCTGTACGTGATGGGCCTCGCACCAGGATGGCGGCCGATCGCAGCCAGGCCAGACGCAGCCGCCGTCCCGGGCGGCCAGCGCCCTGTTCTGGGCGGGGGAGAACAGGCGTCGGGCCTTGCCGTGGTGCAGCACCTCGCCGTGATCTCCGAACACCGTCACGACTTCGGGTGAGTGGCAGCGCAGCCGCTCGATGGTGGACATGGGAATCGGTTCGTCCACGCCGTCGATCCAGCCCGGGCCGCTGCCTCGCTCGAGATCGGCGAGATCGACATGCACGTTCAGGGTGGCGATCGCGCCCGCCAGACGCGGCTGCTCAGGCGCGCCGGCCGCGCGGGCGATGAGCTCAGTTGCCGCATCGGCCATCTTCTGAGCCACGGTGCGGGGATCTCGCGCGAGGCTCGACTCCGGGCGCTCGCCCTGAGGCGCCGCTGCCGCCGCGACCTCGCCGTCGCCGTCGCCGTCGCCGTCGAGGTCGCCGTTACGGGCACGCGCTTCGCCGTCGCCCGCGCCCGATTCGGGCGGAACCGCCCCTCGGTCACCGTCGGCCGCCACGAACCGCGGCGCCGTGCGCGGACTGATCAACGCCTGCAGCGCACCCAGCCACAGCGCCCCGTCTTCGGGCGTGAGCGCGAGCCGGCCGCGGAACATGCCGTCGGCCGAGCGCGCGAGCGTGAACGAGCGCGCTTCCCGCTGCGCCTCCGCGCGCGGTTCGAGGCCATCGGGATCGAGCGTCTCCCGGACGCGCACCGCCAACCGCGACACGTCGTCGACGGTGAGCACCGGGTTGCGTGCCGCCGTGACGAGTTGCTCCTCGGCCGACGAGACGACCTCGCCGGCCACCCCAGCGCGCCGCAGCGCCGCGCACTCCCGCGTGATGACCGCCGCGCACGCGACCCCGAGGTCGCCCTGATCGAGCGCCTCTCGCACAGCCGGGTACGGCTCGGGCGCGGTGAGGCCGCCGAGCTGCTCGGCCCCGCGCATCCGCTCGCCGAGGTCGAGTCGACCGTGCGCCTCGCTCACCGACGTGCGGGTGACCGCCGACAGGAGCTTCGCCGGAGTCGTGAAGTTCTGTGACCGGCTCAGCCCCTCGGCGCCCAGTTCGGGGCGGGAGCGGCTGCCCACCTCGCCCGCGACCCGCGTCTGCACGCCGCCCACGACCCGCGCCACCCGCTCGAACGCGGCCGCGAACGCGAGCAGCCCCGCGTCGTCGAGACGCGCGACGGGCTCACCCCACGCGCTGATGCGCGAGGCGATCTCGTCGATCTCGGAGTGGTTCGGGTGCATGAGGACAGTCAAGCACCAGCCACTGACATTCACTCAGTTTCGTGAATGGCGGCGAACTCACCCTCGCAACGCCTGCGCCAGCATCACGATGATGCCGCTCGGCCCGCGCAGGTAGGTGAGCTTGTACACGCCCTCGTAGTTCGCCACGCCCCGCAGCGGATGGCACCCATGCCGCGCTGCGATCTCCAGCGCCGCGTCGATGTCGTCGACCGAGAACGCGACCCGGTGCATGCCGATCTCGTTCGGCAGCGTCGGTGACGTCTCGATCGCATGCGGGTGGATGTACTCGAAGAATTCGAGCTGTCCCTGACCGTCCGGCGTCTGCAGCACGGCGATCTTGGCGTGGTTGCCGTCGAGGCCCACGGCGGTGTCGGCCCACTCGCCGCTCACCTCGTCGCGCCCGACGACGGTGAGGCCGAGGTCGGTGAAGAAGGCGATCGCCTCCTCGAGGTCGCGCACCGCGATCCCGACGTTCTCCAGCTTGATGACCATGCCGCACACATTACGCGCGACGCACCCCCGCCGCTGGTGCGATGCCATACTCGCTGAAGGGCTTCGAGCGAGTGACGGGGGACCATGTGCGGTGCGGCGCCGAGCAGCGAGCGGTTCGTGGCCGGGTGAGGGTGGGCATCCTGCTCGCAGCCGTGGCTGTCGGCGCGGTGACGCTTGCCGGATGCGGACAGGTCGAGTACCACGGACCCGACAGCGGCATCGACAGCACTCTCTGGCAGCAGGTCGCGAGACTTCGCGATCCGCTCTCCCAGAGCATCTACGGTCCGCTGGACGAGACCATCCAGCGGCGCCATGAGCTCGCGCCCGAGTTGTATCCGCCGGCCCTGCACGACCCTGTCGAGTACGTCGCGGGGATCGATGTGCCGCAGTGGAACGGGTCGACCACACCCGCGTCACTCGCCGCACTCGGACTGGACGACGGCGGGGTGCTGCTCTACGACGTCGAGATGACGGATGCGACGGCCGGCCTCTCGGTGTTCATCGCATCGGGTCCGCGGTCGAACGCCCCGGCCGACGACGGCCGGGAGTACACCGGGCCGAGTGAGGTCTACACGTGCTATCGCGTGGAGTCGGAGTTCGGTGTGGACTCCGGGCGGGCAACCTCGTCTCCGTTCGAATCGTGTCCACCTCAGCTCGTCGGTCTGCTCGCCGACGACGCGGCGTTCGCCGAAGTGGATGTCTTCTACGGCTGACCCGTCAGGCGCGTCTCACTGGAAGTCGCCCACCTGCTGGTCGATCGGCACCGTGCCCGCCACGGTCACGTCGCCGGTGTGCGCCGTGGTGACGGTCTCGATCAGCACGATGTGCACCTCGTCGGCGGCGACGGGGTTGTGCCGCACCCCGCGCGGCACGACGTAGAACTGCCCCGGTTCGAGGACGACGTCGTCGGCGTCCTCGAGCTGGATGCGGAGCCGCCCCGACACCACCAGGAACATCTCGTCTTCGCGGTCGTGCGCATGCCACACCAGTTCGCCGAGCAGCTTCGCGACCTTGATGTACTGGTCATTCACTCGCCCGATGACCCGCGGCGTCCAGTGCTGGTGCACCTGCTCGAGCTCGGCGGCGATGTCGGTTCCGAACATTCTCGTCATCCGTCCAGTCTCAGGCATGGAGCAGGGCGCGGGCGCCACCTACCCCATACCGACCTGGCTACGCGCGCCGCCGGCCGCGGCCGGGGCGCAGCACGAGTAGGCCCACGCCCGCGGCGCCGAGCACCAGCGCGACCGCGGCAATGCCCGAGGCCGTCTCGTCGC
This sequence comes from Herbiconiux sp. FW305-C-125, assembly GCF_058783455.1. Taxonomy (NCBI): domain Bacteria; kingdom Bacillati; phylum Actinomycetota; class Actinomycetes; order Micrococcales; family Microbacteriaceae; genus Herbiconiux; species Herbiconiux sp. FW305-C-125. The sequence continues at coordinate 118,306 of NZ_JBYSYO010000001.1, read as the reverse complement.
CCGTGTTCGCGAGGGCGGGTGACGGAGCGGGGGTCGCCGTCGGCGTCGGTACGGGCGTCGCGGAGCCGGTCGGCACGACCTGCCTGTCAGCGCGCACGCGCTGCCCGACCCCGATGTCGTTCGCAGCCGCGACAGACACCCAGTAGGCCTGACCCCCCGCGAGGCCCTCCACCTTCTTGTGGTCGGCCTGCGCATCCGCCTTCACGATCACCGGGGTGCCGCCGCCCACCGGTGTCACCCGGATCACGTACTGCGTGATGGCCGAGCCCCCCGCATCCTCGGGGGCCTTCCAGTGCGCGACCAGCGATTCCGGTCCCGCGTCGGCACGCACCTCACGCGGCCCGGTGGGCGTGCCCGCCGTGGCGCTGATCACCACCTCGCCCGTGACGTTGTCGAACCCGATGGTGTGCTTGAGGTAGAAGCCGTTGCCCGCGTTGAAGGTCTCGTTCGCGTCGGCGGTGTACAGGCCGTACTTGTAGGGTGCGACGCCGGGCTCTTCGATCTCGGCGTACGGCTCCGCATCCGGCGAGCTCGACCAGGCCACCGAGGCGCCCGTCTTCACCCAGCCGAGCAGTTGAGCGCCCGATCCCGGTTCCGGGGTGGTGTGCACGGGGTCGACGAGCGGCTTGAACTGGTCGCCGCGGATCATCCCGCCGCTCTGCCCGGTGTCGAAGACGGTGTCGTTGCAGGCGCTTGCGGTGTCGGTGCCGTAACTGATCTGCCAGCAGACCTCGGGTTCGAAGTACACCGGCTGGCCGCTGGGGTAGAAGAGGTCGCCGTCCTGCTCACGGTAGAGCACGGTGTCGGTCTCACCGGCGTCGGTCGGCGCGCCGAGACGGATGCCCGGGTCGGCGCCCAGGAAATCGACCGTGAATCCGTCGCTCAGTCCGGGCCCCAGCTGAGCCAACGGGGAGAAGAGGTCGTTGGCGGGGTCGCCCTGGTTGTGCTTGTCGGCCAGGCGCTGGCCGATGCCGATGACGCCGCCGATTTCGTCCTGGTAGCCCAGGCAGTGGGGTGTGCAGGAGGTCGCGTCGAGGAAGGCCACGTCTCCGGGTGTTGTGACGACGCCACCGACCTCGACCTGGGCGCGCGCGATGGTGCCGGCTGCGGCCGAGCCGTCGTAGTTGATGCCCTGCGCGATCCCGGTGTCGTAGACGGGCGTGGTCGGGTTCACGATCGAGCCGGGGAAGACGACCATGAAGTTGGTTCCGGTGTCGATCATCATGCGGATCGGGTCGCTGCCGTTGATGCTCACCTCGACCTGCGGGAGGTAGCTGCCGGTCTCGGAGACCAGCAGGGTGACGGGGATCTCGGGTTGCGCCGCGGGCGGCGCGTCGGCGGTGACGCTCGTCATGGTCGCTCCGGCCCCGTCGGTCGGCGCGAGCGCCAGGGCCGGGGCGGCGACGCCACCGGCGACCATCGCGCCGACGGCCAGCGCGGCCGCTCCGGCCCTGGCACCCACCCCGGCGATCCGGCGCCCTGCTGACACTCTGAGACGTTCCCGCACGACGGCCTCCTTCGTTCCGCATCCCCCCGGAATGCGCATCCATCGTCAGCATAGGGTCTCGGGGCAGTCTGGCACGATGGGCGGATGACCGTGAGCATCCGGCCCTGGACCGATACCGACCTGCCACTGCTCGTTCGCGCCAACGCCGGCGCGATGACCGCGCACCTCGGCGGGCCCGAGTCCGACCAGAAGGTTCGCGAGCGGCACGAGAAGTACCTGAGGTTCGTGCACGACGAGCAGGCCGGAATCTTCGCCATCGAGCTCGATGGGGTGCCGGTCGGCGGCGTCAACTGGTGGCAATCGGAGTGGAACGGCGAGCAGACGCTCGAGACCGGCTGGTTCGTGCTGCCGGAGGCGCAGGGCCGCGGGGTGGCGGTCGCCGGCGCTGCGGCCGCGCTCGACGACGCACGCCGCCGGTCGGAGCGTCGGAGGGTGCTCGCGTTCCCGTCGCTCACGAACGCCGCCTCCAACGCCGTGTGCGCGCGGCTCGGCTTCGTGTGCCTCGGCGAGGAGGAGTTCCCGTACCGCGACACCGTGCTGCGCGTGGCCGCGTGGTCGCTCCACCTCGACGACGTGCGGTGACCGGTATCGCGCACTCGTCGCGTGTGGTGTCAGGGGTGAAGGAAGCCCTGCCGCCAACTGCGGTGCGCCGGCTGCCAGCCCGCGGCGTGGGCCTTGGCGTTGGAGACAGCGCGGCCGCGGGGTGCACCAACGGGCGCCTCCTCCATTCGCGGTTCGGGAGCGCCGAGCTCTCGTGCGAAGGCCGGAACCCACTCCGTGCCCGGGGCGGGCTCGTCGTCGACCACGTGATAGACGCCGTCGAGCCAGTCGAGCGACCGGGCGAGAGCGTAGACGGCGTCGTCGACGTGCACGAAGTTCGTGATCGCGGGCGTCGCCGGGAGGTCGCCTGCCAGCACCGCCTGCGCCACCCGTCCGTCGGCCGCGTACCAGGTGCCCGGCCCGTAGAAGCCGGCCTCCGTGCGAGTCCTCGCGGTTCGTCACGAAAGGCCGCGTCTGCGTCGTCGCTGCGCACCGAGCTGGGGCAGCTCGCCTCCCCGCGCCTGGTTCTGCCGATGCTGATCGCCGCCCTGGTGAACGCCGGCACGTTCGCGGTGCTGACGTTCCTTGCGCCGATCGTGACGGACACGGCTCACCTCGGTCAGTGGTGGGTGTCCGTAGCGCTGGTGCTCTTCGGCGTCGGCTCCTTCGTCGGTGTCACAGTCGCCGGGCGACTCTCCGACCGCCGACCTCGACTCGTCATCGTGATCGGCGGGAGCGCCCTGGCGCTCGGATGGGTCGCCTTGGCGCTCTCGGCCACGAACCCCGTCGCTCTGCTCGGACTCGTCTTCGCTCAGGGCGCCTTGGGGTTCGCGGTGGGGAGCACGCTGATCACACGGCTGCTCTACGCGGCGACGGATGCGCCAACCATGGCCGGCTCGTACGCGACCGCAGCGCTCAATGTCGGCGCCGTGGCCGGTCCCGTCCTCGCCGCTGCCGCGCTCGGCATGGTGCCCGGCGCAGTCGGTCCCGTGTGGGTGGCCGTCGTGGCGACCGCCGTGGCATTGCTCCTCACGGTGCCGTTTCTGCGCCTGATCGCCCCCGCACCGAGCGGAGTGGCGGGCCGGATGCGCGGAGCCGCCGCTTCGGCGTCAGAATCGTTGCATGGCCGCCGCGATCGAACCGTTCCCCAAGCCCCCCGCACAGGCACCCGACGTTGACGACGACTTCTCGGCACCCGAGCTGCGCGCCGATCTGTGGGTGGCCGAGTACCTCCCGCACTGGACCACGCCCGCGCGCTCGCGGGCGCGCTACGAGCTGGTGCCGGGAACGGGCATCCGTCTGCTGATCGAGGAGGACCAGCTCGACTGGCGCGAAGAGGACGCGCCGCTGCGGGTCTCGAACCTTCAGACGGGTGTGTTCTCAGGCCCCCTCGGGTCGCGGCGCGGTACGCATCGGCATCGCCCCGACGGACTGACGGTGAGAACGGAGACGCCCGAACGACTGCTGTGGGCTCCGTCGGCGGGCCGGGTGGATGTGACGGTGAGCGCGAGCACCGACGAGGGCTGCATGCTCGCGGCGTGGCTCGTCGGCGTCGAGAACCTCTCGCCCGAGCACGCCGGCGAGATCTGCCTGTTCGAGATCGACGCCTCGGCGATCGGTCGCACCGAGACGCGGGCGCGGTGCGGGCTGAAGGCGCACGGCGATGCGGCGCTCCTGGCGGACATGGCCGAGGTGGTGGTGCCGGTGGATGCGTCGCAGCCGCACACATGGTCGGTCGTGTGGGGGCCGAACGGGACGGTGATCGGCTGCGACGGGCGGGTTGTGCGGCGCATCCCGCAGGCACCGGACTACCCGCTGTTCCTCATGCTCGACCTCTTCGAGGTCGGGGGGCGCTCGAGGGCGGCGGATGCGTATCCGAAGTCGGCGGTCATCCACTCCGTTCGCGGCTGGAGCGCGGAGGACGGCAGCGATGCCCGCTGACGTGACGGTACGCCCGGCGGATGTGACCGGGGCCGATGCGGTGAGCGTGAGTCGCCTGGTGGAGGCGTACTTGATTCACACCGAGCTCGAGAAAGCGGCCCATGCCGGCGGTCGCGGTGCCGACGATCGACTGCCCGAGCGCTACCGCAGCGAGGTCGCCGATCCGGCGCGCGCCTATGCGGACGCGATCGTCCACCTGGCCGAGCTGGACGGCGCACCTGTCGGCGTCGCCGTCGTTCAGCGCAACCCGACGACCCTTGAGATCAAACGCGTCTGGGTCGACCCGAGCGCCCGGGGCCGTCGGGTCGGCTCCGCCCTCCTCGATGCGGCGCTCGCGCAGCACGACCTCCCCGTGCGCTTGACGGTCTGGGAATGGCGAGCGGATGCGCTGCGTCTGTACCGCGCCCGCGGCTTCGTGCCCGTCCCCTCCTGGGACGCCCGGCCCGGCCTCGTGTGCATGGAGCGTCCCGTGCACGCGCCCGGCAGTTCGGTCTGAACCCGCCGGCCGTCACCCCAAAGCACGCGGTTCTGGCACTCGACGAGGAGCGTGGGGCACGCGGCCGCTTCGCTGAGACCCGCACGGGGAGCGGTCGCGCAGCCAAAAGATCGCGCGCGTGACGCTCACGGCTACAGGCTCCGCAGCTCGCCGCGGACGATGGAGTCGCCCGAGTGGGTCGGGTCGCCGTTGTCTGGCTCGGCGGAGACGTCGACGAGCGCGTACTGTGCCAGATCGACGCCCGTAGGGATGTCGAATCGCCCCGAGGTGCCGTCGAGGAAACCGATGCTGATCAGGCCCGTTCCATCGGTGCGGATGAGCCAGACCTCGCGCAGGGGCGCATCAGGGGTGCCCGCATCCGTCGCCGGGTCGACGTCGACGACCACCTGGCGCGTGCCATCGGCGCGCTGCTCCACCACCGCGCTGCCGCTCGCGGCAGGCCACTCGGGGAAGGGCTCGAGATCGGCGGCCGCGATCGGCGCCGCATCGCTCTGCTGCGCGGATTGCCACCACACGCCGGCGCCGACACCGCCCACCAACCCGACGACGAGCGCCGCGGCCGCGAGCGGAACCCAGAACCGCGCACGCCGTAGGCCGCGGATCAGACGGACGGGAGCGAGGATCGGGGCAGGACTCCGGTCGTCATCGGGCGCACCATCCGCAGCCGGCGTCGCGGCCGGCGTCGCGACCGGCGCCGCAGCCGGGCTGACCGCGGCGAGCGGCGCGCCGAGTCCGAGTTCGGCCTGGATGCGCGTCCACACCTCCGCGGGCGGGGCCACCAGCTCGGTTCCGCGGGCGTCGCGGGCGAGCTGTCCGGCACGCGCGAACGCGTCGAGTTCGGCCGCGCACACGTCGCACTCGGCGAGGTGCGCGGCCTCCGCGGCATCCGGTTCGTCGTCGGACATCGCGAAGGACGCCATGCGTTCAGGATCGATATGGGTCATCACTCACCTCCAAACGTGTTCGTAGCCGAACCAGACTTCGACGGATGTGACTTTTCACCGTGCCGAGCGGCAAGCCGAGGATATCGGCGATCTGGGCGTGCGTGAGGTCGTCGTAGAAGGCCAGTTTCATGACTTTCTGCGGAACCGGCTCGAGGCGCTCCAGCTCGGCGGCCATCATCATCCGGTCGGCGACCTCCGCCACGTCGGCGATCGCGGCGCCGGCCGTGGTGGTCGCCTCCGCGGCGTACGCCTCCTCGGATCGGCGGCGCCGGGCGCGCGCCTCGTGCGCATCGGCGATGCGATGGCGGGTGATCCCCACCAGCCACCCGGCCAGCCGCGACCGCGCCGGGTCGTACCGCTCACGGCTGCGCCATGCGTCGACGAACACCTTCTGCGTCACGTCCTCGGCTTCGTGCGCGTCGCCGATCGACCGCAGCGCCAGCGTGTGCACGAGGGGTGACCACCGGGTGTAGGCCTCCGCGAGCGCGCTCTCGTCGCCGTCGCGGAAGGCGTCGGCGATGGCCTGCTCGTCGCTCGGGATGCTCGGGGTCTCTGTCACGGGCGTGCGGAACCTCCTGCTCCGGTTCGCGTCGTCGCGCTGGGGCTGTGTCTGTCGGGGCTCGGCGCCCTGGGGTGCGCGCACCGTGTTGTAGAGCATACGGGCCTCGGCTCAGCCGGTCGGTACGGCGGTCACGATCACGTTGCTGAGGTAGTGGCCGGTGTCGTAGTCGAACTCGCCGCCGCAGGTGATGAGCGTCAGGCGCACCGGCCCGGTGCGATCGAACACCTGCGCCCAGTCGATGCCGGTCTTGTCCGCCACGGTGACGCTCTGCACGGCGAAGGTCGCGACCTGCCCGTCGGCGCCGGTGACGGTGACGGGGGTGCCTGCGGGTACATCCCTGAGTCTCGCGAACGAGCCGAGGCCGTATTCGAGCGAGTCGACGTGGGCGGCGATGACGGCGGCGCCCGCCGGGCTCCAGGGGGAGGGGCCGTAGCGGTACCAGGATGCGACGGCGGGGTCGGCGGGCAGGGCGAGCGCGCCCGCGTCGTCGAGGCCCTCGGCTTCCACAGTGACGTCGATGCCGAGCGAGGCGACCTCCACGCGCACGGGTTCGACGGTGGCGACGGATGCTTGAGCCGAGATGTCCGCGTTCGTCAGGGGCACCGGGGTTCCCGAGGGCGTCTGGGGGAGTGCCGTCGGGGTCGGTGCGGGGGTAGAGGTGGTAGGCGGTGGTGCGGCGACGACGGGTGCCGGCGTCGGTGCGGTGGCCGCGCATCCGCTCAGCAGCGCGCAACTCAGCGCGACCACCGATGCGATGATCGCACCGGTGGTCGCGCGGGGCGGGGCGGGAACCCCGGCAGGGGCGGCGGTCGCCTCTGCCGGGGTTCGTCGGGGTCGCATCCGGGTCAGCGGCCGGACTTCGCGACCGCTCGCTGCCGGAGCGCCACTCCGCCGATGGCGGCGAGCAGGGCGATGGCGGCGGCGCCGATCCACAGGGGAGCCGAGGCATCCGGGCGGTTGGTGGCGGCGAGCCCGGCATTGCCGGCGGGTACGCCGCCCGGGTTCGAGTGCAGGCCGTCGATCGTCTGCACCGCGAGGGCGAGGTTGCCGTCTTCGAGGCTGCCCCAGGCGTAGACGATGGTGTTCACGCCTTCGGCGACGGTGACGTCGGCCGGGCCGATCACGGGGTCGGTCGTTCCGGTGGCGGCGACGGATGCGGACACGGTGCCCGCAGGCAGGGTCAGCACCGCTTCGGCCGGGTTGGCCAGGTTGGTGATGACGGGTGCTCCGCCGGCGAGCACGTCGACGGCGGGGGCGGCGGCGTCGTGACGCACGGTCAGGCGGCCCTGCCCGGCCGCGATGGTGGAGGTGTCGTTGGTGTAGAGGGTCGCGGTCGGTGTGCCGGCGGGGTCGAGGTGTGCGACGGCGGTGTAGTTGCCGTTCGCGGCCAAGGGCAGATCGATCGGGCCGATGATGGGCGCGCTCGCGTCGGCCGCGTCGGATGCGGTGATGGCGACGCTGTAGGTGCCGGCCGGAAGGGCGAGCGGGCCGGCGAGGGTGCCTGGCGTGAAGTCGTCGAGCGTCAGGGCGCCGTTGACGTAGACGTCGACGGTGACGCCGGGAACGGCGTGCAGCACCGAGAGTTGGGCGTCGCCGTCGGCGGCGGTGGCGGGGAGCGCCCCGCCGAGGGCGATGAGTGCGCCGGCTGCGATGCCGGCGACGAGGGTCTTGCGCATGAGTACCTCCTGATCGGGCCCGGGGGCCGGAGAAAACTGCTGACACCCTCTCCTTCTGGCGCACGGGCGGGTTTGGATGCACCCGGGGCGAAAAAACTTGCTGCATCCCGTCTCGCTAGGCTCTGGCCATGGGAGCGACCGCGTTACGGATCGTCCCGCTCAGCGATGGACAGGGCGGCATGATCGAGGTCTCCGACGACGGTGCCGTCTGCGGGTGGCTCTATTACTCGCTCTACGCGGACGGAGCTGCGTGGGTCGACATGGTGGAGGTAGCCCTCGAACACCGTCGCCAGGGGTTGGCGAGCGCGATGCTCACGTTGCTCGTCGACAGCCATCCAGACGTCACCGTCTATCACGCGGCGGTGGCCAACGAGGAGAGCCAGGCGCTGTTCGACTCGATGGCCCGCGCGCGCCCGGACCTGACCTTCGCACTCGTCTGACCGGACGCCGGCGATCCGCCACGATGGCGCAACAGATTGAAACATGGTCAATGAATCGATAGGGTCTCGAGCACATTCTGAAGGAGATTCGTGCCAGCTAGCAGCGTGAGATATCGGATGTTCGCAGGCGTTGCGATTGCCGTGGCACTTGCTGCATTGGCTGGCTGTGCCGGACAAGCTGAGGTCTCCGAAACCTCCGTTGCGTCGCCGACACAGCAGTCACCCGAGCTCCCTGAGCCCATTCCGACGCCACCGCTGAACGACGGTGCGGGCGAGCTGTCGGGAGAGGTCGTTACCGCACTGCTGAACGTTCGGGAGGCCGCGCCCGCCCTGTACCCCGGCAACTACGCCGGCATCGCCACGGGAACAGCCGAATCGAAGGACGTTCTGGTTCTCTTCCTGGCCGACTCCACTCCGGAGATCGAGACCGACCTGCGAACGCTCGCAAACCTCCCCGACGACAAGATCCGGTTCGAGCCGGCGTATCAGTCGCTCGAAGCCGCTCAGCGGATCGATCGGAACATCGCTGCAGCAGTACCCGCCCTAAGCGCGAAGGGCATCGAACTGCAGACCTGGGGTGTGGGAGTGGACGGCGTCGAAGACATCGGCATGGACCACCCGACCGATGAACAGGTCGCGTACCTGTTCGAGAAATACGGGCCGTACTTGCGTATCGATCGGAACGTTGCTCCGGCTCGGCTCCTCTAGACGACAGTCAGCCAGCCGCGCGGGTTGTCACCCGAGCGAGGACGCCGCCTCCGTTCAGCGGTCGGATTCGAGCGCGGGTGTGTTGTCGTCGGGGGCGCGGGACCACGCGATACGCCCGCCGGCGTGCTCGGCGGCCGCGCCGCCGCCGCGAGCGAACAGGAGTCGGTTACAACGACCGATCCTGGCGCGGATCGCGATCACGCTCCTCCGTGCGCATCCGAGTCGCGTCGGGGCTGACGACGTCACCATCCAGGAGCCCGATGAGACCGAACACGCCGTTGATGAACATGCTTTGCTGTCCCGCGGCCACAAGGCGGCCGCGCCGTTTGAATGAGTACCAGCGATTCAAGGCGTTGCCGCCGCGGTGGACGAGCCCATCCGGGGCGCTGTGGGTCGACTCCATCCGATGAACCGTCCAGCGGCGATGGTCGACGCGTTCGACGCGGTACGAAGGCCCCGCATCTGAGATCACGTCGAAGCTCGTGAGCTCATCGAGGCCGGCGGTGTACGGGTCATCGAGCATGACGCCGTCCACAACCACTCGCCCGAAGCCGATGCCCATATCGTCATCGTAGACACGCGCGGCGAGCCCTGCGGCGACCGCCAATACCCGTTCTGGGCATCGCGATCGGTTCCCTCTACGCCGTGCGAGCGCGGACGATGACCCTCTTCGAGCGCGGGGGCGTCCGCGCAGAGACAGGGCGCGGTGACCAACCGTTAGGCCGTGAGCTTGCCGGATGTCGCCGCTGTCGCCTTCCTCAGAGGAATCGAAGACTCTCCTCGACGCTCAACCTGCCGTGCGGGATGGCCGATCGACCGGCTGCCGGTTTCGGCGCGGGGTAGCCGAGCGCGATCGCGTGTCGACCGGTCCAGCCCGGATCGGCTGAGACCAGCTCGGCGGCGATCCGCGAGTTGCTGTCGGGATAGAGGCTGGTGATGCACGAGCCCAAGCCCTGTTCGGCGGCGACGAGGGTGACCGATTGCGCGACCCGGCCGAGGTCGAATTCCGTGTCCAGTTGCTGTGACTCCGGGCTCAGGAGGACGAGGGCGACCGGCGCCGCCTCGAGGTGCCCGGCGTAGGCGCCGAGCCTGGAGAGTTGCGAGCGGATGCCCCGATCGTAGACCGCGACGAATCGCCACGGCTGCCGATTCCGTGCCGATCCGGTCCAGCGCGCCTGGTCGACGATGCGAGTCACCGTGCTCTGCGGAACGGGCGTCGCTTCGAACCTTCGAACCGAACGTCGGGCAATGAGGGAGCGGATTTCCACGTACTCATCCTGCATTGCAACTGCTCACTAGTTGACGTGGTTCCACGAAAGCGGATCATGCCTGGTCTACGCTCGTAGAGAAGCAAGGCGCCGGGAAGGTGCCGAACGAGAGCGGGGGCGCAGTGAGAGCAATCCGAACAGCCGTGGCTGCTATCACTCTCTCCGTGGTATTCCTGGCGACCGGATGCGCGACAAACGCCGGTGTGCCCACATCACAATCGGTCGCCGAGCCGGCACCCACGCCGAACGGTTCGTACATCACCATTCCGTCGACGACCGCGCGCCCTAGCGACCCGCCCTTGCCGAGTGACTACGACCAGGACACTAACAATGGACTCACGGCGCAGGAGGCGTCGCTCAACCAGCTGTGGGGCATAACGAATTCGGAGGTCGGCGCCGACGCCGCCCCCTCCGTTCTCGGGACGACCGGTGGCCTCACGGATTTCACGGCGGCGATCACGGCCCGGTGCTATCCAATTCGCACCGAAGCCGAGGTCAGCGAGCTCGAGCAACTCAGGATCGGTTACCAGAGTCTTCTCGGCACGGAGGCCGCCTTCGAGCCCGCACAGGCGTACTTCGAACGGGCAACCGAACTGTGCATGTGAACGCCCTACGCGAGCGGCATCACGACCCCGAGGTTCGATAGGCGGCTTGAGCGCTCGACTGCGGCTAAACCAGATCTTCGAACGACTCTTCCCCCGGTCTCCACACCATCCACGCGCGGTCCGCGAATCCGCTGAGCATCGCGATCTCCACGTACACCTCATCCAGTGTCGGAAGCAGACGGATGCTGCCCCGCTCGAACACGAGGCACAGGCCGACGCCGGTTGCTTCGCGCGTCTCGACGACCGTTGCGGGAATGAGCTTTCTGAGGGCATCCGCGTACCCCAGGTCTGGCTCGTGGAAGGTGACGCCATCCAGGGTCACTTCCGGCCAGACGTCGCAGTTCAGGAGCGGCTCGTCACCCTCGTCGTTGTCGAAGCGCAGCTGCACGTAGTTCATGACGAACTGCACGGAGTACATCTGGCACCCGACCAGGCGAGACAGAAGCTCGTTGGGAACGTAACTCATGGGCTTGCCGTCACGGGCGCTAGCTGTTCGGCGGACGTGTCGTCGCCGACTCGGCGAGCCACTTGTGGTGATCGCGGAGTCCGCTGCGCACGCCCAACCGAACGACCCAGTACAGCAGGAAGGCGATAACCGCGGCGCCCAGGACGTACAGCGGGATCGCGACCAACGTGATCAGCGTCAGAGGATCGATCATGCCTCCACGCTAGCGCGCCGCACCGACGCGCAGCCAAGGACCACGATGTGGAACGATGTCGCCCAAGCGGTAAATACTGGAGCCACAATGATCGTTCGATGTGATCGCATCTTCGACGCGCAGGGCCGTCCGGTCGCCTCGAGCGCATCGTTGACGGTGGGGGCGAGTTACCCGGTCATCGAGTCCACGGTCCGGCACGGCGAAAGGTCGTGGTTCCGCATCATCGACGACAGGGGCGAATCCCCGCTGTTTTCTCCTGCGTGGTTCAGCGGCGTCGACGACTCCGTGCCCGTGAACTGGGTCAAAACGGCCTGGGCCAACGGTAGCTTCGTCTTGGGTCCGGCGCGATGGGCGGAGCCGGGCTTTTGGGAAGCCTTCTACGACGACGATCCCGCCGCGCTCAATGCGTACTACGACGAACTCGCGGTCATCCTGGAGCCGCATCCTGGTTGGTGGGATCGGGCGCAGATCCACCCGGGTCGCTTGATCTCGGCCGAGCGGGTCGAAATCGCGATGGACTACGGCCAGTTCACCATCTCTGGCGGGGGAGAGTTCGACCCCCTCGACCTGGTTGAAGCCGCCATCGAGGCGCCGCCGAGCAGCGACGACGGGCACAGCATCCTCGTGCTGAGCCCGCATCAGAACAACTTCGCAATGCCAATCGATGTCGAGATCTGGAGCGGCAGACCGCTCGACGATCGAGGCGATTGGGAGCAAGTTTCTGAGCACGCACTTCTCGTCGAGGAGCCTGGGATCGTCGTTTCCTCCCCGACGCTCGACGAGCACAGGCACCCTCTGGCCTCCGGCGAATACCTCGTGGAGGTCACTGGTCGAGGATTCGTGGCCATCGGATGGCCCGGGACGACCACCCCCAACGACACCTGGCGGGTGCGTCTATGGCCGCGATGGGGCCAGCGTCCGCGCAAGGCGAAGATCTGGTCGGGGCCGGACGCGACCGCCGCACGTGGATCGGATGATCGGCCCTGACAGAAGGCACACCCCCACTTCAGCATCGGAGAGTCCCTCGGTCTGCGTGCAGATACCCTCATCTACGACGTCGCGGGGGTGGGGTGATCCACCAATTCCGCCCGCTGGCGACATCCGGGGTCTCCGCGCCTAGCCGCCCGCGCTGCGGGAGCCGCGCTCAGATCGGTCCGAGCACGTCGCGCACCGCGTCGTGTAACTCGAGCCCCTCCAGCACGGCGAGCAACTGCCGCTCTTCGTATCGGAAGTGGTTCTCCATGATCGCGGCCACACCCTCGAGGTGACGTTCGAGTTCGCTTGCGGATGCGCTCCGGTCGACGGCGCCTCTGAGATCGCCGAGCAGCTGGCCGATCATCGAGTGATCCTGCTCGAGAGCGCGCAGCACGGGCGCAAGATCCGGATGCGCCTTTTCGATGGCGGGGAAGAGTGCATGGTCTTCGCCCCGATGGTGACCGTCGAGTGCCGCGCAGAATCCGTGGCAGTACACCAGTAGATCGCGCCCAGCCTGCTCCGCAGACCCGTGCTCACGTGCAGCTTCGCGGGTGACGCGCAAGGCCTCACGGATGCGCCGGTGCACGGCGCGCAATTCAGTGCTCCAGGCGATCAGCCTGGTCGTGTCGCGCTCAGTCACGCGACGACGAAGGGAGCGATGCACGCATCAACATTCCTTCGGTTCGGCGCCTCCATGCCTGACACAACCTGCCACCAGCACGCGACGCTCCCACGATCGTAGTCGCGTGCATCCGGCAGGTGAGGAAGCTGCAAAGACCTGCAGAGCCGTCCATCGTGCAGGATTGAGCTGAGCACCGGCAGTGGAAGGGAGCGACGAGATGCAGGCCTTCAGCTACCCGTGGACTCACCTACCCGAGCCGGCGGAGGTCCCCGAGCACGCGGTGCGGCGCCATTTCGGCGTCGAACGCAGCCGAGGCAGCGGGTACACGACTCTGCGCGCGACAGGCGAGGTGACGAACAGATTCGAGCGCAACAGTGATAGCACTCGCACCACTATCGCCAGCATCGATCCCCGATTCGGCGAGTGCACCCTGGAAGTGATCTGCATCACAGAGCCGAACACACGGCTCGGCCTCTCGTCTGGGCCCGGTGTCGATGCGATCAATCTCTCGTTCGGCGACGTCGAGATTCCGGCCCTGTCCAGTGGGGCGGATGAACGCCACTGGCAACTCGACGCCAGAGACATCGATGCAGTCCAGCTGGGACCAGAGCCTCGCCCTTGGCGACTGATGGTCACTGGACACAACTGGCCTGTCGCGACCCGCTTCATCCTCGCTCCCGCGCGCCTGTACGGACTGCCGGATGGGAACTAGCCGTTCGAATCGGGCCTAACGCGAATTGCGAGATACGCGCAGGGCTCGATCCCGCTTACGACCGCGTGAGCTTGGCGAGTTCGTCTGCGGGGCAGATCGTAATCGCCACGTCGCGTGGCGCAAGACCCTGCACGCGACCCTGCGAAGGTAGAGAGATTCGTCGCGACGCGAGATGATTGAGGAACTGCCGGATTCCGTAGCCTGAGGAGGTCGTGATGGCACCCAAGTCGTTCGTCAGCATCGACCGGCTCAACAAGACAGTCGTACCGTCAACGATGACGACCATGAAGATCGAGGGCCGGCTGCCGTTGCGTGAACCCGTCCTCCGTGCCGGCCGCGCCACGAACGTGGTTGCGCGTCTGAAGTCCCACTCGGTGCCGCGTCAGCTTGGTTGAGTCCGGCACTCCCTACAACTACACGCCTGTGTCCGTCGATGATGCAGCCGATTTCGTCGAGGGAATCACCTTCAAGAGCAAAGCCGATGTCTATCTCGCCGAGGCTCAGGCGTTAGCCGACACGCGCGCTGATCTCTACGCCGCCATCAGCGATCGCGCGCTCTCCGCAGAGGACCTCACGTCGCCATACGCGCTCGAAGACATCCACCTCTCGTGTTACGGGTCTGTTTGGAAGTGGGCGGGCAAGCTACGCATTCGGGAGGTGAGCATCGGTGCTGCGCCGGAAAACATCCGGGAGTTGCTCTACGGCGAGCTGCAGACGCTCAAGTGGCAAGTGGAGAACCTCGACGGCGTTGGTCTGACGCCCGAGTACGTGGCGATGTGCGCTCATCATCGCCTCGTCAAGATTCACCCCTTTGTTGACGGCAATGGGCGTGTGACTCGGCTTTACGCCGATGTGCTGCTGTTGGCTCTGACCGGCAACCGCATCTTCGAGTGGACGGATTCGCCGAACTACTTCGCCGCGTTGAGGCGAGCAGATCAGACAATGAGCCCTGAAGAGCTGTTATCGGTCGTCGGAGCCATCGCACTCTGACCCGCAGGGACGCAGCACAAGAACCGTGAAGCACGAACCGGTCGAACACCGACAGCGTGTCCGGCCGCCTGGGCTTTGGGTGACATACTGCCGGAATGGGGTTGCGTTCGCGATTCGGGCTGAGGATGGTTGTCAGCCTGATCGGCCTGGTGGGTATCACGGTCCTCGTGTCTGGATGCGGTCTTCTCAGTACGCCAATGACCCGGAGCGATGTTCTCGGCCTCTGGGAAGCGCGGGACGGGCAGAACGTCTTGCAGATCGAACTCTCCGGTGATGGCACATCAATGGTGTCCAATCTGCCCGCTGCCCTCGTCGCAATGGACCGGCCAGACACCCTCAGCTGGGACGATACGATCGATTCGGGCGGTGATTGGTCGTTCTGGGAGCCTGGTGCGGACATTTATGTGTCACTGACCGAGGCTGTGCGCGAAGGGCTCTATGGCAGCGTCCGACTCAGCCCTCAGGGTGACGAGTTGGTCGTCTACTACGGCGACGTTGACTTCCCATCGCACCTGACATTGTCGCGCGTCGAGGCGCCGTCGACGCCAGCCCCAGAAACGATCGTTCCCTCAGACCTCGTGGGCTTCTGGACGTCGCCGAGCGACGGTGATCTGGAGTTGAATGCCGACGGCACCTTTCGATTGACCGGTGTGCCACTCCGACTCCTAGCCGTCGACGACACCGACGTCACTGGAGACGCGAGCATCGACGTTTCCGGAGACTGGACCATGCACGAGACGCCATTGCCTCTTAGCGAAACTAGCGGCCCGACGTTGTCGCTGTCTGGCACATTTGGCCACGACCCTGAACTCTTCGATGCCCTCGGACTCACCCTGCACGAGATGGACGGCAAGCTGAGCCTGACCCTGGGTGGCAAAGCCAGATGGAACTTGCAGTAGCTGAGCCTGCAGCGACGACTACCTAGCTCTCGACGAAATCGTCTGAGAGCTTCCCGCGGCGCGCGAACACATCAAGCGAAGCGGCCGCAGCGCGCACCAGCGCTTTCCATGAATCGAGTCCGGCAACGTCGGCGAGCCGAGGATACGTCGCGGTGACATCGCGGGCCGCCTGTTCCCAGGAGGTTTTGAAGGCAGCCACGGTATCTCGTTCTTCAGGGCTGTAGACACCCTCGGGGAAGGTGTTCGACGGGCTCGCCCAGTCGTCCCACTGGTTGAACACTTCGTTGACCACATTGATGTGAGGCTGAGAAGCTTCGAATTGCTTCAGACCGTCAATGTCGGAGGCGAAATCGAAGTAGTCAATCATCCGGTTGCGGATGCGCTGCTCCACCACCCGCTCCTGTGTGTGCTCATGCTTCTCCACCAGGCTGAATTTAGTGCAGAGAAAGTTCGGAATCGGGCGCAGCGGTCGTCAACCGCGACGAACCGAGAATGGCCCCACCGCTGTCCCGGGCGGCAGATCCCTGGTTTGCGCAAGCAGCTGACTCGCGAGCCCCCAATGCACGCTCGTATCGACCAACGCCAGGTTTTCCGGCGTCTGAGCTCCGCCGAGGAACGGCGGAACGGCATACTCGACGCACTCGGTGTACGTCAGCGCCAGGGTGCCCGTCGCCTCGCGCCAGGCCTCGAACTTCGATTCTTCGAATGCTTGCCGATACTGATCGCTGGCGAGAATCCGAGCGAGCGTGTCCGGGGTTCCGATGTCGTCGAGTTGGGCGAAGTCGATGTCCGCCAGAAACAGCCGCGCCTCGGTCCAGCCGAACCGCTTCTTGGTGCGGGCACACACGATCTGCCGGCCCATCCAGTCGAACGCGACGGCGGATGCTTGGGGATCGGTGATCGTTGGAAAGGCCAGACGGATCGACTCGAGAAACTCCGGCCCTGAGCTGGCGTCATGAAATCGCAGGAGCCCTTTGTTGAACGAGCGCCCGCAGTAGCCGGCCTCGGCGAACTCGTGGGTGAAGTGGGGCGGCGTGTATGGCGGTCCGCCGTGGTCGACTTCGGGGTCCAAGCTGAGGGTCACATTGCCATTCTGCGGCCTATCTCGGCGGGGGCAGAACGAAGTCCTCCGCTTGTGCCCGATCCCACATCTCCCAGATGACTGCCTCGTCGTCTGGCCAGCGTCCGCCTTCTGTCTGGACGAGCATCCGACCGAGCCACCGGAATGCCATGCGCGATGAACTCGCACGTCCATGCCCTGCAACGGTGATTCTCAGGGGAAGCGACGCGATGCCCAACCGGTAGTCCTCGGGCAGCTCGAGGGCGACGAAATCCGATCGCGCGAGGCTGTCGAATTCACGATGCGAGGTTGCTGCCAACGCCACCGTCGCCTCGGTTCGACCGCACTCCACGAAGCCCCCGAGCAGACCGTAGGAGGTCGGATGCCCGATCCGCCCGGCCCATTCGATCGCCAGCTGGCCCGGTTCGCCGGGGAGTGTGCTGTCGCCCGGGCCGAAAAGGCGAATCACATCATTCGCCCGCGCAACAGTCCTCGTCGAGGTCGTGTCTCCTTCGAGAGCGCCGGCTAGCCAGCCGTTCTGAGCTATTGCCGCCAGCGAGGCGACCATCGTTCTCGACTGACCGTCGAGCCAGATGACTGTGACGAGAGGTCCTCGATCAATCGAAAGAGTGGAGACAGAATCGCCGCTGACGGTCGCGATATCGGCCAGGAACGTCTCCTCGCCCTCGACGCGGACGGGCCGGTCTCGGGCGAGCCGTCGGGTGTATAGCTGCAGAATCCAGGCTTTGCCCACCGAACTCAGGCTGAATGACTGCGACGACGTACTGCTGAGAGCGATCATCGCGCGGCGCTTCGCCGCCTCGCCGGCTGGAGACGCCCTGATCACGTCAATGAGTTCGGACCGGCTCATGGGCGGTGGAGTGATCATCCTTCGGCCGTCTCAGGGTCGAGCCAGTCCATGAACCGAGCATTTTCGTCTGCGTTCGAGCCGTATTGGTGAACCTGACCCGTGACCTTCTCGATCACCAGCGGGGAACTCCCGACGAGCTGGTCGCTGAACGACCGCGACTCCAGCCATCGTTCGCTCGCGAAGTGTGCGATCCACGCGCGTGAGTGTTCGTCGATCTTCCAGACCACGATGTCGCCCTTCGGGCCCCAGACGGCCCAATGCGATACATAGTCATTAGCGATCGCAAGTGCCTCGGCTCTGTCCACCACTCCCTGAGCATATGTGGTCGACTGATTGACGTGCTTACATGGCACCTGTGATCGAAAGCGCAGCCGAGTACGCGATGTGGTTCGCCTCACGAGGCAGGCGGGCGCAGCATGACGAGTCACGTTGACGCGATGCGCCACGTGGTGGACGTGGTCGCGCCGAACCTCAAGTCGCTGGGCTTCAAGAAGCGGCGGCACTCGTTCAACCGCGCATCCGATGACGGAATCACGCACGTCGTGAGCTTCCAGATGGGGGCATCCGACCCGCCGGGAACGGTCGAGATACCCGGCCAGCGCCCCAACCTCCACGGCCGATTCACGGTGAACCTGGGCGTGCATTCACCGCTGATGACGCGCATGCAATATCGAGATATCTCGTGGGTGAACGAGTACAACTGCCAGCTGCGAAAGCGGCTCGGGAATCTCCTTCGCGAGCGTAGGGACGTGTGGTGGCGTCTCGATCATCCGGATGCCGCTACTGACGTGAATGCCGCAATCCTCGAGGCGGGCATTCCCTGGCTGAATCGCTTCTGCTCAAGCGCGGACATCTGGGACGCATTCGAGAGCGGCGACTTCGATTCCGTGGGCATGTATCCCGCCGCAGCACTCGACGTCGCCGATCTCTACATCGCGCACGGTCGACCCGACGACGCAAGACGGGTGCTGGAGGCGTACGCGCGTTCCGAACATGGGCCATCACATACGCCACACCTCGTGCAGCACCTCAAAGGCCGAGGCTTCGCCGACTTGGCGGAGATAGCGGCAAGATCCGCGAGTTCGCAGTGATCCGGACTCGAAATTTTACCGTCCGTCGACCCTGACGACAGGCAGCCACGTCGAGAGCGTCGCTCCGAGGCTCTTCACGAGTCGATCGCCCATCACGCAGAGCGTCCGCTCCCACGGATGCCCGAACGTTCCTTCGCGGAGATCTGCGGTCATGAAGGCGTAGTAGTCGCCATCGGGGTACACGGTCGGGTGGCCGTTGATCGGATCATCGCTGTACGGGTTCAAGGCCTCGTCCGCTGGCGAAAAGGACCAGGTCGAATGCTGCCAGTCCAGAACGACCATCTGCTCTCCGGCGAGTTCGTAGACGAAGCAGCGCTGCGCTTCACTATTGATCGCGCGCACCGCAACGGCTCGCGTTGCTCCGTCAGGAATGACTGAGAGATCGAACGTGAGCGAAGGAGTGGGTTCCTGGATGGCCGGCCACGTCGACGGCGACACGCCCGGCCGAAAGCCGTACAGCTCGTCGAACGCGTCCCAGATCGCTCGGTAAGCCCCAACATCGAGCTCGCGCCATCCAGCGCGGTTGCCATTCGGATACGACGAGTCGTTCACAGCGTCGGCCCCTCAAGCATCCGGCTCGTCGTCAGATTCGACATAGATCGTCCCGAACAAGGGGACACCAAGCTCGGCGAGCCCGCTCAGCAACTCGGCGGGAAGCACGAATCCGCCCTGCGTCAAATCGGAGTCCGCTGACCACCAGATCGCCGCATCGCAGTCTGCCGGAAGGTTCTGAATCTTACCTGCCGCGGGATGCATGATCGACACGAGTTCTGCCAGTGCGGCGCTACCGGTCTGGTCCTCCTCGGTGTTGCCGAGTCGAGGACCATCAACGCCCCAGTAGTGGCGGGAGCGAGGCTTCCCGAGCCCGCGACCTTCGCCGATCCGGCCAACCTTAGTGGGCTGTAGCCCGAGGACTTCAGTGATCCGATCCGGGTCGGTCTCCGTGGAGTGAATGGAGAATGATGCTCGTGCGAACTGAATCATGGCGCCCTCAAATTGGAGCTCACTTCATCCTGTAGTTCAGGTTCAGCCCGTTCTTGCTGGGCTTCAAATGGAAATGGAAGACGTGCTTCATGACGGCTTTGTCGATGGCAATCATTCCGGCCATGACGCCAAGAGCCAGAGCGAAGGCGACGATCGAGATGACGATCCCAGCGACGTCCATTCCCGGATTCTACCTTCGGAGCGGTTCCCGCCCCGGCATACGCAGTTGGAGGCGGTGACCGTTGTACTGTTCGCTCGGGGAAGCGTCAGTCGACTTGGACATCTACGACGGTGCGGCAGCTTCGCGACGTTCCGGCTCAGTTGGACAATTCGGATAGACGGGTGGCGCGCCCGAGTTCACGCGGGTCCGGTGAGAACGACCTCCAGCGAGTGGGCTTCGAGCGTGATGGTGCCGAAATCACCCTCGAGGTGGAACGTCGTTCCCATCCGGTCGAAGTTGTCGAAGTGTCCCCAATCGTTCGCCCCCGAGGCATCCGTCGCCGGCGCCGCTCCCATGCCTCGCCAGACCACGGATGTGACACCCGAGAATCGGATCGTGCCCCGCCGGAAATACGCGTACTCAGCCTCGCGGGGTGGGCGCCGCTCGGGATGTTCTGTGGCAAATGCGAGGTCAACCTCGAACTCGACGAGGCCCGGGCGCACCTGAATTCCTGCCACCCAACTCTCCTCTAGAACAAAGTGCTCAAGGGCGGGCAAGCTCATGTAGTTCGACACAGCGTGAGCGTATCGGTCGTTGAAGCAGCAGTGCTCTCGGCGTCGGGCACACTCGTGCCACGATTCTCAGATGCACGATGAACTGAGGCTATCGGGGATCCACAAATCGACTGTCATCGTGTCCGCCAACAGTGCTCGAGTATTCACGTCGTATCCCACCGCGACCCCGGATTGCGCAGGTATCCGTGACTGAGCAGGCGATGTCCGGCAGAAGGGCCCTGCGACTGTCAGTCGATCACGGCCAGAAGTGGCCGCTCAACGACAACATGCTCGCCGGGCCGAGCATCCCCTGGGACGAGATCATCACGGCCGATCTGAAGACGCGACTCCTCGATTGGGCGACGTTCTTCCGCACCCATGCCAACGAGGAGATCGGTCTTTTCGGGTCCGAAGAGCGACGCCGCTGGTTCGGTGACCGGTTCGATTTCACGATCGACCTCTGGTTCTGACCCTCCCCGCGCTGAGGGCGACCTGACCTCACCTGCGCCGGTCCATGGGTGTCGCCTTTCCGAATCCCCTTCCGGTCGAAGGGCGAGCGTGGCCACCTCCACCCGGCCGACGCCGATCGGATGGCACCTCGTTGCTGTCGACTTCGACGCCCTGTGTGACATGCTGCATTCGTCGAACCATTGGAGGACGGGCGTCGAGTGAGCGCCACAGAGCACGAGCTGGTGCCCTGTGGGTTGTGATCGTCGCAGCGTTTCTTGGTGTCGCCGGCATTCTTGCTGTCGCCACTTTGGGTCCACCTGTAGACCAAGCGACGTCTGAGATCCCGACGTCGAGCTCGACGCCATCGTGGCCGATCGTGACCCAAATCGCGGCCACATCCACGACTGCGCCGACCGCTGAAGAAAGCCAGGCTGTAGTTGACGGCTACATGAGTGCGCTGGGTCACAAGGGAGGCGTGGGTGGCTATTACCCCGACCAGGATGATCGTGTTCGAGTACTACGGCACTGACCAGGCTGAAGATGACGTCCTGAAAGACCTGGCCAGCGGGTTTGCCGTGGAAGTTCGATTCTGGGGAGACAGGCCGGGACCTCAGAGCTGATTCGATGAGGCAGCTCGACCCGTCGCACTGCGATCGACTTGGCTGAGGCGGCGATTCCCTCGGAGCGAAGTTACCTCCGCCGCGTGCGATCCATAATGGGCGACGTGAGGGCAAAGTCCACCTCGTCACGGGAGATGCAGTATTGACTGGCGCGAGCAAGGAAGAGAAGGCTCTTGCGACGCGTGCGCTTCGCGATGCGGGACGAAAGTACCTGAGCGGTCTTGGGGTTCAACAACAGGGCCGAAGCTCTCGCTACTGGTTGCTGGATCGCGGCTGGTGGATCTTCAACATCGGGTTCGAGTCTCCGACCCACCGCCTTGGCTCGTATCTCAATGTCGGCTTGCAGCACCTTTGGGACGATCATCGAACCGGTCAATACGTTCAGTACTCGTCTCGCCTCGAAATTCCGGGTTACGGCTCGCAGGTTTCGTTAGTCGGCAGCGACGCCGAGGTGAATGCGCAGGCCGAGGCGCTGGGGAAGGGTGCACGAGACCGAGTCGCTGAGTGGTTGAAGCAGTTTCCGAATGACAAGGCTCACCTCACGTGGCTGTCAAAACAGAAGCAAACACCGGCCTACCGAGAGGATGCGGCGATCGCACTCGGCATGCTCGGTAAGCACAAGAGGGCCGGGGCACTCCTCAAGAACGATGCGGAAGCCATGGACCTCCGCTGGGACGGGAAGGGGTTCTGGCATGAGCATAAAAATCGAATGCTTGCGCTCGCTGCACTGGCTTCTCGCCCCGCGTCGTTCGACGACGAAGTGGCTCGTCGTATCGCGCACAAGCGAAGCGAGTTAAAGCTTGATGGCATCGGCGTCGATACCTGGCCGCAGATCCGTCGACTGGACGGGCGGAGACCACTGCCCAAGCAGCTGAGTAAGTTCACGTGACGCCAGCGATTCTTCCTATGCAAGGATCGATCCATGACTCGCGCGGCGTTCCCGTTCACGCCGAGAAGCGCCACGGATCTCAAGGTCGGCGACCTGATAGCAGTTCCGCCTTCATCGGGTCACTGGACGTGTTTGCAGGTACTGGAACTGAAGCCCCGCGTCAGGAGCCATTTCGTCATCGGACTGCTTCCCTGGTGCGGAGATCATGTTCCTCAACCAGACGACGTGACAGGTCTGGCCCCACCCGAAAGGGCGCTCTCGAGAATCGAGCTCTTCACAGACGGAAATCTTCAGGTGTTAGGTAACGCTGACCTGAATGACGACGGTCAGGAGGAGTGGTACGGGCCCGCCTACGTCGGTAAGAGAACACAGGTCTGGGGATGGATGGCGACGATTCGTCGCGCCCACGCGTATTGCACCCACGGCGTGTGAAGGCCGCCCGCGGCCGTCGCGCAGGTGACTCTCGCGGTCCGCAGATTGAAATGGCATTGGGGCGTCGTGATCTAATTTCCGCGTGCAAGAACGCAGAGTGGTGAGGGCTGACTCGCCGGCTCGGACTGAGCTGGAGGCGGAGGGCTGGGTCGTTATCGCCCGATCGTGGGGTGCCGGCCTTGTCGTCAATCATCAGAAACTTGCCCGTTTGCACAAGCTCGTTGATCGGGCACGGCCTCTCGTCCAGGTGAGAGAACTCGATTCGGCTGACGTGGATGCGGTGCTGACTCTCGACCGCGAGACTGCCGACGATTATCCGGGCGATATCGCGACATCCCATGAGGCACTGACGCCCGGCACAGCGACACTGTCAGCCGCCCATCGCGGTTGGGGCGGCTTTACACCGCAGGGCCACCTGGTCGCGATGACGTTCGCGGACATAGCTCAGGACGTCGTAGAGACGCATTTCACTGTCGTCCGTCGAGATTGGCGCGGCCGTGGCCTCGGTGCCGCGGTGAAGGCCGCGTCAGTACTCGCTCTCGCCGGCGACGGTCATACGACCTTCCGCACCGGTGGCTCGGCAGATAACCCGGCGAGTATCGCGGCCAACCAATCCGTCGGATACCAGCTGGACGAGGAATGGCTGACCCTCATCCATCGACCTCATCGCGCCTAAGCCAATTCCTGTGGCGGTGCACGAACAATCGTCAGGGTCTCGCTGCAAGCAACTGGGCCACACGAGAATGAGCATCGATCCACGCCGAAAAATCGCCGTCGAGGTGAGCGGCGATGCTGAGAACATCGGCGTACCGGCCGGCGATGTCGAAAGACCAGATGCGGTGATGATGACCGATGCGGTTGCGGAACGTTCGTAGTCGCGACACGGGGTCGTGAATGGTCGCCTGGCTCCTGTTGGGACTGTTCGGGAACGCGGCGACCAGGTCGGGCCATAAGAACGACTGCCGCTTCGAGACCATCTGATGCCAAAATCCAAACGGCAGCCCGGAGATGATCTGGCCCGCGCTGACGGGCATTCCATTCCGACGCACCCGTCCGATCGCTGTCGCCACATCGAGGTACGGCTGCTTGTGGCGAGGTGGCCAGTTCGCGTCGCGCCCGAGCTCGAAGGCGGCGTCGAAGATCCAACGTCCAGAGCGCCCCTCTCGGGCATGGATGAGGGTCATCTGTCGGTCGATCGCGTTGCGGCGGCCGACCTCGAGAAAGCTCAGCGATTCCCAGAGTGCGGCTGACAGAGCGGCGTTCCACTCGTAAAGACGCATGGCGGCAGCCTTGTCATCGCAACACTCCGCCAGGTAGTGCTGGAGCCGCGCGGCGGAGAAATGTCGTTCGTAGAATGACCAAGGCGTAGTGTTGACCATCATCCATTTCTCTGCCTAAGTTGCTTTCGAACACCCCGGATCCGTCCCTATAGTCCTCCTCGGAGGGCCGATCACACGGCCGGGGTTTTGCTTTGCGCCTGTGCCGTATGCGAGTGCTCGTGTCTAGCGATTCGTGGGCTCGTTGTCGGTCGGTGATCTCCGCTCGGACTCAGCCAGCCTCCTCGTCCCCGTCGTGTTCGAGGCATCGCACCGCCATTCCGGCGGCCAGACGGGATGCGCCGAAGGCCGGCAGCACGGCAGATAGGAAGAGCACATCTCGGCGCGGTTCTGTTGGCTGTAGCGACGCCGGTCGATCGCCATCGGAAACCGGGACACTTACTCCTCAGACGTACGATGGGCAGGGTGATCGTCGTCACACCCTGGGGGGCGATTCTTGACCATCGTGCGCGCCGGCGAACTCCCGAAAGTTGCAGCGAACATCCGCGCCCAAGTTGCTGACCGCCGCCTTGGCCCGGCCCGCCCCCGCGAGTGGATGGCGTCGAGCCGCTCAATTCCGGCGGATACGGTGACTGGACGAATGCGAGCGCCGGCCATTGCTCGTACGCGGAGGCGAGGGGAGGGCGAAGTGCGCGTGCATAACGCCTTCGACTCCGGCCAGCGCTAGTGTTCGTTCATGGATAGCAACGAGGCGGACGTGGAACTGACGTCTCGCGTCTTCACATTCACCGTTCCGTGGGAGTTCGCCGCGGCCTCTGCAGGTGCCATCATCAGGGTCACTGTCGGGCACCCCGCAGTGATCGCCGTGGTCACTGGCCTTGCACTCTTGTCGGTCGGTTTCGGAGTCTTTGAAGTCGGTCCGATCGGCAACGGTTGGTGGCTAGTGGCGGGTTTCGTCGTCCTCGTGTACCTGTGTGTGTGGCGCACTTCATATACCCGCCTGGTGCGTTCCATCCGGTCGGCCTTGCCGGTGGGATCGACGCTCGCTACGCGGTTCGGCCCCACCCACTTTTGGTTCCAGTCGCCGGCTGGCGCTGGCACCGTACGTTATGACACCTATTGGCGAATGCGGGTCAAGAACGGGGTCCTGATCCTGTTTGCTCGCCGTGGTTTTGCGACTCCCTACTTTCCGGTCCAATTGTTTCCCGGGGATTGGATCGCGTTCGCTTCGGACCGACTTGCACCGAAACGTTGAGTGGCTGACTCAAGGGCCGCGGATTTTCCGCTCGAGCTTGACGGGGTCCACCGCCCACACGTTTTGGGGTCTACTCGACGACCGTCGCCCCCGATAACGTCGAGAGACGCGCCACCACGGATGCGTTCAAGATCTCGAGTGTGGGGGATTAGGTGACCACTCCAGCAGGCTGGTACGACGACGGCAACGGCAGGCAGCGGTGGTGGGACGGAGCGGCGTGGACAGAGCATTTCGCTGACACGACGGCGCAGAGCTCGCAGGCCGCTACGTCGGAACCGGTGCCCGCGGTAAAGTCAGCTGCCGTCGCGCCCGGCTACTACCCCGACGCGAGTGGGCACGTCCGTTGGTGGGATGGTACGAACTGGTTCCAAGACGACGGGCCGGGCGCATCCGCTACCGCCCGCGCCGAGAAGCGGACTCAGAAGGACGAAGTCCGGGCTGAACGGCAGGCCACGCGCGACGTGGCTCGAGTCGAAAGAGACATCGCGAAGCATGTGCGGGAGCGCGCAGAGCTCGAAGCCCAGATCGCCGCACTCCGCCAGGATTACATCGACATGCAAGCGGCAGTGTCGCTGCAGGAGTTCGGGATCTTCGACTATGAGCATCCGGCCCAGTCGTCAGCGATCCTCGCGACCGAGCTCGAAGCCTTGCGAACGCGGATCAAGCTGATGGTCACGTCGAAGTCGGCCACGCTGGCAACGAACAACTTCACCTTCAACAACTCGGCCGCGCAGGGACGCAAATTCGTCGGCAACATGTCGACGATCCTGCTTCGCGCTTACAACGCCGAAGCAGAGAACTGCGTGAAGACGATGAGGGCGGGCAACCTGCCCACCGCACAGGCTCGTCTCTCGAAGGTTGCGGAGCAGATCGCGCGCCAGGGCTCCATGATTCAGCTCAGCATCAATCCGGAGTATCACCGACTTCGGCTCTACGAACTCGAACTGGCTGCCCGCCACTTGCAGGTGCTCCAGGCGGAGAAGGAAGCCGAGCGCGCTCGGCGGGAAGAGATCCGAGAGCAGAAGAAGGCCGAGCAAGAGCTTCGTGCCGAGAAGGAACGCCTCGCGAAGGAGCGACAGCAGTATCTGAACGCAATCTCCGCGTTGGAGGCCAACGGCGACACTGCAGGCGTTGAGCGGATGCTGGCGAGCCTCGCCGATGTCGATCGGGCGATCGAGGACGTCGACTACCGGGCCGCGAACATCCGCGCCGGCCACGTCTACGTCATCTCGAATCGCGGGGCGTTCGGCCCTCAGATGGTGAAGATCGGGATGACTCGACGTTTGGTTCCGGAGGAGCGTGTCACCGAACTCGGGGATGCGTCCGTGCCGTTCAGGTTCGATATCCACGCGCTGTTCTTCGCACACGACGCGGTGAGCGTGGAGGCGATGCTGCATCAGACGTTCGCCGATCGGAGAGTAAACCGCGTCAACCTACGACGGGAGTTCTTCTACGTGACGCCGGAGGAGGTTCTCGCAGTGTTGAAGCTGAAGAACGTGACGGAGGTCGTGAGCTACTCCGTCGAGGCGCCGGCCGAGGAATTCACGATGAGCCGCAGTGGAGCAACCGTTTAGTTGTGGCGCGGCTCGCCAGTGGGGAGAATCGTCTCGACGCGAGATGATTGAGGCATTGCCGGAGTCCAGAACCTGAGGAGGTCATGATGGCACCCAAGAAGTTTGTCAATATCGACCGACTCAACAAGACAGTCGTGCGATCAACGATGACGACCATGAAGATCGAGGGTCGGGCACCGTCGCGAGAGCCGGTTGTCCGTGCTGGGCGCAACACTGACGTCGTCACTCGCCTGAAGTCGCACTCCGTGCCGCGCTAGCTTGGTTGAGTCCGGTACCCCGTACAGCGACACACCCGTATCCGTCGAGGATGCGGGTGATTTCGTCGAGGGCGTCTCGTTCGACAGCAAGGCGGCCGTGTACATCGCGGAGGCGCAAGCGTTGGCTGATGCGCGCGCAGACCTCTACGCCGCGATCAGCGAGGGTCTTCTCCCAAGCAGCGTTCGTCAAGCACTCGGCTGACTCTCCACGGTGTCGTGGTCTCAAGGATGCAGAAATGGCGGCGCCAGAACCGCTCTGATCGAGGCTTCTGCTCTCTGGGCCGTCTCCCGATATGAAGGCGCTCCATTCGTGATCAACGCTGCTGCGACGGCGGTTGCGTACGGCGTCGGTGGAGACCGCGTGGTCGCCTTGGCGTCGCTCTACGGAGACACCGACTCAAGAGACTTCCTGGAGTTTCTGACCAGCGCGATCGCGGAGTTGGGCTATCCCATCACTGCGTCTAGCGAGCTCTCAATCGCGTTGAGAGAAGCGGCCCTTTCCGCCATGTGTCGGCGTTTCCTTACGGGTGCGGTTACCGGACCGAAACTGGCTCGTCGGGCGGTTCGCGCCTTCGGTTACGGGGCCGACGGCATAGCCGGCGAACTCGCGTATCTGGAGGACGGCTACGAGATCTATGGCGACTCCGATGAAGTCGCGATCCTCGTGCGCGAAATCGCGCCAGCTCGCGTCCTGACGGTCGGCGGATGACGCGTGCTTGGGGAGTCGCCTGCATTACTAAGGGGACAGGGGTCCGCTCGAGTCACGTGGCCGGTCTGCTGCGCTCATGCAAGGCAAAAAGGGCCAGTGATCGAGCGGAATACCCCTCCAGCCCGCGCGCAGATGCGTTGCGCCTAATAGAAGTCGGGCCCGTAGGTGTCTCTGACCCACAGTTCGTCGGCGCAGTCCTCGGAACAGGCGCGGTGGTTGTAGATCATCTCCCCGCGGGGCACCCGGATGCCGCAGTGCCGGCACCGCCGGAGCCGATTGCTGAACCGCTCGTGCACGTTCATCGTGGCACCGCCCCGACGTACTTGCGCAGGGCCGCGCAGACCACTGCATTGATGTCCTCGCCTCGTGCCGCGGCAATAAGACGAGCCGTCCGTTCGAGCTGGTCGGGAACCCCGACGATCAGCTCCATTTTGTTGGCTGTCATGGGTCAATCTTATGATGTGTTCGAACACGAATCAATGAAACGCGATAAATAGTCACATAAATCGTGGCAGACTGAGTTGTGCCTAAGACACCCATTCATGGATTCAGGATCCCTGCCGAACTGTACGCGGCTGCGTCGGTCAAAGCGGAAGGTGAGGGGCGCACGGTATCAGAGGTGGTGCGCGAAGCATTGGAACGATATGTCACCCAGAGCGTAGAGTCGCGCTCCACCCCCCGTAGCTGAACTCCTCGAGCAGGTGGCTTCTGTCCTGGGGTGCCCGCCGCGGTGGGCTGCAGCGTGTTTGATGTAACTCGCCGCCGTGCGCTGCTCGAGCCTTGTGAGTGTTAAGGGGCGCGTAAGTGGCAAGTTTGGCTGGATCATGTCTTGCGTTGGACTCGCAATGCGCCTGGTTTCGACCGAATTGCGAGCTGCAAGAGTGGAAATCGATCGTTTCGAATCACGCTATTCTGACCGTGTGTATGTCGCTACGGCTGTCGAAGACGGAGCCTGGTCTACAGGTGACTGGCTATCCTTCTGGCAGTTGGTAGGCACCGTTCTCGGCCTTGGAATTGCAGCCATACCGTTGTGGAAGACGGCCAACGCGGTGCAGCAGACCAAGCTGCTCGTGCAGCAAACGAAAGATCTTCTGTCGAAGCGGCTTCTGGTGAATGATTTACTGCTCCTACTGCCGCAATTACACAACTTAGAAGACGACTTGTACGACGCGGCGAAGGGCGAGGACGCCGATGTTCTTGAGAGGGCACTCGTCTCTTATGCTCGCCATGCTGGAGCTATTCAAGGTCACCTCGGAACTAACGAGTCGACCAAAGATGAGAAACTGGTCGCATTGATAAAGGCCAGCCGTACTGCTGCTCGGTCCGCGAAGATTGAGATCGCGGGTGGCTCTCAGCGTGGGCTTTTCGTTATCGCCAAAGGGACGTTGGACAAAGTGTCAAAGGCTACAGACGAGGCAACGGAACTGATTGCCCGACTCCAGAATGAGGTGGATTGATTCCATGACTGCATTTGATCTTGATGAAGTCGCCGAAATAGTGGATGGCCTGGTCAACTCGACCACGGCGGGAAAGCTCCAGTGGAGCCCATACCAGGATGCTGGAGAGCTGCAGGCGAGCACGTCGCGATTTACCTTCTACATCAAAGCCAGAGACGACGACGACGCTCCTCCGTGGCAGTTTCAGATCTATTCCAGAGGTGAGCGCTCAGGCCTGCTTGTCGAGATCGTGACCACTCGCGATGAGCCTGTCCTAGTTGCCAAAATCGGAACTCTCTTCTCGACAGCCAAGCTCTCTGTCCACGGAATCGCATCCCTAAAGAATGAAGTTCTCGACGATCTTAGTTCGATCTAGTACTCGGAGGGCGCTGCTCTCTGTTACGAGAGTGTGCAATGTGTCGCAACTGATGTGACGCCTATTGCCTCCGGGCAGTCGTGTTGCCGCTTGACCTGAGGCTAGTGCCCTAAAGCGCCAAAGGCGGTGTGTTTAGGCTGCGCGCACCAGCAGCCTGGCATACTTAGGTAATGCTTACCTATGCTGCGAGCTCCGAGACTGTGCGCGACGAGCGACCCTCGTACCGGCCTTACCGCGCCACCGTGGCGCGGATCGTGCAGGTGAGCCCCAGCTTCGAACGGGTCACGTTCACGGGCGACGAGTTCGCGACGTTCGGCAGCGCCGGGCTCGACCAGCGCATCAAGGTCGTGCTCCCGCACGCCGACGGCGGGTACGGAGAGTGCGGATGGTTCGCCCCCGAAGTGCTCGCCGCCGGCACCTGGTATCAGCGGTGGCGCGAACTCGACGAGACCGAGCGCAACCCGTTCCGCACCTACACCGTGCGCGCCATCCGGCAGGCCGAACGGGAGCTCGACGTCGACTTCGTCGTGCACGACGAGGGGCACGACGTGCCCGCGGGGCCGGCCGCCGCGTGGCTGGCCGGCGCCAAAGAGGGCGACGAGATCATCATCGTGGGCCCCGACGACCTCAGCCTCGACTACCAACAGGGGCTCGACTGGCGACCCGGCGACGCCATCGACTACCTGCTCGCCGGCGACGAGACCGCCGCGCCCGCCATCTGCAGCATCCTCGAATCGCTCCCGCACGGTACCCGGGCGCACGCGTTCATTGAAGTCCCGCACCCGAGCGACGCGCAGGTGATCGACACGGATGCCGACGTGTCCGTCACGTGGTTGGCTCGCGCATCCGGGTGCCCCGATCTGCAAGACGCCGTTCGTGAATGGGTCGAGGAGCACCGCGACCGGATCGCACCGGCGCTCGCCGCCGAAGAACAGGAGCTCGCCGACATCGACGTCGACGTGGAGATGCTGTGGGATTCGCCGGAGCCCGACACCGAGCATCCGTCGGCCAACTTCTACGCGTGGCTCGCGGGAGAGTCCGCCTGCATCAAGGCGATGCGGCGGCTGCTCGTCACCGAGGTGGGCGTCGACCGGCACCGCGTGGCCTTCATGGGGTATTGGCGGCGCGGCAAGGCCGAAGCACAGTGACGCGGGCCGCTCCGGCGACGGTAGCGGCACCCGCGGCAGGTCACCTCGCGCGGCGCCGGGTCGCGCGCATCCTCGGCCTCGTCGGGCTGCTCATCGGAGTGCTCGCCGCCGTGGGCGCCAGCCTCTTTCTCGGGTCGCGCGCCATCGACCTCGGGGCCGTCGTGGATGCGCTCACCGGGCAGGGCGGCAACACCACCGAGCAGATGGTCGTGCTCGACCTCCGCGTCCCGCGCACCGTCATCGGGCTCGTCGCTGGCGCCGCACTCGGACTCGCCGGGGCGCTCATGCAGGGGCTGACGCGCAATCCGCTTGCCGACCCCGGACTCCTCGGCGTCAACTCCGGCGCCTCGCTCGCCGTGGTCGTCGCCATCGGCGTGTTCGGCGTGGGCGCACCGAGTGGATACATCTGGTTCGCCTTCGTGGGCGCCGCGCTCGCCGCTGTGCTCGTCTACGCCGTCGCATCCGGGCGCGGCGGGCCGACACCGATGGGGCTGACGCTCGCCGGGGCCGCCGTCACCGCCGTGCTCACCAGCGTCATCACCCTCGTGCTGCTGCGCGACCTCGACACCCTCGGGCAGTACCGGTTCTGGTCGGTGGGCTCGCTCGTCGCCCGCGACGTGTCGACCGTGGCGCCGCTCGCGCCGTTCCTCGTGGTGGGGGCCGTGCTCGCGCTGCTGCTCGGTCGGAGCCTCAACGGGCTCGCGCTCGGCGACGACGTCGCGCGCGGACTCGGACAGCGCGTGGGGGTGACGCGCGTGGTCGCGGGGGTGGCGATCATCCTGCTGTGCGGGTCTGCCACTTCGCTCGCCGGGCCGCTCGTGTTCGTGGGGCTCGTCGTGGCGCACGTCGCCCGACGGCTCGTGGGGGCCGACTACCGGTGGATTCTCGCCTACTCCATTCCCCTCGGCGCGATCCTGCTCGTGCTCGCCGACACCGTGGGGCGGCTCATCGCCCAGCCCGCGGAGCTCGAGGCGGGGATCGTGGTGGCGATCATCGGGGCGCCGGTGCTGATCGTGCTGGTGCGACGGGATCGGGCGGTGGTGCGGTGAGCGGGGGAGTGACCATCGGCGTTCGGGTCGACGGCGGGCGGATGCGCATGCTCGGCGCAGTAGGCCAGGTCCGGCGCTCGAGGGCAGTTTGCGTGCGCGGTGGCGACCGGATGCGAGTGGTCGACTCTCCGGCGATCCGTGTGCGCGAGGTGGCGCGGTGAGTGGGGAAGCGACGGCAGCCGCGGTGAACGACGTGCAAGACGACGTGCGGATGCTCGCTGCCGTGCGCCGCGCATCCGGGCGCCGCGTGCTCGTCGTGAGCGGCGTTCTCGTCGCCGTGCTCGTGGTGCTGTGCGTGCTCGCGCTCATGCTCGGCGACCGCGTCGTCGCGCCCGGTGACGTCGTCGCCGCCGTGTTCGGGCAGGGGAAGGGCGGCGACGTCTTCGTCGTGCAAGGACTGCGCCTGCCGCGACTCACCCTCGCCCTCCTCGTGGGCGCCTGCTTCGGACTGGCCGGGGCCGTCTTCCAGAGCCTTCTCCGCAATCCGCTCGCGAGCCCCGACATCATCGGCATCTCGCAAGGGGCCAGCGCGGCCGCGGTCGGCGCCATCCTGCTGCTCGGGTGGAGCGGGATCGCCGTCTCGT
Source organism: Herbiconiux sp. FW305-C-125 (assembly GCF_058783455.1). Lineage (NCBI taxonomy): Bacteria > Bacillati > Actinomycetota > Actinomycetes > Micrococcales > Microbacteriaceae > Herbiconiux > Herbiconiux sp. FW305-C-125. The sequence continues at coordinate 85,986 of NZ_JBYSYO010000001.1, read as the reverse complement.
TCGCCGCGTTCGGTGGCGCGCTCCTTGCCGCCGCGCTCATCACCGTGCTCGCCGGCGGCTTCACCGGACGAGCACGCGCCGGCGCCGGGTCGCGGTTCGTGCTGATCGGCATCGCCCTCGCGTTTCTCGCCCAAGCCGCCATCGGGTACATGCTCACCCGCGCCGACGTGCGCGAAGCCCAGACCGCGCTCGTGTGGATGGTCGGGAGCATCGGCACGGTCAAGCCCGCCGAGATCGTGGTGACGGCGGTGGGGGCGCTCGTGCTCGCTGTGACGCTCGCCGTTCTCGCTCCACGACTCCGGATGCTCGCCCTCGGCGACGAGACTGCCACCGGACTCGGCGTGCGCGTCACTCCGGCGCGCCTGCTTCTGCTCGTCGTAGGGGTGGGGTTCGCAGCGGTCGCGACTGCTGCTGCGGGGCCGGTCGCGTTCGTGGCGTTCGTGTCGGCGCCGATCGCGCGGCGGTTGCTCGGCGGCAAGGGGCCGGCGCTCGTGACGAGTGCGCTCGTGGGGGCTGTCGTCGTGACGGGGGCGGATATCGTCGCGCAGCACGCTTTTCCGGGGTTCCAGGCACCGGTTGGGATCGTGACGGGACTCATCGGCGCGCCCGTGCTACTTCTCCTGCTCGCGCGGGGAAATCGATCGAGAGGGATGCCGTGATGGGTGCGTACGAGGCAGTAGTCGCGGTTGGTGCTCGTATTTCGGGAGGAGGAGAGGCGAAGCCAGGTCGAAATAGGGGGAGGTTGTGCTGTGCTCCTCCCCAAAACCGCGCGGTGCGCAAGCTCGCACTCACGGAAGCTTCTCGAGGCGCTGGCGGGGGGAGGGCGGTTGCCGTTCCATCCGCGACAAGCGGCGCGTGCGGTGTGCCAGCGGCTCCGGGCTGGCCGCGCGCATCCGCGACGCCAGCTGGCGGGAGAGAGGGAGGGATCGAATGAGCGCGCACGAACTGCGGGCCTCGGGGCTCGCGCTGGGGTACGAGGGGCGGCGCGTCGTCGACGGGCTCGACCTTGTGGTACCCGACGGGCGGGTGACCGTCATCGTCGGGCCCAATGCGTGCGGCAAGTCGACACTGCTGCGGGCGCTCGCACGACTGCTGCGACCGGAAGCCGGCGTCGCCAGCCTCGACGGCACGGATGTGCACAAATACCCGAGCAAGCAGCTCGCGACCGTGCTCGGGCTGCTTCCGCAGCAGCCGATCGCGCCCGAGGGCATCACCGTCGCCGACCTCGTGGGGCGCGGGCGGTTTCCAAGACAGGGGCTGTTTCGGCAATGGACGGCGAAAGACGACGAAGCCGTCGCCCACGCCCTGCGCTCGACCGGCACCGAAGACCTCGCGGCACGACCCGTCGACGAGCTCTCCGGCGGCCAGCGCCAACGCGTCTGGATCGCCATGGCCCTCGCGCAGGAGACCGAGATCCTGCTGCTCGACGAACCGACCACCTTCCTCGACGTCACCCACCAGATCGAGGTGCTCGACCTGCTGCAAGAGCTCAACCAGACCCGCGCCACCACGGTCGTGATGGTGCTGCACGACCTCAACCTCGCCGCGCGCTACGCCGAGCACCTCGTCGTGATGTCGGCGGGCCGCATCGTCGCCGAGGGCGCGCCCAGCGAGGTCATCTCGTCAGAACTCGTGAAAGAAGCCTTCGGGCTCGAGTCGCTCGTCATCGACGATCCCGTCAGCGGGTCGCCGATGGTGGTGCCCATGGGGCGGTTCCACGGGCGCGGCTGAGCGTTCTGCGCTAGGCTCGGTTAGGTAAGGCAATCCTTACCATTTGCGAACCAGTCACAGCAGCCAACCCCAGCAGGAGACATCCGTGCCCCCACGTCTGAAGATCACCGCCCTCGTCGCCACCGCCGCAGCCGCCGCCCTCGTGCTGGCCGGATGCGCGGGGTCGAGCACCGCATCCGACGCCCCCTCGACCGACGCGGCCGACAGCGGCGAAGTAGTCACCATCGAGCACGCGTTCGGCGAGACCACCGTTCCCGCCGACCCGCAGCGCGTCGTGACGCTCGGCTGGGGGAGCGCCGATGCGGCGATCGCGCTCGGGACAATTCCGGTGGCGATCCCCTTCGAGTCGTACGCGGGCGACGAGAACGGGGTGCTGCCCTGGATCGCCGACGCTATCGAGAAGGACGGCGCCGAGCTGCCGACGATCCTCCCCGACTCGCCCGACGAGCCGCCCTACGAGGCCATCGCGGATGCCGACCCCGACGTCATCCTCGCCGTCTACTCCGGCATCACCGAGGAGCAATACGACACGTTGTCGCAGATCGCGCCCGTCGTCGCCTACCCGGGCGAGGCGTGGAGCACGCCGTGGCGCGACGTCATCACGACCGTGGGCAAGGCGCTCGGCAAGTCGTCTGAGGCGTCCGCGCTTCTGGATGACATCGACGGCCAGCTCGCGGATGCTGCCGCCGCGCATCCGGAGTTCAAGGGCAAGTCGATCGCGGCCGTGTGGGACACCGCCGGCACCTTCTACGTCTACAAGAAGGCCGACCCGCGCGTCGAGTTCCTGCTCGACCTCGGCTTCGTGAACGCCCCGGCGGTCGACGAACTGGCGAACGGTGACGCGACCTTCTACTACACGCTGAGCTACGAGCAGCTCGACAAGCTGCAGTCGGACGTGCTGCTGAGCTACTCAAACTCGCAGGACGAAGCGGATGCGTTCCTGGCCGCCCCGCAGACCTCCGTCATTCCCGCCGTCGCGGCCGGGCATGTGGCGCAGGTCGTGGGCACCTCGTACGTGTCGGCGGTGTCGCCGCCTACCGCGCTGTCGCTGCCGTGGGGGCTCGACGAGCTCGTGAACGCGCTGGCCTCGGCGACCGCCGCGAAGTAACCGCAGCTCGCTACGCGCGAGGCAGGGCGTTCGACGCTGCGGCGGTGACATACTCGTCGAATGGTGGAGCGAAGCTTTTCCGACCCGGAATCCATGGTCGGGGCGACTGCCGCTGACGTGGCGGCGATGAAGCCTGAGGGGTGGCTGATGCTCCCGTTCCCCGACGGGCGGCAGGGTTTCCATCTGCTCGACCCGGGGCACCCGGCCGGTGTGTCGGGCAGCATCTCGTTCCATTTCGGCACCCCCGGGTATCGCACGTTCACGGTTCGGCCCTCGCCCGCAGAATTCGTGCTGAACGAAGCGCTCGAGCTGCCTGCATTGGGCACATTGGCCCGGGACTTCGCGAGTGATTCGGAGGGTCGGCTCAGCGCAGCGGACATCGCGGGTCTTGCCGAGACGATCGGCAAGCTCATCCGCTCCCGACTGCTTCGCGTTTGGGAAGACCTGCTGGACGATGAACCGGCGAGGCTCCTCAGGAGGCGAGATGCGGTGATCGCGGTCGCGAGTCAGCTGAACGGTGTGGTCAGTTCCGGGGACGGAAGCGGCGAGCGTGCAGAATCGGTACTCTTCGTCGACGCAACCGAGAAGGGCCGCCGAGTTCTCCGGAAGTCGGATACGGCACCCCGCGGATCCAAATGGCACTGACCGCTGCTCGTGCGCATTGCGCCCCAGGACCCCTGAGTCTCAGAGTGCCTCGCCCACCGACTCGGTGCCCGCATAGAAGAGCTCGATGGCGGCGCCACCCGCCACGGCGGCGAAAGAGGACGGGTCGATCGGCTGCGGTGCGCTGTAGGAGAACTCGTAGACGCCGGTCAGCGGGTCGTAGTGTCCGCCCGCCGACGAGTTCGGGCCGGTCGCTCGCACCACGTCGATCATCGCACCGAGAACGGCGTTGGATTCCTCGAGCGTGGGGCCACGGTGCAGGGCGACTTCGACCTGCAGCGGGGCGCTCTCGAGAAGTGCCCACACCGCATCCGGAACCTCGCCCTGCAGCACGATCTGCGCGTGCGGTGTCTCGTCGTCTCGCCACTCGGCCTGCACCAGGCTCGCGGGGTAGTCGAACGTGAGCGTGGTGTTCAGCTCGCTGAGCTGCTCCATCACGCCGGGTGAATCGGCGCCGACGGTGCGGCGCTCGACGATCGGCGCGGGCGAGGTGGCGGGAATGCTCACGCGTTGAGGCGCGGGCGATGCCGTCGGCGCGGGAACGGCGGAGGAGGGCGCGCTCGCGTCATCGATCGCCGCGCTGCAGCCGGATGCCCCCAGCACACAGGCCGCCGCGATGGCACCGCCCACAACCGCGCTTCGGATTCTGGCGACGCGAAACGTTCCCCGAGTGCTCGTCATGCGTCCATCGTCCCAGATGCCCGCCGGCATGCGCGGATTCCGCCGATCTGCGCGCGATTGGCCCGCGATGTGCCAGAGTCGTGGGAACGAGCGGGGGACGAAGTGACTGACCGAGCAGACGAGGTCGAGGTTGCCGGCGGGGGCGAGGCATCCGCCACTCCGACCGCGCCCGCACCGCGAGACAGCGTGGTGCGGCTGCTCGTCGGGCCCGCGATCATCGTCGTGGTGGTGCTGGGCCTGGCGGCGCTCGCCATGGCGAGCCCCGGCATCTACCTGGTGGCCGTGATCGGCTACGCGCTCGCCTTCATCGCCGTTCCCTATACCGTCATCGCGCTCGTCGTCGCGGTGGTGAAGCACATCCGAACCGCACCGCGCCCACCCGCGCCCGGGCCCACAGAAGAACGCGACCGTGAGGTGCAGAACTTCGGACTGTTCTCGCAGCGCGTCTCGCTCGTTCTGGCAGTCGTGCTGCTGGCCGTGATCATCGCCGCGGGCATCCTGGCGGTGCTGACGCCGCTGGGGGTCGGGATACCGTCTGAATTCTTCGCGGTCGGCGGCTCGGTCGTCGCGGGCGCTGTGTTCATGATCGCGGTCAACGTGCCCCAGCTGTACCGGCGCCGCGTCATCGCGCTGGAGCGTCACGCCGTCGCGACCCGCACCGGTGCGTGGCGGCTGATCGTGCTCAGCTGGATCGTGTCGCCGCTGGTCTGGATCGCCTACGCGGCGACCTCCGCCCTGGCCTACTTCCCCGGCTTGCCCGCCCTCTGATCGACCACCGCCGGGCTCGCGGTGTGCGCCCCGCCCGGCGCGTTCTCTGTGGGTCGACAGGTGTCGATAGAGTGTGACCCGGATGCCCGGAAATGCCGCGGCACGGGCGACGGGCGGGGTGGCAGTGGGGTCGAACACGGACTACGGGTGGGGTGTTCCGGCCGGCAACCGCCGGCGCGAGGACGACCGGTACTTCGGACGCGGACTGGCGTACTCGCTGCTCGTCGTGCCGATCGCGGTACCGGTGTGGCTCATCATCTGGCAGTCGGGCTGGATCTCGAGCATCGTCGCGTTCGGCACGGCCTTCGGCGCGGCGGCACTCTTCCGCTACGGTGCGAAAGGGCGCGTGTCGACCCGGGGCGCGGTGGCGATCTCGGTGGTGTCGTTCGCGACGATCCTGGTGTGCGTCGGCGCATCCGCTCTCTTCGATGCCGGCGCCGCCTATGCGCCGGGCGAACCGATGTTCGGGGGAGTCTCCGAACCCGGGTTCTTCACCTGGTTCTTCGGCAGCTACCTGGCCGACCCGGGCGTCGTGGCAGGGGTGGCGTGGAACGCGGCGCTCAGCCTCTTCCTCGCCTCCCTCGGGGCGTTGCCGACCCTGATCGGGCTGCTCCGCGGGCGCACCGCCGGCGCCCGGTGGGCGACGATGTTGGCGCCGATCGGGGTCGCCGTGACGGCGGTGGCGGTGCTCGGAGTTCTGACCGCGAACGGATACGCGGGCGGGCTCGGTGGGGCCGGCGGCGGTGCCGTGGCGGGTGCGCCGGGCGGGTCGGCTGGGGCCCAAGGGTCGGCGGGAGGCGCATCCGGAGGTCAGCCAGCGGCGACGTTCAGCCCGGCGATCCCCGTGGGCTCGTGCGTGCTCGGTGTGAACGCCTCGGGGGGCGACCAGGAGCTCGCCTCGCCCGATGTGGTCGCCTGCGACCAGGCGCACGACGCCGAAGTGGTGTTCGTGGGTGCGGTCGACACCACGACGACGGGTGCGGACTACCCGGGGTCGGACTGGTTGTCGCAGCAGGCGGCCGAGCAGTGCACGCCCTCGGTCTCCGACTTCCTCGGCGTGCCGTGGGAGCAGTCGGGGTACACGCTGCAGACCGTGTACCCGTCGCAGGCGTCGTGGGACGCAGGGGATCGCGCCGTGTCGTGCTGGCTGCAGAACCCGGCGGCGCAGACCACCGGGTCGCTGCGGGGAGTGGGGGCGGCGGGGGTCGCGAGCTGAGCCGTGCGGGCGGGGTTACGCTGTGACCGTGGCCGCCGATTCCGAACCCGTCGACGTCGAGGCGCTGCTGGCGGCAGCGGCGACGGATGCGACGGTGCGGCCCGCGTTCGTCACCGCACTCCTCGAGAGCACGGTCTTCGTGCCCGGCACGGTGTCGGGGGAGCGCACGGTGAAGCTCGCCAACCTGATCGGGCCCGACGGCCAATCCCGCCAGCCCTTCTACACCTCGGAGGAGCGGCTCAACGAGACGGTGCTCGCCGTCCCGGACATCGACCGTAACTTCATCACCCTCCCGTGCCGCGACTTCTGGGAGATGACCCGCGGTGCGACCCTCGTGCTGAATCCGCATTCCGCGCACGGCAAGGAATTCCTGCCCGGCGAGATCGCGCAGCAGCTCGACGGGGCGGCCACCCTCACCCCGCGCGTGGTTCAGGCCGACACGCGGATCATGGTGGGGCGGCCGGCGCACGTGCCGCCCGGCATGACCGAGGCGCTCACGGCGCTCCTGCGGGAGTACCGCGAGGTCGACGAGGCGCGGCTCGGCTGGAAGGTCACCCCGCAGGAGGATTCGTTCGACGAGAGCTACCTGCTCGTGATCGTGGGCGACCCATCCGTTCGCGACCGGCTCGGCCCGGGGCTCGCGAAGACGCTCGTCGCGTACTCGACCGCGCATCCGGTCGACGTCATGTTCGCCCAGCCGGGGGCCGGCCATGTTCTGGGTGACGTGCCGCCGTTCTACCGGCGACGAAAAAAGGTGTTCCGGCGCGGCTGAGAGCGGGCGTCAGCGGTTCAGCGGGTCCGGTTGAGCGGGTCAGCGGGCGACGATCGCGCCCTGTGAGCGCTGCCCGGCCGTCTTCCGCACGTGCGACTCCACCACCTCGAAGCCGGCCGAGTGCAGCTCGGCGCTGAGGGCGTCGACCGACCACAGGTAGGCCGGCGTCACCGCGTGCGCGTAGCCCTCGACCACGGGCCCCTCGAGAAAGCCGATGAGCAGGCCGCCGCCAGGGCGGAGCACGCGGCGGAACTCGTGCAGGGGCATCCGAATCGCGCTCGGTTCGTGGTGGATGAGGGAGTACCACGCCAGCACCCCGCCGACCGACGCATCCTCGACGTCGAGCGTGTTCAGGCTGCCGAGCGTGAACCGCACGTCCGGGTAGGTGCGGCGGGCCCGGTCGATGAACTCGGGCACCTGGTCGACGCCTCGGGCGTCGCGTCCGCGTTCGGTGAGGTGGTGGGTCCAGTGGCCGGGGCCGCAGCCGGCGTCGATGACGGGGCCGTCGAGAGAGTCGGCCCAGGTCTCGATGAGCTGGCGGTCTGACGGATGCGCGGCGCCCACGTCGCCGAAGAGCGCGCTGTACTCGGCGGCGCGCCGCGAGTAGGCACGGGCGACGTCGTCGGTCATGACCACGAGTCTAGGGACGCCGCCCGTTGTGCGGCGGCGGACGACGCGCCCGTCGCGCACGCGAGCCGGCTACTCCTGCGGTTCTTCCGACTCCGGGCTTGATTCCTTGGCCTTGACGTACCTCATGCGGGCGCTCACGAACTGCGCGACGCCCAGAACCGCCCAGCCGGCGGCAAGCAGCCAGCGCCACGACCACCCGTCTCCGGCCGTGCTGAGAGCGGTGAATCCCGCAATCACCACGAACGCGACCCCGATGACGACCTGCGCCTTCCAGCTCAGCAAACCCCGCATCGACTGACCCCCGTATCTCAGAGAGGACACTACTCTGTTGGCGGCGTGCCCCGCCTACCTGCCGGACACGCGACAGCTCGTGACGTACCCGAACGCGCACCGGCCGTCCCGGTGCCCGTGACAGCGGGCGCCGGTCAGCGACGCCGCTGAGGGTAGACCGTCTCGCGGCGGCGGGAGAGCCGCTCCTCGCGCACGCGGGAGAGGTGCGCGCGGGAGGGCGGCAGCCAGATCGCGACCGCGCCGGCGATGGCGACGGCGGCCGAGATGATGCCCGGGACGTCGGGCAAGAAGACGGCCAAGTAGGTCTGCCAGGCGGCGATGAGGGTGACGACGACCGTGGTCGCTCGACTGCCACGACGGATGAGCCACAGGGGCAACCCGAGGAGCGCGATCCCGATCCCCACGGACGCAACGGTGAGAATGACGGAGAAGACCGCGACTGCGCCGCCACGGTCGGCGAACGACGCCCAGTCGACGCTACGCGCGGAGAGGGCGGCCTGGATGATCAGGAGTCCGATGAGCACCAGCGATGTCAGCCGGGCGATCGTGATGCCGAGCGGTGTGATCGGGGTCATCGCCGTCTCGCTTCGGGGGTCCCTGGCGTTCCGCCGTCATCGGCGGGGCGCTGAATCGTGTAGCGCCGCTCGATGCCGGCCGTCGCCCGGGCCCACGCGCTCGCCACGGTGCGCGCCTGGTGCGCAGCGAACGCCGTCTCGTCGCGGAAGCGCTCGTCGACGCGCCACACCATCGGGTCGGCGGTGGGGGCGACGTCGAAGGCGAGGCATCCGGGTTCCGCACGCGTCAGAGCGACGTGCTCGGCGAGGTGCTGCTCAATGGTCGCGGCTTCGCGGTCGCCCGCGCAGACGAGCAGGCCGCTGAGACGCACGTCACTCATCCGCTCAGGATAGGGCTACGACGCATCGCCCCGCCGTGAGGTCGGGTGCGCCGGCGCGTGGGAGGATGCTCGAATGACCTCGCCGCAGACGCTCAGCGACGCCGACCGGAAGATCGTGGCCGGGTGGGCCGCCGACTGCGCCGAGCGGGTGCTGGCGCTGTTCGAGCAGGAGGCACGGGATGACGGGCGGCCCCGCGAAGCCATCGCTCGCGCCCGCGCCTACGGGCGTGGGGAGCTCACGGCGGCCGGCGAGATCCGGCGCAGGCTTGAGGCTGGGCGTGCCGCGTCCGTCGTCACGTCGCCCGCCGCGGTGGCTGCCGCCCGGGCTGCCGCGCAGGCCTCCGGGGTCGCTCACATGGGGGCGCACGCGCTCGGGGCCGCGGCCTACGCGGCCCGGGCCGCGGGGCTGGCGGCGCCGGCCGACGAGCGGTCGGCCGCGGTCACGGCCGAGATCGAGTGGCAGGTGTCGCGGCTCAGTGGGCCGGCGCGAAAAGCCCTCGGGCAGCTGCCTCCGGTCGGCTCGCACTCCGCGGGTCCGCTCGGTGCGGGACTGCTGGCGTCGGGGGAGTTGGGCGCGATCATCCGCCGCCTCCAGGATGCGGTGGGCAGCACCGCCGCGGAATAGGCTCGCGCGGCCGGCCCATGCTCGCGCCGCCGGCCCGGATTCAGGCGCCCGGCGTCGCATCCGTCGGCCGCGATGCGCTCCAGCGACCACCGGGCAGGCGGAAGAAGAAGCCGAGTCCGATCCGCTTCGCCACGGCCTCCACGCCGACGCAGACGCAGAGCGTGACCGCGAGCAGAAGCCACGGGTACGCCACCATGAGCGCCGGGCGGTCGCGGATCGCCTCCGCCGCCTCGGGGTACCGCAGGAACACGTCGTTGGCCACGATGAACACGAACGGGTGGATGAGGAAGATCGCGAGCGTGTGCCGCCCCAGGTAGCGGATCGGCGCGGCGAGCCGGGCTGCGCCCACCCGCACCGCGACCTGGATGCCGAGCACCACACCCACCACCCCGGCGACCAGGAAGATGCCGTAGTCGATCGAGGTCAGCAGGTACAGCGCCGTCAGCCCCGCATACGCCGCAGCCGTCGCGACCGTCGGCCCGAGCTTCGAATGAGCGACGACCCAGTCGACGAGCTCCGGCGCGCGGGCCGCGACGGCGTAGAAGACGAACGAGCGCAGAAGGTGCTGGGGGAGACCGTCGAAGAACGTCGTCCCGACGATCGACACCACGACCCCCGCGACACCGACCACGACGAGCGGCACCGACCGCGTCAGCCGGGTCACCACGAAGAACGCGAGCAGCGCGTAGAGGTACCACAACGCCGTCTGCGGCCACACGAGGTTCTCGGCGATGAACCGCAGTGGCTCGACCGGGCCGCCCCGGCCGAGTGCTTCGCGGGCGAGGTCGAACGCGGTGTTGACGAGCACCCAGAGCAGGTACAGGTACGCGAGCGTCCACACCCGGCCGCGGCTGACGGATGCCCAGGGCCGCCAGATCGCGCCCGCCGCCAGGTAGCCCGACACCAGGAAGAAGAGCGGCATCCGAACGGGGAGCGACGCATCTACCACCGCGTTCAAGGCATCGGAGCCCGCCGAACCGTAGAAGAAATAGATGTAGTGGAGGATGAACAGGTGCAGCAGCACGACGAGGACGATGCTGCAGCCTCGAGCGAAGTCGGGCCAGGCGAGCCTGGTGTTCTGCGCGAGTTCGATGATGGCCACTCTCTGTTCCGTCGGCTTCAAGCCTAAGTGCGACTCCCAGACCGTCCGAAATGTCTCATCTGGTCAGGTGCAGTCGCGCTCTTTTGTATCTGCTGGCATAATGTTGTCTCAGACCACTTGGTAAGCGGTTTCCGCAATCGCCGCGGCCGCCCGGCGCATGAGCACGATGAAGTGAGGACCCAGATGACCATCGCAACCGTCGACCCCACCACCGGCGAGACCCTCCGCGAGTTCGCCCCGCACACCCCGGCCGAGATCGAGCAGCGCATCGCCGCCGCCCACGCCGCCTACGGCGAGCTCGCCGGCACCACCTTCGCGCAGCGGGCCGAGTGGATGCGCGCGGCCGCCGACATCCTGGAGGCCGAGGTCGACCAGGTGGCCGGCCTCATCACCACCGAGATGGGCAAGACCCTCGGCCAGGCCCGCTACGAGACCCTCAAGTCGGCCACCGGCATGCGCTTCTTCGCCGACAACGCCGAACGCTACCTCACGCCTGAGCACCCCGTGGAGCCGAGCGCGGTGAACGCCTCGGCGCTCAGCGTGCGGTACGACCCGATCGGGGTGGTGCTCGCGGTCATGCCCTGGAACTACCCGCTGTGGCAGTGCATCCGCTTCGCCGCGCCCGCGCTCATGGCGGGCAACACCGGGCTGCTCAAGCACGCGTCGAACGTGCCGCAGAGCGCGCTGTACCTCGGCGAGCTGTTCGCGCGCGGCGGGTTCCCGGCCGGGGCCTTCCAGACGCTGCTCATCGAGGGCGGGGCCGTGACGGCGCTGCTCGACGACCGGCGCATCCGGGCCGCCACCCTCACCGGGTCGGTCGCCGCCGGCGCCGCCGTCGCCGAAGCCGCGGGGCGCAACGTGAAGAAGACCGTGCTCGAGCTCGGCGGAACGGACGTGTTCATCGTGCTGCCCTCCGCCGACGTGGCGCGGGCCGCGACCTTCGGCGTGAACGCGCGCGTGCAGAACTCGGGGCAGTCGTGCATCGCCGCGAAGCGGTACTACGTGCACACCGACGTCTACGACGAGTTCGCCGCCGCGTTCGTCGACGGGATGGCCGCCACGGTCGCCGGCGACCCCCGCGACGAGGCCACGACCTTCGGCCCGCTCGCCACCGCGCGCGGGCGCGCCGACGTGCAGTCGCTCGTCGACGATGCCGTGGCCAAGGGCGCGACCGTGCTGACGGGCGGCTCCGTGCCGGAGGGCCCCGGCTGGTTCTACCCCGCCACCGTGCTCACGGATGTGACGCCCGAGATGCGCATCTTCCGCGAGGAGTGCTTCGGGCCGGTCGCCTGCCTGTACCGGGTGTCCTCAGTCGATGAGGCCGTCTCCGCCGCCAACGACTCCGACTTCGGCCTGTCGTCGAGCGTCTGGACCACGGATGCCGCGGAGGTCGAGCGCCTCAGCCGGGAACTCGACTTCGGTGGTGTGTTCGTGAACGGGCTCACTGCATCCTTCCCCGCGGTGCCATTCGGCGGGGTGAAGGACTCGGGGTACGGGCGCGAGCTGTCGGCGCTGGGCATCCGCGAGTTCACGAACGCGAAGACGGTCTGGCAGGCGTGAGCGAGGGCGTGCTATCGTCAGGGCGATCGTGATCGATGGCTGGAGGTGAGACCCATGAACGCAGTATCCGTAATGGGTGCTCCCTCGCCGTGCACGATCGCGCGCGACTGACCTAGTCGCGGGGAGCGCCGCACAGGCACATCGCGAAAGGCGACTCCCATGAACACCTCCTCTTCTCACACGCGCGACCGGGCCCTGGTGCTGGGTGGCGGCGGATCGGCCGGCAACGCCTGGCTGATCGGCGTCATCGCCGGGCTCGCCGATGCCGGCCTCGACGTGACCCGCGCCGAACTCGTGATCGGCACCTCGGCGGGGGCGACCGCTGCGGCGCAGATCGCCGGCGCCAGCCCCGCCCGGCTGTATGACGACATCCTCACCGCCCCGGTTCCGCCCGCGCGGCCCATGGCGGTGAACGGGTCGCGCGGGTTCGTCGGCTCGGCCGACGACCAGCTGCGGCGGATGACCGAGATCATCGCTGCATCCACCGACCTCGCCGACATGCGGCGGCGGCAGGGTTCCGCAGCGCTGGCGAAGGATGTGACGTCCGACGGGTCGGAACACGAGCGGTGGCGCGCGACCATCGCCGCGCGGCTGCCCGCCCAGGAGTGGCCGGAACGGCCCGACATCCGTCTCACCGCGGTGGATGCGCACACCGGCTCGCCGCTCGAATTCGATCGGCACAGCGGAGTCACCTTGGCGGAGGCCGTGGCCGCGAGCTGCGCGGGCGGATTCGCGTTCCGGATCGCCGACGGACCCTCGGCCGGACGGTACATCGACGGCGGCTACCGGCGATCGAGCGAGAACGCCGACCTCGCGGCCGGGGCGCGGCGGGTGCTCGTGCTCTCGCCGCTCGGCGGGCGCACGCTGCTGCCGGCGTCGTGGGGTGCGGAGCTCGCGGTGCAGGTTGACGAGCTGCGGGCCGGCGGCAGCGCTGTCGAGACCGTGCTGCCGGATGCGGCGTCGCTCGAGGCGTTCGGCGGGAACATGATGAACCTCGCCGCCCGCCTGGCCTCCGCCCGAGCCGGCTTCGCCCAGGGCCGCGCTCTGGCACCGGCCCTCGAGCCCTTCTGGCGCTGACGCGCGCTCCCCGTCGCCCGCCGCTCGCGAGGTGACGCAAAGTGGGCGCTGGCTCCGCCCTAGGTCCTACTTTGCGTCACCTCGCAGGGCTCAGTGGAGGAGCAGCATGAGGGAGAACTGCCCGATCGTGGCTGCGGCCGTGAGCACGGAGTGCCGGATGTGCTCGTTGCGCCGGCGCGCCACCACGGCGAGGGCCGTGCGCGCGAGCAGCCACCCGGCGAGCACGACAGCCGGACTCGTCACGAGCTCGAACAGGTTCGTGGGCGCGGCCATGTGGTGTGCGGCCACGGCGAGCGGATGCGCGACAGCCGCCGCGGCCGCGAGGGTGCCGAGGTTGAGGGCCGCCATCGCCCAGAGGTCCGTGATCGCCTCGCGCGCCCACACCTCGGTGCGGGCCGAACGCCCGAGTGCGATCGCTCCGGCGAGAAGACCCACCACCGCGGGGAGTGCTGCGCCCGGAATCACGAGGGCCGCCGCCATCCCGACCACCATCACCCCGTGTGCTCCCCATTCTCGCCACCGACGGGTCATCCGAACGTCCACGACTCGGCGCGTGGGACGCAGAATGACTTCTCGAGAGGGGAGCGCCCGCGGCCGGAGCGGAAGCGAGGTCATCGGCAGAAGCTCAGGGGGCTGGGGTTGCGGAGTCGCGAGCAGCGGGGGCGCCCACGAGGCGCGCGGCCAGCTCGGTCGCGCCGGCGACGGGCGGCCGATCGAGGAGGCGCACGGTGAGGCGGCTGTGGGCTGCCGTGACCAGGGCCGCCGTGCGCTCGAACAGCACGGGCTGCGCCGAGATGACCGAGCCCGCCGCCACCACCTCGGTGCCGACCGCGCCGTGCGCGAGCAGCTGCAGCACGAGGCGGGCCAGGTGCTGGGCGGCGCCCTCGATCACGATCTGCGCCTCGAGCGAGCCCGCCTGCGCCGCGTCGAACACGACGGGTGCGTGCGGGCCCCAGTTCTCCGTGGTCGGGTCGTCGTTGACCGCCCGGGCGAGGCGCTCGGCATCCGTCACGCCGAAGCTCGTGAGCAGGGCGGCGAGCAGGCCGTCGTCGGGGAAGCCGTCGTCGTGCCGCAGGAGCGCACGCTTCGCCGCCTCGCGCACGATGCCGGCGGCGCCCGCGTCGTCGCCGATCACCGAACCCCAGCCGCCCGCGGCGAGGAAGTCACCTTCGGCGTTCCACCCCACCCCGATCGCGCCGGTGCCCGCGATGAGGCCGATGACGTGCTCGAGGCCCGCCGCGGGCGCGATCAGCGCCGCGTCGTTCACGGCCACCGCCGGGCTGCCGAGTCGCGCGGTGAGCGCCGCCCCGTACTCGAGCATGATCGCGGTGTTGTCGAGCCCCTGCGCCCCGACCCCGAGCGCGGCGACGGATGCGTCGAGCCCGCGCTCCACCGCGGTCGCCGGGAGGGAGCGCAGCACCGAGTCGAGGGTACGGGCGATCCACTCGACGCCGTTGGCGAAGGGCTCGGCGTCCCAGTCGGGGGAGGGCACGACGACCTCGGCCACGAGCTCGCGGTCGAGGTTCTCGACGCGCACCGCCGCTTTGGTGCCGCCGATGTCCATGCCGACGAGGAGGCTCATCCGCGCCCGTCCGCCGAGGCCGCGACGGATGCCGCCGGGGTGACGCCGGCAGCCGCGGCCGGTGCCGCGGCACCCGCATCCGTCTCCACCTTCGTGTCGGCGTTGTGGAACACGAACTCCTCCACGTCGATGCCCCGTACCACCGCCATGTCGTTGGCGAAGGCCTGCATCACCGCCGCCTCGAGCACCGCGCGCTGGGCGGCGTGCCGCCGGGGGAGGGAGATGGTGGTGAGCGAGGAGGTCTCGGGAACGTCCTGGGACGTCACCAGCACCACCTGGTGCCCCGCCGAGCTGAGTGTCTGGGCCAGCAGGATCTCGCGCTCGTCGCCGAGGATGACGTGCATGCCGTCGCCGGCCGACTCCATCGATCCGTGCAGGTACTGGCGCGTGCTCATCGCTGTGGAGTGTACCCGGGCCACCTCGCGGAACAACAGCGCCCCGGCCTCCGCCGAGCCGACCGCCGGACCCGAACCCACGAAGTCGGCCGAGGGGGCGCCGGCGAGCCGTTCGGCGATGCCGAGCGAGCGCGTGGCGAGCTGCGCCTCCACCGCGCGGAAGTCGTCGGCGAGCAGCTCCCAGTCGGGGTCGAGCGATCCGCCGTCCCAGAGGTCGGCGATCATGCCGAGCGCCACGATCGTCGCGGTGTACCCGATGGTCGAGGCGTAGCTGTCCGGGATGTTGCCGAGCACGAGCGACCGCGAGGCCACCTCCGAGATCGGCGACGGCGCGTTGTTCACCACTGCGAGTCGCTGCGCGGGCGGCACCGATTCGAGCACAGCCAGCGTCTCCGAGCTCTTGCCGCTCTGCGAGATGCCGATGATCGGATGCTCGCTGACGGGAAACGGCAGGGGCAGGTCACCCGCGCCGAGCCGCCAGGAGTGGATGCCGCGCCGCCGCAGCACCCACACGGGCGCCGCCGCCGCGGCCAGGCTCGCCCCGATGCCCACGAAGATGGGCCCGGGGCCGCTCAGCGCGCCGGCGGCCTGCAGCGCGAGTGCGCTCTCGGCGATGCGGGCGATCGCGGGTTCGAGGTGGCCGGCTTGGTTGCGGCGCGCCTCGGCGAGAGGAACGTAACCCTTCACGCGTGGTCTCCATCCTGGTGGTGCTCGTGGTTCTGGTGCTCCTGGTGCGAGTGCTGCTCGTGTGAGCCGTGCCCCGGCGCGCAGTGGTCGCTGACGCTCTCCGGGATATCGAGCGTCGGGTTGCGCCCGAAGAAGTCGTGCGGCTTGAAGGTGAACCCGGCCGAGTCGACCGGCATGATCGGCCAGTCTTCGATGCGCGGGAAGTGGGTGAGACCGAAGGTGTGCCAGAGCACGATGTCGGTGTCGTCGATCGAGCGGTCGCCCGCGATCCACGCCGGGAGGCCCGCCCCACCCGGGTGCATGTTCACGAAGTCGCCCGCCGGGTACTGCTCGGCCGGGTCGTACGCCGTGACCCAGAGGTGCTTCGTGGAGTAGGTGGCGCGCGCGTGGATGTCGGATGCCGCATCCGCCAGCAGCACGGGCTTGCCCTCCGGCTGCAGCACCCAGCCGACCGGCCGGCCGAGGCGGTTCAGCCGCGATGGGTTGACGACCTGCCAGACCCGACCGCGCGTGTTGTCGGCCAGCCGGCCGCCCTCGCTCTCGGTGCGGAGGCGGCTGACGCTCTGCGTGAATCCGGTGCCCGTCGGGTTGGCCGGCCCGCGCGGAACGAGGGCGGCCTCCAGCTCGTCGACCGCGTTGCCGACTCCGTCGATCATGGTGTCGAGCCGCGCGCTGAACAGGTGCTGGTGGTACGGCGCGCCGAGCCCGGGCGCCAGCTCGGAGGCGAAGGCGTATCCGGCACCCGGGTAGGCCGAGGTGAACACGACTCCGGTGGCCTTGACCTCCAACTCGATCGTGCCGTCGAGCCCGAAGTACCAGTAGAAGCCGTAGTCGTAGTTGCCGACGGTCACGAAGAACGAGACGACGAGGCGGCGGTTGCGCCGCGAATCCGACGACCCGTTCCAGTTGTCGAAGTGCTTCCACAGGATGCCCGTGTCCTCCTCGTGGATGCAGATCGCCTGCGGAACCACCCGGGCGTGCCCGTCGTCGCCCGCCAGCACGGCGTCGAGGTAGGTGATGTCGCCCACGCAGTCGCAGCCGAGCTCGAGCGAATTCGCGAAGCCGCCGAGGAGGTACTCGCCGCAGTCGAAGAAGTTCTGGAACCAGCGCTGGGGCGACGGGTCGCCGTACGGCACCATCATCTCGGCGATGGACGCTCGGTAGAGCACGGGCCGCTGCTCGCCGGTGTCGTGGTCGCGGATGCCGATGTCGTGCAGCACGAGCCCCTCGCGCTGGTCGAACCCGACCTGCAGCCGCCAGCCGAGCCAGTCGATCACGCCGTCGTCGTCGATCGTGAAGCTCGGCCCCTCGGGCTGGGTGATCTCGATCGGCTTGAGGCCCTCGCGCGGCGGCAGCCCCACCCATGACGGCAGGTGGAAGTTGCCGTCCTCCTCGGGCACCGGCAGGTCGACGTAGTCGATCACGTCGAGCACCTCGCGGGTGACGACGTCGACGATCACGGTGACCCCGTCGACCGGATGCGCCCAGCCGAGATCGTCCGGCGTCTTCTGCACGAAGGTGAAACAGCGCTGCAGGCGGCGGCCGGCCTCGTCGACGCCGAGCACGCCGGCCGAGAGCGGGTTGACGCGCAGCTGCGAGAGGTCGGTGAGACCGCGCTTGGCCATGGCGGCGAGCCAGCGCTCGTCCTGGTGCACGACCTCCTCGACCAGCGCGAACTCGGGCAGCACCACGGGTGCCTGCCCCTCGGCGTCCGGGTCGAGCTCGTGCACCGACTCGACGCGGTCTTCGGCGGGCACCACCACGACGTCGGTCGAGAGGCTCGTGCCGAAGTCGACGAGCATGACCCGGATGCGTCGCGCCGGCCGTTCGCCCGCCAGCAGTCTCCGCTTGTCGGGCTCGAGCAGGCCGAGGTAGGCGACGTGCCCGTCGGGCCCGAGCAGCCCCTCGCGCACGAGCACGGCGCGGGTCGCCTCGATCTCATCGGCGGTCACGGTGCGCAGCGTCGGCGCGAGCTGCGCGGTGAGGTCGTCGGTCACTGGGGGATCCCTTCTGGAGTGGTGAGGGCGGGAATGCCGACGGGCTCCCACTGGCGGGTGCGCATCGAGCGGTAGCAGGCGTCGATGATGGTGTTCACGATGACGCCGTCCTCGAAGGTCTCCGACGGGGCGACGCCCTGCTCGAAGCACTCCACGAAGTGCCGGAACTGCTGCGAGAAGCCGTACGCCCGCGTCTCCTCCGGCACCGGGTAGACCCAGCCGGTGTCGGCATCCGACTTCTCGACGAGGTAGCCGACCGGGGAGGTGATGAAGCCGTAGACGGGGGTCTGCGAGGTGTCGGTGACGATGCGGCCGCCCGAGCCGATGAACTCGTGGCGCAGCGACATGCCGCCCTTCTCGATCCACGACGACTCGATCGTGGCGAGCTGCCCGCCCGCGAACTTGAGCCAGGCCACCGCGGTGTCTTCGCCGGTGGTCTTGTCACCGTGCACGAGGGTGGCGCCCCAGGCCATCACCTCGACGACCGGGTTGTCCTTGCCGAAGAAGTGCCGGGCCGACTCGACGGTGTGGCAGCCCATGTCGAGCAGGGCGCCGCCGCCGGCGGTCTCGGCGTTCCAGAAGTGCGGAGCGTGCGGGCCGCTGTGGCCCTCGCGGGCACGCATCGTCAGCACCTCGCCGATGCCGCCGGCTGCCACCATCTCGTGCGCCTTCGCGATGTTGGGGGAGAACACCGAACTCTCGGCGTACGCGTGCCAGATGCCGGCGTCGCGCACGATCGACAGGATCTCCGCGGCCTCGGCACCCGTC
The DNA here is from genome assembly GCF_058783455.1 of Herbiconiux sp. FW305-C-125. Classification (NCBI taxonomy): domain Bacteria; kingdom Bacillati; phylum Actinomycetota; class Actinomycetes; order Micrococcales; family Microbacteriaceae; genus Herbiconiux; species Herbiconiux sp. FW305-C-125. The sequence goes on along the minus strand of NZ_JBYSYO010000001.1, from coordinate 67,438 downwards.
CGCGCCAGCGGCTTGGTGCAGATGACACCCTTCCCGTGGCGGGCCGCCGCCCGCACCGCCTCGACGTGCAGTTCGTTCGGCAGCGCGATGATGACGAGCTCGACGGACGGGTCGGCGCACAGCGCCTCGATCGAGTCGTACGTGCGCGGGATCGACCAGCGCTGGGCGAGTCGAGACGCCGACGCGGGCGTGCGGGAGTAGTTGGCGACGAGGTCGGCGCTGCGCACGTCGGTGAGCGCATCCGCATAGCACTCGGCGATGAAGCCCGAGCCCAGGATTCCAATTCGTGTCATGAGTCAGACAATACCTCTAGAAACAACATCCATACAATTGGGCGAAACATGATCGTTACAAAGATACCTCTTGTAACCTCATGAACAGAATGTATATGCTGGCGAAAACCCGCACTCGCAATCACGAGAAGAACTGGAAGAAGGAGGCGCCGTGCGATCGAAATTCGCGCCCATCGCGATCACCGCAGCCGCAGCAAGCCTTGTCCTCGTCGGTCTGGCCGGATGCTCATCCGGCGGTACCCCGTCGTCCACCGACGGCGGAGGCGACGACGTCACGCTCACCCTCGCCACCTGGCGAACCGAAGACACCGCGATGTGGGAGGACGAGATCATCCCCGCCTTCGAGGCATCGCACCCCGGCATCACCGTCGAGTACGCCCCCGTCGGCACCGACGACTACAACGCGGCCATGCAGTCGCAGATCGAGGGCGGCACCGGCGCCGACCTCATCATGTGCCGCCCGTTCGACGTCAACCGGGCGTGGATCGAAGACGGCTACTTCGAGCCGCTGGCCGGCACGGACGCGGTGAAATCGTTCGACGAGACCGCGCTGGCCGCGTGGACGGATGTCGACGGCAACCCGTTCTGCGTGCCCATCGCATCCGTTCTTGCCGGCTTCTACTACAACACCGCGATCTTCGACGAGCTCGGCCTCAAGGTGCCGACCACCCAGGCGGAGTTCATCGACGTGCTCGGCAAGATCAAGGACAGCGGCAAATACACCCCGCTCGCCCTCGGTTCGGCCGACGGCTGGCAGCTGGCCTACAACGTGCTCTACAGCATGGGGCCGAACTACTGGAAGGGCGAGGACGGCCGGCTCGGCCTGATCGACGGCACGCAGAAGCTCACCGACCCCGACTTCGTGGCCGCATTCCAGGCCTTCGCCGACCTCAAGCCCTACCTTCCGGACGGCTACGAGTCGCTCACCTACGAAGACATGATGCAGCTGTTCACCCTCGGCAAGGCCGCCATCATCCCCGACGGCTCGTGGGACATCTCGGCGGCCACCGCCACCGGTCTCGACGTCGACGTGTTCGGCGCCCCCGTGGCCAAGGCCGGCGACCAGCGCTACCAGCAGGAGATGCCCGACCAGGGCATCGGCATGAACGCCAAGTCGACCCACAAGGAGGCGGCGCAGGAGTTCCTCGACTGGCTGGCGACGCCCGAGTTCCAGAGCCTGTACGTCAACAAGCTCCCGGGGTTCTTCTCGATGGGCACCGAGGCCGTGACCTACGACAACGAGCTCGCCCAGAAGTTCGCCGACCTGAAGACCGACGCGAAGCTCACGCCGCGCCTCGCTCTCGACCGCCTGAGCGCCGGCACCCCGCCGCTCGACGACGAGATCTGGGTGGCCCTGCAGAACATGTACAACTCGGGCCTCAGCGCCGAAGACGCCACCGCCGAGCTGCAGGCCGGGCTCGACTCCTGGTACAAACCGGCTCAGTAGCACCGACCGGCGCGCCGGGTGGCTTCGGCCCCCGGCGCGCCCGCTGTCCGGCCGCCGCCCGCTCCGCTATCTATGAAAGAGGAGGTCAGATGAAGAGCACCGCTCGCTCGTACCGCAATCTGATCCTGTTCAGCGCCCCCGCCTTCGTGGTCTACGCCGGGTTCCTCGTGATCCCGCTGATCGCATCCGTCGTTCTCAGCTTCATGGACTCGGATTCGGGCCCCACCTCGGTGTTCGTCGGCTTCGACAACTACGTCTACCTGTTCACGAACCCCTCGACGAGCGAGCGGTTCTGGAACGCCCTCGTCAACAACTTCGAGTTCTTCGCCGTGCACCTCATCGTCGAGCTGCCGATCGGGCTGCTGATGGCGGCCCTGCTCACCTCGTCGACCCTCCGGCGCTCCCGCGGGGTGTACCGCACGCTGCTGTTCATCCCCGCCACGCTCTCCGTCGTCATCGTCGGCTTCGTCTGGCGGCTCATCATCAACCCGCTCTGGGGCATCGTGCAGTTCCCGCTGCTCGGCGACGAGCACACGGCGCTGCCCACCATCGCGCTGATGTCGGTGTGGGAGTACGTCGGCATCCCGATGATCTTCCTCTACACGGCGCTCATCGCCATCCCGGACGACGTCCTCGAAGCCGCCAAGCTCGACGGCGCGAACGCCTGGACCACCTTCTGGCGGGTCAAGTTCCCGCTCATCGCCCCGCAGTTCGGGCTGATCGCCATCCTCACCTACATCTGGACCTTCAATGGCTTCGACATCGTCTACGCCCTGAACGGCTCGGCGCCCGGGCCCGACTACTCCACCGACATCCTCGGCACCCTGTTCTACCGCACCTTCTTCGGGTCGAGCGGGCAGGTGGCCAACCCCGACCTCGGGGCGACCGTGGCCTCGGTGGTGTTCTTCCTCATCCTCATCATCACGGCCATCTACTTCGCCGTCGTGCAGCGACGACTGAAGAGCTACGAACTCTAGGACCCTCATGACCTCCTTGAACAAGCCCAGCCGAGCGGATGCCGGCGGCCGCCTGGTGGTGCACGTCGCGCTCATCCTGTTCGTCATCGTCGCCATCGGGCCCATCATCATCGTGGTGATGAACTCGCTGAAGACCACGCCCGGCATCTTCAACGGGCCGTTCGTGCCGCCGACCGCCGAGACCTTCAACCTCGACGGCTGGGCGAACGTCTTCAAGCGCGGCAACTTCGCGCTGAACTACGGCAACAGCATCATCGTGACGCTGGTGTCGACGCTGCTCACCCTGGTGCTCTCGACCCTCGCGGCGTTCGCGATCACCGAGTACAAGGTGCGGCTGGCGCCGCTGCTCGCCGGGTTCTTCATCATCGGCATCATGCTGCCCATCCGGCTCGGCACGGTGCCGATCCTGCAGACCATGGTGGCCTGGCACCTCGTCGACACCCTCGTGGCGCTCATCCTCGTGTACACCGCGATGAGCCTGCCCCTCGCCATCGCGCTGATGGCGACGTTCTTCCGGCGGGTGCCGACGGAGTTGAAGGAGGCCGCGAAGATCGACGGCGCGGGGGAGCTGCGCACGCTCTCGATCGTGCTGCCGCTCGTGCGACCGGGACTCGCGGCCGTCGCATCCGTCACCATGCTGCCGATCTGGAACGACCTGTGGTTCCCGCTCATCCTCGCGCCGAGCAAGGAGAACCAGACCGTCACGCTCGGGGTGCAGCAGTTCGTGGGGCAGTTCCAGAGCGACTACCCGGCGCTGCTCGCGGCACTCACCCTCGGGGCGTTGCCGCTCGTCATCCTTTTCACGGTGTTCTCGCGCAACTTCATCCAGGGCCTCTCGCAGGGCTACGGCAAGTAGCCCGCCCTCGCCCTCACCCCTCCTCGCGACCCGTCACTTTTGGCCCTTCCCGACGCGTTTTAGGGCCAAAAGTGACGGGTCGCGAGGAGGTCAGCGGCGGGCGTGGCCCGGGTGGCCGGGCTTCGAGCGGGTGAAGACCGTGCGCAGGCGGTAGCGGTCGCCGGAGTACTCGATGGTGGAGATGAGCACGGGGCGGTCACGCGCATCCACCGAGGTCTGCTTCATCACCAGGATTGGCCGGCCCACCTCGATGTCGAGGTGCTTCGCGATCGTGGCGTCGGCATCGCGGGCCTCGATGGTGGCCTCGGCGCGGGCGATGTCGATGCCGCTGTCGCCGAGGGTGGCGTAGAGCGACCCGGTGGCGAAGTCGACGTCGGCCGCCTGCGGGATGAGGCTGGCCGGAACCCGCGTGTTGTCGATGGCGATCGGCACGCCGTCGAGGCGGCGCACGCGACCGAGGCGCAGCAACGGGGTGCCGGGGGCGACGCTGAGCTCCTCGGCCTCGTCGAGAGTGGCGGGGGAGACACGCTGCTCGATCACGAGGGAGTCTGACACGAGGCCCATGCGCTCCGCCGTCTCACTGAACGACTCGAGCGAGTTCGGCCAGTCACCCGCAGCCTGTTCGCCGGGCTCGGCCATCGACACGTACCAGCCTCGGCCGTGCGACGAACTCAGCACGCCCTCGTCGACCAGCGACACCAGCGCCTTGCGCAGGGTGACCCGGCTGACGTTGAGGGTGAGGCAGAGCTCGCGCTCGGGTGGGAGGCGCATCCCCTCGCTGTAGGCGCCGCTCGCGATCTGCTCGCGCACGTAGTCGGCCGTCTGGGCCCAGAGCGGCTCGGCACGCGAGCTGTCGATGGTGAGGTCGCCGGTGGTCATGACCCTAAGCTATACCACCACCAATACCACACCCTACAAAGACGTGCCGGTGAGGTGCGGCGGGGCGGAGGTGCCGGTGAGCGGAGGGGGCGCGGGGAGGTGCCGGTGAGGTGCGGCGGGCGTGGGGGGAGGTGCCGGTGAAGTGGGTGGGGTGCCGCCGGCTAGGACTCGCAGGCGTAGAGCTGGTCGATGTAGTGCGACATCGACCAGGTGCCGCCCAGGATCACCACCGACTTCGCGTGCAGCGAGGCGATGTCGCTGATCACCGCCTGCGGAACGCACCAGCCGTCCACCAGGTAGAGGGGGGAGTGCGTACTGCCCGCCCGAGCGCTCGCCGAAAGTCCGTCGGGAAAGTTCAGACCGGTGGTGAGATACACGGTGTCGGCCGAAGCGAACGACGCCCGATTGAGAGCGACAGCGGCGGTGTACCGATCGGGGCCCGCCAGCCGGGTGACGCGGATGCCCGTGCCGAACGACCCGGCGACTCCGTCCGACACCGAGGCGGTACCGCCGACGACGGTGACCTTCGTCGTGCCGAGCTTGGCGAGTTCGGCGCGTGTCGCGGCATCCGCACCCGCAGCCGACCCGTTCACGAGCAGCACCGGAGCGCCGGCCGAACCCGCGGCGGCTCCGGCCGAGAGCGCGTCGGGGTAGGAGTTGCCGGTGACCACGAAGGTGGTGGGCGCACCGGCCGCGAAGGCGTCGTCGATGACGGCGCGCGACACGGCGAACCGGTCAGCGCCGCCGAGCCGCGTCGTCGGAGCGATGGTGCCGAGTGCCTTCGCCACCGTGGCGGAGACGGACGCGGTTCCGCCCACCACCACGATCCTCGCTGGGTGCAGGCGGGAGACCTCGGTTCGCACTGCGTCGGGAAGGCCGTCCGACGGGGTCAGCAGCAGCGCGCCTTGCTGAACGGCGGCCGCTGGTCCCGCTGAGAGCGCATCGGCGAAGGCGCCCCCGGATGCGACGTAGACGACGGGCACGTTCGCCGCGGGTCCCGGGAACTGCGCCTGCGAGTTCGCGACGGCCACGGCGTAGCGGTCGTCACCTTGCACGCGGCTGGTCGTGACCCCGGCGATGGTGACCGGCTCGGTCTCCACGATCGTGCTGTTGCTCAGCACGCCGGTCGCCTGGGCGTGCTCTTCGACCACGAGGTTGTGCCCGACGTCTGCCGGTGAGATGACGTGCGCGAATCCCGAGGAGACGGTCGGGAGGTTTCTGTCCATGGTCCAGGTGACCGTGTCGGTGGTCGCCTTCGGCTGCCAACTCGCGGGCTGGTAGGTGAGCGTCGACCCAAGCACCGTGTCGCCGGCGATCACGCCTTCGGCGGTCTTGCGCAGCTGCGGTACGCCCGCGTTGATGCAGCCCAGATCGGCGGCGTTGTTGCCCGAAGCGATCCGGGAGGGATCGGCTCGCGCGCACACCGTGTAGATGCCGGAGCGGGAGACCGGGATGCTGTCGTCGAAGCCCTTGATGCCGGCCAGTCCGGGGTGTGCGGCTTGAACATCCGGTCGGTCGAGTGTGGCGCTGTAGCCGCCCTGCTCGCTGCTCGCTGAGTCGACGGTGACCGTGTAGGTCAGCTGGTTCGACGCCGAACTCCAGCTGTCGGAGACCCAGCCGCGCACGCGGAGGGCGGGCGCGGGGCCGGAGTCATCGACCTGCACCGACTCGATCTGGCCGCCGACCACCTCGGGTGGCACGGTCACCGAGTTGCAGCCGACGATCTCGAACTCGAGCTCGGCGCAGAACCCGTACCGGCCGGGCGTGAGGGGGAAACCGAGTTTGATGCGGTAGCCGTGGTTCGGGCCGGCCTGCGGGTACGCGGCGGCGACATCGGGTCGCGGCAACCCCGTCTCGCGACCGAGATCGCCTGCCCACCAGCCCGCCTGGCCGTCGGGCGTGAGCACCTGCCACTCCTGGGGCGGAGCGTCGGCGGTGGGGTTCTGATTGAGCAACGTCCAGCCGGTGGCGATGATGCCGCCGTCGGACTGGAACTCGAGTGAGTCGAGCGCCCCCTCGGTGAAACCCCAGTCCCACTCGGGGTGGATCGGCAGGGTGTCGGCCTGCGCCGGCGCCGCGGCGACGAGCGAGAGCGCCGCGGTGAGGACCACCGCGATGGCGGCGGTGACGGTTCGACGCACGTTTCCCCCTTGGTCCCCCCGGACCGGTTGTTGATGCTTGCTAATGACTGACAGTACCGGATGCGGGAAGGGGATTCGGCCCGGGGTTCGGTGCCGTCGGGTGCACGATCATCTCAGGGGCGCGGGAGACGAGGAGCCAGGTGGGCAGGATGGCGACGCAGAGCACCGGGAGTACGACGACGCTGCCCGTGACGGCGGCCGCGATGAACAGGGCGATCCAGCCGTCGCGCGCGATCGCCAGCACCATGCCCAGCACCCCCGCGGCGATGGCGAGCGAGACCGGGATGCCCGGCAGCAGCGCGTTCGCCAGCACGCCGATCGCCGTGCCGATGAAGACGGCCGGGAAGATGCGGCCGCCGCGGAAGCCGGCGGCGGCCGCGACGGTGAGCGCCACGATCTTCACCAGCACGATCACCACGAGGGCGGTGGCCGTGTAGTCAGCGCGATTCGTCACGAGCTCCCCGGTCTGGGCGAGTCCCTTGAAGAGGGTGATGGGCCCGCCGATCACCCCGAGGATGCCGAGCACGACGCCGCCCGCGGTGACGTAGAGGACGGGGTTGCCGAGCAGCCGGAACGCGCCGTGCAGGCGCGGGAAGACGGCGGCGGCCGCGATGCCGAGGGCGGCGGCGACCACCGCGATGACGGCGGCGCTCAGCACGTCGACGGGTTGCACGGAGTCGTAGGCGGGCATCGGGATGGCGAAGCTCGGATGCGCGAGCAGCGTCATCGTGATCGACCCGGCGGCCGCGGCGACGAGGGGCAGGAACAGCTTGTCCCACAGTGCTCCGCCGCCCGCGATGCCGCCCACCACGCCCGTGAACACGAGCGCGGCCGCGACCGGTGTGCCGAACAGGGCGCCGATGGTCGCAGCAGCCGTGATCATGATGACCAGCGCCGGCGGCACCGCCTTCCACACCCGCGCCACGAGCGCCACGAGGAGCCCGGTGTTGATGGCGATGATCGGATTCTCGGGGCCGAGGCTCACCCCGCCGGCCATGCCGATGATGGCGACCAGGGCCAAGGACGGCAGCGCGCGCACCGGGAGCGGGGGAGCGATCAGCTCGGTGGTGGCCGAGTCGCGGCCGCCGTGGCCGGGCACGAGCCAGAGGCAGAGACCGACCGCGAGGCCGGTGAGGCTGAGCAGGGTGAAGATCCACCACCCGCTGTCGGGGTCGATGCCGACCGCGTGCGGGAACGCGTCCCAGATCACCGACTCGAGCAGGTCGGCGATCTCTTCGATGGCGAACAGCAACAGGGCGCTCACCACGCCGATGACGACGGCCGGGATGCTCAGCTGGAGGAGGCGCTTGATGGTCGGCGCCGCGGCGGGGAGGGTCGGCACGCCGCTCGGGGCCGGGTTGGTCATGTGCTCACGATAGCGGTCGCGGCAGCCGCGTGCGGGGTCGGTGCGCAGGTCGCTCGCGCGGGTCAGAAGTCGTCGACGTGCAGGTGGTTGCAGGTGTCAGGGAAGTCGATGAAGTTCTGGAACGACGGCTCGTTGCCGGCCGAATACCGGCACTGCGACTGCCCCACGCGGGAGCCGTTGGGCATCATCGGGTCGAGCACCGCGATGAGGTCCAGCGACGCCTGGTTGGCGCCGGTGGTCGGCACCCCGCCCACCGAGGTGAAGTCGACCGCATGACCGCCGCCCTGCATGTAATGCGCGGATGCGGTGCCGGCACCCTCGATCTGACCGGTGCAGCGGCGGCTGATGTCGCTGACCCCGGCACTCCCGAACGCCCGCACCGCGGCCACCATCGCCTGGAGGATGGTGACGTCGATGCTGCAGTTCGCGACATCCTGGCCCTGCGCGATCCAGGCGATCTCGAAGATGTGGTCGGGCGTCGAGCCCCAGAACTGACCGTTGGCGACGTAGCCCATCAATTCCTCGGCGAGGGCCTGCGCGTCGCCGGAGACCGGGCCGACGACCTCGCCGCCGCCGTGCGCAGCAGCGGCCGCAGCGGCTGCGGCGGCCGCTGCCGCGGCTGCGCGGGCGGCGACGCCGGCCTGGTACTGCTGCTCGGTGGTGGCGAGGTTCTGCTGCAGGGACGCGAGTTGCGCATCCATCTCGTCCTTGTGGGCGTAGTTCTCCTGCAGGATGGCCACGGCCTGGCGCTGGGCCTCGGCCGCGGCCTCGAGTGCGGCTTGAGCGGCGTCGGCGAGCACGGTGAGCTGCTGCTTCGCGACATCCGCCTGCTCGCTGAGGGAGGTGGCGGTGTTCGCGTCGAGCTCGGCCGCGGCGTAGATGCCGTTGACCGACTGGGTGAGCTGGCTGGCGGCGCTCAGCTGCGCGAGGAGGTCGTCGACGTGCGCCGAGTCGCTGGTGAGGAGCATCGAGGTGAGGTCGGGGCCGCCCGAGCGCACGAACTGGGCGGCGAGCGCTGCAGCGCGCTGCTTCGACTCGGCGGCTTTCGCGGTGGCGGCGGCGGCGCTCGCGGCGAGCGTGTCGGCCTTCACCTGGCCGGCGGTGAGCGCGGCGCTGGCCTCGTCGTAGGCGGCGGAGGTCTCGGCGACCTTCTGCTGGGCGGCAGCGGCCCTGGCCTCGTTGTCGGCGATGACGGCCTTGATCTTCGCGATCTCGTCCTGCTTGGCGCTCTCGCTGTTGCGAGCGGCGACCACCTCGTCCCAGGTCGGGTAGTCGTCGGCGTAGGCGGCCGGGGCACCGGCGATCGACGCGGTGGTCGCGAGCGCCAGGACCAGCAGGGCGGTGCCGGCGGCGCGCAGCCCGGCGCGGCTGCGGCGGGGGCGGCGCTGCGCGGTGCGTGGAGTCGTGTGCATGGTTCCTCTTACCTCGGGTCGCGTCGGGGATCGGCGGCGCCCGTGGATATTCAACCCCGCGCGCCCGCCCGCGGCGGACGGTGACGCCGGTGATTCGCGAATCGTTGCGGGTGCGAACGAGTTGGGGCGGCGCGATAGGGTCGGCGTATGAGCGGGGGATTCGATGACCGGGGCGGGAGTCCTGGCCGGTTCGGCGCATCGGCCACTCGCGAGATCGACCCGCGTGCGGCCGGGCGGCTCAGCATCGTCTACAACCCGGTGACGGACGGGGATGCCGACCCGGGCGAGATCGTGTGGACCTGGGTGCCCTACCAAGAGCGCGACGGGCGCGGCAAAGACCGCCCGGTGCTCGTGATCGCCACCGAGCCGGGCGGCACGGTGCTGGCCGTGCAGCTGACGTCGAAGCCGCACGACGACCAGTGGGACGTGGCGATCGGCAGCGGCGCCTGGGACTCGGCGGGCCGGCCCAGCTGGGTGCGGCTGGAGCGGGTCTTCCGGGTGCACCAGGCGGGGATGCGGCGCGAGGCGGTCGCGCTCGACGCGACCCGTTTCGGCGCGGTCGCGGCCGCGCTGAGCGCCCGCTTCGGCTGGCGCGTCGCGCCCACGGCGCCGTCGCCCGCCCGATCGGCAGGCCCGGTGCCGGCCGCTTCGGCGGCGGCTCCCGCGCCGCCCACGGCGGGCCGTGCCCGCGCCGCAGGGGACGCCGCCTCATCGCGGCCTCGCTCAGGACTTGTGCGCGCATTCCGCCGACTCTTCGGTTCTCGCTAGCCCCCGAAGATCGTCTCGACGCCCGCGGTGTTCCACAGTAGGGGCGTGTTCGTCATGCCGTAATCGAGCGCTGTGCCCGACTGCGGGTCCATCGCGTACGTGATGTAGTGCTGCTCGTCGAGGGGTGGTTCCACGCCGCTGGGGTGCGTGAATGCGCGCGCAACGAACGAGCCTGTGACCTGGAACAGCAGCACGTGACCGGACGCGCCGGTGACTGCTCCAGGTGTTCCCATCGCCGCCTGCGCTTCATCGCGGTCGGTCGCCATCACATCGACCCGGGTGACGTTCTCGGGCCACGCGGTGATGGTGGCGGCCGCGGCGGATGCGTCCTCGATGCTCAGGTGCGCATCCGCCCCGATCGCCACGTGCATGAGAGTGTGCGCGGAGAGCTGGATCTCCTCCGGAGTTGCCTGCCAGGTTGCGGATGCTGCCGTCGCGGCCGGTGGGCTCGGCGGGATGTCCTTGGCAGAGGGCATGGTCGGCATCGAAGGACCGACCGACAGTGCACCGACCGCGGGCGTCCCGAGCGCGACCGCTCCGGCAGACAGCAGGGCGGCGGCGCCTAGAACGATCACCTTGGTCTTCGTGCTCAACATGGTGACCCCGCGTTCATCGTGTCGTACAAGGAGAACCACTCCTGTACTTGAGGTGTGTCGTGCTTCACCCCGATCGGCGGTGAAGGGACGTGCCATCCGCTCGCCGTGTAGTACTGCATAGTTCGGAAGTATCCGAACGATGCAGTCGCGTTGCTCGTCGACTCCGATCCGACCTGGTAGTTGGACGCGTTCATCGAATTGTTGGTCGAGACACCGGAGTAGTTGTTCGACGGGCCGAAGATGATCGTGTAGGTGTCGGTCGTGGTCTTGCGAATCCACGCGGTGCTGTTGGTGAGTGGAGGGGCGACGGCCAGGACATGGCCGTGAGACGAGCCGTCGATCGGGCGATGGTCGAACCAGAACGCTAGCTGGGTTCCCGTGGGCAGGCCCGTGATGCTCGCGTTGTTGTCGATGAATCCGGCCTCGACCCAGTATCCGTTGGTGGCGACTCGCAGGCCAGAGCCGACTCCGCATGCAGTAGGGGCAGGAATCCTGCCAGAGCGACGGCTGCGACAACCAGTGGAGCTCTCCTCATGAACTCAGCATACGCGCACATGAGGAAAAATCAGCGAAGCGGAATCACGGCTCGAGGGGATTGGCGGCTAGGCGACCGGCCACACCCGAGGCGATCGCCGCAGCTGCGGAGCTGGTGGGCTTGCGGGCGGCCTGGTCCCGGAAACAGGTCAGGAACTCGTCGGTCAGGGTGAGGCGCGGGTAGCGGTCGAGCACCTCGGCCCGGAGGGTCTCGGGCCAGAGCTCGGCGTTGCGGCCGGAGATGTCGAGGCCCGTGCCGATGCAGAGCAGGTGACCCTCCGGGTCGACGGCCGGGTCGACCTCGTCCCACATGTGCCGCACGATGATCTCGGCAGCCCGGGTGCTGCGTTCGCGCGACCATCCGGCGCCGGCGCCGAACACCCAGGCGACGTGGCCGCCGGCGTGCTCGAACGGGAGGCTGTGGTTGTCGAACTCCGGCACGAGTGCGAGATCGTGCAGCATCGCGGCCACGAACAGCAACTCGTCGTCGAACCCGAGCCCCGTGAGCCGGCCCTGCGCCGCGCCCCAGAGGTACGACCGCACGCAATGGTTCACGAGCGCATCCGTGTGGTACTCCTCGGCCACGGCGAGGGCCGCGCGAGCGGCGGGGGACGACGGCAGCGGCAGGTCAGCGAGATGCATGACGTGATCCTCCCGCGCCGGCCCGCGCCGCGTCGCGCTCCGAATCGCCAATTCTCGACGGTTTCCCGCCAGCAGGCGCGGCGCGCCGTGCCGAGTCGACACGCCGCGCCGCACCGCGCCGCGGGGGCTAGCGCTGCGGGTAGGCGCCGCTCGCGCTGTTCGCGCGCAGCACCTCGAGCCGGGCGCGGTACTCGACCTCGTCGATGTCACCCTGCGCGAAGCGCTCCGCGAGTGTGGACTCGGCGCGGCGACCGGGCAGGTTCCACTCGCGGGCAGCCCACGCGTTGCGGCGCCAGCGGCGGCCGACGGTGGCGAAGAGGATGGCGAACAGGGCGATCCAGAACAGTGGGATCAGGACGAACAGAAAGCCGAATCCGCCCACGAAAGGGCCGACATGAGCGGCGGCGGATGCGAGCGCGACGGTTGTGAACACGATGATTCCTTCTCTTCGGGGCTCCCGTGCGGAACCCTCTGCTCACAGCCTCCTCGCCGCCGGCCGCCCGTGAATCTGCCCCCGGGCGACACTTCCGTTACACCGCAGGGAGTACGCCGACGCGAGCGGATGCGCGACCCGGCCGATGCGCGACCCGAGCGGATGCGCCTACGGCCGTCCCGGCGCCACGAGCCCGGTCTCGTACGCGATCACGACGAGCTGCACCCGGTCACGCGCGGCCAGCTTCGACATGATGCGCGACACGTGAGTCTTCGCCGTCAGCGGGCTGAGGTAGAGCCGCGCGCCGATCTCCTCGTTCGTGAGCCCCGCGCCCACGAGACCCAGCACCTCACGTTCGCGGGCGGTCAGGGCGTCGAGGCTCGACGCATCCGGTGTCTCGCTGAGACCCCCGGCCACCCGTTCGAGCAGGCGCCGCGTGACGCCGGGGCTCAGCAGGGCGTCGCCCGCGGCGACGACCCGCACCGCACGGATGAGCTCGACGGGCTCGGTGTCCTTGACGAGGAATCCGCTCGCGCCCGCCCGGATGGCGCGGCCCACGTACTCGTCGAGTTCGAACGTCGTCACGACGACGATGTGCGTGGTGGCGAGGTCGGGGTCGGCGGTGATCTGCTCGGTGGCCCAGAGGCCGTCGCCGTCGGGCATCCGGATGTCCATCAGGATGACGTCGGGCCGTTGCGCGCGCACCAGCGCCACGGCCTCGGTGCCGGAGCCCGCCTCACCCACCACCTCGATGTCGGGTTCGGAGTCGAGCAACGCACGGAAGCCGCCGCGGATGAGCTGCTGGTCGTCAGCGATGGCGACGCGGATCACGGTGCCTCCTCGGGGTGGGCGCGGCCCCCGCCGCGTGCGCCGCCCGCTCCGAGCGCGCCGGGCGACGGCGGCGTGGGATCGGATGAGCGTCGGGGGATGACCGCCGCCACGCCGAAGCCGCCCATCGGTCGCGGCCCCGCGCTGAGGTGGCCGCCGAGCAGCTCGGCGCGCTCGCGCATCCCCAGCAGCCCACGCCCGGGCCGCGGGGCGTTCTCGCCTCGCGGGCGGGCGGCGGTGCCGCCGTCACCGTCGTCGATCACCGAGACCGTCCACGCCTCCGGGGTCGCCGCCAGCACCACTGTCGCCGAGGTCGCCTGCGCGTGCCGGATCACGTTCGTCAGCGACTCCTGCACGATGCGGTAGAGCGCGAGCTGCACGGCCTTGGGAGGCGGCGCGTCATCCCGCACCGCGTCGGCGCCGGGCGTGATGCCGTTCTCGAGCGTGACCTGCAGCCCCTGAGACACCACGGATGCGACGAGGCTGTCGAGCCGCGAGAGGTCGGGTTCGGGAACGAGCGGAGCGGCTGCGACGGCCGCACCCGACGCATCCTGACCCTCGCGCAGCACACCGAGCACCGAACGCACCTCGTCGAGCGCGCTCTTGCTCGTCTCCTTGATGGTGGCGAGGGCGTGCGCCGCCGCGTCGGGCTGGGTGTCGATGAGGTGCAGCCCGACGCCGGCCTGCACGGTGATCTGGCTGAGCGAGTGGGCGAGCACGTCGTGCAGTTCGCGGGCGATGCGCATCCGCTCGGCCTGCACCTCGCTGACGCGTCGTTCGGCGGAGCGGCGGCGGATCTCGTCGATCCGCGCCCGTCGGGAACGGATGCCCTCCCCGACGCCGAGCAGCAGCACGAGTCCCAGCGTCACCGCCACCACGGCGGCGGGCTGCCAGTCGACGCCGAGCAGGATGCCCGTGGTCACCGTCACGAGCCACGCCACGCCGAGCGACCACCACGCCCACACTCGTGCCCCGCGCACGACCGCGCTCACGATCGCGAAGGCGAGCGCGAGGTAGGGCGGGGCGAACTCGCCCGCCACGATGAGCGTGTAGGCGCCGGCCGCGGCCGCGACGACGGCCACGACCGGGCCGGGGAATCGGCGGGCCGCGATCAGGGCGAGTGGGCCGAGGAGGGCCAGCGCGAGGCGTACGGCGAAGCGCCAAGGATCGTCGTCGGCCAGCGCGGACACGTGCCGGAGCCGCCAGGTGAACACCGCGGCCGGCACCTGCACCACGAACGAGACGATGACCGGCAGCCACAGCCGCGCCGGGCCCGAGAGCCGGAACCGTGGCTCCGCGCCCAGGCCGTCCGCGTCACCCCACCGCCGCTCCGCCCATTCCGCGCGTTCGGCGTCACTCCACCGCCGCCCCGCCCATTCCGCGCGCTCGCCGTTCCGCCACCGCTCGTCGCGCCCGGCGCCTTCGTGCCCTTCCGCCCGCGAGTGGGCGTGCTCGCGCGCGTGGTCGTCAGCGGAGGGGCCCGGGTGCGGCATGGCTCGATCGTATCCGCGCGCCCCGCCCCGGGCATCCGCCGCGCGTCGGCCCCCGCGTACTCCCGCGGGAGTAGGTGCGCGGAGGCGAGGACTTCAGGGGGCGCCGAGGGTGTGCGCGAGGGCGGCGGCGGCCTCGTGCGCCTCGGCGAGTTCGCGGCGGCTGCGGTCGATCTGGTCGCCGAGCGCGGGCACCGTCTCGGCGAGGGTGAGGTTGGTGGCGATGACGGTCACGTCCATGCCGAGCGCCGTACCGAGGATGAGGCGGAGGGCCGGAACCTCGTGATCCCAGCCGTCGGTGGGTGACCCGGGGTCGTAGGATGCGCCGCGACTGGTCACGATGACGGCCGGCCGGCCGGCGAGGGGCTGCGTGTCGACGTCGAACGGTGCGGTGACCGCGGGCACGTGGATGTTGTCGATCCAGGCCTTGAGGCTCGAGGGCAGGGAGTAGTTGTATAGCGGTGCGCCGATGAGCAGGGCGTCGGCGGCCAGCAGCTCGGCGATGAGGGACGCCTGCAGCGCCTCGGCGTCGGCGGGCACCGTCGTTCCGGCGGGGCGGAGGCGCGGCGGCCAGTGCAGCGCCGCATCGGCGAGGTGGGGCAGCGGATCGCGGTGCAGGTCGCGGTGCGTCACGGTGTTTCCGGGAGCCGCGGCGAGCCACGCCTCACTGAAGGAGTGCCCGATGGCGCGTGAGCGCGAGTTCTCGAGGTCGGCCGAGGAGTCCAGGTGGAGCAGGTTCGCCATGGCACCACGCTACCGCCCGAGGGCGATTTCAGGCGGTCTTCCGCGCGAGCTGCTCCTCCACCAGCGGCAGCAACTGCGCGAACCGGGAGTCGAGCACCGGCGTCATGTACCCGTCGTCGGCGCGCAGGTCGACGATCAGGGCGCGCAACCTCCCGAGCTCGTCGCTGGAGAGACTGGACAGCGAGATGTCCGAGTACGGCAGTGCCACCGCCACGGCGGCCACCTGGTCCGTCCACGTGATGCGGCCCACGATCGTCCCCCCATTTCACCCCGGAACGGCGGGGCTGTGAGGAGCATATCGGCGAGCGCGCGCCGACCGGTGGCCCCAATACGGGAGCATTCCGGCGTGTCGCCGAAATCGCCCCCGAGGCGGCTCAGGCGGGGCGGGCGAACAGGTTCACCAGGTTGCCGTCGGGGTCGCGGATGAGCGCCGACCGGTTGCCCCACGGCATGGTGGTGGGCTCGAGCACCACGTCGTCGAGACTGCTCCGCAGACGCGCGAACTCGGCGTCGACATCACCCACCTGCAACTCGATGATGACCGAGTCGTTCTGACCGGGCCGCGGTGCCCGGTCGCCGAGCATCGCGACGGTGGCGGTGCTGCCGATGGCGAGGGTGCCGGCACTCGTGCGGAACTCGGCGAACACCGGCGCAGGGCGGGTGGCGGAGACACCCAGCACGGTCTCGTAGAAGGTCACGAGCCGATCGACGTCGTCGGTGATGATGCGGATGGATGCGAACTCCACGGTGGTCCTTTCAGCGGCGGGTCAGAGCGACGGACTCATCCTGCCGCCACCCACCGACATCGAGGCCGTGGCTCAGGCCGCCGCCAGCCGCCGCGCCGCGTCGATGCCCTGGCGGGTGGCCCGCACGGCGTCGACCCGGGACGCGTCGAGCGCCCCGCCCACCACCTCGTGCCGCACCCCGAGCGCCGCGAGCGGCGCGCTCAGCGGATCGTGCGAGACCTGCCCCGCGCACACCACCACCACGTCGGCCGGCACGAGCGCCTCGCGCCCGTCCGCGAACACCACCGACACGCCCCCGGGCGTGATCTCCCGGTACTCCAGCTCGGAGAGCATCTGCACCCCGGCCTCCCGCAACTCGCCGAGCGCCACCCAGCGCGATGTCAGCCCCATGCCGGCCCCGAACTTGCCCGTTCGGCGCAACACGGTCACCGACGAACCGGGCCGAGGCTCGAACGCGGTGCCGAGGCGCGTCGACCGCACCCGCGTGCGCTGGGGAAGGGCATCCGATTCCAGGAAGGTGCTCGGCGACGCCAGCCGGAACTGCCGCTCGAACGCCCGCGCCCGCTCCGCCGGATCGTGCGAGAGCACCAGGAACTTCGCCGTGTCGATGCCGATACCGCCCCCGCCGATGATCGCCACCCGTCCGTCCGGCACCCCGTCGAGGATCGCCCGTTCGTAGCTGAGCACGTGCGGCAGCGACGCCCCCGGGATGTCGACCGTGCGCGGCCGCACCCCGGTTGCCACGACGACCCCGGCGAACCCGCCGGCCGCGAGCTCCTCCGCGGTCACCGGATGCGACAGCTCCACCCGTGCCCCGAGCTCCGCCAGGCGCGACGCGTAGTGCTCGACGGTCAGCGCGTAGTCCTCCTTGGTCGGGATGCGCGCCGCGAGCGTGAACTGCCCGCCGAGTCGCCCCTCCGCCTCGAAGAGCGTGACCCGGTTGCCCCGTGCGGCGAGGTCCTCGGCCGCGATCAGCCCGGCCGGGCCACCACCCACCACGGCGTAGTGGTCCGGCGCCGCGGTGAGGGTGAGCGGGTACCGTGTCTCGGTCGCCGCCCGCGGGTTCACGAGGCACGACACCGGCTGCTTCACGAAGGAGCGGTCGAGGCACGCCTGGTTGCAGCCGATGCACGAGTTCACCGCATCGAAATGCCCGTGCCGGGAGCGGTCGACGATCGCGGCGTCGGCGAGGAAGGGCCGCGCCAGCGCGACCGCCGTGATGAGCCCGCGCGCGAGCACATCCTCGGCGTCGCGCAGATCGGTCAGCCGGTTGCTCGCGATCACCGGCACCGCCGTCGGTGCCGACGGCTCACCGGGCAACGAGAGAGCCCGCGCCACCGCCTCGGCGTAGCGCAACCACACCCCGTGCGGCACCGCCGCCTGCACGGTCGGCACTTTCGACTCGTGCCACCCGATGCCCACGTTCAGCGCGTCGGCGCCGGCGCGCACGAGATCGCGGGCGAGGGCATCCGTCTCGTCCTGCGTGGTGGAGTCGGGCACCAGGTCGGCGCCCGACATCCGCACGATCACGGGCACGTCGAAGCCGACACCCTGCCGCACCGCGCGCAGCACCTCCACCGCGAACCGCCGTCGGCGGCGGGCGTCGCCGCCCCACTCGTCGTCGCGCCGATTGGTGACGGGGGAGCAGAACTGATTGATCAGGTAGCCCTCCGAGGCCATGATCTCCACGGCGTCGAACCCGAGCGCGACAGCCCGTTCGGCGGCGAGCCGGAAGTCGTCGATGGTGCGCAGGATGCCCGCCTCGTCGAGCTCGACCGGAACCTGCGCCCCCGCACTCCGCCACGCGAGCGGCGACGGGGCGACCGGATGCACGGGGCGGCCCTCGGCATCCGTCACCCCGTCGAGCAGGGCGTAGCGACCGGCGTGGAACAGCTGCGCCGCGATGAACCCGCCGGCGTCGTGCACCGCCGCGGCCGCCGCCGCGAACCGGGCGTCGCTCGCCGGGTCGCCCAGCACGCTGAAGTCGTCGGCGCCGCAGCCCTCGGCGTTCACCGCGAGTCCGCCGGTGATGACGAGCGTCGCGCCGCCGCGGATGCGTTCGGCGTAGTACGCCGAGAGCGCTGCCCCGCCGTCGTCGAGGGTCTCGAGCCCCGTGTGCATGCTGCCCGTGATGACACGGTGCGGCAGCTCGAGCGCGCCCAGCCGCCAGGGGGAGAAGGTGCGCTCGAGGGCGGGGGTGGCGTCGTCGCCGTGCATCCGGGTGCTCCGATCGAGAGGAGGCGAGGTGGTGGTGGGCCGAGCAGCCAGGCTACCCGCTCGGCCGGCCGCGGGAGGCCGGCGCGCTACTCGCCCGAGTACTCCACGGGCGTCACGGCCGCACCCGAGGCGCCCTCGCCGAGCACCGCCTCGCGGAGATCGCCCGTGGTGTCGGCCCAGAACGGCGGGGCGACGACGGTGAGCCCACCGTCGACCTGCAGCACCTGACCGGTGATGTACCCGGCCTTGGCCGAGAGCAGGAAGTCGGCGGCGTCGGCCATGTCGTCGGCCGTGCCCGGCCGGCCGAGCGGCACCTTCTCGAGCACCGACTGCATGGGCGCCATGCCCGGCACCCGGTGGTAGAAGTAGTCGAGCGAATCGGTGTCGATGAGCCCGCCGTTCACCGCGTTCACCGTGATGCCGCGGGGGCCGAACTCGGTGGCCATGAACTTCACGTAGGCCTCGTTCGCGGCCTTCGCCGCGCCCAGCGCCGCGTAGGTGGGGAAGGCGCGGAGCGACCCATAGCTCGTGATGGTGACGATGCGGCCGCCGTGGTCCATCAGCTCTGCGGCCCGGATGGCGCCGAGCACGAACGACCGTGTGTTCATCGCGTAGCTGCGGTCGAGGTGGTGCACCTTGAGCTGCGACACGGGCTTGAAGGCGCTCGCCGCGGCGTTCGCGACGAAACCGTCGAGCCGGCCGTAGCGGTCGCGCACCTCGTCGAACAGGCGGTCGATGTCGTCGGGGTTCTCGATGTCGGCCTGCACCGCGAATCCGGAACCGCCGGCGGCCACGACGTCGGCGAGCGACTCCTCGGCGAGGTCGGCGTTCACCTTGTAGTTCACCACCACGGCGGCGCCCTGCGCACCGAGCTTCTGCGCGAGCAGGCGCCCGATGCCGCGGGAGGCGCCGGTGATCACGACGACGCGAGGGGTGGGGGTGGTGTCGGTCATGCTCAGGCCTCGGCTTTCGGGGTCGTGGGGTGAGTGGCGAGGTGGTCGGTCAGCACGGCCCGGGCCACCACCGTCTTCTGGATCTCGTTCGTGCCCTCCTCGAAGCGCTGCGCCCGGGCGTCCCGGTACACCCGCTCGATCGGGTTGCGGGCCCAGTAGCCCTGGCCGCCGTGGATCTGCAACGCCTTGTCGGTCACCCGCGCGAGCATGTCGACGGCGACGATCTTCGATGCGCTGGAGAGCGCTCCGGCGTCGGCGGCTCCGGCCTCGTACGCTCGTGCGGCTTCGAAGATCAGCGCGCGCGCCGCCGCGATGTCGGCGTAGTTCTCGGCCAGGTAGGTCTGGATGACGGGCCGCTCGGCCAGCTTCTTGCCGAAGGTCTCCCGCTTCAGCGCGTACTCGATCGCGAGCTCCTGCGCCCGCTCGGCCAGTCCGACCGCACTCATCGCGACCGACACGCGGCTCGGCAGGAGGAACCCGCCGAGCGCCACCTTCAGCCCGTCGCCCTCCTCACCGAGCCGGGCGCTCACCGGCACGGGGGTGTCGGTGAAGTGCAGGATGGCGTGGTCGGTGCCGTGCACGCCCATGGTCTGCGAGTCATCGATGACCTCGGCGCCCGGCAGCCCGCTGTTCGGCACGAGCAGGGCGACCGTGCCGTCCTTGCCGCTCGTGCCCTCGAGCCGGGCGAAGAGCAGCCAGTAGTCGCACTTCACCCCGAAGGTGATGAGGTGCTTCTCGCCGTTGAGGTAGTAGGTGTCGCCCTCGCGCCGCACGGTCGAGCGGATGTCCGCCCCGGTTCCCGCGGTCGCCTCGGTGAGCGTGAACGCCACGAGCACCTCGCCCGCCACTGCCTTCTTCACGAGCTCGCGCTGCTCCGCGTTCGCGAACGGCTCCATGGCGCGCCAGGTGCCGTTGTTGACGTGCACGAGCATCCGGATCGAGGCGTGCGACCGCGACACGATCTCGAGCAGCTCGAGGTAGCGGGGGAAGGGGATGCCCCGCCCGCCGAGCTCGGCCGGCGCCGCCAGGCTCAGGTAGCCGCGGTCGCGCAGCTCCTCGTAGAGTTCGCGCGGCACGTCGTTCTCGGCTTCGATGCGCTCGGCCCAGAGCTCGCCGGGCCCGCGCACCCAGGCCTCGATCTCGGCCTTGAGCTGCTGGAACTCGTTCTCGTCGATGTCGCTCACGCTCGTGCGCTCTCCCTCTCGTCGTCGGACGCGTCGTGGCCGGACGCGGTCTCGGCCGCCAGCAGCGCGGCGACGCGCTCCCGCAGCAGATTCTTCTGGATCTTGCCCACCGGGTTCCGCGGCAGCGCCTCGATGTACTCCACCCGCTCGGGCCAGTAGTACTTCGACACCCGCGCCTCGGCGAGGAACTGCTGCATCTCGGTGAAGCCGAGCGGCGCTGCCCCGTCGGCGGTGACAAGGTAGGCGCACGCGCGTTCGCCGAGCCGAGCATCCGGCATCGCCACGATCGCCACGTCCTTCACCTGCGGATGCGTGAACAGCAGGTTCTCGATCTCCACCACCGGGATCTTCTCGCCACCGCGGTTGATCACGTCCTTCACCCGCCCGGTGACGTGCAGGAACCCGTCGGCGTCGACGATGCCGAGGTCGCCCGTCTTGTACCAGCCGTCGGGCGTGAAGACCTCGGTGGTGAGGTCGGGCCGGTCGAGGTAGCCGAGGAACAGGGTGGGGGAGAGCAGCTCGTAGTTGCCCTCGCGACCCGGCGGCAGCTCGACGCCCTCGTCGTCGACGATGCGGATGCGGATGCCCTCGAGCGGTCGCCCGTCGGTGCCCCACGCCGAGCCGGGCGGGTCGCTCGGCGCCGACAGCGTGCCGAGACAGGTCTCGGTGGTGCCGAACGCGCCGAGGATCGCGGTGTCGAGCACCCGGGTGGCGCGTTCGGCGAGTTCACGCGGCACGGCGGCGCCGGTCGCCACGAAGATGCGCAGGCTCTGCGGAGCGGCCGCGCCGGCCTCGACGCGCTCGACGAGGTCCATCAGGAAGGGCGTGGCCGCCTGCACGAAGCTCGCGCGGGCGCCCGCGAACGCCTGCTCGAGGGCGACCTCGGCGCTCCAGATCGGCTGCACGACGGATGCGACGCCCAGCTGCCAGCTGAGCAGCAGCCCGTAGAGGAAGCCGGTCTGGTGCGCCAGCGGGGAGGGGATGTACACGCGGTCGTCGGCGGTGAGGCCGAGGTGCGCGACCTCCATGGCGGTCGCGAGCCCCAGGGAGCGGTGCGCGTGCTGCACGCCCTTGGGTTCGCCCGTGGTGCCCGAGGTGAAAAGGAGCTGGGCGACGTCGGTGTCGGCCGGCCGCCGCGCCGCGATGGCGCCCGTATCGACCTGCACGGCAGCAGTCGCGGCGTCGAAGTCGTGCCACGCCCACGGCGCCGACTCGTCGCGCACCGCTCCAGAGCCGGCGGTGGGGCCGGCGCCCGCGCGCAGGGCGCCTGCGGGGTCGCGGTCGGGCACCACGAGCACGTGCTCGACGTGCAGCGTGCGGCCGCTCGACGCGGCTTCGCGCAGCACCGCGCCGAGCTCGTCGGCGTGCCGGCGCTTGCGGAACGACTCCGGCAGTACGAGCACCCGCGCCTTGGCTCGGGCGAGCACCATCGCCACCTCGCGTTCGCCGAACACGGGCATGATCGGGGCCACGACCGCACCGATCTGCAGCACGCCCAGCGTGACGGTGACGCACTCCGCCCAGTTCGGCAGCTGGAACGCGACCGACTCGCCGCGCCGCACGCCGAGGTCGAGCAGCACGGCCGACACCCGATCGGCCTCGGCCTTGAGTTCGGCCCAGCTGAGCGTGCGGGGGCGCTCGCCGACCTCGATGACGGCCGGCGCATCCGGTTGCGCACGCACGAGCGCCTCGACGGCCGCGGTGACTCCGAGGCCGGCGGTCGCGCCGCTCACGAGGCGAGCGCCTGCTGCGACTGCGCCTTGTCGGCGTCCGCGAGCGAGGTGATCGCCATGTCGAGCCCGACGCTCGTCATCGCCTGCAGGAACGTGGGGTACGAGATGCGGTACGCGCGCGGATAGGTGAGCCGCGACTCCCCGGTGGCGCGGGTGGCCGCGACCGAGAGCGACATCAGCACCCGGTGGTCGTTGAACGACGACATGGGGGCGCCGTGCAGGGCGTCCACCCCCGTGATCCGCAGCTCGGAGCCGGTGTCGACCAGGTCGCCGCCCAGCTTGTTGAGCTGCAGCATCGCGTTCACCCGGTCGGACTCCTTCAAGCGGATGTGCGCCACGTTCCGGAGCCGTGAGGTGCCACGCGCGAAGGTCGCGAGCGCCGAGAGCACGGGGAGCAGATCGGGGATGGGCTGGCAGTCGATGTCGAGTGGTGCGAGCTCGATGCCGTCGTGGCGCACCCGCACGAATCCGGTCTCCTCGTCGCGCTCCATCGGCAGGCCCATGGCCGCGACGAGGTCGAGGAACTCGGCCTCGGGGTGGTCGGTCTCGGCCGAGGTGGTGGCGGTGAGGCCGCGGAAGAGCACATCGGCGGGGTGGATGGCGGCGGCCGCCAGCCCGAACGCCGCAGAGCCGACATCCGGCGGGATGGTGTAGTCGGCGGCGGTCGCGGTCTGGCCTGCCGGGACGGTGTAGGTGCGCCAGTCGTCGGAGTGCTCCACGACGAGCCCCCAGTGCCGCATCATGCGCACCGTGAGCTCGACGTAGGGCTGCTCGTTGAGCTCGCCCTGCACCTCGATGGTGGTCTCCCGCTCGGCGAAGGGGGCGAGCAGCAGCAGCCCCGAGAGCCACTGCGAGAGCGTGCCGGGAATGGTGACGTGACCGCCGGCGGGCGTGCCGGGTTGCACCGTGATGGGCGGGCAGTCGTTCTCGGCCGAGTACCGCACGCCGAGCTGCGCCAGGGAATCGAGCAGCGCCTTGATTGGCCGGCGGCGGAAGTACTTCATGCCGGTGAGGGTGATCGGCCGGTCGGCGAGAGCTGCCAGGCCGGTCATGAAGTAGAGCGTGGTGCCCGACGAACCCACGTTGAGCAGTCCCTCGGCCGAGATCGAGCCGTGATCGACGACACCGCCCCGCGTGTGATAGCGGCCGCCGTGCACCACGTAGGTGTCGCCGTCGATCTCGATCCTCGTGCCGAGCGCGCGCAGCACCCCCACGGTCCAGACCACCTGGCGGGTCTCGGACAGCCCGCGCACGACGCTGCGACCGGGCGCGAGCGAGGCGAGCACGAGGGCGCGATGGGCGTGGTACTTCGAGACCGGGATGTTCAGATCGCCATGGATTCGGGTGTCGGAACCGCTCACGAACAACTGCACGCCAGTGCACCTCCTGAAGATGTGTCGCGGGCTCCGGAAAGGGGAGTCGCACAGGCAACGAAAAGGTATCGGAGACAATATTGCCACTTCGCCTGCGGCCTCGTCGCCACCCGGGTAGGGTCAGAAGGTCGTGCGGGCCAACGGGTGATCGCTGCCGGCGAGCCGGATGTCGACCGCGCGCAGCTGTGCGGTGGGGATGCTCGTCGATGCCGAGAGGTTGCCCGCCGCCTCCCCGGCCGCCGACCAGCTGGCCACCGTCGTCTCGGTGCCCCGCGCATCCGTCACCACGAGGTCGTAGGTGAGGTCGGGGGCGCCCGGGTAGCCGGGCCGGCCGGTGCCGTAGCTGCAGCTCCAGTCGAAGCGGGTGCCCCAGCCCTTCTCGGTGACGGCGAGCTCCGCCTCGACTCCGCCCGGCTCGACGGGGGTCATGGCACGAGCCACCCCGTCGCCGATCGGTGCGACGTTGGCGTCGGGCCCGCCGGGCGCGGCCGTCGATGTGGCGACCGCGAGTGGCGTGCTGCGCTCCGCCGCCGTGCCGAAGCCGAAGCCCGCGAACACGCCGGCCACGGCGAGTGCCGCGCCGACGCCGGCGACCAGGGCGATCATCCGCCGCCTCGTGCGCCGCCGGCGCCGGCCCACCCGCTGGGCGAGCTGGTGCACGAGGTCGGGCTGGGTCCGCTCGGGCGCCGCGGGCTCGTCGAGCAGCGCGACCGCTTCGGCCGGGCTCAGGGCGCCGAGGATGCCCGGGAGCCCCGCGAGCTCGGCGACCGCGGCCGTGCAGGCGGCGCACGTGGCGAGATGCCGCTCGAAGGCGCGGCGGTCGTCGGGGCTCAGCATGCCCATCACGTAGGCGGCGTCCCAGTCCCGGAACGGATCGCCCCGCACCGGCTCGGCGGGTGCGCTCGGCTCGCTCATTCGGTCACCCCCCGCTCCTGCAGGGCGAGGCGCAGCGCCCGCAACGCGTAGTGGATGCGCGACCGCACCGTGCCCACCGGCACGCCCTCCTGCTCGGCGATCTCCGCGGCCGAGCGGCCGAGGTAGTACGAGCTCACGACGGCGGTGCGGTGCTCGATCGAGAGCGAGCGGAGCGCGTCGGAGAGCAGCCACTTGTCGAGCACCGCATCCGTCTCGTCGTGCACGCCCCGGTCGGGCACGTCGTCGGTCGCGAACTCGTGCGCGTGCCGGGCGCTGCGCCGGTCGTCGATGACGAGGTTGCGCGCCACCGTGAACAGCCACGCCCGGGCGGCGTCGTCGCTCTGCTCGAGGATGGCGGGCGACCGCCAGGCCCGCAGCAGGGCCTCCTGCACCACGTCCTGGGCCAGATTCTGGTCCTGGGTGAGGCGCACGACGTAGCGGAACAACGCCGGCCCGTGGGCGTCGTGGATCGCCCGCAGCAGTTCCGCCTGATCCTCCGACATCGTTCCTCCATCAAGCACAACGGAACAGCCGCCCGGTTCGTTCAATCGTGCGCCGTGCATCCGCCGGCACGCTCGCTCAGGGTGCCACGAAGAGTCCGGCCGCGACGTCGTCGGGGGCCTGCCGCTTCATGAGGAAGTGCTGCTTCTTGCCCGTCGCGGTGTACGGCAGGTCGTCGACGAAGGCATAACGGCGCGGGCGCTTGAAGCGGGCGAGCGCGACGCTGTCCTGGCAGAACCGGTCGAGCTCGGTCGCTGCGGCAGCCGCATCCTCGAGCACTCCCGCGCGGCGCTTGACGTAGGCCACCACGACCTCGCCCCACTCCGCGTCCGGCACCGCGGTCACGATGCTGTCGGCGACTCCCGGATGCCCGGCCAGCACCTCCTCGATCTGCACCGGATGCACGTTCTCGCCGCCCGAGATGATCATGTCGTCCTTCCGGCCGACGATCGTCACGATCTCGTCGCCGTCCCAGGTGGCGAGGTCGCCCGGGTAGACCCAGCCGTCGCGGAACTTCTTCGCCTGCTCCTCGGGGTTGTGCATGTAGGAGTAGCCGCTCTTGACCGAGCGCATGATCACCTCGCCCACGGTGCTGCCGTCCTGCGGCACGGTGTCGGTGGGGTCGGCCATCCGGTCGGGGTAGACGTTCACCACCACCACGTCGTCGTCCAGGCACGCGCGACCGGATGCGCCGGCGGCGTCGGGCAGGTCCTCCGGGCGCAGGTAGGTGTTCCAGAACGCCTCAGTGGTGCCGTAGCCGTTGGCGATGCGCGGGGTGATGGTGCGCTGGTAGCGCAGCGCGGCGGCGCGCTCGAGCGGCGCGCCCATCGTGACGATGCCGGAGAGGGAGGAGAGGTCGCGCGGGCGTGCCTCCTGCTCGTCGGCGAGGCGCTCGAGGTTGGTCGGCGCGCCGATCACGTACGTGAGGCCGTGCTGCTCGATGAGGTCGAGCACGAGTCCGGGATCGAACTGCGGCAGCGTCACCACCTCCGAGCCCACGTAGAACGCCGTGTTCGGGCCCGCGCAGTAGTTGCCCCCGCGGTGGAACCAGGGCGACATGTTCATCGTCTTGTCGGTGGGCCCGAGCGGGAAGTGCATGATCGCGTCGTGCGCGGTGAGCACCTCGTTGAGGCTCGTCAGCGGCACCGCCTTGGGCATGCCGGTGGTGCCGCTGGTGTAGAGCCGGGAGGTCTCGTCCCACACCGACCCGCCCTCGGGCGCACGGAAGCTCGGCGCCCCGGCCACGAGCAGCTCGGCGAACGGCACCGTCCCCGGCACGAGCTCCGCGGCCCGGGCCACGTCGGCGGGGGAGCCGACCGCGGCGAGCACCGCGGGAACGTGCGCGGTGAGGCCGAGTGCGGTGGCGACATCCGGTGCCGCCGCCGCTTCGAACACGAAGATCGTCGGCTTCGACTCGGTGAGGATGTGCGCCGTCTCGGCCGGTGCCAGCCGGAAGTTCATCGGCGACGACACTGCCCGCAGCCCCTGGGCCGCGAGGTAGAGGAAGGCGAACTCGGGCCGGTTCATCAGCTGGTAGCCCACGATGTCGCCGACGCCCACGCCGCGCTGCGCGAGTCCGGCGACCAGGGCTCCGGTGACCTCGCCGAGCTGCCGATACGTCCACGATTCGCCGGTGGTCGAGTCGGTGAGCGCCGTGCGGTTCGCGTAGCGATGCGTGTTGCGCTCGAACGCCGAGGCGTAGGTGAAGTGCTGCTCGAAGACCTCGCGGAAGGCGCTCGGGTCGTAGTCGGTGTTGGGGGTGGCGTCGATGCTCATGGGACCTCGTTCTGTCGGATTCCAGATATACAACCGTCGGCGCGTCCCCGTCATCCCGGGCCGCGTTTTCGGTGTCGTGCCGCCAGGCCTTGCGTTCCGGGCGGCCGGATGCTCAGACTGACTCATGGCCGACGACGAGAACGACCGCGTGACCGCCTGGATCGACGGCTACCGGCGCGCCTGGGAGTCCAACGACCCCGACGACATCCGCGCGCTCTTCGCCCCCGGCGCGGAGTACCGCACCGAACCCTACGCCGACCCGTGGGTGGGTCACGACGAGATCGTGGCCGGCTGGCTCGAGGCGCAGGACGACCCGGGCGAGACCACCTTCTCGTGGCATCCGGTGGCCGTCGACGGCGCCGTCGCGGTGGTTCAGGGCACCACGGTGTACTCGGGCGGGCCGGTCTACAGCAACCTCTGGGTGCTGCGATTCGCCGACGACGGCCGGGCGACGGCATTCACCGAGTGGTGGATGGAGCAGCCCTTCGACGAGGGGGCCTAAGGGTCTGTACCCCGTGTCGCCCGGCTGTTAGGGTGAGCGGCACCGGCGGCGGGGACGAGCCCGCCGCATCCGGGCGCCGGGCGTCCGGTGGGGCATCCGGTCAGTGTCGACCGGGGTAGGGGGCAGCACATGGCCACGACAGCACGAATCACGCTCCGGAAGGCGATCGCGGGCGGCGGCGTCGTGTCGCTCGTCGTCGCGGGACTCATGGTCGGCGCGGGAGCGGGTGCGGCGAACGCGGCTCTGCCGCAGGCACCCGTGGTCTTCGACGATCCGGGCAGCACCGCGAGCTGGACGGTGCCGGCCGGTGTGAGCTCCGTGGTGCTCAGCCTGAACGGCGCCTCGGGCGGTCGCGGTGGCGGCACGAACGGCGGAGCAGCCGGCGCGGGCGCGGCGCTCTCGGGCACGCTCGCGGTGACGGCCGGCGACGAGCTGACCGTCTACGTCGGCGAGGCGGGCACCGACGGCTACCGCCTCGAAGCGGGCGACCCCGGCTACGACGGACCGAGCGACGGCGACGCCGGCGTCGGTGGCCAGGGCTGGACGGAGGGTGGCGAGGGCGGTCACGGCTCGTTCCTCGCGCGCTCCGGCGGCGGTGGCGGCGGATCGACCGCGGTGATCGTGAACGGCGACACGGCGAACGCCGTCGTGGCCGCCGGCGGAGCGGGTGGCGGAGGCCGCGGAGTGGTCGGTTTCTGCTTCGGTGGTGACGCCGGGAACGCGGGCGAGGCCGGGCACGCCCCGCGCGACGACGACGCCCTGCCGGGCGACCCCGAGTTCGGCCTGCACTGCCTCGCCGAGGGTGCGGGCGGCGTGCTCAACGACTCGGCCGACGGTGACGGCACCAACGGCGGCGACGTCGACTTCCTCGGCGGTGGTGGCGGGGGCGGTGGCGCCTCGTTCTTCGGCGACGGTCTCTCCGGTGGCGAGGGCGGGCACGCCGGCGCCCTGATCCAGACCGATGACGGCGACCCGGCGACCCCGCCCCAGGCGGTCGGTTCGGTCGACGGCGGCATCAGCTTCGGCCTCGGCGGAGGTGGTGGCGGAGGCGCCGGCGGCGGCAGTTCGACCAGCGGGCTCGAGGACACCAGCACGGGGCTCGCCGAGCTCGGCGACGGCTCGGTGACCATCACGTACAGCGTGGAATACGCCACGGCGACCGACATCGCCGTCGCCCCGGCCGCGCCGGTGTTCGCCGACGACCTGACCGTCACGGTGACGGTCTCGAACCTGACCACGGTGGATGTGCCCGTCGGCACGGTGTCGCTGCAGCTCGGCACCGACACCCCGCTCAGCGCGCCGGTGGTCGACGGTGCGGCCGTGTTCACGCTGACGGCGCCCTATCCTGCGGGCATGCATCCGGTCTCCGCGGCGTTCGTGCCGGCCGACATCTCGCCGTTCACGCCCTCCTCGGCCGAGACGACGCTCAGCATCGCGAAAGCACCGACCACCACCACGCTGACGGTCGCTCCGACGAGCGTTCGGGTGGGGGCGGCGGTGACGCTCACGGCCGCGGTCGGCTCAGCCACCGACGTGGTCCCGACGGGCACCGTGGCCTTCTACCGCGGGTCGCAGCACCTCGGTGACGCCACCGTCTCGGCCACCGGCACCGCCACCGCGACCCTCACGCCGAACTCGGCGGGCAGCGGGGCCATCACGGCGCGCTTCCTCGGCGACGCGAACTTCGTCGAGTCGACGAGCGCGCCGGTCACGCTCACCGTCTCGGCGGCGCCGGCGAAACCCGCCGTGCTGGCGAACACGGGGCTCTCGGTGAACGGCGTGCTGCCGTGGGCGATCGCGTTGCTCGTCGCGGGCGCTGCGGCCTACGCCGTCGGCACGGTGCTGCGCGCCCGGGCCCGAGCGCGCGCCTAGGGTGTGCCCAAGGGGTAGCCCGGCGCGGAGTGGGCCCGGCGGAAGCGACAGGCGGGCGGCGGGGATAGTCTGACGGAATGAGCTCGGGGCCGGTCGACGTGGTGGTGGTCGGCAGCGGGCCGAACGGGCTCGCCGCGGCCGTCACGATGGCCAGGGCCGGCCTGTCGGTGCGCGTGTTCGAGGCGGCGGGGACGGCGGGCGGCGGATCGCGCTCGGCCGAGCTCACGCTGCCGGGGCACCTGCACGACGTGTGCTCGGCCGTGCATCCGATGGCCTTCGCCTCGCCGTTCTTCCGCGCGTTCGGCATCGACCGGCGCGTCGACTTCGTCACGCCCGAGGTGTCGTACGCCCAAGTGCTCGACGGCGGCCGCGCTGCGCTCGCCTGGCACGACCTCGAGCGCACCGCCGAGGGCCTCGGAGCCGACGGTGCGGCGTGGCGGCGCCTGTTCGAGCCGCTGCTGATGGAGCGCGACGCCGTGGTCGATTTCGCGATGTCGCCCATTCTGCGCGGGCCGAGGCATCCGTTCGCCGCCACCGCGATGGGGCTGCGGATGCTCGCCTCGGCCCGCGCGGCCGACGCCGGCTTCCGCACCGAAGAGGCCGGCGCCCTTCTCGCCGGGGTGAGTGCCCACTCGATCGGGCCGGTGGCCTCGCTCGGCGCCCGGGCGGCGGGCCTGCTGCTCGGCATGCTGGCGCACGCGCCGGGGGGCTGGCCGATCCCGGTCGGCGGATCGCAGGCGATCGTCGACGCCCTGGTCGCCGATCTGCGCGCGAACGGGGGCGAGCTCGTGACCGAGACGCGCATCCACTCGCTGCGGGAATTGCCGAGTGCGCACGCGGTGCTGCTCGACGTGACGCCGCGCGCCCTCGACGGCATCGCCGGCGACCTGCTGCCGAACGGCTACCGCAGCGTGCTGCGCCGGTTCCGCTACGGCAACGCGGCCGCGAAGGTCGACTACGTGCTCGACGGGCCCGTGCCCTGGGCGAACGCCGAGGTGGCGCGCGCCGGCACGGTGCACATCGGGGGCAGCGCCGCCGAGATCGATGCGGGGGAGCGCCAACTCGCCCGGGGTGTGCACCCGAAGCAGCCCTATGTGCTCGTCTCGCAGCCGAGCGGCTTCGACCCCTCGCGGGCGCCGGCCGGGCACACCGTGCTCTGGGCGTACACGCATGTGCCCCGGGCATCCGGTCGCGACATGACGGATGCGGTCACCGCCCGCATCGAGCAGTACGCGCCCGGCTTCCGCGACCGCATCGTGGCATCGGCTGCCATTCCCGCCTCGGCGATGCAGCTCTACAACCCCAACTACATCGATGGCGACATCGCGAGCGGTGCCGCCTCGGTGGGGCAGCTCGTGGCGCGCCCGGTGCTCTCGGGCACGCCGTGGCGCACGCCGCTCGGCGGGGTGTACCTGTGCTCGGCCTCGACCTCGCCCGGCCCGGGCGTGCACGGCATGGCCGGCTGGCACGCCGCTCGCACGGCCCTCCGCGACGTCTTCGGCATCGCGACGCCCCCGCCCCTGGCCCCCTGAGCGGTCAGAGGTCGAGGGTGTCGCCGGGCTGGAGGGCGACGTACTCGCCGCCGCCCTGCTCGGTGGCCCAGGCCAGGCGGTCGGCCGCCATGTTCTTGCCCGCCACCGAGAGCACCATCTCGTGGGTGCCGAAGGCCCGCCGGGGCGCCACCTCGAGCACGTAGTCCATCGCCTCGCCGATCTTCAGCCACGGCGCCCCGGCGGGGGCCGCGAGCAGGTCGACGGCCACTCCCTCCGGCACGGCGAACGAGTCGCCCGGGTAGTACAGCACCTCGTTGATGAGCACGCCCACGTTGTCGACCACGGGGATCGACGAGTGGATGACCGCGTGCCGCCCCCCGAAGAAGCGCAGGCGGAACGGCCCGACCTCGAGCGCGTCACCCGGCTGCACCTGCTCGACCGTGAGGCAGGCCTCGGCCGCCGCCGTCACGACGCCCTCGGGCCCGATGAGACGCGCGTCGGGCGAGGCGTCCAGGATGCGGTTCAGCTGCTCGGGCGTCCAGTGATCCTGGTGCTCATGGGTGATCACGACGGCAACCGTCTCGGCCGCCTCCGTGATCGGGGTGGTGAAGACTCCCGGATCGACGAAGAGCTTCTTGCCGGACTGTTCGAGCAGGAGGGCGGCGTGTTCGAATTTCGTGAGTCTCATGTTTCCCGACTCAACACCCGCGCATCGCGTTCTGCAAGTTGGGGAATAATCGGTCGGTATGGGCACCCCTCCGAAGCGGATCGTCGTCGCCATCAACCCCAACGCCTCCTTCGGAGCGACCCGCTCGGTCGGGCCGGCCACCGTCGCCGCCCTGAAGCAGCGCGGGCACGACGTGGTGCCGCTGAGCGCGCCCGACTTCGACGGGCTGGTGCGGGTGGCTCAGGATGCGCTGACGCACCCGACCGACGCGCTGGTCGTGGTCGGGGGCGACGGCATGGTGAACCTCGGGGTCAACCTGGTGGCCGGCACGGGCATCCCGCTCGGCATCGTGCCCGCCGGCACGGGCAACGATTTCGCGGCCGGCGTGGGCATCCCGACCGGCGACCACGACGCGGCGATCGCCGCGCTCGGCGACGCCCTCGAGCGCGCGCCGCGGGTGGTCGACGCCGCCCGCGTCACCGGCGCGGACGCCTCGCAGCCACCCCGCTGGTTCGCGGGTGTGCTCTCGGCCGGCTTCGACGCGCGGGTGAACGAGCGGGCGAACGGGATGCGCTTTCCGACCGGTGCCTCACGCTACGTGGTCGCGCTCGTCGCCGAGCTCGTGACGTTGCGCACGCGCCGCTACGAACTCGTGATCGACGGGGTGCGGCGCGAGGTCGACTCGTGCCTGCTCGCCGTGGCGAACAACACCACGATCGGCGGCGGCATGCGGGTCGCACCCGACGCGAGGCTCGACGACGGTCTGCTCGACGTGTTCATCGTGAAGCCGGTGTCGCGGCTGCGGTTCATCCGCCTGTTCCCGAAGGTCTTCTCGGGCACGCACGCCGGGCTCGAGATCGTCGAGTTCGTGCGCGGGCGGACGGTGACGGTCGACGCGCCGGGCATCGTCGGCTACGCCGACGGCGAGCGCTTCGGGCCGCTGCCGCTCACGGTCGAGCTGGTGCCCGGCGCGCTCACCGTGCTCGTCTGAGGCCGGCCGACGTCGAGCCGGCGAGGCGCCCGGCGATTTTGAGAAGGGTTGCGGAGTGTGGCATACTCGATGAGTTGTCTGAACGGCCCCATCGTTTAGCGGCCTAGGACGTCGCCCTCTCACGGCGGTAACGCGGGTTCAAATCCCGCTGGGGTCACAACACCGAAAACCCCCGGGAAACCGGGGGTTTTCGTGTTCCCGGGCATCGCTGCGGGTCTTCCCGTCCCTGCCGGTCGCGGCAGAATGAGGGCATGGACGCGCGCCCACCCCGACCCCGTAGAGCACCCCGGCCGGCCGAGATCGAGGAGGTGCGTCCGCGCATCCGGGAGCGGGTCTACATCGCGTTCACCGGCCTCGCGGTACTGCTCGCCTTCGGCGCCCACGCCGAGGAGGCGGGCGCGTGGACCATCGCGGCCGCCCTCCTCATCGGTGTGCTCGGTGCCGTGCTCGCCGGGTTCTTCGCCGACGTCATCGCCGAGCTCGCCGTGGGCGCCCGGCTGCCGAGCGCACGGGCGATGGCGGGTTTCATCGGCGTCTCGGGTTCGGCGCTCACCACCGCCGTGGTGCCGCTGGCGGTGCTCGCTGCCGCCGGCATCGGCTGGCTCGACGTCACCACGGCACTGGTCTTCGCCGTCGGGGCGATGGCGTTGGGCCTCGCGGCGGTGGCGTTCGCCGCCGTCGCGCGGGCGGAGCTGCCGTGGTGGGCCAAGCTCGCGGTGTTCGCCGGGGAACTGGTGTTCGCTGCGATCGTGATCGTGGTTAAGTTGCTGGCACACGGTTGATTCAGACGGTCGATGCACAGAGCGTGATCGGCCGAGCCGGGAGGAGCCCCATGAACGACAAGAACGACGAGCCCGTCGACCTCAGCGACATCGAGTACCCCGACGGCGCGGGCTACCCCGACGGCCAGGGCGTCGTCGGCAACGGGCCGACCACCGACGCGATCCCGTCGGGGGTGGACGCCACCCTGGCCGACGAACCCGAAGACCCCGACGCCGAGATCGACACCGACGAGGCCACCCTCGAAGAGAACGACGGCTGAGGTCGCGGCCCGCGGCCGCAGGTCAGCGCAGCACGTCGTCGGTGAAGGAGTTCAGGCGTGAGCTGAGGCCCTGCGCCCGCGCCGCGATGAGCTCGGCGGGGTCGGGCTGCATGTCCGACTTCGGCGGCACCACGCGGATGAGCATCGAGCAGGTGAGGTCGCTGCAGATGTAGGTGCCGATGGTGCTGCCGTCGATGCCCGCCTGCCCGGCCCGCGGGGCGGTGAACAGCGTCACCTGCCCACCGGGGAGCGGCGTGCGGCAGAGCGAGCACATCGCGGAGATGCCGGGGCGCATCCGGGAACCGGCCGCCTTCAGCATGATGCCGACCGGGCGGTCGTCGCGCCAGAACACGATGTAGCCGCGGTGGATGGCGTGCGCGTCCCGCCAGCCGAGGAACTCCCGGTCTTCCCAGACGATCTCGTGCAGGCCCGGGAGGGTCATGCGCGCGAGCTCCTGCGGGCTCGTGTTGGTGAATGAGGCGCGGATCTCCGACTCGGTCAGTGGCAGCATCGCTTCGAGCTTAATCGCTCCCGAGCACGATGCAACCGGGCGCGGAGACCGCCTGGCCGGTCACCTCACGGATGGAACTGCGGGATGATCAGCCACAACCCCACCAGCACCGCCAGCCCGGCAACGCCGATGCACAGCCAGCCCGCCGCGGTCGGCAGCGCCCGGTGCTCCGGGCCGGCCACCGCGAGCAGCCGCAGCCCGGCCGAGTAGGCCACCACCACCGCGATCGTGGCGGCGAACGCCACCAGGAAGACCACCACGAAGGCGCCCCAGTCCACCCCGAGGAACTGCCCGTCGGCCGCCGCCTGAACAGCGCCCAGCGCATCCGTCGTCGTCATCGTGCCGCCTCCGCTTTCGTCGTCCGCTCGTCGTCGGTGTCTGCCTCGGCCGTCTCGTTCACGTTCTTCGACGTGACCGGATGCCGTCGGGCCAGGAAGAAGAAGGCGAGCCCGGCGGCCAGCGCCAGCACCGCGACCACGAGCAGCCCGAGCGTGCTGCTCGACGCGGCCCACGCCGCCAGCCCGCCCACCAGCGCGGCCGCGGGCAGCGTCACCAGCCAACCCGTCGCGATGCGCCCCACGATGCCCCAGCGCACCCCGGCGAGCTTCTTGCCGAGCCCGGCGCCCACGACGGCGCCGGACGTCACCTGGGTGGTCGAGAGCGCGAAGCCGAGCTGCGACGACACGAGGATGGTCGCCGCCGAACTGGTCTCGGCCGCGAAACCCTGCGGTGCGTGGATGTCGGTGATGCGCTTGCCCACCGTGCGCATGATGCGCCAGCCGCCGAGGTAGGTGCCGAGCGCGATCGCCATCCCGCAGGCGCCGATGACCCAGAACTGCGGGCCCGATCCCGAGTCCTGGTAGCCCGCCGCGATCAGGGTGAGGGTGATCACGCCCATCGTCTTCTGCGCGTCGTTCGTGCCGTGCGCGAGCGAGACGAGCGAGGCCGACACGGTCTAGCCGTGCCGGAAACCCGCATCCGACCCCCGCGCCTTCGCCTGCTGGGTGATGCGGTACGCGGCGTAGGTCGCCACGAGCGCCACCACCCCCGCCACGACGGGCGAGAGGATGGCCGGGATCACGACGTTCGTGAGCACCACGCCGAAGTTCACCGCGTCGAAGCCGGCCCCGATGACGGCGGCGCCGATCAGGCCGCCGAAGAGGGCGTGCGTCGAACTCGACGGCAGCCCGAGGTACCAGGTGGCGAGGTTCCAGAGCACCGCGCCCACCAGGCCCGCGAAGATCATCACCGGCGTGATGTCGACGCCGTTCTCACCCTCGTTGATGATGCCGCCCGAGATGGTCTTCGCCACCTCGGTGGAGAGGAACGCGCCGACCAGGTTCAGCACGGCCGAGATGGTCACGGCCGCCCGGGGTGTGAGGGCGCCGGTGGCGACGGAGGTCGCCATGGCGTTGGCGGTGTCGTGGAAGCCGTTCGTGAAGTCGAACACCAGCGCGATGGCGATGACGAGCAGAACCGTGATGAGCACATCCATGCCACCTGCCTATGCCGGGCGGCGGGGTGCCGCGCGGGCACGTGGGTGAACAGTGGCCGAACGACGGATGCACGACACCCGCCGACCGGCGAACGGCCGCGCCCCCTACACCTCGAGCAGCGGCGCGTGCGTCTCCCCGGCCTCGGCCCGCGCGATCGCGTCGGCCGCGCGCACGAGCGCCAGATGGGAGAACGCCTGCGGGAAGTTGCCCACCTGCCGGCCGCCCTTCACGTCGTACTCCTCGGAGAGCAGGCCGACGTCGTTGGCGAAGCCGACGAGCGTCTCCATCAGGGCCCGCGCATCCGTCAGCCGCCCGGAGTGGGCGTACTGCTGCACCAGCCAGAACGAGCAGGCGAGGAACGGATGCTCGCCGCCGGGCAGCCCGTCCACCCCCGATTCGGTGCGGTACCGCAGCAGCAGGCCGTCGTGCATCAGGTCGTCTTCGATGGCGGCGACGGTGCCGAGCATCCGCGGGTCGTCGGCCGCGACGAAGCCGATCTGGGAGAGCAGCAGAAGCGACGCGTCGACCTCGGTGGTGCCGTAGTGCTGCACGAAGGTGTTGCGCACCGGGTCGTAGCCGTGCTCCTCGATCTCGGCCCGGATGGTGTCGCGGAGCGTCGCCCAGCGCTCGGCGTCGCCCGGCAGCCCGTAGACGTTCACGGCCTCGACGCCGCACGCGAACGCCGCCCAGATCATCGCGCGCGAGTGCGTGAAGGCCTGCTGCGGCCCACGGATCTCCCAGATGCCGTTGTCGGGGCGCTGCCAGGTGTCGGCGAGGAAGCCGAGCAGGGTGCGTTGCAGGGGCCAGGAGAACTCGTCTTCGTCGACGCCGATGCGGCGGGCCTCGCGCAGCGCCACCATGAGCTCGCCGAAGATGTCGCCCTGGTACTGGCCCGACGCTCCGTTCCCCACGCGCACGGGGGAGGCGCCGAGGTACCCGGGCAGGCTGTCGACCTCGTACTCGGGGAGGTGCCGCTCGCCGGAGAGCCCGTACATGATCTGGATGTCGGCCGGGTCGCCGGCGATGGCGCGCAGCAGCCATCGGCGCCAATGCCCGGCTTCGGATTCGTACCCGTGCAGCATGAGTGCCGCGAGGGTGAGGGAGGCGTCGCGGAGCCAGGTGTAGCGGTAGTCCCAGTTGCGCGAACCCCCGAACTCCTCGGGGAGGCTCGTCGTGGCTGCGGCGACGATGCCGCCCGTGTCTTCGTGCGTGAGGGCGCGGAGCACCAGCAGCGAACGGCGCACCTCCGCCTGGTAGGGCTGGGGCAGGTCGGTGGCGGATGCCCAGTTGCGCCACCAGGCGGCGGTCGCTTCGAGGCGCTCGTCGACATCCGTCGGCTCCGGCGGGGTGCGGTGGGACGGGAACCAGGTCAGCACGATGTCGGTCTGCTCACCGGCGGCGAGCGTGAAGTCGGATTCGTGGAAATGGTTCTTGGCGGTGAGCTTCGGGCCGCGGATGACCACCGCATCCGGCCCCGCCACGCCGACGACCGCGTTGCGGCCGTGCTCGGGGGCCTGGCGCATCCAGGGCAGCGCGTCGGCGTACCCGAAGCGGATGGCGACCTCCTGCCGCATCCGCACCGTGCCGCTGACGCACCGCACCCGCCGCACCACGTCGGCGCGGCGGTCGCCGTGCGGCATCGCGTCGATCACCTCGGCCACGCCCGTTGGCGTCTCCCAGCGGGTGATGAGGATGAACGTGTCGTCGAGGTAACTGCGCGTCGCCGTGGCGGCGGGGTCGGCAGGGGCGACCAGCCAGCGGCCGTGCTCCTCGGTGCCGAGGAGGGCGCCGAAGGTCGAGGCGGAGTCGAACCGGGGGAGGCAGAGCCAGTCGATGCTGCCGTCGCGGCCGACCAGGGCGGCGGTGTGGCAGTCGCCGATGATGGCGTAGTCCTCGATCGCAAGGGGCATGCCCTGATTCTGCCAACTCCCGCTGACACCGCCGTGCACGACGCGGCCGAGCGCGTCGCTGCGGTTGTGCTGGGCCGATGCGCCCTGTTGAATGGGGCGGATGAAGTACCAAGGCCCAGTGCTCGGCGTCGTCGCCATGGCGTTCGTGGTCGGCGTCGCCGTCGCCACGTCGGTGCCCGCGGCGTCGCTGACGCGGCCGGGCTCGTTCGACGACCTGCAGATCCAGGCTGCCGCCGGCGGCGAGCAGTCGTTCTCGGCCGCGGAGGGCCCGGGTGCCTCGGTGGCTCGCGACGGGTACGTCATCCACAAGCCGACTCCCACTCCCACGCCGAAGCCGGTCACGACCTCTTCGGGCAGCGAGGGCGGTTACGGTGGGGCGCAGTGCCAGGCCGGGGCGGATGCGGTGGCCGAGTCGGCCGCGTTCTCGCCGGTGTATCCCGACGGCAACCGGATGTCCGACGGGTTCGGGCCGCGCGCCGAGGGCTTCCACAAGGGCATCGACATGCTGAACAGTCCAGGCGTGCCGGTGCACGCGATCGCCGACGGCGTGGTCATCGCCGCCTCGGGCGACGGCGGCACCGGCGGGGTGTACACCTCCATCGCCCACAAGGTGGGCGGCGTCGCGGTGTGCAGCATGTACATGCACTTCCAGGACGGTTCGCTCACCGTCGGCGTGGGCTCGATCGTGACGGCGGGCCAGGTGATCGGGTTGACCGGCCGCACGGGTAACGCGACCACCGAGCACACCCACTTCGAGCTGTACGGGGCCGACGGCGTGCGCTACGACCCCATCCCGTTCCTCACCGAGCACGGCATCGCGCCGTAGCGGTGCGCGCCGCTCGCGATATATCTTGACTTCTCCCCAAACGCGATATAACGTGTCTTCTATCGGACGCGATATAGCGCGTTTCTGGAGGAGGTCATCGTGGTGCTGGAGAAGTGGATCGTCGACGGTCCCAAAGTCATCGACATCGAGCTCGTGCGCTCGCTCTAGGTCGGATTGATCGGCGGGCAGATCGACGTCATCGGCCACGACGAGCCGGGTGCGCGCATCGAAGTTCACTCGGTGACGGGCAAAGACCTCAAGATCTCGATCGACGGCGACCGCCTCGAGATCGACCACCCGCAGTTGCGCTGGGACAACTTCATCGAGGTCTTCAAGTCCTGGCGCGGCAACGCGAAGGCCGACATCAGCCTGATGGTGCCGCGTGATGTGGCGCTGAAGTTCGGCGTCATCTCGGCCTCTGCCCTCATCTCCGGCCTCACGACGGATGCCCGCATCAGCACCGTCACCGGCGAGGTCGTCATCGACTCCGTCGTCGGCGACCTCGACGTCAACACCGTCAGTGGTGAGGTGTCCATCCGCGACCACACCGGTCTCGTCAACGCGCACACCGTGTCGGGCGACATCACCGCCTCCGGCGCCATCCGCCGCTTCTCGGCCGACGGCGTCTCGGGCGAGATCTTCGTCGACACCACCGGCACGCCCGACGAGGTGCAGAACAACACCGTCTCCGGCGACCTCACCGTGCGCTTCGATCACGACGTGGCCGCCCGGTACAACGTCAACTCGGTGTCGGGCACGCTGCAGCTCGGCGCCAGCACCATCAAGGGTCTGCGCGGTGGTGGCTACAACGGGCACACCGGCACCCTCGACGGGCAGTGGACGGAGTTCCGCGCCAACTCGGTGTCGGGCAACATCACCGTCGTCTTCCGGGAGGCGGAAGCGGGCGAGGCGGATGCGCCGGCACCGGCATCCGCCACCACGACCACCGAGGGGCTGTGATGAGCCCCGTCTTCGGCCACGGCCACCTGCGCCTGTATCTGCTCAGCCTGCTCGACGAGTCGCCGAAGCACGGCTACGAGCTCATCCAGGCGCTCAGTGACCGGTTCGGCGGCACCTACAGCCCGAGCGCCGGCACGATCTACCCGCGGCTGGCGAAGCTCGAGGAGGAGGGTCTCGTCACCAAGTCGGCCGACGGCCGCAAGACCGTCTACGCCATCACCGACGCCGGCCGCGCCGAGCTCGCGGCCCGGCGGCCCGAGCTCGACGACATCGAGGCGGAGCTCTCCGACTCGGTGCGCCGGCTCGCCGACGAGGTGCGGTCGGGTGTGAACCAGGCCATGAAGAGCCTCAAGGCCGACCTGGCGGCGGCGGCCCGCGACGCCCGCTCGGGTGCGACGTCCGACTGGGATGCCGGTGCCACGGCGGGAGCCGGCGGCACCAGCTGGACCACCTCGGGCTGGTCGGGGTCATCCGAATCCGCGCGCGCGGCGTCGGCCGAGGCGCTCCGCGACGCGGATGCGGCGATCACCGAGTTCCGGCAGCGCCTCCGCCTCGACCTGCGCAAGGCCGCGACCCGTGAGGGCGTCTCGCCCGAGCTCGTGGCGCGGCTCAAGCAGCGCCTCAACGACGTCGCCGCCGAGGTGCGCGACGACCTCGCGCGGGCCCGCGCTTCCCGCTGACCCGGGCGCGGGTCAGGCAGGTCAGGCCTCGATGAACTTGCCGTCCACCAGGTAGCCGCGCACGGCGGTCGCCGGCACCGGCACGCCCGGCTGCGCTGCGACCGCACGCGGGGCGGTGGGCTCGGTCGGGTCGAGTTGCCCGCGGCTCCGCGGGCCGGCGACGTGCTTGTGCGACATCCGGTCGATCCAGGCCAGGGCGAGCGCCGAGACCACGAACGAGAGGTGGATCACCACCTGCCAGAACACGCCGGCCTCGGTGTAGGTCTCGCCGGTCTCCGACTCCGCATCCGAGGCGCCGATGTCGCCCACCTCGATGAAGGTGCGGAGCAGGTGGATCGACGAGATCGAGATGATCGAGACCGCCAGCTTCACCTTCAGCAGGTTGGTGTTGACGTGCGAGAGCCACTCCGGTTCATCCGGATGCCCGTT
Source organism: Herbiconiux sp. FW305-C-125 (assembly GCF_058783455.1). NCBI lineage: Bacteria > Bacillati > Actinomycetota > Actinomycetes > Micrococcales > Microbacteriaceae > Herbiconiux > Herbiconiux sp. FW305-C-125. Next base: position 27,255 of record NZ_JBYSYO010000001.1, on the reverse strand, counting down.
CACCCTGATCTTCGACACGAACGTCTCGTACCCGCCGATGATCACCATGATGAGCAGGTTCGCGATCATCACGACGTCGATGAGCCCGAGCACGGCGAGCATGATCTTCGTCTCGTCGATCTCGGTCATGCCGGTCGCGACGTCCTCGACGATGTGCGCGAGGTCGACCATGAAGACGATCACGTACACCAGCTGGGCCACGATCAGGCCGAAGTACAGCGGGGCCTGCAGCCAGCGGCTGGCGAAGATGAAGTAGCCGAGCGCGGCGGAGGTGGGGGAGTTGCGGTAGCTGCGCGGGGGCTGGTCGGCGGTCGGGCGGTCGGGGCGGTCGTCCTGGCTCACGGGTGGAATTCTACTGACGGCGCGGCTGTACTATTGCCGTGAGAAGGGGAGTATCCCACCTCACCGTTGTCGTCATCACGGTGTCCGTCGTCGGGCATCCGGGAGCGGTGGCGCGGAGACCGGTTCGCCGGCGCCGTGCGGGAGAGACTTTCGCACTTTGTGCTGTCTGAAAGCTCTCACCGGAAGGTTCCCCGTGCACCTCGAGCTCCCCCTGGCCTTCGAGATCGTCTCGCTGGTCGTTCTCGTGCTCATCCTCGCCGCCGACCTCGTCATCGCGTTCAAGCGGCCGCACGTGCCGTCGTTCAAGGAGGCGACGCTGTGGGTCATCTTCTACGTGGGCCTCGCGCTCGTCTTCGCGCTGCTCATGCTGCTCATCGCCGACGGCGAGCACGCGGGCCAGTTCCTGGCCGGCTGGCTCACCGAGTACAGCCTCTCGATCGACAACCTCTTCGTGTTCGTCATCATCATGTCCCGCTTCAACGTGCCGCGGAAGTACCAGCAGGAGGCGCTGATGGTGGGCATCATCATCGCGCTCGTGCTGCGCGGCATCTTCATCCTGATCGGTGCGCAGCTGATCGAGTCGCTCTCCTGGATCTTCTACATCTTCGGCGCGTTCCTGCTCTACACCGCGTTCAAGCAGGCGTTCGGCAAGCAGGACGAGGGCGACGGCGAGAACGGCTTCGTGCGCTGGCTCCGGCGGCGCATCAACATCGCCCCCGACTTCGACGGGGCGAAGGTGCGCACGACGGTCAGCGGCAAGCGGATGTTCACCCCCATGCTCATCGTCTTCCTCGCGCTCGGGTCGACCGACCTGCTGTTCGCGCTCGACTCGATCCCGGCGATCTTCGGCATCACGCAGTCGCCGTTCATCGTGTTCACGGCCAACGTGTTCGCGCTCATGGGGCTGCGGCAGCTGTACTTCCTGCTCGGCGGACTGCTCGAGAAGCTGGTGTACCTGCACTACGGCATCGCGTTCATCCTGGCGTTCATCGGGGTGAAGCTCGTATTCCACGCCCTGCACGAGAACGAGGTCTTCTTCATCAACGGCGGTCACCCCATCGAGTGGATCCCCGACATCGACACCTGGACGAGCCTCGCCGTCATCATCCTCTCGATGGCCGTCGCCACCGTCGCCTCCCTCATCCACATGCGCCGCACCCCCACCCCCGCCGCGTAGCGCGCCCGCGCTCCGGAGGGACGGGAGGGCGGTGGTACGATCGGGGGGTGCTGTTCGGTCGGCTTCTCCTTCGTCGCCGCGACGGGGCCTCGTTCTAAGGCCTTCCCCGTCGCGGAGTTTGTCGTTGGCTGACCCCCTACTCTTCGAAGGACACGCGATTCCATGAGCACTTCATCGACTCCCGAGCCCGGCGCGGGCGCCGGAACGCCGAACGAGAACACCACCGCCGCCGATCCGGTCTCGATCGACACCGTCGCGATCGACATCCACGAGCTCCTGCGGGCCGACGCCGAAGCCGCCGCTGCCGAGGCCGATCTGGCCGAGGAGGTGCGCGAGGCCGAGGCGGCCGCCGCCGAACCGCTGGATGCCGGCGCCGGCAGCGGCCGCCCCCGCACCCTCGCCGAGAAGGTGTGGGACGACCACCTCGTCGTCAAGGGCGAGAACGGCAGTCCCGACCTGCTGTACATCGACCTGCACCTCGTGCACGAGGTGACGAGCCCCCAGGCCTTCGACGGCCTGCGCGCCGAGGGCCGGCCGGTGCGCCGCCCCGACCTCACCATCGCCACCGAAGACCACAACACCCCGACGCTCGCGATCGACAAGCCGATCGCCGACCTGACGAGCCGCACCCAGATCGAGACGCTCCGCAACAACGCGCGGGAGTTCGGCGTGCGCCTGCACTCGCTGGGCGACCTCGAGCAGGGCATCGTGCACGTCGTCGGACCGCAGCTCGGCCTCACCATGCCCGGCATCACGGTGGTCTGCGGCGACAGCCACACCAGCACCCACGGCGCGTTCGGGGCGATGGCGTTCGGCATCGGCACGAGTGAGGTCGAGCACGTGCTCGCCACGCAGACCCTGCCGCTGAAGCCCTTCAAGACCATGGCGATCACGGTCGAGGGCACCCTGCGACCCGGCGTCACGGCGAAGGACATCATCCTCGCCGTCATCGCCAAGATCGGCACCGGCGGCGGCCAGGGCTACGTGCTCGAATACCGTGGCTCGGCCATCCGCAGCCTCTCGATGGAGGGGCGGATGACCATCTGCAACATGTCCATCGAGGCCGGCGCCCGCGCGGGCATGGTCGCGCCCGACGACATCACCTTCGACTACCTCAAGGGTCGCCCGCACGCCCCCGCCGGACAGGACTGGGACGACGCGGTGGCCTACTGGCGCACCCTGCAGACCGACGACGACGCCGTTTTCGATGCCGAGGTCTTCCTCGACGCCGACGAGCTCGAACCCTTCGTCACCTGGGGCACCAACCCCGGTCAGGGCGTCTCGCTGAGCGAGCGCGTGCCCGACCCCTCGACCATCGTCGACCCCAACGAGCGTGCGAGCGCCGAACGCGCCCTCGAGTACATGGACCTCGCCGCCGGCACCCCGCTCAAGGAGGTCAAGGTCGACGCGGTGTTCATGGGCTCGTGCACCAACAGCCGCATCGAAGACCTGCGCGCCTTCGCCGAGATCATCAAGGGCCAGAAGAAGGCGGATGGCGTGCGGGTCATGGTGGTGCCCGGCAGCGCGCGCGTGCGCATCGAGGCCGAGGCCGAGGGCATCGACAAGATCGTCGAGGAGTTCGGCGCCGAATGGCGCTTCGCAGGCTGCTCGATGTGTCTCGGCATGAACCCCGACCAGCTCGCACCGGGGGAGCGCTGCGCCAGCACCTCCAACCGCAACTTCGAGGGCCGCCAGGGCAAGGGCGGCCGCACCCACCTGGTGTCGCCCGTGGTCGCCGCGGCGACCGCCATCCGGGGCACGCTGTCGAGCGTCTCCGACCTGCGAGCGGATGCCGATGCCCGCCAGAGCGTGGAGGTCTAGACCCATGGACAAGATCAGCACCATCACCGGCGTCGCCGTTCCGCTGAAGCGCGCCAACGTCGACACCGACCAGATCATCCCCGCCGTCTACCTCAAGCGCGTCACGAAGACCGGCTTCGAGGACGCCTTGTTCGCCGGCTGGCGGAACGACCCCGAGTTCGTGCTCAACCGGCCCGCCTTCCAGCACGCGCGCGTGCTCATCGCCGGCCCCGACTTCGGCACCGGGTCGAGCCGCGAGCACGCCGTGTGGGCGCTCCGCGACTATGGCTTCCAGGCTGTGCTGAGCGCGCGCTTCGGCGACATCTTCCGCGGCAACTCGGGCAAGCAGGGCCTGCTCACCGGACAGGTCGACGAGGCCGAGATCGAGCGGCTCTGGGCGGCCATCGAGGCGCAGCCCGGAATCGAGGCGACGGTCGACCTGGTCGAGAAGACCGCCACGGTCGGCGACCTCACAGTCTCTTTCGCGATCGACGATTACACTCGGTGGAGGTTGCTCGAAGGTCTGGACGACATCGGGCTCACACTCCGCGACGAGGCGGCCATCACGGAATTCGAGAGCCGACGAGCGAGTTGGAGACCTCGAACTCTTCCCGTCAAATAGCGAAGGCCGCCGACACAACCGGCACCTGAGCGCGAAATATCGTCAAATCAGACAGTGCAGGTGATTCAGTGAACAGTCTCGTACAGGATGCTCGCAAGGCAGCCGAGCGCGTCGGCCTCAAGTCCGACACGATCGTCATCAACGGCGGCCGTCCCCTCCGGGGAACCATCGACGTCCGCGGGGCCAAGAACCTCGTGACCAAAGCGATGGTGGCGTCGCTCCTCGGCGACACGACGAGCACCCTGCGGGATGTTCCGGACATCAGCGACGTGCACGTGGTGGCGAGCCTGCTCGAGATCCACGGCGTGAAGATCACGGGTTCGGCCGCCACCGGCGTGCTGCAGCTCGACCCGGCGAACGTGGCCACGGCCACGAGCGCCGAGATCGACGCGCTCTCCGGAAGCTCCCGCATCCCGATCCTGTTCTGCGGCCCGCTGTTGCACCGCCTCGGTCACGCGTTCATCCCGGATCTCGGCGGCTGCCGCATCGGCGACCGCCCGATCGACTTCCACCTCGACGCCCTGCGCGCCTTCGGTGCCGTCGTCGACAAGCTGCCCTCCGGCATCAACATCACGGCGCCCAACGGCCTCCGCGGCGCCAACATCGAGCTGCCGTACCCGAGTGTCGGCGCCACCGAGCAGGTTCTGCTCACCGGTGTGCGGGCCATCGGCACGACCGAGCTCAAGAACGCGGCCATCGAGCCCGAGATCATGGATCTCATCGCCGTGCTGCAGAAGATGGGCGCGATCATCTCGGTCGAGCCCAACCGCACCATCTTCATCGAGGGCGTCGAGACCCTCGACGGCTACAACCACCGCGCGCTCTTCGACCGCAACGAGGCCGCCAGCTGGGCATCCGCCGCGCTGGCCACCGGCGGCTCGATCTTCACCACGGGCGCCAAGCAGTCCGAGATGATGACCTTCCTCAACGTGTTCCGCAAGATCGGCGGCGCGTTCGACATCGAGGAGGAGGGCATCCGCTTCTACCACCCCGGTGGCGAGCTGAAGCCCGTCGTCATCGAGACCGATGTGCACCCCGGCTTCATGACCGACTGGCAGCAGCCGCTCATCGTGGCCCTCACCCAGGCACAGGGCACCTCGATCGTGCACGAGACGGTGTACGAGAACCGCTTCGGCTTCACGGATGCGCTCATCAAGATGGGCGCGAACATCGAGGTGCACAAGGACGGGCTGGCCGACCCCAACCGCCGGGTTCCCCGTCGCGCGCTCGAGCAGGCCGCCGTCATCACCGGCCCCACCCCGCTGCACGGCGCCGAGCTCGAGGTGCCCGACCTCCGCGGCGGCTTCAGTCACCTGATCGCCGCACTCGTGGCCAAGGGGCAGTCCTCGGTGTCGAACGTGGGCCTCATCGCCCGCGGCTACGGCGACTTCGTGGGCAAGCTCGAGAAGCTGGGAGCCGACTTCTACTTCGCGGAGTAGGGCCGATGGCAAAACCCGGGCAGCAGGCGGACGTCGACGTCCAGCGGCGCAAGAACACCGAGAAGACGGTCTCGTTCCGTGTGCTCGAGGTGCTCGTCGTGCCGTTCCTCAACGTCATCGCCCGGCTGCGGATGCACGACACGGCGAAGCTTCCGGTCTCCGGTCCGTTCATCCTCAGCCCGAACCACTACAGCAACATCGACCCCGTCATCATGGCGTGGGCGGTGTGGAAGCTCGGGCGCGCGCCGCGGTTCCTGGCCAAGGCCTCGCTGTTCCGGGTGCCCGTGGTCGGTTTTCTGCTCCGCACGAGCGGGCAGATCCCGGTGGAGCGGGCCGGATCGAACCGGCACAATGCCCCGATCTCGGCGGCGAACCACCTGGTCGAGCACGAGCAGGGCGTCATCGTCTACCCGGAGGGCACGCTGACGCGTGACCCCGACATGTGGCCCATGAGAGGCAAGACGGGGGCGGCGCGCCTCGCGCTGGAGCACGGCATCCCGCTCATCCCCGCCGCCCACTGGGGCACGCAGGCCGTGCTGCCGCGCTACTCGAAGAAGCTCAGCCTCTTTCCCCGCAAGACGATCCAGATCGTGTTCGGCGACCCGATCGACCTCGACGACCTGCGCGAGGGGCCGATCGACCAGAAGAAGCTGGTCGAGGCGACGGACCGGCTGATGGCCGCGATCACGGGGCTCCTCGAGGGCCTCCGCGGCGAGACGGCGCCGGCGGAGCGCTGGAACCCGGCGGCGCACAACCAGACCGAGTTCGGGCGCATCGCGGAGCGCGACAGCGGGGCCGCCGAGTGAGCCGCACCGCTGCCCGCGTGCCCGCGCGGCCGCGGGTCACCGTGCTGGGGGCCGGCAGCTGGGGCACGACCTTCTCGAAGGTGCTCGCCGACGGCGGGTCCGACGTCACCATCTGGGCGCGCCGGCCCGAGGTCGCCAAGGAGATCCGGGAGGGCAAACGCAACAGCGGCTACCTGCCCGGGGTCAATCTGCCGCTGGCGGTGACGGCCACGCCCGACGTCGGGGCGGCGCTGCAGGGGGCGCAGTTCGTCTTCGTCTCCATTCCGAGCCAGTCGCTGCGGCAGAACCTCGTCGAGATCCGCGAGCTCATCCCCGCCGACGTGCCCGTCATCAGCCTGATGAAGGGCGTCGAGAAGGGCACGGGCGCCCGGATGAGCGAGGTGCTCGAGCAGGTGCTCGAGATCGATCGCGACCGCATCGCCGTCGCCTCCGGGCCGAACCTCGCGCTCGAGATCGCGAAGGAGCAGCCGACGGCCGCGGTGGTCTCCTCGACCAGTCTCGAGACCGCCGAGGCGGTGGCGAAGGTCGCGACGAACCGGTACTTCCGGTCGTTCGTGAACACGGACGTGATCGGCACCGAGTTCGGCGGCGTGCTGAAGAACCTCATCGCGGTGGCGATCGGCATCGTCGACGGTGTCGGCTACGGCGAGAACACGAAGGCGTCGATCATCACGCGCGGACTCGTGGAGATGACGGACTTCGCGGTGGCCTACGGCGGGCATCCGGAGACCCTCGCGGGGCTCGCCGGGCTCGGCGACCTCATCGCCACGAGCGGCTCGCCGCTGTCGCGCAACAACACGGCCGGCCGCCTGCTCGGGCAGGGCTACAGCTTCGCCGACGTGGTGAAGTCGATGCAGCAGACCGCGGAGGGGCTCGCATCCGTCGCCCCCGTGCTCGCGCTCGCGGCGGCCAAGGGTGTGGACATGCCCATCTGCCGTCAGGTGAGCGAGGTGCTGGCCGGTACGCTCGATCCGAAAGACATTGCCCCCCACCTGACGACCGACGACGATTCGGGGCCGCAGGGCGAAAGGACTCTCGATGCCAGGAAAGATCACGGTGGCGCTGCTTTTCGGAGGTCGCTCAAGCGAGCATTCGATCAGCTGCGCAACCGCGGGCGGAGTTCTTGAGGCGATCGATCGGTCGCGCTTCGAGGTGATCCCGGTGGGGATCACGCGGGCAGGGGCGTTCGTGCTGGAGGACGACGATCCGGCGAAGTTCCGGCTCGATGTGCATGCGCTGCCGGAGGTGCACGACAACGGGTCGCGCATCCTGTGGCCGGAATCGACCGAGAGCCGTGAGCTCTCGGTGCGGCTGCCCGACGGGTCGACCCGGATGCTCGGCGCCGTCGATGTGGTGTTCCCCATCCTGCACGGGCCGTTCGGCGAAGACGGCACCGTGCAGGGGCTGCTCGAGCTGATCGGGCTGCCGTACGTGGGCTCGGGGGTGCTCGCGTCGGCGCTCGGCATGGACAAGCACTACACGAAGACCGTGCTGGCCGCCGCCGGTATCGCGGTGGCGCCCTGGCAGACGGTGACCGCGCGGGGCTGGGCGGATGACGCGGATGCGGTGGTCGCCTCGGCCTCGACGCTCGGCTTCCCGCTCTTCGTCAAGCCGGCGCGCGCCGGGTCGTCGGTGGGCGTGAGCAAGGTCGCGTCGGCCGAGCAGTTGCCGGCCGCCGTCGAGGTGGCGTTGCGCGAGGATTCGCGGGTGCTGATCGAGCAGGGCATCGCCGGGCGCGAGGTCGAGTGCGGTGTGCTCGGGGGTCGTGCGGGCGCCGCGCCGCGGGTGTCGGTGGCCGGTGAGATCGTGATGACCGGGCGGGAGTTCTACGACTTCGACGCCAAGTACCTCGACGCGCCCGGGGTCGACCTGGTGTGCCCCGCGGTGCTGAGCGACGAAGAGCTCGCCTCGATGCAGTCGCTGGCGGCGCGCGCCTTCTCGGCGATCGACGGAGCCGGGCTCGCCCGCGTGGACTTCTTCTTGACCCCCACCGGCTTCGTGGTGAACGAGATCAACACCATGCCCGGGTTCACGCCCATCTCGATGTTCCCGAAGTGCTGGATCGCGTCAGGCCTCAGCTACCCCGAGCTCATCTCCGAGCTGATCGCCCTCGCGCTCGAGGACTGATCCCTTCGCGACGTGTCGCGAGGAGGTCAGTCGGCGGGGATGGGGACAGGGGTACCCGTGCTCGTGCCGGTGCCGTCGTCGAGGCTGAGGCACTGCTGGGTCTGCGGGATGACCGAGACCGCGTTGGCGAGGTCGACGAGGGTCGACGAGCTCGAGGCCGCCTCGCTGTCGAGCACGATCTCCACGGCGGGGGTGCGCCCGAAGGTGGTGAACGTGTAGGTGGGGGCGTTGCTGTCGTCGCGGATCCAGTCGACGCCGTTCACGTTGTCGCAGGGCAGCGTGGTGGGGCCGGGCGGCGTGGCACCGCAGTGCAGGAGCACGGCGGCGGGGTCGCCCCAGGCGCCGGTGGCCTGGGCATCCGTCTCGCGTCGGGGGAGGTCGGCGACGGTGTCCGGCAACCGCACGATGACCTCGGCGCAGGACGGGTCGGTGGCATCGGCGGCGGGGTCGAGGGCGACGGCGCCCGCGCATCCGCTCAACCCGGCTCCGGCGGCGATGACGAGGGTGAGCAGGGCGGCGAGGCGGGTACGTGCGGGCATCGCTGTTCAGGCTACCGTTGAGAGGTGACTCCCGACTTCGGTTTAGCTGCGAACGCCGAGCGGGAGACCCTCGCCGAGGTGGGTGAGGTCGAGACCTTGCGCCGCATCTTCCCCCGCTTGCCGCAGGCTTCGGCCGAGCTGCTCGGGCCGGGCGACGACGCCGCGGTGCTGGCGGCGCCCGACGGGCGGTTCGTGGTGACGACGGACATGATGATCCACGGCCCGGATTTTCGTGCCGCCTGGTCGACGGCGCACGACCTCGGGTGGAAGGCGGCCATGACGAACCTCGCCGACGTCGCGGCGATGGGGGCGCGGCCGACCGCGCTCGTCGTGGCGATCGCGGCGCCGCTCGACACGCCCGTGACGGTGCTGCTCGGCATCGCCGACGGCCTGCGCGACGCCTGCGAGCTGGCGGCGCCCGGGTGCGGCGTCGCCGGGGGCGACCTGTCGGTGTCGGCGACGCTGACGCTCGCGGTGACGGCGTTCGGCGACCTCGAGGGCCGGGCGCCGGTCACGCGCGGTGGCGCGCGGCCGGGCGACGTACTGGCGGTGGCGGGCCCGTTGGGCCGCGCGGGGGCGGGCATCCACCTCCTCTTCCGCGACGGCGTCCGGCTCCCGGCGCCGGCTGCACCCACCCTGCCCGCCGGCGCCACCGACGCGGCACCCGGCGGCGCGACGCCGGTGGTCACCGATCGCGCCGCAGCGGCGCGCGCGGCGGGCGCAGCGGGGGAGCCGGATGCGGAGCTCGGGCGGCGGGTGCGCCTGGCGCACCCGACGGTGGTGGAGGCGCAGCTGGCGCCGACGGCGCCGATCGCCGCCGGTGTCACGGCGGCGGAGGCGGGGGCGACCGCCATGCTCGACGTCTCCGACGGACTGGTGCTCGACGCCCGGCGCATCGCCGCGGCCAGCGGATGCCTGGTGCGCTTCGACCCCGCCGCGATCGCCCGCGAGGCGCAGGAACTCCGCGACCTCGACCCGGCCGTCGGCGACCGCGCCTCCGATTTCGTGCTCGCCGGTGGCGAGGACCACGCGCTGCTCGCCACGTTCCCACCCGGCGCCGCGCTGCCCGCCGGCTTCCGCCCCCTCGGCGAGGTCGCCGCCCTTCCGCCCGGTGCCGAGCCCGACGCCCTCGTCGGCGCCCAGCCGTACACGGCCCCCGGCGGCTGGGACCCCTACGCCGACTGGGACGGCAACGCCGGCTGACCCCCAGTCCGTGCCCGTCCCGCTCCTCGTCGCCGGAACGACGGAGTTTTCGCGCCGAAGTCGGCAACGACGGAGTTCGCGCGGCGTGTCGCGAGAGAACTCTGTCGTTCCCGCATCGGCGGGTGGGCGGCGCCGGGCGGGTCAGGCGGGGGTGGCCCACCAGAGAGCGGTCTCGCCGTAGGACTTCGTGCGGTCGAGGGTGAGGGCTCGAGGCCAGGTGGGCTCGGGGGAGCGGCTGCTGCGCTCCACGAGCACGGTCGCCTCGGGCGCCAGCAGCGGCGCCAGCGCCGTGAGGGTCTCGGCGAGCTCCGTTTCGCCGAGCTCGTACGGGGGGTCGATGAACACGACGTCGAAGCCCGCTCCCGCGACCACCGGCACCGAACGGAGGTAGCTCAGCACGGCGTGCACGACCACCTCGACGCGGGGCCGCGCATCCGCTCGTGCCGCCGCCATCACCGTCGTGGCGTTCTGGCGCGCGACCCGCGCCGCTGCCGGGTTCTTCTCCACCAGAACGACGGATGCCGCCCCCCGGCTCGCCGCCTCCAGCCCGAGCGCTCCCGACCCGGCGAACAGGTCGAGCACCCGGGCGCCCTCGAGGCCGCCACGGGACTCCAGCGCCGAGAAGATCGCCTCGCGCACCCGGTCGCTGGTGGGCCGTGTTCCCGAGCGCGGGACGGCGAGGCTGAGCGATCCGGCGAACCCGGCGATGATACGTGGCACGCCCAGCACCTTACCTCCTGCCCCGCGGGCGTGCGGGCGGCCGTGTCGGGGGCGGCGCATAGGATTTGAGGGTGAGCAGTTCGGCCCTCGACGCGAAGCTCGCCGGGGTGCTCGGCGGGCGCACCGCGAGTGCCTTCGAGAAGGCGTTCGGCATGCAGACGGTGGCCGACCTGCTCAGCCACTACCCCCGTCGCTATGCCCGGCGCGGCGAACTCACCGCCATCGACAAGCTGCCGATCGACGAGAACGTCACCATCGTGGCCGAGGTGCGCAGCGTCAGCGAGCGGCAGATGCGGGCGCGCCGGGGCAACATCCTCGAGGTCTCCATCTCCGACGGCCAGGGCTTCCTCACCCTCACCTTCTTCAACCAGAAGTGGCGCGCCAACGAACTGCGGCCGGGCGTGCGCGGCATGTTCACCGGCAAGGTGTCGAACTACCGAGGGGCGTTGCAGCTCGCGCATCCGAACTACGAGATCTTCGACGACCTCGCCGTGCGCGCCGGCGGCCTGGGCGAGGCCGGTGCCCTCGACGACGCCGAGGCGAAGCGCTGGGCCGAGATGCCCATCCCCATCTACCCCGCCACCGGCACACTCGCCAGCTGGCAGATCGCCAAGTCGGTCGAGCTGGTGCTCGACGGTCTGCGCGGCGCCATCCCCGACCCGCTGCCCGCCGACGTGCGGGAGGAGCACGGCCTGCTCACCGCGCAGCAGGCCTACGAGGGCATCCACCGCCCCCGCAAAGACGTCGAGTGGATGCGGGCACGCGACACGCTGCGCTACCACGAGGCCTTCATCCTCCAGACCGCCCTGGTGAAGCAGCGCGCCGAGTCGCACGCCGTGCACACCGCGGCCCGCACGCCCAAACCGGGCGGCTACCTCGAGCGCTTCGACGCCGCCCTGCCCTTCCGGCTCACCGCCGACCAGCAGCTCGTGGGGGAGGAGATCGCCCGCGACCTCGCCGCCGAGACGCCGATGATGCGGCTGCTGCAGGGCGAGGTCGGCTCGGGCAAGACGGTGGTGGCCGTGCGCGCCATGCTCGCCGTGGCCGACTCGGGCGGCCAGTCGGCCCTGCTCGCGCCTACCGAGGTGCTCGCCTCGCAGCACCTCCGTTCCATCGTGAAGGTGCTCGGCCCCGATCTCGCCGCCGAGCTCATGCCCACCCTCCACACCGGCCAGCTCAGCACGGCCGAGCGCAAGAAGGCGCTGCTGCGCATGGTGTCCGGCCAGGCCAAACTCGTGGTGGGCACCCATGCCCTGCTCTCCGACACCGTGCAGTTCTACGACCTCGGTCTCGTGGTGGTCGACGAGCAGCACCGCTTCGGGGTGGAGCAGCGCGACACCCTGCGGCAGAAGGGCGCCACGCCGCCGCACGTGCTCGTGATGACGGCCACACCCATCCCGCGCACGGTGGCCATGACGGTGTTCGGCGACCTCGACGTCTCCACCATCACCGAGCTCCCCGCCGGGCGCAAAGGCATCGAGAGCTTCAGCGTGCCGCTGGCCGAGAAGCCCGGCTGGGCGGGGCGCATCTGGCAGCGGGTGGCCGAGGAGCTCGCCGAGGGGCGCCAGGCCTTCGTGGTGTGCCCCGCGATCGACCCGGCCGACGACACCGGCGACGGGCTCGACGACCCCGACGAGGCAGACGAGAGCGCCGATTCGTCGCCGCCGGCCCGGGGTGGGCGCCCCGCACCCGGTGCGACGGATGTCGCGGCACCCCGCCCCCCGAAGGCCAACGTCGTCGACACGCTGAAGCAGCTCCGCGCCACCCCGCTCCTCGAAGGGCGACGCATCGAAGCACTGCACGGCCGCCTGCCGAGCGACGAGAAAGACGCGATCATGCGCGCCTTCGCCGCCCACGAGATCGATGTGCTCGTGGCCACCACCGTCATCGAGGTCGGGGTCGACGTGCCGAACGCCTCCACCATGGTGGTGCTCGACGCCGACCGCTTCGGGGTGAGCCAACTGCATCAGCTGCGTGGCCGCGTCGGGCGCGGCGGTGTGCCCGGCCTCTGTCTGCTCGTCACGAACGCGCCCGCCGACTCCCTCGCCCGCGAGCGCGTCGATGCGGTCGCCGCCACGCTCGACGGCTTCGAGCTCGCCGAGGTCGACCTCGAGCTGCGCCGCGAGGGCGACGTGCTCGGCAGTGTGCAGTCGGGCGGCCGCTCTTCCCTGCGCCTGCTGCGGGTGGTGAAAGACGCGGCCGTGATCCAGGATGCCCGAGGCGTCGCCACCCAGATCGTCGCGGCCGATGCGCAGCTCGACGAGCATCCGGCCCTCCGCGACGCCCTCGAGCGGCGGCTGCGGGAGACCGAGCGCAGCTTCCTCGCCAAGACGTGACGCGCCACGACCTGAGGGGCGCGGAAACCCGCATCATCGCCCGCACCCATTGAAATATCCTCCGCACGGGAGCACAGTTGGAGTCAGTGGAGATGAGGTGGCTATGAAGACCCTGAAATCACGACGGATGGCAGGAAACCTGCAGCCCGACATCATGCCGGTGCTCTCCGCGGGGCGGCATCGCTCCCCGCGCTCGGGTGCCTGCTTCATGGAGTTCGCATCGTTCCTCGCGGGCGAACGCTGGAGCGACCATCCGGCCTGCACGCACGCCGGGCTCGCGCACATGGCGCGCGCCGTCAACGACCTGACCTCGGACGAGGGCCGGAGCGCGTTGGCGCCCCTCATCCCCTCGGTGATCGGGCTCACCAGCGACGACCCGAGGCTCGACCTCATCATCGCGGTGACGGCGGCGTCGGCCGCCATCCCGATCGCGTCGATCGACCGCCAGCATGCTCTCGCGGTCGGCGCCCTGGTGTGCCAGGACGCGTTGCAGCGCGCCGGTGGCAGCGGTCCGATCGACGTCGACGGGCCGTTGCGCGAAGCACTCGACGCGGCGCCGGAGGCCGAGACGTGGGCGCGGCGGTTCCTCGACCGCAACGTGCGCTGGCGGCGCACCGAGATCACGCCACGGCAGACCCACGTGACCATCGCGATGTCGGTCGACGGGGTGCGCTCGGCCTGCACTCCTTACCCCGACCAGCGGCTGTACACGCTCCTGGAGTCGACGATCGCGCTCTGCACCGAGTTCGTCGCGCGGGAGCGGCGGGAGCGGGCGGAGCGGGCGGTGCAGGAGACGGCGGAACGCGCATCCACCGTGCCGACAGCACCTGGTGCCGCAGCCGAGCCGGAGGGGCCGCGCCGCGACTTCACCCGTCACATGTGACGTGATGGAAATACGGCGTTGATAGCCTGGGACCATGAGCAGCGTCGCCGTGGTCCCCGGCTCCTTCGACCCCATCACCCTCGGTCACATCGACGTGATCGAGCGTGCCGCGACCCTCTTCGACGAGTTGCACGTCGTGGTGGTGCACAATCCGGACAAGCACGCCCTCATCCCGATCGCGCACCGGGTGGCGTTGATCGAGAAATCCCTCGAGGAGCGCGGACTCACGGCCGGCAACATCGTCATCAACTCGTGGAGCGTCGGTCTCCTCGTCGACTACTGCACGGATGTGGGTGCCTCGGCGATCGTGAAGGGCATCCGTTCGCAGGTCGACGTGGCGTACGAGACGCCGATGGCCATCGTCAACCGCAACCTGGCGGGGGTGGAGACGATCTTCCTCCTGCCCGACCCGGCGCACGCCCACGTGTCGAGTTCGCTGGTGCGCCAGGTGTCGGCGCTCGGCGGCGATGTGGCGCCATACGTGCCGAGAGCGGTCGCGGAGTTCCTCAAGCACACCACCGATTAGGCCACGATGACGAAGATGCAGGTCGGCTACGCCGCCATGCTCGAGCAGTTCGCGCCGAGCGAAGCGGTGGCCCTCTCGGCCTACGCCGAGGAGCACGGCTTCAGCGGCGTGATGGCGGCCGACCATTTCCAGCCCTGGGTGCCCCGGCAGGGGCAGTCGTCGTTCGTGTGGAACGTGCTCACCGCGATCGGTGAGCGCACCCGTGGTGATTTCGGGCCGGGCGTGACGGCGCCGAGCTTCCGCTGGCATCCGGCCATGGTCGCGCAGGCGTCGGCCACCCTCGGCGCGATGTATCCGGGGCGGCACTGGCTCGGGCTCGGGTCGGGGGAGGCACTGAACGAGCACATCGTGGGCGGGTACTGGCCCGAAGCGCCCGAACGCATCAACCGTATGTTCGAGGCCATCGACGTCATCAACAAACTCTTCACGGCATCCCTCGCCGGCAAGGACGTGAAGCACTCGGGCACGTTCTTCAAGCTCGAGTCGACCCGGTTGTGGACCATGCCCGCCGAGGCGCCCCCGGTGCTCGTGGCGACCGCCGGGCCGGTGACGGCGCGGCGGGCCGGCCGCACGGTCGACGGGCTGATCACGGTGGGGGCGCCGCTGGAGAAGATCTCGGGCCTGTTCGCCAAGTTCGACGAGGGCGCGCGCGAGGCCGGCAAGAACCCGTCGACGATGCCCCGGGTGCTTCAGCTCCACCTCTCCTGGGCCCCGACCGACGAAGAGGCGATGGCGAACGCCTTGCACGAATGGCCGAACGGCGGCATGCGCTTCCCGAAGGCCGACATCCGCAGCCCCTTCGAGTTCGAGCAGATCGCCAAGATGGTGCGGCCGGAGGACTTCGACGGCCGGCTGGTGATCTCGAGCGATCCCGATGTGCACCGCGCCCACATCCAGCGCTTCGCCGACCTGGGGTTCGACACGATCTACCTGCACAACGTGGGCCGCAACCAGCGGGAGTGGATCGACGTGTTCGGGCGCGACGTGCTGCCGAAGCTGCACCGATGACCGGCGTCAGCGTGCTGGGCGTGCCGGGCCTGCCCGAGGTCGAGGAGGGTGCCGACCTGGTGGCGCTGATCGGCGACGCGCTGTTCGCGGCCGGCCTCGAACCGGTGGCGGGCGACATCCTCGTCGTGACGAGCAAGATCATGTCGAAGGCCGAGGGGCGGCGCATCGCGGCCGCCGACCGGGAAGACGCCATCACCGCCGAGACCGTGCGCGTGGTGGCGACCCGGGCGTACCCGGGCGGGGTGACGCGCATCGTCGAGAACCGGCAGGGCATCGTGCAGGCCGCGGCGGGGGTCGACTCGAGCAACACGCCGTCGGGCACGGTGCTGCTGCTGCCGGTCGATCCGGATGCGTCGGCGCGGGCGCTCGCCGCCGGACTGCGCGCGCGCTTCGGGGTGCGACTCGGCGTGATCGTGTCGGACACCCTCGGGCGCGCGTGGCGTGAGGGTCAGATCGACCTCGCGATCGGCGCCGCCGGGGTCACGGTGCTCGACGATCTGCGGGGGAGCCGCGACAGCTTCGGCCAGGAGCTGTTCGTGACGCAGGCCGCGGTGGCCGACGAGCTCGCGTCGGCCGCCGACCTCGTGAAGGGCAAGGCGAGCGGGATGCCCGTGGCCGTGGTGCGCGGCTACGGCCATGCGGTGGTCGACACGCTCGACACGCCGGCACGGGCCCTGTCGCGCACGGGGGAGCGGGACATGTTCCGCCTCGGCACCGACGAGGCGCTCGCCCAGGGCCGCGCCGAGGGCCGCGAGGAGGGCCGCGCCGAGGCGCTCGCCGAGCTCGCGGCGGCGCGCGAGGCGGCCTTCGCGGAGGGTCGGCGCGCCAGCCTCGCCGAGGCGCATGATGCCGACGTCGCCGAGGTCAGAGAGGCCGCTCTGCGAGAGGGCCGCGAAGCGGGCTTCGCCGAGGGTTACGAGCGCGGGCTCGCCGAGGGCTGGTCGCGCGGCCTCGACTGCTGACGGCGCGCCCGTCCCCGTCACTCTCCCGGGCGCACCTCGGATTCCTCGGTGCGGGCGTACTCCGAGATGATCACGCCGGAGCGGAACGCCGTGCTCGATGCCAGGGCGAACCGCCGGCCGACAGCCGACCCGGCGGCGGTGCCGGCGCCCGGAGCGAAGAGCGGGATGCCCTGGCCGAGCACGATCGGGTGCACCTTCAGCACGAGGGCGTCGATCTCCGGCAGCAGTGCGCTCGCGAGGCGGCCACCACCACACAGCCAGATGCCCGACCCCGCCTGCCGCTTGAGGTCGCGCACGACCGCGCGGGGATCGGCGTCCGTGACGGTCACAGCGCCATCCCTGCTCGCCTGGCTGCGGGAGAACACGTGCGTGTCGAGGTGGGGATACGGGTCGGTCAGTCCGGCCGGGAGCCCCACGGCGTACGTGTTCCAGCCCATGACCACCGCGTCGAAACGGGACCCGTCGGGCTTCAGGTCCAGTGCGGTCAGAGCGGGGGCGGGCAGGGCATCCGCGTAGTCGCGTAGCTGGGCAGCCATGTGGTCGCCGTCGGTGGCGAACATCGAGAAATCGCCGTCGGGGGCGGCGATGAAGCCGTCGAGGGTGACGGCGACGTAGTAGGTCAGTGGGCGCATCCGGAACTCCGATCACAACAAACGTAGTGGTTAATGTACTGCAGGTGTAGTGGTTGCGCTAGGGTCGTGTCATGGCCAGAAATCCGGAGCGGCGCGCTGCGCTCGCCGACGCGGGAATCGTCGTCCTCGCTCGCGAGGGCGCCCGCGGGCTCAGCCATCGGGCAGTCGACGCCGAGTGCGGGGTGCCGGCCGGCACCACCTCGAACTACTTCCGAAGCCGCCGTGCTCTGGTGGAGGCGCTGATCGAGCGCATCGGCGAGCGGCTCGCGCCGGCCCCGGGGAGGCTGCGCGAACTCGCCGGTCGCGAACCCGGCCGGGAACTGTTCGCCGACCATCTGCGCTACATCGTCGAACGTCTCACCGCCGACCCGCGCGTCGCGATCGCGCTGCTCGAGCTGCGGCTCGAGGCCGCGCGACGGCCCGCGGTGGCGGAGGTGATCGGGCGCTGGCAGCGAGACGCCTTCGCGGCCGACCTGGCCTACAACGATGCCGCCGGGCTGCCGGGCGGCACCGCCGAGATCGCGTTGTTCCACTACGCCATCGACGGGTTCGTGCTCGACCGGTTGACCACGCCGATCGACCCCGGCACGAGCGCCGACGCGGTGATCGACCGGCTGGTCGACGCGGTGTTCGGCGCACCTGCACGATGACCCGGGTCAGCGCCCGCTGACCCGCATCACACGATGACCCGGCGCAGCACCTCACGTTCCCCGAACGTCCACGCCGTGGTGACGAGCAGGTAGAGGCTCGCGGCGAGCGGCACGAACGCCGCGAACACCACCGTGATGAGCGGCAGCCAGCTCAGCATGCGCGCCGCCGACCCACCCGGCGCGAACGCGGCCAGGGCGCCGCCGTCTGCGGCTCCGCCGAACGCCGCGGCCCCGGCGCCGGCCCCGGCCCCGGTCCCTGAGGCCGGCGCGACCGCCAGCGCCGACCGCAGCGCCTGCCGGCGCGAGAGCAGTGCGATGCCGGCGATGAGCGCCAGGATGATCGTGCTCACCACCACTCCGACCGGATCGGTGCCGCTGCTGAGCGCGGTCGCGAAGCTCGTGCCGAGCGGCGCCCCGAACAGGGTGTGCCCGAGCAGCTCGTTCGGGTGCCCGTTGATCGTGGGCAAGAGGAACAGGCCGTAGATCAGCGACAGGATCGGCGCCTGGATGACCAAGGGCAGGCAGCCGGCCAGCGGCGACGCGTTCTCCGAGGCGTAGAGCGCCATCGTCTCGCGCTGCAGGCGTTCGGGGTTCGAGCCGTGCCGTCGCCGCAGCTCGGCGATGCGCGGTGCCAGTCGCCGGCGCATCCGCTGGGCACGGGCCTGCGAGACCCCCACCGGGATCAGCACCAGCCGCACCAGCACCGTGATGAGCACGACCGTGAGCGCCGCTGCGTCAGCACCCGCGACGGGAACCAGAGCGGCGGAGAGGAACAGGACGACGGAATACGCTCCGTCGAGCGCGGCCGCAACGGGGCCGAAAGCATAGATGTTCACCAGAGTCTCCCAACGAGAACGACGAAAAGGGGTCGTCTGGTCGCCGGGCGTGCGTTCGGTGAACGCGCGCGTTCGCCTGCTCGCGCGCGCCACCGGGGCGGCGCGGGCGGAGCGCGAACGGGCTGGAAGCCCCTAGGCGACCGTCGGGCGGTCGCCGGGCGCTCGCGGCCGCGGCCGGCCGGGAGCATCGGGGCGGCTCTGGGTGATGGTGGCGGGCAGGTCGATGCGCTCCGCCGGGGCGCGGGCGACGGATGCGCCGGCCAGGGCCACAAGCGTCGCGATCAGGATGCGCAGCGAGGCCGACGAGGCGATGGCGGCCGCGGAGGCGGCTGCGACCAGGGCGACGGCGGCGAGCACTCCGGCGCCGGTGCTCGTGGCTCCGGGCGCGCCACCCGCGGCGCTCGCGTCGGCCACGAGGAGCCACGCGATGCCGAGGCCGAGCGCGACGGCGACGACGCGCCAGGCGCTGCCGCCCGTCACGCGCATCCGTTCGCTCACACAGCGACCCTACCGCGTGGCGCGATCAGCGCCTGCAGCCCGGCGCGCCGCGGCTGCCGGGGTGGTGGCCCTCAGACGCCCGGCGGGGGAGTGGCGAGGGCGCGCTCGAAGAGGGCCGGTTCGTTGCGGGTGATCCGCGAGACGACGAGGGTCTGGGCGTTGCGCCGCTCGCCGTAGTGACCCGCGTAGGGCAGCTCGACGATGTGCGTCATGCCGCTGCGCCACGCCGCCACGACGGCCGGCAGCGATCGCCGTTCGGGCATGGCGTCGAGGCTCATGGGGTGCTCGCGCGAGGTCAACTGCCGGCGCCACTCGTTCAGGGCGTCGGTGTCGATGCTGCGGCGCCAGAACTCCGACGGCGCGCCCGACACGGCGGCGGCGAGTTTGGAGTCGTCGAGCGTGACGAGCAGCCGAGCCGTCTCGGCGTCGGGGCCCGTCGCCGAGCGGTTGGGCGGGTCGAACTGCGCCCAGGCGCGACTCCAGTCCCGGCGCCACAGCGCCGCCATCTCGCCCGAGGACAATCGGGGTCCCGATGCCAGCCGCGAACTCGCCCCGAGCTCCGGCACCTCCTCGAGCGGCGGTACCTCTCGGATCTCGAGCCGCCACAGCTCCCGGGCGAACAGCAGATCGATCAGGCCGAACGGAGCGTTGTCCCGGTGCAGCACCATGTCGTGCGGCCAGACGGTTTCGGAGGGCTCAGCCATCCATCGAGGGTAGCGGCCCGCGCGCGGCCGGGCCAGACCACGCCGCCCCGGGCCGGACCGCGCAGTCGGCTGCGCTGCGCCGCGGGTCAGGCCGCCTTCGCGTAGCCTCCGTCGCTCGACCGGCCGGCGCGGGGCGTCTGCACCTCGGTCGCGGCAGCGATCCGCCCGACCCGTGCGCCCGGCGCGACCGTCGTGTCGCTGTCGATGTTCGTGTCGTCGGCGATCACCGCGTCGGCACCGATCTTCGAGTGGCTGCCGATCTTCGAACGGCGGCCGATGCGAGCCCGCTCGCCGATGTGCACGTTGGCGCCGACCATCACACCCGATCCGATCACCGCGCCGCTCTCCACCCAGCTGCCGGAGCCGAGCCAGGCCTTCGGGCCGATGTGGGCGCCCGTCTCGATGTAGGTCGTGGGGTCGACGAACACGGTCGGGTCGACCTCAGCGCCGACTGCGACGTATCCCTTGCCGTTGGGGTGGCGGCGATACCGCGACACGACTCCGCGTTCGCCCTCGATCTCTAGGAATGTTCTGCTCACGTTGTATGCAACCGACAACACCCCGGCTTCATTCCGCATGGCGAGCACAACGCGCGGCGGCGTGGGAATGCTCGAAGGGGAGGATAATCGAAGCAGTGACCGAGAACCGATCCGCCTTCGCCGTGGTGGTGCCCGTCAAGGGCACCGCGGCCGGCAAGACCCGCATGGCACCCGGCCTCGACCCGCGCCAGCGCATGCTGCTCGTCGAGGCGTTCGCCCTCGACGCGGTCTCGGCGCTCACCGCGTCGCCCTTCGTGAGCCGCGTCATCGTGGTGACGGATGCCGCGGCCGACCTCTCCCGATCGCTGCGCACCCTCGGTGCCGACATCGTGGCCGACCAGGGTGGTGGCCTCAATGCGGCCGTGACGACGGGTCTGGAGGCGGCCAGGGCCAGGGACCCGCAGACCGCACTGGCAGCGCTCCTCGGCGATCTGCCGTGCCTCGTGGCGGCCGATGTCGACGACGCCTTCGGGCGCGCGGCCGAGCATCCGCTCGCCGTGGTGCCGGATGCGGAGGGCAGCGGTACGACGCTCATCACCGCCGGCCCCGGTCTGGCGCTCGAACCGCGCTTCGGCGCAGGATCGGCGGCCCGCCACCGCGCCGCGGGCCACGTGGTGCTCGATGTCGGGGCCGACTCCACACTGCGCCTCGACGTCGACACCGAGGCCGACCTCGCGGCGGCCCTGGTGCGCGGGGTCGGCCCGCACACCCGCCGCGCCTGGGGCTGAGTGCCCGGGCGGGCGGCGCTACGCCTCCAGCAGAGAGTGCGCCGTCGCCTCGTCGACGATGAGGTCGGTCATCACCCCCGCCGCCAGCGCTCCGCGGAGTGCCGGCAGCTTCGACCGCCCCGACACCACGCAGACCCGCCGCGACACCTTCGCCAGCAACGACAGCGCCGGGCCGGAGGAACGCGCGTTCATCGGGATGTCCTCGCTCGACCCGTCGGCCCGGTAGAACACCGTCGCCACGTCGCCCACCACCTCCGAGCGCTTCAGCTGCTCGAAGTCGGCCTCGTCGAGGTACCCGCCCACGTAGACGTGGGAGGGCACGTCGGCGCTGGCCGAGCCCAGACCGAACAGCGCGACATCCATGTGCTTCTGGATCTCGAGCACCCGCCGGATGCTCCGCTCACGCCAGAGCACCTCCTTCGTGCGCGGGTCGTCGAAGAACGCGGGCACCGGGAACTGCTGCACGTAGGCGCCGAACGCCCGGCCGAAGCGGGTCATGATCTCGCTGGCGTAGCCGATGCCCGTGGTCTGCGCGTTGGAGGCGCCGTTCAGCTGCACGATCTGGGAGTTGTGGGTGACCTTGTCCTGCAGGTGACGCGAGACCGCCGAGAGCGTCGAACCCCAGGCGATGCCCATCGTCATGTTCGAGTCGAAGAACGGGCCGAGAATCCGTGCAGCGCTCATCGCGACGCGTTCGAGGCGGTCGATCTCGTTGGTCGAATCGGGTACCGGCACGACGTGCGCGGTCACCGAATACCGGTCGCGGATGCGCTGTTGCACCGACGAGATGCGGTCGACCGGTGACTTGACCTGGATCTCGACGAGCCCGATCTCCCGCGCGAATCCCAGCAAGCGGGACACCGAGGAGCGCGAGGTGTGCAACTCGCTGGCGATGGCCTCCATCGTCAGATCCTGCATGTAATAGAGGTGGGCGGCACGGAGCGCGTCGCGCACCTTGTCGCTGCCGAGGCTGTCGTTCGCCATGCTTCGTCGCATCCTTTCCGAGGACCTTGCACATATGTGCACCCAGCTTGATCATATGTGAAAAGGGTCGTAGAACTGTATGTCGTCGCATGGATCGTCCCACGCGTCCACGACTGCACGAAGGCGAGTACACAGTGAGCACTTCCCACTCCGACATCCGGGCGAACGTCGAGTCGATCCGTTCGCACCCGAAGGCACAGGTCCTCATCATCGGTGGCGGCATCAACGGCATCGGCACGTTCCGCGACCTGGCGCTGCAGGGCGTCGACGTCGTCCTGGTCGAGCGCGGCGACTACGCATCGGGCGCGTCGAGCGCATCGAGCCACATGATCCACGGCGGCGTGCGCTACCTCGAGAACGGCGAGTTCCGGCTCGTGCGCGAGAGCGTGCAGGAGCGCAACCGCCTGCTGCGGCTCGCGCCGCACTACGTGAAGCCGCTGCCCACCACCATCCCCATCTTCTCCACCTTCTCGGGCATCCTGTCGGCGCCGCTGCGCTTCCTCACCCACAAGCAGGGCAAGCCGAAGGAGCGCGGCGCGCTGCTCATCAAGGTCGGACTGCTCGGCTACGACTCCTTCTCGCGCGACGGCGGCAACGTGCCGCGGCACAAGTTCGTGGGCCGCAAGAAGTCGCTGGCGAAGCTGCCGGCGCTCCGGCCCGACGTGAAGTACACCGCCACCTACTACGACGCCGCGGTCGAGAACCCCGAGCGTCTCGCCCTCGACCTGGTTCAGGATGCGCTGGCCACCGGCCCGCACGCCCGCACGGCGAACTACGTCGAGGCCGTCGGTGCATCCGGCGACGCCGTCGTGTTGCGCGACCTGGTGAGCGGCGAGACCTTCGAGGTCACCGCCGACGTCGTCGTGAACACCACCGGGCCGTGGACCGACCTGACCAACAAGGCGCTCGGCGAGAGCACCGCCTTCATGGGCGGCACGAAGGGCTCGCACATCGTGCTCGACAACCCCGAGCTCTACGCGGCCTGCGCCGGTGGTGAGGTGTTCTTCGAGAACGACGACGGACGCATCGTGCTCATCTACCCGCTCAACGGGCGCGTGCTCGTGGGCACCACCGACCTCGAGGCCGACCCGGCCGAGCCGAGCGTCTGCACCGAGGAGGAGGTCGACTACTTCTTCGGACTCGTGAAGCACGTGTTCCCGACCATCGAGGTGAACCGGCCGCAGATCGTCTACCGGTACTCGGGCATCCGCCCGTTGCCCGGTCACGGCGACACCGCGCCCGGCTTCGTGTCGCGCGACTACCGCATCGAGCAGAGCGCGTTCGCGGGCTCGGCGACGGTGAAGCAGCTGAGCCTGGTGGGTGGGAAGTGGACCACCTTCCGTGCCCTCTCCGAGCACCTCGCCAACGACACGCTGGCCCTTCTCGGCCGGCAGCGTACGGTGAGCACGACCGACCTCGCGATCGGCGGCGGCGTCGGCTACCCGCAGACGCCGGCCGCGGTGGCGAACTGGGTGAAGGCGCACGGGGCCGACCTCGGTGAGGAGCGGGCCCGCATCCTGCTCACGCGCTACGGCACCAATGCTGCCGCGGTGATCGACTTCATCCTGGCTCACCAGGATGCGACGACCGAAGCCACGACGGATGCCCCGCTCAGCACCCTCCCGGGCTACAGCGCCGCCGAGATCGCGTACCTCATGACCGAGGAGCACGCCGTGCACCTCAGCGACCTCGTGCTGCGCCGCAGCATCATCGCGTTCGTCGGCGCCCTCGATCAGGCCGCGTTCGACGAACTGAGCACCATCGCGGCGGAGGCGGCCGGCTGGTCGCCCGAGCGCCTGGCCGACGAGCGTGCGTCGGCGGTCGAGAACCTCCGCTTCTTCCACGGCATCGTGCTGGAAGCGGCGAACACGGCGGCGGCTGCCGTCAACTGAGTCGGGTGGCATCCGCCGCCCCAGAAGGAAGGTCAATGTGGACAATCTCGGTATCGACTTCGTGTCGGAGCTGGTGGGAACAGCACTGCTCGTGCTCCTCGGCTGCGGTGTGGTCGCCAACGTCGCGCTGGTGCGCACGAAGGGCTTCAACGGCGGATTCCTGATGGTGAACATCGGCTGGGGCCTTGCGGTCTTCTCCGGCGTCATCGTCTCGTACGCGTCGGGCGCTCACCTGAACCCGGCGGTCACGCTCGGGCTGGTCGCGAACGGTGCCAAGAACTTCGGTGGTCCTGACACGCAGGTCGACGTCAACTTCCTGTCGGTCATCGCGTACATCGGTGCGCAGCTGATCGGCGCCATCATCGGTGCGGTGTTCGTGTGGCTGGCGTACAAGCAGCACTTCGACGCCGAGCCGGATGCGGCCAACAAGCTGGGCGTGTTCTCCACCGGTCCTGCGCTCCGCAGCTACGGCTGGAACCTGGTGACGGAGGTCATCGGCACCTTCGTGCTCGTCTTCGTGGTGATCGGCTTCGGCCGGAACGGTGACGGCGGTGGGCTCGCGGCGCTCGGCGCCCTGCCGGTGGCGCTGCTCGTGATCGCGATCGGTGCCTCGCTCGGTGGCCCCACGGGCTACGCGATCAACCCGGCCCGTGACCTCGGCCCGCGCCTCGCGCACGCCTTCCTTCCCATCAAGGGCAAGGGCACCTCCGACTGGTCGTACTCCTGGGTGCCGGTCGTCGGCCCGATCATCGGCGGCCTCCTCGCCGGCTGGCTCGCCATCCCGCTGCTGCCGATTCTGACCTGATCGCAAAACAAGGCTGACAAGCGCTCTCGTTTCCGCAAGAATCCAATCAATAACAAAGGAGTTAGACGTGTCCGAACAAAAATACGTCCTGGCCATCGATCAGGGCACCACCAGTTCCCGCGCCATCATCTTCGACCACTCCGGCACCATCGTGTCGACCGGTCAGAAGGAGCACGAGCAGATCTTCCCGAAGGCGGGTTGGGTCGAGCACAATCCGATCGAGATCTGGGACAACGTGCGCGAGGTGATCGGTCAGGCGCTCTCCAAGGCCGACCTCACCCGGCACGACATCGCCGCCGTCGGCATCACCAACCAGCGCGAGACCGCGGTGGTGTGGAACAAGAACACCGGGCAGCCCGTCTACAACGCCATCGTCTGGCAGGACACCCGCACGCAGGACATCGTCGACCGGCTCGCGGCCGACGGCGGGGTCGAGCGCTTCAAGCAGATCGTGGGCCTGCCGCTCGCCACCTACTTCTCGGGCACGAAGAT
The DNA here is from genome assembly GCF_058783455.1 of Herbiconiux sp. FW305-C-125. Lineage (NCBI taxonomy): Bacteria > Bacillati > Actinomycetota > Actinomycetes > Micrococcales > Microbacteriaceae > Herbiconiux > Herbiconiux sp. FW305-C-125. The sequence goes on along the minus strand of NZ_JBYSYO010000001.1, from coordinate 2,005 downwards.
CGTCTGGATCCTCGAGAACGTCGACGGCGCCCGTGAGGCCGCCGAGGCGGGCGACCTGCTGTTCGGCACCACCGACAGCTGGGTGCTCTGGAACCTCACCGGCGGCACGGATGGCGGCGTGCACGCCACCGACGTCACCAACGCCTCCCGCACCCTCTTCATGGACCTCGAGACGCTCCAGTGGCGCGACGACATCCTCGAGACCTTCGGTGTGCCGAAGTCGATGCTGCCGGAGATCAAGTCCTCCTCCGAGGTCTACGGCACCGTCGAGTCGTCGAACCTGCTCCGCGAGGTGCCGGTCGCCGGCATCCTCGGCGACCAGCAGGCGGCCACCTTCGGTCAGGCGGCGTTCGACGCCGGCGAGTCGAAGAACACCTACGGCACCGGCAACTTCCTCATCTTCAACACCGACACCGAGATCGTGCACTCGAAGAACGGGCTGCTCACCACGCTGGGCTACAAGCTCGGCGACCAGCCGGCGCACTACGCGCTCGAGGGTTCGATCGCGGTCACCGGCTCGCTCATCCAGTGGCTGCGCGACAACCTCGGCATCATCTCCTCGGCCCCCGAGGTCGAAGAGCTGGCCAAGACGGTCGAGGACAACGGCGGCGCCTACTTCGTGCCCGCGTTCTCGGGTCTCTTCGCCCCCTACTGGCGGCCGGATGCCCGTGGTGCGCTCGTGGGCCTCACCCGCTACGTGAACAAGGGCCACATCGCCCGCGCCGCCCTCGAGGCCACCGCCTTCCAGACCCGCGAGGTGCTGGATGCGGTCAACGCCGACTCGGGCGTCGACCTCACCGAGCTCAAGGTCGACGGCGGCATGATCGCCAACAACCTGCTCATGCAGTTCCAGGCCGACATCCTCGGCGTGCCGGTCGTTCGCCCGGTCGTCGCCGAGACCACCGCGCTCGGCGCCGCCTACGCCGCCGGCCTCGCGGTCGGCTTCTGGGCCAACCTCGACGAGCTGCGCGCCAACTGGCAGGAGGACTCGCGCTGGGAGCCCCAGATGGACGAAGCCGAGCGCGACCGCCAGCTGCGCAACTGGAAGAAGGCGGTCACGAAGACGCTGGACTGGGTGGACGCGGATACGCAGTAGTAGGTACTGGGTACTACGCGACCCCCCCTTCGGGCTCGCCCGGCCTTCGGCTGGGCGGGCCCTTATTGCTCGCGCCGCCGCTTCTGCGGCGCGAGGCGCCATGTGAGCGTTCGGTCGCTTCGCGGCCGAGCGCTCACCTTGGGTCGTCGGGCGCGGCCCGCGGCCTGCGGTCTCGTGCCCTGGGTGTTGGGTGGTGGGGGTGCGGTGCTGGTTTTTGGGGGAGGGGTGGGTCGGGCAGGATGGGGGGATGGGTTCTGGGCGTGTGATTGTGGCTGATGCCGTCATTTTCGATATGGACGGGACGTTGGTCGACTCGACTGCGCTCGTGGAGAAGGTGTGGGCGGCGTTCGCTGAGAGGCACGACATCGATCTCGCTGAGCTCATCGCTTATGCGCACGGGCGGCGTGCCGACGACACGCTCGAGTATTTTCTCGGCGCGGGAGCGCGCGCGGAGGTCGGTGCGGCCGATCTTGCCGAGGCTCGGGCGGCTGTGCAGGCGCACGAGATCGGGGTGGAGGGGGCGGTGCTCGAGATTCCGGGGGCGGCCGCGTTCGTGGCGGCGTTCGACCCGGCCGATGTGGCGCTCGTCACCTCCGCACCCCTCGAGTTGGCGCGCCTTCGTATGAGGGAGGCGGGCATCCCGCTGCCCGAGGTCACCATCACCGCCGAAGACGTCTCGGCCGGCAAACCCGACCCCGAGGGCTACCGTGCCGCCGCCCGGCGCCTCGGGCACGACCCCGCCCGCGTCGTGATCTTCGAAGACGCCGATGCCGGCCTCCAGGCGGCACGGGCATCCGGAGCCCAGGTCGTCGTGGTCGGCACCCACGACGGCGAGGGTGTCAGATCGTTTGTGTAAGGGGTGTCGGCTTCTTACGGAAGGACGACACTGATGACCATGATCGACAAGGA